>CAVOWE010000032.1:0-46846 GCA_963700035.1 uncultured Thermoleophilia bacterium | reverse complement strand
AGACCACGGCGGCCTTCTTCCCCTTGGGCGCCGTGTTTCTTGGTCTCCTCATACCCCTCGGGGTCCTTCTCGCCATCAGCGACTCCTCAGCAACGGTTCGAGCACATCCTAGCACTTGGCGCTCGTGCCGGATCGCGGGGAGTATCTCCCGACCGACGGCCCTCGCCCTGACGACGACGGGCCGCCGTAGGGCAGCCCGCCGGGACGATCTGATCTGCCGCGAAGCGCTAGCGCTTGTGAACTGAGGCTTCTTGCGCGCCTTGTCGAGCCGGCCTTCTTGCGCTCGACCTTACGGTCGTCGCGCGTCGGAAGCCGGCGCGCTTGAGCCGCGTGCGAAGGGTCTCTCGGCCTCGCACAGGGCGCGCGCGATGCCGTGCCGCACGGCCCCGGCCTGCGCCGAGATGCCTCCGCCGTACACGTTGACCTTGACGTCGAATTTGCCACCGGTGTGGGTCGTCTCGAAGGGCGTCTGGGCGATGGTCTCGAGGACCTTGCGCCCGAAGTACTCGTCGATGGCTCGGCCGTTGACGACGACGGTGCCGACGCCCGGGGTGAGGGTGACGCGGGCGACGCTGGTCTTGCGTTTGCCGGTCGCCCGGTAGGTCACTGCATCAGGCACGCCTTACTCCTTGATCTCGAGCACTTCGGGCTGCTGCGCCTCGTGAGGATGCTCCGTACCCGCATAGATCTTGAGCTTGCGGAGCTGGGCGCGCCCGAGCTTGGTGTGGGGCAGCATGCCGCGCACGGCGTGGCGCAAGATCTCCTCGGGCCGACGGGCCTGGAGCCTGGCGTACGACTCGCTCTTGATGCCGCCGGGGTAGCCGGAGTGGTGGTAGTACATCTTCTGCGCGGGCTTGTCGCCCGTGACGACGACTTTGTCGGCATTGATGATGACGACGAAATCGCCGGTGTCGATGGTGGGGGTGTAGATGACCTTGCGCTTGCCGCGCAGGCAATCGGCGACGACGGTGGCGAGACGGCCCAGCGTGTGGCCCTTGGCGTCGACGATGTACCACTTCTTCTCGATGGTGGAGGGTTTGGCGACGAAAGTCTTCATGCGCTCGCTCGTGTCGGTGACAGAACGCGCGCCCACGTGGACGCGCGAAAGGGAACTATAGCCAATCGCGTCGGGCGATGCAAGACGCCGCCGTGAGCGCTATCGCACGCCGCGCGGGCTCCCGCGCGCGCTACGCGAGCCGCCGCAGCCGCACCTCGTCGCCAGGCTCGAGGCCCAGCACTTCCTCGGCGGACCCGGCGTTGACGGCGATGGCCACCTGCCCGTAGCTGTCGACGAGGACGACGATGTCGCTGGGGCGCACGGCGGCGAAGGTCCGCGCGACACGGGCCAGAAAGCGCTCGTCACCGCACACGAGCTCCACGGTGTCGCCGAACTTCGCCGCCTCGAGCTGCCGGGCGCGGAGGTTGAGCGCCACGTTGCCGAAACGGTCGACGAGCAGCGCCGTGGTCGTCAGTCCGTCGCGATGCCGGCGCAGCTCGGGGAGCTCGAGCCGTGTGAGGCTGTCGGCCGCGATGGCCCTGCCGGCAACCTCCAGCGCCAGCCCGTCGGCGAGCCGGGCCGCGACCGGGGCGAAGATGTCGCGGCCGTGGAACGTCGCCGAAAGGGGCGCCAACCAGAGCTCCTCGTTGGTCAGCTCGTGGACCGCCTCGACACCGCCGTCGCCGTCGGCGGCCAGAGTGAGCAGCCCGTTGTCCGGGCCCACGAAGAGGCGGTCGCCGCCGCTGCGCAGGGCGACCGCCCGCCTGGGCCCGCCGACCCCGGGGTCGACCACCGCGAGATGCACGGCCCTGTCTGGCAGGTACGGCAGCGTGTTGCGCAGCACGAGGGCCCCCGCCAGCACGTTGCGCTCCGGCAGCCCGTGGGTGACGTCGATGACCCGCACGTCGGGCGCGACGCGCGCTATGACGCCGCGGCACACGCCGGCGAAGTCGTCCGCGTATCCATAGTCGCTGGCGAAGCAAAGTGGTCTGCGCATGACCGCAACCTACGACGTTGCGCGCTCCGGCGCAACGTCTCGGGGCGCCGCTGGCGTCAGGCGAGGCCGCAGGCGGTGGCGGCGATCGCCGCCACGAGCCCTGCGGCCGTGTGCTCGGAGGCCTCCACGGAAACCGCCAGCCCCAGCTCGCGGAGCGTGTCGCTGGTGACGGGACCGATGGAGCAGAGGGCAGCGCCGGAGAGCCGCTCGGCCAGCGGCCGGCCGGCGGCGCCGGGTCCGCCACGCGCCTCGGCAGCCTCCATGAGCGCGACGAACTGCCGCGCGGTGGAACTCGAGGTGAACGTGACGAAAGCGGCTCGCTCGATCCGCTCGGCTGGCACCTGCAGACGTTCCGCCGGCACGGTGTCGTAGACCGGCAGCACGTCCACGATGGCGCCGTTCGCGCGCAGCGCCTCGGGGAGTACGGGGCGCGCCAGCCGCGCCGCCGGGATGAGGACCCTGGTCCCGGCCGGCGCCACGGCGCGCTGCTCGAGCGTGTCCAGCAGGCCCTCGGCGACGAAGTCGTCGGCCACCACGTCGCAGGCAAGGCCGCGTTCCTCGAGGGCGGAGGCGGTCTTCGGCCCCACGGCGGCGATGATGGCGCCGTCGAGCGACGCGAACGGCAGGCCGAGCTCCGTGAGATACCCGAGAAACACCTCGACGCCGTTGACGCTGGTGAAGATGATCAGGCGATAGTCGGGGAGATCGTTGACGACGACGCGCACGATCTCGTCGTCGAGCGCCCGCGGCACGATGCGGATGGTCGGCGCCAGCAGCACCTCGGCGCCCAGATGTTCGAGCGGCTCGACCAGAGACGCAGCCTGCTCGCGCGGCCGCGTGACGACCACGGTCTTGCCCGCGAGCGGCCGACCGTCGGTCATGTCAGGCCGCTCCGCGGACCCCTGCGAGGATCCTGTCGGCGCCGCGCGCCAGCAGGTCGTCGGCGAGCGCGATCCCGAGCCCTTCAGGCGCCTGCGCCGGCCCCGCCAGCTCCCCGCGCACGGCTTTCGTGCCGTCCAGAGAGCCGACGAAGGCGCGCAGCAGAAGCCGGTCGACGCCGACCGCGTCCGGCGCCTGGGAGACCTCGGCGAAGCCCGCGATCGGCACCTGGCAGCCGCCCCGCAGCGCGTGCATGAGGCTGCGCTCGGCGCGCACGGCCAGAGCTGTGCGCTCGTGGATCAGCGGGGCGACGAGGGCCGCGACGTGTCCGTCGCCGGCGCGCGCCTCGATGGCCAGCGAGCCTTGCCCGACGGCGGGCAGCATCTGCCGGAAGGCGAAGGCGAACGACGCCAGCTCGGGCTGCCCGAGGCGTGCCAGGCCGGCGGCCGCGAGGATCGTGCCGGCCATGCCCTGCTCCTCGAGCT
This sequence comes from uncultured Thermoleophilia bacterium, assembly GCA_963700035.1. GTDB lineage: Bacteria > Actinomycetota > Thermoleophilia > UBA2241 > UBA2241 > CAIXSE01. The sequence continues at coordinate 43,488 of CAVOWE010000032.1, read as the reverse complement.
TGCGCAGGCGAGTCTGGACGTTGCCGCGGATGTCGACGAGATCGAGGTCGGGACGCAGCGCCAGGAGCTGCGAGCGGCGCCTCAGGCTGGAGGTGCCGACGGTCGCGCCCCGGGGAAGATCGTCGAGGGTGCGCAGCGCGAAGGACGCGGCGCCCACGAACACGTCGCGTACGTCCTCACGCGCCGTGAAGGCGACGATGGCAAGGCCTTCGGGGACCTCCGTGGGCATGTCTTTGGCCGAATGCACGGCGAGGTCGGTGCGGCCGTCCAGCATGGCCGCCTCCAGCTCCTTGGTGAAGAGGCCTTTGTCGCCGATCTTGGCCAGCGGCGCGTCCAGCAGCTTGTCGCCCTTGGTCTGGATGACCTCGATCTCGACGCGCAGGTCGGGATGGAGCCGCCTGAGCTCGTCGCGCACCCACTCGCTCTGGATGAGGGCGAGCTTGCTGCCCCGGGAGCCGATGCGCAGCGTGTCGCTCAAGCGTCGTCCGTGCCGGTGCCGCGGAGGTGATGCACGGTGGCGCCGGGCGGATCTGCCGTGCCCCCGGCGCCGGGGGCATCGCGGTCGTCCGCGGCGGCTTCCGCAGCCGCGTCACCGGCCGCGCCGTCCGGCGCCGAGCCGTTGTCGGTGAGGTCGAAGAGGGTGCGTACGGCATCGACGTACAGATAGCACTCTTGACTGCCGGCGACCTCCTTCATCTTCACCGTCGGCATGTGGAGGATCTTGTTGACGATGCTCGCCGTGAGCATGTCGACCTGGGCGCGCTGCTCGTCGGTCAGGTCGCCGAGCTTGCCGCCGAGTCGCTCGACCTCGGCCCGGCGGATCTGCTCCACCGTCTCTCGCAGCGTGGCGATCGTGGGCACGACCTCGAGGCTGCGCAGCCAGTCGTTCACGCTGCGCAGCTCCTCGTCGACAATGCGCTCGGCGTGGTTCGCCTCTTTCTCGCGCTCGCCGCGGTTCTGCTCCACGACGTGCTGCAGATCGTCGATGTCGTAGAGGTAGGCGTTCCGCACGCGGTTGATCTCGGGGTCGAGGTCGCGCGGCACGGCGATGTCGATGAAGAAGATGGGCCGGTGACGGCGGTGCTTGAGCGAGCGTTCCACGCGCTCACGTGTGATGACGTAGTGCGGCGCCGAGGTGGAGCTGATGACGATGTCGGCGGCGGCAAGATGATCTTCGAGTCCTTCGAACACCACCGCCCTTCCGCCGACCCGGTGGGCCAGCTCTTCCGCGGCACCGAACGTGCGGTTGGTCACGAGGATGTTCTCGATGCCGTGCGCCTTGAGGTGCGTGGCGGTGAGCTCGCTGGTCTCGCCGGCGCCCACGATGAGCACGGTGTGGTCCTTGAGCTTGCCGAACACCTGCAGGGCGAGCTCGACGGCAGCGGAGCTGACGCTCACCGGGCGCTCGCCGATGGCCGTCTCGGTGCGCACGCGCTTGCCGACTTCGAGCGCGTGCCGGAACAGGCGGTTGAAGACGACGCTGGTGCAACCGCCTTCGCACGCCTGCTGGTACGCGGCCTTCATCTGGGCGACGATCTGCGCCTCGCCGACGACCATCGAGTCGAGGCTCGAGGTGACGCGGAAGAGGTGCGCGATGGCCGCGTCCCCCGAGTAGCTGTAGAGGCTCGGCTCGAGCTCGCCGACGGCCACCCCGGCGTGCCGCGCCAGGCGCTCCAAGGCCGCCTGGCGTGCCGCCAGCGAGTCGCGGCCGTACAGGTACAGCTCGGTGCGGTTACAGGTGCTCAGGGCGACGGCCTCGCAGGCGGCGCCGCCGTCCAGCAGTTCCTGGGCCACGCGCAGGGCCTCGCCTTCGTCGAGCGCGAGATGCTCGCGCAGTTCGAGCGATGCCGTCTTGTGCGAGATGCCGGTGACGACGACGAGCACGCGCTCAGCCCCCGTAGGTGTGAAAGCCGCTGAGGTACGGTACGGCGGCGAAACGGATGACCAGCAGCACGACGAGTCCGGTGATGGCCAGCCAGGCGATGCGGCTGCCGACCCAGTCGGCGCGCATGCGGCCCCACAGCAGCAGCGCGTACAGCGCCCAGGCGATGAGCGCCAGCAGGACCATGGGGTCCACCCACCAGCTCGGGACGTTGAAGGTCTCGGCGCGGATGATGCCCGCCAGCATTCCCGCGGTGAGGAACGGCAGCCCCACGAGCGTGGCGTGGTAGATGAGCTTCTCCAGGGCGCCCAGCGACGGCAACCGCCCGAGGACGCCGCCCGCCTTGCGCCGTCGCAGCAGGGACTCTTCGATGAGGTAGATGATGCCCGCGCCGCCCGCCACGTACAGGCAACCGATGGCGGTGAGCATCACGATCACGTGCAGGATGACGATGTCGCTCCTCAGCGCCGGCACGAGCTGCCCGGGAGGCTTGTACTCGACCCAGGCCACGGTGAGCAGGATGAGGACCACGGGGAGCACGTACAGGCCCACGGCGCGCATCTTCGTGAACGACTCCAGCACGTACCACACGAGGGCGATCGACCAGGCGACCATGACCAGCGACTCGTACGCCCCGACGAACGGCACGTGGCCCGCGCTGAAACCGCGGAAGACGATGGTCAGGGTCTGGAAGGCCAGGCCCGCGGCGGCCACGACCAGGCCGACCCGGGTGAGCGTCGGGCTCTTGGTGAGGAACTGGACCACGAAGACCGCGAACGCCCCTGCGTAGAGCAGGTAGGCGACCCAGAGGACGATGACTGAGGCGTGCTCCATACCGGAGAGTATGCTCCTTGCCTAACGCCGCTGGCGCGGGCGGCTCACTCGCCGCCGGCCTCGCCGGCCCCGGACTGGCGCCGCTGGACCTCCTGCTCGAGCAGCTGCACGTCGCGCCGCAGGGTGTTCACGCGGCGCGCGCTGATGAAGTAGTACAGGACGAGCACGGCCAGGATGACGGCGTAGGCCGCGGCGACGAACTTGGCGCCTTCTTCGATGCTCATGGAGTCAGCCTCCGATCGTGTGCTTGAGGTCGGCCACGCGGTCCTTGAGATCCTCGACGGCGAGGTCCCGGCGGATGAGCGCGACCAGCAGCAGGGTCATGCCGAGCATGCTGATGAGGAAGCTGACCAGCATGCTGCTCTCCATACCGGAGTCGCCGGCGGTGATGACCACCGGGTGCAGGCCCTCGGGCAGGAAGCGCGTGGCGAAGAACGTGATGGGCACGTCGATGAAGGCGATGATGGCGAACACCGCCGCGTAGGTGGCGCGGCGCTGCTCCTCCTCGACTACCGAGCGCAGCACCAGGTAGGCGATGTAGAGGAAGCACACCAGCAGGAAGGTGGTGAGGCGCGGCTCCCAGGCCCACCAGGCGTCCCAGGCGGCCTTGCCCCAGATCATGCCGGTGATCATCACGAGCAGGCTGAAGAGAAGGCCGAGGCGCACGCAGACCAGGCCGAGGCGGTCCCACTTCAGGTCCTGGGTGCGGAGGTAGGCGATGGCCGCGACGAAGGCGATGCCGAAGGCCAGGAGCGCCGTCTCCGCGATGGGCGCATGGTAGTAGAAGATCTTCTGGCTGAAGCCCATGGACGACGCGTCGACGGGCGCGTACAGGAAGGCCAGCAGCAACCCCGCGATGAGGCAGATGCCGGCCCCCACGAAGAGCGCCGGGGCGCTGACGAGCTGCTTCACGATCACTCTCCTATGGCGAAGTCGTAGGTGCCGTACGCCGCCACGATGAAGACGGCGTCAAAGCCTAGCAGGAAAAGGACTCGCGCGAGCAGGCCGCCGAACCCGGCGCCCTCCGCGAAGATGAGCGTGGTGGCCCCCGTCGCGGCGATGAGCACCGGCACGATCAGCGGCAGGAAGATGATCGGCAGCAGCAGGTCGCGCGAGCGGGTGTTCATCGAGATCGTCGCGAGCAGCGTTCCCAAGGCGCAGATGCCCACGTCGGCGAGCAGCAAAACGACGAGGAACGGGAGCAGGTCGCCGGCGTAGCTGCGTTCGACGAAGAACAGCGTGAAGACCGGCACCGCCACGACCTGGATGATGAGCAGGAAGATGAGGTTGCCGGCGGTCTTGGCGAGGAAGATGGTGACGCGGTCGACCGGGCACAGCAGCAGACCGTCGAGGCAGCGCTCGTCCTTCTCCTGCGCGAAGGAGCGGTTGAGCCCGAGGAGCATGGCGAAGATGAACGTGACCCACAGCATGCCGCCGGTGAAGTAGGTGAGGTCGGCGCCCGCCTTCACGCTGAAGGCGTAGTGGAAGATCACCATCGCCAGCAGCACGAAGAGGATCATGCTGATGAGCATCTCGCGGGTGCGCAGCTCGCGGATGAGGTCCTTGCGCAGGATGGCCATGAACTGCCGCGCGCCCACGCTCAGAGCACCGCGCCTTCCTGGACGTGCTCGCGATAGACGGCGCTGAACGATTCGGGGTCGACGCCGGCCGCATGTTCGTAGGCGATGCGGCCGTTCTCGACGATCATGAGGCGGGTGCCCCACTCGAGGCCCTTGGCGATGTTGTGCGTGACCATCACGAAGGTGTGCTCGTCGCGGATCTCGGTGAGCAGCCCGTCGAGGATGTCGACGGCGCGCGGATCGAGGCCGGAGTGCGGCTCGTCCAGCAGCAGCACGCGCGGCCGGTGGAGGATGGCGCGGGCGATCGCGAGGCGCTGGCGCATGCCCTTGCTGTAGGTCCGGACGACGTCGTGGCGGCGGTGGCTGAGCTCGAGGCGCTCGAGGAGCTCCGTGATGCGCGCCTCGCGGTCGTCAACCCCGTACATGTCGGCGTAGAAGCGCAGGTTCTCCTGGGCCGTGAGATCGAGGTAGAGCATGGGGTTGTGGGAGATGAAGCCGATGGTGCGACGCACGGGCATCGGGTCGTCGCGCACGTCGTGGCCGGCGACCCGGACCGTGCCGGCGCCGGCCGTGAGCAGCGTGGCGAGCACGCGCAGCGTGGTGGTCTTGCCGGCGCCGTTGGGGCCGAAGATGCTGAGAAAGCCGCCGCGCTCGAGGCTGAAGGACAGGCCCTTCAGCACCTCGCGGCGGCCGAACGTCTTGCGCAGGCCCTCGACCTCGATCTCGAGCGGCATGGCAGCCTCCGTCAAGCCGACGCGCCGTCCAGGCGGCCGTCGGCGTCGGCAGCCGCTACGGCGTCGCGCGCCTCCTGCTCCTGGCGGCGTGGCTTGGGCCAGAGCGACACCGCAGCGCCCGCGCACAGCAGGATGGAGCCGATCCACACCCAGCGGATGAGCGGGAAGATGACCATGCGCAGAGCGATGCGCTGCGACGTGCTGTCGAACGGTTCGTCGGTGACCACGAAGAGGTCCTCGAACGGCTGCCCGAGGATCACGGCGCGCACCGCCGCCCCGCTCATGGGATAGACGTCGGTGTGCGGCGCCAGCGTGCCGATCTGCGCGCCGTCGCGGGTCACGTCGAAGGTCGCGATCGAGCGCGTGGAGTCCTGCGGACCGGTGCTCCCCTTCATGCCCGTGTAGGTCAGGGTGTAGCCCGCGATGCTCGCCGTCTCGCCGGCCCTGACCTTGACCAGCGCCGTCTCTTCGTGCTTGTACACGTTGGAGCCGATGAGCCCGGCGACCACGAGGATCATGCCGAAGTGCACCAGGTACGCGGCCGTGCGCGTGCGACTGCCGGTGAAGGCGCGGCCCATGCCGGCCCAGAGGCTCCTGCCGGGGCCGGCCGCCCGCCGCGCCGAGCGCAGCACGAACTGGATGACGGCGCCCACGGCGAAGCCGCAGACCACGAGGCCGACGAAGCCCCACAGGTTGGACTGAAAACCGAGGTACAGCCACAGCGGCACCGACAGCGCGGCGGTCACGAGCGGCAGGATGAGCGTCTTGCGCAGCTCGGCGCCTTCGGTCTTGCGCCAGGCCAGCAGGGGGCAGAGGGCGATGAGCGCCAGCACGACGACGCCGAGCGGCTGGGCGATGGCGTTGTACGTGTCCAGGCCGACGGTACGGTCGAACGCCAGCGGCACGACCACGGTGCCGAAGGCGATGGCCACCGCGAACAGCGTGAGCAGCAGGTTGGTGAGGTAGTACAGGAAGTCCCGTGACAGCAGGCTCTCGACCTGGTCGTGACTCTCGAAGCGCCGCCAGCGCCAGGCCATGAGGCCGGCGCTCGCCGCCACCGTGACCACCAGGAACGTGGTCAGGATGATGATCAGCAACTCGTTCCTGCCGAAGGCGTGCACCGAGCTGATGAGGCCGGTGCGCGTGGTCCACGTCGCCAGGATGGTGAAGAAGAAGGTCAGGGCGGCGAGGGCGAGCGCCCAGTGCTTGAAGAGGCCGCGGGCCTTGTAGAGCGTGAACGCGTGCAGCAATGCCGTGGCCGTGAGCCAGGGCACCAGGGAGGTGTTCTCCACCGGGTCCCAGGCCCAGTAGCCACCGAAGCTCAGCACCACGTAGGCCCACCAGGCGCCGAGGCCGATCCCCAGCGAGAGGAACAGCCAGCCGGCGACCGCCCATTTCTGCGAGAGTCTGACCCACGCCTTGTCGGCGCGGCCGAGCAGGAGCGCGGAGATGGCGAACGCGAAAGGCACGGCAAGCCCCACGTAGCCGATGAACAGCGCCGGCGGGTGCAGGACCATGCCCGGGTGCAGAAGGAGCGGGTTGAGGCCGAACGGCTGCATGCCGGCTTCGGCCTTCAGGAACGGGCTGGAGCCGGCGTCGAACACCATCAGGGCGGCGAAGACGCCGCCCACGATGCAGAGCACCATCACGGCGCCGCCGGTGAGCCTCTCGACCTTGCTCAGGTCGAGAAGCGCGATCACGACGGCGACGATGGCGATCAGCAGCAGCCAGAGAAGGAACGAGCCCTGCTGCCCCGCCCAGAACCCGGCGATCCGGTAGAAGGTCGACAGGCTCGCGTCGGAGTTCTCGGCCACGTAGGCGAAGCCGAAGTCCTTCTTGAGGAAGGCCTGCAGCAGCACCGCGCCGGCGACGATGGTCGTGAGAAAGAACGCGTAGACGGCGTAGTAGCCGTTGCGCAGGAGGTCCTTGCGGTCCCAGCGCATGCCGAGGGCCAGGAAGAGAACGCTCGCCATGGAGAAGACGAGCGCGAGGGTCAGTGAGACGCGGCCGAGGGTGATCACAGGCGCGCTCTTACTGGCTGGTCTGGGCCGCGGGTGACGCCGAGCCCTTGTACTTGCTCGGGCATTTGGTCTGGAGCTCGTCGGCCGAGACCACCCCGCCGGCGGCGGCGTACTTGCCGATGATCACCACGTCGACGCCGTCGTCGAAGGTGCCCGGCATCTGCCCGCTGTAGGTCACCTTGACGGTGTCGGTCTTGCCGGTGAGATCCTGGATGATGAAGTGCACTCCGCTGGCGTCGCGGTTGATCGAGCCGTCCTGCACTCTGCCGCCGACCTTGACGTTCTTGCCGTCGTACTGGCCGGTGGTGAGATCGGAGACTTGACGGTAGTAGGCGCCCTGTTTCTGGACGAGGAAGACGACACCGATGACGAACACCACGACGATCACGCCCGTGGCGATGAGCAGACGGGTACGGGACTTCTTGTTCACGCGGATACCCCCGGTTGTATGGCGAGCGGCGACACATAGTGTAGCCCACGAGAGGGCTTCTTTCCATTTCCACTGTCCGCAGGATGATTAAGTCGTGTGAAGGAGGGCGGCCCCGGGCGGCGTAGCTAGCAGCATGCCCATCGACAAACGTCGCGAGAGCAAGCTCATCGCCGTGATCTACGCCGATGTCTCCGACGCCGGCGACGCGGATGTCGGCCGCCGCCTGCGGCCCGCCCTCGAACGCCTCAACCAGCTCTTCTCGCCGGCGGTCGCCGAACCGTTCGCCGCGACCGGCGCCGGCCGCGTCGACGGCGCTCTGGCGGACCCGGCGCAGGCGCCGCTCTGCATCAGCGTGCTCCGCGAGAGCCTGGCTCCACTGCAGCTGCGAGTCGGCGTAGGTATCGGCACCGTGGAGCACGTGCGCGACTCGGCGGCCGACGGGCGCGACGTCTACGCCGTCGCCCGTCGCGCCCTTCAGCTCGCCGCGCGTGACGACAGCCTGTGCCGCTACCTCGGCACCGGCGACGCCGGCGACGTGCTGCTGGGCGCCCTGTGCCGTCTCGTCGACCCCCTCATCAGGGCGCGCACCCAGAAGCAGTGGGAGGCCATCGCCGCGTACCGGGAGCTGGGCCACCAGCGCGACGTGGCCGAACGACTCGGAGTGACTCGGCAGAGCGTGGGCGACCGCCTGACGGCCGGTCACCGCCGCGCGGTGGAAGAGGCCGACGCGGCCGTCGCCACGTACCTGAGCTACCTCCGCCGGCAGCGCCTCTCGCCCTGACGGGCGCGGCCGGCGGCCACCCCGGGAGACGCCGCCGGCGTCAGCCCTCGGGCGCGGGCGGCGCTTCGGGCAGCGCGCAGTCGCCGCCCAGGTCGAGCAGCTTCTCGACCGCGTGTGGCAGCGCCGGGCGCGATCATCTTGAACTGATCCCTGCAGGCCCTCGGGCTGCCCGGCATGTTGACGATCAGGGTCTTCCCACGGATGCCGCTGACGGCGCGCGAGAGCATGGCGTGCGGCGTCGTGGCGGCCGACCCGGCGCGCATCGCCTCGGCGAACCCCGGCGCCTGACGCTCAAGAACATCCAGGGTCGCCTCGGGCGTCACGTCACGCGTGGTCATGCCGGTGCCGCCGGTGGTCAGGATGAGGTTGACCTTGGACTCGTCGGCCCACCGCCTGAGCTCCGCCGCGATCCGGTCGGCCTCGTCCGGGACGATGGCGCGCTCCACGGAGGCGACGCCCAAGGCGCGCAGCGCCTCTTCCAGAGCGTCGCCGCTCGTGTCGTCGCGCTCTCCGCGCGAGCCCTTGTCGCTCACCGTGAGCACGCCGGCCACGATGAGGCTCTGCTTGAGCAGCACGATGCCGTTGCCGGGCAGGATCTCGCCGCCCTCGACGACGCGCGCGAAGATGCCCTCGCGCGGCATGACGCAGTCGCCGGCCTGGTGGAAGATGGCGCAGCGGTCGTGGCAGACCTTGCCGATCTGGGTGACCTCGAGCAGCGTCTCGCCGGCGTACAGGCGCGCGCCCACGGGCAGCTCGTAGAGCACGAGGCCCTCGGTGGTGACGTTCTCGCCGAAGGCGCCCGGCTCCACCGTCGGGCACGTGGCCTTCATCTTCTCGATGCTCTCGCTGGCCAGCAGGCTCACCTGGCGGTGCCAGGGCCCGGCATGCGCGTCGCCCTCGACGCCGTGTTCGACGACCAGGGTGATCGACTCCACCGGCTCCTTGCGCACGCCCTTCTCGGCGGCCACGTTGACCGACACGATGCGGCCGTCCACGGTGTGCCGGCTCACCGCCCGCCTCCGCCCTGTTCCGCATCCGCCCCGCGCCGCCACGCGCCGCTGCGCCCGCCGCTCTTCTCGAGCAGGCGCACGGCCGTCACCTCCATGCCGCGGTCCACGGCCTTGCACATGTCGTAGATGGTGAGCGCCGCCACCGCTGCGGCCACCAGCGCCTCCATCTCCACGCCCGTGCGCCCGCGCAGCCGCGCCTCGGTGGTGACGCGCAGGCCGGGCAGCTCGCCGTCGGGCTCGATCTCGACGACCACGGAGCTGAGGTTGAGCTGATGACACAGCGGGATGAGCTCGTGCGTGCGCTTGGCGGCCATGATGCCGGCCAGCCGGGCGACGGCGATCACGTCGCCCTTGGGCGCCGCCTCGTCGCGGATCATGGCGAGGGTGGCCGGCGCCATGAGGACGCGCGCCTCCGCGCGCGCCACACGTTCGGTCTCGTCCTTGCCGCCAACGTCGACCATTCGCGCGCGCCCGTGCCTGTCCAAGTGGCTGAGCTCGTCCACGGCCTCATCCTCCGATCTGCGACATCGCGCGCTCGTTGGCGCGCTGCTCGCGGCAGCGGTCGAAGCTCTTGCCCGACACCGCCGCGCAGATGGCGTCGCGCAGCTCCGCGGGACGGGCGATGAGCGGCCGGATGGCGACCTCATCGCCCGAGAAGAGGCAGGTGCGCAGGCGGCCGTCGGCGGTGAGGCGCAGGCGGTTGCAGCTCTCGCAGAAATGCTCGGAGACGCCGGCGATGAAGCCGATGGTGCCGAGAGCCCCGGGCGCGTGCCAGTATTGCGCCGGGCCGTGCCCGTACGGGCCCTCGTGCGGCACCAGCTCGTGGCGCTCCTTGAGGAGCCGGAGGATGTCGGGCGCCGGCACAAGGCGGCCGGCCCCGCCGAGGCGGCGGTCGAGCGGCATGAACTCGATGAAGCGCACGTGCACCTCGCGCTCTCACGTGAGGGCGACGAAGGCGTCGAGCTCTTCCTCCACGCCGTCGAGCAGAAGCACATTGACCTTGACCGGAGCGAAGCCCGCGTCGAAGGCGGCGTCAAGGCCGGCGAGCGCGTCGGCAAGCCGGCCCCCGCGACTGACCCTCTCGAAGCGCTCCGGGTCAAGGCTGTCGAGGCTCAGGTTGACCCGGCGCAGCCCGGCGCGGCGCAGATCGGCCGCGTACCTGGGCAAGAGCACGCCGTTGGTCGTCAGCGAGATGTCGTGGATGCCGCTGGTGCGGCCGAGCATGCCGACGAAGTCGGCGCAGCCGTGCCGCACCAGCGGTTCGCCGCCGGTGACGCGCACCTTGCTGATGCCGCAGCCGGCGGCCACGCGAGCGAACGCCGCCAGCTCCTCGTAGCTGAGGATCTCGTCGTGCGTGCGCGCCGGCACGCCCTCGGCGGGCATGCAGTACGTGCAGCGCAGGTTGCAGCGGTCGGTGATCGAGAGGCGCAGGTAGTCGACCCTGCCCTGTGTCTTGTGGGGGATGGCGTTCACGCGAGCCCCAGTCTAGCGGGCCATCCCGGTGGCGTCACTTCTGCAGCAGGACCTCGGTGGCCTTGATCACGACGGTGAGGTCGTCGCCGGCCTTGATGTCGAGCGACTCCGCGGAGTGCCGCGTGATCACCGACACCACTTCGTGCCCGGCCACGTCGACCACGATCTCGGCCATCACCGCGCCGAGCACCACGCTCTTGACCGTCCCTGGCAACTGGTTCCTCGCGCTGAGCGCCATCGCCGACCTCCTTCGCTTGGTCGCCTCCCCAGAAGCGGCCCGTCGCGCAACTCATTCCCGTCACGGCATTCGGCAAACGAACGCTCACGTTGCCGGAATGGCGTGAACGCAGGCGGCAGCGACAGTGAGCTCGACCTCGACGCCGACGCGCAATGCCAAGTCGTCGGCGCGGCGCGCAGTGACCAGCGCCTCCAGCGGCGTGGGGCTCTCGGCGCCGACAAGCACGTGACCGCCCTGGAGGACCAGGCGCACCACGGTGGCTGTGAGGCGGTTCACGGCATCCGCAGGCGCGGCGCCGGCCGGCCACACTTCCATGTCCTCGGGACGCACGACCAGGTCGATGGTGGCGGCCGGCAACGGGTCGGCGGCACGCAGGGCCGCGCCCGTGCTGAGAAGCGCACGGCGCGGATCGGACTCGTCGCGCACCGCCCGCAGCACGTTGCGGGCGCCCAGGAAGCGCGCGACCGCCTCATCCGCCGGCCGCCGCAGCACGTCCCCCGGCCTACCGGTCTGTCGCAGCGTTCCGTCAACGAGGAGGGCGCACGTGTCGGCCAGCGCGAAGGCCTCGGCGCGATCGTGGGTGACGTGGAGCACCGTCAAGCCCTCCTGCCGGCTCACGCGCCGTAGCACGTCCTGAAGCTCCTCGCGCGCCTCGACGTCGACGGCGCTGAGGGGCTCGTCGAGGAGCAACGCCCGGGGTCGGGCGGCGAGCGCCCGCGCCAGCGCGACGCGCTGGCGCTCGCCGCCCGACAGCGTCGCCGGCCGGCGCTCCATCAGGTGCGTGATGCCCACTTCTCCGGCGAGCTGCCCGAGGCGGTCCACCGCAGGCCTGCGTCGCCACCTGGTCCGCTCGCCGTTGCTGCGATGCAGGCCGTAGGCGACGTTGTCGGCGACGCTGAGATGCGGGAACAGGAGCCCGTCCTGGAAGACGAGGCCGACCCGCCGCCGCTCCGCCGGCAACTCCGTCACGTCGGCCTCGTCAACGAGAAGACGTCCCGCGCGTACCCTCCGCACGCCGGCCAGCGCCTCGAGCACGAGCGTCTTTCCGGCGCCGCTCGGGCCGAGCAACACGGCGTACTCACCGGCGGCCACTTCGAGGTCGAGCGGCCCCACCGAGAAGTCGCCGGCGGCGACCTCCATGCCACGCAGACCGATCATGCTCTGTCCTTGCGGGACCGGCCGCGCCGTGGCAGCAGCACCGCGCGCGCCACGAGGAAGACGACGAACGCCACGATCACGATGAGGACTGCGGGCGGCTGCGCCGCCCGCAGTCCGAAGCCTTCGAACCGCTCGAAGGTGAGCACCGAGATGACCTTGGGGTTGTAAGCGAGGATGACGACGGCGCCGAACTCGCTGATGCCGCGGCCCCACATCAGGACGGCGCCGGAGAGCACCCCGCGCCACGCCTGCGGGAAGGTGACGCGAAGAAAGGCGCCCCCCGGCGACGAGCCCAGGGTGCGCGCCACGTACTCGTAGCGCTCGTCCACGAGCGCGAAGGTCTCGCGGGCGGTGTCGACGAGGAACGGCAGGCTGACGAACAGCATCGCGAGGACGATGCCGGCGACCGTCTCGGTGAAACTGATGCCGAAGGGTGCCAGCAGCCGCCCCATGACGCCCTCGCGGCCGTACACGGTGAGCAGCGCGATGCCGGCCGCCGTGTGCGGGAAGACGATCGGGAGGTCGATGATGCCTTCGATGGCGCGCTTGCCGACGAAATCGCGGCGCGCCAGCAGATACGCCAGCGGGACGCCGACGACGAAGGCGATCGCCGTGGCGATGAGCGCGGCGGAGACCGTCAGCCACAGCGAGCGGCGGATATCGTCCTGGCGCAGAGCCTCGCCGAGCAGGCCGGCACCGGCGCCGACGACCATGCTCGCCGCCGGCAGCACGACGAAGGCGACGAGCAGCGCTCCGGCCACGACGCAGGCCGCCCAGAACAGCGACAGGCGGCGGCCGCTCATCGTGCCGGGTGAGGCAGGCGTGCGGGGGGCCCTGGATCTGCCGGGTGCCTGTATTCCCTGAGGACGCTCACCTTGACCCCCCGCACGCCTGCCTCACCTCCTCCGGTGCGGCGGACGCGTCGTCGAGCGTGGGCGGCGTGAGCACCGGCTGCCAGTCCTCCTCGAGGATCCGGCGCCCGTCTTCCCCCAGCAGGAAGGTCACGAACTCGGCGGCCAGCCCCGGGTCCGGCGCGTTGGCCGGGATCGTGAACGCATAGCGGATGACGTCGCCGCGGAAGACCGGCTTGACGCTGGCGAAGCGACGGAAGTCGAGCTTGACCTCGACGCGCCGGTAGTCCGCTCGACGGCCGGCCTCGCCGAGATCGATCGATGACGGCAGCCGCACGTACTTCAGACCGTGCTGCCGCGCGACGCTCTCGTACTCGAAGGCGCAGTCCAGGTCGCCCGACTCGAGCAGGGCGACCAGCTGGATGCTCGCGCCGCGAAGGACGAGGTTGCCGCCGCGCTGGGTCTCGAGGATCTCCGGGACCTCGATGACGTCGACGCCTCTGGCGTTGCGGGTGACCGTGACCGGCGACGTGAAGCGCCCCATCATCATGTCCTCAAAGAGGTACGGGTCGTCGTACTCGCGCTCGGCGAGCTGCAGCAGCATGAGCGCGCGGTAGCCGGCGGCGTCGAAGCGCGGATCGGCCAGCCCGAAGCGGACGTCCGGCTCGGTGAGACGCCGATACCACGTCCGCGAGGTCAGCTCCCCTGCCAAGGGGCTCTTCGGCGAGATCGCCAGCACCATGCGGTTGGTGGCGAAGGTGCAGCACCAGGAGGCGTACGGCTTGCCGGTCTCGTGGTCCACGCGGTCGTACATCAGCGGCGGGATGAGCTGCTCGTCGGCACTCACGGCCAGGTCGAAGCGGTCCCCGAGCTCGGTGACGTGCCGCAGCACCTGGATGCTGCCGTGGCTCTCGGTCGTCACGTCCACACCCGGGTGGGTGCGCTCGAACTCCGCCGCGAGGCGCTCGAACGGCACGATGAGGCTGCCGGCGTACATGAGCTTGACCTGGCGCTTGTCGCTGCCGCAGCCGGCGAGGAGGAGAGCCGCGCCGCAGAGCGAGACGTCGCGGCCGCGGTCAAGGCCGTGGCCGCGACCGTGACGGGCCTCGCAAACGCGCGGGTGTGCCGTCGCACAGGTCCCGGCCGCCTACTTCACGCGCACGACGATACGGGCGATCCCACCTGGCATCTGAGCCTCACTCAGGCCCGGGCCCACGAGCCGCAACGGGAAGTACTCGTCCGGCAGCTCGCCACCGTCGACCTTGCCCGCCAAGACAACGTCCTGCTTGCCGGCGATGTCGCGCGAGTCGATGGTCACCACCTTGCCGGTCGCCGTCTCGATGACGATGTCGTAGCCCGCGCGCGCCGCCGCCGCGTCGTAGGCGCCGGCGCCGTGACGCTTCTTGTCGTCGACCATGCCGGCCACGAGGTAGAGCGGGATGCCTTCCCAGCGCGTGCCGGCGGCATCGACCCAGCCGGACCCGTGACAGCCGGGTGAGGCACAGTTCACGTAGGTGGGCTTGTCGAGCTTGCCCGGCACCGCGCCCGCGAGCTGCACCTTCCACTCGGCCGAGGCCTTGGTCACCGAGATGCGCTCGATCCACTTGACCGACCAGTGTCCGTCCACCACCTGCCCTCCCGGCTTGGGCGTCCCGACCATCAGCCGCAGAGGACCTTCGTCCTCGCCGAGTGGCTTGCCCTCGCGAGCGTAGGCGACGATGACCGTGAGGTCTTTGGAGGGCGTCTGCTCGCCGCCGGTCGCCGGATCGTAGGCGGTGAACGCGTGATCCATGATCATGTTGTAGGAGAAGGTCATGCCGTAGCCGTCTTTGGCGACGAGCGTGACGCCGTTGGCCTCGGTGATGCCGCCGACCAGGTCGGTGAGGTCGCTGAGGCGCACCCCGGTGTACTCGGCGGGCAGCGTGACGACGCCGGTGCTGCTCTTGATGCCGGCGTAGCCGGTGTAGGCCGGCAGGGCCTCGAGCTCGTTCATGGTGAACTGCTTCTCGCCGTCATCACCGACGAGGGTGAGAACGACCGGGCCGGAAGGGCTGACGGCCGGGGACGCCTGGTCGCCCGACGAGCCGCCACCACAAGCGGCGGCCAGGGCGACCAGGCCCACGGCCGTCACCACGCCGGCCAGCGCAAGCACGAGCACACGTTTCACGCGACGTCCCCCTCCGCCGCCGCGCCGCGCCTCATTTCGGCAACAGCTGGATCTTCACGATCTTCCCGACGAAGCTTCTTGCTGCCGATCCTGGGACCGACCAGCCGCAGGGGATAGTACGTCCGGCGTCAGCTCGGAGCCCATCAGCTTGTTGGCCAGGATGATCTTCTCGTTGTTGCGGATCGTGCGCGAGCCGATGATGGCGAATGCGCCCGTCGCCGACGTGATCTTGATCCGGTAGCCCTTCAGCGCCAGCGCCTCGTTGTAGGCGCCGTAGCCCCCGTGGCCCTTGCCGCCGTCGACCTTGCCGATGCAGAGGAAGAGAGGCACGCCCGTCCACGTCTTCTCGGTCGCCGGGTCTGTCCAGGCGGACCCGTGACAGCCGGGCGTGGCGCAGGAGTCGTAGGACTGGCGATCGAGCGTGTACGTCTGCCGCTTGCCGGCCTTGTTCTTGAGCCCGTACATCTTGACGTCCCAGGGCACGACGGCGTTACGCAGCCCGATCCGGTCGACCCATTTCACGAACAGGTGCCCGTCCGCCATCTGATTGACGTTGGTCGGCTGGCAGACCGCGAGCCGCAACGGACCGTCCCCCTCAGGCGGTGGCCCGATGGCGGCTCCATTCTCCTCGTACAGGAGCACGACCGACACGGGCGCTTCGGGATCCTCCTCTTCTTTGGTCGTCGCATCGTAGACGGTGATGTTGCCGTTCACGATCTCGTCGTACGTCATCGTCATACCGTAGTCGTCGCTGGCCGTGACGTCCACGGACTGGAATTCGGGGATGCCACCCACGGTGGCCAGGACGTCGGTCACCTTGACACCCTTGACGGGCCACGGCGGCGTGACCGTGCCGGCGCTGTTGACGTAGCCCGACCACCCCGAATAGGCGGGAAGCGCCTGAAGCTCGGCCATTGTGAACGTCTTCGTCTGACCGTTGCCGGTGACGGTGAGCACCACCGGGTCGGCGGCCTTCGCCTGCGGTGTGCCGCCCGGCACGAGCGCGCCGCCAAGCGCGACGACCGCCAGCGCCACGAGCAGAATGGCGACGGCGCCGATGAGGATCCTTGGCTTGCTTCATTGTCGCTCCCTCGAGTGGTCGACTGATCTGAGGCCGGCTTCGCGGCCAACGCGGTCCCGGCGGCGGCGCGGCGGGGAGAATGGGCGAGAAACCCCCGCCGCACCGCACGTGCCAGGCTTCGGACGGCTCAGAAGATGAGCCGGATCCTGGTGACTCCGTACGCCGACAGCTTGTTGTTGAACGGCTGCGTGATGGGCGGACCGCCGACAAAGCGGAACGGCGCCTCGTCGCCCGTCAGCAGCTTTCCGTCCTTCTTCTTGGCGACGATCCACGTCTTCTTGCCGATGATCCACTTGCTCGGGATCTTGGGCTTGTAGCCGTCCCGACAGACGAACTGGATCTGGTAGCCCTTCTTCGCCAGCGAAACGTTGAACGAGCCAGGGTCGCCGTCATCCACCAGGCCGACGAGCTTGGACAGCGTCTGGCCCTTGTAGACGTAGCGCAGCGACGGGTTGATGTTGCCGGCCTTCTCGCCGTGCCAGGCGACGGTCGCCGGCACCCGACTGATGGGCAGCACCTTCTTGAGCTTGCCCTGCAGCGTCAGCGTCCAGCCTCCCTTGCCTGTGGCGCGGGTGTTGTCAAAAGGGCGCCGCGCCCGTCGCCGCCGGCGCCACCGCCGGCACGATGCTGAGGCGCACCACGCCGCCCGGCTTCATCTTGCCGGTCACGCTGGGGTCGAGGCTGACGACCTTGAGCGGCCAGCTGGGCTTCCAGCTGGGCAGGCCGTTCCTGTCGAGCCCGGCGGCCGGGACGGTGAGCGGCGCGCCGTTGGCCATGTCAGCGAGGATGATCTTGTCGCCGAGGCTCGCGATGTCGGCGCTGGGGATCGTCGCGGCGAAGCCGTCCATGCCGAGGATCGACGACGTTGTAGCCCTTGGCGGCGAGCGCCGCGTTGAACGTGGTGCGGTCCTTGTCGTCGAAGTAGCCGACGAGGGTCTTCAGGGAGACGCCCGTGTAGGTCGTGTCGGCGCTCGCATCCCGGTGTCTTGTTGTCGTCGTCGATCGTCACGGGCGGTGCTTCAGCCCCGCCCAGGTGGCGAACGCCTTGTAGGTCATGTCGGCGCTGTTCTTGGCGGATGCGCTGGTCCGGGCATTGCGCAGCTGCAGGTCCCAGCCGTAGGGCTCGGCGGCGGCGGCCGGCGCCACCGCCGGCACGATGCTGAGGCGCACCACGCCGCCCGGCTTCATCTTGCCGGTCACGCTGGGGTCGAGGCTGACGACCTTGAGCGGCCAGCTGGGCTTCCAGCTGGGCAGGCCGTTCCTGTCGAGCCCGGCGGCCGGGACGGTGAGCGGCAGGCCGTTGGCCTTGTCAGCGAGGATGATCTTGTCGCCGAGGCTCGCGATGTCGGCGCTGGGGATCGTCGCGGCGTAGCCGTCCATGCCGAGGATGACGACGTTGTAGCCCTTGGCGGCGAGCGCCGCGTTGAACGTGGTGCGGTCCTTGTCGTCGAAGTAGCCGACGAGGGTCTTCAGGGAGACGCCCGTGTAGGTCGTGGGCGTGGCGGTGCTGGTGTCCTCGATCGTCACGGTGCGGTGCTTCAGCCCCGCCCAGGTGGCGAACGCCTTGTAGGTCATGTCGGCGCTGTTCTTGGCGGATGCGCTGGTCCGGGCATTGCGCAGCTGCAGGTCCCAGCCGTAGGGCTCGGCGGCGGCGGCTCGCATCGCCAAGGCGGACACCGCCACCATGAGCATGAGGACCGCCGCGGCCGCGACGATCAGGGTCAGCTTCTTGATCATGGTCCCACTCCTCCCCAGAGTTCCTGTACGTGCAGCTCCGAGGAAGGGTCCGCGAGACGCCGTGCCTGTGGGCGGAAAGACGCGAGCCGGGCACCGGTGGTGCCACAGCATGCCGACGCCGCGTGGGAGGCCATGAAAAATGGCCCGTCCGCACGCGGAAAGGCCCGGCAAGGCGCGCTCTCCTTTCCGCACTGGGAGACACGGCGGTTTCCCGCTGTACCCTTCCGGCTTCGGCTCCGTAGGCTCCACGCCCTTAGGAATCCGAGACTCGGAGAAGCAGCCGCAGTCTAGCCGTGTCCGCCGGCGGCGGCAAGGGCGGGATGTGCCAAGACGGGTGGCGCGGCTTAGACAGTATGGCGCGCACCGAGCGGCGCCCTGCGTCCGGTCCCGTACGCAAGAGGGGCGGCGGGCCCACCGGGCCCGCCGCCCCAGACTATGGTGCGGCGCGCAGTCGCGACCGCGTGCGGGGCGTCTAGCGCGCCGCACCTCGTAAGTCAGACAATGTCGCGTACCTCCTTTCCTCGTCGCTCCCGACCGTCACGCACCGGGCTTGCTGAGTCACCGGTGCTCCCGGCCGCTTGCCCGTCCGAGCCCCGCGGCCATCACGGGCCGAGCGGCTCGCGCAGGCAGGCGTCGGTGGGCGGTCCTCCGGTCTGCCAATCCATCTCACGGATCGCGACCATCTTCAACTCTGTCATTTCCATAATGGCGTACTTCAATCCTTCCCGGCCGATGCCGGAACCTTTGATGCCGCCGTACGGCATGTGATCCACGCGGAACGTGGGCACCTCGTTGATCATCACGCCGCCGACCTCGAGGCGCTTGGCGGCGTACAAGGCTTTGTTCAGGTCGTTGGTGAACACTCCTGCCTGAAGTCCCATCTCGCTGTCGTTGCTGATCTCGATGGCCTCGCACAGGTCGCGCGCCTTGAGGATGCTGAGGACGGGGCCGAACACTTCGCCGGCGCACACCTTCATCTCGCGGGTGACGTCCGTGAGGACCGTGGGCAGCAGGCGGCCGTCGTCGCGCACGCCGCCGGTCGCGAGGGTGGCGCCCTGCTCGAGCGCCTCCTCGATCCACGCCTTCACGCGCGCCACCTCGCCGTCGTTGATGAGCGTCGCCACGTCGGTCGTCTCGTCCAGCGGGTCGCCGACCTTGAGCGCCGCGACCTGCGGCACGAGCATCGCGAGGAACTCGTCGTAGACGGCGGCGTGCACCACGACGCGCTGCACCGAGATGCAGATCTGGCCGGAGTTGGCGAACCCGCCGGCCACGACGCGCTGCACGGCCAGGTCGAGGTTGGCGTCGTCGTCGACGATGGTGGCCGAGTTGTTGCCCAGCTCCAGGGTCACCATCTTCATCCCGGCGTCCCTGGCGATCTGGCGGCCGACCGGCGGGCTGCCGGTGAAGCTCACCATGTTGGTGCGCTCGTCCATGACGAGCTTGTTGCCGATCGTGGCGCCGGAGCCGACCACGACCTGGAGGACGCCGTCGGGCAGACCGGCCTCGGCGAGGAACTCCGCCAGGCGCAGCGCGGTGAGCGGGGTGTTGGAGGCCGGCTTGAGCACGACGGCGTTGCCGCCGGCCAGCGCCGGCGCCACCTTGTGCGCCACCAGGTTGAGCGGGAAGTTGAACGGTGAGATGGCGGCGATCACGCCGCGCGGCTCGCGGATGGTCCAGCCGAAGCGGTTCTCGCCGCTGGGGTCGGCGTCCATCTCGATGAGCTCGCCGGCCGTGCGCTTGGCCTCCTCGCTCGCCCAGCGGAAGGTCGAGGCGCCGCGCTTGGCCTCGACGCGTGCGTCCTTGAGCGGCTTGCCGCCTTCGGCCGCGATGAGGCGCCCGACCTGCTCGGCGTTGTCCTCGATCAGATGCGAGGTGCGCTCCAGGATCGCGGCGCGCTTCCAGGCAGGGAACCAGCGGTAAGCCTGCGCGGCCGCGCGCGCGCGGTCGAGGACCGCGTCGATGTCCTCGAGGGTGGCCGTGGGGATCCGCGCCAGCTCGGCGCCGTCCCACGGTGCGCGGAGCACCATGGGCTTCCCGCTGCCGTGCGGCCCGCGGATCGTCAGCCCCGGCTGGATGAGGTCGCTGACCCGGACCTCGGCGTTCGGCTTCATCGTGCGTACCTCCCGGTTCCCATGGATGCGCGCCCTCCGGCACGGTCGCCCCTGTGGGGGCTCCATACCCGTCGCGGGGGACGACCGAACGGCGCCGGCGCTGCGCGGGGCGGCCGGAAGGGGCGCGGCGGCCGGAAGAGCCGCCGCGCCCGTCAGTCGCTCAGAGGCCCGGCTTGCAGTTCGCGCAGAACCGCACCCAGGACTCGTCGGTCCTGCTCTCGTCGCCGCGGAAGGGGCGCCGGTCGCTCAGCGGCACGACCCTGCGGTTGCCGGCGACGTTCTTGTCCTTGCCGCGCTGATACACGCCCATCGGCTGACCGGTGAGGTCGATGTTGATCTGCTTGACCTCGGTGTATTCGTCGAGGCCGTAGGTGCCGAGCTCGCGGCCCACGCCGCTCTGCTTGTAGCCGCCCCACGGAGCCTCGCTGTAGGTCGGGTGGTAGGTGTTGACCCAGGTGATGCCGGCGCGCAGCGCCTTGACCACGCGCATGGCCCTGGTGACGTCCTTCGTCCAGACGGCGCCCGCCAGGCCGTAGATGGTGTCGTTGGCGATCGCGATCGCCTCCTGCTCGCCGTCGAACGGGATGACGACCAGCACGGGCCCGAAGATCTCCTCCTGGGCGATGCGCATCTTGTTGTCGACGTCGACGAAGATGGTCGGCTCGTAGTAGTAGCCGCGACCCTCCAGGCGATGCCCGCCGGTGGCGAGCGTGGCGCCTTCGTCGCGGCCGATCTGTACGTACTTCTCGACCGTGGCCAGCTGCTGCCTGTTGACCAGCGGGCCCATCTCGCTGTCCTCGTCGAGGGCCGGGCCGACCTTGATCGCCATGGCCCGGCTCACGAGCTCGCCGACGAAGCGGTCGTAGATGGCGCGCTCGACGATCAGGCGCGAGCCGGCCGAGCAGACCTCGCCGGCGCCGGCGAAGATGCCGACGAGCGCGCCGTCGATGGCGGCCTCGAAGTCGGCGTCGGCGAAGACGATGTTGGGGCTCTTGCCGCCCAGCTCGAGGCCGACCTTCTTCACGTTCTCGGCGCCCTGGCGCATGATGTGCTTGCCGACCTCGACCGAGCCCGTGAAGGCCACCATGTCGACGAGCGGCGAGGCGGCGAGGTAGTCGCCGATCTCGCCGCCGGGCCCGGTGATCACCTGGAAGACCCCTTCGGGCAGACCGACCTCCTCGAAGATCCTCGCCAGCTCGAGGTTGGTCAGCGGGCTGACGCTGGCCGGCTTGAGGATCATGACGTTGCCGGCCGCCAGCGCCGGCGCGGCCTTCCAGGCGGCCATGAGCATCGGGTAGTTCCACGGCGTGATGCCTACGGTGACGCCGACCGGCTCGCGCACGACCATGCTCATCGTGTCGCCGGGCACTTCGAGCGTCTCGCCGTGCGCCTGGACCACCAGGCCCGCGTAGTAGTCGAAGGTGTGGGCAGCGTCGCTCATGTCGACGATGCCTTCCGAGAAGAGCTTGCCCATCTGCAGGCCTTCGAGGCGCGCCAGCTCGTCGGCGCGCTCGCGGATCCGCGTGGCGGCCCGCCGCAGGATCTCGCCGCGCTCGACCGCGTTCATGCGCGGCCAGGGACCGTTGTCGAACGCCTCGCGAGCCGCCTTGACGGCGGTCTCGGCGTCGGCGACGGTCGCCTTGGGTACTCGGGCGATCACGTCTTCGGTGGAGGGGTCCACGACCTCCGACGTCTCGCCGCTGGACGCATCGACCCAGCGACCCGCGATGTACATCTGGTAGGAGATCACGTCCGTTGTGTGGGCTGCAGTCATCGTGCTCACCTCTCGTAGGCTCCGGCGACGCACGCCGGCTCATGGAGGGCGCGAGAAGAGACCGGCTCTGTGCCGCGACGCGCCCGTGAGGACTCATGTAAGTCTCCTTCCCGACGGGAAGGGGCGGATAACACCGCGCGCAGGGATCACTGCCGGA
Organism: uncultured Thermoleophilia bacterium; assembly: GCA_963700035.1. Lineage (GTDB taxonomy): Bacteria > Actinomycetota > Thermoleophilia > UBA2241 > UBA2241 > CAIXSE01. Next base: position 21,466 of record CAVOWE010000032.1, on the reverse strand, counting down.
AGCGTCGCGAGGAGAAAGGCGAGGCTGAGATAGCGCGCGGGACCGGCGGCGGCCGCGCGGCCGCCCCTCACGACCTCGTGGTCAGAAGCAGCCGAGCTGGCACTGCATCATCTTGATGCCCAGCTCGTCGCAGGTGCGGCCGAGGTCGGCCAGGGGGACGTCGAGATCGCGGGCGATCTTGAAGGCCTCGGCGCAGGCGAGGCGCTTCTCGTCGCCGGCCTGCGTCTTGAGGGTCTCGATGAGACGGGGGATGTTGCCTGCTGCCATGCCGGCGAGTCTACCACCGCAGAGCCCGCGGGCAAGAGGCCCGCGGGGCGGGCCGTCAGCGGCGGGCGGCGCTCAGCGGCGGGCGGCGTCCGCGCCGGGCCTGGCGAGCTTCGCGAAGATGTAGACCGCCACGTAGATGAACAGGAAGAGCAGGGCGAACAGCAGCGTGAATCCGAGAAGCCGGGGCTGCGCAGCGGGGTCGGTGACCTTGCCGTAGAGCTCCCCGGCCAGGGGCATCGGCCGGCGCAGCAGGTCCCAGCTGTTCCAGCGCAGGAAACGGCCCAGGTAGATGCCGAAGCTGCCGAGCCCCGCGGCGGCGATCACGAAGACCCAGCCGGCCGCGCCGCCGAAGGCGCGCGCGACGATGTCCTGCATCAGATAGAGCGAGACGACGCCCAGCAGGAGGCCCGTCCAGGCGAACCAGAACAGCATGAGCACGTCGTACCAGCCGGGGACGATGTCGCCCATGCTGCCGAGGTGGAGGAAGTCGGTGAGGATGTACGGGGCGTTGGGAAAGAAGACGAGCCACACGAGTGCCGCGACGACGATGAGGGCGTACAGCACGGCGCGGCGCGCCGAGGCGAGGGTGTAGGCCACGCCGGCGAACACGAACGGCACCCAGGCCAGAGCGAGGTTCCAGATGAGGAACCAGTAGTTCGCGCGTGTGCGAGTAGACCATGCGCGCCGCCACCAGACCGGCGCAGACGACCGAGGCGCCGAGCAGCAGGCCGACGATGGCCGCCGCGAAGCGGTGGCGCCGCGGCGGCGTCGACTCCTCGGGTGCCGTCGAGGGAGACTCGAGCGCGGCCGCCGCGTCAGCCTCCCCCGAGCGGCGGGAACAGCGAGATCTCGTCGCCGGCGGCGAGCACCGTGTCGGCGCCCGCGTGCCTGCCGTTGACGAGGACGATCCCCGTGGCCCCGGGTTCGAGACCGAGACGCGCGACCAGCGCGCCCACGGTGGGGGTCTCGGCCGGCAGAAAGGAATGCTCGGTGCAACGTGCCACGGTCTGCGTCTCGAGGCCGGCGAACAGCCGTGCGGAGATGGTGTCGGCCGGGGTCGTCATGCCCGGACTGTACCACTCATCGCGGCTCGCGCAGCCCGGCGCGCGGTGTGGCTCGACTCCGCGCCCCTGTCTGCCGATAGAGTAGTCGACCGCGCGCCGCGCGAAGGGGAGACGGATGCTGGCGGACGACGACATCGAGCAGGCAGGAGCCCCCGCGCCGACGGACGGCGCGGACGGCGCGCCGCAGGGCGTCGCGGCCGACGGCCGCGACGCCGCCCTGCGCGCCGTCCAGGTCGCGCTGATCAAGGAGATCGACGAGGCGATCAGCAGACTCGAGCGCGCCCACATCGGCGAGGCGACGCGCGAGCACCTCGAGATCCTGCGCAGCCTGCTCAAGGCGCAGGTGAGCGCGTACCTCGAGCATTTCGTCGCGCGGCGCGCCCCGCTCTTCTCGCACACGTCGATCATGTACGCCGGCGAGGTCGGCGCGGACGGCGTCCTCTCCACGACCTTCCGCGGTCTCCTGGAGGGCGGCACCTTCACCGGCGGCCAGGGCGCCAAGCTGGCGCAGCTCATCGGCGACCGCCGCACGCTGCTGATCTTCGGCGAGCGCGCCACCGGCAAGTCCACGCTGCTCAACTCCCTCTTCGAGCTCGTCTCGGTGGACGACCGCTTCGTCGCCATCGAGCGCGGCCCGGACTTGCCGGCCTTGAAGGAACGCTCGTTCTGCCTGCGGCTCGGCGTGGACGCGGACACCGACGTCGCCTCCCTGTTCGCCAAGGCGCGGCGCATGGATCCCGGACGGCTCGTGGTCGGCGAGATCCACCGCGCGGAGGTCCGCGAGTTCTTCAGTCTGCTCGCGGAGGACCCCCGCATCGGCGGTATGGCGACCCTTCGCGCCGAGAGTGTGAGCCGGGCCGTCGATGCCATCGTCGCAGCTTTCGGGGGCGACGACGCCTACGCCCGCGAGCTCATCGCGCGGGCGGAGCCCGCCTTCGTGCACATGCACTCGGACGAGACCGGCCGGCCTCGCCTGGCCGCCATCTGGAGCGTCGCCGGTCTGGTCGACGGCGAGCTCGCCCTGGAAGAAGTGGACACCGGCGCGCCGGCCGCCAGCCGGCTCGTCGCCGAGGCCTGACGACCGCGGCGCTCCGGCTCCCTGCCGCGGCCGCCCCACTCAAGGTCAACGCGCCGCCGCCGCCTATGTCACCTCGTGCCGTCGCCGTGGCCCTTCACGCCGAAGGCGCCGCGCGGTACGGTTTGCCTGCACCCGCCGAGGGCTGGTAGAGTGCCCGTTCACGTTGCCGCAAGGCAGCTTGTCACCCCTGCTCCAGCATCCGAGGCTGGGGCCGCGAAGACCACAGGAGGTGATCGCGATCAACAAGTATGAGCTCATGCTCATCGTGAACCCGAACGCGGACGAGGAGCGCCAGAAGGAGATCGTGGAGCGGCTTCGGGCCACCGTCGAGAAAGGCAAAGGCAACGTCGCCGGCGTCGACGAGTGGGGCAAGAAGAAGCTCGCCTACGAGATCAAGAAGGAACCCGAAGGCGTCTACACCGTCATCACGTTCACGGCCACTCCCGCCACCCTCGCCGAGGTCGAGCGCGTCTTGGGCATCACCGACGAGGTCTTGCGCTTCAAGACCATTCGGCAGAAGTCCTAGCGGTCTTTTCGAGCGAAGGGAGTCCACCGTGGCCGGGTCCATCAACAGCGTCGTCATCGTCGGTAATCTCACTCGCGACCCCGAGTTGCGGGCGACGCCGAGCGGCACCAGCGTGTGCAGCCTGCGCGTCGCCGTCAACGACCGCGTCAAGGACGCCACTACGGGCGAGTGGGGCGACAAGCCCAACTACTTCGACGTCGACGTGTTCGGCGGTCAGGGCGAGCGCTGCGCGCAGTACCTCGCCAAGGGTCGCCAGGTCGGCGTCGCCGGCAGACTGCGCTGGCGCGAGTGGGAGACCCAGGACGGCCAGAAGCGCCAGGCGGTCTCCATCATGGCCGACAACGTCCAGTTCATCGGCCCTCGCGAGAGCGGCGGCCAGGGCGGCGGCTGGAGCGGCGGCGGCCAGGCCGCCGGCGGCCAAAGCGGCGGGCGCCGGTTTCAACAACGCCGGCCTCGACCCCGCCAAGGGCGATTTCGCCGAGTCGGGCGACGACGACATCCCGTTCTAAGCTGTAGGTGACGGCGCTCCGCGGAGCGCCACGAGGAGAGCACACGCATGCCCAGTTCCACACTCACACCGCGGCGCGAGAAGAAGAGCAAGGCCGGCGTCGCCGGCCCCTCTCGCGGCCGTCACTGCTCCTTCTGCAAGGAGAAGACCGATGAGGTCGACTTCAAGGACGTCTCGGCGCTGCGCCGTCTGATGTCCGAGAAGGGCAAGATCCGCTCACGCCGCACCACCGGCACCTGCCGGCGCCACCAGATCCAGGTCGCCGTGGCGGTCAAACGCGCCCGTGAGATGGCGCTCCTGCCCAACGCAAGCCGCTGAGGAGGGCTGCATGGAGGTCATCCTGCTCCACGACGTCGAGAACCTCGGCGAAAAAGGCTCCCTGGCCAACGTGGCCCGGGGCTACGCGCGCAACTACCTGATCCCGCGCAAGCTGGCCGAGCCGGCCACCCCCGGCAAGATCGCCGAGTTCCGGCGCCGCGAAGAAGAGCGCAAGTCGCGCGATGCCCGCATGGCGGTCCAGGCCGAGGAGTACACGGCCACCCTGAACAAGACGGTGCTCACCCTGGCCGCCAAGGCCGGCGAGGGCGAGCGCCTGTTCGGCTCCATCACGGCGGCCGACATCGCCGACGCCATCAAGGACGCGCGCGGGTTCACTATCGACAAGCGCAAGGTGCTGCTCGAGGAGCCCATCAAGGAGCTCGGCACCTTCATGGTCGACGTCGAAGTGGCGGAGGGATTCGTCGCTACCGTCAAGACCATCGTCACGCCCGAATAGCGGCCTGACAGACGTACGTTCTTCCCCGACGGGCGGGGGCGGCCGAGCCGCCCCCGCCCGTCGCTCATACGCCGCCGTTTGCCGTCATCGGCAAGCGCTACCATGACGCTGCCGCGTCGCGTAGACTGCGGGTTCCAGACCACCCGCACACCCCCGGAGACCACATGGCCGTCGAGCGCCTCGAGACCGCAACGAACCATCTCCCGCCGCACGACCTCGAGGCCGAGCAGTCGGTCCTCGGCGCCATGCTCGTCAACCCGAACGCCATCACGGCCGTCGCGGAGTCGCTCTCGGCCGACGATTTCTACCGCGACACGCACCGGCTCATCTACCGCGCCGTCCTCGCCCTCTACGACAGGGGAGAAGAGGTGGACGTCGTCACCCTCAGCGCCCAGCTCGAGCGTGAGGGCGTACTCGAGCGCGCCGGGGGGCGCGAGTTCGTGCACACGCTGGCCGAGTTCGTGCCGGCGGCGGCCAACGCCGCCCACTACGCCGGCATCGTGCGCGAGCAGAGCGTGTTGCGCGCCCTCATCCGCGTGGGCAACGAGATCGCGGAGCTCGGTTACCAGCACCCCGGCAACACGCACGAGCTTCTCGACCGCTGCGAGCAGAAGGTCTTCGCCATCCAGCAGCAGCGGCGCGTGGCCGAGTTCCAGCACATCAAAGAGGTCCTCGTCTCCAACTTCGAGCGCCTCGACCAGATGCAGCAGGGTCACGGCGTGAGCGGCGTCGCCAGCGGCTTCGAGGGCATCGACAGGCTCACCGGCGGCTTTCAGAAGGCCAACCTCATCGTCCTCGCGGCGCGCCCCGGCGTGGGCAAGACGTCCCTGGCTCTCAACATCGCCCAGACCGTTGCCGTGGAGGACAAGGCGCCGGTCGCCATCTTCAGCCTCGAGATGAGCGCCCAGGAGCTGGGCGAGCGCATGATGTGCTCCTCGGCCCGCGTCAGCTCCCACAAGGTGCGCACCGGCAGTCTGTCGGGCGACGACTACGCGAAGCTCGTCCAGGCGGCCGGCGAGCTCGAGAAAGCCGACATCTTCATCGACGACACCGCCGGCCTCAACATGTTCGAGCTGCGCGCCAAGGCGCGCCGCCTGCAGGCCAAGCACGCCCTGTCGCTGGTCATCGTCGACTACCTGCAGCTCATGTCCGGCGACAGCCGCGCCGAGAACCGCCAGCAGGAGGTCTCCAACATCTCGCGCTCCATGAAGCACCTGGCCCGCGAGCTCGATGTGCCGGTGATCGCGGTGTCGCAGCTCAACCGTTCCCCCGAGGCGCGCGCCGACCGCGAGCCGCAGCTCGCCGACCTGCGCGAATCGGGCGCCATCGAGCAGGACGCCGACATGGTCATGTTCATCTACGAAGACCCCAGCGACCCTGCGTCCAAGGGCGTCGTCAAGCTCAAGATCGCGAAGCACCGCAACGGCCCCACCGGCCTGGTGCGGCTGGGTTTCGTGAAGGACTACACCAAGTTCCGCACCCTCAGCCAGGCCGAGGACTTCGAGTACGACGGGGAGTAGCGCGCGCCGCGCCCGGCGCCGCCGACCACGAGCATGAGCCCTCACCTCAGCGCCTACACGGCCCCATCGCCCGATCCAGTCGCGCTGCTTCGCGGCCTGGGCCTCGAAGGGCACTCGCCGGTGGTCCTGCTCGACTCGGCCGGCGGATCGGCGCAGCTGGCCCGCCGGCACTATCTCGCCTGGGACCCCGTGTTTCGCCTGCGGGTGCGCGGCGGCACGGTGAGCATCATCACCGAAGCCTCCGCGCACTGGCACGAGGCCGCGCGCGATGTCGCGCAGCAGGCGCGCGCGCTCGTCGAGCTCGAGCCCTTCGAAGCGGTCCGCGCCGCCACTCGTCTGGCCGCGCTTCACGGGGTCCTGCCGGCCGGCCCGGAAGGCCTCGGGCCGGCCGGTCCGACCCCGGCGCAGACCGACGAGCTCGCCGCCGGCTTCCCCGAGGCGGAGGCCCTCTTCGGCCTGTTCGCCTACGACGCCGTGCGCTACCTGGAGCGCCTGCCGGACACCACGCGGGACGATCTGGGCCTGCCGGACATCGATGTCTTCTTGCCCGGCAGGCTGCTGCGCTGCGACCTCGTCACCGGCGAAGCGCTGCTGCTCGACCGGCTCTCGGCTGACGAGGTCCAGGCGGGGGAGGCAGGCGCGCGCGTGGGCGCAGCCCTCGCGCGCGCGCGCCGCTCCGCCCCCGCGACCCTGCACGGCAACGACCTCTCCGTGTTCCGCTCCAATTTCACGCGCGCCGAGTACGAAGTGGTGGTCGCCCGCACCCGCGAGTACGTGTACGCGGGCGACATCTTCCAGGCCAACCTGTCGCAGCGCCTGGACGGCATCTACGCGCTGCCGAGCCTTCACCTGTACGAGACCCTGCGCACCGTCAACCCGTCACCGTTCGCCGGCTATCTGCACTTCGGCGACTACGAGCTCATCTCGTCGTCGCCGGAGCGGCTCGTCTCGCTGGACCGCGACGGCTGGGCCGAGACACGGCCCATCGCCGGCACGCGCCCGCGCGGCGACCGGCGCCCCGAAGACGACGCTCTCGCCGAGGAGCTCAACCTCGACCCCAAGGACCGCGCCGAGCACATCATGCTCGTCGATCTCGAGCGCAACGACCTCGGCAAGGTCTGCGAGTACGGCACGGTGCGGGTGTCCGAGCTCATGGTCAACGAGTACTACTCGCACGTGATCCACATCGTCAGCAACGTGCGCGGCCACCTGCACCCGCGCCGCGACGCCGTCGACCTCGCCAAGGCCATGTTCCCCGGCGGCACCATCACCGGTTGCCCCAAGGTGCGCTGCATGGAGATCGTCGACGAGCTCGAGACGGTGCGCCGCGGGCCGTATACGGGCTCGTTCGGCTGGATCGCCGCGCACACTCTCGACCTCAACATCGTGATCCGCACCCTGGTGCGCGTCGGCGACCGGCTGTTCCTGCAGGTCGGTGGGGGCATCGTCGCCGACTCGGTGCCCGAGCGCGAGTACAAGGAGACCCTGCACAAGGCGGCCGGCATGCTGCGCGCCGTCAGCGCGGGCATCGCCGAGCGCGCCGGCTGAGCGGCCGCCGAGGACTGAGCGCGGCCGCCGAGCGCCGGCGCGACCGGCGCGATAGACTCCCGCCATGACCGTCCTCATGCTCAACGGCGAACTGATGGCGCCCGAGAAGGCCACCCTGCCGGCCACCGACCGCGCCCTGACCCATGGGCTCGGCCTCTACGAGACACTCAAGCTGGTCGGCGGCGTCCCCGTGTTCTTCGAGGAGCACGTCGCGCGTCTCGACCTCGGCCTCGAGGAGCTCGGCCTCGAACGCCCTTGCTCCAGAGCCGAGATGGCCGCGCAGATCTGCCGGCTGTCGAAGGCCAGCGACGTGCCGGACGGCGCCTGCCGCGTGCTGGTCACGGCCGGGCCGCCGGAAGGCAAGCCCGGCCTGCTCATCCTGACCGACCGCCGGCAGTTCCCGGCGCGGCCGCTGCGCGTGGTCAGCTACCTCGGCGTACGCGTGCGGGCGCAGCTCAAGGCGATGACCGTGATGCAGTCGTACCTCGCCCAGCGCGCGGCGACGGCCGCGGGCGCCGACGACGCCATCCTCGTCGACGACGAGGGCCGCATCTTCGAGGGCGCCACCTCCAACATGTTCCTCGTCCGCGGCGGGGGTCTCGTGACGCCACCGGCCGAAGGCGCCATCCTGCCGGGCGTGCTGCGCGCCAAGGTCGAGGAGCTCGCCGGTGCGCACGGCATCCCGGTGATCGAAGCATTCGCGCGGGTCGCCGACCTGCGCCCCGACGACGGCATGCTGCTCACGAGCAGCGTGCGCGGCATCGTGCCGGTGGGCAGCGTCGACGGTCGCGACCTGCGCGTCGACGAGACGCTCCTCGAGCGTCTGCGCGCGCTCGTCGGCGAAGCCGAAGAGGCGAGCACGGCCGCCTTCCGCGACGCGTACTGCTGAGCCACGCCGCGTCGACACCCCCGTCAGGTACCCTGCCCGGTCCAAGGCGGCTCCTCGCGAGCGCCCGGCCTTCCTGCTCTGACCCGTGAACCCGTGGTACACTGGTTCCGTGGAGCTAGATGGAGGTAGTGGAATGACCAACCTCACCATAGCGATCGAAGACGATCTGCTGAAGAAGGCTCGCGTGCGCGCGGTGGAGCAGGGCACATCGGTGAATTCCGTCGTGCGGGAGTTCCTGCGCGAGTACACGGGCACTACGTCACGGCAGGCTGAGGCCGCGAAGCGGCTGATCGAGTTGGCGCACACGAGCGGAGCGGAAGTCGGGCCCATCACCTGGACACGCGACGCGATCCATGACCGCCAGGCGCCGCGCCGATGACCGAGCCCGTATTCCTGGACACCAATGTGCTCGTCTACCTCTTCGCCAACGAGGATCCGGGCCGGCAGGAACTGGCGGAGCGTCTCTACCTGCGGACGGCCGCGGACGGCGCGACGGTGATCAGCACCCAGGTGCTGCAGGAGTTCTTCAGCGTCGCGACCCGGACGATGCGCTCTCCGATCAGCCCGATCAGCGCACGACTCGCTCTGCAGGAGTTCACGCAGCATCACGTGGTGCAGGTGACCCCCCGCATGGTCCTGCTGGCAGCCGGCCGCAGCGCCTCTGACCAGTTGTCGATCTGGGATGCTCTCATTCTCGAGGCAGCGCTCGCGGGCGGCTGCCGGACTCTCTACAGCGAGGACTTCCAGCACGGGCGAACCTTCGGGTCGCTGCGCGTTGTCGACCCGTTCCGCGCCGGCTGACCGAGGGACTCATCAGATCGCTCGAGGCGGCAGTGAGGACTGTGGCGCGTAGGGTGACGGCGGGCGGCGGCCCGAAGGGCCCAGCGCCGCACGAGCCTCAGCGCCGCCTGCCCTCCAGGAACCAGCTCGCGTGGCGGTGCACGACGTCGTTCGCGTTGTGCTCGTCGTAGGACCGCTCCTCGAGATCGAGCACATCGAAAGCCGAGAAGTCACCCACCAGCTCGTCGGCCGTGCAGAAGTGCAGGTAGACGCGGTCCACCCAGCTGCGCTCCTCACCCAGCACCGGCTGGCCCACCGCGTAATGCTGCGGATCGCGCGGCGAGAGCGTGCTCAGAAAGAGGAGACCGCCGGGGCGGACGGCCGCGGCGGTGGCGGCCACGAACTCCCGGCGGCCGATCGGCCCCAGCAGGTGGAAGACGTTGCAGATGTAGACGACGTCGTAGGGGCCGGCGTGCTCGGGATCGCTCGCGAGCCCCGCAAGATCGCCGGCCACGTACTCCACATCAAGCCCGGCAGAGCGCGCCTTACGCGCCGCGGCGACGGCGGCCGGCGACGGGTCCAGACCCAGCACGCGGCAGCCGAGCTCGGCCGCGAGGTACCTGCGTATCGCGACCGTAGGCGCAGCCGACGTCAAGGATCGCGAGCTCCGGCGAAGCGTACGGGCGCAGGCGGGCGACGGCAAGACGAGCGAGCTCGCTGGGGCCGTCGCCCCACAGGCGCCCGTCCTTCGCGTACCGCCGCTCCCAGTAGAGCGCGGCCTCAGGGATGCCCGGCGCGGGCCGCCCCGCGCCGCTCACGACTGCGTCAGGCGGCGCCACGCCTCCAGGTACTTCTCCGCGGTCTTCGCCGCGACCTCCGGCGGCAGCTCAGGCCCGGGCGCCGTCTTGTCCCACTCCAGCGTCTCCAGGTAATCCCGCACGAACTGCTTGTCGTAGCTCGGCTGGCTGCGGCCGGGCGCGTAACCGTCGGCCGGCCAGAAGCGCGACGAATCGGGGGTCATCGACCTCGTCGATGAGGATCAGCTCGCCGTCGAGGATGCCGAACTCGAACTTGGTGTCGGCGATGATGATGCCGCGCTCCAATGCGTAGGCGGCGCCGAAGGCATACAGGTCCAGGGAGACGTCGCGGACCTTCCCGGCCAGCTCCTCGCCGATGAGGTCGAGCGTGCGCTCGAACGAGATGTTCTCGTCGTGGTCCCCGATCGCCGCCTTGGTCGACGGCGTGAAGATCGGTTCCGGAAGCCGGCTCGCTTCGACGAGCCCCTCCGGCAGCGGGATGCCGCACACGCCGCCGGTCTTCTCGTAGTCCTTGCGCCCCGAGCCTGTGAGGTATCCGCGCACGATGGCCTCCACCGGCAGCGCCTCGGCTCTGTGGACGACGATGGAACGACCCGCGAGATGCTTGCGTTCCGGGTCGGTGCTGAACGGTTCGGGGTCGACGATGTGGTTGGGGACGATGGCGTTCGTCTTGTCGAACCAGAAGTTGGCGATCTGCGTGAGCACGACGCCCTTGTCGGGGATCGGCGTGGGCAGGATCACGTCGAAGGCCGAGAGCCGGTCGGTGGTGACGATGAGCATCTCATTGGGGGCGTACTCGTAGACGTCGCGCACCTTGCCGCGGCTGATGAGGTTCCAGGCGGTCTCATTGGATTCGTACAGCGTCGCCACGGACGTCACGCTCCTTTCTGGTCAGGGGACTGCATGAGGCGCTGCGGTGAGGCGGCCGGCGGAGCGCCGCCGCCGGAGATGAGCTCGAGCAAGGCCTGGGCCGCCGCGCGAGGGCCGGCGCTCTCGGCGCCGGGCAGCCCCAGCTGCGTGCGCAGCTGCCCGACGAAGACCCCGGCCGCGTACGCGGCGGCGAACGTCTTGCGCGCCAGCACCTCGTGCTGCTCGCGTCGCTGGGCCGGCCCGAACGGGTTGGCGAAGTAACTGTTCGTGAGCCCGGTCGAGGTCGTGGTGCCCTTGGACATGGCGGCGCCGCCCGAGAAGACGGCCAGCGCCGCCTCCTGCTCGGGCAGCCGTTCGAGCAGCGGGTGCTCATCGTCGACCGCCTCGTAGTTGTTGGCGTACAGCAGATAGTCCACAGGGTAGCCGCGGAGCACGTCGTCGAGCGACGTCACCGGCAGGACCACACGTGCGTTCACGCGGTTGGGACTCATGATGATGGCGCGGTCCATCTGCCCGAACGCGTACCCCTGCTGCAGGTCGTCGAGCCGCACGAACGCGCCGATCTCGGTGCCGTAGCCGAGCACCCGGCCGTCGGCGCCGACCTCGAGCGAGCCCATGTCGTCGGCGATCACGCGCACTTCACGGATGCGCTCGTCGCCGGCGATGCGCAGCGCCTCCAGCGTCTCGGACTTGCCGGTGGCCGTGTCGCCGATGATGAGCACGTCGGCGGCGCGGCCGTCGGCCAGCACCAGCCGTGTGTAGGCGCCGTGGAACGGCATGACGCCGCGGTCCATGGCGGCCACGTTGTGCAACGTGAGCACCATCTTCTTGAGGTAGCCGAAGTAGCCGAAGCGATCCTCCAGCGGCACGGCGGCGATCAGCAGCCGGCTCTCCTCGTCGTCGTGGAAGACGGTCGGAAGGTCGCCGAAGCGGTCGAGCGCCGGCGAGGGGACGCCGTAGAGGTACACGGCGTCGGGGCCGGCGGCGATCTCCTCGTCCGATGCCACCTCGAAGAGATTGGCGAGGCTCAGGCCCAGACCGGCGAACCGCTGGTGGAAGTAGACGAAGACGACGAGCCGGCCGACCAGCGCGGGGTAGCAGAGCCACTGCTCGCGCTCGAGGCTGAGGCCGGCGAGCGGGTTCTCGGCGACCTCCGTGAACTGGCCGCTGCGCGTGCTGGTCGGTGGGTCGAGCAGCAGGGGCGGGTACATCAGCAGGTTGCGCACGAAGGGGATGCCGGCCAGCAGCTCGCGGTAGCGAGCGGGAGCCGGCCACTTCTGCTGCACGGCGTACACGCCCACCTCGGCGCCGGCCGCGACCTGGCGGTAGACGCGCGGCCGCCCGCCGGTGACGTTCGCGGCCACATCGCGGTAGAGGTCGCGGACCAGCCGCGCAAGAGTCTCGACGGTCTGGCTGAAGGCACGCAGCGGACGTTGGTCACCCGGCTGCGCCGCGGCGTCGGCGCGCACCACGAGAAACCGGTCCCAGCGGCGCCAGAAGTCGTAGAGGCCCTCGACGAACTCGTGCAGGCGCTCGCGTCCGGCGAGCAGGTCGCCCGGCCCCGCCCACGTGCGCGCCACGCGCTCGAGAGGGTTGTTCGCCAGGAGGCGGATGAGGTCGAGGACCGCGGCCCGCCCGGACAGTCCCAGCTCGGCGAGCGCCTGCGGGTTGTGGCTCTCGAGGTGGTCGACGTAGAGATCGAGGATGCGCGCGAAGCCCGCGCTCTCCGCGAGCTCCTGCGTGCTCGCGCACACGGCGCCCTCGGTGTGCATCACGACCTGGCGATCGTCGATGTCGAGTCGCAGCAGGGACATGCGTCCTGGACCCCCGGCGTTGAGTGCCTGTTGAAGAGGAGAACATACCAGAAGCCGGCTGAGGGACGGCGCCCCCGGCGCCCCCGCAACGACGAGGGCGCCGGGGGCGCCGGCTAGAGCGACTTCTTCAGCAGGCCGAAGAGGCCGCGCACGACGTCGCGCTGTACGGCCTTGCCCTGCCGCGAGTTCAGGAACTGGCCGAGGACCGCCGCGCCGCCGGCAACGGCCTTGCCGGCCTGTTTGTGCTCGGCCGTCGGCTTTGGAGACGGCGCCGCAGGCGCGGGAGTGGCCGCCGCCGTAGACGCGACCGGCGGCTGCAGGCGCGCGGCAAGCATCTCGCGAGCGCTCTGCGCGTCGACCCGGTTGCCGTATCTGGCCCACAGCGGTGAGCTCTTCGCGGCCGCATCGATGTCGTCGGCCGGCGCCATGCGCGAGCTGGGCGGGCGCATGCGCGTGTGCACGACAGGGGTCGGCACCCCCCTTGACGACAGGATGGTCACCGCGGCTTCTCCGATGCCCATCTGCGTCAGCAGGGCAGCGATGTCGTAGAACTCCGACGTGGGATAGGTGGACACCGCAGCCTTGAGCGCCTTGGCGTCGTCCGGGGTGAAGGCGCGCAACGCGTGCTGCACGCGGTTGCCGAGCTGGCCGAGCACATCGGCGGGCACGTCCTTGGGTACCTGCGTGATGAAGAACACGCCAACGCCCTTGGAGCGGATCAGGCGCACCGTCTGGGTGACCGAGTCCAGAAAGGCGTCGGTGGCGTTGTCGAAGAGCAGGTGCGCCTCGTCGAAGAAGAACACGAGCTTGGGCTTCTCCAGGTCGCCGACTTCGGGCAGCTCCTCGAAGAGCTCGGCGAGCATCCACATGAGCGCCGTGGAGAACAGCACGGGCTTGTCCTGCACCGCCGGTAGCTCCAGGCACGAGATCACTCCGCGTCCGTCAGGCGCGACTCTCAGCAGGTCGGCGATCTGGAACTGGGGCTCGCCGAAGAACTCCGTGCCGCCGCCGTCCTCCAGACCGACCAGGGCACGCAGCAGCACGCCCACCGTCGCCGAGGCGAGGCCGCCGATGCCGGACAGCTCGGCCTGGCCGGCGTCGGAGTCGAGGAAGGTCAGCAGGGCGCGCAGATCGCTGAGATCGAGGAGCGGGAGGCCTTTCTGATCGGCGTAGCGGAAGATCAGGCCGAGGCTCTGCTCCTGCGTCTCGTTGGCCTTGAGCACCTTGGCCAGGAGTTGGGGGCCGAAGTCCGAGACCGTTGCGCGCCGGCTCGCCGGGCCCGATGCCGGCGAGCGCGAGGAACTCCACGGGGAAGGCCGCCGGCGCGAAGGGCATGCCCAGCTCGGCGGCGCGCTTGACCGCTGGGCCGTCGGTCGCGCCAGGAGCGGCGAGACCCGAGAGGTCGCCCTTGACGTCGGCCACGAACACCGGGACGCCGGCGCTGGAGAGCTGTTCGGCGAGGCCCTGCAGGGTCTTGGTCTTGCCGGTGCCGGTGGCGCCGGCCACGAGGCCGTGGCGGCTCATCATGCCCAGGGGCACAGTGACCACGGCCGCCGGGACCACGGCGCCGTCGTGTACGCCGCGGCCGAGATCGAGGGCGGGCCCCTCCGTGGCCTCGCCCGCCGCCCTCGTCGGGCGGTCGGCCTCAGGCGGGGCCGCGTCGTGCTGCTCGGAGCCGCAGAAGGCGCACTTGCGGGCGCCGTGCGGGATCTCGCTGAGGCACTCCGGGCACTGCTTGGTCTCGGGGTCGGCACCGCGCGCGCGGCGCTCCGCGAGCTTGTTCATCGGCGCGACCACGACGAAGTACACGGCGGCCGCGACGAGCAGGAACGTGATGAGCGCGTTGATGAACAGGCCGTACCTGAAGATGCTGCCGTTGATCGAGAACGCGAGGCCCGAGAAGTCCGGCTTGCCGAAGATCGCCGCGATCAGCGGCGTGATCAGGTTGTCCACGAAGGCCTTGACGACGGCGCCGAAGGCGGCGCCGATGACCACGGCCACAGCCAGGTCGACGACGTTGCCGCGCAGGATGAAGTCGCGGAATCCCTTGATCATGGCGCTCCCTTCGGACGGCGTTCTGCGGGCGGCCCGCCGCGTACCACGGCGGGCGCTCCCGCTCTTGACGACATCGTACCCCCGCCGAGCGGCCGCGGGAACGGCGCGCCGCCGTTCCGCCGGCATCGCCGCGTCCTTGCGCACGCAAACCGCCGCCGCTACACTCGGGCGGCTTGCAGGCCGTGGGGCGCCCCAGCGGAGGTGGGTGATGACCGTCAGGACAGCCGATGACACCAGCGCGTCACCCCCTGCGAGGAGTGCGTCGTAGCCGCCCCCCATCGTGAGCGCGTTCTCCTGCAGCCACCCCTGAAACGACCTCTTCGTCTCTCCCTCCGGCCGGGTGACGCCCGGGCGCGGCCGTCCGCCGTGCCCGCACCGTGACGGAACGCGACCGAAGGGCATATCTCACCATGGACAAGCGACAACGCAGGAGACTAGGGGATCTGCTCGCCAAGCTCGATGACGGCGAGCGCACCAGACTCACGAAACGCGCCGCGAAACTGCGTCAGGCGGCGCTCCGGACGATGACAGGCGACGCCCGCCGCCCCGAGCTGGAGGACTTCCTCCTGGGGCTGCTGGACGAACAGGAGAAGGCCGCTACCGGCTTCGCGGCGGCTCCGGGCACCGCCGCGAAGCCGGACGATCTGAACCGCAGCCGCCGCGGCACGGTCATCGCGGTGACCGCCGGCGCCTGCGTCGTGCAGGCCGGCGGCGACTCGCTGGACGCGGTCCTGCCCGCCGACCTCACGCGCCGCCAGCAGAGTGGATTGGCGGTCGGCGACGAGGTGCTGCTCGAACCGTTCGGCGAGGGTCACCGCGTGACCGCGGTGCTGCCCCGCCGCAGCCTGCTCACGCGCGCCGACCCTCACGACGCGCGACGCTCGCGCGCGGTCGCCGCCAACATCGATGTCGTCGTCGTGATGGTCGCCGCCAAGGCGCCGCCGCTGCACCCGCGGCTCATCGACCGCTACCTCGTGGCGGTCGAACGCTCGGGCGCCCGGGCGGCGCTCGCCGTGAACAAGGTCGACTTGCTGACGGACGCCGAGCGCGACGAAGTCCTCGATCGCCTGCAACCCTACCTGGGGCTCCGCATCCCGGTGGTGCTCTGCAGCGTCACGACCGGCGAGGGGATCGAGGACCTGCGTGACGTGCTGGCCGGCGCCACCTGCGTGTTCGTCGGCCAGAGCGGCGTGGGCAAGTCGTCACTGCTGAACGCCCTGCACGAGGAGGCCGCGGCGAAGACCGGCGCGGTGCGCGCCGGCGACGGCCGCGGCCGCCACACCACCTCGGCCTCGAGCCTGTACGAACTGCCCGGCGACATCCGCGTGATCGACACGCCGGGCATCCGCCGCTTCAGCGTGGACGACGTGGACGCGGCGAGCATCGCCGAAGGGTTCACCGAGTTCGCGCCGTTCGCCGCGCGGTGCCGCTACCGCGACTGCACGCACGTCCACGAACCGGGCTGCGCGGTGCAGGAGGCCGTGCGCAGCGGCGTCATCGCGGGGAGCCGCTACGCCAGCTACCGCAAGCTCCTCGCCGGGGATGCGGACGACGCTCAGCGCGACGAGCGCCCTCTCCGCTGACCGGGCTCGAGGCAACAGCCGCGAGGCACGAGCGACGCCGGGGCTACTGCGGTTCGCTGGGCTCGTCCCACGGCGCGTCCCCCTTGCCGAACGCCCACGGCGCCTGGCGCACCGCGGCGTCCAGCAGGCGCCGCATGTTGGACTCCTTCATGTGCGAGACATCGTAGAAGGCGGCGGGATCGCCGTCGAAACTCGAGATGAAGGTGAAGTCGAGCACGGTGAAGTGATAGCGCTCCTGCAGCTCCTCGAAGTAGGCGAGCAGACTGGCGTGCCGTGAGTCCCAATGGTCGTTGCGCATCACCTGCATGACCTTGGGGTGGATCGGCGTGAGGACGAGCAGCGGTTCGCAGTCGTGGGTGTTGAGATAGGCGAGGGTGTCTTCGAAGTAGCGTCGTCGCGCGCGTCATCGTGGTCGAGATGGAATCGGACGTGACGGGATGGCGACGAGCCGCTCGATGGCCGGCTGCAGCTTCTCGGCGAGCGTGACGCCGGCGGCAGCCTCGGCCGCGTACTTGTCCCAGGTCAGGCCGCCGTCACCGGCGTAGCGGCGGCGGCCCACCGGGTGCCGCAGGCCGGATCCCTGTGCTTGGCGCAGGCTGAGCGGGAACCAGCGGCGCAGGCGCGGGTCGCCGACGAGCGCGCTGTCGAGCTGACGGGTGAGAGAGATGGTGCCGGGCACGATGCCCCACACCACGTACCGCTTGACCTTGGGAGCGCGCTTGACCATGAGATGCAGCATGGCCCACACGTCCTCGTTCATGCACTCGACCACGGCGGCGTTGAAACCGCGCAGCCCGGTGCGACGGTAGGCGTAGGCGGGCGAGAGACGGAGTGAACGCGAGCCGCCGACGAAGACGAGACGGGGAGCGTACCCGAGGCGACCCAGAAGGTCGGCTTTCCAGGTGCGATCTGACGTCGTGATCGCCGCGGCAGGCTGGACGCCCACGCCGGCGAGGAGCCAGCCCGCGGCGAGCCCCGCGACCAGCGCCGCGAGCCATGGACGGCCCGCTCTTCGCTGTACCTTGCGTTCCTCTGCCCACGATGCCCCCTCGTCCGGCGCAGTGTACAGGCGGCGGGGCAGAGCGGTCCAGGCGCCGCCGCGGCAGCGGACACGGCGCCGGCGGCCGCACCCTCAGCGCAAGACGTCGCCGGCCTGCTCCACCAGCGTATCGATCACCCGATCGCTGTTCTCCCTGGTGATATGCACGCCGTCGTAGAAGCCATCCGGGTCCCCACCGAAGCTCGACAATTCGGTCAGGTCCACCACCCTCAGGCGGTAGCGCTTCTCCAGACCGTGCAAATAGGCAAGGAAGCGCGCGTGACTGCGCTCGCGACCGTAGGGGCGCAGCGCCGCGAGCACGCGTGGGTGGATCGGCATGGCCACGATCACCGGTGTCGTGCCGTGCTCGTTGAGCAGCTGCAAGGTCTTCTCGAAGTACACCCGAGACCGCGACCTCCCATCGCCGCCCCCGCCGGCGTTCTTGACCTTCGCGACGGTCGTCGCGATGTACCGGTCCAGCGACTTGTCCAGAGTGCCGCCGATCGCCAGGTAGCGATCATAGGTGTTCCGCAGCAGAAGCCCGTCGCGTGTGTAACGCCGTGTCTTGAGGCGACTCCACCGGGGCATCTGGGCGACCGTCTGCGGCAGGAGCTTGCGCTGAGCACGCAACAGCGCGTCATCGAAATACCAGCTGAAGCGCTGATCCTGGAGCAGCGCCGGGTCGAGGTCCCGGTCGCTGAAAGTGGCGGGGTTCATCCCCCAGACCCAGCGCAGCCTGACCCCGGGCCGCCGGGCGTGGAGCCAGTTGGCCAGCGCCCACGCGCTCTCGGGGTGGCTGTTCGTGACGGCGAAGTTGAAGGTCCGCAGACCGGTCCTGCGCCGTGCGTAGTCGGGGTCGAAGCGTTCGCAGCGGGAGCCGCCGAAGAAGATGAGCTGCGGCGGCTGGGCCAGCTTCTCGACCAGGTCCGCCTTGAAGGTGACCTCCGAGGTCACGATCAGCTGCGGGCGGTACTCGCGCAGCGCGCGGCGCGGCGCGGCGCGGTGATTCACCGCACCCCACACCAAGAGGCCGACGAGGACCAGGATCAGAACGGAGATGTCGAGCAGCGGCAGCCGCAAGCCTCTCCACCTGAGCGGCGCCCTCCTCAGCATGCCTCTACAGCACCTGTGGATCCGACCCGCGCCACTGCTACCTCCGCTGCTGACGGGGACCCTCGCGCGCGTCACCGCGCCTTGATGCTATCAGCAACCGGCCGACGGTCCGACCCGGCTCGTTCCGAGCAGTCGCGAAACCGGGGGCGGCGGGCTCTCGCCCGCCGCCCCCGGCACGCACCCGCCAGCGAACAGGGGTCGTTGTCCCTGAGGGTGCGTTGAAGAGCGCTCCTCGGTTACTTCGCCGCAGCCCAGTTCGCCGCAGCGAAGTCCCAGTTCACGAGCTTGTCGAAGAACGTCTGCGTGTAGACGGGGCGCAGGTTCTGATAGTCGAGGTAGTAGGCGTGCTCCCACACGTCGACGACCAGCAACGGAGTGACTCCGGGCGCCGCCGGCATCTCGGCGTTGGGCGTGCTCACGATCTTGAGCTCGCCGTTGTCGGCCACCAGCCACGCCCAGCCGCTGCCGAAGCGGCCCACGGCGGCCGCCTTGAAGTCCTCGACGAACTTCTCGTAGCTCCCGAAGGTCGCGACGATCTTGTCGCCGAGCTCGCCGGTCGGTGCGCCGCCGCCGCCCGGCTTCATGCCGTTCCAGAAGAACGTGTGGTTCCACACCTGTGCGGCGTTGTTGAACACCGGCTGCTTCTCGGGCTTGCCGGCCACGGCCATGATCACGTCCTCGAGGGACTTGCCCTCGAGATCGGTGCCGGCCACGAGCTTGTTGAGCGTGTCGACGTAGGTCTTGTGGTGCTTGCCGTAGTGGAAGCTGATCGTCCTGGCCGAGTAGGCCGGCTCAAGAGCGTCTTCCGCGTACGGGAGCGGCGGCAGTTCGAACGCCATCGGTCCTCCTTGTCGTGGGTCAGATGTCGACTTCCACGGCGCCGTCGATGACGCGCGCCGGATACGTGTGCAGATCGTGCACACGGGTCTTCCACTGCAATCTCTTCTCCAGCTTGAAGTACCGCTGGACGGGCTCCGGGATAGCGGCCTCGTCGCCCATATCGTGGTCGAGCGGCCAGCTCAGGTTCTTGCCGCTGCGGATGTCGAACTGGCCGTCGTGGAGCGGGCAGGTGAGGACCCAGCCCTCCAGTGACCCCTGGTCCAGCGGCGCGTTCTGATGCCCGCAGCGCCGGCTCACGGCGTAGATGTCGCCGTCGTACTCGCACAGGCAGATCTCGCGGTCGGCGGCGCGCACGTACTTCATGCCGCCGGGGGCGATGTCGTCGAGCTTCGCTACTTCGTGCCACATCTCGGCCTCACCCCTCGTCCGGTGGGAACTGCGGCAGGCTGTCCGGATCGCTGACGTCCTCGTGGACGAAGAGCCCGCACCAGCAGCGCTTCATCTTGTCGAAATGCTCGCGGTGGAAAGGGATGCAGGGGCAGACGATCAGCATGTCGTCGGCGCGCACGCCGGTGCGCCCCTGGCAGGGGCAGAAGGGCGCCCCGAGGTCCTGCTCCAGCTTGACCTCCTGCTCCAGCAGGAAGTCGGCGAGCTCCTCGTCTGGGGTGAACTTGTAGCCGAGCGGGCCGATGACGCGCTCGAAGAGGTAGCGCAGGGACTCCTTGCGTTCGGCGCTGCCCACGGCTCAGCCCCCCCAACCCTTGAGATGTTCGAGGAACTTGTCGGGGCTGTGGCCCACGATCACCTCGCCGTTGATGACCACCACGGGGAAGCGCCGGCCGCCGCTGAGCTTGTAGGCCTTCTCGGCGGCCTCGTCCTGCTCCTCGACGGGCAGCGTGTCGACGTCGACGTACACGAAGGCGATCTTGCTGTCCGTGAACCACTGCTTGGTCTTGCGGCACCAGGGGCACGTGCTCAGCGCGTAGACGAACACCTCGTCGGTCATCGTCACGCCCCCTTCAGCTGGACGAGGATCTTGCCGTCCTCGACCTTGGTCGAGAAGGTCTCGATCCTGAGTTCCGGCGCGTCGAGGAACTGCCCTGAGCGCACGTCGAAGCGCCAGTCGTGGCATGGGCACGTGATCACGTCTCCCTCGAGTCTGCCTCCCTCGAGCGGGCACGCCATGTGCGCGCACTTGTTGGCGATCGCGAACAACTCGCCGTCCGTCCTCACGAGAAGGATACCGAGGCCCTTGGGATAGACGGGCACGTAGGCGCCGTCACGTACTTTGCTTTCGTCGATGGTGGGGACCCATTGAGGTCCGGACACTGCTCACCCCTTCCGCATGGCCTGTCTGTCAGATCGAGGACCCGTGGGGCGGAGCCTGTCTGTCCGGCGCCGGGCCGGAGGGCGGCGTCCGCCGCTTCACGGGTCGCTAGCGGACGTACCCGGGCTCACGCCGAGGCAAACTGTCGGTGTCACCAGCGATCGAGATGAACGCGGTCGGGCTCGTAGCGGTCGGACGGCTCCTTGTGCTCCGCCGGCCAGCCGATGGGCACCAGAGAGAAGGGCGTGATGGCGCGAGGGATGCAGAGCAGGGCGCGCATGCCGTCGGCTCGTTCCTCCAGCGGGTGCACGCCCAGCCACACGGCCCCGAGGCCGAGCTGCGTCGCCGCGATCAGCAGGTTCTCGGTGGCGGCGGCGCAGTCCTGTTCCCAGTACTGCGGCCAGCGCTCCTTGCCGCGGTCACCGCAGACCAGGATGGCGAGCTGCGCCTTGGGGGCCATGCTCGCATACGGGTGCACGTCGGGGATCGCGGCGAGCACGTCGCGGTCGCGGATGACGATGAACTGCCAGGGCTGCTGGTTGCCGGCGGACGGCGCCGCCATGGCCGCGCGGAGCAGGCGTTCCACGTGCTCGTCCGAAACCGGCTCGGCAGTGTACTTGCGGATGCTGCGTCGCCGCAGGACGGGATCGTCCATCGGTCACCTCACGAGTCGCTGCTGGCTCCGCGAGGGTACCGGTACGCAGCGGCGCTTGCCACCGGACGCAGGACGGGCGGCTACTCCAGGCCGGTCACCGTCATCGAAAAGCTCGGCTTCGCGTCCGGGGAAGGCGTCTCCCAGCTACGCGCGTACGTCCCGGTCAGCTCAGACGAGCCGGACGTCGTGATCTTCAGCGTGACGACCTGCGTGCCTCCGGATCCCGTGAGCCCCGAAGGGTTGGGGTCCGGCACGTACTCGCTGCTCTCGATGGTGAAGGTGTCGCCGGCCGTGAACGCCCATCGTAGCCGGTGGTCGCGTTGGCGTCGAGGCTCACGGCCACCGTGTCACCGACCCTCGCCTCTACGGTAGTCCCGGTCTGCGTCGCCGGCGTGAT
>CAVOWE010000031.1:0-100583 GCA_963700035.1 uncultured Thermoleophilia bacterium | reverse complement strand
ATGCTGGCTTCGGCGGTCTTCAGGTCGTAGTCGTCTTGGAGGTTGAGCCAGTACTGCGGCGACTGGTCAAAGGCCCGTCCGAACAACAGGGCCAGTTCGGCCGTCACCGGACGCGCGCCCCTTGATCACATGCGATATCCGCATCGGCGACACCCCGATGAC
Organism: uncultured Thermoleophilia bacterium; assembly: GCA_963700035.1. Classification (GTDB taxonomy): domain Bacteria; phylum Actinomycetota; class Thermoleophilia; order UBA2241; family UBA2241; genus CAIXSE01. Next base: position 100,421 of record CAVOWE010000031.1, on the reverse strand, counting down.
GCGCGCGAACGCCGCCTGGGAGAAGCCCAGCTCCTCAAGCGTTTCTGTCAGGAATTCACCCGGATGAATGGCGGGCAAGCCCTTACTCACCATGATGCCGTCTCCTCAGTGGTAGTCCACGATCTCTACGTCAAAGGCGTCGCCGTTCTTGAAGCGGAAGCACACGCGCCACTGGTCATTGATGCGCATACTCCACTGACCAGCGCGATCTCCCCGCAGCTGCTCGAGCCGGTTGGAGGGCGGCAACCGCAGATCCTCGATCCGGGTGGCCGCATTCAACTGAAGAAGCCGCATGACTGCGCGCTTTCTGATCTCCGTCGGCATCCAGCCGGATCTGCCCCCGGTGTAGAAGCGCTCCGTTTCGCTGTCGGAGAAGGTCTGGATCACGGGGGCAGCATAAACATATTGTTTATATCTGTCAAGCGCTGCCCGTTCCGGGAGGGTAACGGGCGTCTCAAGTTGACGACACGGGCAAGCTATCTGGCATCCGTGGGTTCGCGCGGCGCAGCGCCGGGCACCACTCTGGTATGCAACGCGACCGGGGGTGACCCATGGACCTGACCAAGAGCTACTTCATCGGCGCGCCGCCCGCAGCGGTGTGGCGCGCTTTGACCGACCCTGCTGTGATCGACGCCTGGGGTGGCGGACCCGCGGAGATCCGCGCCGAGCCCGGCGCCGCCTTCACGTTCTGGGGCGGCGACATCTTCGGCACGGTGACCGCGGCGGAGCCGCCCCACCGGCTGGTGCAGGAGTGGTGGGGCGACGACGTCGAGTGGGACGAGGCCTCAGTCGCCACCTTCGAACTGAGGCCAGAGGGCGAAGGGACGAGGCTCACGCTCGCGCACACGAACGTGCCCGACGACGAGGCGGACGAGTTCGACGTGGGCTGGGACGACCACTACCTGGGCCCGATGAAAGAGCTGCTAGAGCGCTGAGCCGTCCAGCCAGCCGCGCAGGCTGGTCTCCACGGCCTCGCGGCCGCGCTCGACGCGCGCGTCGAAGCGCACCGCGCGCTCGCGCACGGCCTGCAGCTGCGGCGGCACCGCAGCGCCGGGCGCCAGCTCGGTGACGACGTCGAGCAGGCCGATATCGGGGCCGGCGCCGGGGATCGGCGCGCCGGCCGGCACGCCGCGCAGGCCGCGCACGACGTCGGCGGCGAACTTGCTCCAGTGCGCGGTGCTCACGATCAGCGTGGGGGTCCGCGCATCGCCGAGCTCCTCGGCCACCTTCCACGCCACGGCCGAGTGCGGGTCGAGCAGGTAGCCGTGCTCGTGCTGCACGCGGCCGATGGTCTGCAGGCAGGTGTCGTTGTCGACCCAGGCGCCGGTGAACTCGGCCTTGAGTCGCTCTCTGGTGGCGACGTCGACGGAGAAGCGGCCGCCCTTCCTGAGGTCCTTCATCCACTGGCGGATGAGGGCGGCGTTGCCGCAGAGGTCGTAGAGCAGGCGCTCGAGATTCGACGAGATGAGGATGTCCATGCTCGGCGAGGGCGTCTTGACCAGACCGCGGTCCGAGATGTCGTAGATGCCTGTGGCGATGAAGTCGGCGAGCACCTTGTTGGCGTTGCTGGCGCACAGCAGACGACCCAGCGGCACGCCCATGCGCTTGGCGTAGTACGCGGCGAGGATGTTGCCGAAGTTGCCCGTGGGAACGCACACGTCGAGCGGGTCGCCGGCGCTCAACGCGCCGCGCGCGACCATGTCGGCGTAGGCGCTCACGTAGTAGGCGATCTGCGGCATGAGCCGGCCCCAGTTGATGGAGTTCGCCGAGGAGAGCGCCAGGCCGTGCCGGCCGGCCAGCTCCGCGGCGAAGGCGCCGTCGTCGAAGACGGCCTTGACCGCGTTCTGGCAGGCGTCGAAGTCGCCGTCCAGGCGGAACACGGTGAGGTTGTCGCCGGGCTGCGTGACCATCTGCAGCTCCTGCAGGGCGCTGACACCGGCGTCCGGGTAGTACACGCAGATCCTGGTGTGGGCGCGATCGGCGAAGCCGTTGAGCGCCGCCACGCCGGTGTCGCCCGAGGTCGCGACCAGGATGAGGAAGTCGAGGTCGGTCGCGCCGCCGGCATGCGCCTGCTCCAGCGCCTCGCTGAAGAACAGCGGCATGCACTGCAGCGCCATGTCCTTGAAGGCGAGCGTGGGGCCGTGCCAAAGCTCGAGCACGAAGCGCCCCGGAGCGGCTTCGCGCACCGGGGCGACGGCCGGGTCGTCGAAGTTGTCGCCGTACGCCGCGGCGGCGATCTCGCGCGTGCGCGCGGCGGAGACGTCGAGGCCGAAGGCCTCGTACACCCGCGCCGCGCGCTCGTGGTAGGGCAGCGCCGCGAGCGCGACTATCTCCGCGACGTCGAACCGGGGCAGGCGCTCGGGCACGAACAGGCCGCCGCCGGGAGCGATGCCCTCGAGGATGGCCTCGGTGAAGGTGCGCGGGCGGTCGCTGAGACCACGGGTGTCCAGGTAGCGGATCATGCGCCGGGGATTGTATCGCATGGCGCCGGGGCCGGCTGCGCCGCCCGGCCCGGGCAGGACCGCCCCGGATCTCGGCGGCACCGACTCTCGCGGCCGGCCTTGTGCGTGACTCACTTGACATCTGGAAACGATGCGTTACGATATATCGTGTTACAGCGTTATCGGAAAGGAACGACATGACAGGATCCACACGACAGCAAGGCCGCTGCGGCAGCCCGGGCGGGTCTGACGCGCCGGGTGGCTGCGGCTCCCGGCGCGGTCCCGGCCGCCCCCAGTCGGGCCCCGGAGAGTACGGGCCGGCACGCTTCAAGTTCGGCCCGCACGGCGCTCATGGTCCGCACGGTCACGGCCGCGGCCCCTGGTCCCGGGCGCGCCGCGGCAACGTGCGCGCCGCGATCCTCTCGGTGCTCGCCGAAGAGCCGATGCACGGGTACCAGATCATGCAGCGGCTCGAAGAGCGCAGCGGCGGCATGTGGCGTCCAAGCCCCGGCTCGGTCTACCCGACCCTGCAGCTCCTCGAAGACCAGGGCTTCATCAAGGGCGAGGAGCTCGAAGGACGCCGCGTGTTCTCGCTCACCGAGGCCGGAAAAGCAGAAGCCGAGGCGAGCAAGCAGAGCCACGGAGCGCCGTGGGAGAGCCCGGAGCACGGCGCCGAAGGCTCGCGCTTCAAGCTGCGCAAGGCCGTCTTCCAGATCGGTGCCGCCGCGAAGCAGGTCGGCACCACGGGCTCCTCGGAGCAGGTCGACAAGGCGCTCGAGATCCTCGCTGAGGCGCGCAAGCGCATCTACGAACTGCTCGCCGAGGGCGACTGACCACGGGCAGGCGGGTCGACGCGAGGGCGGGGCGGCCGGAAGGGCCGCCCCGCCCTCGCCACGTCGCGTACCGGGCGCTCCGACTCAGGCCCGACGCGCCGGCACGCCGGGTCGGGGCCGCAGCGCATCGCCATTGCCGGGTCTCTGCGAGCGACGCCAGCCTGGGTCCGGCGACGGCCGTCTGAGGCTGGAGAGGATGGTGTCGCCGTCCACTCCGACCCGCAGCACCTGCACTCGCCGCGGATCGAGCCCGCGGGCCACGAGGTCGCGGGCGGCCGCGCGAGACGGCGCGAAGACCTCGTCGAGCATGCCGTAGAACCAGGTGGTGTACCGCCGGTGGCTCCGCTGCGTCCGCGTGCCGGACGCGGGGCGTTCGGCGTCGCCCGGCAGATCGGCGCGGAAGGCGCCGGTGATCGGCAGGTGCAGCAGCTTGGCGGCCAGCAGGGCTACAAGGCCGGCGCCGCCGGCGGTGTTCACGTGGAGGGCCGTGAAGTCATTCTCCTCGAGGTAGTCGAGCACGTCGACGATGGGAGGGACCACGAGGGGGTGGTCGGGGTCGCGGGCGAGGGGGCGCCACGCGTTGGCCTGGAAGTTCAGGGCGCCGCCGCGCGGGCCTGTGGGGGCGCTTGTGGACGTGATCACCTCGAGGGCGCTGCCGCGCGCCGCCGCCGTCTCCGCCAGCCGGCGGAGGCTCGCCGACGCGCCGGCGGACTCGTCGACCGCGTCGGCGAAGACGGCGATCTTCGGCGGAGGGGGCCCCGCGGCAAGGAAGTGCCGGCGCAGCCGCTCTTGAGATGCCCGATCGCGGCTTTGCAGGCTCCAGGCGATGAAGTACGGCAGCTGCAGAAAGTGGACCATGCCGACCGCGAAGGCGGACTGCAGCTGTTGCCTGCGAGTCGTGTGCACGGACGGGTCGACGAGCGGCTGGAGGTGGAGGTTGATGACATCGTCGGCGAGCCTCTGGGCCACCGTGAACAGGCGCCGATTGAGCTCGCGGCCGTCGACGGCGTTGATGCCGTCCGGGGACGCGAGAAGGGAGCCGAGCTCGCGCTCGAGCAGCTCCTCCCATGCCGGACCTCGGCCGTCGCCGTCGCGGTACAGCCCCGGCGCGATGCTGCGTACGCCGCGCACGGTCTTCTCGAGCACCGGCACGTCGCGGCCGATGCGCCCGAACCCCTTGCGGATGAGCTTGAGTGGGCGTTGGCGCGGCACCGCTTCGTCGAGCCGCAGCATCTCGCGGAGCCTCCAGAACGACGCGGAATAGATGCTGTGCGCGAGCAGGCGCGCGTCGCCGTCGGCGCCGACCGGCTCGCAGTCGCCGCGCGCGACGGCGTCGAGGAAGCTCTCTGCGGTGCCGTCTCCACGTGCCACCGTGTGCGCGCCGGCCACGAACAGGCCGGTGTGGTCGTCGGACCCGCCGGTGAGGGCCTTGCGCCAGGGGGTCTCGCCGTACGGCTCGATGCCCTGGCGTGCGGCCATGTCGGCGAGCGACTCCGGCGTCAGGGTCGCGGTGATCTCGCGCAGCAGGCCGTTGCAGCGGTTCACGCGGGCGCCGTTGCGGCCTTCGAGGACGTTGAAGAGAAGAAGCATGCGCTCCACGGTGTCGACCGTGAGGGTGTCGCTCATGTCGAACAGCGGGTGCGCGAGGTAGTGAACGACGCCGGCCGCGCGCAGGCAGGCGACCAGGTCGTGGACCGAGGCCCGGGCACGCTCGGCCTCGGCGAACGCGCCCTCGTCGATGCCGAGCGCCACCACGTGGACCCGGGTCCCGTCCTCCGGGAACCAGGTGTCGAACTCGGTGCTCAGAAACGTGCCGGGCAGGTGGGCGATGGCCAGAGAGCCGTTGAGCGTGTTGTGGTCGGTGATCGTGACGAGATCCATGCCCCGGCTGCGGGCGGCCGCGTACACGTCGACGGGATCGGCGTACGACTCCCGCCCACGCATCGCGCGGATGCCGGCATGGGTGGGGTTCTCCGAACACCGCGAGTGGACGTGAAGGTCGGCCCGGTAGGTCACGCTTGCTGGAGTCACTCGCTCACTTTACCCCACGCCGGAGGCGGGCGCTGTGCGAGCCCGCCGGGCGGCGCCGGCGCCGGTGCTTGCGCCGCTCCGGATCTGACCCTAGAGTCAGCACATGAGCGGCGTCCAGCATGCGGTGTTCACGGCCGTCGGCCCGGATCATCCGGGTCTTGTCGACGAGGTGACCCGCTTCGTGGCCGACTGCGGCGGCAACCTCGAGGACAGCCGCATGGTCAACCTGCGCGGCCAGTTCGCGATGATGATGCTCGTCGCGGGGTCCGCGGAGGTGGTGCAGCGGCTGCGCGACGGACTCGGTGAGCTGCAGGCCGCCACCGGCGTGCACGCAGAGGTGCGCGCGGCCGCCGCCGGGCGGCCGTCGTCCGCGGCGGCGCTCCCTTACAAGCTCTCCACCTGGGCCATGGACCACCCCGGCCTCATGCAGTCGGTGGCGCACCTCCTCGGCGAGCTGGGCGTCAACATCGAGAGCGCCGAGACGTCGCTGCGCCCCGCCCCGTACACCAACGCGCCGCTCTTCGAGATGGAGCTCGTCCTGGCCGTGCCGCAGAGCGTCCCCGTAGCCGAGCTGCGCGAGGCGCTGGGGCGGCTCTGCGACGAGCTCAACATCGACTGGCACCTCACCGCGCTCTGAGGCGCGAACGGCGGGCGGCGAAAGCCGGCGCCACGTGATCTCCCTACGATGATCCCGCCTGCCCGGCCAGCAGCCGCGCCGCCTCGTCGGCGGCGAACTCGGGCCAGGGCGCCGGCCGGCCGCGCTCAAGCGCGGTGACACCGGCGCCCTTCTCGCCCACCTCGCCGATGACCGTCGCGGCGATGTGCTCCGCATCGAGCGCGCGGAGCAGCGGCTCGGTCTCGTCCGGGCGGCAGCAGACGAGCAGGCTGCCGGAGGCGATGAGACCCAGCGGGTCGGCGCCCAGCAGCTCGCAGAGGCGGAGGGTCTCGGGGAGCAGCGGCACGCGTTCGCGGTGGACGACGATGCCGTGCCCGCAGGCCACGGCCAGCTCGCGGAGCGCCGTGGCCAGCCCGCCCTCGGTGATGTCGTGCATGGCGCGCACGCCGGCGAAGCCGGCGGCGAGGCGCGCCTCGGGCACGATGCTCAGGCGGCTCACGAGCTCGCGGCAGGCAGCGAGCTCGCGCTCGTCCATGCCGAGGGCACGGAGACGCTCGCCCAGTTCCTGGGCGAGCAGCGCCGTGCCCTCCACGGCGAGCGCCTTGGTGAGGACCACCTGGTCGCCGGGCAGCACCTCGTGCTTGTCGCGCAGGTCCGCCCGGCGCATCGTCGCCAGCATCGTCGCAGAGACCACCGGCCGGGTGACCGCGTCGCTGACCTCGGTGTGCCCGCCGACGAGGGTGACGCCGGCGCTCGCGGCCGCCGCGCCGAGGTCGGCCAGAAGCGCAAGCGCCTGCGAGGCCGTGGTCCCGGCGGGCAGCAGCACCGTCGTGAGCAGCCAGCGGGGTACGCCTCCAGAGGCGGCGATGTCGTTGGCGTTCACGAGCACCGCGTAGGAGGCGAGGTCCCCGCGCGACAGCGTGATGGGGTCGCCGTGCGCCACGAGCGTGTCCGCGCCAGCGATGTCGAGGGCGGTCACGTCCTCGCCGATACCGGCGGGGACGAGCACCGACGCGTCGGCCTGCCCGAGACCGGCCAGGTGCCGGGCGAGCAGCTCGTTGGGCAACTTGCCGTGGGGCAGGGGCAGGCCGAGCCTGACCACGTCGTCCAGCTCGGCGAGGCCGTGCACGACGAAGTCGCAGGCGGCGTCCTCCGGGCGGCCGAGCTCGTGCGCGCCGCTGCCGGGAGGCTCCCCGGCGCCGCCGTTCGTCAGGTAGGCCGTCAGCGCACCGGCGGCCCGTCCGGCCTGCATGTCGAGCACGAAGTCGCCGACGACGAGCGTCTCCGCGGGACGCACGCCCATGGCCGCCGCGGCGTGCAGCACGCCGTCGGGGGCGGGCTTGGGCGGGATCCCGTCGTCGCGCGTGACGATCACGTCGAGGTCGCCGGCGTCCAGGTCGCGAAAGCGCGCGAGCGCGCGGCGGACGGCCGGGAGGCCGTTCCGCGTGAGGACGCCGATCTTGAGTCCCTGCGCGCGCAGACCTCGGACGACCCGCTCGGCGTCCTCGTTGGGCTCGGACTCCGCGGCGGCGGCCAGCTCGAAGCGCTCCAGCGTGGCCAGTGCGTCGTCGCGTTTCGCGCCGGCGGGCAGCGCCTCGATCCATTCCAGGACGAGACTATCGGCCGGGCAGCCGAGCTCGCGTTTGACGGCCGGGAAGTCGAGGGCGCCGGGGCGGGTGAGCGTGCCGTCGAAGTCGAAGATCAGGGCCCGCAGACGAAACGGGCGCGGGCGCTTGCCGGACTCGGGCTCGTGCATGCTCGGGCTCCTCTTCGGGTCCGCCTCGGTCAGCCCTCTCCGCGCGAGGCGTCCGGCGCCGTCACTTGACGGCGTAGGCCTTGAGACACACGTTGGCGTCGGCGTTCTCGGCGTCGTTCGCGAGGTCGAACCACGGGTCGTCGTCGCCGTAGCGCATGTAGCTCTGGCCCGCCTCGGCCACGGCCCTCGACTCCCAGCGCTCCATGGGCCGCTCGACGGCGATCGGGCTCGTCTCGCCGGGTGCGACGAGGCGCACGGCGACGACGAACCTCTTGCCGGTGCGGACGGCGAGCGGCGTGTCCAGATCGACGGTCGCGAACCCCGGGAGGGCCACCGTGCCGGATCCGCGCCAGCTCAGCGACCCCAAGGAGGCGCCGGCCCACACCTCGAAGGACGTGCCGGAGACCGGCGCGTAGAAGCCGGCGGCGACGATGCGCTCGGACGCCTTCGCCGTGAAGCGGTTGGCGGCCCAGGCGACCGATGGGTCGGTCGCCTCCGGATAGCCCCACGATGTCGTCCATCCGAGCTTGTCGTACTGGTAGTTGCGCGCGTAGTTGCCCGGGCCGTCGACGCGCGCGTAGCTCGTGCAGTCGCCGAAGGCGAACGCGCGGTCGTAGTACGAGACCCAGAAATAGCCGTGGTCGCCCCAGCGTGCGCCCCAGCTGTTGCGCGCGAGGAAGGCGCCGTCGCCCGGCGGCGCGCCGGCTGCGGAGGCCGCGAACCGCTCGCCCGGAAACGTGTCGTCCCAGCCGACGATGCAGACGCCGTGGTTCTCGAAGACCTCGTAGCCGTTGTGCAGCTCACCGGCGGCGACGTCGCAGTAGTACGTCGCCATGGCGGCGTGGTCGGTGTCGGCGCGCTCGAACGAGTAGAAGTCCGTGCTCCAGAACATGCCCACGCTGAGCGCGCCGTTCTGGACGACCATCTGCTTGAGGAGGTCGTTGTCGAGAAGACCGGTGCGGCCGGGCAGCATGACCACGCCCTGCACGTGTTTGCGTGCTGTGTTGGTCTTCGGCGGGAACGGCGTGCGGTAGGGGTCGTCACGCTCGTTGACGGGCCCCGCCCAGCGGGTGAGGTACGCGACGGCCATGAAGTCCCAGCCGCCCCCGTCGTAGGGACCTTCGCTGAAGGGCCCGTAGCCGCTGCGCGTGACGAGGTTGTCTTCGCTGAGATCCTTCCGCTGACCCGGCAGCAGCCGTGACTCGATCGCCGCGAGGTTGGCGAACGCCCAGCACGTGCCGTAGGGACCCTGGTCTTTGACGACCGTGAGGCGACCCTGGGCGCGGAGGTCGTAGGCGGGCGGCAGAGCGAGACGGGCGGCCCGGGCCTCGGCGGCCGCGCCCAGATGCACCTCGACCGGGTTCGGGAGCTTGCCGAACGCCCCGGCCAGCGGGTCGTGGAGAGCCTCGACGAAGGCCTGGCTCAGCGGGCCCGGCTGAGGATGCAGAGGCGGGCCGGTGGCGCCGGCGCCGACCGGCCAGGAGAGCGCCGCCACGAAGGAGAGCGCCGCGACGAGTGCCATCCATCGCCGCATCGTCCCGGTGCGCTCACCGCTTGTGCCCGCCGTGGTCATGAGGAGAGTCTACCTCCATCGCCGGCGACACGCGCACGCCTGGGCTCGCGGCCTCGGCGACCGACGCACCGGTTAGCGGTGCTCTCTCCCGGGGTAGGAGCCAGTCGTCACGCGCCAACGACCCGGGACACCGGGTGTGCATCCTGGAGGGGACCATGGGCACCATCTCACTGACCGCTGAACAACTGACGGGCCGCGAGCTTCTCGACGAGACCGGCCGCGACATCGGCGCGATCGTCGACCTGTACACCGACGACGACGGCCGTCCGCACTGGCTGCTGGTCGACACGGGCTTCTTCCCGAACTTCTTCAGCGTGATCCCGGTCACCGACGTGATCGTCAGCGACCGCGGCCTCGAGGTCCACTACACGATGGAGAAGCTCACCGGCGCGCCCAACAACATGAAGGACAAGGACTACGCCAAGCACCGCGAGGGGCAGCTGTACGACTACTACCGGCTCGAGGCGCCCGACTCGGTCGCGGAGGCGACCAAGCACGGCGCCGCCGGCACGGTGCTCCTGCCGCCCAGCCAGCTCTGCCGCTACTCGACCCTGTCGTGCGAGAACAAGCCGACGGAGTTCAACGCGAGGTAGCGGGCGCCTGCCGGCGTCAGCCGCTCCGCGGCCGGCACGCCGGCTTGAACACCAGGTAGGCGATCGGACCTGTGAGCACGCCTGCCAGGCCGCCGATCAGCCAGTCGCCGCCGTTGGTGAACAGCGCGATCACGGCGATCGCGACCGCCGGCGGCCATTCCTTCACGAGGTCACCCTCGCAGACGGCGCGGCTGGAAGGTCCGAGCGTTCAGTTGAGCCCGAAGCGCTGCAGGTCGTCTTCGTCGGCGCCGAAGTAGTGCGCCGTCTCGTGCAGGACGGTGATGCGGATCTGCTCGGCGAGGTCGTCCTCGTCCTCGGCCTCGCGCTCGAGGTTGCGCTGGAAGAGGTGGATCAGCCCCGTCTCGGGGCCGGCGCCGAGCACCGACTGGTCGGGCATGGCGATGCCGTGGAAGAGGCCCAGGGTGCGCGGGTCGAGGCCCTCCAGGACCAGTGCCTCGGAGGGCCGGTCTTCAACGAAGATGGGCACGTTCTGCAGGCGCGCGAGGATCTCCTCGGGCAGCTCGTCGAGGGCGGCCGCGGCCACCTTCTCGAAGCGCTTGGCGCTCATCAGCGGCTTGGGGTCTTCGTTGGCCGCGTCCAGGCGCAAGACCGCGAGCCACTCCTTGACCGTGCCTTTGCGGTCGCCCTTCTCGTCGCAGGCGAGGCCGAGAAGGTGGCGGGCGTCGGCCTCGTCGAGCGGGTCGAGCTCGAAGTCGGCGAGCAGCTCGCGCAGAAGGCGCGCGGCCTCGCCGGCCTCGCCGTAGTCGAGGTAGACCTCGGCCGAGCCCAGCCACGGCTCGGGGTCGTCCGGCGCCGCATCGTTCCAGCGGCGGTAGGCGTCGAGCGCCGCCTCGGGTTTCTCCCGGGCCAGGCCGAGCCCGACCTCCAGCTCGAAGACCGCCGGGTCGTCCGGCGCGGCGCCGCGCGCCGCCGCGAGGCCGCGCGCCGCCGCCTTGAGGTCGCCCTCGTCGAGGGCGTCCCAGGCGTCGTCGAGAAGCCGCTGAGTCTCGGGGTCGAGGTGTGCGTCGTCGTCCACGCTGCACACTATACCCGCGCCGCTGGCGTGACGTGCCGGCCTGCCAGCCGAAGGTCGCCGTCCACGGCCGTGGGTCTAGACAGATGTTCCCCTGTCCGGAGCAACCTCACGGAGGTATTCTGTCAACCAGAAGTCCTCGAAGGGGGCGCAATGGTGGCCTGCTCGTATCGGCCCCGCGATCCGCGCGCCAAGCTGCGCGAGGTCGCGGCCAAGTGGGTGTCGGCGATGCGCGTCGCCGGCCACGCGCCGAACCGCGGCATCGTCTTCGCCGGCGACTCCTCCACCCCCGCCGCTGCCCACGTCCACGGGTTTCTGGTGGATGATCGGCGGCCCCAGGCGTCCGGGGAGCGGTATCTCGTCCTCGAAGACGGCGATGTGCTGCGAGCGCCGGAGGAGACGTGGCTGGCCGAGCCGAACGACGAGCTGGTGACGCTGTTCTCCAAGGCTCTCGCCGACGCGCGCATGGGCGGCTCCGGGTGGCTGGCCGACGGCGGCGACGAGCTCGCACGCGTCCCCGACCGGCGCGGGGAACGTCGTCCCCACGAAGGCGCGGAGCGCCGCAGTCGCAGCTGACCGGCGGGCGCCGCGACGGCGGCCGTTTGGCCGCCGTCGCGGCGCTCTGGTATAAGCAGAGGTGTGAACGACCCCGCGCGTAGTCCCTTCTTCGTGAACGAGGCCGGCACGGCGCGCTCGCCCGCGCCGGCCGCCGGCTCCGACCGTCTGTTCCTCGGCGTCGACTTCGGCAAGGTCACGACGTGCCTCGCCCTCGGCGAGCTCTCGGCCGACGAGGAGCTGCGTCTCGTCGAGACGCGCGCCGCGCGACATCTCGGCGATCCTCTGCGCCCGTTCCTCGAGCTACTACGACTCGCTCGACGTCTCGCGGCTGGCCGGGATCGCCGCGACGGGGGTGTACGGTGACCGGCTCGGCGCACCCGCCGTCGGCGGCCTGCCCGAGGAGATCGCCCAGGAGGCCGCCTCCTCCTGGCTGTACCCGGACGGCCCGCTCAACGTCGTGCGCGTCGGCGGCGGCGGCTACTCGGTGCTCACCCGCGACGCGCGCGGCCGCGTGACCTACGAAGCCAACGAGCGCTGTTCGGCCGGCACCGGAGAGACGGTCGAAGGGCTGTGCTCGCGGCTCGGGCGCCCGCTCGCCGCGGCCGTGGAGCTGGCGCAGGGGAGTCCCGACGGCGTCACCGTGACGAGCCGCTGCGCCGTGTTCGCCAAGAGCGAGCTCACCCACTTCGCCAACCAGGGCGAGTCCCACGGGCGCATCTTCCGGGGCCTGTTCGCGGGGGTGGCTCGCAACGTGCACAGCTTGTACGACAAGAGCAAGGTCGACGGCCCGGTCGTGCTCGTCGGCCACGGGGCGCTCATCGGGCCGGTCGCCGAGGGCATCGCGAGCCTGAGCTCGTCGCCCGTCACGGTGGCGGAGCAGGCCGGCGTGTTCGAAGCGCTGGGCGCGCTGGCGTTCGCCGCCCGCGGCCGCTCGTCCGCGGGCGGCGCGGCGGAGGTCGGGCCACCCGGCCTGACCGCCTTCCCGGCGTTTCCCGGCGATCCGCAGGCGCTCGTGCGCCCCTCGCGGAGCCGCGTGGGGCGTCTGCAGCCGGCGAAGGACGGGCCGGGCGCGGTGGTGCGGCTCGAAGAGCCGCACGGGACCCCGGCGGCACCCGGGGCGGCGGCCGTCCTCGGCCTCGACCTGGGCTCCACCGGGTCCAAGGCCGCTTTGCTCGATCTTGCGACCGGCGCGGTGCTCGCCAGCATCTATCGCCGCACCGAGGGCAACCCGGTCGAGGCGGCGCAGGCGCTGGCCGCCGAGATCGGCGAGATGCTGCCCGAGCCGGTGGTCGCCGTGGGCATCACCGGATCGGGACGAGACGCCGCCGCCGCCGTGTTCAGGGCCGCGTATCCGGACCTCGGCGCGCGGCTCACGGTCCAGAACGAGATCGTCGCGCACGCGACGGCCGCCGTGCGGCTCGACCCGGCCGGTGGGCGCAGCATCTCCATCGTCGAGATCGGCGGCCAGGACGCCAAGTTCATCAACGTCGAGGGCGGCCGCGTGGTCGATGCCGACATGAACCGCGTGTGCAGCGCCGGCACCGGCTCGTTCCTCGAGGAACAGGCGCTGGCCCACGGCGTCGAGGACATCGTGGAGTTCGGGCGGCTGGCGGCGCGCAGCGAGGGGCCGCCGGACCTCGGCCAGACGTGCACCGTGTTCGTCGCCGACGTGGCCGCGGAGGCGCTCAACGACGGCTTCTCGCGCGAGGATATCTTCGCCGGCCTGCAGTACTCCGTGGTGCGCAACTTCCGCAGCCGCGTGATGGGCCAGCGGCGGCTGCTGGGCCGGGTCTTCTTCCAGGGCAAGCCGGCCAGCGACCCGGCACTGGCGCGCACGCTGGCCGCCGTCCTGGAGCGCGACGTCTACGTGCCGGCCGACCCCGGCGCCATGGGCGCCGTGGGGATCGCCCTGCTGGCCGCCGGGGCGTTCGCCGGCGGCAACGGCGCTGCGACGCCGGCGATCGACCTGTCGCGCCTGCTCGCTGCGACAGTGGCCGGCCGCCGCGAGTTCCAGTGCAGAGATCGCGACTGTCTCAACGCCTGCCGTCTCGAGCTCGCCGAGGTCGACGTCCTCGGCGAACGCCGCAAGGTCGTCAGCGGCGGACAGTGCCCCAAGTACGACGACGTCTCCGCCGCCGGAGAGAAGCTGCCGAAGGACGCTCCCAACCCCTATCGCGAGCGCGCCGACCTGCTGCTCGGGCTGCTCGCCGAGGAGCCCGCCGCTGCGCCGGTCGCCGCCCTCACCGTCGGTCTGCCGTACGTCCACTACCTCATCGACACGCTGCCCTTCTTCCACACGTTCCTGCGCAGGCTGGGCTACGACGTCGAAGTGCTCCGCCCGGGCCCCGGCACGCTGGCCGAGGGTGATCGCCGCTGCGCCGCCCCCGGCGCCTGCGCCCCGGTCAAGCTCCTTCACGGTCTTGCGGGCGCCGGCGTGGACGTCCTCGTGGCGCCGCTGTTCGTACATCTGCCCGTGCCCAACGCCGGCGACGTGACGTACACCTGTCCCATGGCGCAGGGCGCGCCGGATATGACGGCGCGCGCCCTGGCCGCCGAAGGCTCGCCTACCCGCGTGCTGCGTCCCGTCTTGTTCGAGAAGGAAGGCGACGGCTTCGACACGGCGCGAGCACGGCGGGCGCTGCGCCGCGCGGCCGAGACTCTCGCCGAGGCCGCCGACTCCGCCGGCGGCCACTCGCCCGAGCACTTCCGCGCCGCCTACACCGCCGCGCTGGCCAGCCAGCGCCGCTTCGAGGACGGACTGCGGCGCATCGGCGAGCGCGCCCTGGCATGGGCGCGTGAGCACGACTACCCCGTGGTCCTCATCGCCGGCGAGACGCACGTGATCCACGACGCAGTGCTGGACGCGGGCATCCACGAGCTTGCCTCCGCCAACGGCGCCCTTGCCCTGCCGGTGGACTGCTATCCGCTGCCCGACGGTCTTCCCGGGCTCCGGCGGGTGCACTGGGCGAGCGCCGGCCAGACGCTGCGCGCGGCGGCGGCCGGCGCCATGGCCGGCGACGTCTTCCCCCTGCTTCTCGGGGCCTACGGGTGCGGCCCCAACTCCATGGTCGAGCATCTCTTCGCCGACCTCATGGAGGAATGGCCGCACGCGGTCCTCGAGAGCGACGGTCACGGTGGCAAGGCCGGCTACGTGACGCGCGTGCAAGCCTTCCTGCACAGCGTGCGGGCGTGGCGCAAGGACGGTCACGGGACGCTTCCGGCCACCCGGCTGGCGCGCTTCGACCGCCCGCTGCCTCGCAGCCTGGACGCGGGCTTCGACCGGTTCTTCTTCGGCCACCTGGGCGGCGGCCTCAGCAAGTACCTGGCCGCCGCCATGCGCGGCGCCGGCTACGACGCGACGTTCGTCGGCGAGCCCGACGCCGCCGCGCTGCGCGCCGCGGGTGCGGCCTGTTCGGGCAAGGAATGCCTGCCGTACCAGCTCATCTGGGGCAGCTTCGCCAGATTCATCGAAGACGAGGCGCCGCGGCTCGCCGGGCGCCGGGCCCTGTTCCTCAGCGCGGGCAACGGGTTCCAGGCGTGCCGCGCCAATCTGTTCCCCCTCACCGAACAGATCGCCGTGGAGAGGCTCGGGCTCGGCGACAGCGTGGAGGTGGGCGACTTCAGTCTGGTGACCGCCAACGTGCGCATCATGCCGCTCGCGTGGATCGCGCTCGTGGCCGTCGACCTGCTGAACATGCTGCGCTTCTACCATCTCGCGACCGAGCGCGAGCGCGGCGCCTCGGACGCGCTGTTCGCCGAGTTCTCGGACCGTCTCGAGGCCATGCTCGAGCAGCCGCGGCCCGACGCCGGACTCGCCGGCAACGCGGCCGAGGCGCTCCGCTTCTGCGGCGAGGTGGAGGCGCTGCTCGCGGAGGCCGCAAGGCGTTTCCGCGAGCAACCGGTCCGCGCGGCGGGCGCCGCCGGCCTGCGCGACGTCTACCTGTGCGGCGACCTCTACCTGCGCGTCGACGAGTGGGGCAACGACGATCTGCAGCGCAAGCTCGCCGACAACGGCCTGCGTCCCATCTTCGAGCCCTACGGCGCGTTCTTCGAACTGCTGCAGCTGCGGCAGATCCAGGACGGCGTGGGGCTTCGCAAGCTGCCGGAGAAGCAGGCCGCGCTCCTCACCATGCGGTATGTGGTCCGCCGGCTGCTCGGGGCCGTGCGCGCCGACCACCCGTGGGCCTTCTGGCACGACCTGCGCGACGTCGACCGCGAGAGCCGGCGTCTCATCGCGCCCTATCCGTTCGGAGAGACGATCCCCGCGATCGGCGGCGCGCTTCTCAGCTGGCGCACGCAGCCGGTCGACGGCGTGGTCTCGGTGGCGCCCAGAGGCTGCGGGCCGGCCCTGGTCGCCGAAGCCCAGCTTCGGCGCGAGGCCGGCCTTCCCGCTCTCTTCGTCTACAACGACGGCGACCCCATCGACGAAGCGCGCATCGCCGGGTTCGCCTGGCGGCTGCGCTCGCGCCCTGCGCGGCGCCGTGCGGCCGAGTAGCCGCCGTCGGCCGTCGACGCTGCTCTCGGGCCCTGCCTGCTCGAGGAGTCCCTTGACGGCGGACCATCGCGAAGGGCCCCGCGAGACGCTCTGCTAGACTCGGGCTGCCGATGACCCTGCCCGCCGCCGATACTCCTGCCGTCTCGCTCGCCGCCGACCTCTGGCCGCCGCAGGCGATCGAGGCGATCCGCGTTGCTTCACGCGAGCTGCTCGGCCGGATCGGCGTGCGCGTCGGCTCGCCCCAGGCCGCGGAGCTGCTCGCGGCCGCCGGGTGCACACCCGGCCCGCAGGGCCGGGTGCTGATGCCGGCGGCCGCCGTCGCCGCGGCCCTCGAGAGCTGCCGCGGCGAGTACCTGGCGCTGGCCCGCGACCCCGCCCGGGACATCCCCATCGGGCCGGACCCCGGGCGTATCTACGTGCACAACATGGGCGAGGCGCCGGACGTCGCCGATCCGCGCAGCGGCGAGGCGCGGCGAGCGACGTTTCGCGACCAGGTGCTCGCGGCGCGGGTGATGCATCACGGCCGCTACCCCGACTGCATCAACAGCCTCGTGACGCCCAGCGACGTGCCCGCCGAGCTGCATCCGCTGTACTCGTACTTCGCGATCGCCTCCGAGACCGACAAGGTGATCGGCGGGCCCGGCCAGGACTACCCGTGGCAGACGCCGGTGCTCTTCGAGATGGCTTCCGCGGTCGCCGCGGCCCGGCCCGGCGCAGCCCCGGCCGGCTCCGTCGTCCTCGACATGGGCTACTCGCCGGTCAGCCCGCTGCATCTGAGCGCGGGCGTCTGCGACGGCATCATCACGGCGGCCCGGCTGGGGATGAGCGTGCAGGTGCTCACCAACCCTGTCGCCGGCACCACGGCAGCGGCATCGCTCGCCGGCGCGCTGGCGCAGCAGGACGCCGAGATCCTCGCCGGCGTCGTGCTCGCTCAAGCAGCGGCGCCGGGGACGGCCTGCGGCTACGGCGCCCGGCTCTCGGTCGCCGGCCCGCGCGACGGCCGCCTGCTCAGCGGCGCCGGGCAGTGGGCCCTGGCCTCGGTCGGCGCCACCCTGCTGGCCCGCCGCCACGGCCTCGCCTGCGACTGCTACGGCCCCGACACGTCGGCGCCGCTCATCGACGTGCAGGCCGGCTACCAGCAGGCGCTGCCTGCCCTGGCCGGCGCGCTGGCGCGGCCGCGGATGATGTCGGGCATCGGCGCCTGGGGCGACTCCGCGACCTGCCTGGAGCTGCTCGTCATCGGCGACGCGGTCTATCGCGTGGCGCTCGACGCCCTCGAGCCGCCGGCGTGGGACGCGGACGCCCTCGACGTGGACGCGATCATCGAGGGCGTCACCGGCCCCATGGGTTTTCTCGGTACCCGCCACACGCGCCGCTGGCTGCGCGGCAACCGCCCCTCCGAGGACCTCAGCTGGCGGGGCGGGCCGGAGGAATGGGCGGCTGCCGGGCGTCCCGACACGCTCGAGCTGGCGCGCCTGCGCGTCGAGGAGCTGCTCGCCCGCGACCCCGTCGGCCTGCCCGGCGACGTCGAGGCCGAGCTGTGCCGCCTCATCGACGAGGCGGCGGCACAGCTCGGCCTCTCAGGTCATCCGGACCCGCGCCGCTTGCTCGCCGAGGCGCGGGCCTCAGCCTAGACCACCTGGCCGGGTGGCTCGATGCGCGGCTCTTCGCTCAGCGCTGCGGTCGCGTCCGCACCGTCGCCGGTCCCGGCCCAGCCTCGCGCGCGCAGCAGTGCGAACAGCGCGGCTCCCAGCAGGCCGGCGGCGCCGACCAGGGCGAAGGCGCCGCGGCCGCCCAGCGCCTCCAGGGCCCAGCCGCCGAGCAGGGGCCCCAGCGCATAGCCGCCGGTGTAGACGAGCGTCCAGGCCCCCATGTAGCGGCCGCGCAGCGCCACCGGCGCCATCCTCGAGACGATCGTCGACGAGATCGGGAGGAACAAGGCGAGGCCGAAGCTCAGGATGATGATGCAGGCGAACGTCCACGGCCAGGGCGCGAACGCCGAGCCGCCGAGCCCGATGCCCACGCAGGCGCTTCCCAGCGCGACGAGCAGGACGTGGTCGTACCTTCCGAGGACGCGGACCACGGGGTACTGAAGGACGGCCGTCCCCGCCGCAAAGACGGCGACGATGACGCCCCACGTCTGCGCCGAGACCCCTTGAAGGTCCCCGAGCATGATCGGCAAGGTCACCCAGACCTGGCCGAAGCCGTACAGGGGCAGCAGGGCGACCAGGCAGAAGGCGAGGAGGCGCCGATCGCGCAGCACCCGGCCGTAGCCGAGCACCACCGTGCCGACCGTCTCGCGGGCGCCGGTCGGCGGCCGCGTCTCCTTGAACTGGACCACCACCATCAGCAGGAACACCCCACAGACGAGGCCGCCGCCGATGAAGGCAAGCCGGAAACTGGGATCGAGCGCGAGAAGGATCGCAGCCACGAGGGGGCCGACCATCGCGCCGGCGTTGAGCGCGACGCGCGTGATGCCGAACGCCTCCGCACGGCGCTCGAGCGGCGTCAGGTCGGCGACCATGCTGTTGCTCGCGGTGATGAACTGCGCCCAGCCGAACGCCGCCTCGACGGCGAAGAGGACCACGATGAACCACAGCTGCCGGCTGAGAGCGAGGCCGATCAGGAGCGTCATGCTCGCGATGATCGCCACGATCAGCAGGGGGCGTCGCCCGAAGCGGTCGGCCGCGGCGCCGCCGGCGATCTGCATCGGCAGGCCGGCGAACAGCGTGACGCCGAGGATCAGTCCGACGGTCGTCATCGGCACGCCGAGGCTGCGGCTCAGATAGGTGGTCTGGAACGGGAAGCACATGTCCAGACCGATCAGGTAGACGAACGTACCGCCCGTGAGCAGCCAGAACTGGCGCGGCAGCGTGCGCAGCTCCTCGCCGAGGCGCGCTCTGCGTCCCCCGTGCGCCGTGCGTCCCCCTCCCCTTCGGTCCTTCGCTTTCGATGCTATCCGGCGGAGGCGCCGGCGGCGACCCCTGCGGGGCGCGGCCGCCGGCGGTTCGCGCGCCGCGCCTGCGGGAACCACCCCCACATCGGTACACGACGCAAGGAGCACTGCATGTCCGTCCAGCCCCGCCCCATCGAGCGCGTCATCGAGCCGACGCCCGTGATCGAGGGCGCCGGGGTACGCCTGCGGCGCAGCATCGCCACGGCGACGCTCGACTACCTCGACCCGTTCCTCCTGCTCGACAACTTCCAGTCGGACGACCCCGACGACTACCTTGCGGGGTTCCCCTGGCACCCCCACCGCGGCATCGAGACCGTCACCTACATGCTCGCCGGCGAAGTGGACCACCGCGACAGCATCGGCAACGCCGGCATGATCGGCGCCGGCGACGTGCAGTGGATGACGGCCGGCGGCGGCATCATGCACGAGGAGATGCCGCGCCCCGGCGCCGACGGCCGCATGGGCGGCTTCCAGCTGTGGGTGAACCTGCCGGCCGAGCTCAAGATGACCAGGCCGCGCTACCAGGACCTCAGCGCGGCCCAGATCCCCGAGGTGCGGCGGCCAGACGGCACCGTCATCCGCGTGGTCGCCGGCGTCGTCGACGGCGTGGCAGGCGCGGTGACCGAGATCTACGCGGAGCCCGAATACCTCGACGTGACGCTGCCGGCCGGCGTGAGCTTCTCGCAGCCGGTACCGCGCGGGCACTCCGCCTTCGCCTATGCCTTCGAAGGCGAGGGCCAGTTCGGCGTGGGGTGCGACCTGGGTTATCGTGGCGACCTGGACGGCGAGCTGCTCGCCGCGCCGCGCATGGCGATCTTCGGCGACGGCGACGAGGTCCGCGTGGAGGCGCGCGACCACGCGGTGCGTTTTCTGCTCGTCAGTGGCAAGCCGCTGGGCGAGCCGATCGCGCGCTACGGGCCGTTCGTGATGAACACCCGCGAGGAGTTGCAGCTCGCGCTGCGCGATCTGCAGAACGACACGTTCGTGTGGAGAGACGACGCGGAGTGGGCGCGTACGCGCCGCACGTGGTCGCCCGGCGGGCCGGCTGTCAGCCCCTGAGACGCAGCGTCGCGACCACCGGCCAGTGGTCCGAGGGCAGCTTCGAGCGCCCTTCTCGGGGCAGCCGGTGGGCGATCTCGGCGTGCAGGACCTCCCACTCGGGCGACACCAGCACGTAGTCGATGCGCGTGCCGTCGGTCGCGCCATCCCAGTGGTGATGGGTGCCCGCTCCGGGGCCGCGCTCGCCGAGATGTGCCAGCGTGTCGCGGAGGCCGCCGGCGACCAGGCGCGCGACGGCCGGGTCGCCGGCGGTCGCGTTGAGGTCGCCGAGCACGATCCAGGGGAGCGCGGTGTCCAGCCACTGCAGCAGAGCCTCGGCGCTGCGCCGGCGAGACGGCGCCGAGGCCCCGTCCCAGTGGGCGTCGGCGACGCCGAAGCGCCGCCCGTCGGCGCGGTCGCGAAAGCGGCAGAGCGTGACCACCCGGGCGACGGGGTTGCCCCAGCCGACGGGATCCCGGCGTGCCGGGCGTGTCCGAGAACCAGCGCGTCGTCCACGATTCGAGCTCCAGGCGGCCGGGCCGGTACAGGACCGCGCAGCGCTCGCCGCGTTCGCGGCCGTCGTCGCGGCCGGCGCCGACGGCGGCGTAGCCGCTCAGACGGCGCGCCAGGTAGCGTTGCTGGAACCCGTACGCCTCCTGCAGGCCGACGATCTCGGCGCCGACGCTCTCGATGCACCGCACAGCGTCGCGCCGCCTCAGCGGCCAGGAGTTCAGGCCGTCCCAGGCGCGCCCGTGCCGCAGGTTGAAGCTGGCGGCCGCGAGGGCGGCGCCCCGCGCTTGCGGGGCGCCGCCCTCGCGGCCCTTCTGCCCTTCGAGCGCACCGCTCACGTCGGGAAATGATCCCCGTAGGCGACCGCCTCGTCTTCGGCGCCGATATGCCGATGCAGCTGTTCGTGACTGTGGCGTTCCTCGTCTTCGATCATGGCCTTCTTCTCCACCCGCGTCGGCTTGCCGACCTGATTGCCCCCCCGCTCGATGTAGTCCTTGAACACGACAAGATCGCGGGCGACGTTCTGCTCGAGCACGTCCCGCGACGGGCCGTTCTCATCGTCGCAGTCGAGGCTGAAGACCACGTCGGTGCGACCGCCGCCGTCGACGGCTTCGAAGCTGACCAGGCCGGCGCGCACGGCGTCGACGCAGGCGAGCTCGTCGCAGGCGAGTCGTTGATGACCGGTCATGATCCAGCGGACGAAATGCGACCAGGTGGCGAGCGCGACCGATGGCGGCGCTTCCACCTCGATATGGCGACGTACAGTTGACATGGTGCCCTCTCTGGTTGCCGGCACTGCGACTTCGGGAGGGAACCTACCCGCGGCGTCACGGCGCGGAAACGTCGTGCCGGAGTTCACAACGTGGGCACGGGCACCTTCGGCGGCGGCGCTACTTCGCGTCCTTGGCGGCCTCGGCCAGCTCCTTGCGCAGGACCTTGCTCTCCATGTCGACCTCGCGCGTGGCCCGTTTGCGCGCCTTGGTGAGCGTCTTGTCGACGTAGCTCTGCAGCGCCGACTCCCCGACGATCAGAAGGGCGGCTTCGCCGTCGTCGAGCAGCTCACCCAGTTCCATGACGTCCCTGCGCGACAGGCCCTTCCAGAAATGGCCGATGAGGCCGCCGGCCAGACCGCCGGCCGCCGCCCCCACGAGGATCGACGGCGGGAAGATGATGCCGATCACCGCGCCCGCCGCGAGGCCGGTCCAGGCCGCGTGCTGCGTCGGCTTCTCGTGCTTGCTCACGTGCACGTGACCGTGCGCGTCCTTGGTGATCACGGCGGCGTCGTAGGTGCCGATCATGTGGTCCTTGTGCAGGGCCTTGACGGCCTCGTAGTCGGCGCGCGCGTCGGCGACGCTGTCGTAGGTGGCGAGGTAGAGGAAGACTGGTTCGTCAGCCATGTCTGCTCCTTGATGCTGGGGTTGGCCGGTCTCGGCTCTGAATGCCCGCGCCGCCGCCGGCGGAAACCGTCGACCGGGCACGACGACGGCGCGGGCGGGCCCGACTTGTGGCGCGCGGGCGTATCCGCGAGGTAGAGTACGGATGTGATGACCGACCCGCTACGCATCGGCGTGATCTCCGACACGCACGGCTACCTCGACCCGCAGGTGCTCGCCGAGTTCGCCGGCGTCCAGCACATCATCCACGCCGGCGACATCATGGACGCGGCCACGCTCGAGGCGCTCGAGGCGGTCGCGCCGGTGACCGCCGTCTCAGGCAACATGGACGACGGCAAGCTCGGCAAGCTGCCCCGCGAGGTGTGCGCCGAGGTCGGCGGCATACGGCTCGTCGTCGGTCACAAGCGCAAGCGCCTTCAGAAGCGAATGGCGCTCGGCAAGGTCGACTGTCTCGACGCCGGCGAGGCTCCGGACCTCATCGTGTTCGGGCACGACCACCTGGCCACCGTGGAGTGGGTCGACGGCGTGCTCTACCTCAATCCCGGCTCGGCCAGCGCTCCGCACGAGGAGGACGACGACCCCACGATCGCGATCGTCGAGAGCGGGGTGGCGGGGCTGGAGGTGCGGTTCGTCCCGCTGAAGCGCTCCACCGAGGCCTTCACCGGCTGACGGGCGCCGGGCGCGACCCTGCGGGTTCGGCCCGGCCCCGCGCGTGCAACGAAATCCGTGGGACACATCAGCCGGAGAGACCGCCACGACTCACGCCATCACACCGCTCCCCCGACGCGCCGCCGGGAAGCTCACGTTCCTCGGTCACGCCACCGTGGTCATCGAGCTCGCCGGGATGCGCCTGATCACCGACCCCGTTCTGCGGCAGCAGGTGGGCCCGCTGTGGCGGCGCACCCCGAGACCCCATCTCGGCCCGCTCGCCGGCCTCGACGTCGTTCTCATCTCCCACCTCCATCTCGACCACTACGACCCTGCTTCGCTGCGCCTGCTCGACCCCGGCGTCCTCATCGTCGGCCCGCCGGGCAGCGCGCGTTCCCTCCGCTGGCGCGGTTTCACCGACGTCCACGAGATGCAGCCCGGCGAAAGCCTGAAGCTGGGCGGCGTCGCCATCGTGGCGACCGAAGCCAGGCACAGGGGCACGCGCCACCCGCTGGCGCGGCGTACTCCGAGCAACGGCTACGTGATCAGGGGCGGCGGCCGCGACATCTACTTCGCCGGCGACACCGGCCTCTTCGCCGGCATGGCCGACCTCTGTGAAGGTCTCGACGTGGCGCTGCTCCCCATCGCCGGGCTAGGCCCCTGGATGCCCGAGTTCAAGCACCTGAGCCCGCGTCACGCGGTGCGGGCCGCCGAGCTCCTGCGGCCGCGGCTGGTCGTCCCCATCCACTGGGGTACGTACCACCTGCCGGGTACGGTGCTCATGCGCATGCGCCCGGACGTTCACCGGCGGGCGCCGTACGTGTTCGTGCGCGAGATGGAGGCCCTGGAGCCCGAGATCCGCACCGTGCTGCTCGACCCCGGCGAGAGCCTCGATCTCGAGGAAGAGCTCGCTTTCGTCGGCGGTTCTCTCGCCGCCACGCCAAGACAGGAGGCAACGTGAAGTCGCACACCGTCTACAAGACCTTCCACGTCGAGCAGCGGCGCGCCTTCGTGCGCATCACGGAGGACGTGCAGCGCGCCGTCGACGAGTCCGGGATCGGCGAGGGCATGGCGCTGGTCTCGGCGATGCACATCACGGCCGGCGTGTGGGTCAACGACGACGAGCCCGGCCTCCAGGCCGACGTGCTCGAGTGGCTCGACAAGCTGGCGCCGCCGTCCTGGCAGCCGCCGGCCGACGACGTGGCCCGGCAGCTGCTTCCCGACGGCGGCGACTACCGCCACCACCGCGGCGGCGAGGACAACGGCGACGCCCACCTCAAGAACCTGCTCGTGCACCACCAGGTCATCGTCCCGGTCACCGCCGGCAGGCTCGACCTCGGGCCTTGGCAGGCGGTCTTCTACTGCGAGTTCGACGGGCGGCGCAGCAAGCGGCTCATCATCAAGGTGCTCGGGGAGTAGGCTCGCGCGGCAGGCGCCCTCACGAAGGGATTCGCCAGCCGCGAAGGCGAAGATGGTCGCAGCACCGGAGAGCGTACGAGTGATCAGGAGGACGGCGAGATGGACGAGCAGCAGAGCGCGTACGGTCGTGGTCGTCGACGGGAAAGCGGCTTGCGCACCGCTACTGGGGCGTCATGCTGGCGGCGGGGATCGTCGCCGTCATCTTCGGCATCATCGTGCTGGCGAACATCTGGGGCAGCGTGCGTCTGGTGGCCATCCTCGCCGGCCTGTTCCTCGTCTTCGCCGGCATCGTGCAGCTCGTGCACGCCGCCGGCGCCGAGCGCAAGACGGGCAGGATCATCGGCGGGCTCGTGATCCTGATCCTCGGGCTGGTCCTCGTGTTCTGGCCCGAGTCGTCGGTCAAGACCGTGGCCGTGCTCGTGGGCCTCGCCTTCCTCTTCTGGGGCGTCGTGATGGCGATCGCGGCCTTCGTCGACCGCGGCGAGGGCTGGGGCGTCGCCGCGGGCTTCGGCGTCCTGCTGGCGCTCGTCGGCATCGTCGTCATCGCCTGGCCGGGACCGACGATCGCCATCCTCATGATCCTCGTCGGCATCGACGCGATCCTCTTCGGGGCGTCGCTGATCGCCCAAGGGCTGGCGCTGCGCAGGGCGTGACGTGAACGCCGACCCAGCAGACGGGCGCCGCCAACCCTCGCCGCTCATCGGGCGGATGGTCGCCTCGAGCCGGTTCTTCGTGCTCCTGGCCACCCTCAGCCTGTTCCTCGCCTTCATGGCGGTCATGGTTTCGACGGTGTCCTTCACGGTATCGACGATCTGGAACACCGTGACCGGCGAAGGAATGACGCAGAACGAGATGATCGGCAAGCTGATCAAGCAGGCCGACTACGCGCTGCTCGCCACCGTGCTCTATGTGCTCGCGCTCGGCCTGTACAGCCTCTTCGTCGACGACCGCGTGCCGATGCCCGGCTGGCTGCGCATCAGCGACCTCGGGCAGCTCAAGGAGCTGCTTGCGGGCGTGGTCGTGGTCGCCATCGCCGTCATCTTCCTGGGGGAGGCGCTCACGTGGGACGGCAGTTCGGACCTGCTGGCGCCGGGCCTCGCGTCGGCGGCCGTGATCGCCGCGCTCGCCTTGTTCCTGTGGCAGGCCACGCGCGAGCGTCAGCTGGACAGTGAGGCCCGACATCCGGGCCGGGCCGACGGCGACCGCGGAGATGACGCCGGCGGCGACGCCTGACGGGCACGCGGCCGGCCGATTCGTGCTGCGCCGATCAGTCGATCAGGCGCTTCTTGCTCTGCGAGTAAATGGCCCGATCGGCGGCTCCGCTCCGCCGGCCGCCTGACACGGAGATCAGCTCGTCACGAGCGCAGCAGGGCGAACAGCGCCGCGGCGCCGATCACAAGCAGGGCCACGAAGATCACGACGCGGGTGGTGTGGACGTGGCGCACGAGCCGCCTCCTTTGCTCGCCGGCGCCTCAGACCATGTTGAAGCGCTCGGTGTAGATGTTCTCCCATGGTACGCCCGTGCGCCGCAGGGCGCGCTCAACGGCGTCCATCATGTCCGGTGGGCCGCAGACGAAGTACTTGTGGGCCGTCCTGTCCTCGGGGAGGTGCCGGCCGAGCAGTGTCGTATCGATGCGGCCGGTCTCACCGCGCCATTCAGGCGGCGGCGAGGAGAGGACCTGGACGATATGCAGCCGAATGCGGTCCGTCAGCGCCTCGAGCTCTTCCTTGAACGTCAGATCGTCCACCGAAGGCGCGCCGTAGATCAGCAAGTGCCGGCGCGCGTCTCCGCGGTCCGCGAGGGTTCGAATCATGCTCATGATGGGCGTGATGCCGACGCCACCGGCGACGAACACGTAACCGTTCCCGTCGTAGCGGTCGATGCTGAAGGCGCCGTGCGGGCCCTCCACGTAGGCGGCGGTTCCTGGAGCGACACCGCCGACGGTCTGCGTGAAATCGCCGGCGTTCTTTATGGTGAAGGCGATCCGCTCGATGTCCATGGCGCTGGACGAGAAAGAGAAGGGGTGATCCTCGACGGCGAACGCGCTGCGGCCGAGCGTGAGCCAGGCGAACTGACCGGGCGCGAAGCGCATTCCGGGATGCCCCACCGGCCGCAGGAAGAGGGTCCAGGCGCGGCCGCGCTCGGGGACGACCTGATCGACCACCCAGGGTCGCCGCAGGAGCAGCGAAGGCACGACGAAGCGCACGTAGATCAGGAGGCCGATCACCGCCAGCGCCATGGCCGCCCAGAGCGCCTTCTTCCAGGGCAGGTCCACATACCAGCCTACGAGTTCCACATGGGTGAGCGCGAACGCCACCGCAGCCGTCGCGAGGAGGCCGTGCGCGAGGCGCCACGCCTCGTAGGGCAGGCGGAGCCGACGCCGCCACACCGAGATGCCGATCAGCGCCAGCACGGCCACCGTGGCGGATACGGCGAATCGCGCCCGCCAGGGCGCCGTGAGCGGGTTGAGCAGCTCGATCGTCTCGGGGCGAGTCACAAAGAGGATGATGGGGTGTGCGAGCACGAGGGCTCCGGCCACGATCGATATCTGCTTGTGGAAGCGCAGGATGATATCGATGCCGTAGGGGGCGGCAACGTTGCGAAAGCGGGCCGTGACGGCGAACTGGAGGCCCATCATCGCCAGGGCGACGAAACCGAGGGCGACGGAGAACTCGGTCCAGAACGGGCGCCGGGGATGATCGCGATAGGTGAACGCGATCGCCAGCGGCAACAGCGAGAGGCCGACGTAGAGGGCCAGCCAGAAGGCGCCGCCGAGCGTGCGCCGCCGGCGAGTGTCGGACCCGGTCATGCCGCCAGTCTACCTGTTCGCCTTGCGGTCTACAGTAGCAGCGGGGTTCGGACCGAGCCGGAGGCTGGGTAGGAGTACACTTCGAAACCCCGGCAGCGGGGACCAGGCGACGAAGCGGAGAAGGGACGCTGGAACCACCGACCCAAGACAACGAGCCGCTGGTCCGAGGGCTGCAGTGGGCCATCCGCATGGCGGTGCGAGCCCTTGCCGTGCTCATGACCGGAGTCATCATCTTCGGCGTGGCAGACGTCGTATACGTCTTGTACAAGCGCTTGATGGCCGAGCCCAGAGGACTGCTGGAGATCAGCGATATTCTGGCGACCTTTGGCGCCTTCATGGCCGTGCTGATCGCGATCGAGATCTTCGTCAACATCATCAGCTACCTCCGCGAAGACGTGATCCACGTGCGCATCGTGCTCGCCACGGCGATGATGGCGATCGCGCGGAAGGTCATCATTCTCGACTACAACACGACATCTCCGCAGTACATCTACGCGACCGCCGCGGTCGTGGCCGCGATGGCGCTGGCCTACTGGCTTATCGTGCGCGAGCGTCTGACGAAGGCCGATGAGGAGTGAGGTGTGTCGCAGAGCCCGCTTGACGACCACGGCGTGGTCGTCGAGGACGAGGCGCACGCACCTGCTTGGCGGCGGGCGGCCGGTGCGCTCGAACGCCGCATGAGAGCGCTACGCCGACGAGTGTGCGGTGCGCCTGGGCGCGGCAGGCACTGAGCCACCGCCGCAGAAAGCGTTTCAGCCGATCTTGTCCTTCTTGCGCCTTGCCTGCCCGAGGTTCTGCACCACCAGCGACACCACGGTGATGAGGTAGAGCTGGCCGAGGACGGCTTCGAGCACGGCCAGCATCCGCCCTACGCTCCCCGCGGCTGTGAGATCGCCGTAGCCGACGGTCGTGATCGTCGTCAAGCTGAAGTAGAGGAAGTCGATCGTCCCGGGCTTCTGGGGAGGCTGGGACTGCGCGAAGAAAGGATCGCCGCTGAGCACGCCGACCAGGGCGAACACGCTGGCGAAGAACATCGCGATGAGCAGGTAGACGCAGATCGCCCCGTAGAACGTGTTCATGTTGACGACCAGGTGCGTCGCGAGCCGTTTCACGATGGCCACCGGAGCCACGACCACCAGAAGGGCGGTCAGCATCCCGGCGACCGCCTGCGACAGGTCCTCGCTGCCGAACGCGCTGAGGACGATGGCGCCCAGCGTGACCACCGGGATAAGGGCCATGGCGTAGCGCAGCAGGCGGCGTTCGACCTGTGACGCGCGCAGGGCCAGCCACGTGGTGGCGGCGAGCACGACGAGGAGGATGGGGCGGCCGTAGTGAGAGTCGCCGGCGACCGCCGCCACGAAGTAGCTGGCGATGAGCAGCACGAGCACGAGGCCGTAGCTGTCGGCGAAGCGGGGCGGCTTTTCAGCCGGCAGTCCCCTCGGCTCCGCGGGTGCCGGTATCACGACAGGCATGGCCGCCTCTTCAGGCGGCGGTGGCTTGGTGTCGTCTGGTCCATCCATCGCAGTCGCCACTGTATCCCACCGCAGGCGAGGCGCAAGGCGGGGGAGAGGCGCGCGGACGTGCGCAGGGGAAGCCGCGCGCCGCGCCGAACCCCTTGCTGTACACTGCCCGAGCACCTCCCGAGCCTATGGACTACGGCACCTACACCCCCAGACCACGTCGCGATCCGCGCCGCCGGCGGCGCCAGCAGGCCCGGCGGCGCCTTCTCGTGCTCGTCGTTCTCGTGCTCGTCGTGGCCGCCATCATCGCCGCGGTCGTGGTCACTCGCGGAAAGGGTGAGGATCAGACCGGCGGCACGACGCCGGGCGCGTCCGGCGCGGCCTCGACGTCGCCGAGCCCCAAGCCCACGCCGCCGCCCAAGGTGTGGGTGGCGAGCACGTCCGACCCCGTGCGCGTCTGGGTCGGCGGCGACTCCATGGCCGGCGAGCTCGGCTGGTCTGTCGGGCCCGGACTCGAGAAGACGCGGGTATTCGAAGCCCACCCTCTACTACAAGGAGTCCTCGGGGATCTGCCGCTGGGACTTCTTCGACTGGGGCAAGCACATGAGGACCGTCATGCGCACCGCCAAGCCCGACGCGGTGGTCATGATGATCGGCACCAACGACACGCAGTCGGTGTGGGACCACGGCAAGTGGATCTCGTACGGCACCTCCGAGTGGAAGACCGCCTACGAGAAGCGCGTCTCCGACATGATGCAGACCATGCTCAGGGGCGGCGCGCGGCGCGTGTACTGGGTGGGCATGCCGATGATGCAGGAGTCATGGCGCAACTCGCGCATGAAGCTCATCAACAAGATGATCCAGAACGCCGCCGCCGAACACCCGGGGGCCGAGTACGTCGACGCCTGGGGTCTCTTCGTGGACGCCAACGGCGACTACGCGGCGGGCTGGCGCCTGGCCGACGGCGTGCACTTCACCGTCGCAGGCCAGCAGCGCCTGGCCAAGGCCGTGCTCAAGGGCATCGAGAGGGACTGGCTGCCCGACGGTCTGCCATCGCCGGGCCCGTCGCCCGCGTCGAGCTCCTCGGCGTCCGCCGGCCCGTCCATCTGACGCGCGGACCGCGGCGCGCGGCGACCTCCCGGGGCCGGCCCGCCGCCGTGCGGATGCTGCGGGTGGTTGCGGACCGCCCGCTCCGCCGATAATGGGGGTGTGATGCTCTCCGTCTTCGCCACCCTCTCGGGGCACGTGTTCGACGATGCCAAGCGGCCGCTGCTGTTCCTGCTCGTCGGCTTCATCCTCACCTTCGTCCTGGCGCGCCTCAACACCCGCGTCACGCGCGCCAGGGGAGGCTCCGGGCTGGGGGTGGGCAGCATCGTCACCGCCGGCGGCCTGCACATCCACCACTCCGTGTTCGGCATCATCGGCATGGTGGTCGCCGGCATCATGGAGTTCGCCCTGCAGCCGGGCAGCCCGTGGCTCGAGCTCTTCGCCCTCGTCTTCGGCTCCGGCGCCGCCCTCACGCTCGACGAGTTCGCGCTCATCCTGCACCTCGAGGATGTCTACTGGACCGGCGAGGGACGCACCTCGATCGACGCCGTGATCCTCGGCGTCACCTTCATCACGTTGTTGCTCACCGGTCTCACGCCGCGCAGCATCGGCGAGGTCGGAGACCTGGTCGCGATGTCGCGCTGGGTGGGCTCCGCCCTCATTCTCAGCGGCGCTGCTTTCGTGATCGTGAGCTACCTCAAGGGCAAGCTGTTCCTGGGCACGGTCGGCATCTTCGTGCCACCCGTCGCCGTGATCGGCGCCCTGCGCCTCGCCAAGCCGAGCTCACCGTGGGCGCATCGCCGCTACGCCGACAACCCCGGCAAGCTCGAGAGGGCGCGCCGCCGCGACGAGGGTTTCCACCAGCGCTGGCGGCAGCGTAAGCACCACGTGTGGGACATCATCGGCGGCAAGCCGCACCTGCATCTGCCGCACCGCCGCGGGCGGCACGACGACCGAGGTAACGACTCCGGCTCCGGCGGTTCGCGGGTCTGAGGTCGCACGGCGATCCGCCGCGGCGCCCGCACCCGGGCGGGCGCCGCCGTGGTTCAGGCGCGCCCGGCCTGGGCGGCCGTCACGGCCGCGCCCAGGCGCCGCGCGCCCTCTTCGAGCGTGGCTCCGTCGTACAGGCTGAAGGCGAGGCGCAGGCTGCGGTCGTCTCCGTCGCTGCAGAACCGGGCGCCGGGCGCGAAGGCGACCCCGTGCGACTCGGCCAGCGGCAGCAGGGCCGTGGCGGTGAGGCCGGCGGGGAGCGTGAGCCAGATGAAGAAGCCGCCGGCCGGGGAGGTGCATCCGCACCCGGCCGGCAGGTGACTGCGCAGCGCCCCGGCCAGTGCGTCGCGACGCGCTGCGTACGCGCGGCGGAGCTCGGCCAAGTGCTCGTCGTAGCCGCCGGAGGCGAGCAGCCGGCCGACGACGCTCGCGGCGAACTGACTGACGCAGCCTCCGCTCTCGAGCACGCCCGCCGCGGACAGGCGTTCGAGAAGACCGCCGGACGCATTGATCCAGCCGACGCGCAGTCCCGGGGCCAGCGTCTTGGAGAAGGAACCGAGGCGGACCACGGGAGCTTCTCCGTCGCGAGTCCAGAGGGCGGGGGGCGCATTACCCTCGTACGCGAGCTCACGATAGACGTCGTCCTCGACGACGATGAGGTCGTGCTCGGCGGCGATCTCGAGGAGGCCCTGTCGCCGCGTCTCGGACAGACACACACCGGCAGGGTTGTGGAACGTGGGGATCGTGTACAGAAGGCGGGCGCGCTTGCCGGCGGCGCGTTGCTCCGCGAGCGCCGCGCGCAGCGCGTCAAGCATGAGGCCTTCCCCGTCGAGAGGTACGCCTACCACCTCGACCGGGTGGTCGTGCATGATGCCGAGCGCCAGGTTGTAGGTGGGCGACTCGACGAGTACCACATCGCCCGGCTCGGTGAAGACCGTGAGCACCTGCCCGAGAGCCTGCGAGTTGCCGCCGCTGACGAGCACGTCGGCCGCCGAGCAGGCGCATCCTTCGCGCGCCGCGACGCGGCGCGCGATCTCGTCGCGCAGGGCCTGAGGCCCTTCGAGCGGCCCGTAGGCGAGCGCCGCCGGCCCGGCGTCGTCGAGCACGGCGGCCGCCGCCCGGCGCACGAGCCCGACCGCCAGCAGCGCCGGGTCGGGCTCCCCGAAGGTGAGCTCGATGATCCCTTCGCGCAGCATGTTCTGCGTGTCCGACGGTACGGTGATCACCGGCTCATGATACGTGATAGCGACCGGCTGCGGTTTGAGGCGGCGGCCGGCGGGTCACGGTACACGATGACGCAGACGTCAGATGCGACCAGGAGGGCAGCATGATCGACCACGTGGGCATCCCGGTGACCGACCTTGCGGCGAGCCGCGAGCTCTACGCTACGGCGCTGGCGCCGCTCGGTTACAAGGTCCTGTACGAGAGCGAGGAGTACGGCATCGTGGGGTTCGGCGCGCAGGCGCCGCAACTGTGGCTCAGCCGCGGAACGCACAAGATGGGCGTGCACGTCGCCCTGGTGGCGAAGGACCGCGCCGCCGTCGGGTCGTTCTACGAGGCGGCGCTGGCCGCCGGAGCGACCGACAACGGGCCGCCCGGTCCGCGCGAGCACTACTCCCCGGGCTACTACGCCGCCTTCGTCCACGATCTCGACGGTAACAACCTCGAGGCCGTGGTGCACGAGCAGTAGCGTGTGCGGGCGAGCCGGCCGGTCGCCAGACGGCCGGCCGGCTCGCCCCAGAGCGCGTGCGGGGTCTGCCCCCGCGCAACGTCGCGCCCGGCGACTGCCTCCGCCCAACGCCGCGCCCGGCGAACCCCGGCTGGCGGCGGGCCGTCCCTTTCCCTAGACTGAGCCCGGACGCCCACGCATGCTGTTCCCCACCATCACATTCGCGGTCTTCTTCCTGCTGGTCTTCGTCGGGAACTGGCTGCTCATGCCCAGACCGCGGCTGTGGAAGCCGTTCATCCTCCTCGCCAGCTGCGTCTTCTACGGCTGGTGGGAGTGGCGCTTCGTGCTGCTGCTGGCGCTCAGCGCCGTCGCCAACCAGCTGTTCGCCAAGGCCATCGAGCGGGCGGCGACGGCCGCGGCGAGCAAGTGGCTGCTGGCCGCGGCCGTCGCCGTGAACCTCGGTGTGCTCGGCTGGTTCAAGTACTACGGCTTCTTCGTGACCTCCGTCGCCGACTTCCTCGGCGTGTTCCACCTCAATGCGGACCTTCCGCTGCTGCGCATCCTGCTGCCGGTCGGCATCTCGTTCCTCACCTTCCGCGTGCTCAGTTACGTCGTCGACGTCTACCGCGGCAAGCTGCACACCTCCTCGCTGCTCGACTTCGCCGTGTACGTCGCCTTCTTCCCGTACATCATGGCCGGCCCGATCGCGCGGGCCGGCGAGTTCCTGCCGCAGCTCGCCGGCCCGAGGGATCCGCGCCGCGTCGACACGTCGCGCGCCTTCTTTCTGATCTTCGCGGGCCTCGCCAAGAAGATGCTGCTCGCCGACTACCTGGCCACGCACATCGTCAACGGCGTGTTCACGACGCCCGGTCAGTACACATCGCTGGAGACCCTGCTCGGCATCGTCGGCTACTCGGTGCAGATCTACTGCGATTTCAGCGCCTACGCCGACATCGCCATCGGCATCTCGCTGCTCCTCGGCTTCGAGCTGCCCGAGAACTTCAACGCCCCGTACACGGCGATCTCGGTGCAGGACTTCTGGCGCCGCTGGCACATGACGTTGTCGCGCTGGTTGCGCGACTACCTCTACATCCCGCTGGGCGGCAACCGCAAGGGGCCGACCCGCACCTCCGTGAACATCATGATCACCATGGTGCTCGGCGGCCTCTGGCACGGCGCCGGGTGGCCCTTCATCTTCTGGGGCTTCCTGCACGGCGGCGCGCAGGTGGTCGAACACCGGCGCCTCGACATCCGCAAGCTGCGCGCGCAGCGCCGGCTGCGGCCGGCGGACGGGCGCGCCGCAGGCGCGCCTCCCGGCCCTCCCGAGATCGACCTGCGGCCGTGGGGCGGCGGCGTCTGGCCGCGGATCGGCGTCTTCGTCTTCGTCACGTTCGCCTGGGTGTTCTTCCGTTCCGCCACGTTCGCGGCGGCGCTCAGCGTGCTCGCCCAGCTGTTCCGCGGCTGGGGCAGCATCGGCGCGGCCGTCACACCGGTGCTCCTGCTCGTGATCGCCGTCGGTATCGGCGTCCAGTACGTGCCGCGTAGCCTCTACGAGCGCGTCGAGGCGGGCTTCTCGGTGCTCAACCCGCTCGTGCAAGGGGGGCTGCTCGCGGTCGGCTTCATGGTGCTCGACGTCCTCGGCCCCACCGGTCCCGCCTCCTTCCTCTACTTCCGCTTCTGATGGACGACCGCGAACCGGACACGCTTCCCTTCGGCCGCCGCCGGCGGACGGCCGCCAGCGCGCTGGTCGCCATCCTGGTGGCCTTCGTCCTCGGGGTGCTGTTCAACGCGCCGGCCATGAAGAAGACCGCCATGGAACTGCCGTTCGGCGGCCAGCGCAGCTTCCGGCTCGCGCTCGTGAGCCCGGCCGCGGCCGTGAGCCACTGGGTCTTCCTGGACCGGCCGGCCCGGTTCGCGGCTGCGGTGCTCGGCAAGCCGGACCCCGGGCCCGCGCCAGTCGAGGTCGTCGTGCTCTCGCCGCGGCCCACGCCCCAGCCGACTGCCTCGGGCCGGCCTCGACCGCAGCCCGAGGACAAGCCGCTGCCCAAGCCGCATGCCGGCCACCCGATGCGCCTCTATATCGCCGGCGACTCGATGGCCGGCATCCCCGGCATGGCGCTGGTCAACCTGTCCAGGGACACGCATCTGATCAAGCCGCTGCTCGACTACCACATCTCCAGCGGGCTGGTGAGGCCCGACTTCTTCAACTGGCCGGCACAGCTCCAGCGACAGGTCAAGGCCTTCGACCCCGGCGCCGCGGTGGTCATGTGGGGCGCCAACGACAACCAGGGCTTGCAGACGTCTTCCGGCAGAGTCTACGCGTTCGACTCGAGCGGCTGGGCGAAGGAGTACCGCAGGCGCGTCGCCGACGCGATCGCGATCCTCTTCGACGGTGGCGTGCGGCGCATCTACTGGGTCGGTCAGCCCGTCATGCCGGACTCCGCCTACGACCGGAAGATCCGCCTCATGAACGACATCTTCCGCAGCGAGGCCGAGAAGCACCCGGGTGTGCGGTACATCGACGCCTACCGGGCGCTCAGCGACGGCGCCGGGTTCTCGCAGTACCTCCGCGACGAGAAGGGCAAGATGCAGCAGGTCCGCGAGGCCGACGGAGAACACCTCACGTACGCCGGCGGCATGCGTCTCGCCAAGGTCGTGATGGCCGCCATCAAGGCCGACTGGTTCGGCGACAAGACGCCGGGCGCCGGCTCGGCTTCGCCGTCGCCGAAGGCGTCGGCGAAGGCCACTCCGGCGCCCTGACGCCGCCGTTCTGACCCCGCCGGCCCCCCGCGTCGGCGGGCCGGCCCGGGCGCGGGGACTGCTGCGCTGCCCGCGGCCGCTGTAGTAGCATCGCGGGCATGCTTTTTCCGACCATCACCTTCGCGGTCTTCTTCCTCGTCGTGTACGCGGCCAACTGGCTCCTGATGCCGCGCCTGCGGCTGTGGAAGTGGATGATCATCGGCGCCAGCTACGTCTTCTACGGCTGGTGGGACTGGCGCTTCGTCCTGCTGCTCGTGGCGGCGACCTTCGTCAACCAGGCCCTCGGCGTGCAGATCGCGCGCGCCCGCGCACGGAGGGGCGGCGGGCGCGCCGCCAGGCGCTGGCTCGTGCTGTCCGTGGTCGCCAACCTCGCGGCCCTGGGCTACTTCAAGTACGTCGACTTCTTCGCCGTCAACCTCGACCACCTGCTCAGCAGCGTCGGCCTCGGCGCTCCCCTTCCTCTCCTGCGCATCCTTCTGCCGGTGGGCATCTCGTTCCTCGTCTTCCGCGTGCTCACCTACACCATCGATATCTACCGCGGGGAGCTGGCCCCGGCCTCGACGCTGGACTTCGGCGTCTACGTGGCGTTCTTTCCGTACCTGCTCGCGGGGCCGATCGCGCGGGCTCGCGAGTTTCTGCCGCAGCTCAGTTCGTCGCGCGATCCACGCAGCGTCGACGCCGGCCGCGCCTTCGTGCTCATCCTCGGCGGCCTGGCCAAGAAGATGCTGATCGCCGACTACCTGTCGACGCACATCGTGAACGGCGTCTTCGCCTCGCCGCAGTCGTTCTCGTCCTGGGAGACCCTCTGGGGCATCCTCGCCTATTCGGTGCAGATCTACTGCGACTTCAGCGCCTACAGCGACATCGCCATCGGCATCTCACTGCTCCTCGGCTTCGAGCTGCCCGAGAACTTCAACGCGCCGTACACGGCGCGCACCATCCAGGACTTCTGGCGGCGCTGGCACATCACGCTGTCAAGCTGGCTGCGTGACTACCTCTACATCCCGCTGGGCGGCAACCGCAAGGGCCGCGGCCGGACCTACGCGAACCTCATCGTCACGTTCCTCCTCGCCGGGCTCTGGCACGGCGCCGGCTGGACGTTCGTGCTCTGGGGGGGTATGCACGGCGTCGGCCTGGCCGTGGAGCGCGCCCGCGCCGACGCGCGCCGTGCCCGGGGCCTGCGCGAACCAGGCGCGACGCCCGGGGCGCGGGCGCTCCAGCGCCTCGCCGTGTTCGCCTTCGTCAGCGTGGCCTGGGTGTTCTTTCGCGCCGACTCGATCGGCGGCGCGTTCGCGGTGCTCTGGCGTCTCGTCGCCGGCCTGGGCAGCATCGGCTCGGCGGTCACCTGGCCCGTCGTCGGACTCGTCCTGCTCGGCATCGGTATCCAGTACGTCCCGCGCCGCCTGATCGAGCGACTCGAGGGTGGCCTGGCGAGCATCGGCTGGGCGGGGCAGGGCGCCGTCCTCGCGCTCGGCCTGTTCCTCATCGACACGCTCGGCCCGCAGGGCGCGGCCGAGTTCCTCTACTTCAAGTTCTGATGCGGCGACCGGCACAGGGCGGCTGAGCATGAGCGACGACGACCGGCACGACGAAGGCTCGGAGAGGCTTCCGTTCGGCGGCGGCGGAGCCGACGACGACCTCTTCGTGTGGGACGGATTGCGCCCGCCGAGTCGCCCTGCCGACCTGCCGCCGCGACCCGTCCCGGACGAGCCGCGGAGGGCGCGCGTCCCCGCCGAGTCACGGCCGTCGCGGGACGAGGGCGCCGTGCGTCCGCGCCGCGCCGCGCCGTCACGCGGCGCCGACGACGAGTGGCAGGATTGGCTCGACCCCGGCGAAGGCGCGCAGGCCGGTGAGCCCGCCGCGGGCGGCGGACCCGGCGGCCCGTTCGGCCCGGACGCGCTCGGGCACGTGCCCGAGCGCCGCCGGCCGCGCCGCCGCCGGCACTCCGCCGGCGCCGTCCTCGCGGCCCTGCTCCTCGGCTTCTTCGTCGCCGGGCTGCTCGACGTCAAGGCCATCGAGACAGAGGTGAAGGGCAAGCCGCTGGGCACCGCGCGCAGCGTCCAGCTCGCCCTGCTCAAGCCGATGGTCGTTCTCAGCGGCGCCCTGCGGCTCGACCGGCCGGCGGAAGCGCTCAGCGCGATGCTCGGGCGCGGGGAGACCGCGCACCACTCCATCGCCGAGGTCGAGGACAAGGTCAAGCCGAAATGGCCGCGCAAGATCACCCGCAAGGACAAGCTGCGCCTCTACATCATCGGCGATTCCATGGCCCAGGTCTTCGGGTCGTCGCTCGAGAACCTCGCCGAGGAGACCCACTTCATCAGGGCCAAGCTCGACTACAAGGTGTCGAGCGGTCTGAGCCGCCCCGACTTCTTCGACTGGCCGCAGCGCATGATCGATCAGATCGTCGATTTCGATCCCGACGCCACCGCCGTGCTGTTCGGCGCCAACGACGGCCAGAACGTGATGTACAAGGGCAAGGTGCTGGAGGTGGGCAGCAAGGCCTGGCAGGAGGTCTACGCGAAGCGCGTGGGCAAGGCCATGGACATCCTGACCAGGGGCGGACGCCGGGCGTACTGGGTGGGCAACCCGATCATGCGCGACCCCGGCTACCGCGCGCGCATCTCGATGATGGACCACATCTACGAGGCAGAAGCCAAGAAGCACCCGGGCGTCTTCTACGTCCCCACGTGGGCGCTGTTCACCAACGACAAGGGTGCCTACTCCGAATACCTGCGCGACGCGGGCGGCGATCCCGTGCTCATGCGCGCTCCCGACGGCATCCATCTCACGCGGGCCGGCGGCGACCGCATGGCGCAGGCCACGCTCGACGTCATCGAGAAGGACTGGGGCATACCGCAACAGCCGTGAGGCCGCCGGACGGGAGCGTCAGGCGGGCGGCCGCTCTGGGCTCGGCGAAAGGCCTCATCCCGCGGCGATGAGGGCGATGCCGGCCAGCGTCGCGACCGCGCCCACCAGCTGGTGGGGCGCGATGCGTTCGCGCAGCAGACCGTAGGCGAGCAGGACGGTCACCACGGGGTAGACGGACGCCCATCACGGCGACGATGCTCAAGTAACCCTTCGTGGTGGCAACGGCGAAGAGGCCGTTGGCGCCCGTGTCCAGGAGGCCGACGGCGACCACGAACGGCAGGGCGGAGCGGCGCATCTGCAGGTGCGGTCGAAGTACCAGGAAGCCCACGCCGAACACGATCACCGAGGAGATGCGTCCGCCGAGCATCGCCCAGAGGGGGTCGTAGCGCGCCGTGGCGTCGAAGCCCACCAGCACGAGGCCCATCGCCACCGCCGCGGTCAGGGCCAGGGCGATCGCCTTGCGTTGGTCGCGGCGCGACACAGGGGTCGCCGCGGCCCCGGCCGCCCTGACGACCGCCGGCTCCACGGCCGGCTCGTTGGGCAGCGCCGCGACGCCGATGATGTCGCCGGCGCGGGCGCGCTCGCTGGCCACCAGCAGGACGCCGGCGGCGGCGAGGGCCACGCCGGCGAGCTGCATCGGGCTCGGGCGCTCGCCGAGCGCCAGCCCGACGAGGAAGGGGATCATGGCGTTGGTGGCGCTGATCGGCGCCACGATGCTCATCGAGCCGATGGCGAGGGCCTTGTAGAAGCAGGAGATGGCGGCTGCGCCGGCCAGGCCGCCGAGCAGGACCGGCCACACGGCGTGCAGCCCCGGCCATCCATGACCGGCGAGGACGACCACGAGCGTGGCGGCCACGAGGCCGACCGCCTGGCTGCCGACGATCACCGCCCACAGGCTGGCGCGCCGCGTGGTGAGGCCGCCGAGGAAGTCGCCGGAGCCCCAGCCGATCGACGCACCAAGGGCGAGGGCGATGGCAAGCATGCCGTGAGGCTATCACGAGGGGTGGTAGGCTTTGGCGGTGGCGACTGCGCCCGTCGTGCCGTCGCCGCCGGACGCATGTGCCCGCCCATCGACATCCCGGAGACCGCCGCCGCCCTCCTCGCCGAGTGCGAGGTGGAGACCTTTCGCGCCGGGGGCCCCGGCGGCCAGCACCAGAACGTCACCGACAGCGCCGTGCGCCTGCGCCACAGGCCCACGGGTCTCACGGTGACGTGCCGGGCGCAGCGCAGCCAGTACCTCAACAAGATGGACGCGCTGCGGCGCCTGCGGCTCAAGCTCGTCAAGCTGAACGCTCCGCCGCCGCCGCCGCGCAGGGCCACGAGGCCCTCGCGCGCGGCGGTGGAGCGGCGTCTCGCCGACAAGAAGGGCCGCGCCGTCGTGAAGCGCCTGCGGCGGCCCCCGGCCGGCGACGACTGAGGCGGCGGCCACGGGCGAGCTCATCGCACTCGTGGCCGTGGCCGTCGTGGCCGGGGTCTTCGGCAGCATGCTCGGGGTGGGTGGCGGCATCGTCATGGTCCCCATGTTGAGTCTGGCCTTCGGCGCGCCCATCAAGGTCGCCATAGCCACGAGCATCGTGTGCGTGATCGCGACGTCGTCGATGGCGCAGACCACCTTCGTGAGCCGTGGGATGACCAACATCCGTCTGGGGATGCTGCTCGAGGTCGCGACATGCGTCGGAGCCGTCGCCGGCGGCGTCACGGCGGTGCTCATCGACGGCCGCGTGCTGCAGTTCTGCTTCGCGGCCGTCCTCGTCTACGTCGCCTGGCAGATGAACCGCCGCGGCGGCGACGTGGCGCCGGTCCGGACGGGCGCGCTCGAAGCCTGCTACTACGACCCGGCCGCCGGCCACGACGTCGAGTACGGCGTGCGGCGCACGCGCCTCGGCTTCGTGCTCAGTCTCGGGGCCGGCAACGTCTCGGGTCTTCTGGGGGTCGGCGGCGGCGCCTTCAAGGTGCCGATCATGAACCTGCTGATGGGCGTCCCCTTCAAGGCTGCCATCGCCACCAGCAACCTGATGATCGGGATCACGGCGGCCACCGGCGCGACCATCTTCTACGGGCGCGGCTACATGGACCCGCACTACGCGGTGCCGGCAGCTCTCGGCATCCTCGCCGGCGCCCGCCTCGGACCACGCCTCGCCGTGCGCCTGTCGGCGCGGGTGCTCGGCATCATCTTCCAGGTCGTTCTCCTGGTCTTCGCGGTACTCATGGTCGTCACGGGTCTGGGGCAGTGAACGCCGGCCTGGAGCAGAGACCGCCGGCTCGCGCGCACGTCATGGATCCGATCGAGCGTACGGTCCGCTGGATCCTGCTGTGCGGCATCGCCGTCAGCGTCGCGCTCATGGCGGCGGGTCTGGTCCTCGGCGTCGCGCGTGGGGCCGCCCTCCCTCGCGGCGTCGTGCCGCTCGCGGAGATCCCTCGCGGGCTGGCCGCGCTCAGGCCGGCGGCCTACCTCTCGCTGGGCCTCATCGTCCTCATCGGCACGCCGTTCGTGCGCGTCGCGGGGTCTCTGGTGGTCTTCGTCAGAGCCCGCGACCGGCGGTACGTGCTGGTGACCGCGAGCGTGCTCCTCGTGATGTGCGTCAGCGTCCTGCTCGGCAGGGCCTGAGCACGGCGTACGGTCCCGGCCTCGACGTCAGAGGTCGCAGAAGGGGCCGCTGTCGATGCCGAGTACCGCGGCGGCGGCCCGGCGCCCGGAGACCATCGCCCCCTGGATGGAGGCCGTGTCGCGATGGTCGCCGCACACGAAGAGTCCCTCGCGCAGGCGCACGGGCCGCTGCGGCGCTGTCAGGACCTCGGGTGGCTGCGCCGGCAGCGCGAACGGTATGCGGTAGACGGCCAGCCGTCGCCAGCCGTCGACCTGGGCGCCGAACCAGCCGCGCAGCTGCTCGCGGACGGCGGCCTCGAGGCCGCCGTCGTCCAGCGGCGGGATGCCGAGGACGGTGGCCGAGACCAGCGCCGCCCCCGGCGGCGCGTAGCTCGGCGCCACGTCGCTCGGTACGCACAGGTCGTTCACCGGGCCGCGGCCCTCGCCGTCGAGGACCAGGATGGGCTCGTCGAGGGGTGAGTGCTCGGCCGCGAAGTACACGCAGGTCGTGGCCCGGGCGGCCGGCGCCTCCACGGCGCCGGTGAGCCGGGCCGCCTCCGGCCCATCGGCTGCGACGACCACGGCGCCGGCCTCGAGGCGCTCGCCGCCGGCGAGCGCCACGCCGCCGCGGTCGACCGCTTCGACGGTGCTGAGGAGACGGACGGCCGTCTTCGGCAGGCTCTCTGCCAGCTGGCGTGGGATCGCCTGCATGCCGGCGGCCGGCAGCGCCGCCTCGCCCTGCGCGAAGAGCTTGAACACGTAGGCGAAGAGCCGGCTCGAGGTCTCCAGTGCGGGGTCGAGGAAGATGCCGCCGAGGTAGGGCCGAAAGAAGCCGTCGATGATCTCGCGCGAGAAGCCTTCGAGGCGCAGCGCCTCCGCCGTGGTCACCTGCGGCGCCTCCAGCACCTCGTTCAGCGAGGCGCTCGACAGCCGGTGACGCAGGCGTGCGACGCGCAGCTTGTCGCGGACGCTCCCGGGCCCTGCGCGCAGGCCGCGCGCGGCGTCGAGGGGGTGCCGCAACGGATCGGCGACGCGCGCGAAGCCGCCGCGCCGACGGACCAGCGCGCCGGCGTAGAACGGCCGCAGGCCCAGACGCTCGTAGTCGAGCGCGCGGCGCGCCTCGGGGTACGCGGTCAGGAGCACCTGGAAGCCGCGGTCGAGCAGAAAGCCGTCCACCTCGTCGGTGCGCAGACGTCCGCCGGGGGCGTCGCTCCTCTCGAGCACCTGGACGTCCAGGCCGTGGTCCGCGAGCTCGCGGGCGCAGCACAGCCCGGCCAGGCCGGCGCCGACGACGATGACGTCGCTCACGCGCAGTCGCCTCGTCGTTGGCCGGCTCCGCGGGCTTCGTGGCGCCCGGCGCCACGCGCTCCCAGTAGTCCGCGAGCCGGGCCAGGTCGTCGCCGGCGAAGTGCCGCAGGAACAGGCGTCGCACGCCGGCCAGATGGGTGGCCCGCGCTTCTCTGAACTTCTGCTCGCCATGGCTCGTGAGCACCGCCCAGTAGCCGCGTCCGTCGTCGGAGCACCGCTCGCGACCGACGAGGCCGTCTCGCTCCATGCGGTCGACCAGCCGGCTCACCCCGCTGGCGCTGAGCAGTACGGAGCGCGAGAGGTCGCTCATGCGCAGGCGGTGCCGGGGTGCATCCTCGAGGTGGAGCAGGACCTCGTAGGACCGCAGCGCCAGGCCGTGCCCGGCGGTGAGCTCCGCGTCCATGGCATGAAGGAGCGAAGCATGCACGCGCAGCATGCCGCGCCACGCGGCCAGTTCGGCCGGCGTGAGGTCCACGGCTGTCTCGTGCGTCGGGTCCACGCGCCTCACTTCCTTGAGCGGTCAAGCGCAGTATACCCGTCTCGCCCTGCCCTCGCTCCGTCCTGCAGAGGCCCGCGGCCGGACGTGGGACGCTGCCCCTGGACGCCCCGTCTCGTGACTTCCGCTGGTTCTGCCGGCGACGCCCCCACGTCGCGCCTTGCCTCACGGCCGGCTCGGGGAACGCTCAACGTATCGACCCGCTCCCGAAGCCTGACGGAGGTCCGCCATGTCTGACCTCACACCATCCGCGTGGCGGCGCCGCGAGCGCAGCCGCGATCTCACCGGCCTCGGCTGGCTGGAGGCCGATGTGCTGCGCGTCGTGTGGGACAACGGCGACGTCACGGTGCGCGACCTCTACGAACGCCTGCGCGAGAGCCGGCGCATCGCCTACGCGACGGTCATGAGCGTGCTGCGCAACCTGGCCGTCAAGGGTCTGCTGGAGCAGGACAAGTCGCGGGCCGCCTACGTGTACCGGCCCAGAGTCACCGACGAAGAGGTCGCCCGCGGCATCCTGGACGTCCTCGTCGACAAGATCATGGGGGGCCGTCGCGAGCCTCTGATCGCCTACCTGCAGCGGCCCCCCGACTGACGTCCCGCGCAAGAGGCGCCGGGCGCATACGTGCGTGCAGACCCGGCGGGACAGGCCCTTACCAGAACGCGGACTTTGGAGTACAGTACGGCGCACAGGGGCTGGGGGGAGCCCGCGTGGCGCAGGGTCCTGACCCTCCGCCGTCCGCGACGCGTCCGGGGGTCGACGTAAGGGAGGTACGGCAATGCGCAGGTTCGCCATCGCGATCGTCACGGCGACGCTTCTGATCGGCTTGGCTGGGGGGGTGGCTCGCGCCGCCACCAGTTCGTCGCCGTCGCCCGGCGGCGAGAAGCTCGTGTTCCGCGTCGGCACGATGCAGGACATCGACAGCCTCAACCCGTTCGCCATCGTCACCGTCGCGGCCTTCGAGATGTTCCACCTCAACTACGACCTGCTCGTCGGCTATGCGCCCAACGGGGACCCGCGCCCCGAGCTCGCCGACAGCTGGGAGGCGTCCGCCGGATGGTCTCACCTGGACCTTCAAGATCCATCCCGGCGTCAACTGGCAGGACGGCGAGCCGCTCACGGCCAGCGGACGTCGCCTTCACCTTCAACTACATCATCGACAACCAGATCGCGGCAGTACCTGAGCAGCGTGGTCAGAACATCAAGGAGGTCGTCGCCGTCGACGACACCACGGTCGAGTTCCACCTTACCAAGCCCAAGGCCAACATGCTGCGCCTGTGGATCCCCATCGTGCCCGGAGCACATCTGGAGCAAGGTGCCGGGCGAGAAGGCAGACTACCTACCAGCTCCAAGACCGCCGGTCGTCGGCACCGGCCCCTTCCAGGTGACCGAGGTCAAGAAGGGCTCCTACCTCCTCTTCGCCGCCAACAAGGACTACTTCCAGCGGCGCCCCCAAGGTCGACGAGGTCGTCCTCCAGATCTACCCGAACCAGGACACCATGACGATGGACCTCAAGAGCGGCAGCGCTCGACGCCGCCGTCGCACTTCCCGGTCGCGCAGTTCAACGCCCTCAAGAGCGAATCCGGACATCACGGCGATCGCCGCCCTCATGAGCTACTTCGTCGAGCTGGCCATGAACGTCTACCACAGCGACGACTCGCAGGGCGAACCCCGTGCTGCGCGACCTGCAAGTTCCGCCAGGCGATCAGCTGGGCGGTCGACAAGCAGAAGATCGTCGACACCGCCCTCAGCGGCTATGGAGAAGTCGGCCAGTCGATCATCGAGCCGTTCACCGACTACGGCCAGTGGGACGCCGCCGCCCGAGGAGACCTTGGGCTACGACCTGGCGAAGGCCGCCGCAGCTGCTCGACGAGGCCGGCTACACGGACTCGGACGGGGACGGCATCAGAGAAGACAAGCAGGGCAAGCCGATCGAGTTGCGGCTCATCACGCGGAGCGAGTCGCCCGAGCAGCAGCGCGCTGGCAAGCTGATCGCCGGGTCGTTCGAGTCGAGCTCGGCCTCGATATCGTCCTCAGCGTCGAGAACGACGGCATGATCAACGACGGCCTCTACACCTACAAGGGCGACGTCTACGCTCCCGAACTACGACATGTTCATCTGGGGCTGGGGCGGCACCGCCGATCCGGGCTACCAGCTCGGGACCTTCATCACCTCGCAGATCGAGTGGTGGAACGACTGCCT
The DNA here is from genome assembly GCA_963700035.1 of uncultured Thermoleophilia bacterium. Lineage (GTDB taxonomy): Bacteria > Actinomycetota > Thermoleophilia > UBA2241 > UBA2241 > CAIXSE01. Next base: position 56,330 of record CAVOWE010000031.1, on the reverse strand, counting down.
GCTGGTCGAATGCGGAGTTCGACAAGCCTGTTCGACCAGCAGAACGCCGAGATGGACCCGGCCGACGCGCGAGACCGCAGGTCCAGCGCATGCAGCAGATCTTCTACGACAACGCGCACGTACGCGGTGCTCTACTACCCGCAGTCCCTTACCGCCGTACAACAGCGACGAAGTGGGAAGGCTGGGTGCCCGTACCCGGGCGAGGACAGGCCTTGTCGTCCTGCAGAACGACAACATCGACACCTACGTGCAGCTGCACGCCCAAAGTACCGCCACGACCGACGACCAGCGACGACCGGCTCGTCGAACACCGCGCTCATCGTCGGCGTCAGTGATCGCGGCGCTCGTGGCCGTCGCGATCGTCATCCTCGTGCTGCTCGTGCGCCGCAGTCGCGGCCGCGCCGTCGAGGAGTAGGCCTGAGGCACGGGAGCGGGGAGGGGCGGGCGATAGACGGACCCGCCCCTCCCCGCTCCTCATCGTTCGCGAGGACCTCCGCAGCCGCTTCGGGGTCGGCGCTCCCGCGGGTCTCGCGGGCCGAACGTCCACCGCAAGGAGCCCCGCGATGCCTGACTTGACGCCGGCCGCCGGACCGCGCGGCGAGGGCAACGCCGCCGCAGCCCGCGATCCAGGCGTTCCTCGACGACCTCCTCGCCGACGACCCGGTCCTCGCCACCGGGCTCGGCCTGACCACCGGCGCCGACAGGCTGCCCTCGTGGTCTGCCGAGGCGGTCTCGCGACGTATCGACATGCTGCGCCGCCACGAGCGCACGCTCCTGCCCCTGCTCGGCCACCCGCAGGTGGCGACGGCGGTGGACGCCTTCGCCGGCCTGCAGATAGCGCGCCGGCAGTTGCGCGATCTCGAGCTGCGTCGTGTGCAGCACCGCCGTCCGGGCGCCTACCTCGACGTCCTCTTCGGCCTCTTCCCGCTTCTCGTGCGCGAGCTCGGAGTCGCCCGCCGAGCGCGTCGAGGCGCTCGCCGGGAGGCTGCGCGCCACACCGGGTCTGCTGGAGGAGGCGCGCGACAATCTCGAGCCGGGGCTTGCCGGCCGTCCTTGGTCGCAGGCCGGCCTCGACCAGGTGGACGGGCTTCTCGAGCTGGCCGGGCCCACGGTCCGCGCCTTCGCCGCCGGAGCCGGCCTCGAGGGCGCTCTCGACCGCGCTTCGCAGACTGCCTGCGCGGCGCTGGCGGCTTTTCGCGAGCATCTGCGTGACGGCCTGCTTCCGGGGGCCGTGGCGGAGTGCGGCGCCGGCCGCGCCGTGCTCGAGGACATCCTGCTCTGGGAGCACGTGCTCGACGAGTCGCTCGAGGAGCTGGCGAGCTACGGGCGCGACGTGCTGGCCGAGACCAGGGACGACATGCTCGAGGTCGCCGCGGAGCTCGGCCACGGCGACGCTGCGTCGGCCGTGGCCGCGCTGCAGTCAGACCACCCGGCGCCGGACGACCTGGTGGCGGCCTACCGACGCGCCGTGGAGGACGCGCGGGCTCACGTCGTCGCCGGCGGTCTCGTCACCATCCCGCCGGGCGAGAAGCTCACCGTCATGGCGACCCCGACCTTTCTGCGCAGCCTGCTGCCCTTCGCCGCCTACGATCCGCCCGGCCCCTACGACGCGCGCCAGCTGGGCTTCTACTTCGTCACGCCGCCGCGCGACGGCCTGGACGGCGTGGAGCTCGAAGCGGCGCTGCGAAGTCATGCCCGCGCCTCGCTCGCCACGACCGGCGTGCACGAGGCGTACCCCGGCCATCACCTGCAGCTGGTGAGCGCCAATCGCGCGCCGACTCTCGCGCGCCGCGTCGCTCACATCCCGGACGGGGGCAACATCCTCGTCGAGGGCTGGGCCTTCTACTGCGAGGAGCTCATGGACCGGCAAGGGTTCCTGGCCGATCCCGCCGTGCGCCTCATGCGCCTCAACGACCAGGTGTGGCGCGCCTGCCGGGTGGTCATCGACATCGAGCTGCATCTGGGGGTCATGGACCTGCCGGCAGCCGTCGACTATCTCTGCGCCGAGGCGCACATGAACCGCTACGCGGCCGAGCTCGAGTGCCGGAGGTACGCGGGCGAGCCGGGGCAGGCCATGAGCTACCTGCTCGGCAAGCGCGAGGTGCGGCGTCTGGCCGCCGTCTACGAGCGGGAGCGGGGCGGCTCCCTGCGGGACTTCCACGACGAACTGCTGAAGTGGGGCTGCCTGCCGCCGGCGGTCATCGCTTGGGGGATGGGTCTTTCGCCGGCGCCGCCGGCGGCGCGCGTCAGGTCCTGACCCGCTCGCGCTGCTCCGCACCGTGGAGCACGACCTGGTCGCGCCCCGCCGCTTTGGCGCGGTACAGCGCCTTGTCGGCCAGTTCCATGAGAGTGTCGAGGTCGGTGGCGTCGCGCGGGCACGTGGCCACGCCGACGCTGATCGTGATGTTCGCCTCCGCCGACAGCCCGAGGCCGGTGTAGCGCGTACCGCTCAGCGTGCGCCGCACGCGCTCGGCCACGTAGTAGGCGTTGTCGCCGGGCGTGCTCGGCAGGAGGACGGCGAACTCCTCGCCGCCGTGCCGGGCGCAGATGTCGGGTTTGCGCAGCGCGTCCTGCATGGCCCGTGCGACCGTCTGCAGGACGCGGTCGCCGGTGGCGTGGCCGTAGGTGTCGTTGAACTCCTTGAAGTGGTCGATGTCGATCATGAGGACGCTCAGCGGCGCCTGATGGCGCAGGCTTCGCTCGATCTCCTCGCCGGCGCGGTTCATGAAGTACCGCCGGTTGTAGAGGCGCGTGAGGTGATCGGTGACCACCTGGCGGCGGATGGCGTCGTACTTGTGGGCGTTCGTCAGCGCACTCTGCACGTGGTTCTGCAGGGCCACGAGGATGTCGTCGGACAGCAGGCCGACGTAGTCGCCCGTGGTGGAGGTCGCCAGCACGGCCATGTCCCCGATGTTCTCGACGTGCACGGGGATCACGAGCTGGTCCTTCATGGTGTGCGGGAAGAGCGAGCACGTGTGGTCGATGCTGCGCGTGAGCCGGCCGCCGGCGATCGCCTGGCGCACGGGGCAGTCGGGCGTGAATGCGCAGCACTCCGCGGAGAGCGTGGGGGAGAGGACACCCTGGGCGCCCTCGAGCGAGAAGGCGCGCGCGTCGGCGTCGAGCAGCAGCAGGGCGGCGAAGTCGGCGTGCAAGAAGGCCTTGCTCCGCGACAGCACGCGCTCCACCGTCTCGCGATACGGCAGGGCCGCGTTCATCTCCTTGCCGAGCTCGCCGACGTCCATGAGCTGCCGGTTGAGCGAGCGCATGCGCTCGAGGTCCGCCTTGATGCTCTGCGAGACCCACTCCTTGTCTTCGGCGGCCGTGAACACGGCGATGAGCGTGCCGACCAGATGCCCGAGCTCGCGGGTCTCGTCGCGGTAGTAGGGGTCGTTGCGCTCGTAACTGCCGCCCAGCCGCTTGCGGGCGCGCCGGATCAGCCCGTTGAGCGGCCGGTAGACCCACAGGTCGAACGTCAGGGCGATGAGTGCGAACACGACGAGCACCGCGGCGGCCAGCTGCAAGGTGGACTCGAGGTCGACCCAGTAGGTGACGACGTAGAAGAAGGCGGCGAGGGTGACCGCCACGATCGCGGTCGTCTTGAGCTGCAGGCTCACCCCGCGTTTGTAGCCGAGGCTTCCGCCTCGACGCTCATCACCGGTCTGGTCCGACGTGGCGCGCCTCTCCTGGGATTGCGACTAGTCCCGATATCGGCAGATGGGCGCCGTCCATGATAGGCCGCCGGTGTCCGCGCGAGGTGCCGTGCGTGCGGCGCGCCGGGGGAGGGTGGTCAGAGACGGCCGAGGATGCGGCGGTCGTGCGTGCGCCTGGGGCTGCAACGCCGTTCGCCGATGCGCCGGTCGCGCACGTAGTACACGCACACGGCGCAGTAGGTGCTGCACGTGAGGCGGGTGTCCACGTCGGCGACGCAGAGCATCGGCTGCAGCGTGATGCGGGGGTCCTTCGTCATGATCATCTGACTTGTACGCCGGAGGAGCGCCGGCTCCTGCCCGCCGCCGCACGGCGGCAGCGGGTACCGGTGGCGCTCAGCCCTGCAGATAGCTCGCGACGACGGTGAGCACCTGGGCGATGCGGAAGGGCTTCGTGATGTAGCCGTCGATGCCGACGTCGGTGGCGCGCTCCATGTCGGTGGCCATGGCCTTCGCGGAGAGGCCGACGATGGTGATGTCGCGGGTCGCCGCATCGGCCTTGAGCTCGGTCACGGCCTCGTAGCCGCTCACGATCGGCATCATCATGTCCATGAGCACGAGGTCGGGATGATGCTGCTTGGCGAGATCGACCGCCTCGCGCCCGTTCGTCGCCTTGTAGACCGTGTACCCCTGCGTCTCGAGCGACATCGACACGATGCTCAGGATATCGGGGTCGTCGTCCGCCACCAGGATGGCCTTCGCCACGGTGGGCACCTCCTCAGCTGATCTTGCCGGCCGACAGCGGGTCGACGGGCTTGGTTGATATCGGCATGGTGAAGATGAAGCTGGAGCCCTTGCCGAGCTTGCTCTGCAAGCGGATGGTACCGCCGTGCAGCTCGACGAGCTCTTTGACGATGGTGAGGCCGAGGCCGGTGCCGCCCTGCGTGCGCGTGGCGGAGGAGTCGATCTGGGTGAAGCGCTGGAAGACCTTGTTCTGGTCCTCCTTGGCCATGCCGATGCCGGTGTCGTTCACCCAGATCTCGACCATGTCGCCGGTGATCCGCGCCTCGACGCTCACGCTGCCGTTGTCGTGTGTGTACTTGATGCCGTTGGTCAGCAGGTTCAGCAGGATCTGGTTGAACTTCGCCGGGTCGGCCGAGATCAGCGGAAGGTCGGTGGGCAGGAACGTCGAGATGCGGATCCTCTTGTCCTGCGCGCGCGGCTTGACGACGGGAAGCACGCCCAGCAGCGCCGCGCGCAGGTCGACCGATTCCGAATTCAGCTCAAGCCGCCCGGCCTCGATCTTGGTGAGATCCAGGATGTCGTTGATCAGGTTGAGGAGCGCTTCTCCGCCCCTGAGGATGCTCTCGACGAAGACGCCCTGCTTCTCGTTGAGCTCGCCGGTCATCCCGCTGAGCAGCATGTCGCTGTAGCCGATGATCGACGTGAGGGGCGTGCGCAGCTCGTGGCTCATGGTGGCCATGAAGTCGCTCTTGAGCTCGTCGAGGTGCGTGAGCTCGCTGTTCTTGCGCGCGAGCTCCTCGTTGAACTGGATGTTGCGCACGACCAGGGCGACCTGGTCGCTCAGGGCGCGTACGGTGGAGACCGCCGTCGCCGGCACCGCCTCGCTCTGGCGGTAGAACAGGCAGATCACGCCGAGCAGCTCGTGCTTGGCCTCGAGCGGCGCCGTGAGGAAGCCGTGGAAGCCCCCCTTCTCGGCGGCCTTGAGGAGCCGGCCGACCTGCGCGTCGGTGACCTCCTCGTGGAGCTGAGCCTTGGCCTTGGCGACGTCGACGATCCCGAGCTCCTTCATCTTGCGCACGAAAGCCGCGTCGAGCGGCCCCAGCTCTGCCCTGTCGTCGAAGTCGCCGCTGTTGTGATTGAGCACGAGGGCGAAGCCCGCGCTCATGCCCGAGGCGCCCACGATCTGCTTGAGCGCCTCGGGCATGAGCGCGTCCACGTCCTGGTGGCGAAGAAAGACGCGGCTGCTGTCGCTCATCAGGCGCAGTTGCTCGTTCGTGGCCTGCATGCGCCGCAGCTGCTCGTCGGTGTTGGCTTTGGCGGTGCTGAGCTGGACGGTGGTGCGCACCATGGCCGTGGCGAGTCGCCCCGCCAGCAGGGCGATGAGCAGGAACGCCGCCACGTGCAGGCACACCGTGATCAGCATCCAGTTGGGGGGCACGTTGATCTCGGCCACCATGGCGGTCGTGTGGAGCCAGCCGACGTGCTGAAGCTCCCAGATGCCGGCGTAGGCCGCGCCGGCCGCCGCCGCGGCCGCATACGGCGCCCAGGCCGGCAGGAAGACGGTGGCAAGCACGATGGGCCACGCGTAGAAGACGGCCGCCGCGCTGAGGGCGCCGCCGCTGAAGATGATGGCGACCGACACGAGGGCAAGGTCGACGACGACGATGGCCCCGGCCAGGGTGCGCGTCTCCACGCGGTTCTCGAGGAGGAAGAAGGGCACATTGACGGCGACGACCACCGCGAGGGACACGAGCAGCTCCGCGGTCACGAGGCCGTGATCGTCGACCTGGACCCACAGCACCGCGAGCAGGAGGGCCAGCGTGAAGAGCACGCGAGCCCACAGCACGTCGTGCAGTTGTTTGCGCAGGTCCATCCGCTCCACTCATGCCTCCGCGCTGTGGTCCGGGCGAGTAAGGTATTCTACCTTGGGACCCGAAGTCCGTTTCGCGCGCGGACCGCCGGCCGTAGCGGGCAGCGCGGCCGGCCGAAAGGAGGACCCGTTCATGTCGGTACCGCGGCTCGTGGTGTGCGGGCTCGACCCCGGCCCTGCCCTGGCTCTCGCCGCAGGCGCGCTCCAGGCATGCTTCGCCGAGCAGCGCGCCGTCCGCGTGGTCACCATCGGTGCGGACCTCCCGCTGTGGCGGCTCCTGTACGCCGGCGAGGGCAGGGCGCCCCGGGTGCTCGATCCGGCGCTTCACGACGACGCCGTGCTCGAGCTCTACGACTACTGGAGCGAGGGCTGCGATCTCGTGCTTCTGGTGGCGGTGCAGCCCGCCCTCGACCGCTGGCAGGGCGTGAAGGGCTCGCGGGCGGTCGACATCGCCGCCGGTCTCGATGCTCCTCTCGTGCTGGTCCTGGACGCGCGTGAGCGCGGCGCCACGGCGGCGGCCGCAGCCTGCGGGGTGCGCGCCCTCGCGGGCCGCCTCGAGATCGCCGGGGTGATCGTCGTCGGCGGCGACGAGCGCGGCGCCGCGGCCGAGCTCGGGCAGATCCTGCGCCGCGACGTCGGCCTTCCCGTCCTCGGCTGGATCCCGCCGCAGCTGAGCGAGCAGTTCGTGCGGGGCTACTCGGCGGCGGCGGGCACGCTGCGCCAGATCGGCCCGCGGCCGGTCAAGGGCAGCGAGCGGCTGCTGTGTGCGGAGGCGGGGAGCTATCTCGACCGGGACGACCTCCTGGCGGCGGCGACGCGGCGGGGTTTCCTGCCCGGAAGCGCGCGGCGGCTCCTGACGCCGCTTCCGGCCGCCTACGGCCTGAGCCTCGCCGTGGCCTGGGGCCCGCCGCTTGAGCCGTTCGCTCTCGAGAACGTCGACATGTTGCAGGCCATGGGGCTCGAGCTCGTGCCGCTCAACATCTCGCGCGACCGCGAGCTGCCTCCGGAGGTCAGCGGCCTGCTGCTCGCCGGACAGCTCGACGAGGAGCAGCTACCCGCCTTCGCCGGCAACACCGAGTTGCAGGCGGCGCTCGCCGAGGCCATCGGCGACGGCCTCCCCACCCTCGCCGTGGGCGGCGGCGCGCTCCTGCTGCTGCGCCGCCTGGCCGACAGCCGCGGGCGCAGTCACGAGCTCGCCGGCGTCTTGCCCGCCGAGGCTGAGCTCCTGGAGTGGTACGAGCGTCCCCGCTACGTGCGCGCCCGGGCGGCGCGCGGCAATCCCTTCGACGAGGGCGACAACCTGCTGTACGAGCTGTTCGATCTCGAGTTCCTTCTGCTGGAACAGGAGTCGTTCGCCTACCACGTGGGCGAGGCCGGCGAGCCGGGTCAGGCCGAGGGCTTCGCTCTCGGCCGCTGCCTGGCCACCACTCTGTACCCCTCGCTGCCCCGGTGCCCGGCGCTGGCGGCGAGCTTCGTCGCGGCCATGCGTCTCGCCGGGCCCCGCGAGTGAATCTCCCCGTCGCCGCGACCTGCGCCTCCGCAACGGCCGCTGCGCCTGCCCGCCCGAGGCTCGCTCTTCTGGCTGGCCGTCGCGCCACTGGCGCGCGGGCGCCCGCTGCTCGGGGCGCTGCCTTGGAGCGGTGAAGCCCGTGAAGCCGTAGGGGTCACATATGCAGGAGCGTTTCGATCTCCCCGAGACGGCCGCGGCGGAGCTGGGGCAGTGACCTTGGCGAGTACCGAAGCGCGCCTCAAGTCGCGGCGCGGGCTGCTCGCGCTGTGGCTCGGCAGCACGGCGGCCGTCGCCCTCGTCGCCTTCTTGATGTACCGCGGCGGGCTGCCCGGCTGGGACGACGCCGCCCATGCGTACAAGGTCTTCCTCCTGCGCCGCGGCCAGTCGGTGTTCTGGGACGGCTTCTGGTACGGCGGCGGCTACGGCGCCGCCAACTACGGGTTCGTCTTCTACCTGCTCGCGCTGTACGTACCCTCGAAGCTGATCGTGATCGTCTCCGCCGGCGTGCTGCCCGTCCTGTACTACGTCTACCAGCGGGACATGTGGGGCATCGACGACATCTGGCCCGCCTGGGTCTTCGCCGGGACGATGAGTGTGTATCTCGCGCACGGTCAGGACCCCTTCGTCCTCGGGCTTGCGCTCACCATGGGTGGGTTGGCTCTGCTGGCGCGAAAGCGGCCGCTCTGGGCCGCGCTCCCCGTGGGCATCGGCATCTTCGCCAACCCGATGGCCTTCGTCGTGTGCCTGCCGTTCATGCTGTCCGACGTCGTCGCACGGCCGGCGCTGCGCCGCCGCTACCTCTGGTTCGGTGGCGCGGTCGCGCCGTTCATCGTCGTGCGCGTCGTTCTCGGCGCCGCCTTCAGCGAGCCGGGCGGTTATCTCGACGAGACATCGCAGCTGCTGCTCTATCTTGGCTTCGCGCTCGCCGGCCTGGCGCTGTCCGGTGTCAACGCCGCCCACCCGCGCCGGCCCTTCGTCGTCCTGTTCCTGACGTACGCGGCCGTCTGCGTGTTCTCCTTCGTGACGCCGGGCAGCCCACTGGGCAACAACATCGGGCGTTTCTTCTTCGTGTTCGGCCTGCCGCTCCTTGTCCTGCTGCGGCACTCCCGGCTGCAGCGGCCGTTCCCCTACGGTGATCTGGCCGTCATACCCATCGTGCTGTTCGGGCTCCTGCAGATCAGCGCGCCGTATAGTCACTTCACGCGTACCGACGAATGGCCGCAGACGCGGGCGAGCTTCTTCGCCCCGGCCCTGGCTGCGGCGGCGCGGTACTACGACCCGGACTACCGCATCCACGTCGTGGCGCTGCGCCGCCACTGGGAGGCGGCCTACTTCCCCGAGGCCGGCTACCCCATCACGCGCGGCTGGTACCGCCAGGCGGACGCCATCCACAACAGCCTGTTCTACACGACCTACGATGCGGCGACCTATGTCGCCTGGCTGCGCCGCATGGGCGTGCAGTACGTCTTCCTGCCCGACGCCCCGCTCGACGCGTGGAGCCAGCGCGAGGTGAAGATCCTCGAGACGTCCCCCGAGTTCGAGGTCGTGGAGCGCACCGGAGCCTGGACGGTGTACCGGTTGCGCGACGCCGAGCCTCTCGCGGTGGGCCTGAACGGCGGTACGGCACACGTGACGCGCATGGGGCACCGCGGTTTCGCGGTGGACGTCGACCGGCCCGGGACCTACCTGCTCAAGGTCACGTGGTCGCCGTACTGGTCGCTCGCGGGCGGCCCCGGTACGCTGCGCCGCTCACCCGATCGTTTTCTCCTGCTCGACGCCCGAGAGGCCGGCACCTACACGCTGCGTTTCGACGTCACCCCGGGCGAGGTGCTCGCCGAGGTGGGCGCCCGGCTCGGGCTCTGACGACTCCTGGAGGACCATGCCATGCCCCGTACACGCCTGTCTCCCGAGGTCTTCGCGCTGCCGCTCGGACGCATGCGCGACGGCTACTACTCGGACGCCTACTTCAACTGCACGAAGGGCGTCCTCGAGGCCCAGGGCCTGCATCCCCGGGTCACGATGCAGGTCTTCCAGAAGCAGGAGCGCGCGGTGCTCGGCGGCATGGACGAGGCGCTGGCCGTGCTCAAGCTGTGTTCCGGGCGCTTTGTGGGAGAGGCGGCCGCGCGTTCGTGGGAGCCGGGCTGGGACCAGCTCGCCGTCTCGGCGCTGTACGACGGCGACGAGGTGGCCGCCGGAGAGACGGTCATGACGATCGCCGGCGACTACGGCCTCTTCGCCCACCTGGAGACCGTGTTCCTGGGGGCGCTCACGCGGCGCACGCTGATCAGCACGAACGTGCGCCGCGTGGTGGAAGCCGCTGCCGGCAAGCCCATCCTCTTCTTTCCGGCGCGTTTCGATCACTACCGGGTGCAGACCGGCGACGGGTACGCCGCCCACATCGCCGGCGCGATCGGCGTGAGCACCGACGCACAGGCCTCCTGGTGGGGCGGCAAGGGCATCGGCACGGTACCTCACGGCCTCATCGCCGCCTGCGGCGGAGACACCGTCGAGGCCACCCGGCGCTTCGCCGACACGTACTACCCGGAGCTCAACGTCACGGCGCTGGTCGACTTCGACAACGACTGCGTCGGCACGAGCCTCGCCTGCGCCCGGGCGCTCGGCGCCCGCTTGTGGGGGGTCCGTCTCGATACCTCGGAGACACTCGTGGATCGCTCGCTGTGGCCGACGACGGGGAGCCTCCGGCCTACCGGCGTCGCTCCGGAGCTGGTGCGCGAGGTGCGGCGGGCGCTGGACGCGGAGGACTTCGAGCGCGTCAGGATCGTGGTGAGCGGCGGCTTCACCGCCGCGCGCATCGCCGCCTTCGAGGCGGCCGGCGTGCCGGCCGACGCCTACGGCGTGGGGAGCAGTCTGCTGCGGGGCGTCGCCGACTTCACCGCCGACGTCGTGCTTCTGGACGGCGTCGCCTGTGCGAAGGTCGGCCGGTCGTACCGCCCCAACTCCCGGCTCGAACCGGTGGAGTAGCGGCCGACCCTACTCGCCGTCGGCCGGAGCCGACGTCTGCCTGCCCTCGAGAAGGTCGACGAAGCTCTGGGAACGTCGCCCGATGGGGGACGATGGATCGAGCTTCGCCGCTGAGACCCACTCGCTCTTGGCCTCTTCGATGCGATCGGCCGAGAAGTAGATGATGGCCATCGAGTAGTGGGCTTCCTGGTTCTCCGGCGCCGCGTCGAGGACGGCCTTGATGGCCTCCGCCGCGCGCTCCGAGTCGCCGTCGGCGTGCCAGACCATGGCCAGGCGCACGGTGGCCGTGGGGTTGCCGGGGTCGATCTGGAGCGCCGTGCGGAACGTGCGCGCCGCCTGCTGGTAGCGCTGCCCGAGGAAGTAGGCGTCGCCGAGCTCGAGAAGCACGGCCACGTCGTCCGGCTGGTCGGCGCTGGCGCTCTCGAGCTGGGCGATCTTCTGCTGGACGGCGTCTTCTGTGACCGGCGCGGCTGTGGCCTCGCCGGCCTTGTCGCCGACCGCCGGATGCCCGGGTGGCAACGACTGGCCGGCCGTCGAGGGCTCGGCCGCGGTGCCCGCGGCGTCGCCGCCTCCGGAGCTCGTGCCGGCGACGACGATCGCCGCGGCCACGAGCAGCGCCACGCCGACGCCGGCGAGTACGTAGTGCTTCTTCAACCTCGTCCTTCCGTGCGTGAGAGGACTCGAGCCTTGGCAGGATAGCACCGGGAATCTCCCCTGGCGACCGCGTTTTGCCCGCAAACAGGGGGAATGAAGCGGCCGCCTAACCAAGCTTAACGGCCGCTTAACACGCGGCCTCGGGGGCGCCTCGCCGCGCGCGGCCGGCGGCGCCCGGCAGTTGACGCTCTGCGGGCGCCGAGATAGAGTTCAAAAGGACCGTTTCTGTCCGGTCTCCTGTAGAAAGAGGGTGCCCATGGGACTTCAGCTCACCCGCGGCGGCGAATACGCCGTTCGCGCCATGACCTACCTCGCGCGGTTCCCCGAGGGCCACGTGGCGTCGCTCCACGAGATCGGTCAGGCACAGGACATCCCCGAGAGCTTCCTCGCCAAGATCCTCCAGAGCCTCGTGCGTTCCGGCCTCGCGGTCTCTCAGCGCGGCGCGCGCGGCGGCTTCGCCCTGGCGCGCCCCGCCGTGGACATCACGATGCGCGACGTCATCGAGGCCGTCGACGGACCCATCTCGCTCAACCAGTGCGTGCTCTGGCCCGAGGACTGCGCGCGGAGCGGCGACTGCGAAGTGCACCCGGTTTGGCTGCGCGCCCAGGCTCAGCTCATGGACGTGCTCGACTCCGTGACCCTCAGGACGCTGGCGCCGCAGCCCGTGGCCTAGAGTCGGCGCCGGCTGTCACGGGCGCCGCCGCCGTCCGGGCGACCAAGCCCGGCTTCCCCGTTCACGCGCTCGTCAGTCTGCGTAGCCCTGTGGATGCGCCTGCATCCACGCCCACGCATCGCGGACGGCGTCTTCCAGGTTGCGCCGCGGGCGCCAGCCGAGCTGCGCCGCTGCCCGTCGCCCGCTCGCCACGAGCGCCGGCGGGTCTCCGGTGCGCCGGCCCACCATCTCACGGCGCAGCTCCAAGCCGGTGATGCGGGAGACGGCGTCCAGCACACGTGTCACCGAGTCGCCCCGGCCGGTGCCCAGGTTGAAGGCCCCCTGGACGGCGGGCAGTGCCTCCAGGGCGAGGATGTGGGCGTCGGAGAGGTCGGCCACGTGCACGTAGTCGCGCACGCAGGTGCCGTCCGGGGTGGGGTAGTCGTCGCCGAACACGCGTATCGGGGTCCCGTCCCTGGCTGCCGAGAGCGCCAGGGGGAGCAGGTGCGTTTCCGGGTGGTGATCCTCCCCACAGGGCCCGTCGGCGCCGCAGGCGTTGAAGTAGCGCAGGGCGGTGAAGGCGAGGTCGCCGGCGTCTCGCGCCTGCTCGAGCAGGCGTTCGCCGGCGAGCTTGCTCGCGCCGTACGGGTTGGTGGGCGCGAGCTCGTCGTCCTCCTCGATAGGCACGCGCCCGGGCGCGCCGTAGACGGCGGCCGTGGAGGAGAAGACGAGGCGGCCGACGGCGGCGGCCTTGGCCGCCGCGATCACGGCCGCCGTGCCGTTCACGTTCACATCGTGGTAGCGCTCGGGCTGCTCCACCGACTCGCCCACCTCGGCCAGCGCTGCCATGTGGACGATGGCATCGCAGTCGGCGTCCTGGAGCGCGGCGCGCACCAGCATCGCGTCGCGGATGTCCCCTTCGACGAACGACGCCCCGGCCGGGACGGCCGCGCGGTGACCCCGCGACAGGTCGTCGTAGACGGTCACCGCGTGGCCGCGCGCCAGAAGGCGCGCGGCGATCACGCTGCCGATGTAGCCGGCGCCGCCGGTGACCAGGACGTGCATGCAGCGATGCTATCAGGTCGCAGCGAGCGCCCGGTAGCGGCCGGCGTCGCGAGCCCGCCGTGGTGAAGGAAGAGGGGCGGCGCGCCTTGCGGCGCGCCGCCCCCGCCGATCGCGGCGATGGTCAGTGGGTCACTTCTTGTTGTCCACCCAGATCGTCATTCCGTCGGCGTTCATGCCCTTCACCTGGATGCGCACGCCGAGATTCTTCGGGATCTTTGTCCCAGCCTCGGGCGACTCGGCGAACCAGTAGGTCCACGCGTCGTTGAACCAGGGTTGCGCGGCTTTGCCGGGGGCGACGCTTTCGCCCACCGACACGCCGGCGTCGTAGTCCGCGAACCAGATGCTCTGGGACGCGGTCTGCTTCAGGCTGAAGGCCGCGTCGCGCACCTGGATGCGCGGCCGCCAGTAGCCGACGGTCTCGCCATACGCGATCCCGTCGGGGAGCGGCCGCGCGTCGATCACGTTCCAGCCGCCGTTGCCGCCACCGCGGGCGGCGACGTCGTTGTCTTGCCAGAACGTGTCGCGATAGATGAGGTGCAGGCCCTGGTTGTAGCTGAACCAGTCGACCCAGTCGTCGTAGAGACCGTTCGCCTCGTAGCAGTTCTTGAGCAGCGCGTCGGAGCCATCGTGAGTACGGTACTCGGCGATGTAGTACTGGTCCGAGAATCTGCCGACCCCGCCGTCCACGCGCAGCCAGCCTTGGCTGGAGAAGGCGCTCTCCTCGATCTTGACGCCGCCGACCGCGATGTCGGTGAGCTCCCAGCCCCTCGGGGCGACGCCAGGGTCAGTCCAGTATTCGAACTTCACGAGGACCGACCTGCCGGCGTACGCCGACAGGTCGTACGTCATCGTGTCCTGCCAGTGGTCCGTATCGGTGCCGCTCAGGCCGTAGTTGCCCGTGCCGTCGTCCACGGTCGCGTCGCTTTGCACCGTGGTCCACGTTGCGCCGTCGTCGTCGGACACCCACACGTATGCGTAGTCGTAGCTCTGTTCGATGTCGTACCACGTGCGCAGCGTCAGGGTCGCGTCGGCGACGGGCACCGCGACCGCCGACTTCGTCGTGAGGGTGTTGTCCAGGTCGTTGCCGAAGTCGGAGTACCACTCGAGGGCGCCGTCCTTGCCGCTGAGCTCGATCACGTGCTTGCGCTTCGGCAGCGGGATGATGACGCCCGTCGAGCCGGCGGCGCCGGTAGCCGCAGGCTGGAGCTTCACGGTGGCGGTGGTGCCCCGCTTGACGGTCTTGGGCGTGACGAAGCCCAGAGCGTACTTGTCCCACACGTTCATGGGGCCGGGCTCGCTGGCGACGCCCCACTGGCGGCCGAGGTTCGAGCCGCTCGACATCACGGTCCAGAAGCCGGTGCTGGCGTCGCCGGTGACGCTCGAGTAGTCGTACTCGTCCGGCAGGCCGAGGTCGTGGCCGAACTCGTGAGAGAAGACCCCGGAGCTTCCGTCTTCGGGGTTGATGGTGTACGGGTAGACCCAGATGCCGGTCTGCTCGGGGCCCTTGGCCCTCGGTGCCCGGCACCATGTAGCCCGGCCCGTCGCCGGGGCCGCCGCTGGTGCTCTTCCAAGATGCCCCACGAGTGCGACCAGATGGCGTCGGAGTCCTGCGCGCCTCCTCCGTCCTCCTGTCCGCTGCCGGCGTGGATGAGGATCAGATGGTCCACGTAGCCGTCGGCCTGATAGAAGTCGTCGCCGGTGATGCCGTACGGGTTCTCGTTGTCGTAGTCGGCCCACGGGAATCCGGGTTCTCCGCGGCGAACTCGGCGACGGCGTCGCGGGCGACGCGCCACAAGGGGCCGGTGAGGTCGTCGGTGACGTTCCACGGGTCGCTGTCGGCGCCGTACCACGACTCCGGCAGGTCGAGCTTGACCCACGTCGGCGATATCGCCGGACACGGTGAAGGTGCCGTGCGACTGCTCGAGGTAGTAGTTGCGCATCGTCGAGTCGCTGCTGCCGCGATAGTTCCCGGCGGCGTCGTAGATCGAGTAGGAATTGCCGAACAGCAGTTGCTGGTAGTGCATCCGCGAGAAGTCCCCCGGCCAGTAGGTGCTGTTGTCGTCGGGCGCCGGCGCCGGGATCGACGCCGTGCAGCGGGCCGGGGGTCATCGGCCCGGTGGGAGACGGCGAGCCGGCCGGCCAGGCCTCGTCGCCGAACTCGACCAGCAAGACCAGGGCCTTGGTGGTGTAGGTCTCAGTGGCGCTTGGGTCTGCCGTCCGGCGGGCAAGGAAGCGCGCCAGCGACGACTTCTTGCCCTTGATCGAGCGCTGCACGAGCGGCGACTTGAGCTCGTACCTGGGCCCGCCGCCGACCATCGAGTTGACGGCTGACGAGAGCCATCTCGGGGGTCGCGTAGGCCGGGATGAGGCCGAGCTCGGCGAAGTGCCTGGCCAGGGCCACCTCGTTGGGCGGCGCGGCGCCGGCCGGCGCCGCCACCAGGATCATGAGCAGCGCTCCTAGCGCCGCAGCGAACAGCAGTCTCCGCACGAGTGCCCCCTTCGTTGCTGGTGGGTCCGAGGGCGCGCCGCGTTGGATGGGGCGTTCCTCCATCCCCGGCGCGGCGCGCGTTGTGGCGCCGAGTCTACTCCCGAAGGCGTCCGGCGACGATACGGGTCTGCCGCCGTCCCGCGCCTGTGGTCTGGCGCGGATGTGGGGCGCGGCAACGAAGAAGGGCGGGGCGCTCGCGAGCGCCCCGCCCTTCCAGGCGTCGTTCCGTGCGGCGCGACCGCGCCGCGGAGGATCAGCCTCAGCCGAAGGGGCTGCCCGACGGCGCGCAGGCGCTCCCGCCGGTCGACCCGCCCAGATTCTTCAGGAAGCTCGAGAACTTCTGGCGCACGTCCTCCGAGCCGCACTCGGGGCACACGCGATCCTCGTCCTTCAGGAAGCCCTGACGGAACACCTCGAAGGCGTGGTCGCACTTCTCGCAGACCAGATCGTAGGAAGCCATGGCACTCCCGGTCGGATGGTGTGTTCATACCCTAGGGGGTATTATACCTCGACTGCGCCGGAGCGCAAACACCGGCCCAGCGGGTAAGCTCTGTCGAGAAGCGCACCGGCGCGACCGCCGGTCTCCTGTTGTCGCACGCAGAAGGGGAAGTGATGCACACGAAAAGGGTCTGGCTCCTGGTGATGCTGCTCGTCGTCGTCGCGGCGGCGTCCGCCCTCGGCGCCTGCGGCGGCTCGGGCTCTTCGCTCGTCGGCTTCGTCGGCCGACGTGGAGTTCATCGCGCCCGCGGACTTCAGCGTCGCCGACTACGCGGGCAAGCCGCTGGTCGTGAACTACTTCGGCTCGTGGTGCGGTCCCTGCAACGCCGAGGCGGCGGACCTCGCCGCGTTCTCCCAGTCCAAGAGCGGCGAGGCCGCCTTCGTCGGCGTCGCGGTCGACGACCAGCAGAGCGACGTCGTCGACTTCATGTCCAAGTACGGGCTCGCCTATCCGGTCGTGCTCGACGACAACAGCCTCGGCGCCAAGGACGGCATCACCGGCGTGCCGACGACCATCTTCTACAACGCCGGCGGCCAGGAAGTGGACCGCATCGTCGGCGCGGCGAGCCTGGACCAGTTCACCGCGAGCCTCGCCAAGGCCCAGTGAGCTCCGCCGACCCGCCATTCTCCGGGGGGCCGGTCTGAGGCGCCGATGACCACGCCGGACCCTTGATCGCGGCCCAGATCACGACGCTCAGCCTGTCCGGCATCGGCCTGGCCTTTCTCGCCGGCCTGCTCTCGTTCGTCTCGCCCTGCGTGCTTCCCCTCCTGCCGGTGTATCTCTCGTTCATCTCCGGCGTCGGGGTGGAGCGCCTGGGCAGCGAGCGCCGGCGCCTGCTCTGGACCTCGCTGCTGTTCGTCGCCGGGTTCACGCTGGTGTTCGTGGCGATGGGCGCCGGCGCCGGCGGCGTCGGCCGGCTGCTCATCCGCTACCGGCACGAGCTGACCATCGCCGCCGGCGCGTTCATCGCCGTCAGCGGCCTGGTGGTGGCCGGCGTCGTCCGGCTGCCGAAGCCGGTCATGAGGATGACGCCCCGGCATGCGGGGGCGGGCGGCGCCTTTCTCACGGGGACCGCCCTCGCCATCGGCTGGACGCCGTGCGTCGGCTACGTCCTCGGCGCCATCCTCAGCATGGCCGCCTCGAGCCAGAGCGCCGCGTCCGGCGCGCTGCTCCTGCTGGTCTACTCGGCCGGCCTGGGCGTGCCGTTCGTCCTCGCCGCTCTGGCCTTCGACTGGATGAACCGGCGTCTCGGGGTCGTCAAGCGGCACTACCGGGCCATCCAGGTCGGGGCGGGGGTGCTGCTGTGCGTCTTCGGGGTGCTCATGATGCTCGGCGTGCTGGAGCAGATGGGCCGCTGGCTGCCGGCCTTCAGCCCGGGCGGGCTCTGAGGCGGTATCCTTGACGCCATGGGCGCCCGCCACCGCATCCCCGAGCTCACCGCGCAGGGACGCGCCGCCGCCGCAGCGCTGCGAGGCGCGGTCGCCGGCACCGTCTCCACGTCGCCGCTCCGGCGCTGGCTGTACTCGACCGACGCCTCGATCTACCGCGTCGTCCCCGACGTGGTGCTGGAGGCGGCGTCGGTCGCCGACCTGCACGCCGCGGCGGCGATCGCCGCCGAGCACGGCGTGCCGCTGGTCGTGCGCGGCGCCGCCACCAGCGTCGCCGGCCAGGCCGTCGGGCCGGGGATCGCCGTCGACTGCTTCAAGCTCGACCGCATCCTGGCCATCGACCCCGAGGCGCGCACGGCGCGTGTGGAGCCGGGGGTCATCCAGGCATCGCTGAACCGTGCCGCCGCCGCCTTCGGACTCGAGTTCGGCCCGGATACGTCCACGGTCGACCAGGCCACGATCGGCGGCATGGTCGGCAACAACTCATCGGGGTCGCGGTCGATCGTCTACGGCGAGACCAAAGACAAGATCGTCCGCGTCGACGCCGTGACCGTGGGCGGCTCGGCGCTCGTCTTCGGGCAGTGCCGCGGCGACGATCTCGCGAGTGGGCTCGCAGGGGCGGGTGCGGCCGCCGCGGGGGCGGCGCTCGCGGAGGTCCGCGGGCGCTATCGCCGGCCGATCGCCGAGGACTCGCCCCAGACCCGGCGATGCACGACCGGCTACAACCTGCGCGAGCTGCTCGAGCCCTCGCCGAACCTGGGGAAGCTGCTCGCCGGGTCCGAGGGCACGCTGGCGCTGTTCGCGGAGATCGAGGTGACGCTCGACCCCCTTCCGGCGGCGCGGACGGGGGCGGCGCTGACGTTCGCCACCCTGCGCGCCGCCCTGGAGGCGAACGCCGCCATCCTCGAGACAGGTCCGTCGGCCGTCGAGCTGCTCGACCTCGACCCTCTGAGGGCGGCGCCGAACCTCGCCGCCTTCGGCCGCCTGGCGCCGCTCATGGCCGGCGAGGAGCGGGCGCTGCTCACCGTGGAGTACCAGGGCAGCGCCGACGAGGCGCGCGCCGGGCTCGGCCGGCTGCGCGCGCTGGCCGGCGACCTCGGCGCGACCGCTGTGGAATGGCTGGAAGACCCGGCCGCGCTCGCCGAGGCCGGCGCCTTGCGGCGCGCCGTGGTCCCGCTGCTCATGGGCGCTCCCGGCGCCGACCGGCCGGTCCCTTTCGTCGAAGATACGGCGGTCGCCCCGGAGTGCCTCGCACGTCTTCGTGCGACGACTTCGAGCATCTCGTGGCGGCCGCAGGCGCGCGCGCCTCGTTCACGGGGCACGCCTCGGCCGGCTGCATGCACGTCCGGCCGCTGCTCGACCTCAAGTCGGCGGCCGGGGTGCGCAGCATGGAGACGCTGGCGGCGTCCGTCGTGCGCCTGGTCGTCGAGTACCACGGCGCGATCTCCGGCGAGCACGGCGTCGGGCGCTCGCGCAGCTGGTCCCTGCCCGGTCTGCTCGGCGCGGACCTGTATGCGGCCATGGTCGCCGTCAAGGACGCCTTCGACCCGCGCCGTCTTCTGGGGCCGGGCATCATCGTCGACGGCCCCGCCGTGGCCGAGTCTCTGCGCTACGGCGCCGACTACCGCGGCGACGGCGCCTGGGCGCCGCGGCTCTCGTACGCCGCAGAGGGCGGCTTCGACCTCGCTGTGGAGAAGTGCTTCGGCGCGGGCCTCTGCAAGAAGCTCACCGGGACCATGTGTCCGCCCGCCGCGGCCAGTCGCAGCGAGGCGCAGTCGACGCGCGCCCGGGCCAACGCCCTGCAGGGCGTGCTCTGCGGCGCCGTGCCGCTGGCCGCCGTCGGCGCCGACGAGTTCCGCGAGGTGCTCGGCACGTGCGTCGCCTGCAAAGCCTGCAAGACGGAGTGCCCGGCCGGCGTGGACATGGCCGCCCTCAAGGCGGAGTGGCTCGCCGAGATCCGCGCCAGGGAGGGGGTACCGGCCCTGGCGCGCGGCATCGGCGAGTTCCGCCGTCTCGCGGCGCTGGCGTCGCCGGGGGCGCCGCTCGTGAACGCCCTCGCGAGGACGCCGCTCGCGCGTCTGGTCGCCGACCGCGCTCGGCGTCGCCCACCAGCGGCCTCTGCCGGCGTTCTCGCGGCGGCCGCTCACCGGGCGGCTGGCCGGGGCGCCGGCCCGCGCCGGCGCCGCGCTGTTCATCGACTGCTTCGTGCAGTATCAGGAGCCCCAGGTCGGCGAGGCGCTCGCCAGCCTGCTGCGAGCCGCCGGCGTCGAGCTGGCCGTCGTGGACGCCGGCTGCTGCGGACGTACCGCGCTCTCGACCGGGCAGATCGACAAGGCGCGCGCCGCGGCCGCTACGGCACTGGCCGCGCTCCACGAGCGCGCCGCGGAGGGCTGCGATCTGCTGTTCATCGAGCCCAGCTGCCTGTCGATGGTGGGCGACGACTGGCGGCGCCTGTTGCCGGACGACCCGCGCGTCGCCGAGGTGGCCGCCGCGGCGCGCCCGGCGCTGGCGCTCGTCGCCGATCGGGCCGAGGCCGGCCGCCTGCACTTCCGTGCCGGCGGCCGCGTCCTGCTCCACAGCCACTGTCACGAGAAGGCGCTGTCGTTCGCGGCGGCCACCGGACGCGCTCTCGGGGCCGTGCCGGACCTCGAGGTCGAGGTGCTCGACGCCGGCTGCTGCGGCATGTCCGGGGTGTTCGGCTACGAGGCCGAGCACTACGCGCTCAGCGTGGCCATGGCGGAGCGAGTGCTGCTCCCGGCGGTGCGCGCAGAGGGGCCGGAGACGGCCGTGCTGGCGACCGGCACCTCGTGCCGGACGCAGATCCACGACCTCGCCGGCCGTCCCGCCATCCATCCTCTCGAGTTCCTCGCGGGGCGCCTCGAGCGCTGAGCACACCGCCGGCTTTCCCACCGTCCCCGTCGCCACGCGTGTAGCATGGGCGTCGTGAACCTCGTGATCGTCATCGCCGGGATCGTCGGGCTGGTCGTGGCGGGCTACGGCTTCGTCACCCTGAGCATCGACGCCTGGCGCCGCCGCCAGTACCTCGACATCGTCCTGGCTGCCGGGGTCGGGGTCGCGATCGTCGCCCTGCTCATCGCCTACGGCGACCGGCTGCTGCGGTAGCCGCACGAGCGCCGCGCGACAGCTGTCGTCCTCTTTCGGGCGGACTCGCGACTAAGGTCGCTGCCCGATGCTGCCGATACCCGCGTACGGCTGGGGCGGGGGGAAACCGGAGCCGCGGCGCGAATCTGAGAACCGCGGAGACGCCGCAGGTCGCGGCGCCTGGATCGTCGGCGCCGAGGCAGCGTGGGGAGTGCAGGCGAGGGTCTGGTGCCTTCGCCGGAGCTGGAGAGTGAGCTGATGGCCAAACGCATCCTGGTCGTGGACGACGAGCCCGACATCCGCAGGCTCGTCTCCGAGGCCCTCGGGGACACAGGCTACGAGGTGCAGACGGCCGCGAACGGCGAAGAGGCCATTCGCGCGGCCTCGCACTTCATCCCCGACCTCGTGCTCCTCGACATCATGATGCCCGACATGGACGGGTTCGCCGTCTACGAGCGCCTGCGCGCCAAGCCTGTGGATCTCAGGTCGCCGATCATCTTCCTCACGGCGCGCCGTGAGATCAACGACAAGCTCCTGGGCTTCGAGAAGGGCGCCGCCGACTACATCACCAAGCCGTTCCACATCAAGGAGCTCCTGGCGCGCGTCAAAGTGCACCTCGGCGAGCTGGGGCCGCCCAAGGGCGACATCCCCAACCCCCTCACCGACCGCGAGCTCGAGGTCCTTGGGCTCCTGGCCGGCGGCAAGACCTACAAGCAGGTGGCGCGGGCCCTCGACCTCTCGCAGAGCACGGTGCGCAACCACCTGCACAACGTCTACCACAAGCTCAACGTCGTCGACCGGGCGCAGGCCGTCATCGTCAGCCACGAGAACGGCTGGATCTGACGGGCGGCGCCTGACGGACGCAAACGGCGGCGCGGCCGGCTGACAAGCCGGCCGCGCCGCCGTTTCTCGTTCGCTGCGAGGCGGTCAGGAAGCCGAGAACGGCATGTCCGGGAGCGACCAGACGACGTCGTGGTCGCGCCGGTCGGCGTGGCGCCGCTCGCTGAACGGCCCCGGGCCGCTGACCCAGCGCGGGCGTCTGCGCTCGCCCGCGCGCCGCTCGACGACGACCCTGAGGTCGTCGCGGCCGGCGAACTGCTGCGTGAGGCGCTCGTAGAAGAAGCCTTCGAGCTGACGGGGGATCACGATCAGTCTGGGCTGCACGCTCTGCGTCGACCCGGGCATGCGGTACCTCCTCGACACCCGTACGTTACCACTTCAGGTGCCGTGTCATTCGCCGCCGCCTCCGGCATCTCCTTGGATGGGCTCGGACGGGCCTCGTCAAGTGTCGCCCGAGCGGGCTACGGCCACCGCGGGCTCCGCCGAGACGCCCGGGGCCGTCTCGGCGGCGCGGTCGCGGGCCTCCTTTGGGCGGCTGCGCAGCAGGAGGGCGCAGAGGCCGCCGACGAAC
The DNA here is from genome assembly GCA_963700035.1 of uncultured Thermoleophilia bacterium. Lineage (GTDB taxonomy): Bacteria > Actinomycetota > Thermoleophilia > UBA2241 > UBA2241 > CAIXSE01. Next base: position 34,318 of record CAVOWE010000031.1, on the reverse strand, counting down.
GCGAAGGCCACACCCACGATGAACGTCGTGTTGATGGCGTCGGTGAACCAGCCCTTGAACATGACCTCCATCATCTTCTGGGCTATCGCCGGCATGGCGCCGCCTCCCTCGGGCATGCCCATCTGCATGCCGCCGCCGCTGAGGCCCTCGACGATCTTCTGCTTGGCCGCCTCGGGCAGTCCCTGCACGCTCGCGATGCCGGCGCCGGCGTTGGCGACGATGCGGTTCTGCAAGACAGCCCCGAGGATGGCGATGCCCATCAGGCTCCCGACCTGCCGCATCGTGCTCAGCACGCCGGAGGCGTTGCCCACGCGATCCTGCGGCGCCGTGGCCATCACCGCCGACGTGACCGGCGCCACCGAGAGGCCGATGCCGATGCCGGCGAGGATGAAGGGGAAGAGCAGGTCGAGCGACGTGGTCGCCGGCGTGATCTTCTCGTTGCCGGGGACGAGCCCCGCCATCCAGGCGAGCCCGAACGCGAGGATGAACATGCCGGCGGCGACGATCCATTTGCTGCCCAGACGATCGGAGAGCAGGCCCGCGGCGGGGGCCGCGAAGATGATGACCACCGACATCGGGCTCATCACGAGGCCGGCCTTGAGGGCGCTGAAGCCGAGGACGGTCTGCAGGAAGATGGGGACCGTGAAGAAGACCCCCATCATGGCGGCGCTCAGAAGGAACCCGGTGGCGTTGCCGGCGGCGAAATCGGCGCTGCGGAAGAGCGAGAAGTCGATGAGCGGCTGGCGCACGCGTCGCTCGCGCACGAAGAGGAGAGCGAAGGCAACGGCTGCGGCGGCGAAGAGCCCGAGGATCACGGCCGACGTCCAGCCGTAGTTCTGGCCCTCGACGAGGGCGAAGGTGAGGCAGAAGAGCGAGGCGCTGATCAGGCCGACGCCCGGCAGGTCGAGGCTCTCGACGGCGGTGGGGTTCTTGCTCTCGGGCACGATCCTCAGGGCGAGCAGGACGCCGACCACGCCGATGGGGATGTTGATGAGGAAGATCCAGCGCCAGCTGGCGCCGTCGACGATCAGTCCGCCGAGGCTCGGGCCGATGGCGGTGGCGAGGCCGGACACGCCGCCCCAGATGCCCATGGCGGCGCCGCGCTTGCCCGCGGGGAAGACCGCCGCGATGATGCTCAGGGTCGCCGGCATCATCGCGGCGCCGCCGGCGCCCTGTACCACGCGGAAGGCGATGAGCCAGTCGATGCTCGGCGCCAGGCCGCAGGCCAGCGAGGCCAGCGTGAAGAGCGCCATGCCGGCGACGAAGAGCCTGCGCCGCCCGTAGAGGTCGCCGAAGCGGCCGAGAGTCACGAGCAGGACGGCGAAGGCGAGCACGTAGGCGTTCATCACCCACTCGACGTTGCTGAGGCCCGTGCCGAAGGAGGTCATGATGCGCGGGATGGCGATGTTCACGATGGTGCCGTCGAGCAGGATCATGAAGAGGCCGAGGCAGAGCACCGCCAGGACCGCCCACGGATTGCGGGCGGGGTGGGCGGCGGGAGCCTCGGCCGAAGTGGCGGGAACGCTCATGAGCTGGACCTTCCTCTGAGGCTTGCGATCACCGTGCGCAGGAACGCGACGAGGGTCGTCGGGATCGATGTCGGGGTGACTGGCGAAGGCCGCCGCGATCTGCGCGCTCCACTGTGCGAACACGTCGGCGGCGAGGCTCTCCGCGCGTGCCGACAAGGTCACGGTCACCACGCGCCGGTCCGCGCGGTCGTGGGCGCGGCTGACGACGCCCTTGTCGACGAGGCGCGCCACCAGCTCGCTGGCGGCGGCGCGGCCGATCGCGAGGCCGTCGGCGAGCGCGCCCATCGTGACGCTCCCGCGATGGGCGAGGAACACGACGGCCTTCATCTGCCGGCCGGTGAGGCGTTCCGCCGGGGCGCTGCGGCGCGCCCGGGCGTGCGGCGCCGACTCGTACAGAGCGACGACCAGTTCCGGCAGGAGCCGGGCGAGGTCGGCGGTGATGGCGTCGTTCTTCTGTCGCGAAGCGTCATTCATTTCGGTACCCGAATCATAAGGGTACCGAAGCGTAGTGTCCAGAGGGGGACGGCTGGGCCGGACCGGCGGGCATCCACCCGCGCCGTCCGGCCGGAAGCCACCGGCGCGGAATTCGAGTACAATCAGGGCCGGCCACGCACGAGGTCGGTCGACCTCGTGGTGCGCTGATGTCGACAGGCTGATCAGAGGGAGCTGAGCGTGGATCTCACCATCGACGGGCGGCAGGTCGCCGCGGAACCCGGCACCACCATCCTCCAGGCCGCCAGAGCCGCCGGCATCGAGATCCCGACGCTGTGCCAGCACGACCGCCTCGACCCCATCTCCGCCTGCCGCCTCTGCGTCGTCGAAGTCGAGGGCCGCAGGGACCCCGTCACCGCCTGCGACACGCTGGCCGCCGACGGCCTCGTCGTGATCACGCAGACCGCGGAGCTGCGAGCGATCCGCCAGCTCAACCTCGAGCTGCTGCTCAGCGACCACATGTCATACTGCACGCCGCCCTGCCGCGACGCCTGCCCCACGCATATCAAGATCCCCGAGTTCCTGGACCGCATCGGCGAGCGCGACTACGAGGGCGGCATGCGGGTCCTGCGCGAGGACCTGCCCTTCCCCGGCATCCTCGGGCGCGTGTGCCCGAGGCCCTGCGAGGCCCCCTGCAGGCGCCAGCTCATCGAAGAGCCCATCACCATCTGCCAGCTCCACCGGTTCATGGCCGACCAGACGCGACCCGGCGAGCAGACGGGCGAGCTGCTCCTGCCCCACGAGCCCAAGCCCGCGACCGGCAAACGCATCGCCATCGTCGGCGGCGGGCCTGCCGGCCTCGCCGCCGCCTTCTACGCGCGCCTCGAAGGGCACGCCGTCAAGGTCTTCGAGGCCATGCCACATCCCGGGGGCATGCTCCGCTACGGCATCCCCAGCTACCGCCTGCCCCGCGACATCATCGACGAGGAGCTCACCATCCTGTGGCGCATGGGCGTCGAGCTGCAGACCGGCGTGCGTCTCGGCGTCGACGTCCGGCTGGACGACCTGCGCGCCGAGTACGACGCCGTGTTCCTCGCCCTGGGCGCCTTCAACGCCAACGCCATGGGCTGCGAGGGCGAGGACGCCGACGGCGTCGTCACGGCCATCGACTTCCTCGGCGATCTCGAGCGCAACGGCACCGTCGCCTGCGGCAAGAAGGTGACGGTCATCGGCGGCGGGTTCACCGCCATGGACGCCTGCCGGACGGCCATCCGTCGAGGCGCCGAGGAGGTCACCTGCCTCTACCGCCGCTCTCGCAAGGAGATGCCCGCCCACCACACCGAGGTCGACGAGGCCGAGGAGGAGGGCGTTCGTCTGGTGCTCCAGGTAGCCCCCGTCAGGGTGCTCACCGACGACGCCGGCAAGGTCCACGGCATCGAGATGATCCGCATGGAGCTCGGCGAGCCCGACGCGTCCGGCCGTCGCCGCCCCGTGCCGCTCGAGGGCTCGGAGTTCGTGGTCGAGTGCGACCAGGTCATCAGCGCCGTCGGCCAGTACCCGAAGCTCGACGGCGCCGGCGAGGGCGAAGGCATCGCCCACACCCGCTGGCGTTCCATCGCGGTCGACGACTGGACCCTGCAGACCGCCCACCCCAACGTCTTCGCCGGCGGCGACGCCGTGCTCGGCGCACAGACCGTGATCCAGGCCATCGCCCAGGGCAAGAAGGCGGCTTGGAGCATGACCGCCTTCCTGCGCGGCGCCGACATGCAGGCCGTCTCGCGGCAGCTGCACGACCTGCGCCGCACGCCCTTCCTCGATGCGCTCAAGGCGAAGGGCGAGATCGACAAGGACATCCGCCGTCTCGGCGAGGTGCCTCCGGTGTTCATCGACATCAACACCGGCTATCTCGAGGTGAGCCCGCCGGCGCACATGCCCAAGCTGTCGGCCCGAAGACCGCAAGACCAGCTTCGACCAGATCGAGCTCGGCTTCCCCGAGGACGAGGCGGTCCGCGGCGCCCAGCTCTGCCTGCAGTGCACGTGCGAAGCACACGGCGACTGCGAGCTGCAGCGCCAGGGCATCGAGTACGAGGTGTTCGCCAACCGCTTCCAAGGTACCGAGGCTCGCGACTACGAGTCCTACGACGACCAACCCCTCATCGCCTACGACCCCAAGCGCTGCATCCTCTGCGGCAAGTGCGTCGGCGTGTGCCGCGACGTGCAGGTCACGGAGGCCATCAACTTCACGCAGCGCGGCTTCGAGGCGAAGGTCGCGGGGTCGTACGACCATGCCCTCGACACGTCGTTCTGCCGGTTCTGCGGCCAGTGCGTGGACATGTGTCCCACCGGCGCGCTCACCAACCGGCAGCTCACCCCCACCAAGCCCTGGGACCGCAAGAAGGTGCGCACCACGTGCCCGTTCTGCGGCGTGGGCTGCAACTTCGACCTCAACGTGGCCGACGGCAAGGTCGTCGGCGTCACGGCTGCCTACGACGCGCCGGTCAACCAGGGCTCGCTGTGCGTGAAGGGCCGCTTCCACACCGACCTCATCGACAGCCCGGAGCGCATCACGCACCCCATGATCAAGCGTGAGGGCGTGTGGGAGCAGGCCACGTGGGACGAGGCCCTCGACCTCGTCGCCGAGCGCCTGCTGGCCATCAAGGCCGAGCACGGCCCCGATGCGATCGGGGTGCTCAGCTCGGCGCGCTGCACCAACGAAGAGAACTACCTTCTGCAGCGCCTCACGAGGGCGGGTCTCAACACCAACTCCATAGACCACTGCGCCCGTACCTGACACGCTCCTACGGTGGCCGGTCTGGCCGCCACGTTGGGTTCAGGCGCGATGACCAACTCGATCAACGAGATCGAGCACGACGACGTGCTGCTCATCATCGGGTCCAACGCCACCGAGGCGCACCCGATCATCGGCAACAAGATGAAGCGCGCGGCGGCGCGCGGCGCCAAGCTCATCGTCATCGACCCGCGGCGCACGGAGCTCGCCGAGCACGCGCACCTCTGGCTGCAGCTGCAGGCCGGGCACCGACAACGCGCTCACCAACGCCCTGCTGCACATCATCATCAGCAACGGCTGGCACGCCAAGGAGTACATCGAGGAGCGCTGCGAGGGCTTCGACGATCTCTGGGAGACGGTCAAGGACTACCCGCCGGAGCGCTCCGCGCAGATCACCGGCGTGCCCGCCGACCTGATCCTCCAGGCGGCCGAGCTCTACGCCAAGACCGCGAAGGCCGGCATCTTCTACACGCTCGGCATCACCGAGCACACGGTCGGCACGGCCAACGTCATGAACCTCGCCAACCTCGGCATGGTCACCGGCCACATCGGCTTCGAGAACGCCGGCGTGAACCCCATGCGCGGCCAGAACAACGTGCAGGGCTCCTGCGACATGGGCGCCCTGCCCAACTCGTTCCCGGGCTACCCCAGCGTCAACGATGAGGCGGCGCGGGCCCGGTTCTCTGCAGCCTACGGCGTCCCGCTGCCGGAGAAGATGGGCCTGCGCATCCCCGAGATGCTCGACATGGCCGTCTTCGGCAAGCTCAAGGCGATGTACATCATGGGCGAGGACCCGGCGCTCACCGACGCCGACGCCAACCACGTGCGCAAGGCGCTCGAGAGCCTCGACTTCCTCGTCACTCAGAACATCTTCATGACGGAGACCGCCAAGTACGGCGACGTCTTCCTGCCGGCGGCGCTGTACGCCGAGAAGGAAGGCACCTTCACCAACACCGAGCGCCGCGTGCAACGCGTGCGCAAGGCGGTGGAGCCGCCGGGCGAGTGCCGGCCGGACTGGGAGATCATCATCGCTCTCAGTGAACGCCTGGGCCACCACATGCCGTTCTCGTCGCCCGAGGAGGTGTTCGCAGAGGTCCGGCGCGTGATCCCCAACTTCGCCGGCATCACCTACGAGCGTCTGGAGAACGAGGGCGGCCTGCAGTGGCCCTGCCCCAGCGAGGATCACCCCGGCACGAAGTTCCTGCACCAGGGCAAGTTCACCCGCGGCAAGGGCCTGCTGCAGGGCATCCCCTTCGAGGAGCCGGCCGAGCTCTGCGACGAGGAGTACCCCACACTGCTCACCACCGGCCGCATGCTGTACCACTACAACATCTCGACGCGCATCTCCGCCAGCCTCGAGATGCTGCGCCCGCACGAGCTCGCCGAGGTGAGCCCCGGCGACGCCGCGAGGCTCGGTTTCGCGGACGGCGAGATGATCCGCGTGAGCTCGCGGCGTGGCTCGATCACGACGCGCATCCGCGTGACCGACAAGGTCCCGACGGGGACGATCTTCATGACCTTCCACTTCAAGGAGTCCCCGGTCAACGAGCTCACCAACTCGGCCGGCGACCCGGTCACCAAGACGGCCGAGTTCAAGGTCTGCGCGGTCAAGATGGAGAAGCTCGAACAGTCGGTCACCGCCTGACGGGCGCCTGCGGCAGCGGCCCGCCTTGATACCGCTCTACGACGACGTCCCGGCGCGCCGCTTCCCGCTGGTGACGCTGGCCGTCATCCTGCTCAACGTGGCGGTGTTCGCCTTCGAGCTCACGCTGCCGCGCTACGGCATGACGCTCGGCGGCTTCTACGCCAAGGCCGGCGCCACGCCCTTCGAGCTGGCCCACGGTCTCGACGTGCCGCCGTCCGACCTCGTGCCGTGGTGGGCGACGCTCTTCACCAGCATGTTCATCCACGGCGGCTGGCTCCACCTGGTCTTCAACATGCTGTACCTGTGGATCTTCGGCAACCACGTCGAAGACGCTCTCGGTCGGGTGCGGTTCCTGGGCTTCTACCTCGCCTGCGGCCTGGTGGCGACCTTCACCCAGGTGCTTACCGCAGCCCGGTTCCACGGCGCCCATGATCGGCGCCAGCGGCGCCGTCGCCGGCGTGCTCGGCGCCTATCTCGTGCTGTATCCGCGCGCCAGAGTGGTGAGCGTCTTCACGCTGGGCGTCATCTTCCCCGTGGTCTCCGTGCCCGCCTGGATCCTGCTCGGCATCTGGTTCGCGCTGCAGGCCGTGGAGGGTGTGCTGTCGTTCCGCCATCCCGACGTGGGCGTGGCGTTCTTCGCGCACGTGGGCGGCTTCCTGGCCGGCATGGGCCTGGGCTTCGCCCTGGCCAGGCGTGCGCGCCGCCGCGCCCCGCGGCGGACCTGAGGTGTAAGCTGGCGCCACGAGGCCGGAGCATGATCGCCGACTATCACATCCACACGGGGCTGTGTCCCCACGCCGAGGGCGAGCCGCGCGAGTACGTCGAGCGCGCCATCGGCCTCGGCATGTCCGAGATGGGCTTCGCCGATCACCTGCCGTTCCTCGCCGGGTGGGAACCCCGCCACGAGCTCACCGACGACTGGGCCATGGGCCTGGACGAGCTCGACGACTACGTCTCGCAGGTGCAGTCCCTCGCGCGGGAGTATGCCGCGGACCTGCGCATCCTGGTCGGCATCGAGGCGGACTACATCGAGGAGACGCTCGACGAGACCGCCGAGACGCTCGCGGACTATCCGTTCGACTACGTGATCGGCTCCATCCACGTCGTCGGCGAGCGCTTCGCCTTCGACCATCCGGAGCTCCGTGATCACCTCGCGGAGTACGGCCTCGAGCGCATCTTCCTCGAGAGCCTCGAACTGGCCGGGCGAGCGGCCGCGAGCGGGCTCTTCGACGTCATCGGGCACCTCGACCACGCCAAGAAGCTCGGCCCTCCGCCGCAGGACGGCGCCGCCGTGGCGGCCGCCGCGTCCGCGGCGCTGCGCGCCGTGGCGGCGGCCGGCATCGCGCTCGAGCTCAACACCGCCGGGCTGCGCAAGCCGGTCGGCGAAGCCTACCCGGCGCCCGGGCTCCTGGCCGAGGCCCGCGCCCTCGGCATCCCGCTGACGTTCGGCTCGGACGCCCACCGTCCGCAAGAGGTCGGGTGGGCCTTCGACGAGGCCGCCGTGACGGCGCGGGAGGCCGGCTACGCCGCCACCCTGCGCCTCGCCGGCGGCGACCCCGAGCCGCTCTGATGCTCGACGCCGGCCGGCATCTCACGGCGATCTTCAATGCGCATTCGGGCGGCGGCGCGTACCGCCGCGAGCTGCCGCTGATCATCGACTCCCTGCGCGGCCTCGGCTACGACGTGGAAGAGCGCGAGACCCAGGGTGTGGGCGACGCCACGCGCCTCGCCCGCGAGGCCGTGGAACAGGGGCGCGACCTCGTCTGCGTCATCGGCGGCGACGGCACCGTCAACGAGGCCATCAACGGGCTCGCCGGCGCCGAGGTGCCTCTGGCCATCGTGCCCACGGGCACGGTCAACGTGCTGGCCATGGAGCTCGGCATCCCGCTCGAGCCCCCCGACGCCGTGAAGCTCCTCGAGGTGGGCAGCCGTCTCGTGGATCGACCTGGGCCTCGCCGGCGAGCGCTACTTCGGGCTCATGGCGGGCGTCGGGATGGACGCCGCGGTGGTCGCCTCGCTCAACCCGGTCATGAAGAAGGCGTTCAAGGAGGCGGCCTTCGCCGTGCAGGGCTTCGCCACCTACCTCACCAGGGAGGAGCCGCTCATCCGCGTCACCACCGACGAACGCACCGTCGAGGGGTACTTCGCGGTGTTCGGCAACTCGTCCAACTACGGCGGCGGCTTCGGCATCACGCCCCTGGCCGACATGCGCGACGGGCTGCTGGACGTCTGCGTGCTCAAGGACAAGTCGCTCCTCAGCACCATCTGGTATTGGACCGCCGCGCTCATCAACGCGCATATCAGGCATCCGAAGGTCGAGTACTTCCGCACCGAGAGGGCCGAGATCGTCACGGTCGAAGAAGGCAAGGAAGTGCTCGTCCAGACCGACGGCGAGATGGCGGGCAAGCTGCCGCTGACCTGCCGGGTCGTGCCCCGCTCCCTGCGCGTGATCGTGCCCTGACGGTCGTCGCCACGCGCTGCCCGTCAGCGCGGCGCGGCAGCACCTGCGCTCAAACGCGAGCTCGGCGGGCGGTTGCGGGCCCGCGCGAGCGCTGCCTCAGAGCCCCATCACCTGCGCCAGCGCGCGCAGCCGCTCGACGTATTCCTTGCGCGCTTTGGCGCCGCGCTCGCGCAGGTCGTCGGGCGTGGCCACCGGGACGATCTTGAAGGCGGGATTGTCGAAGAGCCGCAACTCCAGCGAGTCGCCCTTCTTGTACGGCAGGTTCTTGAAGAGCTTGCCGAGCAGGTAGCGCGTCGTCTCCTCGCCCACGGGCAGGACGTAGTGCGGCGTCGTGATGGTGAGCTCCTTGGACAGGAACGGGTAGCAGTGGTCCTGCTCCGTCTTCTCAGGCGCACGCAGCTCGCAGGCGGTGCGCGGCACGCATTTCATGAGCGTCGTGACGTAGACCTTGTCGGCGCTCGCTGCGAGGGCCGGCATGAACTCGGCCAGGCCGCCGACGAGCGTGGAGCCCGCGGGCAGACCGGCCTTCTCGTCGGCGGGATCGGGGCTCAGGGAGACGACCATCACCGAGCAGTGCGGGTGACCGCCCCCGGGGACGGCGCGGAGACGGCAGGCGACGAGCTCCTCGCAGCGGGTGCACTCGCCGACGCTCCGCGCCAGCTTGTCCAGTTGTTCGACCGCATCTTCCATGGGAGATCCCTTCTGTCGTAGGTCCGGCCGGCGCCGCGCGCGGCGCCGGCCGGCGCGGTCAGGCGCCGGTCAGGTTGAGCCGGTACTCCAAGGTCAGGGCGCGGGGCTCGCCCACGAGAACGAGCAGAAGCTCGTCCCCGAACGGCGCCAGCACCACGTTGAGCGTGTCGAACTCGAGAGAGATGTACTTCGCCTCCGGCTGGCCGAGCTCGCCGGCCAGGCGCGCGCCCAGGTCGATGGCGCCGGCCACCTGGGCGGCGACGGCGTCCGCGGCGAAGCCGGGCTCGGCGTCGGCGGCCACCACGAAGCCGTCGTGCGAGATGAGCAGGGCGGCGATGATGCCGGGCGTCTCGCGGTAAGGCGCCAGTCTGGTGGCGAGGGAGTCGGCCTGGTCGCTCACAGTGCCTCCAAAGCTGTGTCGAGTTGGGTGCGTACGGCGCCTGCGAAAGCGTCGGCCGCGGCGCCGTCGGCGAACACGCGCGAGAGGCCGTCGGACAGGCCGACCAGCTCGCTGAGGAAGATGCTCGTGCGGGGGATCGGCGAACCCTCGAAGGCGGTGAGCGCGTCGTCGAGCGGGAGCTGGATCAGCGTGTCGCCGCTGAGGAAGAGCCGGTTGGTCTCGCGCCCCGTCAGCCGCACCTGCACGCGCACGGAGACCCCTTCGGGGACCTGCTCGTTGGCGATGTCGATCTCCACACGCGAAGACTAGCGAGGCGGGTGGTCGGTAGCAAGACGCGGCCCTCGGAAGGGCCGCCGCGTCACTGTGCGGCCGCCAGCGTGGCCGTCGCCGGGGCGGCCTCCCGGGCCTCTTCCGCCGACAGCGCGTCGTCGCGCGCCGCCGCCAGCAGGTCGGGGAGGCGGCGGATGGTGGGGAAGGACGAGGCGCCGGAAGCCAGCGTCTGCCGGCGCCCGGCGATCAGATCGGCGCTGACGTCGTGGGCGACCTCGGCGGCGAGCCCGCGGGCCTCGGCCAGAGTGCGGCCGGCCAGGACCAGGACGAACGAGTCGGCGCGCACGCGAAAGGCCCGGTCGTCGGCCGCCAGGCGCCGCTCGATGCGCCGCGCGACGCCACGCACGAGCTGCTCGCTGCGCTCCGTCCCGAGGAAGTCGCGGCAGTCCTGGAAATGCTCGAGGCGCAGGCACACGACGCTCAGCGGCCGATGCTCGGCGAGCGCCGCGTCCATCCCCGCGCTCAACAGATACTCGAGGCGCTCGCCCGTGTAGAAGCCGGTGGTGTCGTCGACGCGGGCCGGCCGACGCCGCTGAGCCGGCGCCCGCTTCAGGCGCGTCGCCGCGATCCAGCCGCCGGCCGCGAGCACGACGACCTTGGCGACCCCCCCGGCGCGACTTCCGCCGAGCGACGGATCGGCGATCGCGAGGACGATGAGCAGCAGGAGGGTCGGGGCCAGCAGAAACGGCCACTCCTTGCGCGCCGCGCCGGCCAGCTGGCCCATGGCGAGCACCGGCACGGCGCCCAGAAGCCAGCTCTCGGCGCCGCCCGAGAACACGAGGGCACAGCCGAGCAGCAGCCAGTCGAGGACGGCGAACGTGTGCGCCATCTCGTCGTTCCGCCTGCGCGCCACCTGCACGGAGTACATGCCGAGCGCTACGCCCAGCAGCGCCGGCACCGCGGCCTCCCAGTGGCCGAGCGCCAGTGCGGCGCCGGCGAGAAGGGCGAAGAAGAGGGTGCGGAAGCGGCCTCGCAGAAGTGCCGGGCTGCGGCGTCTGCGAGGTGGGCGGCTCAACGTGGCGCCGTCCGGGTCATGCGTGGCGGATGAGGTGCGCGCTGCATGCCGCGAGTATTCTCGCTCATTCGCGCAAATCCTTCAAGGTCGACTTAAGGGTTGGGGTTGAGACCCCGCTGGCGCCGACGCCGGGGTCGGCTATAATCGGTGCCCCGTGGAACGGACTCTCTTCTTCTCTGGGAACGAAGCCATCGCCTACGGCGCCGTCCGCGCTGGGGCCGTCTTCGCCTGCGGCTACCCGGGCACGCCGTCCACCGAGATCCTCGAGACCGCCGCCCGCCTCGAGGGCATCCACGCCCAGTGGTGCGTCAACGAGAAGGTCGCCCTCGAGACCGCCGTGGGGGCTTCGCTCGCCGGCGTGCGCACGCTCGTGACCATGAAGCACGTGGGTCTCAACGTGGCGGCCGATCCGTTCATGACTCTCTCGCTCACCGGCGTCAATGGGGGGCTGGTCGTCGTGAGCGCCGACGACCCCGGCATGCACTCCTCGCAGAACGAACAGGACAACCGCGCCTACGCCAGGTTCGCCAAGGTGCCCATGCTCGAGCCGTCCGACAGCCAGGAGGCCTACGACTTCGTCGCCGAGGCCTTCGCCCTGTCGGAGGAGTTCGACACGCCGGTGCTGCTGCGCTCCACCACGCGGCTCTCCCACGGTCGCGGGCACGTCATCCCGCGCGTGCCCGTCGAGCTCGAGCCGCGCGACTACGTGCGCGACATCGGCAAGTACGTGATGGTGCCGCAGTACGCGCGCCTTCGTAACCGGCTCGTGCTCGAACGTCTCCAGAAGCTGCGCACGCGCGCCGAGGAGACGCCGCTCAACGTGCTCGAGGCCGGCACCGCCGACGTCGGCATCATCGCCTCGGGGGTCGCCTACACGTACGCGCGCGAGGCCTTCCCCAAGGCGTGGTTCCTCAAGCTGGGCATGTCGCATCCGCTGCCGTATCGCAAGGTCGCGCGCCTGTTCCAGCAGGTGTCGCGCGTGGCCGTGGTCGAGGAGCTCGACCCGTTCATCGAGGAGCAGATACGCGCGCTCGGCCTGCCGGTGGTGGGCAAAGCGGCGATCCCCGCGGACGGCGAGCTCGACCAGGACATCGTCTTCCGCGCCCTCGAGCCGTTTGTCTCGCGCCGGCCGCCCCGGCGCCGGCGCCCGGTCTTCCCGCCGGCGCCGCGCCTCGCCGACCCGCCGCAGCCCGCGCCCGGTCTGCCGGTGCGCCCGCCCGTGCTCTGCCCGGGCTGCACGCACCGTGCGGTGTTCACCGCCCTGCGGCGTCACAAGCTCGCGCCCATGGGCGACATCGGCTGCTACACGCTCGGCGCGCTGCCGCCCCTGCTCGCCCTCGACAGCTGTCTCTGCATGGGCGCCAGCATCGGCATGATGGCCGGCTTCAACAAAGCCCTGGGGCGCAAGGCCGCCGCCGCCGTGATCGGCGACTCCACGTTCTTCCACTCCGGCGTCTCGCCCCTCATCGACGCCCACTACAACGAGGCCCAGGGACTGGTGATCGTGCTGGACAACCGCACCACCGCGATGACCGGTCATCAGGGCCACCCGGGTACCGGGCTGCGGGCGGACCGCAGCCAGGGCCCGGCGGTCGACATCCACAAGCTGTGCGAGGGCATCGGCGTGCGCTGCGACACCGTCGACGCCAACGACTACAGGGCCCTCGACGCGGCCATCAAGGCCGAGCTGGACGCGCCCGGGCTGGGCGTCGTGGTCGCCCTCGCACCGTGCGTGCTCATGGTGCGCGAGAAGGCCGGCGAGATCGTCGTCGACGACGAGCGCTGCAACCTCTGCGGCCTCTGCCTCGACGTGGGCTGCCCGGCGCTGGGCCCCGGCGACGACGCCGTGGCCGTCTCCGACGTCTGCACCGGCTGCGGCCTCTGCATCGAGGTCTGCCGGCGCGGCGCCCTGAGCTACGCCGGCGCCTCCGGCGCCGGCGCCGAGGGCGCCCGATGAACGGCACCACCACCGTCTCGCTGGTGGGCGTCGGCGGCCAGGGCATCCTGCTGGCGGCGGCGATCCTTGCGGAGACCGCCTCCGCCGAGGGGCTGGACGTCAAGGCCAGCGAGATCAAGGGGATGGCCCAGCGCGGCGGCACCGTGCTCAGCACCGTGAGGTTCGGCGAGAACGTGTGGTCACCGGTGGCGCGTCACGCGGATGTGGTGATCGCCATGGAGCTGCTCGAGGGGTGCCGCGGCCTCGGACTCCTGGCGCCCCAAGGCACCCTCGTCTGCGCCACCACCACGCGCATCGTGCCCGGCAGCGTGCTGCGCCGCGAGGAGGAGTACCCCGACGACCTGCCCGCCGCGGCCGCCGCCCGCGGCGTGCGGCTCATCGCCCTCGACGCCGAGGCGCTGGCGCGCGAGGCCGGCACCCTGCGCGCGGTCAACGTCGTGCTGCTCGGCGCGGCGAGCGCGGTGCTGCCCTTCGCCGCCATGTCGTGGCAGCGCGGTCTGGCCGCCGCCGTGCCGGCCAAGATCCTGGAAGTCAACGAGCGGGCGTTCGCCCTCGGGCGCGGCGCCGTCAGCAACGAGGAGGTCGGGCCGTGAAGGTCACGCAGCTCACCGTGTTTCTCGAGAACCGCAGCGGGCGCCTCGCGGAGGTCGCGGACCTGCTGGGCGCCGCGGGCATCAACATCCGCGGGTTCTCCACGACCGAGGCCGCCGAGTACGGCATCGTGAGGCTCATCGTCACCGATCCCGACAAGGCGCGGGCGCTGCTCCACGACGCCGGCTTCACGACGCACTTCTCGCAGGTGATCTGCGTGAGAGTCCCGGACGAGCCCGGCGGCCTCGCCCGGGTGCTCGACCAGGTGGCCGCGGCCGGCGCCTCCATCGACTACCTGTACAGCATCTCGTTCCAGAACATCTGCTTCGCGGTGCGCGACATCGACCGCGCCATCGAACTGCTTGCCGACAAGGTGACGCTGCTCACCGACGCGGAGGTGCGGGCCCTATGACCACGCGCGTCCCCCGAGCGCCTGACGGCAGACGCCGCCGGCGGCCTCATGTGGGAGCCTGCCGCCGAGTCGCTGCCGACCGCCCGGCTCGGCGAGCTGCAGATCGAGCGGCTGCGCGCCATGCTCGAGAACGCCTACGCGAACGTGCCCTTCTACCGCAAGAGGCTCGACGAAGCGGGCCTGAAGCCCGGCGACGTGGGCGCTCACGACGACGTCGCCGGGCTGCCGTTCACCACCAAGGTCGACCTGCGCGACCACTACCCGTTCGGCATGTTCGCGCGACCCCGCGACCAGATCGTGCGCGTCCACGCCAGCTCGGGCACGACCGGCAACCCGACCACCGTCGGGTACACGCGCGCCGACATCGACACCTGGGGCGATCTCATCGCGCGCACGCTGGCCGCCGGCGGCGTCAAGCCCGGCGACCTGCTGCAGAACGCCTACGGCTACGGGCTCTTCACCGGCGGGCTCGGCCTGCACCTCGGCGCCGAGCGCCTGGGCTGCACCGTCGTGCCCATCTCGGGCGGCAACACCGAGCGCCAGCTCAAGATCATGCGCGACTTCGGCGCCACGGCGCTCAGCTGCACGCCCTCCTATGCGATGTACCTCGGCGACGCCGCCCGCGACCGTGGGCTGCGCCCCGAGGATCTGCCGATCCGCGTCGGCTTTCACGGCGCCGAGCCCTGGACCAACGAGCTGCGCCTGCAGATCGAGGCCGGCCTCGGCATCGATGCCCTCGACATCTACGGGCTCTCCGAGATGGGCGGCCCCGGGGTCGCCTACGAGTGCCTCTGCAAGGCGGGCATGCACATCAACGAAGACCACTACCTGGCCGAGATCATCGACCCGGAGACGCTGCGCCCGTTGCCCGAGGGAGAGGTCGGCGAGCTGGTGTTCACCACGCTGTCGCGCGAGGCCCAGCCGCTGATCCGCTATCGCACCCGCGACCTCTGCACCCTCACCTCCGAGCTCTGCGCGTGCGGCCGTACTTCCGCCCGCATGAGCAAGCCCATCGGACGCAGCGACGACATGCTCATCATCCGCGGCGTCAACGTGTTCCCCAGCCAGATCGAAGAGGTGCTCATGAGCATCCCCGAGATCGAGCCGCACTACCAGATCGTCGTCGACCGCAAGGGCTACCTCGACGTCATCGAGGTGTGGGTGGAGGTCGGGGAGGACATCTTCGCGGAGACCATGGGCGACCTGGAGCGCTTCCAGCGCAAGGTGCAGGCGCAGGTCTACAACGTGCTCAACATCCAGGTCGCCGTGAAGCTCAAGGAGCCCAAGACGATCCAGCGCTCGGAGGGCAAGGCGGTGCGCGTCGTCGACAGACGTACGGCGCTCTGACCGGGCCGCCGGCGCAGGTGACGGACCGCGAGGCCGGATCGTGAGCGACCTGAGACCGCCGCTGCTCAGCGCGCGCCTGGAGCTCAGGACGTTCACCGCCGGCGACCTCGACGGGCTGTTCGCCGTGTTCGGCGACCCGCGGGTGATGCGCTTCGTCGGGGCCACCCGGCGACCCCTGGACCGCGATGCACTGCGCTCGTCCCAGGAGCGCGTGCGCGCGCACTGGGAGCGGCACGGGTTCGGCCCGCTGGCCGTCGTGGAGCGGGCCTCGGGACGGCTGGTCGGCGAGGCCGGCCTGCAGGTGCTGGAGGCCGGCCCCGACGTCGAGCTCACGTACACGCTGGCGCGCGCCTTCTGGGGTCGCGGCTACGCGACGGAGGCGGCGCGCGCCGTCCTCGCCTGGGGTCTCGACGGCCTCGGCCTCGAGCGCATCGTCGCGGTCGCCTACCCGCGGAACCGCGCCTCGCGGCACGTCATCGAGAAGCTCGGCATGACCTTCGTCGGCCGGCGCTTCTGCTACGGCGCCGAGCTGGTCGAGTACGAGCTGAGCGCGGCCGGCTGGCGGGCCTCTTGCGCAGCCGCCCTCGAGAGCGGGAGCCCGAGCGCGCCGCTATAATCGAGACGTGACCGACCCCGCTTCAGCCCTCCGTCCGCTGCGCGGCCTGCGCCTCGACCTTTCATCACGTACCTCGCGAGAAGAGCAGCTGTCCGGCGAGGTGACACGCGCCTTCCTCGGCGGCCGCGGCCTGGGCGCGTACCTGGCGCTGCGCGAGCGGCTGTACGAGGTCGAGCCGCTCAGCCCCGAGAACCTGCTGATCTTCGCGCCGGGCCCCCTGACGGGAACCGGCGCCCCGGCGAGCGGCCGCTACAGCGTCACCAGCCGCTCGCCGCTCACCGGCACCGTGTTCGACGGCAACTCGGGCGGCAACTGGGGCAACGCCTTCCGCCGCATCGGCTGGGACTACCTGGTCGTCGGCGGCGCCCTGCGCGACCCCGGCTACGTGGCGATCGGCGCCGACGGCGTGGAGTGGCACGACGCCTCCGGCGTGTGGGGCCTCGACGTGCCGGCGTCGCTCGCGCGTCTGCGCGAGCTGCACCCGGCCTGCGAGGCCGCGGTCATCGGTCCGGCGGGCGAGCGCGGCGTGCTCTTCGCATCGATCGTCAACAACCGCGGGCGTTCGATCGGGCGCGGCGGTCTGGGCGCCGTGATGGGCGCCAAGAAGCTCAAGGCCGTGGTCGTCGCCGGGCACGGCGCCGAGCGCCCGGCGGTCGCCGACCCGGAGCGCCTCGAGTTCATCGTGTACGAGGCCGAGAAGCTCCTCAAGGCCAACCCGATCACCTCGCAGGCGCTGCCCGAGTTCGGCACGTCGGTGCTGGTCAACGTGCTCAACCAGGCCGGGGCTTTCCCCACGCGCAACTTCCGCGAGAGCCAGTTCGAGCAGGCCGACCAGATCTCCGGCGAGATGCTCAAGCGCGACCACGTGCAGAAGCGCGCCGCCTGCCGCGGCTGCGTCATCGGCTGCGCGCGGCGCACCACGGCCGGCGGCGAGAGCGGCGAAGGGCCCGAGTACGAGAGCATCTGGGCGCTCGGCGGCGACTGCGGCGTCGGCGACCTCAGCGCCGTCGTGCAGGCCAACTACGCCTGCAACCGGGCCGGCATGGACACCATCACCATGGGCTCCACGATCGCCTGCGCGATGGAGCTCACCGAGGAGGGCCTGCTGCCCGGCGGCCCGCGCTTCGGCGACGCCGCGGCCGTCATCGCCCTCGCCGAGGCGACCGCCGCCGGGGCCGGCCTCGGCGCCGAGCTCGGCCAGGGCTCCGCGCGCTTCGCCGCCCACTACGGCCGGCCCGAGCTCTCGATGAGCGTGAAGCGCCTGGAGATGCCCGCCTACGATCCGCGCGGCATGAAGGCCCAGGGCCTCGCCTTCGCCACCAGCAACCGCGGCGGCTGCCATCTGCGCGCCAACATGGTGAGCCCCGAGATCCTGGGCGTGCCCAAGATGGTCGACCGGTTCGCGACCCTCGGCAAGGCGGGGCTGCTCATCAACATGCAGAACCTCAACGCCGTGCTCGACTCGCTGAGCGTGTGCAAGTTCACCTCCTTCGCCATGAAGGAGGACTACTACGCGCGCCTCCTCAGCGCCGTGTGGGGCGAGACCATCGAGCCGCAGGAGCTGCTGCGGCTCGGCGAGCGCATCTGGACCGCCGAGCGCCTGTTCAATCTCGCCGCCGGGTTCACGCGCGCCGACGACACGCTGCCGCCCCGGCTGCTGCACGAGCCGGTGCCGTCCGGGCCGTCCGCCGGCCAGGTAGTGGACTTGCCGCCGATGCTCGACGAGTACTACGTCTCGCGCGGCTGGGACGGGGAGGGGCGGCCCAGCACGGCCAAGCTCGACAGGCTTGGCTTGCGGGAGCTCGCGGCGGACATCGAGGCGGCCCCGTGAGCTCCTCCGCCATCTTCGAGCAGTTCCGCAGCATCGGCCGCGACCTCTTCGTGGCCGGCGTCATCAGCTCGCACGGCGGCAACTTGAGCGTGCGCCAGGGTGACCGCATCCTCATCACGCGTCGCGGCTCCATGCTCGCCCGCCTCGAGGAACGCGACATCATCGAGACGGGCCTCGAGGAGAACGACGCCAACGTCATGCTGGCCTCCACCGAGATCGGCGTGCACCGCGCCATCTACCAGGGCACGTCGGCGCAGGCCATCGTGCACGCGCATCCGCCCTACGCCATCGCCCGCTCGCTGGTCTGCGACGAGATCGTGCCCGTCGACAGCGAGGGTTCGTATCTGCTTCACAAGGTGCCGGTGGTGTCCGCGGAGCTCACGGCCGGATCCGCCGAGGTGGCCGGTCTGCTGTCGCAGTGGCTCAAGGAGTACGACCTCGTCATGCTGCGCGGCCACGGGCCCTTCGCCATCGGCCATCTGCTGGAAGAGGCCTACCAGCTCACCAGCGTCTTCGAGATGACCTGCCGGATCCTGACCATCGCCGAGGGCATGGGGCAGGAGGTCAAGGAGTACCGCAAAGGCTCCGAGCGCTACGAGAGCTGGTGAGCGCGGGGCTTCAGCCGATCACTGCGACGGCGTCGGCGTCGGCGTAGGCTTCGGCGTCGTCGGCGTAGGCTTCGGCGTCGTCGGCGTGGGCTGGGGCGTCGTCGGCGTGGGCTGCGGCGTGACGGTCGGCTTGATCGTCTTCGTCGGCCCCGGCGACGGCGACGCGCTGTCGGAGGCCGAGGGCGACGCCGAGGGCGACATCTCCTGCATCTTGCCGTGCCACGGGCTGAAGATCCACGGCACGTCGACGAAGGCGGGATGCGGCTGGTCGGCGAGCGCCGCGGCGAAGAACTGGGCCCACATCGGCGCGCAGTACGTGCCGCCGTAGGCGCCGCTCATGGGCGAGTTCTTCTCGGCGTCGCCCATCCACACGGAGGCCGCGAGCTGCGGGGTGTAGCCGACGTACCACACGTCCCAGCCCTGGTCTGTGGTGCCGGTCTTGCCGGCGCGCGGGTAGGGGAAGTAGGAGCCGGTCGCCGATCCGGTGCCGCCCGAGGCCACGCGTTCCAGGCACTGCGTGACGACGCTGGCGACGCCGGCCGGGATGGTCCTGCGGCCCTTCGTCTTGGGCTTCCAGTCGACGCGGCCGTTGGGCAGCACGACCTTGACGATCGCCTGCGGCGGGTGGTGGATGCCGCCGCTGGCGAGCGTCGCGTAGGCGTCGGCCATCTCGAGCGGCGTCACGCCCGAGGTGCCCAGAGTGATGGAGGGCACGATGTCGAGCGGGCTGGTGATGCCCATCTTGCGGGCGGCAGCGACCGTGTTCTCGGGGCCGACGTCGACGCTGAGCTGCGCGAAGACGACGTTGTCGGAGATGGTGGTGGCGGCCGAGACGCTCTCGGGCCCGCCGGGTCCGTCGCCGTTCACGACCCATGGCGCGGCAAAGGCGCCCATGGGGATCACGATGGGACTCTTCGAGTTGTAGTAGGTGGTGTCGGGGTTCATGCCCTGCAGCACGGCCGCGGTGAGCACGAACGGCTTCATCGCCGAGCCCGGCTGGCGCCTGGCCTGCCAGGCGAGATTGAACTTCTGTTTCTTGTAGTCCAGGCCGCCCGACCATGGTGCGGATGTAGCCGTTCTTGGGGTCGATGGCCACGAGGGCCGCCGACGGCTTGAAGCCGAAGTCGAGCGGCCCGGTCGTGCTCTTGATGACGTCGATGGCCTCACGCTGCCAGTCCATGTCGATGCTCGTGTACACCTTGAGGCCACCCTCGAAGACCTGGCGCGAGCCGTAGCGCTTGGTGAGCACGCGCGTGACGTAGTCGGTGAAGTAGTCGGCCATGTCGTTGTTCAGCGAGGGCGGGTGCGGGTAGACGCCGATCTTCTTCTTGCTCGCCCTGAGCGCTCTCCGCTGTGTGATGTAGCCCTGGTCGGCCATGAGCTGAAGCACCTTGTTGCGCTGCTCCCTGGCGAGCTTCGGGTCGCTGGTCGGCGAGTACTGGGTGGGGAACTTGGGCAGCGCGGCCAGCAGGGCCGCCTGCTGAAGGTTGAGCTCGGAGACGTGCTTGTGGAAGTACGTGAGAGCGGCGGCCTCCACGCCGTAGGCCCCCGCGCCGTAGTACACCGTGTTGAGGTACTCGGTGAGGATCTTGTCTTTGGACCAGCGGTCCTCGAGCTCCCAGGCGAGCACCGCCTCGCGGAGCTTGCGCGTGTAGGTGCGTTCGTTGCCGACGTAGGCGTTCTTCACGAACTGCTCGGTGATCGTGGAGCCGCCCTGGACGACGCCGCCGGCGCGGAAGTTCTCGACCAGGGCGCGGGCCACGCCCTGGAAGTCGACGCCGTGGTGCGTGTAGAAGCGCTCGTCCTCCACGGCCACGGTGGCCTGCTTCATGACGTCCGGGATCTCGTTGCTGGGCACGAGGACGCGGTTCTCGGCGCCGTGCAGCTCGGCGATCACCTCGCCGTGGCGGTCGTAGATCGTGGTGTTGACGGCGTTGGGCCGCTTGCGCAGCTCCTCCAGCGTGGGCAGGTTGCGCGAGAGCGCGAAGATGGCGCCGGCGGCCATGCCGAACCCGACGATCACGAGCAGCAGGACGACGATGCCGGTGATCTTCAGCCAGAGGAGCTTGCGCCTCTTTCTGGCGGTGGCCTTCTGCCGGCGTGCGCGGCCGGGCCGCGGCATGTCGTCGGCGCCGCTGCGGTATCGAGTGTAGTCAGGCATGGCTCGTCATTCTACCCGATAGATGACGCGCGAACCTCCGCCTGCGTTCACGCAGGGGCGCGGCTCAGGTCGTCGTCGGAGTGGTCACCGGCATCTTCACCGCCGGCGCCGGCTTCCCTCTTCGGCTGCACCCAGCGGGCGATGGGGATGGAGATCTCGTAGAGGATCACGAGCGGGATGAACATGGCCAGCATCGAGAAGGCGTCCTGGCTCGGGGTGATCACGGCCGCGACGATCGCGCTGATGAGGACGGCGTACCGGCGGTGCTTGCGCATGAACTTGTCGTCGATGACGCCGACCTTGGCGAGGAGCACGAGCACCACCGGCATCTCGAACACGGCCCCGAAGGCGAGCACGAAGAGCGCGACGAACGTGAAGTAGTCGCTGGCGCGGTTCTGGATGTTGAAGTTGCCGCTGCCGAAGCCGAGCAGGAACTGCAGGCCCTTGGGCAGCACGACGAGGTAGCCGAAGACGACGCCCCCGAGGAAGAGCAGCGTCGTGGCGATGACCACGGGGTAGAAGTAGCGCTTCTCCGTGCTCGAGAACGCCGGCCCCACGTAGGCCCACATCTGCCAGATGAGGAACGGCGCGGCGAGCATGATGCCGACGACCACCCAGATCTTGAGGCTGGTCATGAACGGCTCGGCGGGGCTGAACGTGGTGAGCTTGTACGCCGCCGGATCCAGACCGGACACCTGCTTGAGGGGGTAGAGCAGCAGGTCGAACACGAGGCTGTTGAACACGGCCGCCACGATCACCCCGACGGCGAGGGCGACGATCGCCCACATGAGCCGCTTGCGCAGCTCGTCGAGATGCTCGAAGAGCGTCAGCCGTTCGTCGACGTCGACGGGCATCCGCGGCTCAGGCGTCGTCGCGGTCGGCGGAGGCGCCGGTCGCGGTGGTGTCGGCGCCGGTCGCGGAGGTGTCGGCGCCGGCGGCTTCGGCCTCGTCGACCGAGGGTCCGGCGGCCGCCTCCGCGGCGGCCTCGGCCGCCTCGGTCTCGTCGGCCGCGGGCTCGGCGGCCGTCTCCGCGGCGGGCACCGTCGCGGCAGTGGTGTCGCTGACCGCGGCCGCCACGGGCACCGGCTTGTCGGCCGCCGGCACCACTGCGGCCTTGCCGGTCGCCTTGCGATCGATGGGCGTACTGAGACTCGAGGTCGTTCATCGACGTCCTTGATGCCGCTGAGCCTTGATGTCCAGGCTCACGGTCGACTTGACATCGTTGATGCCTTCGATGACCTCGTCGAGGCCGAGCTCCGAGCGCGCCGTCTGCGTGGCTTTGCGGAACTCGCGCATGGCACGGCCCAGACTGCGGCCCGCCTGCGGCAGCTGCTTGGGTCCGAAGACCAGCAGCGCAAGGACGAGCACGATGACGATTTCCAGCGGGCCGATGCTCACGGGAGGGTCCCTTGGGCCGGGGGGTAGCTATCCCTTTCATCTTAGGGTGGCCCGCGACGCCGGTCAACGCGAGCCCGGGCGCTCGTCCCCGGTCGCGCCCCAGGGCCGGCCGCAGCGTCGCGCAGCGAGAAGAAATGCCTGCAAACATTCGATGATCGGGGGATACCCCGGGAGGTTCCCCTATAAGTTGCGCCGCGCGCGCGGCGTTTGGTATATTCCGCCCCGACGACTCGCCCCGGTCCCCCGTGCCCGGTGGGCGAGTCTCCGTTTTCGCATGACGAGCACATACCTCACAAGCTGGCTCTATGTCTGGCTCTTCATCGCCGCCGGCGGTGCCCTCGTCGTGGTCATCCTGCTCTTCTCCAAGCTCATCAACCCGAGCCATCTCACGCCGGAGAAGCTGGCGCCGTACGAGTGCGGCATCCCGCCGGTCGGCAACCCCTGGGCGCCGTTCGCGGTGCGCTACTACGTCTTCGGCCTGCTGTTCCTGATCTTCGACGTGGAGGCCGTGTTCCTGTTCCCCTGGACGCTCGTGTTCCGCACCCTGGGCACGGCCGGGTTCGTCGAGATGCTCCTCTTCATCGCCGTCCTGGGCTTCGGCCTGCTGTATGCCTGGCGCAAGGGCGCCCTGGAGTGGGCCTGATGCGCTACCCCAAGCTGGAGCACTTCCAGGAGCCCAACGTCATCACCACGACCGCCGACTTCATCTTCAGCTGGGCGCGCTCGCACTCCGTCTTCCCGTTCACCTACGGTCTCGCCTGCTGCGCCATCGAGATGCTCAGCTCCGGCTTCGCGCGCTTCGACGTGGCGCGCTACGGCATGGAGGTCTTCCGGCCCACGCCGCGCCAGTGCGACCTCATGATCGTCGCCGGCACCGTCAACGAGAAGATGGCGCCGGTGCTCAAGCGCCTGTACGACCAGATGTCGGAGCCCAAGTGGGTCATCAGCATGGGCGCCTGCGCCACCAGCGGCGGGCCCTTCTACGACGGCTACAACGTGGTCAACGGGGTCGACAAGATCGTGCCCGTCGACGTCTACATCCCGGGCTGCCCGCCGCGCCCCGAGGCGCTGTTCCAGGGGCTGCTGGAGCTGCAGGTCAAGATCCAGCAGCACAAGTTCGTCGCCGAGACCCCGGCGGCCATCAAGGCCGGAGACGCCTGACCGTGGGCCTCGAGATCGGCACGAACCCCATGGACATGGACGCCATCGCCGCGCGCCTCGCCGCCGACTTCGCCGCGGAGCTCACGGACGTGCGCGTGCAGGAGCCCGACACGGTGGTGGCGCGCTGCGCGCGCGGCGCGCTCAAGGACGTGGCGCGGCGCCTCAAGGCGCACCCCGAGATCGGCTACGAGACGCTCAACTTCGTGGCCGGCGTCGACTGGGTCGAGCACCTCGAGAGCGTGTACCACGTGTACTCGTGGAAGACCAACACGTACCTGGAGCTGCACGTCGAGGTGCCCGTCGCCGAGGCCGAGGTCGACACCGTGTGCGACGTGTGGCCGGCCGCCGACTGGCACGAGCGCGAGGCCTGGGACATGGTCGGGATCACGTATCTCGGGCATCCCGACCTGCGCCGCATCCTGCTCAAGGACGACTTCATCGGGCACCCGCTGCGCAAGGACTACGTCGACCTCGTGGAGAACCACCCGCATGCTTGACCAGTTCGTCACGCCCGAGCCCGACGAGGCCGTCAAGCTCGCGCTGCGCCGCATCGAAGAAGCCACGGCCCGCGGCGAGGGCTCCGACGTCGAGGGCCTGGCCTTCAACGAAGTCGTCGTCAACATGGGGCCGCAGCACCCCAGCACGCACGGCGTGCTGCGGCTCGTCGTCACGCTCGACGGCGAGCTCGTCAAGGACGTCATCCCGGTGATCGGCTACCTGCATCGCTGCAAGGAGAAGCTCGCCGAGAAGCGCACCTACTACCAGTACATCCCCATCGTCGACCGCACCGAGTACCTCGCCAGCATGAACTGCGAGTGGGGCTACGTGATGACCGTCGAGAAGCTGATGGGGATCCGGCCGACGCGGCGCGCGGAGTTCATCCGCGTCATCAGCGGCGAGCTCATGCGCATCGCCAGCCACCAGGTGGCGGTGGGCACCTTCACCGCCGACCTGGCGCCGCTCGGCACCGCCATGGTCTTCTACATGTTCCGCGACCGCGAGTACATCCTCGACCTCCTGGAGGAGCTCACGGGCGCGCGCATGATGTTCAACTACTTCCGCTTCGGCGGCGTGCGCTACGACCTGCCGGACGGCTGGGTCGAGAAGTGCCGCGACCTCATGAAGCGGATGCCCAAGCTCATCGACGAGTACGAGTCCCTCGTCGACGACAACGCCATCTTCCTGCAGCGCTGCATGGGCAAGGGCGTCATCACCCAGCAGGACGTGATCGACTACGGCATCACCGGGCCCAACGCCCGCGCCTCCGGGCGTCGCCCTCGACCTGCGCCGCACGCGCCCGTACTCCGTGTACCCCGAGCTCGACTTCGAGGTCTGCACCCAGGACCACGGCGACATCTTCGACCGCTACAAGGTGCGCATGAACGAGATGCGCGAGTCGGTCAGGATCGTCGAGCAGGCGCTCGACATGCTGCCCAAAGGCCCCGTACAGCTCGGCTCCCTGCGCGCCCCCTACGTCATCACGCCGCCGCCGGGCGCCTGCTACGTCGGCCAGGAGAACCCGCGCGGCGAGTACGGCACGTACATCGTCAGCGACGGGTCGCGGTACCCGTACAGGCTCAAGTTCCGCGACCCGTGCTTCTGCAACCTGCAGCTCTTCCCCAAGCTCCTGAGCGGCAACAAGATCGCCGACGCGGTGGCCATCTCGGGCAGCATCGACCTCGTGCTCGGAGGGATCGACCGCTAGATGGACACCGCCCTCGCCATCCTCCGCGCCGTCGTCTTCGTCGTCATCGCCTACAGCGTCGTGATGGTGGCGGCGCTCGTGAACATCGTCTTCGAGCGCCGCGCCCTGGCCTTCATGCAGGATCGGCACGGCCCCAACCGCACCGGGCCGCACGGCGTGCTGCAGAGCGTCGCCGACGCCTTCAAGATGATGGGCAAGGAGGATTTCCGCCCGACCCTCGCCGACCCGCTGCTGTTCACGCTGGCGCCGATCATGGTCATGATCGGCGCCGTCGCCGTGCAGCTCGTGATCCCCTACACCGACGGCATGACGGCCACCGGCCTCGACGTCGGGCTCATCTTCATCGTCGCCATCACCGGCTTCACGACGATGGCCATCCTGCTGGGCGGCTGGTCGTCGCGCAACAAGTACTCGCTGGTCGGCGCGCTGCGCGCCGCCGCCCAGATGATCTCCTACGAGATCCCCATGATCCTCGGCCTG
The DNA here is from genome assembly GCA_963700035.1 of uncultured Thermoleophilia bacterium. GTDB lineage: Bacteria > Actinomycetota > Thermoleophilia > UBA2241 > UBA2241 > CAIXSE01. The sequence goes on along the minus strand of CAVOWE010000031.1, from coordinate 8,761 downwards.
CTCGTCGTCGCCATGATCGTGGGTTCGCTGCGCCTCGTGGACGTGGTCGCCGCCCAGGCCGGCTACCAGTGGATCGCGTTCTACGCGCCCTTCACGTTCCTCATCTTCTACATCGCCTCCATCGCCGAGCTGAACCGCGGCCCGTTCGACCTGCCCGAGTCCGAGTCCGAGCTGGTCTCCGGGTACGGCACCGAGTACTCGGGCATGCGCTTCGGCATGTTCTTCCTCAACGAGTACGCCGGCATGACCATCATGTCGATGGTCACCGTCACGCTCTTCTTCGGCGGCTGGCAGGGGCCGTTCGCCGACGCCATCGTCTTCTGGGGCGTGTCGTGGATCGGCCTTCTGTGGTTCGTCCTCAAGAGCTACATCCTCGTCTTCGCGCTGATCTGGATCCGCCTGTCGCTGCCGCGCCTCCAGGTCGACCAGCTCATGGCGTTCGCCTGGAAGATCCTCATCCCGCTGGGCCTGCTCAACCTCCTCGCGACCGCGGCCGTCATGCTGTGGGTGCCGCAGTGGAAGTGGGGCATGGCCGTGTTCAGCTGGGTCGCCTTCTTCGCCTTCGTGGGCCTCCTCGACCCGATCCTCAAGTGGCGCCTGCGCCGGCAGCGCGACCGCCTCCCGGTGGTGAGCTCCTGATGCTCGGCATGTTCAAAGCCATGCGCACCACCATCAAGCACCTGCCGATGAAGAAGATCACCGTGCAGTACCCGGAGCAGCGCGACCGGCTGCCCGAGCGCAGCCGCGGCCTCTTTCGCGTGGTCATCGACCCCACCAGCGGCGAGCCGCGCTGCCGCTCCTGCACGCTCTGCGAGAGCAACTGCCCCGTGCAGGTCATCCGCGTCAACTACACGAGCAAGTACCAGCTGCCCGTGCCCAACGCGGCGCGCCTCGCCGAGGCGCGCCTCGCCGCGCAGCCCGACGTCGACCTGCAGCCGCTGCAGCCGGTGCTCGACGACTACTACGAGCACGGCACCGGCCTCATCGCCATGCTGCAGAACGCGCAGGAGGCGTACGGCTACCTGCCGCGCCTCGCGATCCAGGAGATCTCGCTGCAGACCGGCGTGTCGCTGTCGCAGATCTACGGCGTGTCCAGCTTCTACAACCAGTTCCGCCTCTCGCCGGTGGGCGAGTACATCATCGACGTGTGCCACGGCACGGCCTGCCACGTGGCGGGGGCCGTGCAGATCACCGAAGCCCTGGAGGAAGAGCTCGGCATCCCCGACGGCAAGACCACCAAGGACATGAAGTTCACGCTGTCCTCGGTGGCCTGCATGGGGGCGTGCTCTCAGGCTCCGGTGATGCGCATCGGCGACCAGACGTACGGCGGACTCACCCCTGACAAGACGCGCACCATCATCCGCGACTTCATGCATGAGGTCGGCGCCGAGAAAGGGTGAGCGGAGACAGCATGGCTGACGACATCACGACAGACGAGACCGCACGCGACGCCCGCAACGTGCGCGTGACGCCGACCCCTGCCGGGGGCTACCGGGTCACGGTCTGCGCCGGCACGGCCTGCGTGTTCGCGGGCTCCCTGGCCGTCTACGACGCCTTCGCCCAGGAGGTCCAGACGGCCGGCCTCGGCGACCGCGTGGAAGTCTCCATCATCGGCTGTCACGGCCTGTGCTCCATGAGTCCCGGTGGTCGTGCTCAGCGACGACACCCTCTACGGCCACCTCCGCCCCCAGGACGTCGGCAAGGTCGTCGAGGAGCACCTCAAGGGCGGCGCGCCGGTGGAGAAGTTCCTCTACAAGGACGCCCAGACCGGCGAGCGCATCCGCGACTGGCACGAGATCGGCTTCTACAAGCAGCAGACGCGCATCGCCCTGCGCGACGTGGGCGTCATCGACCCCGAGAGCATCGACGAGTACGAGGCGCGCGGCGGCTACGAAGCCGCGCGCCTGGCCCTGTCCGAGAAGACGCCAGACTGGATCATCGAGGAAGTGACCGACTCGGGCATCCGCGGCCGCGGCGGCGCCGGCTTCCCCACGGGCGTCAAGTGGAAGTTCGCCAGTGCGAGCAGGAGCGCCGAGAAGTACATCATCTGCAACGCCGACGAGGGCGACCCCGGGGCGTTCATGGACTGCTCGATCCTCGAGGGCGACCCGCACGCCGTCGTCGAGGGCATGATCATCGGCAGCTACGCGATCGGCGCGCACGAGGGCTACGTGTACGTGCGCGCCGAGTACCCGCTGGCCGTCAAGCGCCTCACCAAGGCGGTCGCCGACGCCGAGGCGCGCGGCTATCTCGGCAACGACGTCTTCGGCACCGGCTGGGAGTTCAACGTGCACCTCAAGCTCGGCGCCGGCGCCTTCGTCTGCGGCGAGGAGACCGCGCTCATCGCCAGCATCGAGGGCAAGCGCGGCATGCCGCGCACGCGCCCGCCGTTCCCGGCCGTCTCCGGTCTGTGGGGCAAGCCCACCAACATCAACAACGTCGAGACCTTCTCCAACGTCCCCTGGATCATCGCGCACGGCGCCGAGGCCTACGCGGCGCTGGGCGTCGAGCACTGCCGCGGCACGAAGGCCTTCAGCCTCGCCGGCAAGGTCGTCAACGGCGGGCTCGTCGAGGTGCCCATGGGCTCGACCCTGCGCCACCTCATCTTCGACGTCGGCGGCGGCATCAAGAACGGCAGGAAGTTCAAGGCGGTGCAGCTCGGCGGTCCTTCCGGCGGCTGCATCCCGTCGAGCCTTCTCGACACGCCGGTCGACTACGAGAGCCTGGCCGCGACCGGCGCCATCGTCGGCTCGGGCGGCATGGTCGTGGTCGACGACGAGACCTGCATGGTCGACCTGGCGCGCTTCTTCCTCGACTTCACGCAGAAGGAGTCGTGCGGCAAGTGCGTGCCCTGCCGTCTCGGCACCAAGCGCATGCTCGAGACGCTCGACCGCATCATCGCCGGCGACGGCCAGCAGGGCGACATCGAGCTCCTCGAGGAGCTCAGCCACTACATCATCGACGGCACGCTGTGCGCGCTCGGCGGCACGGCGCCCAACCCCGTGCTCACCACCATCAAGTACTTCCGCGACGAGTACGAGGCGCACGTCAACGAGAAGCGCTGCCCCGCCGGCAAGTGCAAGGCGCTGATCACGTACTACATCGACGCCGAGGCCTGCACCGGCTGCATGCTGTGCGCCAAGAAGTGCCCCACGAGCTGCATCAGCGGCGAGAAGAAGCAGCTCCACGTCATCGACGTGGGCAACTGCATCAAGTGCGACACCTGCCGCCAGGTGTGCAAGTTCGACGCCGTGAAGGTGCGCTCGGGGATCGAGCAGCCCGTCGCGGCCGGCGGTCGGGAGGCTTAGGGCGACGATGGCCACCACCGTCGACGACATCGCGCGCACCAAGGCGCGCCCCGACCAGGTGCTGCTGACCATCGACGGTCAGGAGGTCGCCTGCGAGCGCGGCGACACCATCCTCGAGGCGGCGCAGCGTATCGGCATCCACATCCCCACGCTGTGCTACGAGCCGCGCCTGCCGGCCACCGCCGCCTGCCGCATGTGCATCGTCGAGGTCGAGGGCGCGCGCAAGATGCTGCCGAGCTGCTCGGCGGCCGTCTCCGACGGCATGGTCGTGCGCACCAACACCGACAAGGTGCGCGCCATGCGCCACCTCTACCTCGAGCTGCTGCTCAGCGACCACAACTCGTTCTGCACGCCGCCCTGCCGCGACGCCTGCCCGACGCACATCAAGATCCCGCAGTTCCTCGAGTACATCGCGCACAAGGACTACAAGAACGGGGTGCGCAAGCTGCGCGAGGACCTGCCCTTCCCGGCCGTGCTCGGGCGCGTCTGCCCGCGGCCCTGCGAAGGCCCCTGCCGCCGGCAGCTCGTCGAGCACCCCATCACGATCTGCCAGCTGCACCGCTTCATGGCCGATCAGACCATCGACGAGGAGCAGGAGGGCGAGCTGCTGCTGCCGGTCGAGCCGAAGGCCGACACCGGCAAGCGCATCGCCATCGTGGGCGGCGGGCCCGCCGGCCTCGCCGCCGCCTTCTACGCCCGGCTCGAGGGGCACGCCGTCAAGATCTACGAGGCGCTGCCCAAGCCGGGCGGCATGCTGCGCTACGGCATCCCCAGCTACCGCCTGCCGCGCGACCTCCTCGACAAGGAGATCAACGTGCTGTGGCGCATGGGCGTCCAGATCCAGGTCAACAGCCGCCTCGGCGTCGACTACGAGCTCGAGGACCTGTTCGACGAGGGCTACGACGCGGTGTTCCTCGCCCTCGGCGCCTTCGCCTCCAACGACATGGGCATCCCCGGCGAAGACGCCGAGGGCGTGGTCACGGCGGTCGACTTCCTCGGCGACCTCGAGATCAACGGCGAGGTGCACGTCGGCGACAAGGTCACCGTGATCGGCGGCGGCTTCACCGCCATGGACGCCTGCCGCACCTCCGTGCGCAAGGGCGCCGCCGAGGTCACCTGCCTGTACCGCCGCTCGCGCAAAGAGATGCCCGCCCACCACACCGAGGTCGACGAGGCCGAGGAGGAGGGCGTCAAGCTGGAGCTGCTCTGCGCCCCCGTGCGCGTGCTCACCGACGACGCCCACAAGGTCGCCGGCATCGAGATGCTGCGCATGGAGCTCGGCGAGCCCGACGCCTCCGGCCGCCGCCGCCCGGTGCCCATCGAGGGCAGCGAGTTCATCGTCGAGTGCGACCAGATCATCGCCGCCATCGGCCAGTACCCCAAGCTCGACGGCACCAGCGAGGAGCAGGGCGTCAAGCGCACCAAGTGGCGCACCATCGCCGTCGACGACTGGACCTTCCAGACCGCCGACCCGCGGGTGTTCGCCGGCGGCGACGCCGTGCTCGGCGCGCAGACCGTGATCCAGGCGGTCGCCCAGGGCAAGAAGGCCGCCTGGAGCATGGACGCCTACCTGCGCGGCGCCGACATGGCCGCGCTCGGCCAGTCGCTGGCCGAGCTCAAGGCGCAGCCGTTCTTCCACGCCATGACGGCGAAGACCGACCTCGATCCGCGCATCGCGCGCATGGCCGAGGTCCCGCCGGTGTTCATCGACATGACCACCGACGTGACCCGGCCCAGCCCGCCGGCCGACATGCCCAAGCTGGAGCCCGCGGAGCGGCGCACCAACTTCGAGCAGATCGAGCTCGGCTTCAGCGAAGACGAGGCGGTGCGCGGCGCCGAGCTGTGCCTCGACTGCTACTGCCCGGCCAACGGCAAGTGCGACCTGCAGCGCTACGGCATCGAGTACGAGGTCTTCAAGAACCGCTTCCACGGCGGCGAGGCCCACGACTACGCCGCCGATTTCCGCCACGATTTCATCATGCGCGAGCCCAACCGCTGCATCAACTGCGGGCGCTGCGTGCGCGTCTGCCGCATGGAGGTCGGGGCCAGCTGCTACGACAACATGGGCCGCGGCTACGACACCATCGTCTCGACGGCCGACAACCTGCCGCTGCAGCTCGTCGGCTGCGTCTCGTGCGGCAAGTGCGCCGAGACCTGCCCCACCGGCTCCATCGAGACCAACCCGCGCCTGCTGGGCAGCTACGACCTCGACGAGAGCCGCTGCATCTTCTGCGGCGAGTGCGTGGAGGTGTGCCCCTACGACGCCCTCGAGCAGAGCGACTTCTTCGAGCTCGCCGGCTTCAACCGCACCACGATGGCGCGCGAATCGCTGTACGTGCGCGAGCCGCGCCGCGTCGACCCGCTCGGCGAGACCGTCACCGACCTGGTGCCGCACGTCCGCGACGCGACGCTCGGCCGCGGCTGGACGTGGGAGCCCATGAAGGACGATCCCATCGCCCTCGACGAACCGGAGGACGGCCTCTGATGCCGGGCGGCGACTTCCATCCCTGGCTGTTCTTCATCCTCGCCGCGTGGATCCTCGTCTGCGCCCTCGGGGTCGTCGCCTTCAAGAAGATCATGTACTCGGCCGCGTCCATGGTCGCCTGCTTCCTCGGCGTGGCCTTCGCCTACGCGCTGCTGAGCGCGCCCCTGGTGGCCATCGTGCAGGTGCTCGTGTACGTGGGCGCCATCTCCATCGTCATCATCTTCGCGATCATGCTCACCGAGGTGCAGAGCGGCGCCTACGAGCTGTTCTTCAACCGGCAGGTCGCCTTCGCGGCGCCGCTGGCCGTGGCCGTCGCCGCCGTGCTCACCGTGGTCCTGGTCACGGCGGACATCGGCGCCATCGGGGACGTGGCGCTCAACCCCAGCATCAAGGGCGTCTCGCTGCTGCTGTTCAAGGGCTACGTCTTCCCGTTCGAGCTGGTCTCGCTGGTGCTGGTGGCCGCGATGATCGGCGCCATCGTGCTGGCGCGCCGGGAAGAGGAGAAGTCGTGAACGCCCTCTCCTGGTGGCTCACGCTGGCCGTCCTGCTCTTCAGCATCGGCGCCTTCGGGGTGCTCGTGCGCCGCAACGTCATCGTCGTCGTGATGTGCCTCGAGCTCATGCTCAACGCCGTCAACATCGCGCTCGTGGCGATCGCCAACTTCCGCGGCGGGGCGCTCGGCGCCGGCACGCTGTTCGCGCTGTTCATCATCACGCTGGCGGCCGCCGAGGTCACCGTGGGGCTCGCCATCGTGATCGAGAACTACCGCAACCGCCGCACCGTGCAGACCGACCAGTACGACGAGCTGAAGGGGTAGGCAGGAGCGCTCGTGGAGGGGACCCAGTACATGAAGATCGCCGTGGCGCTCATCGTGCTGCTGCCGCTGGCCGGCTTCATCGTCACGCTGCTGCTCGGCAAGCGCTACTTCCGCACCAAGGCGCACATCCTGCCGGTGGGGCTGGTCACGGTCACGGCGGTGCTCTCGGTCTACGCGTTCGAGTGGGTCTTCCGGCACCCCGACGAGGCCTTCGTCTGGAACGCGTTCACCTGGGTGGTCGCCGGCCGCTTCACGGTCGAGTGGGGCTTCCTCGTCGACCCGCTCACCGGCATCATGCTCCTGGTCGTCGGCATCATCGGCATGATCGTGCACTACTACTCGATCGGCTACATGAAGGACGACCCGGGCTACTACCGCTTCTTCGCCTACCTCAACCTCTTCATGTTCGCGATGTTCGTGCTCATCCTCGCCAACAACTACCTGCTGCTCTTCCTCGGCTGGGAGGGCGTGGGCCTGTGCTCGTACCTGCTCATCGCCTTCTGGTTCCGCAAGAAGACCGCCAGCCAGGCGGGCAAGAAGGCGTTCCTGGTCAACCGCGTCGGCGACTTCGGCTTCACGCTGGGCATGTTCCTGATCTTCGTCACCACCGGCACGCTGCAGTTCACCGGCGTCTTCAGCGAGGCCGAGATGATCGGCTCGGGCACGCTGCTGTGGATCTGCCTGCTGCTCTTCACCGGCGCCGTCGGCAAGAGCGCCCAGTTCCCGCTGCACGTGTGGCTGCCGGACGCCATGGAGGGCCCCACGCCGGTCAGCGCGCTCATCCACGCCGCCACCATGGTCAACGCCGGCGTGTACATGGTGGCGCGCTCCTACCCGCTGTTCATCCACTCCGACGTGGCCATGCTCGTGGTGATGATCGTCGGCACGTTCACGGCCATCTACTCGGCCTACATCGCGATCACCCAGACCGACATCAAGAGGGTGATCGCGTACTCCACCGTCTCCTCGCTGGGCTTCATGTTCATGGCGCTCGGCGCCGGGGCGTGGGCGGCCGGCATCTTCTACCTGTTCGCGCACGGCTTCTTCAAGGGCCTCCTCTTCCTCTGCTCGGGCTCGGTGATCCACGCCATGGGCGGCGAGCAGGACATGCGCCGGATGGGCGGGCTGCGCAAACGCATCCCCCTGACCTTCTGGACGATGCTCATCGGCGCGGTCGCCCTCATCGGCGTGTTCCCCTTCGCCGGCTTCTGGGCCAAGGACGAGATCCTCGCCGGCGACTTCATGGGCGGCTACTACGTGGTGTGGGCGGTCGGCATCGTCACGGCCTTCCTGACGGCCGTGTTCGCCTTCCGCCTCATCTTCATGACCTTCTTCGGCGAGTGCCGCGCCTCCGAGGAGGTGCAGCACCACATCCACGAGTCACCCAAGGTGATGACGATCCCGCTGGTGCTGCTGGCCATCCCGGCGGCCCTGCTCGGCATGGTCGTCGGCTGGCCGCCGGAGTCCGGCTGGATCCACACGTTCCTCGAGCCGGTCTTCTTCGACGTCGAGCACGAGGAGTTCGTGTGGTTCGGCACGGGCGGCGGGCTCATGGTGATCTCACTGGCCGTCGCCCTGCTCGGCGTGTACGTCGCCTACGTGCTGTACATCCGCCGCACCGAGCTGCCGGGCAAGCTCGCGGCGCGCCTGCCGGTGCCCTACAAGGCGTCGTTCAACAAGCTGTACATGGACCAGGTCTACGAGGTCGTGCCCATCCGCAGCACCGTCGCCTTCGCCGGCTGGCTGTGGACCTTCTTCGACGTCAAGGTCATCGACGGCGCCGTCAACGGGCTGGCGCGCCTCTGGGAGCTCTTCGGCGAGCGCCTGCGGCCGCTGCAGACCGGGCGCGTGCAGAACTACGCCTTCTCCATCTTCGCCGGCATGCTGGTGCTGGTCGTGGTCCTCGCCTGGGTCTGGGGCTCGTGACGTGACCTGGAGCGACCAGATCGGCTTCCCGATCCTCAGCGTCATCACCTTCCTGCCCCTGGCCGGCGTGCTGCTCATGCTGCTCGTCGGCCGCGGCCGGCCGGCCGTCTACAAGATCATCTCGCTGGTGGTCACGCTGGCCGCCTTCGTGCTCTCGATCGTCATGCTGCTCGTCTTCGACACCAAGGCGCCGGGCATGCAGTTCGTCGAGAACGTCGCCTGGAT
>CAVOWE010000030.1:0-117243 GCA_963700035.1 uncultured Thermoleophilia bacterium | reverse complement strand
ACGCCATCTACGGCGCGCGCCTTGTGATGTTCGCGCCGCTGTACATCAGCAACCTCTGCAACAACGACTGCCTGTACTGCGCGTTCCGTGTGCGCAACAAGGAGCTCAAGCGCCGCGCTCTCACGCAGGCCGAGATCCGTCACGAGGTGGAGGTGCTCGTCGACCAGGGGCACAAGCGGATCCTGCTCGTGGCCGGTGAGTCGTATCCGAAGCAGGGATTCGGCTACGTCCTCGACTCCATCGCGACGATCTACACGGTCAAGCGCGGCAACGGCGAGATCCGCCGCGTCAATGTGAACGTGGCGCCGCTCTCCGTCGACGACTTCAAGGAGCTCAAGGGCAGCGGCATCGGGACCTTCCAGCTCTTCCAGGAGACCTATCACCGCGGCACGTACGCGTCCGTGCACGTCGGGCGGCAAGAAGAAGGACTACGATTGGCGCGTCACCGGGATGCACCGCGCCATGGAGGCCGGCATCGACGACGTGGGCATCGGCGTGCTGTTCGGCCTCTTCGACTGGCGCTTCGAGATCCTCGCGCTCATGCAGCACGTGCGCGAGCTCGAGCGCGCCTACGGCGTGGGGCCGCACACGATCAGCATGCCGCGCCTCGAGCCGGCCAGCGGCTCCGACATGGCGAGCGAACCGCCGCAGCCGGTGAGCGACATCGACTTCCGCAAGATCGTCGCCATCCTGCGCCTCGCCGTTCCCTACACGGGCATGATCATGAGCACCCGCGAGACGGCCAACATCCGCCGCGAGACCTTCGCGCTCGGGGTCAGCCAGATCAGCGCCGGCAGCCGCACCAACCCCGGCGGCTACGAGGAGAACGAGAAGTTCGATGCGGCGCAGTTCCAGCTCGGCGATCACCGCTCCCTGGACGAGGTCATCCGCGACGTGGCTGAGCTCGGCTACGTGCCCTCGTTCTGCACGGCCTGCTACCGTCTCGGCCGCACCGGCATGGACTTCATGGACCTGGCCAAGCCCGGCGAGATCAAGCACCACTGCGACCCCAACGCCCTGGCCACGTTCCTCGAGTACCTCATCGACTACGGCAGCGACGACACGCGCGCCGTGGGCGACGAGCTCATCGCGCACAAGCTGGCCGAGATGGACGACGTGCGCCGCGCGCACACCCAGAGGATGCTCGACCAGGTCAGCGCCGGCGGGCGTGACGTGCTCTGCTGACGACTTCGACGCGGCCCGAACGGTCGGGCCCCACGACGAGAGAGGACCCCACTTGAACGACGACCACATCATCCTCGGCATCCACGTCAGCGACCGCCTCAAGAACGCGGCGGACGTGCAGAAGGTCTTCACCGAGTACGGGTGCAACATCAAGACGCGCATCGGCCTGCACGACGTGGACGCGAACGTCTGCTCGCCGAGCGGCGTCGTGCTCATCGAGTTCTTCGGAAGTGACGACGAGGCCTCGGCGATGATGGCCAAGCTCAACGAGGTCGAGGGCGTCGTCGTCCAGAAGATGCTCTTCGGTCACTGAGGCCCGGAGGCCCAGGCGAGTGCTGAACTCATGAGCGACGACGTGCGCATCGAGCGCGACCTGCTGGGCGAGGTGGCCGTGCCGGCCGCGAGCCTGCACGGCGCGCATACCGAGCGCGCCCTCGAGAACTTCCCGCTCGCCGGCGAGCCGGTGCACGGCGAGCTGGCCCGTGCCTTCGGCACGGTGAAGCTCGCCTGCGCGCGCACCAACCGCACGCTCGGCGCGTGGGCCGGCCCCGAGGGCGAGGTCAAGGCCGACGCCATCGAGCGCGCCTGCCGCGAGCTGGCCGACGGCGAGCTCGCCGCGGAGATCGTCGTCGACCGCCTGCAGGGCGGCGCCGGCACCAGCACCAACATGAACGTCAACGAGGTGCTGGCCAACCGCGCCCTGCAGATCCTCGGCGAGCCGCCCGGCAGCTACGCGCGCGTCTCGCCGCTCGACGACCTCAACCTGCACCAGAGCACCAACGACACCTACCCCACCGCCCTGCGCCTGGCGGCCATCACGCTCCTGCACCGGCTCGAGGAGCAGGTGGTGACCCTGCAGGAGGCCTTCCAGCAGAAGGAGCAGGCGTTCGCCCACGTGGTCAAGGTCGGCCGCACCCAGTACCAGGACGCGGTGCTCACCACGCTGGGCCGCGAGATGGGCGCCTATGCCGAGGCTCTCAACCGCGACCGCTGGCGCATCTACAAGTGCGAAGAGCGCCTGCGCGTCGTCAACCTGGGCGGCACGGCCATCGGCACCGGCTTCGCCGCGCCGCGGCAGTACATCTTCCGCGTCGTCGACACGCTGCGCGAGCTCACCAGCATCGGCTTCGCGCGCGCCGAGAACCTCACCGAGGCCACGCAGAACGCCGACGTGTTCGTCGAGGTGTCGGGCATCCTCAAGGCGCACGCCATGACGCTGCTCAAGGTCTGCGGCGACCTGCGCCTCATGAGCTCGGGGCCGGAGGCCGGGCTCGGCGAGATCCGGCTGCCGCAGCGCCAGGCCGGCTCCAGCATCATGCCCGGCAAGGTCAACCCCGTGATCCCCGAGGCCGTGAGCCAGGTGGCCCTGCTGGTCGCCGGCCATGACGCCACCATCGCCGTCGCCGCCGGCCTCGGCAGCCTCGAGCTCAATGCCTTCTTCCCGCTCATCGCCGACTGCCTGCTGCAGAGCCTCTCGCTGCTGGCGCACGCCGACGAGATCCTGCGCCGCTTCTGCGTCGAGGGCCTGGAGGCCGACGAGGAACGCTGCGCAGCGCACGTGCGCGCTTCGAGCGCCGCGGCCACGGCCCTGGTGCCCGAGATCGGCTACGAGGCGGCCTGCGACGTCGTGCGCGCCGCCGAAGCCGAGGGAGCGACGATCCGCGACGTCGTCGTCGCCCGAGGCCTGCTGACCGCGGCCCAGTACGAGGAGCTGCTCTCGGCCGAGGCCGTCTGCCGCCTCGGCACGCCGCAGCCGCTCGGCCGCCCCGTGGAGGACTGACGATGGGCCTCATGGACGCCCCACGCGGCATGCGCCTCCACATCGGCATCTTCGGACGCCGCAACGTGGGCAAGAGCAGCCTGCTCAACGCCATCACCCGTCAGGACGTGAGCATCGTCAGCGACTTCGCCGGCACCACCACCGACCCGGTGGAGAAGCCGATGGAGCTGCTGCCGCTCGGCCCCGTGCTCTTCATCGACACCGCCGGCATCGACGACGTCGGCGTGCTCGGCGAGCTGCGCGCCAAGCGCACCACCCAGGTGTTCGACCGTACCGACCTCGGGGTGCTCGTCACCGAGGCCGGCAGCTGGGGCGAGTACGAGGACGGCATCCTCGACGAGTTCCAGGAGCGCAAGACGGCGGTCGTGGTCGTCTTCAACAAGGCCGACCTCGTGAGCAAGCCGGCGCCGGTCAAGCGCCTGCAGGACCTCGGGGTCACGCCGGTCCTCACCGCCGCCAGCGAGGGCCGCGGCGTGCTCGACTTCCGCCAGGCGCTGCTCGACGCGGCGCCGCCCGATTTCATCGACAACCCCACGATCCTCGGCGACCTCGTCAACTCCGGCGACCTCGCGGTGCTCGTGGTGCCCATCGACAAGGAGGCGCCGCGCGGCCGCCTGATCCTGCCGCAGGTGCAGAGCATCCGCGACCTCATGGACAGCGACGCCATGGCGCTGGTCGTCAAGGAGCGCGAGCTCAAGAACGCCCTCGACAGGCTCAACCGGCCGCCCCGGCTCGTCGTCACCGACTCCCAGGCCTTCCTCAAGGTGGCCGCCGACACGCCGCCCGACGTGCCGCTCACGAGCTTCAGCATCCTGTTCAGCCGCTTCAAGGGCGACCTCACCAGTCAGGTCGAGGGCACGCTGGCGGTGGACGACCTCAAGAGCGGCGCCCACATCCTCATCGCCGAGGCCTGCAGCCACCATCCGATCGCCGAGGACATCGGCCGCGTCAAGATCCCGCGCTGGCTCACGCAGTACGTGGGCGGCAAGCTGAACATCGAGCACATGCAGGGCCACGACTTCCCCGACGACCTCTCGCGCTGGGACCTCGTGATCCACTGCGGCGCCTGCACCTTCAACCGGCGCGCCATGCTGGGCCGCATCCTGCGCTGCCGGCAGCAGGGCGTGCCGATCACCAACTACGGCCTCGTGATCGCCTTCAGCCTGGGCATCTTCGAGCGCGCGCTGCAGCCCTTCCCGGCCGCGCTCGAGGCCATGCGGGCCGCGCAGGCGCGGCGCGGCCGGGCACGCACCGGCGCAGCCGGTGACCGCCGGCCTGCCCCCGGACGCGGCCGTCGACGACCTCTGCTGATGGCCGGGCGGCCGCAGGCAGCCCCGGCGCTCGGCGTCGCCGACGCGCTCGCGCACGACGCCGTCGAACACTGGCTGCGCGAGACCGACGAAGCGCGACTCGAGACCCTGTGGGCCGCGGCCGACGAGGCTCGTCACCGCTGCGTCGGCGACGAGGTCCACCTGCGCGGCCTCGTCGAGGTGAGCAACTACTGCGTGCGCGGCTGCACCTACTGCGGCATCCGCGCCGGCAACCGCGGCGTGGAGCGCTACCGCGTCTCCGCCGATGTCGTCCTCGCGTGCGCGCGCAAGGCGGAGGAGTTCGGCTACGGCACGCTGGTGATGCAGTCCGGCGAGGACTACGGCATCGAGACGGAATGGCTGGCCGCGATCTTGCGCCGCATCCGCGGCGAGACCGGTCTCGGCGGCCATCACCCTGAGCCTCGGCGAGCGCCCCGACGACGACCTCGCCGCCTGGCGCGACGCCGGCGCCGACCGCTACCTGCTGCGCTTCGAGACCTCCGACGACGAGCTGTACCGCCGCATCCATCCGGACCTCCCCGGCAAGGTGAGCGACCGCATGGCCATCCTGCGGCGCCTGCAGGAGCTGGGCTACGAGGCCGGCACCGGCATCATGGTGGGCCTCCCCGGGCAGACCCACGCCAGCATCGCCGCCGACATCGAGCTGTTCCGCGGCATGGACATGGACATGATCGGCATCGGCCCGTACCTGCCCCACCCCGCTACGCCGCTGGGGCAGGAGTTCGAGCGCCGGCAGGCAGAGGACGACTGGCCGGCCGACCAGGCGCCCAACAGCGAGCTGATGACGTGCAAGGTGCTGGCGCTGACGCGCCTGGCGCGGCCGGACGCCAACCTGCCGGCGACCACGGCGCTCTCGCTGGTCAACAAGAGCCGGAGGGCGTGCCCACGGCCTGCAGCGTGGGGCCAACGTGGTGATGCCGAACCTCACGCCCCTCGAAGACCGGGCCCGCTACGAGATCTACCCCGAGAAGGCCGCGGTGCACGAGACGGCCGCGGCCATCAACGACAGCATCAAGGCTCTCCTGGCCTCGCTGGGCCGCACGATGGGGACGGGCGCCGGCGGGCGGCGGCGCTAGCGTGCCCGCGCGTCATCCGGTAGAATCCGTCTCCGCGTCGGGGTGTGGCTCAGCTTGGTAGAGCGCTCGGTTCGGGACCGAGAGGTCGGCGGTTCAAATCCGCCCACCCCGACCATCTTGCTTGCCCTCCCGGCCTTGCGCCCGGCGGTCGCCCCGTCACTCCAGGTCGAGCAGGCGCGCGTAGGCTTCCGGGTTGTACCCCACGATGAAGTCGTCGCCGATCTTGGCGAACGGGAAGGCGCTGGCGTGGCGCGCCAGCATCTCCTCCTGGATGCGCGCCTGGACCACCTCGTCGGCGAGGTCGTAGTCGATGTATGAGTAGTCCACGGCCTTGTCGTCCAGGAAGGCCTTGGCCTTTCTGCACCAGGGACACGTGCTCAAGGTGTACAGCTCCACGGACTTGGTCTGCTCCGTCATCGAGGTCCTCCGTCGCGGATCGTTCAGGCGGCCTTGAGCAGCTGCTCGTAGCGCGCCGGGTCGTAGCCTTTCACGATGTGCCCGCCGATCTTCACGTAAGGGAACCCTTCGGCGTCGTTCTGCCGCATCTCGGCGGAGATCTTCTGCTGCAGGTCGGGGCCGGCCATATCGTACTCGATGGCGTAGAAGTCCACGCCGCGCTCCTTGAAGTACGCCTTGGCCTTGCGGCTCCAGCCGCAGGTCGTGAGCGAGTAGATGGTGACTGGTGGTGCGGTCATGGTACGTGTCCTCTGTGCGTGGCGGCTTGACTCGTCGTTCAGGGTATACCCGTCGCCGGACCGCTCACTCCACGCCCGCGAGCCCCTCGAGGATGCCCCAGAGACGCGCCTGCGACTCGCGCTCGAGGCTCGCTTCCAGGGGCACGGTCTCGCGGCCGTCCTCGTAGTAGACGCCGGAGACGCCGGCGGCGTCCGGCGACGCCGCCAGATGCACGCTCGTGGCCGCCCCGGCGACGACGTCGATGCCGGGCAGGTCGGGCCAGCCCGCGCGCAGCATCTTCGTGTCGACGTCGCCGGGGTCGAGGCACACGGCCGTGACTCCGCTGCCCACCAGACGCCGGGCCAGCTCGAAGGTGAACAGCGTCACGGCGAGTTTGGACTGGTCGTAGGCCGCGATGGAGTCGTAGCCGGCGGCGGACTGCAGATCGGCCCAGTGCATCTCGCCGGTCCAGTGCGACGCCGAGCTGAGATTGACGATGCGCGAGGGCGCGGCCGCACGCAGCAGCGGCAGCAGCTCGCGCGACAGGACGAACGGGGCCAGCACGTTGACGGCGAAGGTGAGCTCGAGGCCGTCGCCGGTGACGCGGCGCTCGCGCGAGTACACGCCGGCGTTGTTGACCAGCACGTCGAGGCGCGCGTGCTCTGCGCGGATGCGCGCGCCGAGCTCGCGGACGCCGGCGACCGTCGAGAGGTCGGCCAGATACAGGGCGGCGGAGCCGCCGGCCGACGCGGCCTGCACGGCCGCGAGGGCCGCCGCTCCGCGGCGCGCGTCGCGGCCGTGCACCAGCACGTCGGCGCCCAGCGCCGCCAGCTCGACGGCCGTCTGGCGGCCGATGCCGTCGGTCGAGCCCGTGACGAGGACGGTCTTGCCCGTCATGGGAGCGTCCGCTGTCATCCGGCCCCTCCTCGGTCCGATGGCCGGCGGCCGCGAAGCGGGCCGCCGGGTAGGAATCGCGTCCAGCGGCCATACTCATCACGGACGCGGGCGGGACGCAAGAGGCCCGGCCCGACTCCATGACGGAAGGACGACGTGACGCGCGCGCAGACCACGCTCTTCTGGTTCCGCCGCGACCTGCGCCTGGGCGACAACCCGGCCCTGTCTGAGGCGATCGCCCGGGCCCGGATGAGCGGCGGCGACCTCCTCCCCGTGTTCGTCTGGGAGCCGCGCGAGCGGCGCCGCTGGACGCCCGGCGCGGCCGCGCGCTGGTGGCTCTGGAGCTCGCTGAGTGCGCTCGACGGCGAGCTGCGCCGGCGGGGCTCGCGGCTGGCGCTCGGGCAGGGCGACCCTGCGGTCGCCCTGCCCGAGCTGGCCCGCGCGGCCGGCGCCGGCACGGTGCTGTGGGCGGCCGGTCTGGAGCCCGACGAGCTGGCCGACTGACGACGCCGTAGCCGCGGCGCTCGCCGGCGCCGGCGTCGAGGCTGTCGTCGTGCCTTCCGCCAACCTGCTCTTCGACCCGGCGGCCGTGCGCACCCGCGAGGGCCGCCCGTACACCGTCTTCACGCCGTACTGGCGCGCCTGCCTGAGCGGGCCGGCTCCACCGGAGCCTCTGGCCGCGCCCGAGGCGCTGCCCGCGGCGCCGGCCGAGCCGGCCGGACTGGCGCTCGAAGAGCTCGAAGCGGAGGCCCGGAGAGCCTGGGCCGCTGGGTTCACCGAGGCTTGGCGGCCGGGCGAAGCCGGCGCTCACCGCGGCCTCGTCCGGCTCCTGCACGGCCCCCTGGCCGCGTACGCCGAGGAGCGCGACCGGCCTGACCTCGCGAGCACCTCACGCCTCTCTCCTCACCTCCACTGGGGCGAGCTCAGCGCGCGTCAGGTGTGGCGGGCGGTCGCCGGCGAGCTCGCCGAGGCGGGCCTCGACCTCGAGGCCGCAGTCGGCCCGCCCAACTCGGACGACGAGCAGGCGCCGGGCCTGCGGCGATCCGCCGGCGCCTTCCTGCGCCAGCTCGGCTGGCGCGAGTTCGGCCACCACCTGCTGCGGCACTTCCCGCAGACTCCCGAGCGGCCGCTCCACGAGCGCTTCGCCGCCTTCCCCTGGCGTGACGACCCGGCCGCGCTCGAGGCCTGGCGGCGCGGCCTTACCGGCTATCCGTTCGTCGACGCGGGCATGCGCGAGCTCTGGGCCACCGGCTGGATGCACAACCGGGCGCGCCTGGTCGCGGCGTCCTTCCTGGTCAAGCACCTCCTGTTGCCGTGGCGCAGCGGAGAGGACTGGTTCTGGGAGACCCTGGTGGACGCCGACCTCGCCAACAACGCCCTCGGCTGGCAGTGGGTGGCCGGGTGCGGCGCCGACGCGGCCCCCTACTTCCGCATCTTCAACCCGGTGGCGCAGGGCCGCCGCCACGACCCCGACGGCGCCTACGTGCGGCGCTGGATCCCCGAGCTGGCGAGCCTGCCGCCCGCGCACGTCCACGCGCCCTGGCTGGCGCCGGCGGACGTCCTGGTCGAGGCCGGCGTGTCGCTGGGCGCAACGTATCCGGCGCCCATCGTCGATCACGGCGAGGCCCGCTCCCGCGCGCTCGCCGCCTACGAGGTCGTGAGAAGCGCGCCGCGCTGACGCGGGAGCGCGCCCGGCTGCGGCCGGAAGCACGGCAGGGCCGCGCCGCTCAGGCCAGCGACACGATGCGCGGCTCCGGCCGGCCGCCCTTCACATCGACGAGCGCGGCCGTGCGCGGCTGCCCGAAGCGCGGCCGGCCGGCCGAGCCGGGGTTGAGGAACAGCGTCGCTTCGCGCCATTCCACGGCCGCCTTGTGGCTGTGGCCGCTGATCACCAGGTCGAAGCCCTCAGCGACCGGGTCGTGGCGGCCCATCAAGCTCTTGCCGATGTGGCAGACGATGACTCTGAGGCCGGCGATCTCGACCTCGACCTCCCAGGGCAGGTCGGGAGCCAGGTAGGAGTGGTCGGTGTTGCCGGCCACCGCGGTGAGCGGCGCCAGGCCGCCCAGCCTCTCGAGGATGCCGTAGTCGCCGATGTCGCCGGCGTGCACGATGCCCGCCGCGCCGGCGAACAGGTCGTCCAGCAGGGGGTCGTAGTAGCCGTGCGTGTCGCTCACCACGCCGATGAAGGGCGCCTCGGTCATGTGTGTAGGATACAGGTGGACGATGGGCGGGTGCAGACGCACCCGACGTGCGGGGCAGTAGAACCCGCGCACACGAAGTCAAGGAGGGGCGCTATGAAAGGTCTGGCGGGCAAACGCGTGGTCGTCACCGGCGGCACGAGCGGGATCGGCGCGGCCACGGCACAGCGCTTCCGCGATGAGGGCTGCGAGGTCGTCGTCCTGGCGCGCACGCCCGGCGCCCGGCGTGATCCCCTGCGACGTCGGCGACCGCGCGACAGGTCGACGCCGCCTTCGAGCAGATCGGCGACCTCGACGTCCTCGTGAACAACGCCGGCGTCAGCGTGCGCAGCCCCGCCGCGGACATCTCCCAGGATCAATGGGACCAGGTGCTGGCCACCAATCTCAGCGGCGCCTTCTGGGTGGCCCAGGCCGCCGCCCGCCGGATGCTTCTCGGCGCGGGCGGCGTCATCCTGAACACGGCCTCCACCAACGCCCTCGTGGGCTACCGCTACTACGCCGACTACAACGCCACGAAGGCCGGTCTGGTCGCGCTCACCAAGTCGCTGGCCCTCGAGTGGGCGCCCACGATCCGCGTCAACGCCGTGTGCCCCGGCTACGTGCTCACGCCGATGCAGGAGGCCGAGTACACACCTGAGATGCTGGCCGAGGTGAACAGCCGGATCCCCCTCGGGCGTCATGCGACGCCCGAGGAGCTCGCCGGCCTCTTCGCCTACCTCGCCTCCGACGAGGCCGCCTACTTCACCGGCTCGGTGATCGTGATGGACGGCGGCGAGACCGCCGGCAGCATGGTCAGCGGCGGCGGGCCGGGGGCCTGACGGGCGGACGCGCGCGTGCACGACGTGGACACGTGCGGTAGCCGCGATCGGGCTCGTCCAACGTCAACTTGCCGGATCCCGCGATCCGCGTAGACTCGAGTCACGGTCGCGATGCTCTGCCGAGCCTCATCGTCGGACCATGAAGTCAAGTTACCCGTGTACTTTGCCGTTGATACGGCAATAATACCATGTATGTTTGCCGACTGAGCGAGGCACCAGGGAGGTAAGGGCGGCACCATGCCCATTGCGGACGCCGAGATCCTGCGTCAGAACCCTTGGTGGTCCGACCCGATCGGCTGGGAGCAGGCCGACGTGCATCTTGCCCGCCTCGCCGGCGGCCGGCTCTGCCTGCCCGCCGAAGCCGTCGACCAGATCCCGCTCGACCGCCCCGCCATCCACACGTTGCGCGGGCCTCGTCAGGTGGGCAAGTCCACCGACCTCAAACTCCTGGTGCGTCGCGCTCTCCGCGAGGGTCACTCGCCAAGGAGCATCTGCTACCTCTCGCTCGACATGCTGCAGGACGTTGCCCTCGCCGGCGTCGTCGAGGCCTTCGTGTCTCTCACGCGACTCTCCGGCGGTTCCGGGCGGCGCCTGGTGCTGCTCGACGAGGTCACTGCGGTGCGCCGCTGGCAGTTCGCCGTGAAGCACGCCTGGGATACGGGCGTCATCCACGACGCTATCGTCGTCTGCACCGGCTCCTCGGCGACCGACCTGCGGGCAGGCGCCGTCGAGCGCCTGCCCGGCCGGCGCGGCGACGGCCGTGACGTGCTGGTCCTGCCGCGCAGCTTCGCCACGTTCACGCAGGTGGCCGGGGCGACAGTCCCCGCGTCCCCGGGCCTGTCGCCCGCCCGGCTTGCCGGGCGGACGGACGCGCCGTGCTCGAGGAGATGGGCGTGTTCGCGCCGCGCCTCGACGATCTGCTCCGCACGTACGCTCGTTTCGGCGGCCTGCCCGCAGCCGTTGTCGAGGCGGCCGGTGGAGCGCTCGAGCCCTCAGCGGCAGACCACGCGGATCGTCTACGACTCGCTCCTCAGGGAGGTCTCCCGGCGAGGAGCCAGCGAGCCGGCCACGGTCGCACTGCTCGAGCGCGTGGTGCGCTCACTCGGTTCCAAGACCAACTGGAGCCGCATGGCTCGGGAGATGGGCGTGCCCATGGGCCCGGGGCGCAGACGGCAGCCCCACAGCAAGGGCGAGACGGTGCGCGACTACATCGAGTTCCTCGCCGCCGGCTACTTCCTGCTGGTGGTCTACTTCTGGAGGCCCGACAGTGACTCGTCGGCACTGGCCAACGACAAGAAGGTGTACTTCGCCGATCCTCTGTTGCACACCGTCGCTCACGAGCGCGCCCCCGGGCTCGCCGTCGACAGATCGGCACTCATCGAGAACCTCGTCGCCCTGGCGCTGTACCGGCGCTGCGAGCCCGAGGCTCGCCAAGCCGAGACATGGGCGCTGCCCGACAGGCTCCATGTGTGGCAGACGGCCGGCGGCGGCGAGGTCGATTTCGTCTGCGGCCTGCGCCCCGAGCTCGCGGCTGTGGAGGTCAAGTTCCAGGCACGGCCCGATCTGCGCAAGGCCGGCGGCATGAAGCGCGGCTTCCCCGGGAAGCCGGTCATCGTCGTCACGCGAGACCGGCTGGAGTGGCGCAGCGGCTACGTCCTCATCCCGGCATCGCTGCTCCTGTGGGCTCTGGGCTGACGCAGCCGCTGCCGTGCGTGAGGCCAGCGTCGCCGCTCCATGCGCAGGGTCCACTCGTGCAGGCACCCTCCCACGGCCATCAGCCTGCAGCGCTGCTGCCTCGCCGCACGTGGCATACTTCCCCCACGAACAGATCACGAAGGGAGTCACGATGGCCGACCACGACGGCTACTGCCAGACCTGCAAGTGGTGCGTGTCCTGGACGCAGCAGGAGCAGCGTCCGCGCGCGGGAGCCACGCCCAACCTGGCCGGGCAGTTCGCGCAGACCGACTACGAGCTCGTGAACATCGCCCACTACCAGTGCCGGCGCTATCCGCCGCAGGTGTTCGGCGAGGCGACCGTGCAGCCGGCAGGCTTCTGGCGCCAGGCCTACCCGAGCATGCAGGCGACCGAGTGGTGCGGCGAGTACGCGGTGCGCGAAGGAGCGTGAGGAGGATCCAGCTACAGAAGGCGTGGTAGCGGCGGTAGGACTCGAACCTACGACACGCGGATTATGATTCCGCTGCTCTGACCAGCTGAGCTACGCCGCCACGGCGGATGCCTAAAGTACCACAGGCGCGAGGGGCGCTCAATCCGCCCTCTCCAGCCTCGAATGGCGGCCGTCCAGCTGGTTGAAAGGGGCTCCGGTTTCCTGTAGCCTCAGGCGCGCTCCCGGGGGAGTGCCCGAGTGGTTAAGGGGGCGGACTGTAAATCCGTTGGCGCAGCCTACCTAGGTTCAAATCCTAGCTCCCCCACCAGCGTTGCCCGGTTAGCTCAGTCGGCAGAGCACCTCCATGGTAAGGAGGGGGTCCGCGGTTCGAGTCCGCGACCGGGCTCCACCCTCTTCCCCGGCCCGCTCCAGCACCTCAGCAGATCCGCGGCAGCAGCTCCCCCACCGGCATGTCGAGCACGCGGCGCGTGCCGAAGGGCGTGCGCAGAGCCACGCGGCCGGGGTGCGCGGCGGTGACGAAGCCGATCCGCCGCGCCTCGCGTCCGTACTGCGTCTTCTGGATGGCGGCGACCACTGCGTCGGCCGCCTCGGGCGCCACGACCAGCACCATCTTGCCCTCGTTGGCCAGCGTCAGCGGGTCGTAGCCGAGCAGGTCGCAGACGGAGCGCACCGCCGGCGATACGGGGATCGCCTCTTCTTCGACCTCGATCCCCAGGCCCGACTCCTCGGCCAGCTCGGCGAGCACCGTGGTGAGCCCGCCGCGCGTGGGGTCGCGGAGGAAGCGCAGGGCCTCGGCGCCGTCCGGCGACGCGGAGCCGCCGGCCGCGCGCACCGCGTCGACGGCGGCCTCGACGAGGCCCCACAGCGGCGCGCAATCGCTGCGCACGTCGGCGCTGAACTTGAACTCGCCGCGCGCCGCGACGATGGCCACGGCGTGGTCGCCGATGCTCCCGCTGAGGATCACGGCGTCGCCGTCGCGCACCGCGGCGGAGCCGAGCTCGTGCGCGACGACGATCTCGCCGACGCCCGTCGTGGTGATGAAGAGCCCGTCGGCGGCGCCGCGCTCCACCACCTTGGTGTCGCCGGTGACGATGGGCACGCCGGCCTCACGGGCGGTGGCGGCGGCGCTCGCGCACAGCTCGCGCAGGTCGGCGAGCGGGAAGCCCTCTTCGATGATGAAGGCGGCGGCCAGCGCCAGCGGCCGCGCCGCCGCCGTCGCCAGGTCGTTGACGGTGCCGGCGACCGAGAGGCGGCCGATGTCGCCGCCCGGGAAGGTCAGCGGCTGCACCACGTGGCTGTCGGTGGTGAAGGCGATGCGGCCCTGCGGCGTCAGCGCGGCGGCGTCGTCGAGGCGCTCCAGCACGGGGTTGGCGAACGCCGTGACGAAGACGTCCTTGACCAGGTCGCGGTACAGTCTGCCGCCGCTGCCGTGACTGAGGAGGATGCGCTCGCCCGACGCGCCGGCGCCACGGTCGGCGTCAGTGAGCGGTGCTCCTTCGGTGCCCCCCTCGCCGGCTCGCCTGCGGTGGCTAGTCATCGATCCCCCGATACCTGTAGCGCGCCGCGCAGGCGCCCTCGCTGCTGACCATGCAGGCGCCCACCGGGTCTTCGGGGGTGCAGCGCGCCCCGAACAGGGCGCAGTCGGCCGGGTCGGTGACGCCGCGCAGTACTTCACCGCAGCGGCAGCCGGCCGGTTCGAGCGGCGGCTCGAGGTCTACGGGGAAGCGCTCTGCCGCGTCGGCGTCGGCGTACTCCGGCCGCAGCGCCAGCCCCGAGCCGGGGATGACGCCCAGGCCGCGCCAGTCGGCGTCGCCGGGCGCGAACACCTGCTCCATCAGGCGCTGAGCGACGACGTTACCCTCGGGGCGCACGGCGCGGCCGTACTCGATCTCGATGGCCGGCCGCGTCTGCCGCACGAGGCGCAGAAGCGCCCTCAGCACGTCGTGCGGCTCGAAGCCGGCCACCACGCCGGCCACGCCGTAGTCGCGGGCCAGGAACTCGTAGCAGGCGGTGCCGGTGATGACGCTCACGTGGCCCGGCAGCAGGAAGCCGCTGATCGGGCGTCTCCCCCAGCTCGAGCAGCGCCTTGAGCGGCAGCGGCATCGTCTTGTGCATGCTGAGCACCGAGAAGTTCGCGAGCCCGCGCGCGCGGGCCTCGAGCAGCGACGCGGCGATGGTGGGCGCCGTGGTCTCGAAGCCGATGCCGGCGAACACGACCTGCCGGTCGGGTTCGTCGGCGGCGATCTGCACGGCGTCGCGCGCGGAGTAGACGACGCGCACGTCGGCGCCGGCGGCCCGCTCGGCCGCCAGCGTGGTGCGCGACGCCGGCACGCGGATGAGGTCACCGAACGTCGCCAGGGTGACCTCGGGAAGGCGCGCGAGCGCGACGACGCGGTCGAGGTCGGCCATCGCCGTCACGCACACCGGGCAGCCCGGGCCGCTGACCAGGCGCATGCCCTCGGGCAGCAGCTCGCGCAGCCCGTAGCGCGCGATGGACATGGTGTGGGTGCCGCAGACCTCCATGAACGTGAGGTCCGGGCGCGCCTCGGCCCGCAGATCGGCGGCGAGGCGCCGCAGCTCGTCAGCCTGCGTCATCGGCCTCGACGCCGTCGTCCGCCGCGAAGGCGCCGATCTCGCGCAGCAGCTCGAGGGTCTCGTTGGCCTCGGCCTCGTCGAGCACGCTGATGGCGAAGCCGGCGTGCACGAGCACGTAGTCGCCGACCTTCGCCTCGGGCACGAGCATGAGGCTGGCGCGCTGCTCGAGGCCCGGGCTGGCGATGGTCGCCAGCGGGCCCTCGACGGCGGTGATGCGCATGGGAAGCGCGAGGCACATGTGCGGTCCTGTGGTCGGGCGGCGCTAGCCGAGCTCGCCGCGGCGTTTCAACGCAGTATAGCCCGCCACCGCAGCCTGCCCCAGCGCCACGCCACCGTCGTTCACCGGCACGAGGCCCGCGGCGAGCACGTCGAAGCCGTCGCCGCTGAGAACGGCTTCGCACTCGTCGGCGAGCAGGCGGTTCTGGAAGACGCCGCCGGACATGGCGACCGCCGAGAGGCCGGTCGCGGCGCGCACCCGGCGGCAGACGTCGAGCACGACGGCCGCGACGGTGGCGTGCAGGCGGGCGCCGACGGCGCCGGCCGCGGCGCCGGCCGCGAGATCGTCGAGCAGGGCCGAGAACAGCGGCGCCAGACGCACGACGGCCGGGGTCGGGCCCGCGCCGGCCCCGGCCGCGTGCGCCGCGACCCATTCAGCGGCGCCCCGCCGGGGCGCGCCGGCGGCCGCCTCGACGTCACCCTCCACGGCGTAGGGATACGGCTCGCCGCCGGCCGCGGAGCGCATCTCGAGCTCGATCGCCGCCTGGCCCTCGTAGGTGATCTCGTGGCGCACGCCGGCGAGCGCGGCGACCGCGTCGAACAGGCGCCCGCAGCTGGTCGTGAGCGGCGCGTTGACGCCGGCGTCGATCTGCCGGCGGACGACGGCGAAGTCCTCGTCGGCGAGGACGGGCCCGGGAGCCGCGGCGCGGCTGCGCAGCAGCCGCGCCGCCCGCCCGAGCCCGTCCTCGCCGAGCAGCGCGTAGCTCCAGCCGAGCGCGGTGCGCCACGGCTTCTCGATAGCCGCGGCGCCGCCCGGCAGCGGCAGCTCCTCCAGATGAGCCACGCGGCGATAGCCGAGCAGGTCGCAGACGAACACCTCGCCGCCCCACAGACGGCCGTCGTCGCCGTAGCCCAGACCGTCCATGCTGACGCCGATCACCGCCTCCTCCCGGCCGCTCTCGACGAGGCGTGCGGCGATGTGCGCGTGATGATGCTGCACCGCGACCTTGTCCGGCTGGGGCAGCGCGAGGGCGAACTTGGTGGCCAGGTACTCGGGATGCAGGTCGTAGCCGATCACCTCGGGCGCGAGGCGGAACATCTTCTCGTACACGGCGATGCTGGTCTCGTAGTGCTCCAGCGTCTCCAGGTTCTCGAGGTCGCCGATGTGCTGGCTGAGAAAGGCGTTGGCGTCGCGCGTGAGGCAGAACGTGTTCTTGAGCTCCGCGCCGCAGGCGAGGGTCTGCGGCAGCGGCCGCGGCAGGGCCACCGGGAACGGGGCGTAGCCCCGTGAGCGGCGGATCAGCCGCGGCCGCCCGCCGCGCACGAGCGCGACGGAGTCGTCGTAGCGCACGGCGATCTCGCGGTCGTGCACCAGGTAGGCGTCGGCGATGGGCGCCAGCCGCGCGATCTCCTCCCAGCCCTTGACGATGGGCTCCTCGGCGAGGTTGCCGCTGGTCATGACGAGCGGCCGCGCGGCTTCTCTCAGCAGCAGGATGTGCAGCGGCGTGTAGGGCAGCATCGCGCCGAGGTACCGCTGGCCGGTCGCGACCTCGGGGGTGACGGCGGCCGGCTCGGCTGCCGCCGGCCGGCCGGCGCGCCTCTCCTCCGCCCGCTGCACCGCCCACCTCCGGCCCCACGGCGCCGTCCGCCGCGATGTCGCGCCACTCGAGCAGCACGATGGGGTGCTCCGGCGAGACCAGCAGCTCCTCCTCTTCAGGACTCACCCGGCAGTGGGCACGCAGCTCTTCGAGGTCGGCGAACATGACCGCCAGGGCCTTGTGCGGCCGGCGCTTGCGCTCCTTGAGGCGTCGCACCACGTCGCCGTCGGTGGCGTCGCAGGCCAGGTGAAAGCCGCCGAGCCCCTTCACGGCGAGGATCTCGCCGCGCCGCAGCAGCTCGGCGGCGGCGCGGATGGGGGCGGCGGGGTCGTCCGGCTTGCCTTCGGCAAGCTCCACGACCCCGCCGTCCGGGCCGTCCTCCCCGCCGTCCGGGCCGTCCTCCCCGCCGTCCTCCACGCGCCGCACCAGCCGCACCCGCGGCCCGCACACGGGGCAGGCGTTGGGCTCGGCATGAAAGCGCCGGTCGGTCGGGTCTTCGTATTCCGCGCGGCAGGCCGGGCACAGCGGGAAGCGCCGCATGGTGGTGCGCTCCCTGTCGTAGGGCAGGTCCTCGATGATCGTGAAGCGCGGGCCGCAGTTGGTGCAGTTGGTGAAGGGGTACTGGTAGCGCCGGTCCCGCGCGTCGAGGAGCTCGGCGCGGCAGTCGTCGCAGGTCGCGATGTCCGGGGAGACCAGCTGATAGGCGTCGGGGTCGACGGCGCTGTCCAGGATGAGGAACGCCGCAGCGCCTTCGGGCTCGGCGTCGGTGCGCTCGTAGGCGGCGATGTGGGAGCGCGGCGGCGCCTCGCGCGGCAGGGCGAGGGCGAAGGCCTCGACGTCGGCCGGCGTGCCCTCCGCCAGGATCTCCACGCCGGCCGAGGTGTTGCGCACCCACCCGGACACGGCGTGCCGCTGCGCCAGGGAGTAGACGAAGGGCCTGAAGCCGACGCCCTGGACCACGCCGCGCACGCTGAGCCGGACGGCCGCGCGCCCGCCGGGGTCTGGTGGCTGCGAGAGCGCCATGGCGGGCAGCCGCCCCGTCACCCCGGGCAGCTGAACTGGTAGTCGTCCTTGTAGTGCAGCTCGTTGCACTCGGGGCAGCGCAGCTCGTACCAGAAGCCGATGGCCACCTGGTGCGACTCGCAGAACCTGACACGGGCGGCCATCACTTCGAGCTCGTTGCTCCCGCACGCCATGCAGGTGAGCAGCACGTCGTCGCCGAGGTCGAAAGCCTGCTCCAGGTGCTGCATGGCGCCGGCGGCGCCTTCGTGCGCCGGCAACTCCGCCTCGTGGGCGCAGGCGTCCTGGGCGCTCGGCACCTCGGAGAGCGCGAGCGCCGTGACGACGCCGGGCAGGTACGCGAGCTTCTTGCCGTGAGCGTGGAGGGACTGCTGGAAGCGACAGCCGTCGTCCTCTTCCTCGCCCATGAGCTCGCACTCGTGCCGCGCCACGAGCTCGCGCCGCGTGACGTAGCAGCGCATGTCGAGGTGGTCGACGAAGAGCGGCTCCACGTGCACGGTGCGCGGCCGCCCGCGGCCGCGGTGGAAGCCGGGCGGCTCGACCAGCGAGAGGCAGCCGATGCCGGGGTCGGCCTCGAGAGCCGCGACGGACCGCTCGAGCCAGCCCGGCTTGAACTGGATGGTGTCGTCGACGCGCACCAGATACTCACCCTCGACGAGGTGATAGACGCGCTCGAGGCCGCAGTGCGGACCGCCGCTGTGGCCGCTGTCGAGCTGGAGCGCACCGATACGGCCACGCAGGTACTGGCGCACGAGGTAGGTGGCCACCAGGTCGGAGCAGTCGTTGGCGTACACCGCCAGGTCCCAGGGGTCGGCCACCGTCTCGCGGATGCCGCGCAGCGCGGCGCGCAGCGCCGGGATCCCGTGGCTCGTGAAGACGACGATGCCCACTTTCCTCACACCCGATCCACGCCGGCGACCGGCTCGGCGGTCATCGTGTCGCCGCCGAAGCCGGCGCCGAGCCCGCAAGGTCGCCGGCCTTCAAGGTGCTCGCTGGCTCCATCATTCTCGTCTCCGGTTCGCAGACTGACTCGCTGCTGCGTGGGCCCTTCATCGTCCCGACGACCCGGGAATGGGGCTCACGCCCATTCGCAGAGCGGCACTTGTGAAAAGCGTAGCAAATGCGATCATAAATCGCCACGAATCGGGAAACGGACCCAGCAGGATGGCTCTCGCCATGTTGCAGTCGCTCCGGCGGACGCGGCGTGATCCGGCGCCGAAGCGCTCACTCGAGGCCGGTCAGACCCTCCCGGATGGCGTACTTCACGAGATCGGTGACCTTGTGCAGGTTGAGCTTCTCCATGATGTTGCCGCGGTGCGTCTCCACGGTCTTGCGGCTGAGGCAGAGCAGTTCGGCGATGTCCTGGTTGGTGTTGCCCTCGGCGATGAGCTTGAGGACCTCGCGCTCGCGCGCCGTGAGCTCGTTCGCGGGCCTGTGTGCGGCAGGGTCGTGCACGCGCTGCAGGTAATCGTGCAGCACGGCTTCGAGCGCGACCGGCTGGAGCACCTGGGCGCCGCCGACGACGGCGCGCACGGCGGCGACCAGCTCGTCGGTGGTCACCGTCTTGAGCAGATAACCGGTAGCCCCGGCCTGCACGAGCCGCAGCACGCAGTCCTTGCGGTCGTTGCGGGTGAGGGCGAGGACCCTGATGTGCGGGTAGCGCCGCAGGACCTGGCCGGTGAGCTCGAGCCCGTTCATGCGCGGCATGATCGTCTCGGTGACGATGACGTCCGGGGACGTGGAGCCGACCAGGCGGAGCGCGTCGAGACCGTCGGGTGATTCGCCCACGACGGTCATATCCGGCTGGGCATCGAGCAGACTGCGTACGCCTTGACGCTCGATGGCGTGGTCGTCGACCAGCAGAACGCGGATGACGGCTCCCGGGCCGCTCACGCTACCCCTCCCCGTGGCGCCGCGGCCGGGGTGACTGCCCCACGCGGCGCTGGTGCTCCGTGCGTGTGGATTCTAAGGGTTAAGCCCCACGCAGGGCAACGCCCCGCCCCGTCGGCGCCGGCCGAGGCCGCGGCGGCAGGCAGGACAGAACGGCGCAGGCGCGACGGGCCGGCCACCCTTCGGCGGCCGGCCCGTGACGAGAGCCCACGGCGGTCGTCGCGCGGGACTACTTCACCGTGACGGTCTTGACGGAGGAGGTGTTCGAGGCCGACCCCTGAGTGACGCGCACGCGGATCTTGTATGCACCCTTCTTGGCGGGGGCCTTCCACTTCAGGGAGTAGCTGGCGCCGGACAGATTGGCGGAAGCCCCGTTGACCCACTTCTTCGACGAGGCGAGCCGACTCTGCAGCGTGGCCTTCACGGTGTGCGCCGGCGTCTTCGCTTCGGAGCCCTTCACGGTGATGGTCTTGCCTGCTTTCGCCGACGCTGGTGCGATTATCGATAGCGTCGTGCTGTGGCAGAGGCCGGTCGTGGCGCTCGTCTTGGGCGCGGTGACTCCCGCGAACGCCATCAAGGCGCCTGCGATGGCGACTGCGGCCAGCGTGGAGATGGTGATCGTCTTTCTCATTCTCCCCCTTCGGGAACGGGTGTGGGGCAAGACCGCCGGTCAAACGTCGACGCACGTCACGGCGGCCCTTCTTGGTTTGGAGAGTCTAGATGCTCAATACTTAGGCCGCGTTGCGCGATGTTAAGAACGCTCGCAGGAATGCGGGAGCGGGCGCGGTGCGCCGCCTGCCGGCGGCCCGACTTTGCGCCGGCGCCCGCCTTGCCCTAGAATCCCAACGCTTCTTCAGAGCCGACGTAGCTCAGCTGGCAGAGCACATCACTCGTAATGATGGGGTCCTCGGTTCGATTCCGAGCGTCGGCTCCAAGAAGCCCAGCGTTGCGCTGTCTTCCTCTACCGCCCACCCCCTGCCGATGGCTGTCATTTCGCGCCAACGCTTGCACCGATCACCGCGCCGGAGTAGACCGTTACCCTACGGGACTCCTGAGAGGCGTAGGACTGTACACGGGAGGCGGTGATCCGCCTGATGGGGTCAGGTGCCGAGGGCAGGAGGGGGTAACGCATGGAAGGCATGGAAGAGCGCACACACGGGCGTCCGCTGCGGGCGCCGAAGCTGGCTCTCATGGCGGCGCTGATGGCCGCCGCGATCTTCGCCGGCGGCGCCTTGGCCGCCAGGCACGAGGCCCAAGGCAAGGGCATGAAGCCAGGTATGCCCACAGCCAAGGCGCCCAAGGGCGCCATCGTCACTACGACGCCGACCTTCAGCTGGAGTAGGGCCCGCGGCGCCACCAAGTACGAGGTGCGCGTCTACGACGGCAGCCAGATGGTGCTCAGGAAGACCGGCATCACCAGGCTATCGTGGACGAGCAGCTCGACTCTGACCAAGGACGTCAGTCTCACCTGGAAGGTCCGCGCCAGCAGCGCCGGCGGAACCGGCGCCTGGAGCAGGAGCCTCACCTTCCGGGTCTTGACCGGCGACCTCGCGATCGGCGATTCCTACCAAGGCGGCAAGGTAGCCTACATCCTTCAAGCTGGAGACCCTGGATACGTAGCTGGAGAAACGCACGGGTTGATCGCTGCGCCGGAGGACGCAAGCGACGACATCCCGTGGTGGAACGGGAGTCCCGTCGTCACTGGTGCAACAGCAACAACACTCGGCGCGGGGTCGGCCAACACCGACAGGATCATTGCAGCACAAGGAGCTACTGCCAGCAGCTACGCGGCGGGTCTGGCGCGCGCCTACGACGGTGGCGGCTACGGCGACTGGTATCAGCCCAGCAAGGATGAACTGAACAAGCTGTACGTGAACCGGGCCAGCATCGGTGGCTTTGGGTCAGACGCCTACTGGAGTTCATCCGAGATCGATGCGGGCTCCGCGTGGTGGCAGTGGTTCGACGACGGCAGGCAGGAAGGATACGTCAAGGACAACTCGTGCAGGGTGCGGCCTGTCCGGTCCTTCTGACCATCGACTCATTCGACTACCGTGGGGGAGTACGGCGCCGACGAGCCCGCCAGGGCGGTTACTCGTGTCCACCAAAGCCTTCGCGGGCTCTCCCCCACGCCCCCATCCCTGCCGGCGATGGCCAGTCGCGACCATTGCCCTCAGGACCACCTGCCGCTATTGTCGAGGCTCTGTATCGACTAGGTCCGTTTCGTCCCCGCTGTGATTTGGAGCTGAACGATGATCCTGAGCCCCGAGAGGCAAGTCCAGGAGTACACCGCACGCGGTTGGTGGGGGGAGAGAACGCTCATCGACCTGTTCCTGGAGACCGTGGCACAGCGCGCGGAAGCGCTGGCCGTGGTCGACCCGCCCAATCGCGCCGCCTTGACGCCGGGGGAGCCGCTGCGCCTGACGTATGCCGAAGTGAAGACGGCCACCGACCGACTGGCGAGCGCGCTCCTGGAGGCGGGCGCCGGCAACGACGATGTCGTCATGGTGCAACTGCCGAACATCGTCGAGCTGGTGGTGGCGTATCTGGCGTGCGCCCGTATCGGGGCGATACTCAGCCCGCTGCCGGTGCAGTTCCGCACGCACGAACTGCGACATGCGCTGGAGCTCACCGAGCCCAAGGTCTTCATCACCACTGAGAGCTTCGGCGATCACGACTACGTGCAGATGGTGCAGGGCCTGCGGCCGGAGTTCCCCAGCGTGGACCACATCATCGCGCTGGGCGACGACCTGCCCGCCGGCGTCCAGTCGCTGGCCAGTATCCTGAAGACAGAGATCGATACGAGCCCCGTGGACGCTTATGCGGCCGAGCATCCTTCCTCGGCCAACGATGTCTTCACCATCTGCTGGACCTCGGGGACGGTCGCCGAGCCGAAGGGGGTGCCGCGCAGCCACAATCTGTGGATCGCCATCGCCTATGCGACCGTGGACGCCGCCGGTCTGGAAGACGGCGACGCCTTACTGAACCCCTTCCCCCTGGTCAACATGTCGGGCATCGGCGGGATGCTGGTGCCGTGGCTGCTGACGCGCGGCAAGCTGGCGATGCATCACCCGCTGGACCTGCCGGTCTTCCTGGCCCAGATGGGCGGCGAGCAGATCGCCTACACGGTCGCGCCGCCCGTCTTGCTCAATCTCCTGCTGCTGAGGCCGGGCCTGTTGGAGAACGCCGACCTCAGCCACATCAGGAACATCGGCTCGGGGTCGGCGCCTCTCTCGCCGTGGATGGTGACGCGCTGGCAGGAGGAGCACGACATCCCCATCCTGAACTTCTTCGGCGCCAACGAGGGCACGGCGCTGGTCAGCGACGCGGTCGACATCCCCGACCCGGCGGAGCGGGCGCTCTACTTCCCGCGCCTGGGCGTGCCGGGCTTCACATGGTCGAACCGCGTGGCCGACATGATCGAGACCAAGCTGCTCGACCCGGAGACGCGCGCGATCATCACCGAGCCGGACGTACCGGGGGAGCTCGCCATCCGTGGCGCGACGGTCTTCCCCGGCTACTGGAAGCGGCCCAGCCTGACCGAGGAGTCGTTCGACGGCGAAGGCTACTTCCTGACGGGCGACCTGTTCGCCATCGCCGGCGAGGGCGGGGACCGCTATCGTTTCGTGGGCCGCTTGAAGGACCTCATCATCCGCGGCGGGATGAACATCGCGCCGGAGGAGATCGAGTACCTGCTGGCCGATCATCCGCAGATCGCGGACGTGGCGATCGTCGGCGTTCCCGATGGCCGCAAGCTCGGCGAAGAGGTCGTCACGGCTGTCGTGGTGCCCAAGGAGGGTGAAGAGGTCACGCTCGGCGAACTGGTGGCCTTCTTGAAAGAGAAGGACATCGCGGCCTACAAGCTGCCCAAGAAGCTGGTCTCTCTCGAGAGTCTGCCGCGCAACGCCGTCGGCAAGGTGCTCAAGCGCGAGATCAGGCAGCAGTTGACGGCCGACCGAGTGCAGCCGGCACAGGCAGATTAGCCGTCGGGTTCGTCCGGCGGCATCGTCGAACCGAGGATGTGGTAGCCCGCGTCCACGTAGACGATCTCGCCGGTCACGGCCCGCGCCCAATCCGAACACAGCCAGAGCGCGGCGCGGCCCACGTCGGCCTGCGTGACCCTCGTCCGCAGTGGGGTGACCTTCTCGTTGTGGCGGTAGGCCTTGCGAAAGCCCGGCACGCCGGTCGCCGCCAGGGTCTTGACGGCCCCCGGCGACAGGGCGTTGACGCGGATCCCATCGGGGCCGAGGTCGTCGGCCAGATAGCGCACGCAGGCTTCGAGCGCGGCCTTGGCGACGCCCATGACGTTGTAGTGGGGCAGCACCGCGACGCTGCCGTAAGCGGTCAGGGTGAGGATCGCGCCGCCGGCGGGCATCAGCGGCGCGGCGCGGCGGGCCAGCGCGACCAGCGAATAGGCGCTGACGTCGAGGGCTTTCATGAAGCCCTCGCGACCGGTCTCCACGAAGCGTCCGACCAGATCCTGCCGATCCGCGAAAGCGATGGCGTGGACCAGCACGTCCAACGACCCGAAGACCTGTCCCACCTTCTCGAAGAGACGATCGATGTCCGCGTCGTCGGTCGCGTCGCATTCCTCGATCAGTTCCGCGCCGACGCTTTCGGCCAGCGGCCTGACGCGGCGCTCCAGATCGCCGGGAGCGTACGAGAAGCCGAGCCGCGCCCCTTCTTCATGGAGCGCCTGGGCGATGCCCCAGGCGATGGAGCTCTTGTTCGCCACCCCGACGATCAGTGCGGTCTTGCCGTCAAGCAGGCCCATCGTTCTGTGTCCCTTCAGCGATGTGGCGGAGTGGAAACGCCTCTCCATCGCAGCGACGCCGGTCACTTGCCCGTATCGCGTTCCAGTCTAGACCTCTGCCCCATGCTCGTGGAAGGAGCGTCCGGGGCGCTGCTGCGTAGAGCCGGCGCCGGCCTCGGCGGTGACGAGCAGGTCTCTCACGTCATGCACACTCATGGTCGCCCGTGGAGCGGTCTCCCAACGGGACTACATACCGGCGGGACGGGTAGACGAGAAAGGCGCGAGACTCCTGATACGCGCAGCACTTCGCTCGGGAGGCTCCGACCCGCCGGAGGCGCAGCTACGGCCACCTGACCCGGCGGGGGAGCCACCGGTGAGAACGGCCCGCGGGCCGTTCTCCGTGTTCCCTCGGGACCGACCGCCCGGGAAGTCTGGAGGGAGTCGCCGATTGGAGGGGTCATGAAGAGCACCTGCGTCGTCACCATCGCCCTGTGTCTGGCCGTCACCGCCGGCTTCGCCGTCGGGGCGGCACCAGCCGCGGCGGCGAGTTGCGTCGACTGCCACTTCGCTCCGCCCGACGGGCCGCCGGCCCCGCACGGCGTCGTCGTGGCCGCCGTCACCGACTGCACTACGTGCCACAAAGGGTGGAGCCCGCACCCAGCATCGCCCACGAGTCTCGACCTGACCCTCAAGGCGAAGTCCTCCGCCGCGGGAGACGAGCTCACGGGCAGCCTCTCGCATCCGGGAATCATGGCGAGCGTCGGCATGAGTGAGGTTCGTGTGTACCTGCAGCAGCGCCTCTGGGGCGCGACCGAGTTCACCGATCTTACCCAGACGATCACCGACAGCTCGGGCGCGTACGTCCATACAGTGGCGTCGCCGGCGCCGTTTGCGGCATACCGTGCCATGAGCGAGGGGGTGGTGGGGCCGACTCGCATCTGGCGAGCCATGAAGGCCGACCTGCTGCCGACGCAGGAGCTGACGCTGAAGCTCAGCCCCATCAAGGCCAAAGTCCTGAAGCTCGGACGGACCGTCAAGGCGAGCGGCACGGTGGCGCCCAGAGACCTCGCTGACGTTGCCATCGTGTTCCTGCGCAACAAGAAGCAGGGCGGCAGATGGGTGTACGACGGAGTGGAAGGGGCGTACTTCCGCGCTGACGGCACTTTCAGCAGGGCGATCTACAAGCCGCCGACGGCCGGCTGGTACCGGGTACGGGCCACGATCAGAGCGACGGAGCAGCACGCCGAGGCCCACTGGGAGTGGCACGAGTTCCTCGTGAAGTAGAAGGCGATACGCATCGAGAAGGCCGTCACCCACGCCGTCAAGGTGATGGAGAAGGAGGTCAAGGCCGACCAGAAGGAGCTCGACAAGGAGCTCAAGAAGGCCGAGAAGGAAGCCTCGCAAGAGGGCAGGTCACGCCTCAGAGCAGACGCTCGACGGCCTCCGCCACCACGCCGGCGACGATCGCGTAGCCGGCAGCCGTGAGGTGCACGGTGTCGCGGTAGTACGTAGGGTCTGTCTCGGCGCCGTCGGCGCCGATGGTCTTGTCCGCGCCGACGTCGGCCAGCGCGTCGGCGAACGTCGTCCAATGGGCGCGCAGCTCCGCGTTGAGGGCGTTGCGCGCTTCGTAGAACGCCGCGGACTGCCCACGCGGCAGGACGGTGCAGATCACCACGCGAAAGCCGGCGCGCTGACGCGCCTTGCAGTACGCGGCCAGATGGCGATAGGCCTCTCGCGCGTCATACGGCGGCCCGGTCCCGCCGATGAGGTCGTTGGTGCCTTCCCAAGCCACGAGGACGCTGGCCGGCCGCGAGGCGTTGTGGAGAGGGTCGACCTCCGTGGCGGCGTCGGCGGCCATCATCTGCGTGGTCTGCCCGCCGACGCCCAGGTTCTTCATGTCGAGGCCGGCCGGGAGCAGCGCCATGACCTGGGCCGGCATGCCGTCCTCGGGAGGCACGCCGGCATCGTCGACCAGCGAGCAGCCGTCGAAGACGACGAGCCCGCGGCTGAGGTCCGGCCCTTCCGGCCGGACCTCAGCCGCGGGCCCTTCGACGACTGATGGGGCGCTGCGCTGATCGAGCACCGCCGCAAGGAGCACCGCCGCGACGGCCGCAGGGCAGCAGGAGCAGCGCCACCTTCTGCCACGCTCGTCTGGCTCGCCACCAAGCCCTCGACGACGTCATCGTGGAGTCCTATCGTGCGGCCGCGGGTCACGCGCGACAGCGAGGGTCAGCGCGGCCGCCGGCCGCCCTTCTCGATGCCCTTGGCCTCGGAGACGTACGGGATGAGCGCCATCTCGCGGGCGCGCTTGATCGCCGTGGCGAGCTGGCGCTGGTGGCGCCGGCAGGTACCCGTGACGCGCGGCGACTTGATCTTGCCTCTGTCGCTGATGAAACGGCGCAGCGCGGTGAAGTCCTTGTAATCGACCTCGTCGATCTTCTCTTTGCAGAAGTGACAGAAACGACGGCGGGAGGGATCGAACGGACGGCCCCTCTTCTTGTCGGCTCTCGGCCTGGCTTTGGTGCTCGGCATGCTCTTTTCCTTTCCTGGCCGCGCCTCCGAATGGGCGCCGCCCGCGATTCGTAGGGGACAGCATGCCGGGATAGCGGCCGCGGTGCAAGCCCGGGGTGTAGCGCGACCCCTCCGCGGCCTTCAGCGGCGCCAAGAAGAGAGGCGGGCGGCGGGCCGAAAAGGCCCGCCGCCCGCCCTGCGTCTGCGCGCGGACGCAGGGTCCGCGTTCAGCCTGAGATCGTGCAGGTCAGTCCGTCACTTCACCTTGAAGAGCCTGGTCGGGGACTTCGACCCCTTGTAGTCGTCGGTCGCCTTGATGGAAGCCGTCATGCGGTACGAACCCTTCTTGGCGGGCTTGTAGGTCCAGACGTAGAGGCCGGCGTCACTCACGGTCGCCGAGCCGGCCTTCGCGGCCTTCCAGGCCTTGCCGACCTTGATCTCGGCCTTGAGAAGGACCTTGATGCCGGCGAGATCGGCGGCCGGCGTGACGGTGCCGGTGGCCTTGACGGTCTTCTTGAGCTTGATCGACGCTGGAGCGACCTTGAGCGAGACCGCGGTGGTGACGGGCTCGGGAGCAGCATGGCAGCCCGCAATGGTGCAGCCCCCAGTGGGATGCTTCGCCACGATCGCGGCCGCGCCGTGGCAGGAGGCGCACGCGGACGGCGGCGGCGGTGCTGCTGCGCCGGCTGTGTGGCAGGTGGCACACTGTCGCACGGAGAGGGGTACGTGGGCCGTGCGGCGTGCGCAGCGGCCTGAGTGTGGCAGGCGCCACAGACGGTGAATGTCGGCGTGGCACTGGCGTTCGCGGTCACGAGTGACGCGCTGAGAGCGATCGCCACCAGCAAGATCAGCAACGCAACGACCGTGATAGTGTTTCCTGATACTCATTCTCCCCCTCCTTGCCACCTCTCCCCTGCAGGGAGGGCAGCGTCTCGCTTCATCTGACTGTGGTTTGCCTATGCTGAAACCTCCCGGGTTCGCTTTCATGGCAAATCTTCGCCTGACAGTCTGGCGGGTCTCGGGGATTCGTGCAACCGGACGCACCGTTGGCGCGCGGCCGCGAACGACGGCGTCAGCAGAGCGCCGCCTCGGCCAGGTCGACCTCGGCGGCCTCCAGCAACCGGCGGCCGGCCTCACGCGCCGTGGCGCTGGACGCAGACGGCGAGATGAAGGGCACGCTGCGCCAGGACAGCGACGTGGCGCCGCTCGACCAGGCGCAGCCGAGCTCCGTGCAGTCGAGGTGCAGCCTCCAGCAGGCGAGCGGCGTGCGGCCGTCGTCAAGGACCGTGCCGGGGGCGCACTCGTGGGTAGTGAGCACGAACGAGTGGCCGCAGTACTCGAGAACGCGGGCGCCGGGGGCCGCGATGCACCGGGCGTGGTCCTCGTCGGGTTCGTCCAGCGGGTCGTTGGTCCATCGCCAGTCCATGGCGGCTCTCCTCATGCTTGCCGGAAGCCAGCGTGCCGTGATGAGCAGCCGCGATGACCCTACTGTCCAAGCATACTCTTCTGAGCGGCGAAACCCTCGTCCGTGCGCCGGCCGTAACATCCGGGACGGCGAGAGGCGCGGCTCAGGACCTCATGGGACCGTCCGTTCGCGCAGCCCGCCGTCGATGCGCGTAGCCTCGCCCGGCTCGAGGACGCGCACGTCGACCGCCGGCGCCAAGTGGGCGGCGGACCGCAGCAGGCGCAGCGCCTTGGCGGCCGTCAAGGGGTTGAGATGGTCCTCGGGCAGCCACGGCCCCCATCCCCCAGGCAGGAGGGCGAGGTCGAGGTCGTCGGCCAGCCCCGCCATCTCGTCGAACAGGCCGGTGTCCCCGGCGAAGTACGCCGTGAGCCGGCCGCAGTCTCGGTGCCCATATGTCCCCGTATCGCGACGAGCGCCCCGGCACAGCGTCGGGCGCTACGGGTCCGGTCATGCTTGCTGCCGGGGCGGATTCGGACGAGAATCACTAGCGGCGAATCCACAACCCCCTGAAGGAGACCTTCCATGGCGTACGCAGAGGATTTCGA
This sequence comes from uncultured Thermoleophilia bacterium, assembly GCA_963700035.1. Taxonomy (GTDB): domain Bacteria; phylum Actinomycetota; class Thermoleophilia; order UBA2241; family UBA2241; genus CAIXSE01. The sequence goes on along the minus strand of CAVOWE010000030.1, from coordinate 88,571 downwards.
GAAAGCCCTCCAGGTGGGCCGTCCTCCCAACATCAAGTCCCTGTTCCCGAACTCCAGGGCGCTGATCGTCAGCGGAAAGGTCGTCGACCGGGCGATGCGGGCGAAGGGCAAGGCCATCGCGATCGCCGCGAACGGGCGCAACTCCTTCGTCATCCGGGGGGCGCTGCGGGCGGCGCAGAGGGCCAACGCCGCGCTCATCATCGAGATCGCCAAGTCCGAAGGCGGGCAGAAGGCGTACTGCGCGGTGAACTACTGGAACATGGCGCGCATCGTCGACGCCCTCTGCAACGAGATGGGGATCACGATCCCGGTCGCGATCCATGCCGACCACTACGGCATGAAGAACGACAAAGACCTCGCGCAGGCCATGGTCGAGATCCCCACGATGTTCGAGGCGGGCATCACGTCCATCGCCATCGACGCGTCCCACCAGCCCAACGACCAGAACCTGCTTGCGAACCTCGCCGTCAGCTCGCGCATCCCGGCATGGGCCGGGCTGGAGACCGAGATCGGAGAGATCAAGGGCTCCACCGGGCTTTCCACGCCGGATGAGGCGCTGTTCCTCATCCAGGGGCTCAACGCGCACGGCATCTTCGCCGACTGGATCGCGCTGAACAACGGGACCACCCACGGGATCGAGGCGTCCGACGCCGGCATCCAGGTCGGGCTGACCGCCGAGGTCCACGAGGCCCTCACGCCCTACAACGTCAGCGGCGCCCAGCACGGGACCTCGGGCAACAGCTCCGAGCGGCTCCGCGAGATCGCGGCCCGCACCCACACCACCAAGGCCAACGTGGCCACCGCCCTCCAGATGATCTCCTGGGGGCTCGAGGTGAACGACTACGGCAACGCGCAGCTCGACGCCGACGGGAACTTCATCAAGGTCGAGGGCGAGGGCGTGACTGAGGAGCTGTGGGCCGAGGTGGTCGCCTACGCCGACGACAAGGGCTGGAAGAAGGGCGACTACAAGAACCTCAACCTCCCGTTCGAGAGCAAGTTCCTCGCCCAGCCCGCGGCGATCCGCGAGCGGATGGCCCAGCGGGTCGAGGACTTCGCCTACAAGATGATGACCGAGGTCCTCAACTCGGGGGACACCGCACCCCTCGCCGTCGAGGCGATCCTCGCCGCCGGGTCCTACGACCTCGGGGCCAAGGTCGGACGGATCGAGGACCCTGCCGACTGGACCGACGCGAAGATCGTCGAGAAGGCGAAGACGCTGGACAGCGACAAGGGCGCCGAGGGGCACTTCGACGATTGACCTCCGCAGGCGGGTCAACGTGGGGGGCGCCGCAGGTGCACCCCACAATGACCTCCGCAGGCGGGTCAACGTGGGGGGCGCCGCAGGTGCACCCCACACTGAGTGACGCGCGGCGTCCGCGGGCGCCGATGAGAGAGAGGACGGGCGCGGCGGCCGGCGTCAATGTGCGGTGTGGCTGCGCCGCCCCGCACGCAAGCCCTGCTACGTGGGCTTGTCGGCCGCCGCGCCCGTCTCGTCACCGTCCCCGACCAGCGCACCGTAGGTCTCCGGCCGCCGGCACTGGCTCCCCCACACCTCCCGCCGGCGCCACTCGCGCAGCGCGTCGAGGTCGAGGCGGACGACGCAGACGTCCTCCGCCTCCCCAGCCTCGAAGACGCGCGTGTCTCGGCTGCGACCCTCACTGTCGAAGGCGATCGGGTCGACCACCGTCGAGTGGCCGTTCTCCTGCGGCGCCGCGTAGTTGGTCACGGCCACGGCGACCATGTTCTCGAACGCGCGCGCCCGTACCTGGCCGAGCCGGTTCGCCTCGAGCTGGCAGGCGTTGGGCACGAGCAGCAGCTCGGCCCCGCCCAGAGCGAGCACGCGTGCGGCCTCCGGGAACTCGCGGTCGAAGCAGATCATGGCCCCGACCGCGACGGGGCCCGCGCATGTCTCCAGCCGGGCGACCGGGAACTCCGCCCCCGGCGCCAGCGCCCGCTCCGGTACGTCGAAGCTGCAGGTGTGCACCTTCGCATAGGTGAGCACCTCGCGCCCGCACCGGTCGAACAGCGTGACGGTGTTGCGCGGCCCGGCGGGCGATCGCTCGAGGTACGTTGCGGCGATCGCCATGCCGAGCTCCGCGGCGAGGTCCGCATGGGCGACGACCCACGGGTCGTCGCGGGCGATCGCCTGCGCTCGCCAAAGCCCGAGGTCGCCGTCGGAGAAGAAGTAGCCGGTGCTCCACAGCTCCGGGAACAGCACGACGTCGGCGCCGGCCGCGGCGGCGCGGCGGCAGGCGGCGAGACCGCGCGCGAGGCTCGCCTCGCGGTCGTAGCCCGAGCCGGCGAGCTGCAGGAGCGCGATGCGGAGCTCAGTCGCGCTCACGCGCCGCCTCCCCGCCGCCCTCCGCCGGCGCGAACACCGTCGTCTCGCCCGGCCGCAGGATGCGCACGTCGACCTCCGGCGTGAGGTGCGCCGCATAGCGGGCGAACGCGTGCGGCCACTCTGCCCACTTGGCGTTGAACTCCGGCGGCAGCCACGGCGGGTAGATGGTGCCCCAGTGCATCGGCACGCAGGCCGTCGGACGCAGCAGCTCGAGCGCCTTGGCCGCCGACAGCGGGTTGAGGTGGTCGCTGGGCAGCCGCGGCCCCCAGCCGCCGACGGGCAGCACGGCGACGTCGATCGGCGCCAGGTCGCGCATGCCGTCGTACAGGCCGGTGTCGCCGGCGAAGTAGGTGCTGAGCCCGCCGGCGACGACGTAGCCCAGGGCGGGCGACTGCGCAGCAAGCGGATGGCGGGTGCCGGCGTGGTCTGCGGGGACGGCCGTCACGCGCACGCGCGCGGAGCCGGACGATCGGGCCGCGCTCGCCGGACCGATCTCCACTTCGTCCCCCACGTCCATCTCCAGCGGCACGAACCCGAGCCGCCGCAGCAAGGACCCCAAGCCGCGCGGCACGACAACAGGCGTGCGCCGGTCGATGAGCCGCAGCGACGGCACGTCCAGGTGATCGAGGTGCGCGTGCGAGATGAGCACGGCGTCGAGGTCGCGGCGCACCGCCGGCGGCGGGACGGGGCTGCGCCGGATGAGCACGCCGATCCGCCGCCGGAGCAGCGGGTCGGTGAGCAGCCGGACTCCGTCCATCTCGAGGAGCACCGTCGCGTGCCCCGCGAACGTCAGCGAGAGAGAGGACGTCGTCGCGTGCGTGCCCATACGGCAACTCTACCTGAGACGGCGACGATCATCGGCGCATCCCCGTCGCCACACTACGCCACCATCTTCGACTTGCCCCCGGCTCACGGTGTACTGACCGGACCCGTACCTGCTGTTACAGGCCGGCACATCGTTCCGGCGTCATCGGTTTCACCGACGGAGCCGAGAAGAATGGCAGACAGAGTCGAAGGTCGGCACGATCATGGGGTGCAACTCCTTCCAGCGGTCACACGACGACGCCGTCGGCTTCTGCATCGAGGTCATGGACATCCACGCGAGCACCTGGCCGAAGTGACGTCCGCGCCGCAAGGCGCGCAGGAGTGAAGCGAACGGGGCGGGCGGCGTCAGCCGCCCGCCGCGTCCGCCTTCTTCAAGCCCTCGACGAACGTCTCCACGAGCTGCGGGTCGAACTGGGAGCCGGCGCCGGCGCGAAGCTCCTCCATGGCGCGCTCCGGAGTGAGCGCCGGGCGGTACGGACGGTCGCTCACCATGGCCTGCCACGCGTCGCAGATGGCGATCACCCTGGCCGCGAACGGGATCGCCTCTCCCCGCAGCCCGTCGGGGTAGCCTTCGCCGTCCCAGCGTTCGTGGTGGTGCAGGATCACCGGGGAGAGCGCGTGGAGGAGCACCGTGCTCTCCAGCAGGCGCATCCCGATCTCCGGATGCCGACGGATGGTCGACTGCTCCCCCGCGGTCAACTCGCCCCGCCGGTTGAGCAGTTCCACCGGGATGCCGACCTTGCCGATGTCATAGACGAGCGCAGCCACGCGCAGCACGTCGCGTTGTACCTCGTCCAGCTGGAGCTCATCCGCGACCAGCCCCGCCGCGCGGGACACCCCTTCGGCCCGCTCAGCGGAGAACGCGTCGCGCATGTCGACCGCGGCGGCCAGCGTCTCCAGCGTCTCGATATCCGCCTTCTCGAGGCGGAAGGCAAGACCCTCGAGATCGGCCTGGTCGAGCTCGACGAGGGAGATCTGCGAGAAATCCGCGACCATGTCCCGCCCGGAACGCTTGGCGAACAGCAGGGCGGTGTCGGCGGCCGCGATGAGGCTCTCGCGGTCGCGGCCGCAGGCCGGGTAGTCGGCGACGCCGATGCTGATCGAGAGCGGCGGCGGGTGGGGCACGTCGAGGTGGATGTCGCGCACGCCCTGGGCGATGCGCTCTGCGAGGGCGCCGGCCTGCCCGGCCGTGGTGCCCGGCAGGATCATGACGAACTCCTCACCGCCGTACCGGGCCACGAAGTCCGAGGTGCGGGCGTTGGCGCGCATCACGTCGGCGACGGCTTTCAGCGCCTCGTCGCCGCGCGGGTGCCCGAGGCGGTCGTTCACGGTCTTGAAGCGGTCGAGATCCATCATGAGCAGCGCGAAGACGAGCTCGTAGCGTGCGGCACGCTCGACCTCCCCAAGCAGCGTCGCCTGGAAGTGCCCGTGATTGAAGAGCCCCGTCAGGCCGTCGGTGACGGCTCTCCGCTCGAGGTCGCCCTCGTAGCGCGCGTTCTCGATAGCGCTCGCGGTCACGTTGGCGAAGATCTCGAGCGCCTGGAGCGCCTCGGGTGTCGGGGGCAGCCCATCCTCCGGGTCGTACAGATCGAACAGGCCGATCAGCTGCCCGTCGTGATCGCGGAGCGGCGCGAACAGAGCATCGTCGGGGTGGAAGTGGCCCGGCCCCAAGTCGGGAAGATCGCCGGGCGGGAAGAAGAACAGCTCCTCCTCCGTCCACGTGTAGCGCGTGTGATCGATCACGCAAAGGTTGCCCTGCTGGAACTCGTCACGCAGCATGCCGCGCACGATCGCGCCCGGGATCGGCCGCTCGAAGAGCACCTGGTTGTACTCCGGGTCCCCGCCGAGAGCCGCTCGCGTACGATAGACGTCCTCCTCCTCGTCGAGGAGGTAGAGGGCGCACTCTCTGTACGCGAGGGTGTCCTTGACGGCGCCGGCGGCGAGGTCGACCACTGCCTGCACGCCGCGCGCCGTGCGCAACTCGTCGCTGAGGCGCAGGATCGCCTCCAGACGGCGAGACCGCCGCGAGTGTGTCTCCGCGGTGTCGTACAGCTCGGCGACCTGCTGGTGCTCCCGCACGTACAGGTAGAAGCAGCCGAGGACGAGTGAGATGACGAGCGCCGATTCGAGCAAGGTCGCCACCCAGCGAAGAGCCGTGTGAGCGGCCTCCTGGTCGAGGAACAACTGCACGCCGAGAAGCGCCGCAAGCAGCGCCGTCGCGCATACCAGCAGCGCCCAGGAGCCGCGCCGCGAACGCAGGGCGCGGCGGTCCAGGGCGACCACGCGAGCGGCGAGGAAGAACGCCACAAGCGCGCCGGCGAAATTCAGGTACCCGATGATCGCGATCGACGTCACCCCCCGGCACGAAGAACCGGCCTGCGCCCGCCGCTGCGACTTGTTTCGACGACGGTGGGCGAGCCCCTGTTCGAGCGCCACATCGCCGGCGAGGCGGCCTGGGCGCCGGTCGCCCACTCCCTCTATCGGCCGGCGCCGCGAATCTGCAACCCCAGAAGCGCCGCGATGTTGCGCTTGGCCTCCTGCGGGCTGGGGTCGTGCGGGTACGTCGTCTCGCTCTCGAACACGCGCCCCAGACGTAGCTCGCCGCGGACCTCGTGCATCACGAGCGGATCGGCGAGGTCGGCCACGCTCGTGCCGAGCCTGTCGGCCACGTACTGCTTGGCCGCGGCGAGCTTCATGCCCTTCGCCATCTCGAGGCGCGCCACCAGGTCTCCAGCGGCGCGCACTCCGTTCATCCCCGAGGCGACGGCATGGGCGACCGGCATGCCGAAGGTGTCGCCCGACCCGACCTACAACCCGTCGAGGCGCAGGATGTCGACGCAGGCGCGCGAGCAGCGCGAGATGGCGTCGACCGGCGCGAAGGCGTTCATCGGCACGCCGCCGACGCCCATGCCCACGTTGGCGTGGACGGGGATGCGCGCGACGGCCATGCACGGCTTCATGAAGGTGAGCGCCCGCGCGACGTTCCAGGCCACGCTGCGACTGGTGTTGACGTTGACGGCCGGCCCGAACACGGTGGCGCCGGCCTGTTGCACGACCTCGAGCTGGCCGGCGGGTCTGAGCCCGGCGAGGCGAGTCCCCCGGTACTCGAGCTGCCCGTGGGTGCCGAGCACGAGCTCGCCCGACATGCCGACCATGATGCCCATGTCGGCGTCCGCCGCCCGCAGCCGCTCGACGGCCAGCAGCGTCGCGAGGAAGTCGGCGTCGCCGCCGGCGCCGGCGGTGTCGAAGTTGATGCCGTCGGCGCCGGCCTCCCACAACGCCGTCGCGACGTACACCATGTCTTCGACGGCCAGCTCGACCGCCTCCTCCTGGGCGGCCCTGGCGTCGTCGATCCTCATCTGCGGCAGCAGCTCCGACCAGTTGCCGCACGGCCCGTCCGGGGCGGAGTAGCGCCCGAGATCGGGTTGGGCGCCGTAGTGGACGGGGATCGTGAGGCGCTCCTGCGCCTCCTTCATCGCCTGCTGCTCGAAGCCGACGATGGTCTTGACCGCCTTGTACGAGTAGTCGATGTGGTAGAGCTCGCAGGTGTCGGCGGCGAGGCACTGCTCGTATTGCAGCAGGGCGTTCACGCGGCTGCCCTGCTGCTGCGTGCCGGTGCCGTCGAAGCTGAGCACGACTTCGTCGCCGATGTCGACGGCGCTGAAGCGCGCCGCGCTGGCGAAGATGTCGAGGAGATGCTCCAGCTCGGTCGCCTCGAGCGGCGGCAGCTTGGCCTTGGCGGCCGCCGCCTGCGTGCCTTCCTCGAGCTCGGCGCGCAGCTCGCTGCGGGTGAGCGCCGTCGCCGAGCCGTCGCCGAGCCGCGTGATGAAGCGTGCTTCCATGAAGCCATGCTAGAGGCTGCCCGGCCGGCGCACAATGCCGCATCCTGCGGCAAACCTCCCGCCGGCTTCCCCCAGCGGGCGCTCAAGCCTTGCCACGAGACGCCCTCGCCTTGACACCCGCGCGCGCCCCGGACTAGGGTTCTCCCTGCGTTAGTTATCTGCATAACTAACAGACGCCTCTCTCACCGGCCGCCACCCGCAGGAGGTGCCATGGAACGGCGCATCGCCACCCGGCTCGGAGACGGTTCCTTCATCGAGCTGACGCGCAGCGAGATCGAGGCCGACCTCGTGGCCGGCAGCGAGCTGGGCGCCAAGCGCTCCAAGGCGCCGGTCCTCGGCGACGACGAGATCGGTCACCTGCTGGACATCTTCGCCTCGGAGGCCAAGTTCTCGGCGGTCGACCTGGGCCATGAGGTCGTGCTCAGCTTCGACGGCTGCGGCAACGCCGACGCCGGCACTCCCGTGAGCGACCTCATCGTCTACCAGAACCACCACGGCGCCGACTCCGTCGAGCTCTGGCATCATGACTACTCCTACAAGGCCGTGAAGACGGTGCTCTCGTTCGAGACCCAGGCGATGAAGGACGCCCAGATGATGGTCGTCGCGCCGCTCAACTACGGGGCGATGCCGGACCTGGGCCGCTACTCCATGCCCGACGGCCCGGTCCCCAACTGGTCCGAGCTGCTGCCGCTGGGCAGGATCGACGAAGCTCGCGCCTCGCAGGTGGAGGCCGGCCTGCACGCCACCCACGACATGGTGCACGTGGCCGGAGCCATGCTCGAAGCCGGCGCCGACGGCCTCGACTTCGACACCTCGGGCGCCGCCGGCGACGGCGACCTGCTCGCCACCCTCAACGCCGTGCGGCAGATCCGCGCGGCGTGGCCCGACGCGGGCATCGAGGTCGGCATGGCCGGCGAGTGCGTGCTCGGCATGCACGGCGAGCTGGAGTTCGAGGGCCGCCGCCTGGCCGGCATGTGGCCCAAGGACCAGCTCGCTGCGGCCACCGCCGCCGGCGCCACCATCTTCGGGCCGGCGGTCAACGTCAATACCACGAAATCCGTGGCCTGGAACGTCGCCCGAGCCTGCACCATCGTGAAACCGTGCACGGAAGCAGCCACGATCCCGATCCACATGAACGCCGGGATGGGCGTCGGCGGCGTGCCGATGTCGGCGTATCCACCCACCGACGCCACCGCGCGGGTGTCCCGCGCCCTCGTCGACATCCTCAAGCTGGACGGCTTGTAGGTGGGCATCGGCGACCCACTGGGCATGGCGTCGACGCACGCGCTGGCCTCGGGGATGGGCGGGATGCGGACTGCTGGAGACCTGGTAGCCCGCATGCAGATCACCCGGGGCATGCGCCTCACGCAAGCCAAAGAGTACGTGGCCGGCAAGCTCGGCTGCAGCCTTCGCGACCTGGCCGATCCGGTGGCCATGCACGACATCCGCGGGGAGCTGGGCCTCGGCCGCATCCCCGTGCAGGACCTCACCTACGCCGACGAGCCCGGCGGCCTGGAGGCCAAGTTCCACATCGCCGACGTGCTGGGCGTGCCCATCAACTCGGTGCAGCGCTTCCGGCGCCGGGCGGGCATCGATGCCTAGACCCGACTTCGAGGTCGCGACGCGGCAACCGCTGTGCCCTCTGGGCTCCGACTTCCGCGTGGCGTTCTACGACGAGCACGTTCTGGGCCGCTACGAGCAGGCCATCCTCCAGGTTCTGGAGAGGACCGGCGTGCGTTTCGGCTCGCCCAAGGCCCTCAACATCCTGGAGGAGCACGGCGCCGCGGTCGACCGCGGCAGCGGCGTGGTCCGCTTCGCCCCGGGGCTCGTGAAGCGCGCTCTGGCGAGCGCGCCGCGCAGCTTCGTCCTCGGCTCCCGGGATGGCGGCTGCGACCTCGACCTCGCGGGTCGCGAGACCTTCAACACGACCAACGGCTGCGGCACCGAGGTCGTCGACTGGCACACGGGCGTGCGGCGCACGTCGACCAAGGCCGATCTGGCGGCGATCACGCGCCTCACCGACTACCTCGGCTCGGTGCAGTTCTGGTGGCCCACCGTCGCCGCCGGCGACTGCGGCGCGACCCACGAGCTGCACGAGCTCGAGGCCGGCTGGGGAAACACCGTGAAGCACCTTCAAGGCATGGTGCAGGGAGAGCGCGCGGCGCGGTACGCCGTCGAGATGGCCACCGTCGTGGCCGGCGGGGCCGCAGAGCTCCGCCGCCGGCCCGTCATGAGCGACCTTATCGGCACCGTCCAGCCGCTGGTCAACGACAAGGACGGCATCGAGGCGGCGCTCGTGTTCGCCGCAGCCGGCGTGCCGGTGTGCTTCGTGACCATGCCGACCTACGGCACGACGGCGCCGGCCACCAAGGCCGGCGCCCTCGTCATGGGCTTCGCCGAGCTGCTCAGCGCCACGGTGCTCGTGCAACTCGCTCATCCGGGCGCGCCGGTCCTCGCCTTCCCCCTGCCGGTGCACGCCGACCCGCGCACGGCCGCGCTGGTGACGGCGCCGCTGAACCACCGCGGCCTGTTCCTCCCCACCGAGCTCGTGCATCACTTCGGGCTGCCCGCCATGAGCGGCTACGCGGGCACCGACGACGACCTCCCGGGCACGTGGCTGGCGGCCGCCGAGACGGCGCACACGGTGATGCTCGCCGGCCTCGTGGGCTCGGAGCTCATGACCACCATCGGGCTCACCAACCGCTACCAGCTGTTCACGCCCGAGCACATGCTGCTCGACGACGACCTCTACCACCGCGCCGCCAGCGCCTTCCGCGACCTCGAGCTGGACGACGAGACCCTCGCGCTGGACGTCATCGACGCCGTGGGGCCGGGCGGCCACTTCCTCGCGCAGGCGCACACACGCCGGCACATGAAGGAGACGGTGGAGCGCTCCATCGGGCAGCAGATCGGCCCCGACGGAGTGCACTATCGCGACCCTCTGGAGGTCGCCAGGGAGCGGGGACTCGCTATCCTCGAGGGCTACCGGCCGGAACCGCTGGGCGAGGACAAGCAGCGCGAGCTGCGGCGCATCGTCGCGGCGGCCGACGCCGAGCTGCGCGTCTGACGCCGGTCAGGCGTCGCCGCTCGGCTCCGCCGCGCCGGCCTCCAGGTACCCGAGGACGAGGGTCCGCCAGATGGCGAAGGCGGGGCCGATGTCGAGGTCGGGGTCGGCCTGCACCTGCAGCGCCACCCCGTCGGCGAGCGCCACGGTGAGGAGCGCCAGCGGCTCGAGGTGCGACGGCGGCAGCACGCCCTCGCGGGCGCCGAGCGCCCAGGCGTCGAGCTTGCGGTACCAGTCGAAGAGGTCGCGCAGGTGCGGCCGCAGATTCTCGTCGCGCATGATGTGCGGGATGATCTCGTAGAACATCTGGTAGGCGGACGTGTCGCGCGCGTATCGCTCGTGCAGGCGGAGCAGGGCCTTGCGCCGCTCTTCGCCCGGCGGCACGTCGGTCAGCTGTTCGATGAGCTCGACGCTCTCGAGATACATGACCGAGTCGATGAGCGTCGTGATCAGGCCCGCCTTGCTGCCGAAGTGATAGCGGATCAGGGCCGGGTTCTCGCCCGCCTCGGCGGCGATCTTCTCGAAGGTCAGGGCGCGAAAGCCGTCGCCGGCGAGGACGCGCCTGGCGGCCTCCAGGATGCGCGCCGCCGTCGGCGAGAGGTCCGGTGTGGGATCGCTGATCGGTAGTTCGTATCTCGCCACGGTCCCCGGCACCTCCGTGCGCCTGTCCCCTGCGCGTCGCTTGACACGGCCACGCCGTCTGCTACTCTACCACATCAGTTAGTTATGCAACTAACTAATCCTCTGTGAAAGCCCACCTGGGGGTGCCGAGTGGAGCGAAGAGTCCAAGCGCGGACGGGTGACGACGAGCTGGTCGAGATGACGTCGTTCGGCCAGGGAGGAGCGCTGTGAAACGCAACCTGCACGCCGGCGGCTCGCGCAGCCGCGGCCTGAGCGTCAACGTGTTCACCGAGTCCGAGCTCGACGACATCCATCTCGCGTCGCTCGAGGTGCTCGAGCGGACCGGCGTGTTCGTCGAGGACGACGAGGCGCTCGACATCTTCAAGGACGGCGGCTGCCGTGTGGACCGCGAGACGCGCATCGTGCGCATCCCGCCGCACGTCGCGGAAGACGCCATCGCCTCCAGCCCGAGTCGGTATACGCTCTGCGGCCGCGACCCCAAGAACGACTTCGTCATGGAGCCGGGGCGCGTCGCCTTCACCAACTTCAGCGAGGGCATCCGCGTCATCGACGTGGAGACGGGCGAATACCGCCAGTCGACCAAGCAGGACATCGCCGACATCGCTCGCCTCAACGACTATCTCAGCGAGATGGACACGCACGAGATCGCGGTGGGCGCCAAGGAGGTGCCGCCGGCGACGGCGGCCGTGCACAACAGCGAGATGCAGTTCCTGAACACGACCAAGCCGATCGGCATCGGCCCGCTCTCCGGCATGGAGTGCAAGGCGATCTTCCGCATGGCCGCGGAGATCGTCGGCGGCGAGGACGCGCTGCGCGAGCGGCCGATCCTCTACAGCGGGGTCTGCCCCGTCAGCCCGCTCAAGCTGCCGCGCGACGCCACCGAGGTCATCATCGAGTCGTCGCGCTGGTGGATCCCCGACAACATCCTGAGCATGGCCATGGCCGGCGGCTCCAGCCCGGTCACCTTGGCCGGCACCCTCGTCACGCACAATGCCGAGGTGCTCAGCGGCATCACGCTGGCGCAGCTCACCGAGCGCGGCTGCCCGGTGATGTACGGCAGCTCGACGACGGCCATGGACCTGAAGCTCGCCGCCGCTTCCGTCGGCTCGCCCGAGATCGCGCTGATCAGCGCCGCCGTGGCGCAGATGGCGCGGCGCTACCTGATCCCCAGCTTCGTGGCCGGCTTGTAGGCGGATTCCAAGCTCGGTGACGCGCAGACCGGTCACGAGAAGACCCTCACCGGACTCACGGCAGCGTTGGCAGGGGCCAACCTGATCTACGGGGCGGGGATGATCGAATCGGGCGTCACCTTCGATTGTGGCCAGTTCGTGATGGACAACGAGATCGCCACGATGATCAAGCACGTGGTCGGCGGGATCCGCGTGGACGACGAGAGCCTGGCGGTGGAGGACATCGCCAAGGTCGGCGCCTTCGGTGACTTCCTCAGCCTCGATGCGACGCTGAAGCACATGCGCGAGCTCAGCCAGCCCGAGGTGCTCGACCGGCGGGTGCGCGAGGACTGGGAGGCGCGCGGGTCGACGGACCTCTACACCCGGTGTCTCGAGACCGCCCGCGACGTCCTGCGCGAGTACCGCCCCGAACCTTTGCCCGACGACGTCGCGGCGCGCATCCGCGCCATCGTCGAAGAGACCGACCGCGCCGCCGGCGTCGCCTGAAGGAGGCAGAACGCAATGAAAGCCCAACTGACCGAGGCCCTCATCGCCGGCGACGCCGGCACCGTGAACGCCCTCACCCAGGCCCTGCTGGCCACGGGCGTGCCGGCCCGCGAGATCCTCGACGAGGCCCTGCTCCCCGGCATGGAGGTGGTCGGCGAGCGCATGAGAAGCGGCGACTGCTTCATCCCCGAGGTGCTGCTCAGCGCGCGCACCATGCAGGGCGCCCTCGACCTCCTGCGCCCGCACATGGCGGCCGGCGAGAGCACCTCCGCCGGGACCGTGGTGATCGGCACCGTCGAGGGCGACCTCCACGACATCGGCAAGAACCTCGTGGCCATGCTCCTGCAGGGCGCCGGCTTCGCGGTCGTCAACCTCGGCACCGGGGTCAGCGCGGCGCAGTTCGTGGCCGCCGTCCGCGAGCACGCCCCGGCCATCCTCGGGATGAGCGCCCTGCTCACCACCACCCTGCCGCACATGGGCGAGACCATCGCCGCGCTCAAGGCCGCGGGCCTGCGCGATTCCGTCAAGGTGATGGTCGGCGGCGCCCCCGTGACCCAGGCCTGGGCCGACGAGGTGGGCGCCGACGGCTACGGGGCCAACGCCGGCATGGCGGTGGAGCGGGCCAAGGGGCTGGTGGGGTGACGGCTGAGCGAGGTCGGGGGTCCGGCGAGGGCGACGGGCCGCAGCGCCAGCCCATCGCCCCACTGCGTTCCGACTTCGCCGTCCGCTTTCACAGCGAGGCGCAGATCGAGCCGCTCCGCGAGGCGACCCTGGCGCTGCTGGAGCGCACCGGCGTCAAGTACCAGTCGGCGAAGGCACTCGCCATCCTGAAGAGGGCCGGCGCCAGGGTGGACGCGGGCTCCGATCTCGTGCGCCTGCCCCGCCGGCTGGTCGAGGAGACCCTGGCGCTCGCCCCGCGCAGCTTCGTGCTGGGCTCGCGCGACGGCGCCGATGACCTCGACCTGGCGTCGGGCTTCACCTACGGCACCACCGACGGCTGCGGCGTCGAGGTCGTCGACTGGCGCACCGGCGAGCGGCGCGCCTCGACCAAGGCGGATCTCGCCGACATCACGCGGATGCAGGACTGTCTGGGCTCGATCTCGTTCTGGTGGCCCACGGTGAGCGCCGGCGATCATGGCCAGACGGCCCAGCTGCACGAGATCGAGGCAGGCTGGAACAACACCACGAAGCACTTGATGGGCATGGTGCAGGGCGAGAACCTCGCGCGCCACGCCGTGGAGATGGCCACGCTGGTGGCCGGCGGGGCCGCAGAGCTCCGCCGCCGGCCGGTGATGAGCGACCTCATCGGCACCGTGTCGCCGCTGGTCAACGACAAGGACGGCATCGAGGCCGGCCTGGTCTTCGCCGAGGCCGGCGTGCCGGTGTGCTACGTCACGATGCCGAACCTGGGCACGACGGCGCCGGCCACCAAGGCCGGCGCCTTCGTCGTCGGCGCCGCCGAGATCGTCAGCGCGGCGGTGCTCCACGAGCTCGCCGCGCCGGGCGCCCCCGTATGGGGGTCGATCATGCAGATCTACGCCGACCCGCGCACGGCCCTCACCATGACGACCCCGCTCGACGACCGCTGCCGCTTCCTCGCCACCGAGCTGCTGCACTCCTTCGGCCTGCCCGCGCTGGGCGCCTTCGGCGGCACCGACGCGGAGCTGCCCGGCACCTGGCAGGCCGGCGTCGAGACCATGCTGCAGCTGCTCCAGGTCGCGCTGGACGGCTGCGAGACCTACACGGGCATCGGGCTGACCAACACGTACAACCTGTTCACGCCCGAGAAGCTCGTGCTCGACGACGACCTCTACCACCGCGCGCGGCACGCCTTCCTCGATATCCCCATGGACGCGGACTCGCTGGCCCTCGACGTCATCGACGCCGTGGGACCCGGCGGCCATTTCCTCGCGCAGCCGCACACGCGCCGTCACATGCGCGACGCCGTGGTGCGCGCGGTGACCCAGGAGATCGACGCCGACGGCCAGCACTACCGCGACGCCCTCGAGGTCGCGCGCGAACGCGCCCTCGACATCCTGCGGCACTACGAGCCCGAGCCGCTGGACGACGACGCGCGGCGCGAGCTGCAACGCATCGTCGGGAGCGCCGACCGGGAGCTGCGCGGGTAGGCTTCGCGGGGTCCGGCGTCGCGGTCGGGGCTACTCGAGCAGCATGCGGTCGACGGCGAACGCCTCGCCGGCGACCTCGTGGAACTTCTCGATGAGGTCGCCCACCTTGAGCGTGGCTTTCTGCGCCTCGTCGAGATCGAGGACCACGCGCCCGGCGTGCATCATGATCAGGCGGTCGCCGTAGCGCAGAGCCAGCTCCATGTTGTGCGTGACCATGAGCGTGGTGAGGCCGCGCTCGGTGACGATCGCCGCCGTGAGCGACATGATCGTGGCCGCCACCTTGGGGTCGAGCGCGGCGGTGTGCTCGTCCAGAAGCAGCAGGCTGGGTTCGGCGATGGTGGCCATGAGCAGCGACATCGCCTGGCGCTGCCCGCCGGAGAGCTTGTTGACGCCTGCCTTCAGGCGATCCTCGAGGCCCATGCCGAGCCGCGAGAGCTGCCCGCGCATCGCCTCGCGCCGCCTCTTCGTGACGCCGAACCGCAGCCCGCTGCGCCTGGACCGCAGCAGTGCGATGGCGAGGTTCTCCTCGATGGTCATCGACGGCGCCGTGCCGGCGCGCGGATCCTGGAAGACGCGGCCGATCGTGCGGCTGCGCACGTGCTCGGACTGCTTCGTGACGTCGCTCCCGCCGAGGACGACCTTGCCGGCCGTCACCGGGAACGTGCCGGCCACGGCGTTGAGGAGCGTGGACTTGCCGGAGCCGTTGGAGCCGATCATGGTCACGAACTGACCCGCGGGGATGTCGAGGTCGACGCCGTGCAGCGCCACGACTTCGTTGGCGGTGCCCGGGAAGAAGACCTTGCGCAGCCCGCTCACCAGCAGGTCGGCCGGAGCGCTCACAGCCGCACCACCTTCTTCCTCACCGTCGGGATCGACAGCGCCACGACGACCAGCACGGCCGTGAGAAGCTTGAGGTCGGTGGGCGCGATGCCGAGCCGGAGACTGACGGCGATGAGCAGCCGGTACACGATCGAGCCGCCGATGACGCTGAACAGCACCCAGCTGATGCTGCGCACGCCGAAGATCACTTCGCCCATGATCACGCCGGCGAGGCCGGCGACGATGGTGCCGATCCCCATGCCCACGTCGGCGAAGCCCTGCTGCTGGGCGACGAGCGAGCCGCTCAGCGCGACGAGGCCGTTGGCGGCGGCCAGCCCGACGATGCGCGTGAAGTCCGTGTTGGTGCCGAGGGCGCGGATCATCTGCTCGTTGTCGCCGGTGGCCTGCAGGGTGAGCCCGAACTCCGTGTGCAGGAACCAGTCGAGCAGGTACTTGACGACGAACGCGAGGGCGGCGAGCGCCAGGATGACGTTCCACGACACCATGACGACCGACAGGAAGTCGCCCAACTTCTCGAACACGCCGTCCACGCCGAGCAGCGGGATGTTACTGCGCCCCATGATCCGCAGGTTGATGGTGTAGAGGGCCGTCATGGTGAGGATGCCGGCGAGCAGCTTGGGACCGTAGTTGGTGGAATCGCTCTCCCCGGACTTGAGGAGTATGTGCAGGAAGCCGGTGACGACGCCGGCGCAGAGGCCTGCGGCCACGCCGGCCGCGGTGGCCAGCAGCGGCGAGTGGCCGCCGACGATGAGCGCACCGGTGACGGCGGCACCGAGCGGCAGGCTGCCGTCGACCGTGAGGTCGGGGAAGTCGAGTACGCGGAACGTGAGGAACACGCCGAGCACCATGAAGCAGTAGACGAGTCCCTGCTCGAGCGCGCTCTGAATGATCACATCCACGTATCTGGGTCCCCCGCAGTCGGGGCCGGGACCGCACAGGCGGCCCCGGCCCCGGGAAGTCTATCGCGCCCGCGACGGGCGCCGCGAACCGCTGGCTCAGTACTTGTTGACGGCCTGGTCGATCAGGTCCTGCGGGATGGTCACGTCCTGCGCCGCGGCAGCCTTCTCGTTGATGGAGAGCTGCAGGTTCTCGGCGAACTGCACCGGGATGTCGGCGATGGGCGTGCCGCCGAGGATCTGGGCGGCCATGGCGCCCGTCTGCTTGCCGAGGTCGTAGTAGTCGAAGCCGTAGCAGGCGACGGCACCGCGCTTGACGCTGTCCGGGTCGCCGGCCACCAGCGGGATCTTGTTCTCCTCGCACACCTTGACGATGGCCTCGAGGGCCGAGACGGCGGTGTTGTCGCCGATGACGGCGATGGCGTCCACGCGACCGACCAGCGACTTGGCCGCGGCCTGCACCTCGGCCGAGGTGCCGGCCGGCGCCTTGACGATCGTGAGACCCATGGTCGCCGCGTCCTTCTCGGCCTGCTTCACCAGGAAGACGGAGTTGGACTCGCCGGCGTTGTACACCATGCCGACGTTCTTGGCGTCGGGCCGGAAGGTCTGGGCGAGCTCGAGGATGGGCTTGACCGGCTGCATGTCACTGACGCCCGTGACGTTGGCCGACGGCGCGTCCGGGTCGACGACGAGGCCGGCGCCGACGGGATCCGTGATGGCGGTGAACAGGATGGGCCTGTCGGTGATCTCCTTGACCAGGGCCTGAGCCGAAGGCGTGGCGACACCGAGAACGAGGTCGAGGTCGTCGCCGGCGAACTTCTGGGCGATGGTGGCCGTGGTGGCCATGTCCTGCTCGGAGTTCTGCAGGTCGTAGGTCACGTTGGTGAAGCCCGCTTCGGTGAGCGCGTCCTTGAAGCCGTTGACGGTCGCGTCAAGAGCGGGATGGGTCACGAACTGTGAGATGCCGATGGTGTAGGCCTGGCTGGTGGCGTCGGCGCGAGGCGCTGGGGCTCGCACTGGTCGCCGTGTCCGAGTCGCCGCCGCAACCGGCGACGACGCCGGCGAGGACGACCACGGCGAGCAGCGCCGCGAGCGGGATGACCTTGAATGCGCGAAGCATCTTTCTCCTTTTCCTAGACCACGGACGAATGCGCCATTCTAGTGCGGACGGCGAGTCGCGCACAAGTCCAGCCTCATCTTTATTCAGTGCCTACGCGCGGGGACGGCGGACCACGGAGGCCGCCACCGTGGTCGCGGGCACACTGTATTCCGCCGCGCTGCATCGCCGCGCGGCGCCTCGGCACGTCGACGCTCTACAGCCGCGCCCGCTCCTTGAAGCGCTCGACGCAGTTGATGGGGATGTCGAGCGCCCGGCTGATGTTGAACTTGGCCTCCATCATGCCGGGCTCGTCGGGGTGCACCGAGGAGGTGAAGGCCAGCGTGCCGAGGCCCTTCTCCAGACGGATCTGCTCCATGGCGATGGGGTCGGACAGGTCGCGCGGCGTGCAGCCGAGCTTGCCGGCCACGTACTGCTTGGCTTCCTTGAGGCGCATCCTTCGGGTCATCTGCATGCGGGCGACCAGGTCTCCGGCCGCTCGCATCCCGCCCATGCCCGAGGCTTGCGCGTGGGCCCCCTCCATGCCGAGGGGATCGCCGGTGCCCACCTAGTAGCCGTCGATCTTGAGGATCTCGACGAAGGCCTTGGAGGCGCGGCTCGTGGCGTCGGCCGGCGGGTACACGCAGGTCGGCACCGCGCCGACGCCCATGCCGACGTTGACGTGCACGGGGATCTCGGCGATCTCCACGGCGGGCTTGATGAAGGTGATCGCGCGGGCGATGTTCCAGGCGGTGGACTTGCCGGTGTTGATGTTGACGGCCGGCCCGTAGATGCTGGCGCCGGCCTGCTGGGCCATGCGCAGCTGGTCTTTGGGCCACATGCCGGCGAGCCGTTCGCCGTCGAACTCGAGCTGGCCGTGCATGCCGAGCACGAACTCGGCCGCCATGCCGATCTCGATGCCCAGCCAAGGGTACTTCTCGCGGAGCATGCGACACGCCTTCAGGCCGGCGAGGAAGTCGGCGTCGCCGGCCGCCCCGGTAGTGTCGAAGTCGATGCCGTCGGTGCCGGCCGCGACCATCGCGTCGGCCACGAAGCCGATGTCCTCGACGAGCATCTCGCAGGCCTCTTCCTGGGCCTGCCGGGCCTCGTCGATCTTGCCCATCGGCAGCAGCTCCGACCAGTTGGGGATGGGGCCGTCCGGCTTCGAGTAGCGGCCCAGGTCGGGCATGGCGCCGTACTGCACCGGGTTGGTGAGCAGGTTCTGAGCGATCTTCATGCTCTGGCCCTCGTGGGCCACGTTGGTCTTGATCGCCTTGTACGAGTAGTCGATCTGCCAGAGCTCGACCATGTCGACGCCGAGCAGCGCCTCGAAGCTCTGCAGGTCCTGCACGCGGTTACCGATGTGCTTGGTGCCGGTGCCGTCGTTCGACAGGACGACCTCGTCGCCGATGTCGACGGCGGTGAAGCGCGCCGCGGAGGCGTAGATGTCGAGGAGGTGCTCGAGCTCGTCCTGCGTGAGCTCCGGCACCTTGGCCTTCTTGGCCGCGAGCTCGGTGCCGGCTTCGAGATCGGCCTCGATCTCGGAGCGGGTCATCTCGACGAGCGACCCGTCACCCATGCGGGTCGGGATCCTGGGCTCCAACGACATCACCTCCGTGCTTCATGCGGGTCGAGCGCTCGCCGCATGGCGGCCGCGGAGGTCTGAGAGATACCCCGAGTGCGCGAAACGCGTCGACCGCTGTTGGACGGACCTCCGCGCGCAACTGTACAGGACGGCTGAAGGCGCGCGCTACCGCGCCGCGACGGCCCCGGGGCGGGCGTCCGGCCGGCGTGCGAGCGGGCGCTGCGACGCGCCCGCCTCCCTCACGGCAGCTTTGAGACCAGGGCGCGCGAACTCCTCGCGCGTGAACGCACGCAGGGTCTGCATGGTCACGTTGCCCTGTGCTGCCAGTGACATCGCGACGACGGCCGCGGCGTCGTCGCTCGGCGCCTCGGCGACGGCGACGTAGTCGTAAGGACCCATGGTCATGTGGAAGCTCAGCATGCTCCCACCTGCGGCCTCGATCGCTTTGGTGCCCGCCTCGATGCGGGCGGGCGCCGACTTGAGGTCCGCGAGCCCCTTTGCGGTCAGGTTCATGAGCATGACGAAGGTCGGCATCCTCTTACCCCCTTCTGTTCTCCGGAAGTGCGTGACGAGTGTTTGCCGGCGCTCCACCCCGGGTGCGTCAGTCGGGGTGTACCCAGGAAGTCATGTGAGGGGCACCGTTGGCGCGCGGAGACGGGGCTGCGCCAAATCGGCTGGAGCCGGCGGGCGGAGTCGAACCGCCGACCTGCCGCTTACAAGGCGGCTGCTCTGCCAACTGAGCTACGCCGGCTCGCACGTGGCGCGCACGAGGCGCGCCCGACCAGTGTATCCAGTGAGGCAGGCTACGGGAACCGCCGCGGCTCAGCCGCGGCCCCCCGTCATCGCCTTGAAGCGCTCGACGGAGTTGATGGGGATGTCGAGCAGCTCGGCGATGTGGAACTTGGCCTCAAGCCCGACGGGGTCGTCGACGTAGAGGATCTCGCCGGCCTCGGTGGAGGCGCCCAGACCGCGCTCCTTGCGCACGTCCAGCATCACCACCGGGTCCGAGAGATCCATCAGCGAGACGCCCAGCTTCTGCGCCACGTACTCCTTGGCCTGCTTCAGCCGCATCCCCCGGGTGATCTGCATCCGGGCCACCAGATCTCCGGCGGTCCGGATCCCGCCCATCCCCGAGGCTACGCCGTGGCTGATCGCCTGGCCGTAGACATCGCCTGCCCCGACCTACAAGCCGTCGAGGCGCAGGATGTCCACGGCCGATCGGGAGGCCCGCGACGCGGCGTCTCCGGGCGGCAGGACGTGCATGGGCACGCCGCCCACGCCCATGCCCCCGTTGAGGTGCACGGGCACGGTCGACTCCTCGCAGCATTGCTTGACGATGGTGATCGTGCGCGCCACGTTCCAGGCGACCGGCTTTCCTGTGTTGACATTGATCGCCGGCCCGAAGATCGTGACCCCCGCTTTGGCCGCGAGCTTCATCTGCTCTCGCGGCCAGAGGCCGGCCAGGCGCACGCCGTCGTACTCGAGCTCGCCGTGCATGCCGAGCACGAACTCACTGGCCATGCCGATCTGGATGCCGAGATCGGGGAAGCGGGCGCGGATGCGCTCGATGGCCTTGAGGGCCGCCAGGAAGTCGGCGTCGCCGGCCGCGCCGGCGGTGTCGAGGTCGATGAAGTCGGCGCCGGCCTCCGCCATGCTCGCGGCCACGAAGACGATGTCGTCGGCGGCCAGCTCCACTGCCTCTTCCTGGGCGGCGCGCGCCTCGCCGATCTTGCCCATGGGCAAGAGCTGCGACCAGTTCGGGAGAGGGCCGTCGGGCACGGTGTAGAGGCCGAGGTCGGGCATGGCCCCGTACCCGCACGGCGCCGTGATGAGGAACTGCGCCTGGCGCATCGTCGTCTGCTCGAGCCCGAGCACGGCCTTCGCCGGCTTGTACGAGTAGTCGTGGTGATAGAGCTCGACGGAGTCGGCGCAGAGGTACTGCTCGTAGTACTGCAGGTCGTTGACGCGGGTGCCCATGTCCTGGCTGCCGCAGCCGTCGTAGCTCAGCGTGACCTCGTCGCCGATATCCACGGCACTGAAGCGTGAGCGGCTGCTGAAGATGTCGAGCAGGTGCGCGATCTCGTCTTCGGTGAGCGGCTCCACCTTGGCGCGCTTGACGGCAGCCGCGACCCCGTCGCGGATGGCGGCTTCGATCTCGGCAGGCGTCAGGCGCACCAGCGCCCCGTCGCCCATGCGGGTAGGGATGGGATGCTCCACCGCGCTCGCCCCCTGTCCGGCGTGTCGGACGGCCGGCAGCCAGCGCCGGCGGCCGTCCGCGATCGGTCTGCTTCGAGCCTACACGCAGGCACGGCACCTGTCATGGGGGGATACTTCGGCAAAGTTGGCGCCGTCACCGGGGCGAAGATGGGTGAACCGGCGAGGCGACGACCGGCAGCGTTAAAGGGGCGAGGCCCCGCGGGGCGACGGGGCCTCGTACAAGGGCTTGGGGGGCAAACCCTCGTGGGGGGTCTTTCGCTTGGCAGCGAAAGGGGCCGCTTCAGAGTGTGCCCGGCTGGTGTTGCGCCTGTGTGAAGCCCGGCGTAGCCCGGCGAAGCGCCGGTTGCAGAGCCGTTAACGCGAAGGCGCGGATCTGCGGCTGGCGGGATCCGCGCCTTCGAGCTTGTGCCACGAGGCCGGCGGGGGTTCCGCTTGTGGGGGGCGGGTCCCCGCCTACCCTCAGGCCGCGGTTCGCCCGGGGCCGGGGCGAACCACAAAGAAGATAGGAGGTACCAGCTCTTGGCGCTGGCAGCGGGCTTCTCGGAGATGGGAAGCGTCGCACGGCGGACACTAAGAGCACTGTGCGAAGAAAGTGTTAAGCGAATATTAATCGATATTAAGTATGCAGCCTGTGACGCCTGCTGGTCCGCTGGCGCTGTTGGTCGATCCAGGGACGCTTCGACGCTCAGGACGCGGCGTCGTCGCTAAGGGAAGGCTGGCTGGCCGCCGCGTCCGCAGGAGCGTCGGCGGCGGCCAGGAGCTCTCGTAGCGCATCTTCGTCGAGCGTCGCGACGCCCAGCCGGTTCGCTCTTGCCAGCTTGGAACCAGGATCCTCGCCGACGACCACGTAGTCCGTGGCCTTGCTCACAGAGCCGCTGATCCGCCCTCCATGGGCCTCGATCAGCGCCTGCGCCTCGCCGCGGGTGAGCGACGGCAGCTTGCCGGTGAGGACGAACGACTTGCCGGCGAGCGCGCCCTCCGCGCGCCGTGGATGCTCTTCCACGAGCCGCAGTCCCGCCGCGCGCAGTGTCTCGAGCGTCGCTCGGTTGTGCTCGTCGGCCAGATGCTGTGCCACAGCCTCGGCCACCACCGGCCCGACGCCGGGGACCCCGGCGAGCTCCTCGACGGAGGCTTTCTGCAGCGACTCGATGCTCGGGAATCCCTGCACCAGCGCCTGCGCCGTGACGGCGCCGACGTGGCGGATACCGAGGGCGAAGAGCACGCGCGCGAAGGGCCGCGTCCTGGACTCGTCGATGGAACCGAGCACGCGGTCGGCGCGCTTCGCCGCGCCGGTCTTCTGATCGAGGGCGAAACCCTCGAGCTCGATCAGATCCTCGCGGCGCAGCGCGTACAGGTCGGCCACGTCGCGGACCAGGTCCTCGGCGTAGAGATCCTCTACCAGCCTCTCACCCACGCCGTCGATGTCCATGGCCCCTTTGCTCACGAAGTGCTTGATGCTCTCCACCAGCTGCGCGGGACAGGAGCGGTTCGGGCAGCGCACGGCGACCTCGCCGGTCTCGCGCACGACGTGCGACCCGCAGGCCGGGCACGTCTCGGGCAGGCGCCACTCGGGCAGGGCGGCGTGACGCGCGGAGCGCTCTTCACGCCGCCCGTCCTCCTCCAGCCACCCGCTGAGCACCGGCCCCACGACCTGCGGGATGACGTCGCCGGCGCGTTGCAGGATCACGTCGTCGCCCGGCCGGATGTCCTTGCGGCGGATGTCGTCTTCGTTGTGCAGCGTGGCGCGCTCGACCGTGACGCCGCCGACGAACACCGGTTCCAGCACCGCGAACGGCGTCAGCACGCCGGTGCGCCCCACGTTGACCTCGATGCTGTGCAGGCGCGTGGTCACGGTCGTCGGCGCGAACTTGAAGGCGATCGCCCAGCGCGGGTCGTGGGCGACGCTGCCCAGCGCCGCCTGCAGCGCGTACGAGTCGACCTTGACCACGGCGCCGTCGATGTCGTAGTCCAGGTCGGAACGGCGCTCTTCCCAGGCGCGGCAGGCCGCGGCCACGGCGGCGATGCTGTCGACGACGACGATGTGCGGGTTCACGCGGAAGCCCTGCGCCCGCAGCCACTCGAGGGCGCTGTGATGGTCGGAGACGGCGACGCCCTCGCTGAAGCCGATGGCGTAGCACCACAGGTCGAGCGGCCGCGCGGCGGCGAGCGCCGGGTCGAGCTGGCGGATGGACCCGGCGGCCGCGTTGCGCGGGTTGACGAACGCGCTGAGGCCGGCGGCCGCGCGCGCCTCGTTGAGGCGCGCGAAGGCGGCCAGCGGCAGATAGACCTCGCCGCGCACCTCCACGACCGCCGGAGGCTCCGCGCCACGCAGGCGCAGTGGCAGCGAGCCGATGGTGCGCAGGTTGGCGGTGACGTCCTCGCCCACCTCGCCGTTGCCGCGCGTGGCGCCGACCGCGAACAGGCCGTCGCGGTAAGTGAGGGAGATGGCGAGACCGTCGATCTTGGGCTCGACCACGTACCGCAGCGGCACGTCGTCGAAGCCTCTGCCCTCCAGATACCGCCGGTTGCGCTGGTCCCACGCGAGCAGCTCCTCCTCGTCGCGGGCATTGGCCAGAGACAGCATCGCCTCCAGGTGGCGCACCTGCTCGAACTTCTCCAGGGGCGCGGAGCCGACGCGCTGGGTCGGCGAATCGGGGGTCCGCAGGTCCGGGCGCTCCGCCTCAAGCGCCTGCAGCTCGCGGTAGAGCGCGTCGTAGGCGGCGTCGTCGATCTCGGGCTTGTCGAGGACGTAGTAGAGATAGGCGTGATGGTTGAGGATCTCGCGGAGCTCCGCGGCTCGCGCGACGATCCGGTCTGTGTCGCTCACGCCTCCTCCTTTCGAGCCGGCGCCTCGCTCGGCCTCAGGCGCCCCCGCCGCGGAGGAGGCGCACGCCCTCGCCGCGCAGGCAGAGGGCGATGAGGTCCCGCGGCTTCTCCAGCCAGAAGTCGGGGCCGGCCGCCAGCAGCGCGTCGCGGCCGAAGACGCCCCAGGCCACCGCGGCGGTCGCCATCCCCGCCGCCAGGCCAGCCTCGATATCGAACGGACTGTCGCCGACGTAGATGGAGCCGTCGGCCGTCGCTCCCAGCCGCTGCAGGCAGAGCCGCAGCGGCGCCGGCGACGGCTTGTGCTCCGTGGTGTCGGTGGCGGTCACCACGACGTCGAAGTGCTTCTCCAGACCCACGGCGCGAAACGCCATCGCCGTGGTGTCGCGGCTCTTGCTCGTGACGATGCCGGTGCGGCGCCCGGCGGCCTTGAGCGCGTCCAGCACCTCCTCGATGCCGTCGTACCCGCGGATGAGCTCGTCGTGGCGGCGGTGGTTGTACTCGCGGTAGACGTCGTACAGCTCCTGTGCGTGCTCCGTCGACAGGCCTTCCATCTGGGCGCGCAGCGGCCGCCCCACGCCGGAGAGGATGAGCTCGTCCGGAAGCACCTCGCCGAGCACCGTGCTCGTCGTGTAGCGGAAGGACTCTGACGATGAGCTCGACGGTGTCGACGACGGTGCCGTCGAGGTCGAACACGACGGGGTCGAAGCCGAGCGGCGGAGGCGGCTCAGACACGAAGTCGCTCTCAGGTCGAGATCCCAGCCGGCGAGCTCGGCGAGCAGTTCGAGGTCGAGCAGGTCGTAGCGCATCGGCGTGACCGCCACGCAGCCGCGGCCGACCACGTCGAAGTCGGTGTCGGCCCACTCTCCGGCCGTGGGATGGTCGCAGGGGACGAAGTGCTCGGAGGCGCCGGCGAGGGGGTCGGCGGCGGGCGCGCCGGCGGGCGCAGCGGGCCCGGCGCCGTCGCCGCTCAGGAAGACGCGGTCCCAGCAGCTGGCGCCGCCGAGCCGTGCCGGGTGGATGCCGGTCGACCTCGGCCAGCGGCCTGTCCGGGAAGTTGACGTTGAGGATGCTGTGGCGCGGCAGACCGCGGGCGATCACGTGCTCGACCAGGGCGCGCACCACCGGCGCCGTCTCGGCCAGCCAGCCGGGGGCACGGCTCTCCACCGAGAAGGCGAGCGCAGGGCGGCCGCGGAGCGCCGCCTCGAGGGCGGCGCCGACGGTGCCCGAGTACGTGACGTCGGCGCCCATGTTGGCGCCGCAGTTGACCCCCGAGACGACGAGGTCCGGGGCCGGTCCGCGCACGCCGAGGAGGCCGATGCGCACGCAGTCTGACGGCGTGCCGTCGCAGGCAAGGCCGGGCCACGCCTCGCCGAAGGTCGTCGCCTCCAGGCGCAGAGGGCGGTCGATGGTGATGCCGCGCGCGACCGCGCTCGCGTTGTGATCGGGGGCGATGGTGGTGATCTCGCCGAGGCCGTCGACGGCGGCGCGCAGCACGGCGAGGCCGGGGGCGTGGATGCCGTCGTCGTTGGTGAGCAGGATCTGAAGGGTCACCGCTCCATTGTAGCCGACGCGCCGACGCGAGGTCGCGCCACCGCGGAGCCTCGGTCGCCGCGGGCGAGGCGCGCGCCGATGTGGACTCCACGCCGCCGCTCGACCCTCGCGGCCCGGCCCTGTCCCTGTAGTCCGGCCGGTATACACCGGCCGGCCGTGAGCGCTGCAGGAGAAGCATGCACCTCGTCGTAGGAGTCCCAAGGCCAGGTTGCGAAGGAGTCCGGTGACCGACGCGAAGCACGCCCCCCACGATCTGGGCGACCGTCGCCTGACGGTCCGTCGCCTGGCCGCCCTCGCCGCCGCCCTCGGCGCCGTCTCGTGCCTCGTCTTCCTGCTCGGCGCCGACTACCTGTGGCCGCTCTTCATCTTCCCGCTCTTCCTCGGCGCCGTGTTCTTCTTCGAGCTCGGCAGCCTCGCCGTCACGTTCTGGCTGGGCAACTTCTTCGTGCTGTACTACAGCTTCCGCGCGCCGGCGACGCCCGGCGTGGTGCGCCAGGCCCTGCTCGGGATGGTGCTCTTCTTCCTCGCCGGCCTGCTCCTGGGCCGGGTGCAGCGCAAGAACCACGAGATGCAGGCGCTGCTCGCGGCCTCGTCGCTCAGCGACCGTCTCACCGGCCTCTACAACTACGGCACCTTCACCGACTACCTGCACAACGAGGTCACCAAGATCGACCGCTACGGCGGCGAGCTCACGCTCATCATGCTCGACCTCGACCACTTCAAGCAGTTCAACGACCGTCACGGGCACGAAGCCGGCAACAACGTCTTGCGGCGCGTGGGCGCTACGCTGCGCGACGCGGTGCGCGACGCCGACATCGCGGCGCGCTACGGCGGCGAGGAGTTCACGGTGCTCATCCGCGGCGACGAGACGCACGGCTACGAGCTCGCCGAACGTCTGCGGCGCGCCATCGAGGGCATGGCCGTCGAGGTCCGCGGGGGCGGCGAGGTGTTCTGCACGGTGTCGGCGGGCGTGGCCACGTACCCGGGGGGCGCGGCCGACGAGACCGAGCTCGTGGAGCGCGCCGACGATGCCCTCTACGAGTCAAAGCGCCGCGGGCGCAATCGCGTGACGATCTACGCCGGCGTGGCCGAACCGAGTGAGCTGCCGGCGAGCCTCAGCGCCTGAAGGCGGCCGCACCTGCGGCCCGCCGCCCTCCCCGCCTTCACGTCGCGAACGACTACCTCGGGCAGCCGCGTGTCGGGGCGCGCGAACAGCTCGCCGCACGACAGCTCCACCCCGTTGCGGCCGAGCAGCCGCTGCTGTTCCGGGGTGCGCACGCCGGTGGCGATGAGCTGTGCGCCGATGCGATCGCTGAAGCGCACCAGCAGCTGCACCACCTCCACGGGTGTGAGCTCGCCGCCGAGGTTGGCGACGAGCGTCGGGTCGAGGCACAGGAACTCGGGCCTCGCCTCCGCGATCAGCTCCAGCGCGGTGAACTGGGCGCCGAGACCGGAGAGGCAGAGCTGGAAGCCCATCTCGCGCACATCGGAGAGGGTGCGGAGCGACGACGCGGTGTTGGTGCCCAGTTCGTCGGCGTCGATCTCGAACACGACGTGCTGGGGCACCAGCGCCTGGTTGAGCGAGTAGAACTCGCTCACGGCGACGACGGCGGCGTTCGGCAGCTCCCCCGCGGCGCAGCCGAGGAACAGCAGGTCGTCCGGTCGCAGACCCACGGCCGCCGTGACGGTGGCCTCGCGAGCGGCGACACCGTAGGACGCGAGCAGGCTCGAGCGGCGAGCCACGTCGAGGAGCACGTCGGGAAGGCGGAGCGGCGAGTAGAACGGGCCGCGGACGCTGCTGCGATAGCCGATCACGGTCGCGGCCGCCGGCTCGACGACGGGCTCGAAGAGGGGCTCGAGCTCGCCGCCCGCGACGCAGGCGGCGAGCGTCTTCTCGAGCTCCGCGTCGAAGACGGCGGCGCCCTCGCCGGCGGCCTGCATGGCGAGGGCCAAGCCCTTCTGCAGGTTCTGCTCGAAGGTCAGGGCGTCGTCGGCGCTGAGGACGGCGGCGCCCACCGACGGATGCACCCTGTCGTAGACACCGGGGGCGAGATCGTTGAGCAGCAGCGACTGCAGGCGTTCGTACACGCGGCGCGTGACGGCGGCGAGGTCGTCGTCGGCGATCACCTGGGCGGACCGCGGCGGCGAGAGAAGCACGATGAAGGCGTCGTCGGTGAGCGTGAAGTCGCTCACCACGTCGAGCCGCCGCAGGGTGCTGCCGGCCATGCCTTCGAGGTTGGCGGCCACGGCGTCGAGGATCTCGGCGACGATGCGCCAGCCGAAGATGGGCTCGAGGCGGCCGTAGCGGTCGAGGCTGATGTAGAGGATCGCGACTTTGCCGCGCTTCTCGAGCTCGAGGCGCACCGAGTCGGCGACGAGATTGAGCGACGGCAGGTGAGACGGGCCGTCGCTCACGAGGCTGCGCAGGTTGGTGCGCGCCTTGCGCAGGGAATCGTCGTTCGGTCGCTGCACGCTGCTCACCCCTCGCCGGCGGGTCAGATCGCCTTCTGCTTCTCCTTGGGCTTGCCGCCGTCCTTGGCCGGCTTGGCAGCCGGCGCCTCGGACGGCTTCTCGCTGCCGGACGATCCGTCCTTCGCGGACGAGACACCCTCGCCCGTCGACTCGCCGGCGTCGGCCGACTCGTCGCGCCCCGCGGCGCGGCGCCCGGAGCCCTTGCCGTAGTCGGTCGTGTAGAACCCGGACCCCTTGAAGTGGATGGCCACGGGATGGAGCACCTTGCGCAGCGTACCGCCGCACTTCTCGCAGGCCACGAGCGGGTCGTCGGCCATCCTCTGAAGGATCTCGAACGAGTCCCCGCACTCGTCACAGCGATACTCGTAGATAGGCACGCAGAAGACTCCTTCGCGTGATCAGAAGGCGATTAGTCTAGCACAGCGTGCTCAGAGCCTCGGGCCGCGCCGGTGGCTACGGCGCGAACGGCGCCAGGTGCCCGGCGATGACCGTCGCGGGCTCCCAGGCGCGGATGCGCTGCCAGGACCGCAGCAGCTCGGCGGCGGCCGGTCCGGAGGGCAGCATGGCGTCGAACTCGGCACGCCCCGGCCCGATGGTGTCGCCGCACAGCACGACCGGGCCCTCGGCGGTATCGACCCGCAGGCTGATGTGACCGTCGCAGTGCCCGGGCGTGCGCGCCCATGCGACGCCGGGCGCCAGCTCGCCCTCCTCGCCTGAAAGCCGCTCCAGCGGGAGGAGCTCCAGCAGGCCGCCGACGAGGACCCACGAGGGCGAGCGAGTCTCGAGCTCGTGCACCGCCACCGGCGCCATGAGGTCGGCGCAGGCGCCGGCGTGGTCGAGATGCGCGTGCGTCAGCGCGACGAGGTCGATGTCGCCGGGCGCCAGGCCTCGAGCCTCGAGGGCCCTGACGACGGGCTCGTTCTGCAGGGGCAGGCCGGGGTCGACGACGATCGTGCGCGCGCCGCGCAGCAGCACCGTGTTGGGGAACGTGGTCATGCCGACGACCGGGCGCTCGGCGCGCAGGCGACGGTACTCCTCGAAGGCCTCGGGCGAGCGGAACTCGGGCAGCACGTGCGCGCGCGCCGTCCTCGACGCTGAACACGAAGCGCGCCGTGGGGATGAGGATGTCTACTTCGTACATGGCGTGGTGGGAACCGGCCGCGCAGACTGTGAGGCGCGCCAACGGCGCGCCTCACTCGGGGGCGCGGCCTTCGTCGTCGTCGCGGGCGTAGATGAAATCGACCTTGTCCATGTTGAGGAGGACGAAGGGCGCCGTGTCGAGCAGCTCCTTGGTGGCTTTGCTGTAGATGCGCACCTTGGACAACGTGAGGCGGACGTCGCTGAAGGCGCGGATGTAGTCCGAAGCGCGCCGGGAGCTCGTGCGGCTGCCGACCCCGAAATGCGCGACGCCGACGATCTTGAACTCGCCGATGTAGGCCACGATCTCGAGCTCTTTGAAGCCGATGTCGAAGCGCGGACCCTCGCCTGCCGCCATCGGTCCTTCGTCTTCCACGTTCTCCTCCTCCGGCCGACCCGCGGACCTGCTAGCCGAGGGCCGGCTCCTGCTCCGCCTCGGCGGAGGTCGAGCCGGCCTGCGAGCACGGCGTGCCGGCAAAGGCGCTCAGCGAGCCGCGGCCCGGGCGTAGCGAGAGCCGCAGCCGGGTGAGCGCGGCGCGGCGCGACTCGCCGAGCCGCGGCGCCAGCACCACGCCCAGCGCCGCGCCCACGGCGCTCCCGTAGATGAAGCTGTTGCGCTTGCCCATCGTGGCCTGACTATAGCGAGGCTACCTGGTGAACGCCAGGGAGCCGTCCACGAGGTCGACCTTGATCGTGTCGCCTTCCTCGAACTCGCCGCGCAGCAAGGCGCCCGACAGGGGGTTCTCGACGAGGCGCTGGATGGCGCGCTTGAGCGGGCGCGCGCCGTACTCGGCGTCGTAGCCCTGCTCCACCACGTACTCCTCGGCGGCCTCGCTCACCTCGAGCGTCATGCCCTGGCCCTTGACCAGCTCGCGCAGGTGCGTGAGCAGCAGGTCGACGACCGCGGTGAGCTGCGCACGGCTGAGCGGGTCGAAGACGATGATCTCGTCGACCCGGTTGAGGAACTCGGGGCGGAACGTCTTGCGCAGCTCGTCGAGCAGGCGCTTCTCCATGCCCTCGTGACCCAGCTCTTCGCCCTCGGCGGCGAAGCCGAGGCGATGCTTGCTGATCACGTTGCCGCCGACGTTGCTGGTCATGATCACGACGGTGTTCTTGAAGTCGACCGTGCGGCCCTTGCCGTCGGTGAGGCGGCCGTCGTCGAGGATCTGCAGCAGAGCGTTGAACACGTCCGGGTGCGCCTTCTCGATCTCGTCGAAGAGGACGACGCTGTACGGCCGGCGGCGGACCTGCTCGGTGAGCTGGCCGCCTTCGTCGTAGCCCACGTAGCCGGGCGGCGCCCCGGTGAGACGGGACGCGGTGTGCTTCTCCATGTACTCGCTCATGTCGAGGCGGATCAAGGCCGCCTCGTCGTCGAAGAGGAACTCGGCGAGAGCGCGCGCCAGCTCCGTCTTCCCCACGCCCGTCGGGCCGAGGAAGATGAACGAGCCGATGGGCCGCTTGGGGTCTTTGAGGCCGGCGCGCGCCCGGCGGACGGCTTCGCTGACCGCCGCCACCGCGCGCTCCTGGCCGATCACCCGGCCGTGGAGGTCGTCTTCCATGGCGAGCAGCTTGTCGGCCTCCTCCTGCAGCATGCGCTGCACCGGGATGCCGGTCCACTTGCTCACCAGCGCCGCGATGTCGTCGGCGTCCACCGTGGCGTCGGCGATGCCCTTGTCGGCGAGCCAGGCGTCTTTGGCCGTGACGAACGTCGCCTGGATCTTGTCGCTCTGCTCCTTGAGCTGCGCGGCGCGCTCGTAGTCCTGCGCCTGCACGGCCGCCGCTCCCTCGCGCGTGAGCTCCTGCAGCCTGAGCTCCATGTCGCGCAGGTCGGGCGGCAGCATGGTCGCCTCGATGCGCAGCTTGCTGGCCGCCTCGTCGAGCAGGTCGATGGCCTTGTCCGGCAGAAAGCGGTCGCTGATGTAGCGGTCGCTCAGGTGCGCGGCCTCGCGGATCGCCGCGTCGGTGATGCTCACCTTGTGGTGCGCTTCGTACTTGTCGCGCAGGCCGTTCAGGATGGCGATCGTCTCCTCCACCGTGGGCTCGCCGACGAGGATGGGCTGGAAGCGGCGCTCGAGAGCCGCGTCCTTCTCGATGTGGGCGCGATACTCGTCGAGCGTCGTCGCGCCCACGCACTGCAGCTCGCCGCGGGCGAGCATCGGCTTCATCATGTTGGAGGCGTCGATGGCGCCCTCGGCGGCGCCGGCGCCCACCACGGTGTGGAACTCGTCGATGAACAGCACCACGTCTTTGGAGCGCTGGATCTCGTCGAGGGCGCCCTTGAGACGCTCCTCGAACTCGCCGCGGTACTTGGAGCCGGCGACCATGGCGCCGAGGTCGAGCGCCAGGACGCGCCGGCCGCGAAGCAGCTCCGGCACGTCGGCGTTGACGATCTTCTGCGCCAGCCCGTCGGCGATGGCCGTCTTGCCCACCCCGGGCTCGCCGATGAGCACCGGGTTGTTCTTGGTGCGGCGGCTGAGCACCTGGATCACGCGCTTGATCTCCTCGTCGCGGCCGATGACCGGATCGAGCTTGCCCTCGCGCGCCATGGCTGTGAGATCGCGGGTGTACTTCTTGAGCATGCTCTCGCCGCTGGCGTTGGCCTCGTAGTCGGTGCCGGTGGCGCGCACCTGGGCGAGCGCGCCGCGCAGGCGCTCCTCGCTGACACCCACGTCGCGCAGGATCGCGCTGCCGGGGCCCTCGCCCTCGAGGAAGATGCCGAAGAGCAGGTGCTCGGTGCCGACGAACTCGTCACCGAGCTTCTGCGCCTCCTGCACCGCCAGGTCGACGGCGGCCTTGGCACGCGGCGTCATGTAGAGCATCTCGGCGGGACCCGATGGGCCGCTCGTGCCCACGGGCTGGTTCTGCGCCATCTGACTGGCGCGCGTCATCACGACGCCCTTGTCGATGCCCAGCACGTTGAGGATCTGCTCCACCACGCCGCCGGGCAAGCTGAGCACGCCGATCAGCAGGTGTTCGGTGCCGAGCACGTTGCCGGGGCCGCGGCGCACGACGCCCTGCGCGGTCTCGAGGGCCTCGCGGGCTCGTTCGGAGAACTTGTTCACATCCATTGACTACCTTGCCTTGAGTCTTGGCTTGAGTGGAAAGGTCGGCGTGGGCGGGCGGGACCTGAGAGGGTCATGCCCGGCGGCGGCGGCGGCCGAGCGGCACGATCTGCGTGTGGCTCACCGGCACCAGCTCGAAGCGGTGAGAACGCTCGACGCGCTCGATCTCGCGGTGCATCGCCGCGGCAGCCTCCTCGAGCCGCGCCCGCAGGCGCTGGACCTCGGCGGCCATGGCGTTCATCTGCTCCTCCATGGCCAGCACGCGCTCCACGCCGGCGAGGTTGAGCCCCAGCTCGGTGAGCTGCTGGATGCGCTGCAGCCGCTCCACGTCGCGCTGCGAGTAGCGGCGCGTGTTCTTCGCCGTGCGCTGCGGGCGCACCAGCCCGCGCCGCTCGTACAGGCGCAGCGTCTGCGGATGCATGTCGGCCAGCTCGGCGGCCACCGAGATCATGAAGAGCGCCCTGTCGTCGTCCTGCCTTCTCATCGCTCAGCCTCGCCGCCTCAGCCCAGCACCGCGGCTCGCGGATCGGGCAGGGTGGCGCCCAGTTTCTCGAACAGCTGCTTCTGCTCTTTGGTCAGCTTGTCGGGGACCTGCACGTGCAGGCGCACGTGGAGGTCGCCGTGTCCGCCCTTGAGCTTGGGCGCGCCCTTGCCGCGCACGCGGAACGTGCGCCCGTCCTGGCTGCCGGCGGGGACCTTGAGGGCCACGCGGCCGCCGCCGGGGGTGGGGATCCGGACACTCGTCCCGAGCGCCGCCTCGGAGATCGTCACGGGGACGTCGAGCACCACATCGTCGCCGCGGCGTTCGAAGAGATCGTCGGGTTCGACGCTGACCCTCACGAAGAGGTCGCCGGACGGCCCGCCGCGCAGGCCGGCCTCGCCTTTGCCCTTGATGCGGATCTTGCTGCCGTCCTTGACGCCCGCCGGGATCTTGACGGCGTAGCGCTTGGTCTTGTGCTGCACGCCGTTGCCGCCGCAGGCCGGGCAGGGGTGCTCGATGAGGGTGCCGTTGCCGTGGCATTGCGGACAGGTCTGCGGCATCGCGAAACCGCCGAGATTGCGGGCGATCGAGCCGCGACCCTGACACTGGGGGCAGACCTTGGGGGTCGTGCCCGGCTTGGCGCCGCTGCCGTGGCAGGTGTCGCAGGTGTCGGGCTTGTCGACGGGCACGCGCACGGTGACGCCGTGCAGAGAGTCGTCGAACGAGACCGTGACGTCGACCTGCAGGTCGTCGCCGCGCTGGGCCGCGTTGCGGCGGCCGCGGCCGCCGGCGGCGCCGCCGAACAGGTTGCCGAGGATGTCGCCGAGGTCGCCCATGTCGAACTGGGCGCCGCCCTGGCCGAACATGCTGGGGTCGAAGCCCCGGCCGCCGGCGCCCGGGCGAAAGCCGCCGGCGCCCGGGCCGAAGGCCCCCAGCCGGCTCAGCTCGTCGTACTGCTTGCGCTTGTCCGCGTCGGAGAGAGTCTCGTAGGCCTCGCTGACCTCCTTGAACTTCTCCTCCGCGCGCTTGTCGCCGGGGTTCTTGTCGGGGTGATGCTGCCTCGCCAGCTTGCGGAACGCCTTCTTGACGTCGTCCTGCGAGGCGTTCTTGGGCACCCCGAGGGTCTGGTAGAAGTCACCCATCTCAGCTCGCCACGATGACCTTGGCCGGGCGCAGCAGCCTGCCGTGGAGCAGGTAGCCGAGCTCCAGGACCTGGAGCACCGTGCCTTCCTCGTACTCGGGCGAGGCCTGCGTGAGCACCGCCTCGTGCAGGTTGGGGTCGAAGAGCGTGCCCGCCTCCACCGGCACCTCGTCGAGGCCGTGGCCTTCGAGCGTGGCGCGCAGCTGTCCGGCGACGAGCTCGAGGCCGGCGATCAGCTGGCCTTCTTCGTGCCGGGCCGCGGCGTCGAGCGCCCGGCCCATGTTGTCCATGACCGGCAGCAACGACTCGACGACGGCTTCGGCGGCGCGCAGGCGATGCTGTTCCGCGTCGCGCTGGACGCGCTTGCGGTAGTTGTCGAACTCGGCCTGCAGGCGCCGCAGGTGGTCGAGATAGGCGTCGCAGTCGGCCGCGAGCCTGGCGAGCTCACCGTCCACCGCGGCCGTGTCGACCGCCGCCTCCGGGGCCTCGACGGCGCCCTCTTCGGGCGCGGCTTTGGGGCGCGCGGTGCGGCGCCTGCCGTCGTCCTTCGTGTGCTTCTTGTCCGTCATGTCTGTCGCGTTCTCCTGTCTCGTGCGGAGAGCCCCGGCCGGGCGGGGCGCTCGCGAGCGCCCCGCCCGGCCGGTGCCGTCAACTCCCGGTCTTCTCGGCCTCGACCGTCTTCTTGGCCTCGACCGTCTTCTTGGCCTTGACCTCGATGCGCTGGGGCTTCTCCTCCTCGGCCTTGGGCACCGAGACCGTGAGGATGCCGTCCTCGTAGCCTGCCTCGATCCCCTCGGGCTTGACGCCCTGCGGGAGGGCCAGGCTGCGCTGGAAGCTGCCGAAGCGTCGTTCGACGCGGTAGTACCGCTCGTCATCGACCTTCTCTTCGAACTTGCGCTCGCCCTTGATGGTGAGCACGTTGTCCTCGACCTCGATCTCGATGTCGTCGGGGTCCATGCCCGCGAGCTCGGCCTTGAGGACGACCGCGTCCTTCGTGTCGAAGACGTCGACCGCCGGCAGCCAGCTCTCCTGCCGCCCGCCCCAGACCTGGTCCACCAGCCGGTTGAACTGGTTCTGGACCTGGGTCATCTCGCGGAACGGGTCCCATCTGATGATCGCCATGGTTGACACCTCCTCGAGGTGCATGCTGGGCGCCTCTCTACTTGCTCTCTTCCTCGTCGATGACCTCGAAGTCGCCGTCCTCGACGTTCTCGTCGGTCGTCGACTCGCCGCCACCCTCGCTGCCGCTCGCGGCCTGCTGCTGCTGGGCCTGCTGGTAGACGGCCTCGGCCAGCTTGTGCGAAGCCTGCATGAGGACCTCGGTCTTGGTCTTGATGAGCTCCTCGTCGTCGCCCTCGAGGGCGGTCTTGACCTCGGCGCCGGCGGCTTCGATCTCGGCCCTCGTGGCCGCGTCGACCTTGTCGCCCATGTCGCGCAGCGACTTCTCGGTGCTGTAGACCAGGTTCTCGGCGTTGTTCTTGACGTCGGCCAGCTCACGCGCCTTCTTGTCTTCGTCGGCGTGCGACTCGGCGTCCTTCATCATGCGCTCGATGTCCTGCTCGCTGAGACCGCTGCTGGCGGTGATGGTGATCTTCTGTTCGTTGCCGGTACCGAGGTCCTTGGCGCTCACGTGCACGATGCCGTTGGCGTCGATGTCGAAGGTGACCTCGATCTGCGGGATGCCGCGCGGCGCCGTGGGGATGCCCACGAGCTGGAACTTGCCCAGCGTCTTGTTGTAGCGGGCCATCTCGCGCTCGCCCTGGAGCACGTGGATCTCGACGCTCGTCTGGTTGTCGTCGGCGGTGCTGAAGATCTCGCTCTTCTTGGTCGGGATCGTGGTGTTGCGCTCGATGAGCTTGGTGAACACGTTGCCCTTGGTCTCGATGCCGAGGCTCAGCGGCGTGACGTCGAGCAGCAGCACGTCCTTGACCTCGCCGGCCAGCACGCCGCCCTGGATGGCGGCGCCCACGGCCACGACCTCGTCGGGGTTCACGCCCTTGTGCGGGTCCTTGCCGATGAGCTGCTTGACCTTCTCCTGCACGGCCGGCACACGCGTCATGCCGCCCACGAGAATGACGTGGTGGATGTCGCTCTTGCCGAGGCCGGCGTCCTTGATGGCGCTGTTGACCGGGTTGACCACGCGCTCGAGAAGGGCGTGCGTGAGCTCGTCGAACTTCGCCCGCGTGAGCGTCTGATCGAGGTGCTTGGGCCCGTTCTCGTCGGCCGAGATGAACGGCAGGTTGATGTTGCTGGTCTGCGTGGTGCTCAGCTCGATCTTGGCCTTCTCCGCGGCCTCGTAGAGACGCTGCAGGGCCATCTTGTCCTTGCTCAGATCGATGCCCTGGCTCTGCAGGAACTCGGCCACCATCCAGTCGACCACGGCCTTGTCGAAGTTGTCGCCGCCGAGGTGCGTGTCACCGTTGGTGGAGCGCACCTCGAAGACGCCGTCCCCGAGGTCGAGGATCGAGACGTCGAAGGTGCCGCCGCCGAGATCGAACACGAGGATCGTCTGGTCGTGCTCCTTGTCGAGGCCGTAGGCGAGCGCGGCGGCCGTCGGTTCGTTGATGATGCGCTTGACCTCGAGGCCGGCGATCTTGCCGGCGTCCTTGGTGGCCTGGCGCTGCGAGTCGTTGAAGTACGCGGGGACGGTGATGACCGCCTCGTTGACCTTGTCGCCGAGGTACTCCTCGGCGTCGCGCTTGAGCTTCTGCAGGATCATCGCCGAGATCTCCGGCGGCGTGTACGTCTTGCCGCCGATCTCGACGACGGCGTCGCCGTTGGGGCCGGCCTGGACGTGGTACGGCACGATGGTCATCTCTTCGGCCACGTCGCCGTACTTGCGGCCCATGAAGCGCTTGATCGAGAACACGGTGTTCTCGGGGTTGGTGACCGCCTGGCGCCTGGCGACGCTGCCTACCAGGCGCTCGCCGCTCTTCGAGAACGCGACCACCGACGGCGTGGTGCGGCCGCCCTCACTGTTGGGGATGACGGTCGGCTCGCCGCCCTCGAGCACGGCCATGGCACTGTTGGTCGTGCCCAGGTCGATGCCGATTACCTTGCCCATGAACTTCCTCCTTGCGGGGTTACTCTGATGAGTAGCATAAAACTTGAGTCACATACTGTCAACTTTGTGCCCCGTCGGGGCAGGGACGAAACCGCGGCGCGGGGCAGGCTTCCGCGCGCCCGCGCCGAACCCCACGCCTGAGGTGATGCCGCGGCATGGCCACGCGACCCGAGTGCACTCCAGGCAGGATCTACGTCCCCCGCTGGGTACAGTTGGCGGTGCTCCCCGTGCTGCTGATCATCGGGTGGTTCACGCTGGGGGCGATCGCCCAGGTCGTCTTCATCTTCCTGGTGGCCGGCCTCATCGCCCTGGTCCTCAACCCGCTGGTGCACGGGCTCGAGCGCGTGCACGTCAACCGCTACATCGGCGTCTTCGTGGTCTACGTCGGCTTCGTCGCGCTGCTTGTGCTCGTGGTGGCGCTGGTGTGGCCGCCGGTCGTGCAGCAGGTGCGCAACCTCACGACCGCCCTGCCGGGCATGGCCGATCAGGCCGGCGACACGATCGCGCGCCTTCAGCGCCTGTCAGACCGCGCCGGCCTCGCCATCGACGTGCAGGCCCAGCTCAGGGCGTCGCTCACGGCGATCGCCGACCGCGTGCCGTCGTTCACCGCCAGCGTGGTCGACGTCGGCGTCACCGTGGTCCGCCAGATCACGTACCTGATCATCATCATCGTGATCTCGATCTACATGCTGCTCGACTCGAAGCGTCTCGGGCGCTTCGTCGCCGGGCACTTCCCCACGCGCAGCGTGAGCGACGGCGAGGAGTACGTGCGTCGCGCGAAGACCGCGGTGGTCGACTACGTCAAGGCGCAGGTTCTGCTGTCCGCCGCCCTCGGCGGCAGTGTGGGCCTCGGGATGTGGTTCCTGAGCGTGATCGGCGCCTTCCCGTCGGGCGCCCGCTACGCGCTCTTCTTCGGCGTGTGGGCGGGCCTCATGGAGGCCATCCCGTACCTCGGCCCCGTCCTGGCGGCCGTGCCGCCCACGGTCGTGGCCGTGTTCGACTCGCCGCTCGCGGCGCTCTGGGTCATCATCACCTTCGTGCTCATCCAGGAGATCGAGGGCCACATCCTCGTGCCCGTGATCATGGGCAGCCGCTTTCGCGTGCACCCGCTGGTGGTGATCTTCGCCATCCTCGCCGGCGGTGAGATCCACGGCATCACCGGGATGCTCATCGCCATACCGCTGATCCCGCTGGTCAAGGAGACCTACGTCTTCCTGCGGCCGCGGACGCAGTTCGAGGGCTGGCGCGCCGCGGCCGGCGGCGCCATCGACGCGGTGACGCGGGACACGCCGGCCCAGGACGGCGGGCCCGACGGGCCCGCCGCGGCCGTCTGAGCGCCGGCGCCACCCGGCGTCTGCTCAGCCTCTCCCCTCTCTTGCAGCGAGTCCATGCCGACCCGCAGCCGAATGCGGCACGGCCGCAGACGGTCTCAACGGTTTCTCGTTGCCGCGCGAGGGCAGGGTCACCAGACAGCAGAGGGGGCAGCGCACGTTGCGGGCGACGCGGCAACACAATTATTTAAGATTGCTAACACGCACGGAATCCTGTATACCTTCCCGGGTAGACCGGCATACCCCCACGGGTGTGCCGGTCTGTGTCGAGAGAATGCGCCATGGGGACAGCGAATCACCGACATCCGGTCCGGCCGCACGGCAGTGACACGTCACTGCGGCGCGGCCGTCTCGTCGGCACGGGCGTGCGTGGCCCGTTCGACCGTGACCGCATCCCCTGCGCCCGTTCTTCGAAGCACGAATGCCGCCGCACGTTGCCCGGGCTTCGCGCGGCGTCTTCGATCATCGATCCGCACGCGGGAAGGAGGTGATTCTGTGAAAGCGGACAAGCATTCTTCTTCCCCCACCTACAAGGAGGTGACCATGGCAAAGCGCGTCCTTCTCGTCGCGATCATCGTGGCCGCCATCCTCGTGGTGGCGGCGCCGGCGCTGGCCTTCAGCGGCTACCGCGCCGACTACGTCACGGCCGCACAGTGCCAGGTCTGCCACCCCGACAAGCATGCGGAGTGGTCGACCACCGCGCACGGCACCGCGGCGATCCAGACTGAGCCCATCTCTGACGGAGCCGGTTGCGCGGGCTGCCACTCGGGCAACTTCGACCCGCAGAAGGCAGTTCCCATCTCAGGCACCGGCACCGATGAAGACCCCTATGTGTACTCCACTGAGGTCACCGAGACGGCGCCTTCTCCGAGGCCGTGGTCGGCTGCTCCACCTGCCACTACGGCCAGCCCGGCCAGACGGCCACGCAGCACGCGGCCCCCAGCGAGCGCGCTCGCGAACGCCGACATCTGCGGTCAGTGCCATTCACGTCGCGGCAGCTCGAAGCCGCCCAACGACAAGTACCCGCTGGCCAGCCCGGTCCCGGGCGGCACGATCAACCCGGAATACACCATCGGCTACAAGATGCTCGGTGAGGCCGGCGCCACCGGCTGGGTCGACGCCCTTCCGATCACCGACTTCCTCAACGTCCCCACGCCGGCCGTGCCGGTGAACCAGATCTACTACAAGCTGGGCGACGAGACGCTCCCGTGGGCCGCACGCACGCACGACGGCGGCGCCCTGCAGTACGAAGAGTGGGCGATGGAAGGTCACGCCAACGCGCTGACCCAGATCAAGAAGTTCATCCCCGAGGCGGTCATCAACCAGGGGAAGTGCCTCGAGTGCCACTCGCAGGACTATCGCATGGCCCCCGAGGACGCGAAGCCGACAGCCGCGGATGCCAAGTACGGCATCACGTGCACGACCTGCCACGACCCGCACGCCGAGGGCCCGCAGGGCAACGTGTGGAACGAGCGCAACTCGCAGCTCACGACCACCCGCCAGCAGCTGTGCGTGGAGTGCCACAACGCCGAGCTCGGCCCACTTGGCATCGCCAAGCCGGGCAGCGAAGTCCATCATCCGATGAAGGAGATGATGAACGGCACCGGCGCGATCGACGTGCCGCAGGGCTCGCCGAGCGTCCACAAGGGCAAGTGCGTACAGTGCCACATGCCG
Source organism: uncultured Thermoleophilia bacterium (assembly GCA_963700035.1). GTDB lineage: Bacteria > Actinomycetota > Thermoleophilia > UBA2241 > UBA2241 > CAIXSE01. Next base: position 48,679 of record CAVOWE010000030.1, on the reverse strand, counting down.
CCGACGGGGCTGGACCGTACCACCGGTCAGCTCACCGAGTCGCCCGTCGCCAACCACACGTTCCAGATCATCGAGCCGGACGTGGCTGCGGAGGCCCGCACGGCCAAGCCGATGGGTGGCGCGAATCAGCCCATGCCGTACTCGGCGTGCACCACCTGCCACAGCCGTCCGAACGACGAGCGCCGCCACGTGGCTGCAGGAGACGCTGGACAACCGGCAGGAAGCCATGCACTCCTGGGACGCCCAGGTCACGGCCGCTCTGACGAGGGCCGCCAAGCGCCTCGGCTTCAAGAGCACCGCGGCCGCCAACACCGCCACTCAACAAGATCAAGCCGAGCAAGTGGAGCAAGGGCCAAAGGGCCTTCCAGAAGGCCTTCACCAACCAGTACTACATCCAGTCTGAAGGCAGCTGGGGCATCCACAACTGGGACTACGCGAGGACCGTCATCCTGAAGGCTCTCGAGCAGGCCAGGTCGGTAAGAAGGTAACACTCACGCGGCCTGCGGGCTTCGTCTGTGTCGCTTGAAAGGGCGGCTCCCCCTTCCGGGGAGCCGCCCTTTCGCTGTTCCCACATCCCGCGCGTCGGCGGACGTTGCCCGTGCGGACGGCCCGGGAACCACGCAGGTCGCCTCTCTATTCTTCCGAATCGGCTGCCGAAACGGCCAATTGGTTGCCGAACCCTACACATCTGCGCGCCGACACTGTAGACTCACACGCGCGAGCCGCAGCGGCTCGCGCAAGCGGACGAGACGCCTACTGTGAGGTGATACACAGACCCGATCCGGCGCCACCACTTCCTGATCGAGAGAACCGAAGGAGAGACCCAGCATGGCAGCGAACCACATCGACCGGCAGCTCATCGCCGACCTCACCGCCCGCGAAGAGAAGCAGCTCGAAGAGCAGTCGCCGAAGTCCTACGAGATGTTCCTGCGGGCCATCAAGCACATGCCGATGGGCGTCGCTTCCACGTACCATGCGCGCGACCCGTACCCGGTGTACTACACGCACGGCAAGGGCCCGCACATCTGGACGGTGGACGGTCAGGAGATCGCCGATTTCCACAACGGCTACGGCTGCATGGTCCAGGGCCACGCTCATCCGCTGATCGTCGAAGCCATCCAGAAGCGCGCTCCCCTGGGCACCCAGTTCGGCCTCCCCACCGAGGACGCCATCATCATGGCCGAGCACCTCGCCGGGGCCTTCAAGCTGCCGCAGTGGCGCTTCGTGAACTCCGGCTCCGAGGCCACCATGGACGCCATCCGCGTCGCCCGTGGCTTCACCGGCCGCGAGCCCATCGTCAAGATGTTCGGCTCCTACCACGGCCATCACGACTACGTGATGGTGTCACTCGGCGTCGCCGACTTCGGCGAGATCGGCCCCCGCGACGACTACAAGTCGATCTGGTACGGCGCCGGCATCCCGCAGAGCTCCATCGACCTCACCGTCGCGGTGCCGTTCAACGACGTCGAGAACATGAACAAGCGCATCGAGCGGATGGTCGCCGAGGGCAACGCCCCCGCCGCGCTGATCATGGAGCCCGCCATGATGAACCTCGGCGTCGTGCTGCCGGAGCCCGGCTTCCTCGAAGGCGTGCGCGCCATCACCAAGAAGCACGGCATCGTGCTCATCTTCGACGAGGTCAAGACCGGTATCTGCACGGCGCGCGGCGGCGCCGTGGAGCGCTGGGGCGTCGTGCCCGACATGGTCACCCTGGGCAAGGCCCTCGCCGGCGGTACGCCGTGCGGCGCCATCGGCGGCAGCGAAGAGATCATGGCCAAGGTCAACGACGGCACCGTGTTCCAGGTCGGCACCTACAGCGGCAACCCGCTCAGCATGGCGGCCGCCCGGGCCAGTTTCGAGCAGGTCATGACCGACGACGCGTACAAGCACCTCAACCACCTGAACGACCGCATCATCGCCGGCTGCGACGCGGTCTGCGAGAAGTACAGCTTCCCCGCCTACACGGTCGGGATCTCGTCCAAGGGCTGCGTCAACTTCGCCGACGGCAAGATCACCGACTACGAGTCGTTCATCGAGCACCAGGACCACGAGCTCGTGGCCCTCGCCTGGCTCTACAACTTCAATCGCGGCATCGTCATCGCCCCCGGCCGCGAAGAGGAGTGGACGCTGTCGATCACGCACACCGACGCCGACATCGACCTCTACGTGAGCGCGTTCGACGAGCTGATCAGGGACGTGAGCGCCTGACGGCGAGCCTGTGAGCCGGCGGCCGCAGGGCCACCGGCGAAGAGCACAGGAAAGGGGCGGGCGGCCGCAAGGGCCGCCCGCCCCTCTGCGTTGCGTCACGGCTCGCCCCGGAGACGCACGGGCCTCGGGGACGACCGGAAGTGGCTAGAGACTCCCCCAGTCGGGCGCGGCGGGGTCGGCGTGCGGCCCGGCGGCGCCGGCCGACGCCCCGCCGGGCTCCTCGGCGATGTCGTCGAGGAGCTGGCTGACCTCCGCCCACACGCTGTCGCGGTGGGCCTGCAGCTCCACATCGTCCGCGGCGCGGCTCTGGCGCTCGGCCTTGACCAGCAGCACGCCGGCTTCGGCGAGCTTGCCCAGGATGCTGATCACCGTGATCTCCTCGAGGCCGCTGGCAGCGCCGATCTCGGCCACGGTGCGCTGGCCCTCGACCTGCGCGAGCACCATGAACTCGTCGCGCCCCATGGTCAGCGAGTTCCTCGGCAGCGTCTGGTAGTCGCTGTTGCGCACGAGCACCGTGTTGGACTGCCCCAGCATCTCGACCGCCAGACAGTACTCGCCGCCCAGGGCGGAGATGTCGAGGAGCACCGAGTGCGTGTCGATGGTGATGAAGTCGACCGGCTTGAGGTCGGCGTCGACCACGAAGACGAAGTTGCCCGTGGTCTCCAGCTTGGCGGCCACCAGGGTGCTGGCGACCTGTCGCGAAAGGACCTCGCGCAGGTCGCGCTCGTCGACGTGGCCGGCCCTGACGAGCAGCGTGCCGAGCGGGCACGGCTCCGCCTCCTGACGCGCCAGGGCCTCTCTGAGCTGAGCCTCGTTGACGAGCGACCGTTTGAGCAGCTGGCTGCCGATGACGGTGTCGGTGGCGACTCGCGTGGAGTCGCGCGTCTCCGCGATGCGGCCCTGCACGAAGTGCACGTCGATGAGCCGCTCGGGGCACTCGATGTGCAGTGTCCCGGAGCGACGCGCGCGGCCGAGCATCTGGAGGATCTCCACCACGCCGAAGGTGTCGAGGGTGCCCTGCATGGTGGCCCGGAGTCTATAATCGGCGAGGATGAACGTCGACCTGCACACGCACACCTATCCCGCTTCGGACTGCTCGCACATCAGCTACCGCGACTACGTCGCCTGGTGCGTCGAGCACGGCGTCGAGGCCGTGGCTCTCACCAATCACGGCGACGTCTCGGACAACCGCAGGCTCGGCCCGGCGCTCGCCGCCGAGGGCGTGCTGCTCGTGCACGGCGTCGAGATCAGCACGTTGTTCGGCGACTTCGTCGTCTTCTCGCCGGACCTCGACTTCCTGAGCACGTTCGCCGCGGTACAGGACGCCCCGCGAGCCGGGGAGCTCCCGCAGGACGCCGCCGTCGTGTGGGTGCACCCGGCGGCAGGCGGCGGGCGCAGCGGCTCCGCCTACTACCCCGGCCTCGAACGTATGGTCGCCGGCGTCGTCGACGCGGTCGAGGTCTACAACGGCAACTGGCTGGCCGAGGACTACGTGACGACCGCCGAGCAGATCGCCGCCCAGCTGGGCGCGGCGCGCACGGGCGGCAGCGACGCGCACGTGGCCGGGCAGCTCATGGCCTGCTACACGGAGCTGCCCGACCCCGTGCACTCCACCGCCGACGTCGTCGACGCGCTCAAGCAGAGGCGCACCGTCCCCCACCGCGCCGAGGCGCTCCGCAAGCGCCGCTTCGGTGTCTTCTAGGAGGTCGCACCATGGTCGGCTTCGAGATCCAGACCCGCGAGCCCGTGGTCTTCGTCGACATCACGGCGCAGGTGGCGGCAGAGGCGGCCCGGGCCGGCGCGCGCGACGGCGTGGTCGTCGTCTACGTGCCCCACACCACCGCCGGCGTGACCATCAACGAGAACGCCGATCCGTCGGTGCGCGCCGACATCAAGCTGGCCCTCGAGCGTCTCGTGCCCGAGAGCCTGCTGTTCACGCACCTCGAGGGCAACGCCGACGCCCACGTGAAAGCCAGTCTCATGGGCAGCAGCGTCACCGTGCCGCTGGCGGACGGCCGCCTGCAGCTGGGCACCTGGCAGGGCGTGTACTTCGCCGAGTTCGACGGACCCCGCCGGCGCCGCGTGCTCGTGAGCGTGCTCGCGGCGCGCTGACCCGCGAGCGCGCCCGGGCATCAGCGGCCCAGGGCGCGCTCGAAGTGGTGCCGCAGAGGGTCGGTGTCGAGACGTCCGCCGCCCTGCTTGAGGAGCAGCCTCTCGGCGGTGAAGTGCTGGCCGTAGGACCACAGCTCCTTGAGCCAGGCGCCGGCGGCATCGTTGAGAAACCAATCCATCCCATGCCGGTCCTGCAGCATCATGCGGAAGGCGCCTTCGAGCATCCAGGCACGCAGGTAGCTGGCACAGTAGAAGCCGTCGTCGACGTCGACCAGATACATGGCCTCGGGCACTTCGACCATGGTGGCCTCGCTGAGCCTGCGGCTGTACTCGGCCGCCATGCCGCGCAAGCTCGCCGACCTGCGTATGCAGCTCGGTCTCGTAGGCCAGCTTGGCCGCGTAGCGGCGCATGAAGTAGAGGTCGCTGATGCTGGCGAAGCGCACGAAATCGTCGGCGTCGGTGAACCGCAGGTAGTGCTCGAGCCAGCGGCGGTTGACCACGAGGTGGTCGAAGATGAAGGCGAAGGCCTCGGTGACGGCGTTGTCGCCGAGGTGCCGATACTCGAAGGGGAGGTCCGGTGACGTGTGTGCGAAGTGCTCGGTGTGCCCCGCCTCGTGCAGCAACGCCGCGTAGTCGTCTTGCCCGCCGTGAGGCAGGACGACCAGATAGATCTCGTCGGGTACGCGTACCGGCGCGCAGAACGCCCGCGGCGACTTGAGCTCGCGGACCTCGGTGTCGAGGCGCACGTTGGTCTGCGCGTCGAGATCGATGCGCAGGCCCGCGAGGGTGTGCCGGAGCGCGGGCACGAGGCCGTCTGCGGTGAACACGTCGTCGAAGCCGGGGGCACGCCACAGGTAGGGCAGATCGGCGTAGGTGAGCTGGGCGAGCGTGATACCCAGGCGTTGACGGGCCAGACGATCCATGACGCGCTCGTAGAGGCCAGCCGTCTCGCGCAGAAACCTCTCGAGCTCGGCGCGCAGCAGACCGTAGTCGAGGCCCTTGACCTCCGAGTAGAGCTCCATGTAGTTCGGGTAGCCGAGCTCCGCGGCGAGATCGTGGCAGCGTCGCCAATTGCGCTCCAGCAAGGGATTGAGATGCTCCTCGGTGGCGGCCAGCCGGGCGGTCTGGATACGGGCCCGGCGGGCGGCGTCCGCCTCGTTGCCTTGGACGACCCCGGCCTGGCGCAGGCCGATGGTGTCGCCGTCGACCTCGATCTTCGTCGAGCCTTCGGTGTTGGCGATCTCGTCGACGAGATGCTTGGTCTGCTCGCCCATGAACCCGTCGATGGTGAAGGCGATGAGATACGCGAGGCGTCGCTTTGCCTCTTCTTCGACGGTACTCTGATACAGGGTCTCGAGCTCGTCGACGGCCTCGCGCGTGAACAGCTCGGGATAGAGGTCGTAGACGCCGGCCGTGTCGCACACGGGTTTGCGGCCCGAGAAGTGCTCGTAGTACTCGCGGTCGAGGGCGCCGACGAACTCCTCTGCTCGGCGACGGTACGTCTCGAGGTCGGGCACGCTCACTGATCCCTCCTTGGACGGCTCTGCTGAACGACGGCCGCGATCGACCGTGGCGGCCCGCCGTCGACTCTACCAGCTTGTGGCCGTCGTCCACAGGCTGCGACGGGTCCCGCAGGTGGACAATCGCGCCGGTTCGCGAGGCCCATCGGCAGCGGGTACACTGGCGCCCATGCCGCCGCGCCCCGGAGACATCGTCGAGCTCGACATCGCGACCCTCGCCTACGGCGGGCAGGGCGTGGCGCGCCTCGATGAGTTCGTCGTCTTCGTACGCGGAGCCGTGCCCGGCGACCGTGTGCGCGTCAAGGTCACGCGCCGCAAGAAGAGCCACGCCGAGGCGCGGGTCATCGAGATCCTCACTCCCTCCCCGCGCCGCATCGCGCCCGTGTGCACGCACACGGAGGACTGCGGGGGCTGCGAGTGGCAGACCCTCGCCTACGAGGCGCAGCTCGAGTTCAAGCAGCAGCAGGTGGTCGAGTCGCTGCAACGTCTCGGCCACCTCGAAGGCTACGACCTCGAGCCCATCCGCGGCATGGACGATCCGTGGCGCTACCGCAACAAGATGGAGTACTCGTTCGGGGAGGCCGACGACGGCGAGCTGCAGCTCGGCCTGCACCGCCGCGGCTCGTGGCGCGAGATCGTCGAGACCACGGACTGCCGCCTGGCCTCGGTGCGCATCAACCGGGCGCGGCAGGCCGTGGCCGAAGCCGCCCGCGCGCTCGGACTGCGCCCATACGGACGGGACCACCACCACGGCCTGCTGCGCCATCTGGTGGTCCGCGAGGGCCTTTCCAGCGGCGACCTTCTCCTCAACCTCTTCGTCTCGGCGCGCTTCCCCGAAGAGGCCGAGCTCGTCGCCTGCGTGGCCGCCGCTTGCGGCTGCACGTCGTTCGGCGTCACGGTCAACGAGACGGCGGCCGACGCGGCGGTGGGCGACGGCCCGCACATGCTGCTCGGGCCGCCGCACATCCACGAACGCCTCGCCGGGGTCGACCTCCAGGTGCCGGCCGCGGCGTTCCTGCAGACCAACAGCGCCATGTGCGAGACCCTCTACGCCACGGCCTTGGCCTTCGCCGCCTGTGACGCCGCCCGCCCGGCCGTCGACCTCTACTGCGGCATCGGCTCGCTGAGCCTTCCCCTGGCGCGCGGCGCGCGCCAGGTGCAGGCGGTGGAGATCCAGGAGGAGGCCGTCGCGGCGGCACGCGAGAACGCGTCCCTGAACGGCGTCGCCAACGTCGAGTTCTACGCGCGCGACGTGCGCCCCCTGCTCAAGTTCCCGCCTCACCCGACGCTCGATGCCGAGCGCGCCGACGCCGTCCAGCGCCCGGCGGTCGTCATGGTCGACCCGCCGCGCGCCGGGCTCGCCCGCAGGGCGCTGCAGCGCGCGGCCGCACTCGGCGCGGAGCGCTTCGTCTACGTGTCGTGCAACCCCACGACGCTGGCCGGCAACGGCGCCGAGCTCGCGGAGCTCGGCTACAGCCTGCGGCGGGTCGCAGCGGTCGACATGTTCCCGCAGACGCACCACATCGAGACGGTCGCCCTGTTCACCCGCGACGCCTGACGACGCGCGGCCGGTCAGGCTGCGCCCGCCGGCCCCCCGCTCCGCCGCAGCTTGCGCCACAACAGGTCGCCGTTGACGGCCAGAAAGGCCACCGAGAGCAGCGGAAGCGCCGGCAGCGCCGTCCACCACATGGCCGCGGCGATGGTCACCAGGAACGAGACGACCATGGCCACGGCGCTCCACCCCACGCGCAGCCCGAAGCGCCGCGCCGCTCCCAGGTAGAGCGCCAGGAAGATGACGTCACTGATCCCCAGCCCCGTGTAGGCCTCACTGTACGCGTAGCCGGCCCAGGTGACGGCGATCGTGAAGTAGCCGACCACCACCGGCCCCTGGTCGAGGATGGCCTTGGTGGGGCCCGCCGCCACACTCACGATGTCGACCGCCGCCGAGACCACGGCGACGATCACGATCCAGCTCAGCTTCTCGAGCTCCTCGGCGATCCAGATGCCGAGGGCGGCCGCGGCAACGACCTTGGCGACGTTGGCGAGCGGCACCCAGCCGAGCCAGACGAAGAGGATGGCCAGCGGCAGGGCCGCCGCCGTCAGCAGCGGCAGGCGGCGGCCCAGCGTGTGCAGCGGCAGCAGACCCCAGACCAGCACGGCGACGAGCGCAAGCACGAGCGCCGAGGAGAGCATGATGTCCGCCCTGACCGGCAGCGCCGGGAGCCGGCTGCTGAAGAAGCCCCAGAGGACGATCAGGGCGCCCGCGGCGACGGCCGGCACCAGGCGTTTCACGACGTCAGTATGGCGGGATGTTGTCGTACCACTCGCCGAGACGGCGGAACGCGCGCCAGAAGGCGGCCTTGAGGCGCTGCTCGTCGAGGGAGGCGTCGATGTCGGGGGTCACGAGCACGTCGGTGCCCGGCGTGAACTCCACGATCTCTCCGGGCTCGTAGGCGAGCTCGCGGGCGAGGGGGACCTTGGCGCCGTTCAGCGCCCGCACGGTCTCTTCGCCCATGGCCACGATGAGCTTGGGGCTCACGATGACGAGCTCGCGGCGCAGGTGTTCGAGGCACTTGGCCTCAGGCTTGCCGCCGCGCACCTCCCCGCACTTGACGACGTTGGTCCCGTAGAGCTGGAGCGGGTCGATCTTGAGCCGCTGGCAGCTCTTCATGAGCGCCGTGCCCGCGCGCCCGAAGAACGCCACGCCCTCGTGGAGCTCGGACGGGCGCGCCTGGTACTTGAGCATGAAGATGTCGGCCATCGGATGGCCGGAGCCGATCACCGGCATGGCGCGCGCGTGGCTGCACCGGGAGCACCTGAGGATCTCGCCGGTGAGCTCGTTGATCTCCGAGATCGCCCGGGTCAGGTACTTGTCATAGATCTCATTGGGTTGCGCCACGCGGTACCTCGGTTCGGGGTGTCCGCTAGGTAGTTCGCGCCGGTCCGGCCAACTCCTCGCGGCCTCCCGGCAAAACCGGGGCGGGACGCATTATCCGCGCGCTATGCAGGAGAATCCTCCTGCCCTGCGCCCCGCGACGGCCCGCCGATCGTGGTCTGGATGAACTTGAGGGACTGAAGGTAGATGAGGCTCCTGGGGCGGCGCACGATGCGACTCTCGGCGAGGGCCGCGACGAAGTCCCCCGGCCCGGAGAAGTCGTCGATGCCGCACAGGGCGGTGCCGATGCCGGGGAGCACGTGCGAGTCGCTCCCCGCGGCCGCCGGGATGCGGTAGCGCTGGGCGAAGCGCTCGGCGAGCTCGTTGAACCCGGGGAACGCAAGGCGCGAGTTGAACACCTCGAGCACGTCGACGTCGGTGACGTTGGCGCGCAGTACCTGGGGGCTGGGGATGGTGTGCAGGCGGTCGAACGGATGCGGTACGTACACGATGCCGCCCTGCTCCCTGATGGCGGCGATCGTCGCCGCGAAGGTCATGCCGCCGGGGATCGTGCTCTCGAGGAAGAGCCCGATGATCTCGCCCTCGCCCGTCTTCACCTCTTCCCCGACGATCACGCGCACGCCGTAGCGGTCGGCGATCTCGCGCGCCTCCAGGCCGCCGGCGGCGCTGTCGTGGTCGGTGATGGCCACGACGTCGAGCCCGACCTCGCGGGCCCGCTCGAGGATGTCGGCGACCGGCATCACGCAGTCCTTGCTGTGGTGCGTGTGGATGTGGAAGTCGGCGAACAGCTCGCGCTGCTGGCGGCGGCGGCGCGGCAGCGGCTGCCGCCGCCGCCCCGCCACCTGCTCGTACACACCCTCGATCTCGCCGGCCACGCGCTCCCAGTCGTAGCGGCGCACGGTGCGCAGCCCCTCGTGCGCCAGGCGGCCGGCGAGCGCCGGTTCGTCCAGCAGACGCCGCAGGGCGGCGGCGAGCCCCCGCGGCCGGCGCGGCGGCACCAGCAGGCCGTCGGCGCCGTCGTAGACGACCTCGTCGTAGCCGGGCAGCCGCGAGGCCACGACGGCCGCGCCACAGGCCATGGCCTCGAGCAGCGCCACCCCGGCGGTCTCCGGGCCCAAGGACGGCGCGCAGAACACGTCTGCGCGCCGGTACAGATCGGGCATGGCGGCATCGGCCACGCGCCCGAGAAAGCGCACGCGACCGGCGAACGCCGGCGGGACGAGCCGTGCGTAGCGCCGCTCCTGCCGGTCGGCGCCGCAGACGTCGAGCGTCAGTTCGGTGGCGCGGTCGTCGAGGTAGCGCAGCGCCCGCAGCAGCACGCCGAGACCCTTGCGCCGCGACTCGACGCCGGCGAAGAGGACGCGGAGGGGGCCGGGCTCCCTTCCGTCGCCGGCCCGGAACAGCTGCAGATCGACGCCCGGCGGGATGACGCGGTAGGCGCCGGGAAAGGTGGTCGCGGCCGTGTCCCTCGCGGCCCGCGAGGAGGCGACGGCGGCGTCGAGCGAGTCGAACAGGCGCCGCAACTGCGGCCGCGTGGCCCAGAACGGAGCCATGCGCTCGGGGTTGGCGTGAAACGTCGCCACCAGAGGGCAGCCGGCGTGACGCAGCGCGGTCCAGCCAAGGCCGGGGACGAACGGTTCGTTGAGGTGCAGGACGTCGAGGTCCTCGGCCTGGAGAAGCACGTCGATGTTGGCGATCAGGTCGGCTGGGGCCGCGATGAGCTTCAGTGAGCGGCTCTCGCGCACGGCGTAGGTGGCGCCGGCGAAGAAGAAACGCGGGTACGGCTCGTCCGGCAGGAAGACCGTCGGCCGCTCGCCGGTGAGCACCGCCTGCACGCGGCGCTGCGCCTCGCCGACCGCGAGCCGGTCGGCGCTGGGGGCGATCACGGTGACGCGATGGCCGCGCGCCGTGAGCCGCTCGACGAGCGCCTCCACCTGGCGGTTCACGCCCGACGGCGTCGTCCAGAGAAAGGGCGTGAGGATGCCGATCTTGTAGCCCATCACGTCCATGCTACCGCACGTGGCCGAGCCGGCGCCGCCGCTGCCACGAGCCGGCCTGGCCAAGGACGGGCGGGCCTTTCGGCCCCGGCCCGCCCGGAAACGACCCTGCAGCGAACGCTCGCGGCGGCGCGCGTCAATGAGCGGTGTGCCTTCGGCGCCCCGCTCGTTGGCCCACCTGCGGCGGCTAACCCTGGCAGACGGCGGTGGCGCCGAAGCCCTCGCCGGCGATGAACTCTTCGGTCATCCGCCGGCATTCATCGTCGGGGTGCTGCACCGGCGGCGACTTCATGAAGTAGCTGCTGGCGCCCTCGAGCGAGCCGGCGAGCCCGCGGTCGAGGCCGATCTTGGCGCAGCGCACGGCGTCGATGACGATGCCCGCCGAGTTCGGCGAGTCGACCACCTCGAGCTTGAGCTCGATGTTGAGCGGTACGTCGCCGAAGGTGCGGCCCTCCATGCGGATGTAGGCCCACTTGCGGTCGTCGAGCCACTTGACGTAGTCGCTGGGGCCGATGTGGACGTTGTCGGCGCCCATGTCGTAGTCGAGCTGGCTGGTGACGGCGTTGGTCTTGCTGATCTTCTTCGACTCGAGGCGTTCGCGCTCGAGCATGTTGAGGAAATCGGTGTTGCCGCCCACGTTGAGCTGGCTGGTGCGCTCGAGCTTGACGCCGCGCTCGCGCATGAGGCGCGTGAGCACGCGATGGACGATGGTGGCGCCGACCTGGCTCTTGATGTCGTCGCCGATGATCGGCACGCCGGCCTCGACGAACCGCTTCTGCCAGTAGGGCTCGCGGGCGATGAACACGGGGATGCAGTTCACCATGGCGCAGCCGGCGGTGAGGATCTGCTCGGTGTACCACTTGGTGGCCTCTTCGCTGCCCACCGGCAGGTAGTTGACCACCACGTCCGCCTGCGTCTCCTTGAGGATGCCGACGATGTCGGCGGTGGCGCCGGGCGCCTTCTCGATGATCTGCGAGAGGTACTTGCCGAGGCCGTCGTGGGTCATGCCGCGGGCGACCTTGACGTCCTTGTTGGGCACCTCGGCGAACTTCAGCGTGTTGTTGGGCTTGGTGAAGACGGCCTCGCTGAGGTCCTTGCCCACCTTGTTCTTGTCGATGTCGATGGCGGCCACGAACTCGATGTCGCGGATGTGATAGCCGCCGACCACGGGATGCATGAGGCCGGGGACGAAGTCGGACTTCTTGGCGTTCTTGTAGAACTCGACGCCCTGCACGAACGACGAGGCGCAGTTGCCGACGCCGATGATCGCAACGCGTACCGGATTACCCAAGATCGGTCTACCTCCACTAGCAGCGGCCGCGTGCGCGGCCGCCTCGATGCGCACCGCCCGCGGGCGTCCATGACGCTCCCCGCGGGCGCAACGATAACGCGCGAGAGTATATCACGCAGCCGCGCGGAGCTTGCGCATCACGTGGACCATGCGGTGCAGCACCGTCAGCGAGGTCAGCACCGCCAGCAGGTAGACCATCCAGACGAGGAAGCTGGTGTCGCCGATGTGCCACCCCGCGAACAGAAAGCCCAGGCCCAGCCCGACAAGGCGCTCCGGGCGCGACATGAACCCGACCTTGCACTCCACGCCGAGCGCCTCGGCGCGGGCGCGCGTGTACGAGACCATCTGGGCCGCCCCCATGAACACCAGGACGGCGACCGTGGGGGCCCACTGCGCCTCGCGGGCGAAGTACACGGCGAGGGTCCCGGAGACGAGGAGCTCGGAGATCCGGTCGGTGGTCGAGTCGAGGAAGGCGCCGGCCTTTGTCGGGCCGACGCCGGCGCGGGCCACGGCGCCGTCGAGGGCGTCACAGAACCCCGCGATGACGCCCACAAGCACCGCCCACACGAAGTGGCCGGTGAGGATGAGCGGCACCAGACCGACGTGCAGAAGCAGCCCGAAGATGGTGAGCATGTCTGCGGTGAAGCCGAGGCGGGCGAGCACGACCCCGACTTTGAAGAACCCGCGACGAGCTCCGTCGGTGTACCGGGTCTTGAGGTTCGCCACGTCAGCCGTCGCGCTCGCGCACCGTGATGGTCTGCGGGCCGGTGGCTTCGCGCGGCTGGACATTGACGGCAAGGACGTAGGCTGCCAGCACCAGGAGCAGGCTGACGACCGCATCGACGATGAAGTGGTTGCCGGTGGCCACGATGCCGAGAAACACCAGAGCGGGGTAGGCGAAGCCGCCCCACCGCAGCCAGGATTGGCGCGCCAGCATGAAGACGAGCGAGCGCCAGGAAGAGCGCATAGGCGAAATGCAGGCTGGGCATGGCCGCATACGGATTGGAGAGGAGACCGTTCTCCAGGATGGCCAGCCGTTTGCCTTGCAGGAAATTGATGTCGGCGACGCCCGACGTGAAGATCATGCGCGGCGGCGCCGTGGGCAGCAGGAAGTACAGCAGGACCGCCATGAAGTTCATGGCGAGGAACCAGTTGCGGAACTGCGTCCAGCGACCGCGGCGCTGGGTGAAGATCCACACCATCGTGCCCATGATCACGGGGAGGTGCAGGGCTCCGTACGACCAGACGAGGAAGTCCATCAGCGGCGGCAACGCGCTGACTCGGCCCTGGACCCACGGCTCCCACCAGATGCCCATGGCTTTTTCGAGGTTCATGAAGAAGAGGCCGTTGGCAAGGGCGACGGCCTCGCGGCCGTCGACGACGGCGCGTGAGACGTCGTAGACCGCGTAGCAGGCGAGCATGAGGAGGCCCTGGCGCAGCACGTCTTCGCCGCCGCGTGGGGCGAACGAGAAGCGCGCATCGTCCAACAGGCGGCCCACGGTGGGCTTCATGCGGCCGTTCACGGTTTCGGGGCTCCCGTCAGGTGAATTGCGTCACTGTGCCCGTATGCAGAGAACGATAGCAGAGCGGCGAACGCCTGGGCAACTGTTGTGAAGGCGGCACCCGCCGCCTCAAGGAGGCTGGTGGGCCGTGAAGGATTCGAACCTTCGACCTTGGGATTAAGAGTCCCCTGCTCTACCAACTAAGCTAACGGCCCAGCGCTCGTGCGAGGCGATATGGTACCAGCCGCCCGAGGTCTTGCCAAACCCGGCCGGAGGAGGCGGCTACGTGCCGAACACGTGGCGGCCGGCGACCTCGTAGCCCTCTTCCTTGATGGCCGCCTCGATCGTCTCGAGCGTCACGTCGCCGGTCTCAAAATCGACGGCCACGCTCTTGGCGTCGACGTCCACGGCCACGGCGCGGACGCCGGCCAGGGCGCTCACCGCGCCTTCGATCGCCATCTTGCAGTGATTGCACGAGACGCTCGGGACGTTCAGCACTGCATGTGTCTCGCTCATGGTGATTCCTCCCCGTCGGCTGATCCGCCGAGCTCTGCGAGCCTGTACGTGACGGCGTGGCCCTGCCCATGGTCTACCGTGACGCTGTCGACCGGCGCCAGCAGCTCGATGACCTTGCCCTCGCCGCCTGGCGTCGCGATGATCGCGCCGCGCTTGGGCGCGCGCTTACGGAACGACACGTAGACCTGGTGCTCGTACTTGAGACAGCACATGAGCCGGCCGCAACAGCCCGAGATCTTGGTGGGGTTGAGCGGCAGGTTCTGGTCTTTGGCCATGCGGATGGACACGGGCTCCTGGTCGCCGGCGAAGGTCGCGCAGCAGAGGCCGCGACCGCAGGGGCCGTAGCCGCCGACGATGCGCGACTGGTCGCGGGCGCTCACCTGCTTGAGCTCGACGCGCCGCTTGAGGCGCTCGTTGAGCTTGCCGACGAGCTCACGGAAGTCCACGCGCTCCTCGGCGAAGAAGGTGATCGTGACCTTGCCGCCTTCGAAGGCCTGGCGTGCCTCGACGACCTTCATGTCGAGGCCGAGCTCGGCGACGAGCTGCCGGCAGGCGCGCTTGGCCTCGAGCTCGTCGTCGCGGTGGGAGGCGACGGCGTCGAGGTCACCTTGCGTGGCCTTGCGGAGGATCCGCTTGAGGCCCCGCGGCGACTGCTCGGGCGGCACCTCGTCGGGCCCTTTGACGAGCCGCCCGAAATCGGCGCCGCGGGTGGTGTCGACGACCACGCGGTCGCCCGTCGCCACCTCGAGGGAGCCGGCGTCGAACTGGTAGACCTTGCCGCCGCCGCGGAACACGACGCTGGCGATTCTAGGCACTGTCTGCGACCTCCTCGAAGCGCGCGAACAGCGCTTGCAGCGCGAGCTTCTGATCGATGTTCAGATACAGATCCTTGCGAGTCCGGGCCACGACCGCCATCAGGCGCGCGTAGTACTCCGGTGTCGCCACGGCCGCGCCGACGAGCTCGTCGGCGCGGTCGCAGTTCCAGAGTACATCGGATGCCCCACAAGCCACCACCCAGAGGTCGCGTACCCAGGCGCCGAGAACGTCGACGGCGTCTTGCGCCGCGATGCGTCGCAGGCGCGATTGCTCGCGCGCGGCGCGCTCCTCGGCCTTCTTCACGTACCACTTGAGGTCGCGGGGGTCCTGGAACTGGTGCTCCAGCTCGCCGACGCGCACCTTGAGCTGCATCTGCGCGTCGTCCGCGATGAGCTTCTGATGTCGCTCGAGGACGCCGATGAAGGCCGCCGACGGATCGCCCTCGGAACCGCCGCGGGACGGGCCGGCGGCTCGCGCCGCGTGACGCAGGTACTCGGCCCGGCGTCTGGCGTCGCGCGCGTCGTCCGCCAGCCGCTCGGCGCGCTCCACGGCGCCGCCCGAAAGGCGCGCGAGCGCTTCTGCCTCGACCCCGTCGAGGCTGTACTTCTCGCGCAGATACGCGGCGACCTGCTCGTCGCTGAGCGGACGGAACTCGATCTGCTGACAACGCGAGACGATCGTCGGCAGCACGCGCTCGAGACGGTCGGTGACCAGCAGGAAGTACACGTGGTCCGGCGGCTCTTCGATGCTCTTGAGCAGAGTGTTGGCCGCCGCCGGATGCAGGTACTCGACCTCGGGGACGATCCACACGCGGCGGCTGCCGGAGAACGGCTTGAGCCCGAGGTCGGCGATCACCGGGTCGACCTGCTCTTTGCGGATGAGATCGCCCTCACGTTCCACCACATGCAGGTCGGGGTGGATGCCGCGGCGCGCACGATCGCAGGCGGGGCAGGCCCCGCAGCCGCCGCAAGCGCTGACGAGCGTCACCGCAAGCTCGCGCGCGAAAGCCGTCTTGGCCAGGCCCTCGGGGCCGCTCAGCAGGTAGGCGTGGCTGAGAGAGCGCTCGCGCAGGGCGCGCGCGAACACCTCTTTGACCTTCTCCTGCCCGGGGACGTCGTCGAACACGGGCGCCCTAGCCGCCGAGCCGCAGGCCGGCGTCGGCGACCGCCTCGAGCGCCGCCGCCTCGACGTCGGCGGCCACGAGGTCGATGTCGCGGAAGCCGTCGATGAGGCGCACGCGCTCCGGGAAGCGCCGCGCCACCACGGCGAAGCCGGCGGCGACCCGTTGCTGGAGATCGAGCCCTTCGGCCTCGATCCGGTCGAGCGCGGCGCCGGCACGCGCCAGCCCGACGACCGGATCGACGTCGAGGACGATGGTGAGGTCGGGCAACAGGCCGCGAAGGCCCGGTGCGTTGACGGCCAGCACAGCGTCGATGCCCAGCCCGCGGGCGAAGCCCTGATAGGCGAGCGACGAGTCGACGAAGCGGTCGAGGACGAGGACACGACCGGCGTCGAGCTCGGGCAGCAGCACGCGTTCGACGAGCTCCGCGCGCGCCGCCGCGTACAGCAGGGCCTCGGCCCAGGACGCCGGCGCCTACGGGACCGTGGAGGAGAACGTCGCGGATGGCCTCGCCGAGCCGCGGTGCCGCCGGGTTCGCGGATCACGGCGCCCGGCGCGGACGACGGGCCGACCGGCAGCCCGCAGGCGGCGAGGCGCTCGCAGAGCAGCGCCGCCTGCGTGCTCTTGCCGCAGCCGTCACAGCCCTCGAGCGTGATCAGCACGCCTCTCCGTTCGCTCACGCCGGTCTCCCTCGTGGTCTGCCCGGAGAAGGGCTCGCGCTCAGGCGTTCTTCCTGGCGCGCGAGCGGTATTTCTCTTTGCTCGGGCAGTCGATGTCGACGCAGAGCACCCAGGGACGACCGCGGCCGCCGGCGCCCACGACCTTGATCTCGGGCCAGCCGCAGTCGCCACAGCTCTTGCCGGTGGGGGTGATGGTGCCGCGCTGCGGCAGTGGGAACGTCTGGCCGCAGCCACGCCGCGGGCGCTCGCCGTCGGCGGCAGGCTGCGGGGCGTCGCCCTCTTTGCCCACGCAGGCGGCGAAGCGCTTGCCCGTCTTGCCGCGGAGCACGCGAAGCTGCCCGCCGCAGTTCTTGCACTCGCCCAGCGTGAGATCGTCGCGCACGCCGCTCTTGATGCGCTCGCGGATGTCGGCGACGTGGCCGTCGAGGAGCTTCCAGGCCTGCTCCAGCATGTCCTGGCTCTCGGCCACCACCTGGTCGCGCCGCAGCTCGCCCTCGCTGATGCGGTCCATCTCGTCGTCGAGCTTGGCCGTCATCTGCCATGACGAGATGTCGACGGGCGCCTTCTTCATGGCGGCATCGAACGCCGTGATCAGGGCGACGCCCAGTTCTGTGGGCTCGATGGGGTTGTCGCGCACGTAGTTGCGGTCGTAGAGGTGCTGGATGATGTCGGCGCGGGTGGCCTTGGTGCCCAGACCGAGCTCCTCCATCTTCTCGATGAGCGGCCCTGACCGTAGCGCGACGGGCGGCTGCGTCTCCTTGCTCTCGCTGTGCAGGTCGCGCACCTGGAGGATGTCGCCCGGCTGCAGCGCTTGGGCAGCGGCCGGTCGCGTTTGGCGGCGAACTTCTCGTACACCTCGAGGAAGCCCGGCGAGGCCACGCGACTGCCGCGCGCCACGAACGGCTCGTCGCCGATGCGGAAGTCGACGCGCTGGCCCTCGATCACGGCGGCCGGCAGCAGCGTCGCCAGAAAGCGGCGCGCGACGAGGTCGTAGACCTTGGCCTGGTCGCCGCTGAGCTCCTTCTTGGGCACGCCCACCGGATAGATGGGCGGGTGGTCGGTGGTGCGCTTCTTGCCCCTGGTGGGCGTGTACTTGCCCTGCTTGGCCAGGCGCGCGGCGGCGGTGGCGACGGGCTGCCAGCCGGCCAGAGCTTCGAGGCTGCCGCGCAGATCCAGCGACGGCGGGTACACCGTGTTGTCGGTGCGCGGGTAGCTGATGAGGCCGTCGAGGTACAGCGACTCGGCGGCGCGCATGGCGCGCGCCGGAGACACGCCGCCGCCCGAGGCGGCGCTCATGAGAGCCGTGGTGTTGAACGGCGGCGGCGGCGCGTCCTTGCGCGGCTCCGCCTTGTAGGCGGTGACCTCGGCGGTATCGGCCTGAGCTCGCGAGAGCGCGGTCTCCATGGCCTCGAGGGAATCGAAGCGACCCTTGGCGTGCGCCACCTCGACGGTGTCGTCGCCGCGCGTGAGCGTGGCCTTGATCTCCCAATACGGCACCGGGACGAAGGCGCGCCGCTCGAGCTCGCGGTCGACCACGAGGCGCAACGTCGGCGACTGCACGCGACCGACCGAGAGATAGTCGGAGCCGTAGCGGTAGGAGGCCAGCGACATGAAGCGCGTGAGCACCGCCCCCCAGATGAGGTCGATGTCCTGGCGCGAGTGCGCCGCCTCGGCCAGGTTGAAGTCGACGGTGGACGGCTTGGCGAAGGCCGCCTCGACCTCTTCGCGGGTGAGCGCCGAGTAGCGCACGCGGATGTGGCGGTCGACGGCGGCGGCCGGCAGCATGGCCTTGACGTGCGGGTCGCCGTTGTCCGCGGGCGGTTCGGCCGGAGGGGCGGCCGCGGCCTTGCCGCGGCCGGCGACGCCGGCCTTCTTCTTCTTCTCGGGCTTGTCGTGCGGGTGACGCTTGAGCGCATCGCCGCGGAGGATCTCGAGGGCTTCGTGGCCGATGAGCTCGCCTTCGCGGTCGTAGTCGGTGGCGATCACGACCTCCGTCGCGCCCTTGGCCACACTGCGCAGCGCCGCCAGCGTGCCGGCGGCGGCGCCGTCGACCACCCACGCGAGGTCCGGTCTCTCGATCATGTCGCCCAGGTACTTGAGGCTCCAGCGCCGGTAGGTGTTGGGGAACACCGTCTGCATGACGTGGCCGCGCAGGCCGATGGCCACGGCATCGTCGTCCCCGTAGCCGAAGTGGTACGACCTGACCTTCTGGCGGCCTCGGCCGTGCTCCTTGACCGTGACCTTGCCGCCGAGGATGTCGGCGATCTTGCGAGCGGCGGAATCCTTCTCTGTGACGATGAGCCTCACGGTCCTACCTCAGACGATGTGGCCGGGCGGCCCCGGACGATGGGAGTTAATACCACCACGCGGACCCCGGTGTCGAGATGACGATGGCCGCGCGGTCAGGCGAGCGACTCGAACGCGGCCGCACGGGTGGCGTGGATCGTGAACACGCGATCCAAGCCGGTGATCGAGAGAACACGCTCCACGGCGCGACTGGTGACGACCAGGGCCATGGCCCCGCCGGCGGTGTGCACGCGGCGCACGCCGCCGATGAGCACGCCGAGCGCCGTGGAGTCGATGAACGTGACGTCGCTCAGATCGATGACCAGCCTGTCGACCCCCGTATCCAGGATCTCCAGCATGCATTCCTTGAACTGCGGAGCCGTGTAGATATCGAGCTCGCCGGAGAGGGCGACGACGCCGAGTCCGTCGCCGACGCGCTCGCTCGAGACACGGAAGAGGTCGCTCACTGCCCGCCTCCCGAACTTGTCGATGGCGAAGGCGTCGGCGTGGGCGTGCCCGAGTTGGCGGCGATCCAGTCCTTGACCAGAGCCGCGTCAGGCGAGTTCGGGGCGAGCTTGAGGAACTTGGTGAAGGCGAGCAGCGCCGTGTTGGTGTCGCCGGCCTTGATGGCCACCGTCGCCATGTCGAAGAACGACTGCGCGTCTTTCGGCGTGAGCGCGGTGATCTGCCCGTAAACGCTGGTCGCAAGCTGGAAATCCTCCAAGAACAGGTAGACGCTCACCAGCTGCTGGAGCGTATCGATGCGCAGTTGTTTGGCCGCGGCGCCCTTCTGCTTGGCGAGCAGCTTGTCCGCGCGCTCGTAGTAGCGCGCCGCCGTGCGATAGTCGGCCTCCTGGGCGGCGGAGCCCGGCGGCTGCGCGTTGGCGCGCAGCACGTAGTTCTCGGCGAGACTCCGCCAGGACTCGACGTTCTTGGGATCGGCCTTGACGGCCGCCTGATACTTGGCGATGTCCTTGTCGAGCTGCTCCGTGGCGGAGGAAGCACCGCCGCAGCCCATGTTGTTGCTCAGCGGGATCATGACCAGGAACCCGGCCATGATGAGGGCCATGAACCCGAACACCCACTTCTGCCAGAACTTCACGCGTTGGCGGTCGAGCAGCACTTAGGGGGTCTCCTCTCCTGAGGCGGCGGCGGTCTGCCACCAGCCTGATTCGGCGGCGCCCACCTGGACGCTTCCGGCGCGTACGCGGTCGCGCAGCTTCCGGCGCACGACGACGGCGGCGCGCCTGATGGCCTCGGCGTCGAGGCCCGTGTAGCCGCGCTCGTGGAACAGCTTGTCGCCGCCGACCACCGTGAGCAGCACGTCGTCCTGGTTGGCGCCGTAGACGAGCGCCGAGTACGGATCGTCGATGGGCGCGAAGTGCGACTTGGAGACGTCGACGGCGATGAAATCGGCGAACTTGCCCGGCTCGAGACTGCCGATGTCGTCCTGCATGCCCAGCGCCTCGGCGCCGCCCAGCGTGGCGATGCGCACGCACGTCGGCGCGTCGAGCACCGTGACGTCGCGCTCGACGGCGCGGTGCAGAAAGAGCATCGTGCGCATCTCGTCGAACATGTCCATGATGTTGCTGGAGGCCGGGCTGTCTGTGCCCAGACCGACGCGCACGCCCTCGTGCAGCAGGTCGGCCAGGGGCATGACGCCGCAGCCCAGCTTCGCGTTGCTCTTGGGGCAGTGAGCGACGGCGACGTCTCTGGCCTTGAGGATGCGGATGTCGTCGCGGCTCACCTGCACGCAGTGCACGGCGAGGAAATCCGCGTCGAAGACGTCCCACTGCTGCAGGTACTTGATGGGGCTCACGCCGAAGGGCTGCACGAGCATGCGCTCCCAGCCCATCTTCTCGCGGTAGTCGTGAGCGAACTTGCCGGAGCCGGAGCGGATGTAGGTGAGCTCCTCTTTGCTCTCCGCGACGTGGCTCATGACCTTGAGGCCGCGCGCGCGGGCCAGCTCCGAGATGGCCTGATAGAGGCGGCTGGAGACGGTGTAGGGCGCATGCGGCGCCAGGCCGACGTCGAAGCGCGCCGGTGCGGCCGCCAGCGCCTCGCCGAGGCGCCGCTCGACGTCCGCCATGGTCTCGTCGAGCAGCTTGTCGTCGACCCCGAAGACCTCCAGATACAGGCGGCCGCGCAGGCCGGCCTCGGCGGCCGCCTCGAGCGTGACGGCGCCGTAGCTCGTGTCGGCGATAGTAGTGATGCCCGACGAGATGGCCTCGAGGGCGCCGAGCTTGGCGCTGGCCAGGTACTCCTCGGGGGTCAGCGCGGCCTTCACGTCCACGAGGCTGATGATCCAGTCGCCGAACTCGGAGTCGTCGAGGATGCCGCGGAACGACGTGTATTCGATGTGACTGTGGCAGTTGACGAACCCCGGCATGATCACGGAGCGCCCGAGATCGACCACCTGCGCCTGCGGATGAGCGGCCGTGAGGTCGGACGCCGGGCCCACGCCGACGATGCGCTCGCCGCGCACGGCGAGCCCGCCGTCGGCGAGCGCCGGCCCTGCTACGGGCAGCACCCAGTCCGCACTGTAGATGGTGATGTCGTCGCTCGTGATGACCGCCTCGGTCGTCGCTCAGGGCACGCCGGGACACAGGGTCTGGCCCCGTTCGTGCCCAAGGAGTATAGGTGAGCGCCTCGCACGGTGGCAAACAGCGGCGCCCCGTCCACTTCGTGCGGACGGTATACTCGCGCCACAAGCGACGGAAGGGGCGGCGTGCGCGAACGACCCGGGCCCAGCTTCTCGGCCGAAGTCATCACCAGCACCGTGTGGGACGCCATCAAGGGCATCCCCGGCGTGGCGGACCTCTACCGCAACCCTCTGCAGAGCCTGGGCGAGCGCGTCCACATGGAGCGCCACGGCCCGGTGCGCCTCGGCGAGGACGAGGCCGGGCCGGTGCTCGAGGTGCACCTCGTCATCGATCCGGGCGCCGACATCCCGGCCGTCGGCGAGGCCGTCGCGCGCGCCGGCGCGACCTACCTCGAGCGCACCACAGGCACGCCGATCCCGCACGTCGACGTCTATGTCGACGACGTCGCGGCCGCCACCGACGAGTGAGGGCGATCGACCTCAGCGCCGGCACCCGCGACCTTCTGGCGCCGGCCTGCCAGGACTGCGTCTGGTGGCAGACGCTGCCCGCCGCGACTCCGGCGCCCGATCTGCGCCAGGCCTGGGAACGGGAGGCCGAGGCCGAGGCCGGCTTCTTCGGCCGCGCACTCCTCGAGGGCGACGCGGTGGTCGGCTGGATGCACACCGCCGCCGCGCGCCTGCTTCCGCGGGCGCGCTGCCTGCCTGCCGGCCCCCCTTCACCCGACGCCTACGTCCTCACCTGTTCGTATTTCTACGACGAGGAGTACCTGCGCGGCTTCCAGTTCCTGCTCCAGGAGATCGAGGCGTCGCTGAAACACCGCCGCGTCGCGGCGCTCGAAGCCTTCGGCCTGAGCCGCGCGCGCCCCGGAGATCCGTTCCGCGGCTACATCCGCGAGCTCAACCTGTTCCACCCCGAGGTGCTCGAGGGCGGCGGCTTTCGCAGGGTCCAGGCCAAGGGGGAGATCGCCCGCTTCCGCCTCGACCTCGCCACGCTCGTCGAAGCGCCGCGCCACAGCGTCGCCTGGGAGAGGGTGGAGGCGCCCGCGGCGGCGCAGCCGATCTGAGCGCAGGCGCCGACGCGACCTCGCCGCCGCCCCCAGCCGCGCCTGCCTAGCGGTAGAGTCGCGGCAGCCGCTGCTTCCAGTCGTCGGGCAACACCGCGTCGAGGGCATCGTCGAGCGTGACGATGCCCTCGAGCCGCCGCTCTTCGTCGACCACCGGTATGGCGAGAAGGTCGTACTTGGTCATGATGCGCCCGACCTCCTCCTCGTCCGCGTCGGCGGCGATGTCGACGACGTCGTCCTCCATGAGCTCGGCGACGGGCCGGTCGGGCTCGGCGAGCACCAGATCCCTGAGGCTCGCGACGCCGGCCAGCCGGCCGTCCTCGCGGATGAAGTACAGATACGTCATGGCGTGCTGCTCGGGCCGTTCGCTGCGGATCCACTCGAGCGCCGCCCCGGCCGTGAAACCCACCGGCAGGGCGACGAAGTCCGTGGTCATGAGCGATCCGGCCGTGTGCTCGGGATGGCTGGCGAGCTCACGCAGGTCTTCCTCGCGCTCGTCGGGGAGACGGGCGAGGATCTGCTGCGAGAGCTCGTCGGGGAGGTCACTGAGGATATCGGCGGCTTCGTCGGCTTCGATCTGCTCGAGCACCGCCACGGCGCGCTCGAGCGGCATGTCCTGCAGCGCCGCCGTGCGCAGCTCCTCCTCCATCTCCTGGAGGGTGTCGGCGGCGAGGCCCGTGTTGAGCGCGGCCAGCACGGCGGCGCGCTCGCGCGGGCCCACCTGGCTGACCACGTCGGCGATGTCGGCCGGGTGCAGCTCGGCGAGCTCGGCGAACGCCTCGACGAAGTTGAGTCGCGACAGCCGCAGCGCGATGAGATTGACGTCGGCCCACGGCACGAAGTCGCCGCTGCGCCGCGGCAGGCGGCGCGAGAGGAAGCCGAGACCGAAGCGTCGCGCGAGGGCGCCGGAGCTCGCGTCCACGCCACTCACGACGAGCCCCCCGTCGCGGGCCTCGAGCAGGACGTCCTGCACGCGCACGAACACGCGGCGTCGCATGTCGAGCACCTGGTTGTCGAGCACGGAGTCGACGAGGGCCAGCTCATCGCCGCGGATCGAGGCCGGCTCGAGGTCGGTGGCCAGACACGAGAGATGCAGCTTCTCGGCGTCGACGTCGACCACGGCGACCTGCGCCCAGGAGGCGCGGTACTTCTCGTCCTCGCCCTCGACGAAGAAGCCGGTGACCACCGCGGTCTCGGAGGCGCAGAGGGCGACCACATCGAGCAGCTCGCCGATCTGTGCACCGGCGGCGTCGACGACGGTCATGTCTTCGAGCTCGGAGAGGGCGAGCGAACCTGGGTCGTCGTCCACGGAAACGAGTCACATCCTTTCGCCCGCGGGGATCCCCGCGGGACGCGGCGAGGATACCCGGGCGGCGCGCGCGGCGTCAATCATCAAAGGCGTTGCATTCCCGTATCGTCGCCCTGCCCTCGTGCGATACACTCTGCCCGTTCTTGCCCCCGCATCACCACCCTGAAGGAGGACGAGGTCTATGGAAGCCGCCGCTGACGCCGGCTCGAACAGCGCGCTGGAGCGCTTTTTCAAGTTCAAGCAGTGGAACACGTCGCTCAAGCGCGACACCCTCGCCGGGCTCGCGACCTTCATGGTCATGGCCTACATCATCTTCGTGAACCCGAACATCCTGGGGCTGGGCGGGGAAGGCCTGCCGTTCGCGGCGGCGCTCACCTCGACCTGTCTGGTCGCCGGCGTCATGACGATCCTCATGGGCCTGGTCACCAACCGCGCCTACGCCATCGCCCCCGGAATGGGGCTCAATGCCGTGGTCGCTTTCAGCCTGGTCCTGGGGCAGGGTCTGAGCTTCGAGAGCGCCATGGGCCTCGTCGTGTTGGAGGGTGTCGCCATCACGATCCTCGTCCTGACCGGTTTCCGCAAGGCGATCTTCCAGGCGATCCCCATCGAGCTGAAGAAGGCGATCGTCATCGGCATCGGCTTCTTCATCCTGTTCATCGGGCTCGTCGACGGCGGCCTCATCAACGTG
This sequence comes from uncultured Thermoleophilia bacterium, assembly GCA_963700035.1. Classification (GTDB taxonomy): domain Bacteria; phylum Actinomycetota; class Thermoleophilia; order UBA2241; family UBA2241; genus CAIXSE01. The sequence continues at coordinate 24,071 of CAVOWE010000030.1, read as the reverse complement.
AACGGCGGCACGCCGGTCGGCCTCGTGGAGCTTGGGAACGTGCCCATGGTGCCGCTGGCCGTCACGGTCGTCGGAGTCGTCGCGACGATCATCATGCTGGCGCTGCGCTGGCGGGCGGCGATCCTGCTCGGCATCGTCTTCGCGACCATCTTCGCCATCGTCATGAACTACGCCTGGGGCAAGGACGCAGGCTTCCTCCCCGGGCAGGCGATCCTGCCGACCGACGTGGTCGCGATGCCCGACTTCAGCCTGGTGGGCGCCTTCGATTTCGGCGCCTTCGCCAAGCTCGGCGTGACCGCCGCCATCCTCTGGATCTTCAGCCTCATGCTGAGCGACTTCTTCGACACCATGGGCACGCTCGTCGGCGTGGGCGGCCAGGCCGGGTACCTCGACGACAAGGGCGACCTTCCGCAGGTCAACCGGCCGCTGCTGGTCGACTCCGTCGCCGCCATGGCCGGCGGCGCCGTGAGCGCTTCCTCCGCCACTACCTACATCGAGTCCGGCGCCGGCGTCGCTCAGGGCGGCCGGACCGGCTGGGTGGCCATCGTCGTCGGGGTGCTCTTCCTCGCCGCCATGTTCTTCTCGCCGATCGCGGGCATCGTGCCCGGCCAGGCGACGGCGGCGGCGCTGATCGTCGTCGGCTACTTGATGATGGCCACGCTGACCAAGGCCGAGAGCGACGCCGACCATGAGATAGGCGAGCCCAAGGCGGGCATCGACTTCGGCAACCTCGCCTTCGGACTGCCCGCGGTCCTCATCATGACGATCATGCCGCTCACCTACAGCATCACCAACGGTATCGGCGCCGGCTTCATCGCCTACACGATCATCCGCGTCGCGCAGGGCAAGGCGCGTGAGGTGAACTGGCTGCTGTGGGTCTCCTCGATCGCCTTCGTCATCTACTTCATCTTCCCGTTCTTCCAGGCCAAGGGCTGGGTCTGACCCGCAGACTCACCCGCAGGGAGTGAACCGAGGGGCGGGCCGCCGCAGGCGGCCCGCCCCTCTGCTATTCTTGCCGCCGCCATGTCCTACCTCCTGCTGATCATCGCGCTCGCCATCATCCTCGCCTCGGCCGAACTGTTCACCAACGGCGTCGAGTGGTTCGGCCGTCGCTACGAGCTGGGCGAAGGCGCCGTGGGCAGCATCCTCGCGGCGGTGGGTACGGCTCTTCCCGAGACCCTCGTGCCGATCATCGCCATCGTGTTCACGGGGGAGAGGCCGCCGACGACATCGGCGTCGGCGCCATCCTGGGGGCGCCGTTCATGCTGGCGAGCCTGGCGATGGTCGTCACGGCTGCGGCGGTCGTCATCTTCACGTGGCGCGGCCGCCGCGAGCTCGCGGTCACCGTGAACGAGGAGGTCATGCGCCGCGACCTCAGCCACTTCCTCGTCGCTTACGCGCTGGCCATGGGCGCCGGCCTGATCCACGGGGGCCCGCTGCACTACGCGCTTGCTGCTTACTCCTCGTCTTCTACGGCTACTACGTCTGGGAGACGCTGCGCGCCGAGGGCGACCTCGAGGGAGAGACCAAGCCACTGTACTTCCACCGGCACCCGCAGATGCCCCATCGCTACCGCATCTTCCTGCAGATCGGGGTGGCCCTCCTCGGCATCGTGCTCGGCGCCGAGATCTTCGTCAAAGAGATCGAGACGCTGAGCGAGACGCTGGGCGCGGCCCCCCTCATCGTCTCCCTCCTCATCACGCCCATCGCCACCGAGCTGCCGGAGAAGTTCAACTCCGTGCTCTGGATCCGCCAGCGCAAGGACACTCTGGCGCTCGGCAACATCACCGGAGCGATGGTGTTCCAGCCCACCTTCCCGGTTTCGGTGGGGCTGGTCTTCACGACCTGGCAGCTGGACACCGACGGGCTCGTGAGCGGCGTGCTGGCGCTGATCAGCGGCACCGTCTTCTACCTCACGCTGCGCATCAGGCACCGCCTCACCTGGTGGTCGCTGGGCGGCGCCGGCTCGGTGTACTTCGCCTATCTGGTCTACGTGTTCGGCTTCGCCGAGTAGGCGGGCGGCGCCCCTACGTCGCGATGACGAGGAGCACGGTCGATCCGCTGGCCACCACGGTGCCGGCGTCCGGGAGCATCCCGACCACCGTTCCCGGATCCTGGCCGGTACCCGACTTCATTCTCGTCTTCACGACGAAGCCGGCCGCGGTGAGCGTGTCCGTGGCGATCGTCGAGTCCACCCCGTAGACGTTGGGGATGGTCGCCGTCGACGCGCGTCGGGCTCGGCGACGGGGACGGTGATCCGCTCGACACGACGATGCTGACCGCGGACCCCCTTGGCCACCTTGACGCCGGCGGCGGGGTCCTGGCGGATCACCTGGCCGCTGGGCACGGTGGCGCTCGGCTCGGGAATGACCGAACCAAGGAGCAGGTCGGCATCGGCCAGAGCCATCTCCGCAGCGTCCTGGGTCAGGCCGGCGAGATTGGGAACGGTGGCCTGCGGCTTGCCGCTGCTCACCCAGTAGGTGATCGTGTCGCCGCGCTTCACCGGGTCGCCGGCCGGCGGATCCTGTTTGAACACCAGACCCTCCGCGACCTCCCCGGACTTGCCGGACTTCTCGAGGCCGCTGAGCTTGTTCCGTTCGAGCCAGTCCCGCACCTCCCCGGGCGTCCACCCCTTGAAGATCCTCGAGCGTGACCGTCTCGCTGCCCTTGCTCACCCAGATGTCGACCGTGTCGCCCTTGCGCAGCTTGGTGCCGCCTACGGGCGCCTGACGGCTGACGTCGCCTTCGTCGTACTTGTCGGAGAACTCATCCTGGACGCCGGCCTTGAAGCCCGCCTCCTCGAGTTTGGCGACCGCCGCCGCCTGGCTCTTCCCCACCACCGTGGGCACCGCGACGCTGCCCCCACCCATCGCCCGCATCAGCCCGTACGCGGTGGCGGCGATCACCAGCAGGAGCAGGACGATCACCAGCACCCACGGCCAGCGGCGACGCCTGCGGCCGCGGTCGCCCGTGCTTTGGGCGAGGGGGCCGCCCGTCATCACGGACGTGGCGCCTGCGGCGCCGACGGCGCCGGCGTCCATCAGCCGGGTGGCCTCGGCGCCGGGATCGAACGCGGCCGCGGCCACGGGCCCGCCCACCTGCGCGGAGCGCAGGTCGCGGGCGAACTGCTCGGCGGTCTGGTAGCGCTGACCGGGGTCCTTGGCGATGGCCTTGAGGACGATCTGGTTGAGCGCGTAGGGCATACCCGGCACGAGCTGCGCCGGCTCGGGGGCCATCTCGTTGACGTGCTTGAGCGCGACGGTGACGGCGCTGTCGCCCTTGAACGGCACGGTGCCCGTGAGCATCTCGTAGAGGACGATGCCGACGGAGTAGAGGTCGGAGCGCTCGTCGACGCGCTGTCCCCTGGCCTGCTCGGGAGCCAGGTACTGGGCCGTGCCGAGGATGGAGCCGGCCTCCGTCATGCCGGAGTCGGCGGCGCGGGCGATACCGAAGTCCATGACCTTGACGTTGCCGTCGCGGTCGAGCATCACGTTCTGCGGCTTGATGTCGCGATGGACGATGCCCGTGCGGTGCGCGAACTCGAGGGCCGCCAGAAGCTGCAGCGAGATGCGCACGGCCTCGCTGCCGCCGAGGCGGCCCTGGCGGCGCACCAGGTCCTTGAGCGTCTCGCCCTCCACGTATTCCATGACGATGAAATACGTGCCGTCGACTTCGCCCCAGTCGAAGATGCTGACGAGGTTCGCCTGGTTCAGACCGGCGGCGGCCTTGGCCTCGCGGCGGAAACGCTCGACGAAGTTGGGGTCGTCGAGAAACCGCTGCAGCAGCACCTTGAGCGCCACACGGCGACCCAGGCTGAGATCCTCGCAGAGATAGACGTCGGCCATGCCGCCGCCGCCGATCTTGCGCAGCACGCGGTAGCGGCCGCTCAGCACCTGTTCTGGCTGGAACACGTCGCTCACGTCTGGCTACCTCGCTCCTCCGCTGACAGATACGGCTCTGGGCGCCGGCTCCCTGCCCGTCAGGGCAGGGACGGCTGCGCCAGAGCCGTCTTGATCACGGCGGCGGCGAGCGGCGCCGCCGCCTCGCCGCCGGTCGACTGAGTGTCTTCTATGACGACCGCGATCGCCACCTGCGGGTCGTCCGCGGGCGCGAAAGCGATGAACCAGGCCAGGTTGGTGCCGTCGCCGCGCTCGGCGGTGCCGGTCTTGCCGGCGACCTGGATGCCCTCGAGCGCCGCCGCCGTGCCCGTGCCGGAGTTGACGACGCGCTGCATCATGACGTTGAGCTGCGAGGCGGTGGCGGGCTTCATCGCCACCAGCCACTGCTGCGGCTGCGCCTTCTGGACCACGGCGCCCGAGGCCGCCACGATCTGCTGGGTGTAGTAGGGCTTCATGACGCGGCCGCCGTTGGCGACGCCCGCGGCGACCAGAGCCATCTGAAGGGGTGTGGCGAGGACCTGCTCCTGACCGCAGGCCGCCCAGGCCACCGCCAGCGGGTCCATGAACGCGTCCGGCGAGAGGAGGCCCTTCTTGCCGTAGCGACCGCTGGGCAGGACCTCGCCCTGCGGCAGCGGCAGCGGCGGCGTCTGGTAGAACCCGAACCGCTGCATCGATGAGACGAGCCGCTTGCGTCCCACCAGGTTGCCCACCTTGCCGAAGGTGGTGTTGATGGAGTATGTCAGCGCGGTCTGGAAGTCGTTGGGGCCGAACACGGCGCCCCCGTAGTTGGTGACCTTGCCGCCGAACACGACGTAGGTGCCGGTGTCGATGAACGCGGTGTCGGGCGTCACCTTGCCGTAGTCGAGGCCCGAAGTGGCCGTGACGACCTTGAAGGCCGAGCCCGGAGTGTAGAGACCCTGCGTCGGCCTGTTGAGGAGCGGCGCGCTGCTGTCCGTGCTCAGCCGCGCCCAGGCGTCCTCGAGGTTGGCCGGGTCGTACGTAGGCGCCGAAGCCGAGGCGATGAGGGCGCCGGTCTGCGGATCGAGCACCACGATGGCGCCCGTCTGGCCGCGCAGCGCCACCTGGGCCTCCTTCTGCACCGCCGGGACCACGGTGAGCTGGACGCTGGCGCCCTTCGGCTTGCGTCCCAGGAGCCGGTCGATCCAGCTCTGCACGCCGAGGTCGGTCGACTGTCCGGTAAGGTCGTCGTTGAGCTCCGCCTCGATGCCGCTGCGCCCGTAGCGCACGCTGTCGTAGCCGAGGAGCTGCGGCGCCAGCGTGCCCTGCGGGTAGTCGCGGTAGTAGTAGCCGGAGCGGCGCCGCGAGCCCGCGATGGTGGAGCCGTCGTAGCCCAGGATGTCGCCGCGCTTGATCTTCATCTCCTTGGCGATGCCGCGCTTGTTCTCGGGCCGGTCGGCGAACCACTGGGCCCGACCGGCCATGATCCAGGTGAGGTTGACGATCAGCGCGACGAAGAGGATCACGCCGACGATGAAGATGCGGGAGATGGCCTTGTTCATCGCCCTACCCTCGCTCCGCCAGGCGACGGCGCTCGAGGTCGCTGCCCTCGCGCACCACGTTCGTGCGGTGCGAGACCATGAGGAGAAGCGCCACGAGCATGAGATTGGCGGTGATGGAGCTGCCGCCGTAGCTCACGAACGGCAGCGTGATGCCGGTCAGCGGGATGAGCCGCGTGACGCCGCCGAGGATGATGAAGGTCTGCAGGCCGAAGGCGAAGGCGAGGCCGGCGGCGAGCAGTTTGGAGAAGCCGTCCGGCGCCCACACGGCGATGCGGAAGCCGCGCCACATGAAGAGCACGTAGACGAGGACCACACCGGCCGCGCCGAGGAGCCCGATCTCGTTGGCGATGGCGGCGAAGATGAAGTCGGTCTGCAGATCGGGGACCACCGGCTGGCGGTTGGCGTACAGCAGGAAGCCGCGGCCGAACCCGGCGCCCAGGATGCCGCCGTCGGCGACGGTGAACAGGGACTGAAGCAGCTGGTAGCCGGTCGTGGTGGCATGAGGCCAAGGGTCGAGCCAGGTGTCGAAGCGGTCCTGGACGTGCGGCACGACCGCGACCGCGATGCCGGCGGCGGCGGCGAAGAGGCCGCCGCCGAGCACCACGTACACGATCCGCGTCGTGGCCATGTACATGAGCGCCACGAAGATCGACATGAAGAGCAGCGCCATGCCGAAGTCCTTCATGAAGATGAGCATGGCGAGCGACAGCACCCACATGACGAGCAGCGGGCCGAAGTACTTCGCCGCCGGCAGCGGCACCCCGAGGACGTGGTGGGTGGGTACCGACAGCAGCACCTTCTTGTCGTTGAGGTAGCCGGCCAGGAAGATCACGATGGCCAGCTTGGCGAACTCGGACGGCTGGATCGAGAAGCCGAAGGCGTGGATCCACAGTTTGGCGCCGTTGACCGTCGTGCCCAGCACGATGGTCGCGACCAGCAACCCCAGCCCGATGGCCCCCATGATGTAGCGATAGCGGTCGAGCTTCATGTGGTCGCGCACGAGGATCACGGTGAGCACGAAGAGGCCGGCCCCGACCAGCAGCCACTGGCCCTGGGTGAGCGCGAGGGCCGGGCGGATGCGGAAGATCTCGGTGAGCCCGATGGCGGCCAGCAGAGCGGTGATGGGCAGCAGGAACGGGTCGGCCTGCGGGAGCACGAAGCGTACCAGCAGGTGCAGCAGGAAGAAGATGCCCACGAAGATGAGGCCGTAGATGATGGAGACGCGATTGATCTCGCGGAAGCGGCCCGCGTACACGGACACGTACGCCATGGTGCTCACGGCGCCGGCGATGACGAGGAAGAGCAGCTCGATGTTGCGCCGGCTCAGGGCCACATCCCCAGGGTCTCGGCGAGGGCCATGACGCTGCTCCGGGTGTGCAGGCCCTGCTCGTCGACGAGGCGGCGCTCGGCAGGGCCGAGCGACTCGTAGGGGACCGAGCTGCGCCGGTACACGGCGTGCAGCTGCAGCGGGCCGAACGTCGCCGGCAGGCCGCTGTAGATGGCCAGGCGCCCGTCGTCGACGCCCACGTAGTAGACCGTGCTGACCGTGAGGACGCCGGCGAACGCGACGACCACCAGGAGGGCGAGGACCACGGCGAGGTAGCGAAGGCGGCGTTTCGCGCCGCGAGACGGCGCGGCGGGAACGGGAGGAGCGCCGGCCGCGCCTTCCGGCTCGGGCGACGCGCCGGCGGCCTCGTCGTCGTCGCCGGCGCGCTCTGGCTCGTACGGCTCCTCGGCGCCGGTGTCGCCCGCCGGAGCCGCGGCCCTGTCCGCAGTGATGGGCGGCATGACGGGAGCCGCGAGAACCACCGTCGGCGCCTCGTCGGCGGAGACGGCGAGCGTGACCTCCTCGGCGGCGGCCTGCGGGTCGTCGAGGCGCAGGACCACGGCGGTGATGTTGTCGGGGCCGCCGCGCTTGCGCGCCTCGGCGATGAGCATGGCGGCCGCGTCGTCGGGATCGGCGCGGCCGAGCGCCTCCCTGATGATCTCGGCCGGGACCGGTCCGCTGAGGCCGTCGCTGCAGAGCAGCAGCACGTCGCCGGCGCGCAGGTCGACCTCGAACTCGTCGATGCGCGCGAGCGGCTCTGTGCCGAGGGCGCGGCTGAGGATGCTGCGGTGAGGGTGCGAGGCCGCCTCGTCTTCGCTCAGACGCCCGTCGCGCACCATCTCGCCGACCAGCGAATGATCGTCGCTGAGCTGCTCCAGCTCACCGTAGCGCAGCAGGTAGGCGCGGCTGTCGCCGATGTGCACGAAGTGGCCCGTATCGCCGGCGAGCACGAGGGCCGTGAGCGTGGTGCCCATGCCGGAGTGGTCGAGGTCGTCGCTGGCGCGTTGAAAGACGGCCGCGTTGGCCTGTTCGGCGGCCGCCAGAAGCGGCCGGCCGTCGGCGACGGCGGCGGCCAGCGTCCCGGCGGCGAGCGTGCTGGCCACCTCGCCCGCCTGAGCGCCGCCCATGCCGTCGCAGACCGCGAACAGGGGCGGGGCCACGACGAAGGCGTCCTCGTTGGTCTTGCGGTGCAGGCCGATGTCGGTGAGGGCACCGGGAAGGGCGACGAGAGTCACCGGGAGGTCACTCCTCGTAGCGGAAGACGGTCTCGCCGATGCGCACCCGGCTGTCGAGCTTGAGCTGCGCCTCGCCGCTGACCTGCTTCTCGTTCACGAACGTGCCGTTGGTGCTGCCCAGATCCTCCACGTAGTAGAAGGAGCCGCGCGGCACGAAGCGCGAGTGCGTGCTCGAGACGAAGTGCTCATCGAGCACGATGTCGCTCGACGAGGCGCGGCCCACGGTGACCCAGCCGTTCAGAGGAAACACGACGCCGGCCGGGACGATGGGGCTCTGCTCGACGATGAGACGCGGATCGATGTGACCCGTGAAGTCGAGCTTCTCGCCGGCTATCGTGCGCTCCGTGAAGCGTTCTTCGCGGCGAGCCTCGCGTTCGGCCGGCGTGAACACGGCGACCGGCCGCGAGCCCTGGGGGAGCGCGACGTCCGGAGCCGCCGCCGGGCCCGCGGGGGCGCGCACGGTGGCGACGGCCGTCTTCACGACCTGCCAGATGAACAGGTAGAGAAGGACGAGGATGCCGATCTTGAGGACGAGCAGGACGATGTCGATCATGATCGTCTCCCGCAGCCCAGCGCGGCCGCGACGCACGACGGCCGCCTTCACCTGGAGGCCGGCATCACGGCAGCCTCTCGAACACGAGCTCCGTGGTGCCCAGTTCGATGCGGTCGCCGTGCTGCAGCACGGCCTGCTTGACGTCGCGGCGGTTCACACGCATGCCGTTGGTGGATCCGAGGTCGAGCGCCATGAAGCCGTCGTCCTGGCGCCGGATCTCGGCGTGCTGGCGCGACACGTTGGGATCGGTGAGGACGATGTCGCAGCGCCGACTGCGCCCGATCACGGTCACGGCCTCGCGAAGCTCCCACTCGCCTTGCTGCCCGCGCACGGACGCGCGCGCAGCACCGACGCGCGCCGCGGGCGGCGCGGCCGCCGGCGCCGGGGCCTGTTCCTGGTAGAGCAGGGTCTGGTCGAGCAGCGGTCCCGGCGCGGCCGCGGCCGGCACGAACGCCGCGGCCGCGGCCGGCGGCGGCGCGCCCGCGGCCGGCACGACCGCCGCGTCCGGAGCTTCGGCCGGCGCATTGACCGTGCGCGTGGCGATGCCGAACTCGCCCACGCGCAGATCGTCGTCGCGGTGCAGGTCGATGCGGGGCGGCGCCACGAGAGTCCAGCCCTCGCGACGCGCGAACGCGGTCACGTAGTTGGCGAGCTCCGCCTTGAGCGACTCGGACAGGGACGAGAGATGCCCGTAGTCGGCCTCGCCCAGGAAGATGTCGAACTCGTTGGGCACGTACACGTTGGAGACGCCGACGGTCTTGTGGTCGCCCATCTCCTTGGCGAGCTTGTGCGCCAGCTCGACCGGCTGCACGCTGGCCTTGAAGGCGCGCCCGAAGCCGCCTTCGACAAGGCCTTCCAGTTTCTTCTCAGCTTTCCTGAAGATCCCCATCGTCGCGTTCCTCCGGCCCGTCACCGGTCGTGAAAACCAACGGCAAGAGTATCACGCCGGCCGCCAGCGCCACATTCCAGAGCAGGGGAGCGAGGTCCGCGGGGTACCCCCAGACGGCGATCGGCACGACGCGGTAGACGGCGAACGTCGCCGCGAACGCCAGCGCCCAGACCCACAGGCGGAGCTCCAGGCGCCGTCTCGAGAGGGCGAAGCCGAGAGCCACGGCGAGGCCCGCCCACACGAGCATCTGGAGCAGGCAGGCCGGCGCCAGGGCCGCGCCGAGGATGCGCGTCGCCACCGTGAACGGGTCGCCGGCGGCGGCGGCTTCGCCGGCCAGACGCCAGCGTGGCTGGAAGAGCGTGAACGGCCCGCGAGGGGCGCGGAGCAGCAGCAGGTAGACGAGCGTGCCGGCGCCGGCCCAGGCGGCGGCCAGCGGGCCGCGCACGCGGCCCAGCAGCGCCGCCCCCGCCGGCGCCAGCAGCGTCAGATACAGGGGCGTGAGCGCCAGCGCCAGCGTAGGCCAGAGAGCCACGATCGGCCTGGCGCGGGTCAGGAGGAACAGCGCGACGGCGAAGGCCAGATAGGCCGCCCCCAAGCTCAGTGACACGTTGAACACGGGAAACGCCAGCGCGCCGAGCAAGAAGGCGAGCCCGCCCTGCGGCACCACGGCCCACACCGCCGCGCAGACCGCGACCAGCGGCAGCGTCCAGCTCTGGGGGTACGCCGGCAGCGCGCCCAGCACGACGCCGCTGGTGAGCGCCGCGAGCCCGGCGCCTCCGGCGCGCTCGACGACGAAGCCGGCGCGCCTCAGCGGGCGGACCAGCCGCTGGGCACGCAGCAGCCCCTGGCCGCGCAGACGTCCGCTGTGCAGCAACTCGTCCAGTGCCTCGCTGAGCTCCGCGGCCGTCGGCCGCTCGCCCGGCCGCGGCGCGCAGGCGTCGTCGATGAGCCCGACCAGATCCTGCGGCAGGTCGGGCCGCAGGGCGCCCAGCGACGGCAGCCGCCCGGCGGCCACGTTGGACAGCGTCTCGGCCGGCGTCTGACCGCGCAGCGGGTGCTCACCGGCGAGCAGCTCGTACAACACCATGCCGGCGGAGTACACGTCGCTCGGCGGCCCCACGCGGCGCCCGGCGGCCTGTTCCGGCGACATGTAGGCGACCGTGCCGATGACGTCGCCGTCCTGGGTCAGCGTGTCGGCGTCGATGAGGCGGGCGATGCCGAAGTCCATCACCTTGACGTGACCGGCGGTGTCGAGCATCGCGTTCTGCGGCTTGACGTCGCGGTGGATGATGCCCTGGCTGTGGGCGAACGCGAGAGCGTCGAGCAGCTCGACGCCGATCGCGGCGACGTCGCCGTCACCGAGCTCGCCGGCCAGCCTGTCCAGCGACTCACCGACGACGAGCTCGCAGACGAGGATGCTGCGCTCGCCGTCGCCGAACCAGTCGTAGAGAGCGACGATGTTGGGATGAGAGAGCGCCGCGGCGGCCTCGACCTCACGCACGACGCGGCCGGACATGCCGCGCCCGTCGGCGACGATCTTGAGCGCGACGGCCTGGCCGAGGGTGACGTCGAGCGCCTCGTACACCTCGGCGAAGCCGCCGCTGCCGATCTTGCCGACCAGCTGATAGCGGTCGCGCCAGTCGGTGTAGAGGGGTGTCATGGTGTGCGCCGCGACAGACATGGGGGGCAGGCGATCCTTCGTTTGGGACGGTATTCGGTATGGTACAATCCGAACCCTGTAAGAGCTTCTGGGCGAGTGGCGGAATTGGCAGACGCGCTAGGTTCAGGGTCTAGTGCACTTACGTGCGTGCGGGTTCAAGTCCCGCCTCGCCCACCAACCGCCTGATAGATGGGGGTCCGCGGAGTGGATTTCTTCGACGACGACGCGACCAGCCAGGCACCCAGCCGCGATCAGTCCGCGTCGTCGCCGCAATCGCGCCGCCGCCACAACCCTCGCCGCACCCGGCTGCAGCGTATCCTCATCCTCGCCGCGATCCTGTTCGTCATCGTCTTCGCGGCGGCCTGGTGGGCGCGCAGCTGCCAGCAGAACCGCAAGGTCGAGTCCTACCGGGCGTACTTCGAAGGCGTGTCCGCCGCCATCAGCGACTCCGCCGCGCTCGGCAAGCAACTCGACCAGCTCGTCGCCAACCCCACCAAGTTCTCGCGCAAAGAGCTCACGGCCAAGCTTGCCGAGCTCAGCGCGAAGCAGAACGAGATCGCCGTGCGCGCCGACCGCCTCGAGCCGCCCGACACCCTCACCGCCGAGCAGGCCGTCTTCGCCGAAGGCATGAAGGTGCGGGCCGACGGCTACAAGCTCTTCCAGACGACCATGCTCGGTATCCTCGGCAAGAAGAAGGTCAACCCCGCCAAGCTCGCCGCCCTCGCCGGCTACTTCAGCGGCCCGGACGCGTACTACACGAGCCGCGTGTACATCCCGGCGCGCAACACCCTGAGCGAGCAGGGCGTCACCGACGTGCCTGTACCTACGTCGACCTACTACCTCACCGCCAAGACCTTCGACAGGGCGCGCCTCGAACAGATGCTGAACAGCGTGGGCAGCTCCACCAAGCTCGCCGGCATCCACGGCGTGGCCCTTGTGAGCGTGACCGCCCAGCCGGGCGACATCGCGCTCGCCAGGACCGGCACGGTCGACATCCCCGCCACGGCCGGTCTGTCGTTCGACGTGAAGGTCGAGAACCAGGGCGACGACACCGAGGAGAACGTCGCCGTCACGGCGGAGCTCAAGCTCCCCGGCGGGAGCGTGCTCACGCAGAGCGGCACGATCGCCACCATCGCCTCCGGACAGACGCAGAGCGTCACCATCCAGGGGTTCGCGATCCCGCCCGAAGCGCTCAGCAAAGTCTCCACGCTCAAGGTCACGGCCGGCCCGGTGCCGGGGGAGCGGGTGAAGACCAACAACGTCGGGCAGTTCAAGATCCTCCTGCAGCTCCAGTAGAGGCTCATGCAGACGCTGCGCGACATCGCACCTTACGTGGCGCTCGCCGCGGTCGCCCTTTCGCTGGCGCTGCTCGTCCTGGTCCTCGTCCTGTGGAGATCCGTGCGCCGCCTGCGACGTGCGCAGCTGGTGGTCATGGGCCGCCACGAGCAGCGCGATGTCGTCGCGCACGTCGAGAGCCTCGATTCGCAGGTCCGCAACCTGCGCGAGGCCGTCGAGATCCTCACCGACCAGCTCGACGAGCAGAAGCGGCACCTGGACCATGCGCTGACCAACCGCGCGATCGTGCGCTACGACGCCTTCCGCGACGCCGGCGGCGAGCAGAGCGCGTCGTTCGCCCTGCTCGACAACCACCGCTCGGGCGTCGTGTTCAGCGCCATCGCGGCGCGCGACTTCGCGCGCATCTACGTCAAGCACCTGCGCGACGGCATCGCCGACCGCGACCTCTCGCCGGAGGAGCAGCAGGCGGTGACGGCCGCCGTGCCGCGGCCGCTGGCGGCCGGCGAGGACGGCCCGCGCGCCGCGCGGGCCCCCCGCCTCGCCGACGAGCCGCGGCCGGCCGCCGCCGGCCCGTCCCCGGACGCCGACGAGCGCAAGGCCTTCGACGCACTCGCGGAGCTGGCCGACCCGTCTCCCGCCGGCGCGCCGCCGGCGCCGGCCGACGTCCCGCCGCCGGAGCCGGCGCCCGACGACGACCCGTTCACCTGGGACACCGGCGCCGACCGCGCGGCCGGCCCCGGCCCCTCCTCAGGCACCTGACCCGCGGAAGCCGCTCGTCCTCCCGCGGCCGCGGCCTCGTCTGATAGCCTAGCGAGGAGCGGCAAGGGCACACCATGCGAGGGGAGACCAGAGTGGCTCACGAGAGCAGCCGGGTCGCGTTTCTGGGACCTGAGGGCACGTTCACGGAAGAGGCTCTGCTGGCCGACCCGCCGTCGGGCGAGCTCGCCCCGTTCCCCTATCCCTCCATCCAGGAAGTGATGCAGGCGGTCGCCGGCGGCGACGCCGAGCTCGCCATCGTGCCCATCGAGAACTCGCTCGAAGGCTCCGTGACCCGCACCCTCGACCTGCTGGCCTTCGGCTTCGACGAGCTGACGATCGTGCGCGAGGTCACCCATGCGATCCGTCATCAGCTCATCGCCCGCGCCGACCTGCGCCTGGACGAGGTCACCAAGGTCATCAGCATCCCCATCGCCTACGGGCAGTGCCGCAGGTTCATCCAGGAGCACCTTGCCGATGTGGAGCACGAGGCGACCGATTCCACGGCGGAAGCCGTGCGCCGCGTCAGCCGCGTCGACCGGCCCTGGGTGGCCATCGGCACGCGGCTCTCGGCCGACCTCTACGAGTGCACGGTGGTCCGCGACGACATCGAAGACTCGCTGGACAACCGCACGCGCTTCGTCTACCTCGCGCGCACCCCGGCGCCCCAGGACCTCGAGGCCCGCTACAAGACGAGCATCGTCTGCGGTATCGGTGCCGACCAGCCGGGCGCCCTGCTGCTCATCCTCAGCGAGTTCGCCCACCGCTACGTGAACTTGACGAAGATCGAATCCCGGCCCTCCAAACAGGGCCTCGGGGACTACGTCTTCTTCATCGACGTCGAGGGCCGCCGCGGCGATCCCACCATCGAGCAGGCGCTCAAGTGCCTCGCCTGCAAGTTGCCGTGGGTCAAGGTGCTGGGCTCCTACCCCGCCTGAGCCGCAACGGCAGGACACCGGAGTGAGCCGATGACAGAGCAGCCCGCCGCAGCGGTCGCCGTCCCGCCGAAGCGCTCCTTCTTCGTGCGCCGCATCGATGCCACGAGTCAGTTCGAGATCTTCTTCGTCTCCGCGGTCGCGACGATCCTCCTCGTGCGCGCGATCCTGGCAGCCACGGGGTGGCCGCAGCTCGGCGGCGGCAAGATCCACTTCGCCCACCTCCTGTGGGGCGGCATCGGCATGCTCCTCGGCATCATCCTCCTGATCGCTCTGGAAGGGCGCCTGTGGGGTCTCCTGGGGGCGCTTGCGGCGGGGATCGGCTTCGGCCTCTTCATCGACGAGCTCGGCAAGTTCATCACCTCCGATAACGATTACTTCTTCCAGCCGGTCGTCGCCATCATCTACGTCGTCTTCGTGGGGCTCTTCTTCCTCTTCCGCTGGCTGGGCAGCGTCAGCCATCTTTCCTCGCAGACGGCGCTCGTCAACGCCTTCGACTACGCCAAGGAGGCGGTCCTTCGCGACATGGACGACGGCGAGAGAGCTGAAGCGCTGCGCCTTCTGGCGCAGGCCGACCAGACGGACCCCGTGGTGGTCTCTCTCGACGAGATGCTCCGCTCCGCCACGACGGTGACGGGGCCGACGCCGTACGCGCACGCCAAGAGCTGGCTCGCGGGGTTCTACGCCGGCCTCGTGAGACGCCGCTGGTTCCAGAGGATCGTCGTCGGATGGTTCCTGTTCGTAGCCTTCGTCGGGCTCCTTGTGGTCATGGTCACGGTCGCCACGAACTCGTCTCTCACGTTCGCGGAGGCAGGATTCTCGGTGTCGGCCGCGATCACCGGCGTCCTCGTCATCATCGGCATCGTCCGCGGCAGGCATTCGCGGCTGAAGAGGTATCGCTGGTTCGAGCGCGCCGCACTCGTGAGCATCCTGATCGGCGAGTTCTTCCAGTTCTACGCGAACCAGCTGGGCGCGCTCGCCGGGCTGCTCATCCTGCTGCTCACGTTCATCACCATCCGCTATATGATCGGAGAAGAGCAGAGAAAGCTGGCTGAAGCCGGAACCGCCTGACGCCGCCGGAGGTCCCCATGGAACGCGTGAAGTGCTCAGTGCGAGGCGTGAGCGCCGCCGACCGCGGCATGCTGATCCTGCTCGCCGAAGAGACCCTGCATCCGCTGGCCGAGGGCTCCGGCCACCCGGAGCGCTACCACACGGCCGAACTGCTCGAGCTCCTCGAGCGGGCGGACGTGTTCGTCGCCGAGGCCGAGGGCGAGATGGCGGGCTTCGTGGCCGTCGAGACCGAGGACGACGCGCTGGCTTTCCGCTGCGTGTGCGTCGGCCCCGCGTTCGAAGCCCGCGGCGTGGCCAACCAGCTGGTCGACTGGGCCGAGGGCGTGGCCATCGACCGCCGCCTGCGTCGCCTCACGGCGTTCGTGCCCGCCGGCGACCACCCCTCCCTGCGCCTGTATCGCCACCACGATTTCGTGAGCGCCGCGGCCCCCGAGGTGCCCGAGATGGTGCGGCTCGAGAAGCGCCTGCCCGCGCTCGAGGACTGAGTCCGGCATGGAGCTCACGCTCGTCGTCGTCCCGTACGACCTCGGCCGCGAGGGCGTCGGCAGCGGCCGCGGGCCGGCGGCGTACCTCGAGGGCGGAGCCGCGGCGGCGCTGCGGGCTCGCGGTCACGACGTGGAGGTCGTGACCGCGCGGCGCAGCGCCCCCTTCGCGGCCGAACTGGAGGCCGTACTCGACGTCGACGCAGCCGTCGCGGATCTGGTGGCCGGCGCGGTGGCGGACGGCCGCCTGCCGCTGGTGCTGGCGGGCAACTGCAACGTCACCCTCGGGGTGCGCGCCGGGCTCATCGCCGCGAGGGTCGACGGCGACTCCGCCCACGGGCGCATCGCCACGATCTGGCTCGACGCCCACGGGGACTTCAACACGCCCGAGATCACCGCGACCGGCTACCTGGACGGCATGCCGCTGGCGATGCTCACCGGGCGCGCCTTTCCCGAAGCCTGGACGAGACTCGGCGGCGAGCCGCAGGGCGAGACGCTCACCCTGCACGCCGGGGGCCGCGACCTGGACCCGGCTGAAGCCGACGCGCTGGCGGCGTCGCGCATCACCGTGGTGAGCGGCGCCGAGGTACGCGAACGCGGTCTGGGCGAGGCCCTCGCCGCGGCGCTGGACGGGCTGGCCGGACGGGCGGGCGACGAGCTGCGGTACCCCGCCGACCGGCCTCCCGCACAGCTGCACGTGGACATCGATGTGCTGGACCCGTCCATCGCTCCCGCCGTGGGCTTTCCGTCGCCCGGCGGTCTCACGCTGGTCGAGCTTCTCGCGGCCGTCGAGATGACCGGCGCGCGGTTCGACATCCGGGCGCTCTCGCTGACCTCGTTCGTGCCCGAGAGCGCCGGCGGAGGATCCACGCTCGAGTGTGGCATCGCCGTGCTGGCGACCGCCGCCGGCGTCGCCTCCGGTCTTCCCGCGGCGACGCGCGGCTGAGAGCGCGGACGGAGCGGGCGGCGGCCCTTCCGGCCGCCGCCCGCTCCGTCCGCGGACTTCAGTGATAGACGTACAGCTGCTCGCCGACCCAGGAGCGGTCGTACACCCAGGCGGCGGCCCACATCGGCTCGCGGATGCAGCCGTGGCTCGCCGGATACGGCGGCACCGGGACGTACCCGTGGATGGCGAAGTTGCCGACGAACCCCATCGTGCGGTACAGGATCCCGCCGTACCCCGAGGTGGTGTACGGGTGCTTCTGCTGGATGTGGAAGCTGCCTTCCGGCGTGTTGCCGGTGGCCCCGGTGGACACCGCGATGAGGCCGTAGACGGCGCCGTTCCGGACCACCATGAGGATCTGCCGCCCTTTGTCCACTTCGAGGTGCGTCGACGGCCCCGAGTAGCGCGGCTTGACCGGCCTGGCGCCGTCGAGCGTGCGCCAGTCGTCGCCGTCGAAGACGTAGGTGCGCGGCAGGCGATATGCCTTCTGGAACGCCATCACGGCGTCGGCGCACTGCGAGTTGAAGGTCGTGCCGACGTACGGGACGCGGATACTGAGCCGCGAGAGCGCCGTGAGGAGCCCGCGCACGCGGAGCCCGGAGGAGCCGGTCGCGACCCTCGCCCCCTTGGCGCGCACGGTCGACTCGAGGCTGCGCGCCCCGAGGCCGTCGGCCGCCGGCAGCGACAGCGTCACGACGAACTTGTCGACGCCGCGGAGCGGCACCTGGAGCACGGCCTTGCCGCCGCGCACCGCGGCCTTGACCGTGGCGACGCGCGAGCCGCGGTGGACGACGGCAGCGGTGATGGTGCCGCGGTAGGTGGACGGCTCGACCTTGACCGCGTACCGGAGGTCGAGGAACGGGATGGGCGTCCCGTGCGTGAGGCTCACCTTGGGCTTGACCACCAGGTGCCGCGCCTCGCTCTGCGTGCCATCGGCGAGCAGGCTCGCGACCACGTCGCCGCTGCGCCGCGGCGTGATCGCGACACTGAAGGCCCCCGATGCATCGGTGACCGCCGTGGCAGCGTGCGCGCCGGCCAGCGCGACGGCCACCTCCTGCCCGGCGACGGCGGGCGTGACCACGCCGGACACCGTGACCGTCTCGCCGAAGACGACCGTCGCGGGAGCGAGACCGCAGGTGACGGCAGTCGAAGGAGAAGGTTCCGGGGACGGGGATGATGATGCCGCGGCGACGGTCGCCGGCAGGACCATCGCCCACAGCGCGACGAGAGCGACGGCGGCGAGCAGGCCGCGGCGGCGGGGACGCGGACGGGCGGCATTCTGGCTCATGCTTCGGCTCCTGGTCTCGCGCGGAGGCGCGTGGCTGATCGTGCGGCGAGGGTAGCACGGACCGAGCGCGAGGGTCGAGCCGGTGCGATACCATGGGGCCGCGACCAACACGACCGCGAGGAGTCACGATGCTCGACGTGAAGATGGTGCGCTCGAATCCGGACGAGGTCCGCCGGGCGCTCGAACGGCGGGGCGACTCCACGTCGTCGCTCGACGAGTTCCTCGCCCTCGAGGAGGAGCGCCGCCGGCTGCTCACCGACGTCGAGAGCAGGCGCGCGGCGCGCAAGCGCGCCAGCGACGAGATAGCCGTCGTCAAGAAGGCCGGCGGCGACGCCGAGCAGGCGATCGCCGCGATGCGTGAGCTCGGGGACACGATCAAGGAGCGCGAGGCTTCGTTGGGCGAGGTCGAGGAGCACCTCAAGACCATGCTCCTCGAGATCCCCAACATCCCGCTCCCCGGCGTCCCCGACGGCGGCGAGGAGGACTCGGTCGTGCTGCGCCACGTCGGCACGCCCCCGGAGTTCGACTTCGCGGTCAAGGACCACCTCGAGCTGGGCATCGCCCTCGACATGATCGACATGGAGCGCGGCGCCAAGGTGAGCGGCTCGCGCTTCGCCTACCTCAAGGGCGATCTCGTGCTGCTTCAGTTCGCCCTCGTCAGGTACGGCCTCGACATCATCGGCGCCAAGGGCTTTCGCCCCGTCATCCCGCCGGTGCTGGTGCGCGAGGAGGCCATGTTCGGCACCGGCTTCTTCCCCACCGACCGCGCCCAGATCTACGAGACCGTCGACGGCGACTGCCTGGTGGGCACCAGCGAGGTACCGCTGGCGGCCATGCACATGCAGGAGTTCCTCGAGGCCGAGAAGCTGCCCCTGCGCTACGCCGGCTACTCCAGCTGTTTCCGCCGCGAGGCCGGCGCCGCCGGGCGCGACACGCGCGGCATCCTGCGCGTGCACCAGTTCGACAAGGTCGAGATGTTCAGCTTCTGCCTGCCCGAGCAGAGCGCCTTCGAGCACGAGCTCATCCTCTCGGCTGAGGAGGAGATCCTGCAGGGGCTCGGCATCCCGTACCGCGTGGTCAACATCGCCGCCGGCGACCTGGGCGCCCCGGCGGCGCAGAAGTTCGACTGCGAGGCCTGGATGCCGGGGCAGGCGCAGTACCGCGAGGTCACGAGCTGCTCGAACTGCACCGACTACCAGGCGCGGCGCCTGGACTGCCGCTACCGCACCGAGAAAGGCCCGCGCTTCGTGCACACGCTGAACGGCACGGGCATCGCCGTCGGCCGCACGCTGATAGCCATCATGGAGAACTACCAGCGCGCCGACGGCACGATCGCCGTGCCGCAGGCGCTTCAGGCCCTCATGGGCAAGGACGTACTCGGGGTCTGAACACCATGAGGGCGCGGCCCGGCAGGGCCGCGCCTGTCACTCGACGGGCTCGGCCTCGTCGAACCCCGGCGCCCCGCCGTTCTCGCGCCACGGGATGATGAAGCAGCGCACGTCCGCGTCGGTGAAGGTGTTCTCGAGCAGCGCCTTCACGCGCCGCAGATCGCGGGCCAGCAGCTCCTGCTGGTCGAACCCCAGACCCCCGAGGCTGTGCTCGTAGGCGGAGCAGTCCTGGTGCGACACGAGGTAGATGGTGCGGATACCGTGCAGCTCGATCTGCGTGCGCACGCAGTCGAGGGCGACGCGGCGCTCCATGCCCGGCCGCGTGAGCACCAGCGGGCCGCCGGGCACGAGAAAGCGGTCGGCGTCGGTCTCGCCCTCTCGCTCCTGGAGGGCGGCGAGGGCGGGAGCGACGCGCCCGTCGGCGCAGGCGATGAAGAGAGCGGTCATGGCGCAGGAGTATGCCAGATGGCACTCGCGGCGACTACCCCAGATGCTGACGCACGCCTCAGCGGCTTGCTACACTTGAGCGGCGCGGAGGGGTGGCAGAGCGGTTCATCGCACCGGTCTTGAAAACCGGCAACGGCGCAAGTCGTTCGTGGGTTCGAATCCCACCCCCTCCGCCAGTTTGCAGGTATCTCATGCCGTTCGATCCGCCTCCGCACCTCCCCACAGCCCGGCCTCTCCCGCGTTCCCGCGACGGCGGGCGGCGCGGGTGACGATCGCGCACTGCGTCCCGCGCCGGCCGCAGGGTTGAGGACGCCGGACTGGAAGTAGGACGCCGGTAAGCCCCGACCGATGAAGAGGAAACGGACGCTCGCGTGAGCACCACCTCGATACTCCTGCTCATCATCGCCATCGAGACGAGTCTCGTCGTCGGTTTCGTCTGCGGCCTGTGGGTCATGTCGCGCATCTCGAGATCGAGACGTGAAGAGGAGGAGACGCGGCGCCGGCGCCGGCTCACGGAGGATCGCGACGCCGCGCACCAGCGCGCCGCACCCAAGGTGCAGACTCTCAGCAGCCTCACGGCGACGCACTCAGACGACGCGGGTCAGGCGCAACGGCGCTCGGCGGTCTGACGGCACCGCAGACGGCCGTCTCGGCGCGGCGAGGGGGCTCTCGCCCCCTGCGCCCTCGCGACGGCTCTTCCTTACAGTTCGCTCAGCGCGACATCGAGGGCGTCGATCACGAACTCCACATCCGCCTTCGTGATACACATGGGCGGCTTGATACGGAGCGTATTGGCGCGAAGACCGCCCTTGCCCGTGAGCAGCCCCAGGTCCTTGACCCGGTTGAAGACCTGCAGGCACTCCGCCGTCGCCGGCTCCTTGGTCTTGCGGTCCTTCACCAGCTCGATCCCCGTCATGAGACCCAGACCGCGCACGTCGCCGATGATGTCGTGCTTGGCCATGAGCTTGCGGTACCCGTCCATGAGCTCCTTGCCCCGGTCCAGGCAGTTCTTCTGCAGTCCGTCCCGCTCGATGACCTCCAGGACGGCCATTCCCCCCGCACAGCACACCGGGTTCCCGCCGAAGGTGTTGAAGTGGATCCGGCTGGTCAGCGCGCTGGCGATCTCAGGCGTGGTCACGACGGCCGCCAGCGGAAGCCCGTTGCCGATCCCCTTGGCCATGGTCACGATGTCGGGAACGACCCCGTGGTTCTGGAATCCCCAGTAGTTCGTCCCCGTCCGGCCGAACCCCGTCTGCACCTCGTCGGCGATGCACACGCCGCCGGCCGCCCGGACCACCTCGTAGGCTCCCTTCAGGAACCCCTCCGGATACACGACGGCCCCGCCGACCCCCTGGATCGGCTCGGCGAAGAACGCAGCCACATTCCCGGGGGTCGCGTAGTCGATCAGGTTCTTGATCTCCCCGGCGTACTTCTCTCCGGCCTGCGCATCGTTCCCCCAGGGTCCCCGGTAGGCATCTGGATTGACCGCGTGATGGACGCCGAAACTGCTCGGGTAGTTGTACTTCCACGTGCTGTGAGCAGTGAGCCCCATCGTCGTGGAGCTGCCGCCGTGATAGGCGTTGCGCAGCGCGATGACGTCGTAGTTGCCCGTATACAGTCGCGCCATCATCAGCGCCATGTCGTTGGCTTCCGATCCCGAGTTGACGAAGTAGCAGACGCTGAGATCCCCGGGCAGCTTCGAAGCCAGCATCTCGGCGTACTTCGCGATGTTCGGATGAAGGTAGATCGAGGTGATGTGCTGGAGCAGTTCCGTCTGCTCCTTCACCTTCTGCACCACGTAGGGATGACAGTGGCCGACGCTGATCGTCACGATCCCGCCGATGACGTCCAGGTACCGGCGCCCCTCGTGGTCGAAGAGGTACTGCATGGAACCCTCGACGATCATGAGGGGCTTCGTGTAGTTGGGGACAGACACCGGCGTCACGTAGCGGTTCTTCAGCTTCAGGACCTCGTCATAGGACGGCCCCTCGTAAGGCTTCGGTCGATGGTCGTACGGCGGTAGTTCTGGTGCTTTCATGCCAAGGCCTTTCTATCGCTTGTTGCTGGTCGCTATTGTATGCCCTGCTCGGTAGCGCCGCGGAGCTGCACGCCGGCTGCGCCCGTCAGCGTCTCGAGGGTCTGGCCGGCCGCGTCATGACGTACCGGTCCTCATCATCCCGGTAGTAGCCGGCGACGTACTGGCGCTCCGTGAATCCGATCCGTTCGTAACGCTGCACGGCGGCGGCCTTCGCCGGGTCGACGGTCAGGAAGCAGCTGGCGTGAACGCTGGCGTCGATCTCGTCAAGCAGCAGCTCGAAGAGCCTGCTCCCGATCCCGCGCCCCCTGTAGCGCTCGTCGACCATGACCTTGTGCACGAACAACGTCTCCTCGCGGGTCGGGAACGCGACGATCGCCCCGATGACCTGCGCACCATCTCGAGCCACGTACACGTAGGCGCCGGCGACCCACACTCTCCAGACGTGCTCGCCGTCCGGGATGCATTCGCCGTAGCGGCTGTCGCTCCAGGCATGCCGGTCCAGGTCGGCGATCCCCAGGAAGTCCCTTGCTTGTGCCCTTTCGAAGTACACGTGATCGAGTTGCGGGTTCTGCGCTGCTGTCATGTCCCCTCTGGACCTCTCTCTCGGTCGGATGGCCTCACGATGATATCTTCCGCGCGGCGCTTGCTCGAGCCGCGTCCCGCCGCCCCTGCGCAACGGACATGCCGCGGAGAGCCAAACGTTCTACGGGCATCAGGATACGCTAGCCTCGCACGGCACGCGAAGGCTCTTCAGTCGGACACCCGCCGCGCGACCATCGACGTGTGTCGTGCGGCTCGCTCCGGTCGCTGGCAGGCGCCGTGGCCGAAGCGTACTCTGTGAGCAGTCGTCATCGACGGCCGCGGGGAAGGACGAGCATGACGTTCGAGACGGCGTTCTCCATGGACACCTCAAGCATCAAGTACGGGCCCGGCGTGACCCGCGAGGTGGGGCACGACATGCGCCAGATGGGCGGTCACCGCGTCATGGTCGTGACCGACCCCGACCTGCCCGGCAGCGAGCCCGTCGCCGTGACGCTCGAGGCCTTGCGCGGCGCCGGCATCGACGCGGTGCTGTTCGACCAGGCGAGGGTGGAGCCGACCGACGCCTCGCTGAAGGAGGCCGTGCGGTTCGCCGTCGCGGGCCGCTTCGACGGCTACGTGGCCGTCGGCGGCGGCTCGAGCATCGACACGGCCAAGGCCGCCGACCTGTACGCCTCCTGCCCGGCCGACTTCCTGGCCTACGTGAACCCGCCCCTCGGCGAAGGGCGCCCCGTGGCCGGCAAGATGGCGCCCCTGATCGCCATCCCGACAACGGCAGGGACGGGCAGCGAGACCACGGGCGTGGTGGTCTTCGATCTGCTGGAGCTGCGCGCCAAGACCGCCATCCGCCAGCGCGCCGCACGCCCGTCGCTGGGCATCATCGACCCGCTCAACACGCGCACCCTGCCGCCGCTGGTGGCGGCCTGCAGCGGCCTCGACGTGCTGTGCCACGCGCTCGAGTCGCTGACGGCGCTGCCCTACGACCGCCGGCCGGCGCCCGAGAGCCCGGAGCTGCGCCCGGCCTACCAGGGTGCCAACCCGATCAGCGACGTGTGGGCCTCACGCGCCATCGAGATGGGGGCGCTCAACCTGGCGCGGGTGCTCGACGACCCCGCCGACGACGAGGCCCGCGGCGCCATGCTGCTGGCCGCCACCTTCGCCGGGGTCGGCTTCGGCAACGCCGGCACGCATCTGGCGCACGCCATGTCCTACCCGGTGTCCGGCATGGTGCGGGACTACCTGGCCGAAGGGTACCCGACGCGGCACCCCCTCGTCCCACACGGCATGTCGGTGGTGCTCAACGCTCCGGCCGTGTTCCGCTTCACCGCGCCGGCCGCCCCGGAGCGCCACCGCCTGGCGGCCGGGCTGATGGGCCTGGACGCCGCCGCCGCAGGTCCCGACGAGGTCGGCGAGCTGCTGGCCGGCGCGCTCATCGCGTTCATGCAGAAGGCCGGCATGCCGAACGGGCTGGCGGCGGTCGGCTACGGGCCGCAAGACGTCGAGCAGCTGGTGGCCGGCACCCTGCCGCAGCACACCGTCACGAAGCTCTCGCCGCGACCCGCGAGCGCCGCCGACCTGCGCCGGCTGTTCCTGGAGTCGATGACCCTCTGGTAGGCATCGCAATCGATGAGGTGCGCGTGGCGGATCGAGCTAGAGTCGCGGCACCAGAGGCACCCGGGGCCGCGTTCCAGACGTCGGCCGACAAGACGCGATCCCCGGAGGCCGAAGTCCCCACCCTCGGGCAGCAGAGAGCCGACCCCGTTCTCAGTCGGGCGTGGAGGATCGTCGACGCGGGCAGCCTCCC
>CAVOWE010000029.1:0-76977 GCA_963700035.1 uncultured Thermoleophilia bacterium | reverse complement strand
GGCGCGTGTCTCCTCGGCGGCGTCTGTGCTGTTCTGGATGTCGGCGCGGCGCTCGTCGATGACCTTCTGGATGGGCCCGAAGGCGAACTTCCAGAGGATGAACAGGGCGATGCCGAACGTGATGAGCGTCCAGACCATGAGGCCCCACTCGGTGTTCAGCATGTGGTTCTCCGATCTCCCGTGCGGATCGCGGCGTCAGGCCACGAAGATGAGGATCAGGGCGACCACGAAGGCATAGAGCGCCACGGCCTCGGTCACGCCGATGCCGATGAACATGTTGGTGCGGATGTCGCCGGCGACTTCGGGCTGGCGGGCGATGCTCTCGAGCGCCTTGCCGATCATCAGGCCGAGGCCGAGGCCGGGGCCCAGGGCGCCCACGCCCATGGCGATACCGGCGCCGAGCAGCTTGGCTCCTTCAGCGTCCATTCAGAATCCTCCTTGATGGTTCACGCGTCCAACGCTTGCAGGACTGTGGAGACCCAGGCGCACGTGTCAGTGCTCCTGGTCCAGCGCTCCGCCGATGTACACGGCGGAGAGGATGGCGAAGATGAAGGCCTGGATGAAGGCCACGAAGATCTCGAACAGGTAGATGAGCACCGAGCCGCCCTGAACAGGAGGGCGGCGAGGTAGTTCTGGAAGATCAGCGCCATGGCGAAGAAGACGCCGAGGATGGCGTGGCCGGCGAGCATGTTGGCGAACAGACGCACGGAGAGGGAGACCAGGCGGAAGACCTCGCTGACCAGGTGGATCACCCAGATGAGCTGCTTGAGCACCGGCGGCGCGCTGGGAGGCGCCCAGTTCGCGAAATAACGGAAGCCGTTCTTGCGGATGCCGGCGTAGTGGGTGAAGACGAACGTGAACAGCGCCAGCGTGAGCGTGACGTAGAGGTTGGCGGTGGCGGCGTAGTAGGACGGCTGCCAGTGCTCGCCGAGCGGCAGCGGCAGGAGCCCGATGAGATTCGAGGCGAGCACGAAGAAGAACACCGCCCCGATGTAGGGGAACCAGGTGGCCTTACCGCTCTTCATGACGTCGCCGACGATGCTGTCGCGGGCGAGCTCGTAGAGGACCTCGACGGTGTACTGGAAGCGGCCCGGCTGCTTCTTGATCGTACGGCTGACGACGATGGACAGGACCACGAGGACGGCCGTGGTGATCCACAGGTAGATCACGGCCTTGTTGACCGACAGGTCGACGCCCGCCAGAGAGGGCAGGCTGACGATGGGATGGAGTGTGAACTCCTCGGCGACCGAGAACTCCTCCACCTTGCCGCCCGGCAGCACGGCGAGCAGCACCAGGGCGCCCAGACGCGATGAACCCGAAGACGCCCCATTTCAGCTTGCGGCTCATCGGGCGCCCGCCCGATCGTGCCGGTCCGGGGGTGGGCGGATAGGTGAACAGCCGCACGCCCGACGTACACGCTGAACGAGGCGAGGAAGGCAAGTGCCGCGGTGGCGAAGTCGGGTCTCGCGAACACGCCGATGAGGATGAGGACGCCGAGCACGAGCGCGAAGCGCAGGACCATGCCGCCGAGGGCGACGCCCAGCGCCGCGCCGAAGGGCACGGCGGACCCGCGTCGCCAGGCCAGCGCCTCGAGCGCCCAGTAGCCGAGGCAGAGGCCGGCGCCGAGGGTGGCGGCCCACACCGAGCGCCCCAGCAGCCCGGCGACGACCGCGCTGGCCACGGTCATGGCGCTCAAGACAAGTGGTGCGACGGCCTGCCTGCGCACGTGCCCCTACCTCCCGTCGTCGTCATTTCGTCTCCAGATAGATGGCGTAGAGCGCCAGAGCGAACCCGGCGAACACGCCGATCACCGTGAACAGCGGGAACGTCCTGACGACCCAGTCGATGCCGGCGCCGACGCCGAGGCCGGTGACGACGCCGCCCAGCAGCAGGAAGGCGACCGACTCGGCCGAGGTGGACGAGCCTTTCTTGTCGTCGTCCCGCCCGTCATCTGGTGATTGCACGGTCACACTCTACCTGCCGTCTCGGGAGCCTGCAACGCGGCCGTCGTACTCTGCCGGAGCCGGCGACGGCCACCCGCGCGCCTGCCGTCCGCACGGCCTCTCCGGCCACCTTACCTCTTCGCGGCGTCGTCGGCATCGCCGTCACCGTCGGCGTCGTTGTCCACCCCCACGGCCAGCGGGTCGGGCAGCCCGCGACGCCGCGAGCGGTAGCGGCTGAGCAGCTGCGCCATGTAGACGGTGGCGACGGTGGCGGCGATGCCGAGCACGACCATGGAGAAGAGGTTGTTGCGCTGCACCGCGATCGCGAGACCGCTGAGCAGCAGGCACCAGCTGTAGAGAAGCAGGACGCTCTTGCGCTGCGAGAACCCGTGCACGAGCACGAGGTCGTGGTGCACGTGGTCCTGCCCCGGCGAATAGAACGGCACGCCGCGGCGCCAGCGGCGCCAGACGATGAGTGACAGGTCGATGAACGGCACGCCGAGCACCAGCAGCGGCAGCACGAGGGCGATGGCCGCCGTGCCCTTCATCACGCTCTGCACGCTCAGACAGGCGAGCACGAAGCCGAGCAGCATCGACCCCGCGTCGCCCATGAAGATGCTGGCCGGGTGGAAGTTGAAACGCAGGAAGGCGAACGTCGCGCCGGCGAGCACCGCGGCGATCACCCCCGCCGCCGGGAAGCTGGTGCTCAGCGAGATGACGCAGAACGTGAGCGCGGAGATGCCGCAGACGCCCGCGGCAAGGCCATCGAGGCCATCGATGAAGTTCACCATGTTGACGATCATCGCCATCCAGAACACCGTGACGAGGATCGAGACCACGGTCGGGAAGTGGACCATGATGTCGGTGAACGGCACGCCCATGCGGTTGATGCGGATGTCGAAGTAGATGGCCACGCTGATGGCCAGCAGCTGCCCGATGAACTTGACGATCGGTTCGAGCTCGTAGAGATCGTCGAACAGGCCGACGGCCACCACGATGGTGGCGCCACCGATGATCCCCCATACCGGGCGGTCCACCTTGACCAGGATCATGACCGGGACCATCCATCCCAGGTACATGCCCAGCCCGCCGAGCAGGGGCGTGGCCAGCACGTGCATGCGGCGGTCGTCGCTGGGCGTGTCGACCGCGCCGGTGAGATGGGCCAGACGCCCCATGAGCGGGGTGAGCAGGTACACCATGACGGCGGCGATCAGGAATCCGAGCACCGCCGTGCGCACAGGGCTCTCCAGGAGGAGCGGTCCGTCTATGGCAGTGTCTCCTGATGGACCGCGACACCCGCCTCGGAGAGCATCTCTCGCGAAAGCTCGTCCGGATACCCTTCGAGATAGTGGATCTCACGTACCCCGCAGTTGATGAGCATCTTGGCGCAGAGGATGCAGGGATGGACGGTCGTGTAGAGCACGGCGCCGTCGATGGCCACGCCGTGCACGGCGGCCTGGATGATGGCGTTCTGCTCGGCGTGGATGGCGCGGCACAGCTCCTGGCGCTCCCCGGAAGGGATGCCCAGCTGCTCGCGCAGGCAGCCCACGTCGAGGCAGTGCGCCGTGTTGCGCGGGGCGCCGTTGTAGCCGGTGGCAAGGAGACGCTTGTCGCGGACCAGCACGGCGCCGACCTGGCGGCGCAGGCAGGTGGAGCGGGTGGCCGCCTGGCGGGCCAGCTGGAGGAAGTACTCGTCCCAGCTGGGCCGCGAGCGCGGCGGGCCGGAGCTGCCGGCCGCGGTCTCGCTCACAGGAACTCGTAGAGCGGGAAGCGCTCGAGAAGGTCGAGCACCTCGCGGTGGATCTCCGCCAGGGCGGCGTCGTTGCCGCGCGCCGTCAGCGCCCGGAGCATGAGCTCGCCGGTCTGCCGCATCTCGGGTTCCATGAACCCGCGCGTCGTGACCGCCGGCGAGCCGACGCGCAGACCACTGGCGACGTTGAACGAGCCTTCTTCGAACGGCACGACGTTGCGGTTGGCGGTGATGCCGACGCTCTCGAGGAGCTCCTGGCACTGCAGCCCGCTGAGGCCGGTGCTGCGCAGGTCGAGCAACGCCAGGTGCACGTCGGTGCCCCCCGACACGAGCCGCACACCCCCGTCGGCGAGGGTCTCGCCGAGGGCGACGCAGTTGGCGACGATCTGCCGCTGCAGGCGATGGAACTGCTCGCTCTGGGCGATCTTGAGGCAGGCCGCCTTGGCGGCGATGACGTGCATCAGCGGCCCGCCCTGCATACCGGGAAAGACGGCCCGGTCGATCGCCCTGGCGAACTCCGCGCGACACATGATGAGGCCGGCGCGCGGGCCGGTGAGGGTCTTGTGGGTCGTGCTGGTGACGACGTCGCAGTAGGGCACCGGATTCGGGTGGACCCCCGCCGCGATGAGGCCGGCGATGTGGGCGAT
This sequence comes from uncultured Thermoleophilia bacterium, assembly GCA_963700035.1. Lineage (GTDB taxonomy): Bacteria > Actinomycetota > Thermoleophilia > UBA2241 > UBA2241 > CAIXSE01. The sequence continues at coordinate 72,637 of CAVOWE010000029.1, read as the reverse complement.
GTCGGCGAGCAGCAGCGCGCCGCACTCGTCGGCGATCGCGCGGAACGCGGCCCAGTCGACGATCCGGGGGTACGAGCTGTAGCCGCAGATGATGAGCTTGGGACGGCGCGCGAGCGCAAGCTCTCTGACCTCGTCGAAATCGATGGTCTCGGTGTCGCGACGGACGTGGTACGGGACGACGTTGTAGGTGCGCCCCGAGTAGTTGATGTCGAGGCCGTGCGTGAGATGACCACCGTGAGCGAGCTCCATGCCCATGAGCGTGTCGCCGGGCTCGAGCAGGGCGAACAGGGCGGCCAGGTTGGCCGAAGAGCCCGAGTGCGGCTGGACATTGACGTGCTCGGCCCCGAACACCGCCTTGCAGCGGTCGATGGCCAGCTGCTCGACGCGGTCGACGATGTCGCAGCCGCCGTAGTACCGCGCCCCGGGGAGGCCCTCGGCGTACTTGTTGGTGAGCACCGAGCCCGTGGCCTCCAGGACCGCGCGGCTGGCGAAGTTCTCGCTGGCGATGAGCTCGAGAGTCTCCTGCTGGCGGATGAGCTCGCTGCGCAGCAGTTCGTTGAGCTCGGGATCGAGGTGATAGAGCGGCTCGCGGCGCCACTCCCTGCCGACTGGGCTCACGAGGGTCCGCCCTTCAGCTCGATGAGGTCGATGCGATGCTGGTGGCGGCCGCCCTCGAACGGGGTCTCCATCCACACTTCGGCGATGGCCCAGGCCTCGTCCTCGCCGAGCAGACGTCCGCCGAGGCACAGGACGTTGGCGTCGTTGTGCCGGCGGGCCATCTCGGCCAGATACGGCGTGAAGCAGTCGGCGGCGCGCACGCCGACGTGGCGGTTGGCGGCCATGCAGACCCCGAGGCCGGTACCGCAGACCAGCAAGCCGCGGTCGACCTCACCGGCGGCCACCATCCCGGCCACGCGATGGGCGAACGTGGGGTAGTCGACCGAGGCCTCGGCGGAGTCGGTACCCACGTCGATGACCTCGTGGCCCTGGGAGCGCAGACGGCGCACCACGGCTTCTTTGATGGCGTACCCGCCATGGTCGGCGCCGGCGGCGATCTTCACGGTGGTCTCCCTTTCGCTCGGTGGACGCGGCGGTCACGGCCGGGGGCCGCCGGCGCGGCGCCGAGGCCCCTCCTTCAGGCTCCCGATTCTATCAGTCCTCGAGGGTCGGCTCCCCCCGCAAGACGGGCTGCACGGGGCCGCCGACGAGTTCGTCTTCGATATGGTCGGCGGCGCCGGCGATGGCCTGCATCTGCGCGGCCGTCAGGCCGTCGGCCGCGGGAGACACGGCCGGCGGGTGGCCGGCGCACGGCCGGTCGGTGAACACGTCCACCTGGTCGAACGGCAGCGTTCTCAGGATGCCGGCGGCTCCTCGAGCCGGCCGGCCAGCCTGGCCGCGACCTCGGCTTCCCCCCACGCGCCGGTGCGCACGAGGCGCCAGCGGCCGGACTCGGCGTACCGGCTCAAGTCCACGACGGACGACGCCAGGCCGCTGACGGGACCGGCGTCCAGCACCAGGTCGCAGTCCGCCAGCAGAGCCGCGTCCACGTCGTCCAGGCACGCCGGTGCGGACGCTCCGCTCGGGTTGGCACTGGAGGCGACCAGCGGCCGCCGCAGGCCCACGAGGACGCGCGCCGCCGGCGGCCACGCCGGCACGCGCACCCCGAGCGTGGGCACCGGCGGCCGGCCGCAGGCCTCGCCGGCCTTCCGCCGGCGGCGGGAAGTCCCAGCCGGGCGGGTACGGGAGCAGCAGCGTCACGGGTCCCGGGCAGCAGGCGCCGGCAGGCGGTGCGCAGCTCCGGCGCCAGGGGCACACCGGACTCGAGAGCCTCGAGGGTCGCGAAGACGACCTGCAGTGGCTTGTCGGGGTCGCGGCCCTTCGCCGCCACAAGCGCGCCGGCGACCGCGGGCGTGAGCGCCCCGCCGATGCCGTAGACCGTGTCGGTCGGAAAGCAGACGAGGCGCGCGGCGCCGATGCGATCCTCCAGGGCCGTCGCGGCGGCCGCGCCGAGTGCGGCAAGGTCGATCGAGGCGGGCCGGGTCACGACGTCCCCGGCCTTCACCCGGCGCCCGGCGACGCCTCGGCCACGAGCCTCACCGGGATGCCCCGCGCGGCAAGATACGCCTTGGTCTCGGCGATGGAGTACGTGCCGAAATGGAAGATGCTGGCCGCCAGCACGGCGTCCGCCTCGCCGGCGGTGAGGCCGTCGGCGAGGTGCTCGAGCGTGCCTACTCCGCCCGAGGCGATGACCGGGATATCGACCGCGCGGGCGACGGCGCGCGTGAGCTCGAGGTCGTAGCCGTCGCGCGTGCCGTCGCGGTCCATGCTGGTGAGCATGAACTCCCCGGCGCCGAGCTCGGCGGCGCGCACCGCCCACGCCAGGGCGTCGATGCCGGTGGGGGTGCGGCCGCCGTGCACGTAGACCTCCCAGGCCGGCGGCCGGCCTTCCTCCCCGCTCCCGGCCACCCGTTTGGCGTCGATGGCCACGACGATGCATTGCGCCCCAAAACGCTCGGCGCAGCGTCGCACCAGCTCGGGATCCCGAACGGCGGCGGTGTTCATGGTCACCTTGTCGGCGCCGGCGGCGAGGATCATGCGCACGTCGTCCACGCTACCCAGCCCGCCGCCGATGGTGAACGGGATGAAGACTTCTTCCGCGCACCGCGCCGCGAGCTCGGCGATGATCTCGCGGCGCTCGTGTGACGCCGTGATGTCGAGAAAGATCAGCTCGTCGGCGCCCTGGGCGTCGTAACGCGACGCGAGCTCGACGGGATCGCCGGCGTCGCGCAGTCCGACGAAGTTGACGCCCTTGACCACACGCCCGTCGCGCACGTCGAGGCACGGGATGATGCGCTTCATGTGCACGGGATGCTCTCGGCGCGGTCAGTCGGCGAAGACGGCCAGCGCGTCTTCGAGCGTGAACGCCTTCTCGTAGAGGGCGCGCCCGACGATCACCCCGACCACATTGGGCAGGCCGAGCTTCTTGAGGCGCCGGAAGTCATCGAGCAACGCGATACCGCCCGAGAGGACGAGCTCCAGCGAGGTGACCTCGGCGAGGTCACGCAGGCCGATGAGGTTGGGCCCGCCGAGCATGCCGTCGCGGGCCGTGTCTGTGTACACCGCGCGCGTCACCCCGTGTTCGGCGAGGATCTTGGCGAAATGGATGGCGCTCATCTGCGAGCGCTGCTGCCAGCCGTGCGTGGCCACCATGCCGTCGGTGGCGTCCAGGCCCACGACCAGGCGCTCGCCGAGCCACTTGAGAGAGTCGTCGAGCAGGTCGAGCGCCGTCACGGCGGCCGTGCCCATGACCACCCAGTGGACGCCGATGCCTGCGACCAAGGCCAGGTTCTTGGCGCTGCGGATGCCGCCGCCGTACTGCACGGGGATGTCGAGGGACTTGACGATGCGTTCCAGGATGTCGACATTGACGAGCTCGCCGGTGCGCGCGGCGTCGAGGTCGACCACGTGGAGAGCCTCCGCGCCCTGGTCCTGCCACAGACGCGCCAGGGCGACCGGATCGTCGCCGAACACGGTGACGTCACCGAAGTCGCCGCGCCTCAGGCGAACGGCCTTGCCGCCCTGGATGTCGACGGCCGGGAAGACGATCATGAGGCGCGTACCTCCTTCTTGGCGCGGTCCACGAAGTTGGCCAGCAGACTCAGGCCGACGACAGAGCTCTTCTCGGGGTGGAACTGCATCGCCCATACATTATCGCGCGCAACGGCGGCGACCACGTGCCCGCCGTAGTCTGTACTGGCGGCGACGATGGACGGGTCGGCGGGCAGCGCGGCGTACGAGTGCACGAAATACACGGCGGCCGGGGCGGGAAGCCCACGGGCCATGTCCGCCCCGGCCGGCGCCCACTCGAGCTCGTTCCAGCCGATGTGAGGCACCTTGAGGTCGGTCCGCAGGCGCTCGACGGTCCCGGCGAAGACGCCGAGCCCGGGCCACCGGCCGCCCTCTGCGCTGCTCTCGAACAGAAGCTGGAGGCCGAGGCACACGCCCAGGAACGGCGTGCCGGCGGCGATGCGTTCGAGCACGGCGGCCCCCAGGCCGCTGTGCTCAAGGCGCGCCGCCGCGTCGCGGAAGGCGCCGACCCCGGGGAGCACCACCGCGGCGGCGTCGCGCACCGCGGCGGCGCCCTGAGTGACGCGCACGTCGGCGCCGCTGCGCTCGAGCGCCTTGGCCACGCTGGCCAGATTGCCCATGCCGTAGTCGACCACGGCGATGCGCGGCTTCGCCACGGGTCGCAGCGCCGTCAGAGCGTGCCCTTGGTGGAGGGCACCGCGTCGCCCCGCCCGTGGCGCTCGCACGCCTGGGCGAGCGCCCGGGCCACGCCTTTGAACACGGCCTCCACGATGTGATGGGCATCACTGCCGGCGAGCAGGCGGACGTGCAGCGTCATGCCGGCCTGCATCGACAGAGAGCGCAGGAAGTGAGCCGCCAGACCGCCCTCGAACTCGCCGATGCGCACGCCGGCGAGCTGCAGATCGTGGACGAAGTAGGGACGCCCGGAGAGATCGAGCACCACCATGGCCAGCGCCTCGTCCATGGGCAGCAGACAGGAGCCGTAGCGACGGATACCGCGCTTGTCGCCGAGTGCATCCTTCAGCGCCTGGCCGAGGGCGAGCCCGATGTCCTCGACCGTGTGGTGGCCGTCGACGTGGAGGTCGCCGTGCGCGGCGACCACCAGGTCGAACCCGCCGTGGTGGGCGAAGAGCTCGAGCATGTGGTCGAGAAAGCCGATGCCGGTGCTGACCTCGGCGGCTCCCGCGCCGTCGAGCGTGAGGGTCATGGCGATGTCGGTCTCGCTGGTGACGCGGTGGACCTCTGCGCGGCGGGTCTTCATGCTGGGCTCCTCGCTGGCTGCGGAGTCGGGGCGGGCGGCGGCACGAGTTCTACCACAGGCGCCCGCGTTTGAGAATCGCTGGCCGCGGCCGAAGCGCCAGATCAGCCCGTGCCGCTCAGCCCTCCTCCACCGAGGCCCGCAGGCGTTGGAGGAGCTCGGCCAGGCGTGCCCCGCCCAGAGCGCGGGCGGCGCGCCCCGCGACGAGACGGGCGCTGCAGGCGGCGATCTCCTCGCGCACGCGGAGCCCGTCGGGACGACCGGCGCCGGCGAGGACCAGCCGGCTGCGCAACTCGACGACGCCGTCGGCGATGCCGAGGCCGGGCGCCAGTGGAGCCGCGTCGAAGGCGACGAGCTCGACCTGCCGCCCGCTGACGGCGAAGTGGCGCCGCGTCACGTGCGGGTAGCGCGTGGCGACGCGCGGCCGGCCGCGGCGCCGGCCGCCGGCGTCCGGCTCCGGCGTCGCGTACACGAGGGCGTCGCGGCACACCCGCAGATCGAGGAGCTCGTGCACCGGCGGGCCAAGCTCCAGAAGCAGGTCCTTGCCGGCGACCCCCGCGTCGAGCGCTCCGCGGACGCAGGCCTCGAGCACGTCGGCGCCCGGCGCCAGGAGCCAGGTGACGTCGCCGGCGTCGACGAGCGCCGGGCCGGCCACGGCGCGCAGGGCGCCCGCGGGCAGGCCGGTCCGCTCGAGGAGGTCGAGCACGGGCGCGGGCGCCGGCCCGCCGTCGCAGGCGAGGCCGAGCTTCACGCGATCCCCAGGGCACGCAGGACCTCGCGCCAGCTGCCGCTCACTTCACTTCCGTCGGCGAGCTCGAGCACATACCCGCCGCCGCTGCGCTGCAGGCGCGGGCGAGGCGGCGCCGGCGCGTCGTCGGGAAGAGCGGCGACCGCCCAGCCGGCGCGGCGCAGTTCCATGGCCCTCGCCGGCTCGTCGAGCCCGCCGGCGAAGGCGATACAGGCCGGAGCGGCCGAAGGCACAACGCCGGCCTCCTCGAGCGCCTCGTGCAGCCGGTCCAGAGCGACGGCGAAACCCACGCCCGGGATGTCCCACTCGAAGCGCTCGAGCAACCTGTCGTAGCGCCCGCCGGAGGCGATGGGCAGACCGACGCCCGCAGCGTAGGCCTCGAAGATGACGCCGCTGTAGTACGTGAGGTCCTGATAGAGCCCGAAATCGAGGGTGACCACGTCCTCGAAGCCGGCGTCGTCGACAAGGTCCCGGACCTCCACGAGGTGCCGGATGGCGTCGTCCATGGCGTCGCTGCTCGCCATCTTGCGGACCTGACTGAGCGCGTCGCGGGTACCGCTGAGCTCCAGCGTGCGCCACAACACCTTGAGGGCGTCTTCGTCCACCCCGGCGTTGCCGGCGATGCTCTCGAGCAGCGGGTAGTCGCGGTCGGCCAGCGCCTCGAGGAACTTCTCCCGGTCGTCGTGCAGGCCGAGGGAGTCGACCAGCGCCGTGTAGAAGGCCACCGTTCCCAGGGCCACGCGGTACTCGCGGAGGCCGAGCGCGGCGAGACAATCGCAGAGCAGCATCACACACTCCGCGTCCGCCGCCGCCGAATCCAGGCCCAGGAGCTCTGCGCCGGCCTGCACGAACTCCCCGTCCTGGCTGCGCTGCGGCGCCCAGGGACGGATGGAGGGCGCCACGTAGAAGAAGCGCAGGGGGAGCGGCCTGTCGCGGAACCGGGCGGCCGCCAGCCGCGCCACCGGCACCGTCATGTCGGTGCGCGCCATGAGCTCGTGACCCTGCTGGTCGCGGAACCTGTACCCGGCCTCCAGCGTGGCGTCCTCCACCGTCTCGAGCGTCTCGGCGTATTCGAGCCACGGGGTGCGCACCTCGCCGTAGCCGTAGGCCTCGAAGCGGCGGCAGAGCGCGGTCTCGATGGCCCGCAGCTGGCCCGACTCGGGGGGAAGCACATCGCGCATGCCTTCGGGGATCATGGCCACCTCGCTCCGGGGTCCGCGCAGCCGGCCTCAGCCGACTCCGATACAGCTCTCGCCGAGCAGAGCCTTGAGCTCCGCGTACAAGCCCGCCACGGGCTCGACCCGCAGGCCGTCGCCGACGCGCAGCTTCGCGCGCTCGTCGCCGCGGACCATCTGCAGCACCACCGGCACCTGGCCGGGGAAGTCGCCGAGGATGCGCTTGAGATCGTCGAGCACCGTGGGCCGCACCCTGCGGGCGTCGATAGTGACCGTGAGCGGGCGATACTCGCTCACGCCGCTGAACGGCAGGACCTCGATGGCGATCAGTGTGGTCTCGCCCTCGGACTTGCGCTCCACGCGCCCCTTCACCTTGACGATGCCGTCTTCGACGAGCAGGTCCCGGTACTGCTCGTAGGTCGCCGGCCAGGCGCGGCACTCGACGCCGCCGTCGATGTCCTCGAGGCGGAACGCCAGCCACACGCCGCCGTTCTTGCTGACCTTCTTCTGCGCGTTGGCGACGATGCCGCCCGTCCAGAGCATGCCGCCGTCGACGGCGTCATCGAGCCCGCCCACCGGTACCTCGATCTCGTCGCGCAGCTGTTCGCGCAGATCCCGCAGCGGGTGCGAGGAGACGTAGAGGCCCAGAGCCTCTTTCTCCTGCCTGAGCAGCGTGGCCTGGTCGAACTCACGTTGCGGCACGCGCGGCTCGTGGGCGTCCTCGGGCGGTCCGCCGACCGTGTCGAACAGGCCGCCCTGGCCCTGGGCCGCGTCCTTGCGGCGGCGCTCGCCGTCGGCCATCGCCGCCGGCAACGCCTCGAGCATGCCGCGCCGCGGATCGCCGGAACTGTCGAAGGCGCCGCTGCGGATGAGCGCCTCGAGGACGCGCTTGTTGGCCATCTGCGAGTCGACCCGGGAGCAGAACGCGAAGATGGACGTGAAGGGGCCGGAGGCGCGCGCGGCGATGATCGCCTCGATGGCGCCGCGCCCGACGCCCTTGACGGCGTTGAGACCGAAGCGGATCTTGCCCTCCACGACGGTGAAGCCGACGTCGCTCTCGTTGACGTCCGGCGGCAGCACCTCGATGCCGAGCTCGTGGCACTGGTTCACGTAGAAGGGCACCTTGTCTTTGGTGTTCATGACGCTGCTGATGAGCGCCGCCATGTACTCCACCGGGTAGTTGGCCTTGAGCCAGGCGGTGCGGTAGCTGATGAGGGCGTAGCAGGCCGCGTGGCTCTTGTTGAACGAGTAGTCGCCGGTGGCCTCGAAGTTGGCCCACAGCTTGCCCGCCACGGCCGGCGGCACGCCGCTGGCGCCCAGGCCCTGCATGAGGGGCTCCTTGAGCGTGGCCATCAGCTGGCGGTCCTTCTTGCTGATGGCCTTGCGCAGGTCGTCGGCCTGCGCCGGCGAGAACCCGCCCACGCGCCGGGCGATGGCCATGTACTGCTCCTGGTAGATCGTCACGCCGTGCGTGGGCTCCAGGATCGGGCGCAGGGACTCGTGGTCGTAGACGACCGAGGCCGGATTCTTCTTGTTGCGCGCGTAGGTGGGGATGTACTGCATCGGCCCGGGCCTGTACAGCGCGACGATGGCGATGAGGTCCTCGAACTGCGAGGGACGCACGTCGCGCAGCGCCTCGCGCATGCCCGGGCTCTCGAACTGGAACACGCCCGTGGAATCGCCCCTGGCGAGCATCTTGTAGGTCTTCTGGTCGTCGAGCGGCAGCCGGTCGATCTCGATGCAGACGCCGTCGGTCTTCTCGATGATCTCGAGCGCCGCCTCGATGACGTCCAGGTTGCGCAGCCCGAGGAAGTCCATCTTGAGGAGGCCGAGCTTGGCGACGTCGTTCATGTCGAACTGGGTGACGAGCTCGGCGTCGCCCTTCTGTTGCAGCGGCAGGTACTCGGTGAGCGGCTTGTCGCTGATCACCACCGCGGCGGCGTGGATGGAGTCGTTGCGGATGAGGCCCTCGAGGCTCATCGCCAGGTCGACGACCTCCTTGACCTCCGCGTCGGCGTCGTAGGCCTGTTTGAGCTCGCCGCCGGGCAGCAGCGCCTGGCTGAAGGTGGCCGGGGGCGCCTGCTCGGGGATCATCTTGGCGATCTTGTCGCCGACGGCGTAGGGCTTGCCCATCACCCGGGCGGCGTCGCGCACCGCCGCCCGCGCGGCCATGGTGCCGAAGGTGATGATCTGCGCGACGTGGTCGCGGCCGTACTTGTCGGCGACGTAGTCGATGACTTCTTCGCGGCGCGCCACGCTGAAGTCCATGTCGATGTCGGGCATGCTCTTGCGCCCCGGGTTGAGGAAGCGCTCGAAGAGCAGGTCGTACTTGAGGGGGTCGATGTCGGTGATGCCGAGGGTGTAGCTCACGATGGAGCCGGCGGCCGAGCCGCGCCCGGGGCCGACGGCGATGCCGTTGTCCTTGGCGAACTTGACGTAGTCCCAGACGATGAGGAAGTAGGCGTCGAAGCCCATCTCGCCGATGACGCCGAGCTCGAACTCGAGGCGCTCGCGCGCCTCGGCGGACGGCTCGGCGCCGTACCGGCGCACGATGCCCTGCTCGCAGAGCTCGCGCAGATAGGAGCCCTCGGCCTTGCCCTCGGGCACGGGGTACGAGGGCAACAGGTAGGTGCCGAAGTCGAGGCTCACGTCGCAGCGCGCGGCGATCTCGACGGTGGCCTCGCAGGCGCCCGGGTAGTCCTTGAAGCGCTCGTACATCTCGGCGGCGGACTTGAGGTAGAACTCGTCGCTGCCGTAGCGCATGCGATCCTCGTCGTCCAGGTTGCTCTGCGTCTGGATGCACAGGAGCGCGTCGTGAGCGTAGGAGTCGTCGTGGCGCAGATAGTGCACGTCGTTGGTGGCCACCGTGCGCAGACCGGCCTTTTCGGCGAGCCGCGCGAGCCTGGGGAGCAGCTCGCGCTGCTCGGGCAGGCCGGCGTCCTGCAGCTCGACGAACACGTTCTCCGCGCCGAGCAGGTCGGCCAGGCGCCTCACGTCGGCGAGGGCGGCCTCGTCGTTGCCGTCCTTGAGGAGCATGGCCGCGCGCCCGCTCATGCAGCCGGTGAGCGCGATGAGCCCCTCGTGGTGCTCGGCCAGAAGGTCCCAGTCGGCGCGCGGCTTGTAGTAGTAGCCCTCGAGGTAGGCGCGCGTGCTCAGCTTGACCAGGTTCCTGTAGCCGGTCTGATCGCGGGCCAGCAGCGTGAGGTGCGCGTTCTTCTCCTTGACGCCGGCCCGCGAGCTGCGGTCGGTGGCGACGTAGAGCTCGAGGCCGATGATGGGCTTGATGCCCTCGTCGCGGGCGGCGCGGTAGAACTTGACGACGCCGCCCAGCGTGCCGTGGTCGGTGAGCGCGACGGCCGGCATGCCCAGCTCCTTGGCTCTCTGGACGAGGCTCGTCACACGGCAGGCGCCGTCGAGCAGCGAGTATTCGCTGTGGACGTGCAGATGGACGAAATCGGAGGTCATTGAGGCTTCCGATTCTAGCACGGCAGGTGCCCTGGACCTCCGCTCTGCGCGAAGGTCACACGCCGTCTCGGTAGGATGTTCTTCGCAAGCCGATGGACGATACCCAGCAACAGAGCCCACGCGACGATGGGATGAATGATGCAGCCAGGCCCCGCCCGTGGGCCTTCGGCCCGCTGACCCTTGACGACGGCCGCCTCCGCTTCCTCGATCTGGCGCGCGGACTGGCCATCGTCTTCATGGTCTTTCAGCATGTCCAGCTGCTGTTCGCCGTGGGCTGCGGGCGAGGACTCGGCGCTCGGCGCGGCCTTCCTGCTCCTCGGCACCGCCCCGGCCGCCCCGGTGTTCATGGTCGCGATGGGCTTCCTCTTCGGGAGCTCCACGCGCACCGGCGTGCGCAGCGGTGTGGTGCGCGGCCTGCAGCTCTTCGCGCTCGGCTACGCGCTCAACCTGCTGCGCTTCGTCCTGCCGCTGCTGGTGCGCGGCGACCCGCACGCCATCGAGCTCTTCGGCGGCACCTGGTGGGGGGCGTTCTTCGAGATCGACATCCTGCAGCTCGCCGGCCTCTCGCTGATCGTCCTCGGGCCGGTCAAGCGGTACGTGCGCGACCCGCGCCTCGTTCTGGCGCTGGCGGCGGCGGTGGCGACCGTGGCGCCGCTCCTGTGGGGAGTCGGCGGCGGGAGCGTCGTCCTCGACCCGCTGTGGGGGCTCGGCGAGTGGGTGTCGTTCCCGCTCTTCCCCTGGCTCGCCTACCCGCTCCTCGGCCTCTCGCTCGCCGGGTTCGCCGCCCGCGCGACCTCCGCCGGCCTGCTCATGCGCGCCTGGGCGCTGGCCGGAGCGGCGGCGGTGCTGGCCGGCGTGGCGCTGGTCGTGCTCGCGCCGGCCGGCTCGGGGGTCCTCGCCTTCGGCGACTACTACCGCAGCGGCTTGCCGGTGCAGCTGCTGCTGGCGGGCTTCGTCCTGCTCTGGCTGCCGTTCCTGTGGTGGCTGGACCGCCGCCTCGCCTGGCGCGCGGTGCCACGCTACCTCACCTCGCTGAGCCGCAACATCACCGCCGTCTACCTGATCCAGTGGGTGCTGATCGGGTGGCTGGCGATCGGCCTCGGCGTGTTCGACCAGCCGTCGTGGCTGGCGGCGCTGCTCGGCGTGCCGATCCTCGTCGCCAGCCATCTGCTGGCGCTCGGCTACGCTCGTCTGGCCGCCGGATGGCGTGGCCGCAGGCAAGTGCCGCGGGTCAGGACAGGTGGTCGACGAGGATCCTGACGCCGATGCCGATCAGGATCAGGCCACCGACGATCTCCATCCGCTTCCCCAGCAGTGAGCCGAAGCGGCAGCCGAGGTGCAGGCCCGCCGCCGTGAAGCCGAAGGCGACCACGCCGATGATCACCGCCGGGTACCAGATCTGCACCCCGAGGAGCGCCAGCGAGAGGCCCACGGCGAGGGCGTCGATGCTCGTCGCCACCGACAGGACGATCAGGGAACTGCCGCGCGTGGCATCCGTCTCGGCGCGCTTCTCCTCGTCGCCCCACAGCGCCTCGTAGATCATCTTGCCACCGATGGCGGCCAGGAGCCCGAAGGCGATCCAATGGTCCACGCTGGTGATCCAGCGCGCGAAGGTGAGGCCGGCGAGCCAGCCGAGGATCGGCATGAAGAACTGAAACAGGCCGAAGTGCCACGCCAGGCGGATAGTCGTGCGGCTGCTGACCTGGCACTGCTTCAGGCCGATGCCGAGTGAGACCGCGAAGGCGTCCATGGCAAGGCCGACGGCGATGGCGAGGATAGCCAGGAAGCTCACGCCTCCGCCTCCGGTGGCGGCGCCGAACCTTCCAGCGGCGGCGCCTGCGACCCGCCGCGCGTCCTCCACAGCGAGAACAGCACGGCGGCGCCGACGGCGGCCACGATGACGGCGAGCGACACCCAGATGGGGATGTGGATCACCTTGCTCAGCAGCATCTTGACGCCCACGAACCCGAGCACGATCGCGAGTCCCCAGCTGAGGTACTCGAAACGCTGCAGGCTGCCGGCGAGGGCGAAGTACAGCGCCCGCAAGCCGAGGATGGCGGCCACATTGGAGGTGAAGGCGACGAACGCATCGTCGGTGACGGCGAGCACGGCCGGCACCGAGTCGACGGCGAAGACGAGGTCGGCGGATTCGACGGCCACGAGGGCGATCACCAGCGGGGTCAGCAGCCGAATGCCGGCCTTCCTCACCGTGAAGGCATTGCCCTCGTAGTCCACGTCGATGGGGAACAGGCGGCGGGCGACGCGCACCATCGGGTTCCGCTCCGGATCGACCTGGACGCCGTGCGAGCGGATCAGCCGGTAGGCAGTGAAGACCAGCAGGGCGCCGAACAGGTAGATCACCCACTCGAAGCGCTCGAGAACGCTCACGCCCACGAGGATGAAGGCTCCGCGCATCACGATGGCCCCGAAGATGCCCCAGAACAGGACCTTGCGCTGATAGCGGAGCGCGATGCCCAGCGAGCCGAAGACGATCATGAAGACGAACAGGTTGTCGATGCTCAGCGACTCTTCGATGAGGTAGCCGGCCAGATACTCCTGGGCGGCGACCCCGCCGCGCCACGCCCACACGGCGAGCGAGAACGAGAGGCCGAAGGTGATCCAGACGGCGCTCCAGGCGAGGGCGCTGCGCGTGCTCATGATCTCGCCACGCCGCCCGACCACGCCGAGGTCGACGATGAGGAGGGTGGTGACCCCGACGAGGAAGACGATCCACGGGGTGAGCTCCGCGAGCGTCATCGCCCGGCCTGCGCCGCTGCACACGCGCTCGAGTCGCTGATCATGCCGTGCTCCCTGGCCCGCGCTTCAGGTGTCTCGGCGTGCGGGCAAAAAAGAAGGACCCCCGACACGACGACGTGCCGAAGGTCTTGCCGCTTCAGTGCGCGACCGGGGCTGCTGCCCGTGCTGACGACCGCGCCGCCCGCTCGCGCCGGCCGGCTACTCCCCATCGGAGACGCGAGCGTATCGTCCGCGCGGGACGCGGGTCAAGCGGGCGGCGCGGAGCGGCTGCGCCGCCGCGCCAGGGAGGCTGCGCACAGGCGCTCAGGCGACGGTGTTGCGCAGCTCCCCGACGCCCTCGACGACGATCGTGACGGTCTGGCCGGCGGCCAGCGGGCCGACGCCGGGCGGCGTGCCCGTCATCAGGACGTCGCCGGGCTCGAGGGTCATGATGCCGCTCGCGAACGCGAGCAGCTCGAGCGGCCCCACGAGCATGTCGCCGACGAAGCCGTGCTGCACCTCGGCGCCGTCGAGCAGCGCGCTCACGCGCGCTTCCGCGGGCGGCGCCTCGGGCACGACCCACGGCCCCAGCGGGCAGAAGGTGTCGAAGCTCTTGGCGCGCGTCCACTGCCCGTCGACCTTCTGCAGGTCGCGGGCGGTCACATCGTTGCCGCAGGTGTAGCCGGCGACGCAGCCGGCGGCGTCGGCCGGCGAGACGTCCTTGCAGCGCCGGCCGACCACGACGACGAGCTCCGCCTCGTAGTCGACCTGGATGGAGCGGGCCGGGCGCACGATGGTCTCCCCCGGCCCGATGACCGCCGTGCGCGGCTTCATGAAGAGGATCGGCTCGGGCTGCACGGCCATCTTGAGCTCGTCGGCGTGCGCCCGGTAGTTGAGGCCCACGGCGACGATCTTGCCGGGCAGCACGGGCGCCAGAAGGCGCACCGCCGCGAGTCCCGCGTCGCCGGTGATGCGGGCGCCGACCTCGTAGGCCGGCCGATCGAGCAGCTCGACGGCGTCGCCGGCGAAGCGGCAGTGCCGCTCGTCGCCGGCGACCGCGACCCGCCCGAAGGCGCCGGCCGGCGGCCGGCCCGGCGCGTCGCCGCCCCTCACGGCTGCCGGCTCCGCACCATGCCGTACTCGATCGAGTCGACGAGGGCCTCCCAGCTGGCCTCGACGACGTTCTCGCTGACGCCGATGCTGCCCCAGGTGTCGTCGCCGTCGCTGGCGTCGAGCAGCACGCGGGTGACGGCGCCGGTGCCTTTGTTCTCGTCGAGGATGCGCACCTTGTAGTTCACCAGCTCGATGTCGGCGAGGTGCGGGTACTTGCTCACGATGGCCTGGCGCAGGGCGGTGTCGAGCGCATTGACCGGACCGTTGCCTTCGGCCGTGCTGATGATGCGCTCGCCGCCCACGTGCACCTTGATGGTGGCCTCCACGACGGCCCTGCCGTCCTCGCGCTTCTCCACGATGACGCGGAAGCTCTCGAGGCGGAACAGCGGCTCGTACGGCGCCAGCTCCTCGCGCAGGAGCAGGTCGAACGAGGCGTCGGCGGCCTCGTAGTGGTAGCCGAGGTGCTCGCGCTCCTTGAGCCGCTTGAGGACGGTCGCGACGCGCTCGTCGTCGCCCTCGAGCTCGAGGCCGATGTCGTGGGCGCGCCGCAGCACGGCGCCCTTGCCCGAGAGCTCCGAGACGAGGATGCGCTGCTGATTGCCCACGGCCGCCGGGTCGACGTGCTCGAAGGTCTGCGGCGCCTGCTCCACGGCGGCCACGTGCATCCCGCCCTTGTGGGCGAAGGCGGCCTTGCCCACGTAGGGTTCGTGCGCCCAGACGGCGGAATTGCACACGTCGGCCACGAAGTGAGCCGTCTCGCCGAGCCGCGCCAGCTGCTCGTCGGTGACCACCGGCAGGCCCATCTTGAGCTTGAGCGCCGGGATGATGCTGACCAGGTTGGCGTTGCCGCAGCGCTCACCGTAGCCGTTCATCGTGCCCTGCACCTGGCGGGCGCCGGCCTCGACGGCGATGAGGCTGTTGGCCACGGCGCAGTCGCTGTCGTTGTGGATGTGCACGCCGACGGTCACGCCGAGAGCCGCCGTGACCTCGCCGACGACGCCGGCGACGAACGGCGGCAGGGAGGCGCCGTTGGTGTCGCACAGGCAGACGACCGCCGCGCCGGCTTCGGCGGCGGCGGTCACGCAGCGCAGCGCGTAGGCCGCGTCGTCGCGCCAGGCGTCGAAGAAGTGCTCGGCGTCGTAGACGACCGTCTTGCCCTGAGCGACCAGAAAGCGCACCGAGTCGTCGATCATGCGCAGGTTCTCGCCGCGGCTCACGCGCAGCACCTTGGTGAGGTGCAGTCCCCAGGTCTTGCCGACGATGGTCACCGTGCCGGGGAAGGAGTCGGCCAGCACGCGCAGGTGGTCGTCGGCCTCCGCAGCCACGCCCTTGCGCGTGGTCATGCCGAAGGCGACCAGCTCGGCATTGCGGAGGCGCTCGCGCTCCATGCGCCGGAAGAACTCGACCTCCTTGGGGTTCGAGGCGGGGAAGCCGCCCTCGATGAAGTGGACGCCCAGCTCGTCCAGCTTGAGGGCGATGCGCACCTTCTCGTCCACCGAGACCGACATGCCCTCCTGCTGCATGCCGTCACGCAGGGTGGTGTCGTACAGCCGCACGGTCTGGTCGCTCATCGAGCTCAGCTCCTCGCGTACTCCATGTAGTGGCCGAACTCCTCGTCGCGACCCTCGATGATGGCGCGGAACTTCTGCTGGATCTGGCGCGTGATGGGCCCGGGCTCGCCGATGAAGTGATCGTCGACCTCGCGGATCGGCACGATCTCGGCCGCCGTGCCGGTGTAGAACAGCTCGTCGGCGATCACCAGGTCGCTGCGCGCCATGGTGCGCTCCTGGCAGGGGATGCCCATGGCGGCGGCCATCTTCATGACCGAGTCACGAGTGATGCCCTCGAGCACCCCGTCGCTGGGCGGCGGCGTCATGAGCATGCCGTCCCGCACCACGAAGATGTTCTCGCCCGAGCCCTCGGCGACGTGCCCGTGCGCGGTGAGCATGATGGCCTCGTCGTAGCCGGCCTTGGTCACCTCGATCTTGGCGAGGATGCTGTTCAGGTACTGGCCCGTGGCCTTGGCGGCGCGGGCCAGCGCCGTGTGGTCGAGCGACTGGATGCTCGAGACCTTGGCGCGGATGCCGTGCCTGATGCCCTCCTCGCCGAGGTAGGCGCCCCACGGCCAGGCGGCGATGACCGTCTGGACCGGGGCGTTCAGCGGGAACAGGCCCATCTCTCCGTAGCCGCGGAAGATCAGCGGGCGGATGTAGCACGCGTCGAGACGGTTGCCCTCGATCACCGCGAACGTGGCGTCGTAGAGCTCGTCGAGCGTGTAGGGCACGGGCATGTAGTACAGCTTGCCGGAGCGGACCAGGCGCTTCAGGTGCTCCCGGAGACGAAAGACGCCCGGGCCCGCGGGCGTCGTGTAGCAGCGGATGCCCTCGAACACGCCGGAGCCGTAGTGAAGCGCGTGCGTGAGCACGTGGACCTTGGCTTCGGCCCAGGGCACGAGCTCGCCGTCCATCCAGATCTTGTCCACTTCGGGGATCGGGGCCATCGTCTTCCTCCTGTCCTCTCGCGCGGACTCCGCGCGGCAGGTTCGATCTCTCCTGAGGGGTGCTTGCAGTCTGTGACCCCCGGTCAAACGCGTTCGGCCACGAGGTCACCGACCTCGCTCGTGGAGTAGCCCATCTGGCCGGAGGCCATGCCCTTCATCTTGGTGCCGGTGACCTCGGCCACCGCGCTCTCGACGTCCTGCGCCGCCTGGCTTTCACCCAGGGTGTCGAGCATCATCGCACCGGCCACGATGGCTGCGACGGGGTTGATCACACCCAGGCCGGTGTACTTGGGCGCTGAACCTCCGATGGGCTCGAACATGCTGACACCCTCGGGGTTGATGTTGCCGCCGGCCGCGACGCCCATCCCGCCCTGGGTGATCGCGCCCAGGTCCGTGATGATGTCGCCGAACATGTTGCCGGTCACCAGGACGTCGAACCACTCCGGGCTCTTGACCATCCACATGCAGGTGGCGTCCACGTGGTAGTACTCGCGCTTGACGTCCGGGTACTCCTCTTCGCCGATCTCGTTGAAGCGGCGGTTCCAGAGGTCGTAGACGAACGTCAGGACGTTGGTCTTGCCCACGAGGCCGAGGGTGTTCTCCGGGCCGCTGCCACGCGCCTTCCTGCCGTGTTTGCGGGCGTACTCGAACGCCCACCTCAGACAGCGGTCCACCTGGTGGCAGCTGTACAGCATGTTCTGCACGGCGACTTCATGCGGCGTGCCCTTCATCATGATGCCGCCGCCGCCGGCGTACACGTCGCCGGAGTTCTCGCGGACCACGGTGTAGTCGATCTCCTTCGGGCCCTTGTCCTTCAGCGGGGTCTCCACGCCGGGGTAGAGGCGCACAGGACGCAGGTTGATGTACTGGTCCAGCTCGAAACGCAGGCGGAGGAGGAGACCCATTTCCAGGATGCCGGGCTCGACGTCCGGGTGCCCCACGGCGCCGAGGTAGATCGAGTCGAATCCCTTCAGCTCTTCGACCGCCGAAGCGGGCAGGATCTCGCCGGTGCGCAGGTAGCGCTCGCCGCCGAAGTCGTAGTACGTCAGGTCGAGAGAGAACTGGTACTTGGCGGCGGCCGCCTGCAGGGCTTTCAATCCTTCAGTCACCACCTCGGGCCCCGTGCCATCGCCCGGCAGCACCGCGATCTTGTATGTCCTTCCCATGGTCCCTCTCTCCGATGACGAATGGTCTTTCAGTCTGTCCGTGACCGTTTGGCCCGCGCCGCCCGGCGCAGCGGCGGCGCTGAGCGGTGCTGCTGCGCTGCCCCGCACGAAGGCTCGCCGTCGGTGGCCTTTCTACGGCGGCTGGTCAGGCGCCCTCCCCGGCCACGCGCGCCTTCACGTATTCCATCAGGCCGCCGCGGTCGATGAGCTCCTGCATGAACGGCGGGAACGCCTCGGCGTCGTACTTCTTGCCCTGGGTAACGTTCTCGACCGTGCCGGCGGCAAGGTCCACGCGCAGGCGGTCGCCCGACTTGGCCTCCATGGCCGCTTCGGGGCACACCACGATGGGCAGGCCCGTGTTGATGGCGTTGCGGTAGAAGATCCGCGCGAACGACGAGGCGACGACCACGCTGATCCCGGAGGCCTTGATGGCCACCGGGGCGTGCTCGCGCGAGCTGCCGCAGCCGAAGTTCTCGTGGGCGACGATGATGTCGCCGGGCTGCACGCTGGTCACGAACTCCGCGTCGATGTCCTCCATGCAGTGCTTCGCGAGCTCGGCGGGATCGTTGGTCGTGAGATAGCGCGCCGGGATGATGACGTCGGTGTCGACGTCCCGGCCGTACGCGTGAACGGTGCCTTCGAAGATCATCGCGACCCTCCCGCGACGGCGCCGACCTCTTCGGGCGTGGCGATGTGACCGGCCACGGCCGAGGCGGCGGCCACGTAGGGGCTGGCCAGGTAGACCTCGGCGCCGGGGTGCCCCATGCGGCCGACGAAGTTGCGGTTGGTGGTGGCCACGGCGCGCTCGCCCTCGGCGAGGACCCCCATGTGGCCGCCGAGGCACGCCCCGCAGGTGGGCGTGCTGAAGGCGCAGCCGGCCTCGACGAGCGCCTGCATGGTGCCGTCGGCGATGGCATCCAGGCACACCTGCTGCGTGCCCGGCAGGATGATGGCGCGGACGTTCGGGTGGACCTTCTTGCCGCGCAGGATCGCGGCCGCCTGACGCAGGTCGGCAAGGCGGCCGTTGGTGCAGCTGCCGATGACGACCTGGTCGATGGTGACGTCCGCCAGGTCGACCGCGGGCGCCGCGTTGCTGGGCAGGTGCGGCTTGCTCACCGTGAGCGGCACGGCCGCGGCGTCGATCTCGAGGACGCGCGCGTACTCGGCGTCGGCATCGCTGGCGAAGACCTTGCCGGCCGTGCGTGCGCGACTGCCTTCGGGCCGGGACTGCAGGTACTGCGTCGTCTTCTCGTCGAAGCCGACGATGCCGTTCTTGCCGCCGGCCTCGATGGCCATGTTGCACATCGTGAAGCGCTCGTCCATCGAGAGCGTCTCGACGCCCTCGCCGGCGAACTCCATGGCCTGGTAGAGTGCCCCGTCCACACCGATCAGGCCGATGGTGTGCAGGATCAGGTCCTTGCCGGTGACCCACGGCTGCGGGCGGCCCGAGTACACGAACTTGATGCTCTCGGGCACGCGCAGCCAGACGCGGCCCCAGGCCATGGCGGCGGCGAAGTCGGTGCTGCCCATGCCGGTGCTGAAGGCGGCCACGGCGCCGTAGGTGCAGGTGTGGCTGTCGGCGCCGACGACGACGTCGCCCGGCGCCACCATCCCCGTATCGGGCAGCAGCACGTGCTCGATGCCCACGCGCCCGACCTCGAAGTAGTTGACGATCTCGTGCTTGCGGGCGAACTCGCGCATCTTCTTGGCCTGGCCCGCCGCCTTGATGTCCTTGTTGGGCGTGAAGTGGTCGGGCACGAGCGCGATGCGGGCCGGGTCGAAGACCTTCGTGAACCCGGCCTTCTCGAACTCGGCGATCGCCAGAGGCGCGGTGATGTCGTTGGCCAGCGCGAGGTCGATCCTGGCCTCGATGATGTCGCCGGCGTGGACCTCGTCGCGCCCCGCGGCGCGGGCGAGGATCTTCTCGGTGATCGTGGAACCCATCAGACCTCCCCTGCTGCCGCGGCGTTGTTGACGGCCCTCACGTAGGCCTTCGCCGAGGCTTCCATGACGTCGAAGCTCACTGCCTGGCCGTTGAACGAGCGCTCGTTGACGACCACCGTCACGCGCACCTCGGCGAGCGAATCCTTGCCCGACGAGATGGCGTGCACCTGGTAGTCGGCCAGGCTGCCGCTGATGCCGACCGCGTCGTCGATGGCCGCGAACACGCTCTCCACCGAGCCGTTGCTGAAGCTGCGGCCCTTCTTGAGCTCACCGCGAGCCTCCACCTCCACCTGGCTGGTGGGGATGATGGAGGAGCCGGACTGGTTCACGAAGCTCTTGAGGCTGAAGTGGTCCTGGCGCTCGCGGATCTCTTCGCTCACGAGCGCCTCGAGGTCGAGGACCGTGACCTGCTTCTTCTTGTCGGCGACCTCTTTGAAGCGCTTGAAGGCGTCGCCCAGGTCGGCGTCCGAGAGCTGGTAGCCGAGCTCGGCCAGCTTGGCGCGCAGCGCGTGCCGGCCGCTGTGCTTGCCGAGCACGATGTCGTTGTCGGCGAGCCCTACGTCGGCCGGCTGCATGATCTCGAAGGTCGAGGCCTCGCTGAGCACGCCCGCCTGATGGATCCCGCTCTCGTGGGCGAAGGCGTTGCGGCCCACGATGGCCTTGTTGCGCTGGATCTGATAGCCGGTGAGGGTGCTCACCAGGCGGCTGGTGCGGGAGATCTCGGTGGTCTCCACGCCGGTCTCGGCGGCGAAAGACTCGCCGCGCGTGCGGATCGCCATGACGACCTCTTCGAGCGAGGCGTTGCCGGCGCGTTCGCCGATGCCGTTGACGGCGCACTCGACCTGGGTGGCGCCGGCGCGGACCGCGGCCAGCGAGTTGGCCGTGGCCAGACCGAGGTCGTTGTGGCAGTGCACGCTCACGACCACGTCGCGCAGCGCGGGGCACAGCCGGTAGAGCTCGCGGATGAAGTCGCCGAACTCGTGCGGCAGGGCGTAGCCGACGGTGTCGGGCACGTTGATGGTCGTCGCGCCGCACGCGACGGCGACGCCCAGCACCTGCGCCAGGAACTCCGGCTCGGAGCGGCTCGCGTCCATGGCGCTGAACTCGACGTCGGCGCCGGCGTGGGTGCTCGCGAGGTCGCGCGCCAGGCTCACCATGGCGCGCGTGTCGGCGAGCACCTCCTCCGGCGTCTTCTTGATCTGGTACTTCATGTGCACGGGGCTGGTGCTGATGAAGGTGTGGATGCGCGGCTTCCCCGCCACCTTCACCGCGTCCCAGGCCGTGGTGATGTCCTTCTCGATGGCCCGCGCGAGGCCGGCGATGCGCGGTCCCTCGACCTCGAGCGCGATGGCCTTGACGGCCTCGAAGTCGTCCGGCGAAGCGATGGGGAAGCCGGCCTCGATGATGTCGACCCCCAGCCTGGCGAGCTGGCGGGCGATCTCGAGCTTCTCGGCGCGGTTCAAGGTCGCGCCCGGCGCCTGTTCGCCGTCGCGCAGCGTCGTATCGAAGATGTTGATGTAGCGGTGCTCGGTCACGAGGTACCCACACCTCCCAAGGCAGAAGTCGTCGCCACTTGAAGTGCTACGGATCCGGTTGTGATCCAGGAAGGGGCCGTTACGGCCGGCAGGTGTCTACGCATCCCCCCGCGGGGGGAGGAGCAGGGCGAGGCCGAGGAGGTCGAGTACGCTGGCGCGTACCTCAATGTGGTCCTCCCGGGGCAACTCGCTTGTGCTGTGGCGACGCATCGTCCGGTGAGTCTACGTCAGGCGCGCGCGCGGGCGCAAGCATCTGAATCAGGATAATATCTCTCCGGTTTCAAGTCCGACGCGCCGGGAACGGTTGAACGGTAACGTCACGATGAAAGGTGACTACCATGACCAAGCTAGCGACACGACTGAGCACAGCGCCCGCCGCAACGACCCTCCCCGCGGAGGATCTGAAGCGGGCGCGTTCGTTCTACGAAGAGAAGCTCGGCCTCGAGACCGAGGCGCGCGACGACATGCCGGAGGGCTTCTTCGTCCACGCCGGCAAGGGCAGCCTGATCTTCCTCTACGAGCGCGGCCGCGCCACGGCGGAGAACACCGCGGTGACGTTCGAGGTCGACGACCTCGAGGGGACCGTCTCCGAGCTCCGCTCGCGCGGCGTCCGCTTCGAGGACTACGACATTCCCGAACGGCCTGAAGACCATCGACGGCATCGCGTCGCGCGACGCCGACAGGGCCGCCTGGTTCAAGGACAGCGAGGGCAACATCCTCTGCGCCCACGAGACACTACGTCGCGCGGCCTGAGAGACGCTCCCGGCTGATGTGAGAGCCGGGCCGGCGCGTGCGCCGGCCCGGCTCTTTGGCGCCGTCAGCCCCCGTCTCCCCCCCCCGGCCGACGCCTCCGGCGCCACCCTGCGACGCAGACCCCTCTGGTAGGATGACCGCGGTCCGTCTGCACCCATCGGGGGGTCTCACATGTCCAGGCGCCGGCTCCTTCTGCCCGTCCTCGTTCTCGCGCTGTTCGCGGCGAGCTCCCCCTGCGGCGCTCGCCGCCTACGCCCCTCTGTGGTCGCAGCCGGTGGCCGGTGCGGCGCAGCTCGTGGCCGATGACGCCGGCGTCACGGTCGTCTGGGCGGTCGCCGACGGCGCCGGCGCCGCGCTCGTGGCGCAGCGCTACGACCGCGCCGGCGAGCCGCTCGGCGCCGAGCCGACCCTGCTCGTGGGCGGCATCGCCGGCCTCAGCGACTGGCTGGCGACGAGCGGCGGCGGAAGCGGCGTGGTCGTGGCGTGGAAAGCCGCCGGCGTCACGTCGGTGCAGCGCATCATGGCGAGCGGCGCCGGCGTCTACGATCCCGTGGTGGTGTGCAGCGACGACGCCGTGGCGGAGCTACGTGGGGCCGGCGCCACGGCGGCGCCGGTGCAGCTGGAGCCGGACGGCCTCGGCGGCGTGTACGTCCGGCTCCTGGCGACGCCGTCGCTCGCCTCCGGCGACACGCTGCTCGCCTACGTCTCCCCGCTCGGCGCAGCCGCGCGGCCCGACCCCGGCCTCGCCGTCGACAAGGGCACCATCGCCGGCATGAGCAGCGACGATCTCGGTCATCTCTTCGTGTTCCTGAGCGCACCCGGCCGCAACGGCGTGGCCGCGCAGCGCTTCGCCCCCGACTTGAGCGCCGACTGGGCCGCACCCATCTCGCCCTACAATCCGCTGCTGGGCCCGCCGCCGGCCACGACGCAGTCGATCGTGGGCGTCGTCGCCGCGTCCGGCGCGGCGACGGCATGGCGGGAGGGCGGCACGATCAAGGTGCAGCGCTTCACCGCCGGCGGCGACCGCTGGTGGCTGCGGCCCGCCGCCGCGAGCGCGAACGGAGTCACCATGCTTGCCGACGATGCGTGGGGAGGCTGCTATCTGGCAGGCGCGTCCGGCGATGGCCTGCGGGTACAGCACATCGCCGCGGATGGCGTCGCCATCGGCGATCCCGGCGGCAGCACGTTGCGCCTGGGCCTGGCCGACCCCCGCGTGGACGACGTCTCGTGGAACCGCGCCGGCGACCTCGCCGTCGCCTACGGCGACGGCGCAGCCTCCGCCGGCGTGGCTCGCATGACGTATCTCGGAGATTGGTCACGCCCGGCGCTGAGCCCCATCCCGACGGCCCTCGACGCCCTCGCGCCCGACGGCGACGGCGGCGCGTATGCCCTCGGCGCGGGCGCAGGCGCCCGGCTGTGGCGCCTCGGCGAAGACGGCGCCGCGCTGACCCTGCGCCCGCGGGCAGCGCAGGTCGTCTACGGAGAGAAGGTCGGCGTCGCCGGGTACCTCACGGTCGCCGGCGTCCCTCTCGCCGGCAGCCGCGTCGAGGTGCGCTGGACAGACGCCAGCGGCGTCACGAAGACGGCGGCCACGGCGACCACCGACGACGAGGGCTTCTACCAGGCGACGACCGTGCCCAAGGCCACCGCCGCCTGGACCGCCACGGCCGGTGGTCCGGCCGGTGAGACCATCGTCGGCGAGACGTTCCCCGACCTGGAGGTGGCGCCCGAGGTCTCGATCGCGCTCGCCGACCGCAGAGCCGGCAGCGGATACGTGGAGATCTTCTCGGGCGTCGTCAAGCCGGCCCACGCGGGCAGCAGGGTGTTCGTGCAGCGGCGCAGCGGCGGCTCATGGCGCACGGTGGCGAGCGGGTCACTCGACGGCCGCTCACGCTACCGCGTCTCGTGGCCGCTGCCGCTGCGCTCGGCCACCTACCTCTTCCGCACGCTGCTGCCCGCACACGCCGACCATTCGGCGGGCGTCTCTCGGACCGCCCGCCTGCGGGTCGTGCTCAACGCCGGCGGCTGAGCTACAGCTCTACGCGCCGGCCGCCGAGCAGCTCGCAGCTCGCCACCAGCTCGGCGAGCTGGTCGGCGGTGAGCGGCTCGTCGAGCGTGAGCCCCATCATCGCCTCGTGCTGCTTGAAGTCGCGCCCCACGCCCATCTGGCCGATGTTGATGCCGAACTGACCGACCTTGGTGCCGATCCGGCCGATCATCCCGGGCACATCCGAGTAGCGCAGGAAGACCATGTGCGGCGCCGGCTCGATGTCGACGTCCTGCCGATACACCCTGACCAGACGCGGCCGGTGCTTCGGACCCAGGGTCGTCCCGGAGACCGAGAGCTCGCCCTGCGCGTCGCGGGTCGTCACCGTGATGAGATTGAGGAAGTCGACGGCCGCCGGCTGCTTGGTCTCCTTGGCGGAGATGCCGCGCTCCTCGGCGATGCTCTGCACGTTGACGAAGTTCACCGGTCCGTCGACCTTGTCGGCGAGCACGCCCTGAAGGACGCCGAGCGTGAGGATGCGCGTGTCGTAGCGGGCGATGCCACCGCCGTAGCCGATCTCGAAGGCGTCGACCGGGCCCTCGGCGAGCTGCACGACGAGCTTGCCGAGCTGCTTGCAGAGCCCGAGGAAGGGCATGAGCTCGTCGGCGTCCTCGCCGGGCGCCAACGGGATGTTCACGGCGTTGCTCGCGAACTCACCGTTCAGCACCGCCGCCACCTGCTCGGCGATGATCATGCCGGCGCGCTGCTGGGCCTCCACGGTGCTGGCCCCGAGGTGCGGCGTGGCGACCACACTGTCGTACTTGAACAGCGGGCTCTCGGTGGTGGGCTCCTTGGGGTAGACGTCGACTGCCGAAGCGGCGACCTTGCCGCTTTCGATGGCACGCGCCCAGGCGTCCTCGTCGACGATGCCGCCGCGAGCGACGTTGACCACGCGCACACCGTCCTTCATCTTGGCGAACTCCTCGTCGCCGATGAAGCCGAGGGTGTCGGCGTTCTTCGGCAGGTGCACGGTGATGAAATCGGCTTCGCGGTAGATCTTGTCGGGGTTGTCGGCGCGCTTGAGACCGAGCTCGTGGAACCTCTCGGCCGGCACGAACGGGTCGTAGGCGAGCACGTCCATTCCGAGACCGCGGGCGTCCTCGGCGACGAGGAAGCCGATGCGCCCCAGGCCGAGGATGCCGAGCGTCTTGCCGCGCAGCTCCACGCCGCCCTTGCCCCACTTGCCCTTCTCCCAGCGACCGTCCTTGAGGTCGGCGTGAGCCTGAGGGAGATTGCGGGCGCAGGCCATGATGAGGGCCACCGTGTGCTCGGCGGCGGAGAGCACGTTGCTCTGCGGCGCGTTCACGACGATGACGCCGCGCTTGGTCGCCTCGGCGACGTCGACGTTGTCGACGCCGACGCCGGCGCGGCCCACCACCTGGAGCTTCGCGCCGGCCTGGATGACGTCCGCCGTCACCTTCGTGGCCGAGCGGATGATGAGGCCGTTGTACTCGGGGATGCGGGCCAGGAGCTCGTCCGCATCCCAGTCCGTGCCCACGTCCACCTCGAAACCCTGCTCCTCGAGGAAGGCGATGCCCTCGGGGGCGAGCTTCTCCTTGACCAGGACCTTCTTCGTGTCGCTCATCTCCGTCACCCCTCTCAGAGCTGCACGGTGCTCTGCATGAACACCTGCTCGGCGGCGGCCGCCGAAGCGCCGAACTTGACGTCGTAGCCCAGCTCGGCCAGCACCATCTCGACCGTGGTGAGCCCGACGATGATGTCGCTGTGGCCGAAGTAGCCGCAGTGGCCGAAGCGGAAGATCTTGCCCTTGAGCGGTCCTTGGCCACCGGCCAGCCACACGCCCCACTTGTCGCGGGCGATCTTGCCGATCTTGCCGCCGTCGATGCCTTCGGGCACCTTGACGGCGGTCACGGAGTTCGCCTCCGGGTCCTCGGGGCCGAAGAGCTCGAGGCCGAGCGCCTTGACGCCCTCCTTGGCGGCGCGGCTCAGGACGCGATGCCGCTCGAAGACGTTCTGAAGGCCCTCTTCTTTGATGAGGTCGATGGCCACGTTCTGCGCGACCATGAGGCTCACGGCCGGCGTGTACGGCGTCTGCGCGGAGTCGCCGGTCATCTTCTTGCGCGCCGTGACGTAGTCGTAGTAGAAGCGCGGCGTGGTGCACTGCTCGACGAGCGCCCACGCCTTCTCGCTGACCGCCGCGTAAGCGAGGCCCGGAGGCACCATGAGCGCCTTCTGGGAGCCGGCGACGCAGATGTCGACGTGCCACTCGTCGGTCTTGAGGTCGGTGGCGCCGAGGCCGCTGATCGCGTCGACCACGAGGATCGCCGGCGTACCGGCGACGATCGCGCCGATGGTCTTGACGTCGTTGACCACGCCGGTGGACGTCTCGCTGTGCTGCACGTAGACGGCCTTGATCGCCGGATCGGCGGCCAGCGCCTTCTCGATGTCGGCGGGCACGGCCCTGGTGCCCCACTCGTAGTCGAGGGCGGTCACCTCGGCGCCCCAGGTGGCGGCGAGCTTCTTCCAGCGCTCGCCGAAGTTGCCCATGCTGGCCACGAGCACGTGGTCGCCGGGGTTCACGACGTTGACCACAGCGCTCTCCATGGCTCCGGTGCCGCTGGCGGAGAAGACGATGATGTCGTTCTGCGTCTGGTAGATGTACTTCAGGCCGGCGACGACCTGCTTGAGGATCTCGGTGAAGCGCGGCGCGCGGTGATGGACGACCGGCTCGGAGAGAGCCGAGAGCACCTCCGGCGGCACGGGAGTGGGGCCGGGAGTGATGAGGAAACGCTTCTGCATCGTCAGGTCCTTTCTGGGCGGTTCGAGGCCGCAGCGCGTGCGGCCGGCGGAGCATCCGGGTGTCTGTGCGAAGTCGCCATCCTAGCCAATGGACCGCGGCCCTCACAACTGTTGGGCGCCCGTGCCGTGGCGACTGCGCGAATGCGCCGGTCGCAAGGGGTCACGGGCGTCACGGGCGCGATCGATGGATGATGAGACGCGGCAGCAGGCGCGCGGGCCTGAGGAGGAGTGGAGCGTCGCGGTGGGATGCGGAAGCCGGCTGGAGCGGGCGGGGCGGTGACGCCGCCCCGCCCGCTCCAGCCGTCACGACGGGCGATGTGTCGAGTCTCGCATGGCGGGCAGCATAGCCGATGGCCGCCGCCCGTGTCCAGACGAGCGCGCGCCTACAGCTCGACGCCCTTGCCGAACGCCAGCCCGCAGCGCTCGACGAGCTGATCGAGCTGACTCGCTTCGAGCGGCTCGTCGAGGGTGAGGGCCATGACCGCCTCGGGCTCGATGGTGCCTCGGCCGACCGACATGTGACGGATGTTGATCCCCCACGTCCCGAGCATGGTCCCGACCGCACCGCCCACGCCCGGGGCGTCGACGTAGCGCAGAAAGAGCATGTGGGGCGCCGGATCGATGTCGATGTCCTCGCCGAAGACCCTGACGAGCCGCGGCTTGTGCTCGGGGCCGAGCGAGGTGCCCGAGACCGACACCTCGCCGCGAGGACCGAGCGTCGACACCGTGATGAGCCGCGGGAAGTCCGGAAGGTCCGACTGCTTCGTCTCGCGCGCGCTCACTCCGCGCTCGTCGGCGATGGACTGCACGTTCACGTAGTTGACCGGTCCCTCCACCTGGTCGGCGAGCACGCCCCCGAGGACGCCGAGCGTGAGGATCCGCGTATCGAAGTAGGCGAAGCTGCCGCCGTAGCTGATCTCGATATCGGCGATGGGGTCGTCGGCGAGGCCCACGAGCAGCCGCCCCAGCCGGGCGCACAGACCCAGGTACGGCATGAGCTCGTCGGCATCGTCGACCAGCGTGACGGGCACGTTGACCGCGTTGCTCGCGAACTCGCCGCGGAGCACGGCGGCGACCTGCTCGGCGATCATCAGCCCCGCGCGCAGCTGCGCGTCCGACGGTGGATTCCTCGAGATGGGGCACGAGAAGGACGCCGCCGTGTGCGGCGAGCGGTTCGCCGGCCGGCCTCTCGCCGCCGTACACCGTGGCGGCCGAGGCCGCCACCTTGCCGCTCTCGATGGCGCGCGTCCATGCCGCCGGGTCGACGACGCCCGGCCGCGCCAGGCTGATGATCCGCACGCCGTCCTTCATGCGCGCGAACTCAGCGTCGCCGATGAGCTCCTCCGTCTCGGCGCCGCTCGGCGCATCCACCAGGATGAAGTCGGCTTCGGCGTAGACGCGCCCGGGATCGTCGACGGCCGTCAGGACCTTCATGCCCAGGGCGAGCGCGGCCTCGGCAAGAAGCGGAGCAGCACCTCCGGACCCGACGATGCCGAGAGTCCTGCCACGGACTTCGACGCCGGACCCGGTCCACTTGTCCGGCTGCCATCTGCCGGCGCGAAGGTCGGCGTGCGTCCCCACGAGGTCGCGCGCGCACGCCAGCACGAGGGCCATCGCCTGCTCGGCGGCGGAGATCGCGTTGCTCTGCGGAGTGGTGGCCACGACGATGCCGCGTCTGGTGGCCTCCGCAACGTCGATGTTGGTGGCGCTCAGTCCCGTGCGACCCACTACCTGGAGCTCGTCGCCGGCCCGCAGGATCTCGGCCGGGACAGAATGCGCCGGACCGACGATCAGACCGTGGCAACCGGGGATCCGCCGCAGCAGCTCGTCCTCGTCCCAGCCGTCGCCGGCGTCGACTTCGAGGCCGGCGCCGCGGAGAAGCTCGATGCCCTCGGCGGCGAGCTCCTCGAGAACGATGACTCTCTTCTTCGCGCTCATACCACGGCCCCCCATCCGCAACCGGCTCACACGTCGATGTCGAGCCCGCCCTCGTCGATCCAGCTCATCATGCCGCGCAGCTCTTTGCCGACGGTCTCGATGAGATGTTCCTTCCCCTGGCGCTGCAGAGCGTTGAACACGGGGCGGCCGGCCTGGTTCTCGAGGATCCACTCGCGCGCGAACTCGCCGCTCTGGATCTCGGCGAGCAGCTCGCGCATGGTGTCGCGCACGTTCTCGTCGATGACCCGCGAGCCGCGCGTGAGGTCGCCGTACTCCGCGGTGTCGCTGATGCTGTAGCGCATCCCGGCGATGCCCTTCTCCCACATCAGGTCGACGATGAGCTTGAGCTCGTGGAGGCACTCGAAGTAGGCGATCTCCGGCTGGTAGCCCGCCTCGACGAGCGTGTCGAAGCCGGCCGTGACGAGCTCCATGGCGCCGCCGCAGAGCACGGCCTGCTCGCCGAAGAGGTCGGTCTCGGTCTCTTCGGCGAACGTGGTCTCGAGGCCGCCGGCGCGCAGGCCGCCGATGCCGCTGGCGTAGGCCAGCGCCTGGGCCTGCGCCTTGCCGCTGGCGTCCTGATACACGGCGATGAGCACGGGCACGCCTTTGCCCTCTTCGTACTGGCGACGCACGATGTGGCCGGGGCCCTTGGGCGCGACCATGCTCACGTCCACGGTCTTCGGCGGCACGATCTGGCCGAAGTGGATGTTGAAGCCGTGCGCGAACATCAGCGTGGCGCCGTCCTTGAGGTTGGGGCCCACGTCGTTCTTGTAGACGATCGCCTGGGTCTGGTCGGGGACCAGCATCATGACGACGTCGGCGCGCCTGGTGGCCTCGGCGGCGCTGAGCACTTCGAAGCCGGCTTTCTCGGCGCGCGCCGCGTTGGGCGTGCCGGGCACGTCGCTGACGACCACGGTGACGCCGCTGTCGCGCAGGTTCTGGGCGTGCGCGTGGCCCTGGCTGCCGAAGCCGATGATGGCCACGGTCTTGGCCTTGATCAGGGAAAGGTCGGCGTCCTTGTCGTAATACATGCGTTGTCTCCTCCTGTGTACGCCCCACGGGGCGGGTGCACTCCGAACGTTGAACTGTACTGTGTCGCGCCGGGCGCGGCAACGTAGACGCCGCCCGCGGCCCGCCTACTGATACGTCTTGGCGTCGTGGCGCAGCCATCCTGCGGCGTGATCCCCGTCCGGGTCCCCATGCGTCCAGTGGATGGTGCCACCCTCGGCGCTCCACTCATAGACTCCGCTGAAGGCGATCTCGTCGCCGACCGCCAGACCCTCGACGCGCGGCGCCACGTCGATGTTGTGAGCCACGAGAAGCGTCTGACCGGAATCCAGGCGCACGATGAAGCGCTGGTGGCGGCTGCCCTCGTCGTCGTCAGCGAGCAGCCTCGCCACCGTGCCGCTACCCCGCACCTGCAGATCGTTCACGCGATCCCTGAAGGCCGCGGCCAGGATCGCGTCGCCGGCGCCGCCCTCAGCGGCCGGATTCGACGCCGCGCATCCGCCGGCCGCGACGCCGGCGAGACCCAGGAGAGCGATCGCCACGGCCACCTGTCTCATGTCGGCTGCTCCATGTTCTTCATGCCGCCTCCAGAGGATCCTGGTCGTCTTCAGCGCGCAGTCTATCGCCGGCGTGCCGGCTCAGCCACGCGCGGACTGCGTCCTCTCAGCCCTGAGCCGATCGAGGCGACGAAGCGTGATCGCCTGCATGATCGCCACGAGGACGGCGACCACGGCGACCAGGGCCACGCCGGGGACGCTCGGCCCCACGCTCCAGCACAGCGCGGCCACCGCGGCGATCGCCGCGACGCGCTCAGGCGCCAGCCGACGCACGGCCTGCCACTGCAGGCCCAGGAGACCGCCGACGAAGAACGCGACGGCGCCGGCCAGTACCACGAGGTCCGCACTGGACGGGGGGTCGATCGGATGCGCGACGACGTGTTTGGCGACCACGGCGTAGAGCACCAGGCCGAAGACGATCGGGAAGTGCCCGAAGGTGAAGCGGTCGCGGGCGATGCGCCCCCGCTCGTAGGGTCTGGCAAGACGCAGGGCCCGCTCGACCGCCTCGGGCACGAAGGCGAAGTAGGTCCACCAGAACACGCAGGCGACGGCCACGGCGGCGACGAGGCCGGCGCCGACGGCCGGCGTGAGGCGCACCCCGGCGGCCGAGGCGCCCACGGCCACCAGGATCTCGCCGAGAGAGATGATGACGAAGAGCGCGTGCCGCTCGGTGAAGTGCCCGGGGTCGACAGTCCATTCGATCGTCCCTTCCTGACCTCGTCCGCCGGCCAGGGCGCTGGCGACGCTGAACGCCGCGACCGCGCACCACACCCCGAAGCGGGCGCCCTCGGGGAGGAAGGCGCCGCCGAGCAGCACCAGCGGCGCCAGGGCCGCCAGCGGCGCGTAGCGGAGCCAGGCTCTTCGGGTCGCCGGCTCTCGCCGCAAGCCCCAGCCCTGGATGGCGAGTGCCCACAGGTTCACGGCCAGATATGCGCCGGCGAACTCGAGCCCCGACGATCCGAAGGCGCCCGGCAGGGCGACGGCCATGAGCAGGGTGAGGGGCACCGTGGCCAGCACGAGGAACTGGGTCGCCGAGCGGCCGCCCAGGTCGATCGCGGTGCCCAGCCACGTGAACTGCGACCACAGCCACCACACCAGCCACGCCAGGAGCAGCCCCCTGCCGAAGCCGGCCACGCTCAGGTCGGAAGCGAGCACCCCGGCCACCTGCGTGACCGCGAAGACGAAGACGAGGTCAAGGAAGAGCTCCAGGTTGGTGGCATGGCGGCCGCTGTCTTCAGCGGCCTCCTGCGCCGCCCCGTCCGGGCCCGCCTTCTCGAGGCCGGTGTCGCCGGCGGCGGTCACGTCGCCCAGTCCCGGAGCCGGCGACACGGCCTCACCAGTCCACCTTCTCTGCGGGCACAAGCCCTGCGTAGAAGGCGGCGTCGTCGCCGAGCAGCAGGAGGCTGGTCTCGGCGGGGAGATCCGCCGCGGTGACCGTGACGGAGGGCCGCACCGAGACCAGCACCGGCCACAGCGTCCCGGCATACTGCACCGCGGCCGGGCTCGTGTGCGTCTGGAGGATCAGCCGCGGCTTGACCTGCTCCATGAGGCGGAAGCCCTTCTGGTTGGTCGCGTCCATATGGCTGAAGGAGTTCTCGAACTGGGTGACGGCGATGTCCACGTCGCCCAGCTTCTCCAGCTGCCCGGCCGTCAAGGCTGTCTGTCCGATGTCGCCGAAGTGGGCGATGCGCAGACCGCCCATGTCGACGACGAAGATGTAGTCGGTGCCGTTCTTCGGCAGCAGCAGGTCGCCCTCGTTGTGCGCCGCCGACATGCTCGTGATGACGGCGCCCGGCGTCTTGATCGCGCCCTCCCTCACGAACAGCTGGCGGCCGGGGAAGCTGCCGCGAAAGTCGGGCGACAGGTGGTCGTCGTGCGTGTGCGTGGTCAGCAGGATGTCGGCGGCCGTCGGCGGCGCCGAGAGCGCCGACGGGTCGTAGACGTCGATCAGCACCCGGGCGCCGCCTTCAGGCTCACCTCGACCTGGGCGTTGCCTTCGTAGCGGATCGTGACGCCGGACGCCGATGACGCGCGCGCCGGCCCGGTGGCGACCGGCGAGGGACTGGCCGAAGGAGACCGCACATCGCCTGACCCCCCTGCCCCGCACCCCGAGATGAGCAGGATCGCGCCGAAAAGGCCGATGACCAGACGCACGCCTCTCATGCTTCTCCTTCTCGCGAACACGGGCCCCGGACCGGCGCTCAGCCCTCGTCCGCCCCGATGCCCCAGTGCTCGATCACGTAGTCCATGTCCTTGTCACCGCGGCCGCTGAGGTTGACGAGGATGGTGCCCGTCTTCATCTCGCGGGCCTTCACGAGCGCGTGGGCGACGGCGTGCGCGCTCTCGAGCGCCGGGATGATGCCCTCCTGGCGGCTGAGCTTGAAGAAGGCGTCGCGGCAGGCCTCGTCACTGCAGGTGACGTAGTCGACCCGGCCGGTGTCCTTGAGATAGCTGTGCTCCGGTCCGACGCCGGGGTAGTCGAGGCCGCTGGCGCACGAGTACACGGGCGCCGGCGAGCCGTCCGCGTTCTGCAGCAGATAGCACTTGAAGCCGTGGATCACGCCCTCGCTGCCGTAGGTCATCGTCGCGGCGTGCTCGCCCAGCGTGTCGCCGCGGCCGAGCGGCTCCACGCCGATCAGCTCGCAGGGGTCGTCCAGGAAGGCCGTGAAGATACCGATGGCGTTGGAGCCGCCGCCGACGCACGCCTCCACCACATCGGGGAGGCTGCCGGTCATCTCCAGGAACTGCTCGCGTGCCTCGATGCCGACCACGCGCTGGAAGTCGCGCACCATGAGCGGGAACGGATGCGGCCCGACGACCGAACCGATGCAGTAGATGGAGTTCTCGTAGTCGGCCAGATACGCCTCGAAGGCGGAGTCGACGGCCTCCTTGAGCGTCTTGAGGCCGTGGGAGACGGGCACGACCGTGGCGCCCAGGAGCTGCATGCGGCTCACGTTGGGCGCCTGCTTCTCGATGTCGACCTCGCCCATGTGGATCTCGCACTCGAGGCCGAAGTGGGCGGCGGCCGTGGCCAGCGCGACGCCGTGCTGACCGGCGCCCGTCTCGGCGATGACCTTCTTCTTGCCCATGTACTTGGCCAGCAGGGCCTCGCCCATGCAGTGGTTCAGCTTGTGCGCGCCGGTGTGGTTCAGGTCCTCGCGCTTCAGGTAGATCTGCGCGCCGCCGTTCGCCAGCGAAAGGGTGCGCGCGTGATAGACCGGCGTCGGCCGGCCCTGGAAGTGCTTGCGCAGGTAGCGCAGCTCAGCGATGAAGGACGCATCGTTCTCGATCTCGTGGTACGCCTTCGTGATCTCGGCGAAGGGAGCTTCGAGCTGGGGCGGCAGGAACTGCCCGCCGTACTCGCCGAAGAACCCCCGCTCGTCGGGCAGCGCCTGCCGCCTGACCGCCTTCCGCGTGCTGGCTTGCTCAGCCATTCGTCACCTCATGAGTCCCGTGCTACTGGTCGGCCATTGGTGAGTCTATGCGACGAGGACCCGGCGCGCGCCATGCCTAGATTGATGAGTTACTGGGTAGCAAAGCTATATTATTGTCGAGATGCATCGGCGCATTCTCGACGGCAAACCCGTAGTGGAGAGAGACCATGCGTAGATACCTCGTGGCGCCGCTCGTTCTGGCGCTCATAGTCTTGACGATAGTCGTTGCCGTGCCCGCCGCTTCAGCCGGCGGTAAGGACTACGCCCCGTCCCTGACGTGGACGAAGGTCTACGGCGACGATCCCTCGGGCTGGACAGGCCGCGCGGGCCTCCAGGCTGTCGAGCTGCGCGATCGCCTGTTCGTGATGGGCGGCCGGACGCCGGCTCCCACGCCGTTCAATCCCTTTGCCAGCTTGCTGTGGAACGACGTCTGGGCGAGCGGCGACCGCGGCGCCTCGTGGAACAGCCTGGGGACGGCGCCGTGGGCGCCCCGCGCCTACTTCCAGGCCGTGACCAAGGGCGGCGCGATGTTCGTCATGGGCGGCCAGGACCTTGGGGGAGCGCCGCCGGCTCCGCCGACCCAGTTCTTCAACGACGTGTGGACGTCGCGCGACGGCGTGAACTGGCAGCTCCTCACCGAGCATGCGCCCTGGCAGGCTCGCGCCGGCCTGAGCGCGATCGTGTTCAAGGGCTGGATCTACGTCATGGCCGGCAGCAACGGCGATGACGTCGCCATCGGTGGCAGCGGTCGCGTGCTGCTGAACGACGTCTGGCGTTCGCGCGACGGACAGACGTGGGAGCTGGTCACGGGCGCCGCGCCCTGGCCCGCTCGCGCCGGGGCGGCGGTCGTGGAGAAGAACGGCTACCTGTATCTCCTCGGCGGCGAAGATGGCTTCCTCT
This sequence comes from uncultured Thermoleophilia bacterium, assembly GCA_963700035.1. Classification (GTDB taxonomy): domain Bacteria; phylum Actinomycetota; class Thermoleophilia; order UBA2241; family UBA2241; genus CAIXSE01. The sequence continues at coordinate 38,012 of CAVOWE010000029.1, read as the reverse complement.
GCACGGAGGGTCCGACCGGCCTGGAGTGCCCGTACTTCAACGACGTCTGGCGCTCCCGCGACGGCGCCACGTGGGAACTCGTGACCCCTTCGGCCGGGCTGGAGCGCCCGCCCCGGACATCAGGCTCAGGTGCTCGGTGACACCATCGTCGTCTTCGGCGGCTTCGGCTGGCCCTCGCCGGCGAACCCGGCGCTTGGGCCCGTTCCGGGTAACCTCCTCCCCGGCCATCCCACCGACCAGTGGGCGAGCCGTGACGGGAAGAACTGGACCAAGCTGACCGGCAGCCCCTGGAACGCCGCGACCTCCGCGGATGTGAAGTACGACTTCGACTCGCTCGTGGTCAGGAGCGGCCCCTTCGGGCTACGCCAGTCGATCCTCACGTTCGGCGGCGACCGCGAGATCTCGTTCGCGAGCCCGGACCCGACGGTCGTCGACGACGACGTCTGGCGCGCTACACTGCGCCTGTGGCCCTGGTAGCTCGACGCTGATACCGCTTGGCGCCGCGCCCTCGTCAGGGCGCGGCGCCAAGCCCCGGGCTCCATGCGGCATGAAACGCCCCAGTTTCCCCAAGCGCGTGGGCTGACCCAGGAAGCCGACAGCGGTGAAGGGTCATCGAGCGACTCGGGGTCCTGCCTCCTCACCGCGCACCGTCAAGGCCTCGACAGCACGCGGCGCGACCACGCCATGACGTCGGATGGATCCCGGCAGCCGACGCTGGTCGACAGTGTGGACGCCGAGATCGTCGAGTCTGCCGAGCAGAAGGCGAGCGGTGCCTGCTCTGCCGGCGACGTCGGGAGTGAGCACTTCACGCCGGCGGGTCAGCGATCGTCATGGCATCCCGAGATCAGGTCAAGGGACTCTTCAGCAGCTCGACGTCACTGATCCAGACTCTCCCCACTCCCTCGATGACGAGGTTCAGCTTGACCAGGTCGGGGCTCTGCCCTTTCTTCAGCCGGAACGGGATCTCGTAGGAGCCCCAGTCGCTCGTGCCCGTGACCGCTTGGTGCGTCCCCTTGGAGAAGAACTCCCCACGACCCGGCAGACGGCACCACATCTCCAGATAGGCGCGGCCGGCCAGCCCTTCGGTCTTGAGCCGCGCCCTGTAGGCGAGAAGGCATCCGTCGACGTGGGGCTCAGCGACTTCGAAGAGGCGGATCGTCTGCGTTTCCTTCGAGTCGACGACCCAGCCGTCCAGCTCGGCTGCGATACAGTCTCGGCTCAGCGTAGGGTCGGTCGTGCGGAACGACCGGACCGTCTCGACGGGTCCTGAGGGCTGCGGACCACCCAGGATCGGCTTGAACCAGTTGCCCATCTTCATGCCCTCCATTCCTGCCGCGGCGCGGGCGGGCGTCAGCCCTTCCCGCGCCCCATGGCGATGGTGCCCGTGCGCACGACTTCGAGGACGCCCAGCGGCTGCAGCAGCGCGAGGAGAGCTTCGAGCTTGTCGTTGGTGCCGACCACGCGCAACGTGAGCGCGCGGCGGTCCACGTCGACGATCTTGGCCTTGAAGATCTCGGCGATCTGCAGCGCCTCGGTGCGCTTGTCTCCCTCACCGGCGACGCGCACGATCAGCAGCTCGGCCGACACGGCGTTGCCCGCCTCGAGGTCGCGGATCTTGAGCACGTTGATGAGCTTGTGCAGCTGCTTGGTGACCTGGTCCACGGGGTGCTCGTCGCCGTCGATGACGATCGTGATGCGCGACAGCTTGGGGTCTTCACTGAGTCCCACCGCCAGGCTCTCGATGTTGAAGCCGCGGCGCGCGAAGAGCCCGGCGACCCGCGTGAGCACGCCGGGCTTGTTCTCGACGAGGATGGAGAGGGTGTGCTTCATGACTTCCTCCCCTTGCGGCTCTGGCCGCCGATCATCTCGGTGATCTCCTGGCCGGCCGGCACCATCGGGAAGACGTTCTCCTCGGCGGAGGTCCGGAAGTCGATCACCGCCGGCCGGCCGCAGCCGAGCGCTTCGCGCAGGGCCGGCTCGATCTCGTCCTTCTCGGTGACCAGAAGCCCCACGGCGCCGAACGCCTCGGCCAGCAGCTTGAAGTCGGGCTGCACCTCGACACAGGTGAAGGAGTAGCGCTTGTTCCAGAAGAGGTCCTGCCACTGGCGGACCATGCCCAGGTAGCCGTTGTTGAGGATGCAGACCACGACGGGCACGTCGTAGCTCACGGCCGTCGCGAGTTCCTGCATCGTCATCTGGAAGCCCCCGTCGCCGCTGATGTCGATCACCGTCTTGTCCGGGTGGCCGATCTTGGCGCCGATGCTCGCCGGCAGTCCGAACCCCATCGTGCCGAGTCCGCCGGAGCTGATGAACTGGCGCGGGTACCTGTACGTGTAGTACTGCGTCGCCCACATCTGGTGCTGGCCCACGTCGGTGCAGATGATGGCGTCGTGTGCGGTGAGGCGGTCGATCTCCTGGATCACGAGCTGCGGCGCGAGCTTGCCGTCCTTGGGATCCTCGTAATGCAGCGGGAACTCGTCCTTGCGGGCGGCGATGCGCGCCAGCCACTCGGCGGTGCGCTCGGGCGGCCACTCCATGGCCTCGAGCTCCTTGACCAGCCCGGCGGCGACGTGCTTGGCGTCGCCCACGATGGGGATGAGCGGCGCCACGTTCTTGCCGATCTCGGCCGGGTCCACGTCGGCGTGGATGATGCGCGCATGCGGCGCGAAGGCCTTGAGCTTGCCGGTCACGCGGTCGTCGAAGCGCGCCCCGAGGTTGATGAGGAGGTCGCACTCGTGCACCGCGTAGTTGGCGGTGACGGTGCCGTGCATGCCGAGCATGCCCATGGAGAGCTCGTGCGTCTCGGGGAAAGCGCCGAGGGCCATGAGCGTGGTCGCGACCGGGAGCCGGCGCATCTCGGCCAGCCGCAGGATCTCGGGGGCGGCGTCGGAGGCGATCGCGCCTCCGCCGAGGTACAGCACCGGTCGCTGGGCCTCGTTGATGGCCTTGGCGGCGGCGCGGATCTGCTTGATGTGGCCCTTGAACGTGGGCCGGTAGCCGGGCAGGTCGATCGAGTCGGCGTCGTGGTAGGCGAGCTCGCCGAGGGCGATGTCGACGGGGATGTCGATGACCACCGGGCCGGGACGCCCCGTGGAGGCGATGTGGAAGGCCTCGTGGACGATCTGCGGCAGCTCGGCCGAGCTCTTGACGAGGTAGGAGTGCTTGACGATCGGCAGCGTGATGCCGGTGATGTCGGCCTCCTGGAAGGCGTCGGTGCCGATCAGGTCGCTGCGCACCTGCCAGGTGATCGCGACCAGCGGCGACGAGTCGAGGTAGGCGGTGGCGATGCCGGTGACCAGGTTGGTGGCGCCGGGGCCGCTCGTGGCCGTGCAGACGCCGACCTTGCCGGTCGCTCTCGCGTAGCCGTCGGCGGCGTGCGCCGCGCCCTGCTCGTGGCGCACCAGCACGTGGCGCAGGTTCTTGGCGTCGTAGAGGGCGTCGTAGAACGGGATCGCGACGCCGCCGGGATACCCGAACAGGACCTCGCAGCCCTCGTGCTCGAGGGCGGCCACGAGGGCCTGTGACCCTTTCATCCTCTTGTCTGGTGTCATTGGAGCACAGCTCCCTTCTCCGCGCCGGAGACGAGTTTGACGTAGCGGGCGAGGTAGCCGGATACGCCTGCGCGCGGCGGAATGGGCGGCTGCGCCGCCCGGCGCCGCGCGATCTCCACTTCGTCGACGTCGAGCGTGAGCCTGCGTGCGGGGATGTCGATGCTGATGGTGTCGCCCTCGAGGACGAGCCCGATGAGGCCGCCGGCATGGGCCTCGGGCGCCACGTGGCCGATGGCGGCGCCGCGCGTGGCGCCGCTGAAGCGGCCGTCGGTGATGAGCGCCACGTCCTTGTCGCGACCCTGGCCGGCGAGCATCGACGTGGCGCTGAGCATCTCGGGCATGCCGGGGGCGCCCCTGGGGCCCTCGCCGCGGATCACGACCACCGAGCCGGTGCGGATGTCGCCGGTGGCGATCGCCGCCACGGCGTCCTTCTCGCTCTCGAAGACCTGGGCGGGGCCGCTGTGCCGCAGCATCTCGTCGGCCACGGCGCCCTCTTTGACCACAGCGCCGTCGGGGGCGAGGTTGCCGAAGAGCACGGCGAGGCCGCCGGTGGCGTGGTAGGCGCGCTCGAGGGGCCGGATCACGTCGTCGTCGACGACGCGGGCGCCGGCCACCGCCTCGGCGACGGTGCCGCCGGCGACGCTGAGGGCGGAGCCGTCCATGAGGCCGGCGTCGATGAGCTGCTTCATCACGGCCTGCACGCCGCCGGCATGGTAGAGGTCCTCCATATGGTGAGCGCCGGCCGGCGCGAGCTTGCAGATGTGCGGCACCCGCGCGGCGACCTCGTTGATGCTCCGCAGGTCGAACTCGAGGCCCGCCTCGGTGGCGATCGCCGCCAGGTGCAGCACGGTGTTGGTGCTGCAACCCAGACTGGCGTCGGCCGCGAGGGCGTTGCCGACCGCGGCCTCCGTGAGCAGGTCGCGAGGCTTGAGGTCGGCGGCCAGCACGTCCATGACCTTGGCGCCGGCGTCCTTGGCGAAGCGTAGCCGCTCGCTGTACGGCGCCGGGATCGTGCCGTTGCCGGGCAGGGCCATGCCGATGACCTCGGCGAGGCAGTTCATGGAGTTGGCCGTGAACATGCCCGAGCAGGAGCCGCAGGTGGGGCAGGCGCCGCACTCGACGGCCTTGAGGCCGTCGTCGTCAAGGGCGCCTGCCTGGTGGCGGCCGACGGCCTCGAAGACGCTGTTGAGGTCGATGGTGCGCCCGTCCAGGTGACCGGCGAGCATGGGCCCGCCCCCGACCATGATGGCGGGCACGTTGAGGCGCATGGCGGCCATGAGCATGCCGGGCACGATCTTGTCGCAGGTCGGCACCAGCACCAGCGCGTCGAAGGCGTGTGCGATGGTCATCGACTCGACCGTGTCGGCGATGAGCTCGCGGCTGGGCAGGGAGTAGTGCATGCCCAAGTGGTTCATGGCGAGGCCGTCGCAGATGCCCATGACGCCGAACTCCAGGGGCACGCCGCCGGCGCCGCGCACGCCGGCCTTGACGGCCTCGACGACGGTGCGCAGGTGCATGTGGCCGGGCACCACTTCGCTGAAGGAGTTGGCGACGCCGATGAAGGGCTTCTCCATCTCGGCGTCGCTGATGCCGAGCGCGCGCAGCAGCGAACGGTGCGGGGCGCGCGCCACGCCGCGTTTGATCTCGTCGCTTCTCACGGTCACCACGCCCTTTCCGCGGGGACTGGCTGCGGCCGGCGGAGCCGCGGGCGGCGCCGGCCGTGAACCCAGGATGATACCCGAAACAGTCCGCGAGGCGCGAGGATGAGGCCGCGGCCGGCCGTCGGCCCAGGGTGGCCGCGGCCGCTTCCGCGCACTGCGCCCGGGATTGACCGCCGCCCGCCGCGGGCATGGTAGCCGTAGCGCGTGTCCGGACGGAGGCGTAGAGATATACCCCTATGGGTATAGGTCAGCGTCCCCGTTGTTCCAGGAGGTTCGCCATGCAGGCAGTCGAGTACGGCGTCGGACGCGACCTGACCGGGTCATACGACACGGTCTTGCCGCGCGTCCTCGAGGCTCTCAAGGCCGAGGGCTTCGGCGTGATCACCGAGATCGACGTCAAGAAGACGATGAAGGAGAAGCTCGGTGTCGACGGTCGCCCGCACGTGATCCTCGGCGCCTGCAATCCGAAGCTCGCGCACGCGGCGCTCGGCGTGGAGGCCGACCTCGGCCTGCTGCTCCCCTGCAACGTCGTGGTCTACGAGACCGACGCCGGCACGAGGGTGGCGGCGGTCAACGCCGGCGCCATGCTCGGTATGGTGGGTAATCCCGAGCTCGCCCCCATCGCCGACGAGGTACAGGCTCGCCTCACGCGCGTGCTCGAGAGTCTGTAAGGCCAAAGCACGAAAGGCAGCAACCAGGGGCGGGGCTGACCCCGCCGCGCCAAGGAGGAGTACAAGTGGCAAGCGAAGTCAAGACCCTGACCGACGCGACGTTCGACGACGAGGTAGGCAAGGCCGCGACGCCGATGATCGTCGATTTCTGGGCGCCCTGGTGCGGCCCGTGCCGCATGGTGGGCCCGATCATCGACGAGATCGCCCAGGACCACGGCGACAAGGTGTGCATCGGCAAGGTCAACGTCGACGAGAACCCGGGGATCGCCAGCAAGTTCGGCATCATGAGCATCCCGACGATCATCCTGTTCAAGGACGGCGAGCCGGCCAAGAAGGTCATCGGGGCACGCTCGAAGGCCGATTTCGAGCGCGAGTTCGAGCTGGTCTGACCCACACGCACGATCGGGATCGACTCGCCGACAAGGGAAGAGACGGGAACGACGCGTTCCCGCTCTTCCCTTGGTCGCGTACGGGCGGTTGGGCGCGGCGCCTATCCCGCTACGGCGCCGGCGTCGCGCTCGCCTCGAGCTGCTGGATCGCCTCGGCGATGCCGGGCTGGCCGGGCGCCTGCGCATCGAACGACTTCAGGACGGCGAGCGCCTTGGCCGTCTTGCCCTGCTGCCGGTAGATGCTCGGCCAGCATGAGCGCGGCGTTGCCGCCCGTCGGATCGATGCGCACCACGTACTCGAGCGTCTTGATGGCCTCGGCCGTCTTGCCGGTGGCGAGGAGAGACCGCGCGAGCTGCACGCGGATCGCCGTGCCGAAGGGCTCGACCTCGAGCCCTTGCTCGAGCCACGGCGATGGCGCTCCGGTACAGGTCCTTGGTCAGGGCCCCGCCGCCGACGTTGTAGAGGTCGGCCAGGGACACGTAGTTGTCGTACTCGTCGGGGACGAAGGCGATGGCGTCCTTGAGCGCGGCTTCCGCGTTCGCGAAGCTCTGCTTGACCGCCTCCGCGTACGGAGCCGTGTCCTCGCCGTTCTGCTGCGCCTCCGCGCCGGCCTGCAGGCCGGCGCGGACTTCATCGAGGTAGGCGAGACCCACGGCGCTCCGATAGGTCGGGTTGAGCGAGTTGAGCTTGACCGCCCGAACCGACTCCGCGGTGCGGTCGGCCAGCAACGGCGCGGTCTGCGCGTGCAGGTAGGCGTTGTCGGCCAGAAGGAAGACGCCCTGGTAGCCGATGCCCAGCGCGGCGACCGCGAGGATGACCACGCCGGCCAGCGGTGCCCCACCTGCAGAGCCCTCACTTCGACGCACCGGGCGGTCGGCACGAGCACGACCGCCAGCGCGATCCACAGCAGGAACGTGGTGCCGGTGACCGAGATGCCGAAGAGAAGCTGGACGAGGTAGCCGACCGCGGCGGCCCAGAACGCACCCAGGATGAGGCGTGTGGGTTCGCTTGAGCGCCGGAACACGGTGCTGAAGGAGCGCACGCCGGCCCAGACGAAGATGCCGTAGAACATGAGCACGCCGGGGATGCCGATGCCGGCTGGCCAGTTGCAGAGGGTAGTCGTGCACGTTGTCGGCCACCGACGAGCCGCCTGCGTCGCGCACGTACTCGACCGGCTTGAACTTGGGGAACACGAGGCGGAAGGTGTCGGCGCCATAGCCGAGGATCGGCCGCTCCTTGATGGCCGCGATGGCCGCCTGCCAGATCTCGGTGCGCGTCTGCCCGCTGCCGCCGCCGAACTGGAAGATCGAGGCCAGGCGCTTGCCGAAGTTCATGACCTCGTTGGGGTTCGAGAGGCTGCGCCAGATGACGGCGGCGCCGACGGCGACGGAGACTCCGACGGGCGCCCAGTCGATGCGGCGCATGGTCGCGCGCTGCCGCCAGGCGATGACGCCCAGAAGCAGGAGACTGACGGCCCCGCCGATCCAGGCGCCGCGCGTGAAGGCGACGATCAGCGCCAGACCGTTGAGGCCGAAGCCCACCCAGTACACCAGGCGCCAGGCGAGTCTCTGCTCCATGAGCGCGAGTCCAAGCGCGACCGTGACCGAGAAGATCAGGAAGCCGCCGAGAAGATCCGGATTGCCGTAGGTCGAGAAGGCGCGGTTGGTCTCGAACGGGAGCGTGCCCCATTGCACGAACTCCAGGCCGGCGAACTGCAGCAGACCATAGCCGGCCACGATCACGCTCGCCCAGAACAGGGACTGGGCGAGGCGGCGCACGCGCGAAGCCCGGTCGGCGAACTGCAGGACGAGGAAGTAGATGACGGCGTAGTTGACGAAGGAGAGCAGCCCTTCGTAGCGCCGCGGCTTGCCGAAAACGCCGTGGGCCAGTGGATGGACGTCACCGTGGTGAGCGCCACCCAGGCGAGGAAGGCAAGGATGAGCCAGTCCACCGGCGTGCGCCGTATGCGGCCGCCCTTGCGCAGCATGTCCCAAGCCCAGGCGCCCAGCGCGACGAGCCCCAGCACGCGTTCGAGAGACATCTTGACGATGTCGAACGCATCGAAGGTGAAGGGCGTCTGGAAGCCGAGGAAGGTGAGGTTGCTGAAGGCGACGGGAACGAGGAACACCATGGCCAGCAGCGCCCACCAGGACGACCCGGCGGGCGACGCTCATGGGCCCGGCGGACGCCTCGGCGCGGCGCGGCCGAGCGCGCCGCCGGCTTGGGCGCCGGCGTACCGGAGACCTGCTTTGTCGGCGGCTGCTTGCCGGCCGCCTCGTCACGTGCCGACGGCTGCTTGCCGGCCGCCTGCTTGCGGGCCGCCTGACGCCGCGCGGCTCGCTGGTTCTTATTGGCCTTGGCCAACGACTCGCTCCCTCATCTGGCTCCGCGCCCGGTGAGCACCACGCGCAGGGTCTCGGCCACGATCTGGGCGTCCATGGCGAGGGTCTGATGATACATGTAGATGAGGTCGTACTTGAGCTTGCGCTCGGGCGTGGTCGCATAACCACCGCTGACCTGGGCCAGACCGGTGACCCCCGGCTTCACGCTGAAACGCTCGCGGTAGCCGGGCGTCTCGACGAGGTACTGCTCGACGAAGTAGGGGCGCTCGGGGCGCGGACCCACGAAGCTCATCTCCCCCTTGAGGATGTTGATGAGCTGGGGGATCTCGTCGATGCGGAACTTGCGCAGAAAGCGACCGGCAGCCGTGACGCGCGCATCGTTCTCCTCGGCGATCACGGGGCCGCAGGCCTCTTCGGCATCCTTGACCATGGTGCGCAGCTTGTGCATGCGGAACGGCTTCATGCTTCGGCCCACCCGCTCCTGCGAGAAGAACACCGGGAAGCCGTCGTCGACGGCGACGGCGATGGCAGCCGCCAGCAGTATGGGGCTGGTCGACGACGAGGGCGACGAGGGCGACCAGCACGTCGATCACGCGCTTGGCGGCGGCGTAGTAGCGCGGCACCGATGGCATGCGTGATCTCCATGAGCGGCACGTCGCCGACGATGGCGTCCACCGTGCCGATGAAGATCTCGTAGAGCTCGGGCACCACGTCGACGCGCACGCTCGCCTCGTCGGCGAGCACGAGCGACTCCACGAGCTCACGCAAGGCGATAGGGCTGACGACGATGACGCGGTTGGCGCGATGCTCTCCGGCGATACGCGCCACGTCGTGAGCGCCCCCCAGCACGGGGAAGCCGCCGGCCTCGGCCGGCGGCTTGTGGCTCGGGTCGGTGCTCGCGTCGATAAGGCCGGTCACCGTCCAGCCCCAGCGGTCGCGCTGCGACACCTTCTGGGCGAGCTCCACCGACGCCGTGCCCGTGCCGACGATGAGCACGCGCTGCTCCGGCCAGCTCACGCGTGCCAGGCGCAGGAAGGCGAGCCGCCAGCCCGTGAGCAGCGCGAGGTCGATGGCCCACGCGAGCAGGATCGTGGAGCGCGCGAACGAGGCCGTGCGCGCGCCGCCGAAGAAGGCTATCGCTGCCGTCAGGAGCGTGCCGACAGTGACCGCGGCCACGGCGCCACGGACCACCGCCCAGGCGGTGTCGGCGCGCTCGGGGTCGTAGAGGCCGTAGGTCCAAGCGCCGCCGATGTAGAGCACCGTGAGCAGCGGCGCAAGAAAGAGGTAGGCCTGGAAGTTGAATGACGGCAGCCGGCCCTCGAAACGCAGAAGGAAGGCCAGGACGAAACCGACATTGACGAGTACGGCGTCGACGGCGATGGAAAGCGCGATGAAGCGGTTGCGCGACATCTACGCTCTCCCCCGCCTCGGCGGCGTGACGCCTTGCCGCCTCGGCGTACACCTCGAGCGTGCCCGCGACCATGCGCGGGATCGTGAACTCGCGCAGCGCGCGCGCCTGCGCCTGGCCGCCGAGCCGCGCGCGCAGCTCGTCGTCGTCGAGCAGACGGTTCAGGGCTGCGGCGAGCGCGAGCGCGTCACCGGGCGGCACCGTGAGCCCGGTGACGCCATCGGGGTTCGCGTAAGGGACGCCGGTGGGCAGGTCGGTGGATACCACCGGCGTCCCCGCGGCGTGCGCCTCGATCTGCACGAGACCAAAGGCCTCGCTGCGAGCAACGCTTGGCAGGCAGAACACGTCAGCGGCGTGGTACCAGGCGGAGAGCTCGTCGTCACCCTGCGGGGCGAGGAAGGTCACGCGTGCGGCGATGCCGCAAGCGGAGGCGAGCTCGCGCAGCTCGCCCTCGTGCGGGCCGCGGCCGATCAGCACGAGGTCCGCGTCCGACTCAGCTATGGACCGCACGAGCACGTCGACGCCCTTGTAGTACACGAGTCGGCCGACGAAGAGCACGATCTTGCGCCCGGCGTGGGCGACGCGCAGCTCCGCAGCGCGCCGCAGGACGGCGGGCGTGGCCGCGAGGCGCTGCGCGGGCAGGCCGAAGGGCACCACGCGGCACCTCTCCGCGCGCGGGGCGAGGAACGGCGAGTGCCTGACCATGTTCGGCGACGATGTCACGATGAGGTCGACTCTATCGAGAAATCGTTCAAGGAAGGGGCGGTAGGCGGCCAGCAGGCGCTTCTGGCGCACGATGTCGCTGTGGTAGAGCACGACGCTGGGCACGTCCGGGCTCGCCTGCAGAAACGAGAGCTCGCCCCACGGGTACGGCGAGTGCAGGTTGAGGACGTCGGGCGGCTCTTGGCCGTCTGGCCCCCTGCGGCGCATCTCGTCGCGCAGAGCGCCGGGCAGGCCTGCGGCCACCGGCGCCGACGACAACGCCAGCTGCCTCGGGAGGCGCCTGACGTCGACGCCGCCGATGGTCTCCTCGACGCGCTCGTGGCTCTCGTTGCTCACGAGAGCGCGCACGTGCGCGCCGGCGTGCTCCACGAGGCCCTCCGAAAGGGTGCGCACGACCGTCTCCACACCACCCAGGTGCGGCGGCGAGTAGTACTTGTTCACCATCGTGACGCGAAGTGGGCGGTCCGGCATCTTCATCGGGCGCTATTCTCTCACGACAGCACGCGATGCACGGCGCTGGGCCAGCCGGGATGCGGCGCGGTAGAATAGTGGGGGTGTGCTCGGGTCGACGCGCCTGGCGAACGGCATGCAGACGATCACTCACGTCAAACGCAAGGTACGCAAGGCCCTCGACGAAGGCGGGCCGCCGCTCCTGCTGCGCCGTGTCGTCGTGCTGGCCTGGACCAAAGGGGTCCACCCCATCCGCGAGAAGGTGGCGATGAGCCCGCCGGAGATCCGCGATGCGCTCATCGTGGCGCGCAGCCGAGTGGTGGGTGCGCCGGTGGTGCACGCGATCGGTGACAGCCATACGGTCATGCTGACGGGTGTGTGGCCGTTCATAGTCCATGACATTGGACCCCTGACCGCATACAACCTCGCATCACCCACCAGCTCGACCCTGTCGCGTACCCGTCTGCTCGAGGCGCTGCGGCATGCGGATCCGCGCAGGGACATCGTCCTGCTCATCGCCGGTGGCACCGACTGCCGCCTCCACGTGCACGATCAGCATGTGCGCTCGTCGGGACGGCGATCGCTTGAGGAGCTCACCCGCGAGACCATGGTGCGCTACGGCAGAGCGATCGACCTGGTGAGGGGGCGCGGCTACCGAGTGGCGGCCCACAGCGTGGTCGGCGCGGCCCACGCGGAGGAGCACGGGTACGACCATTCCGGTGACATCCGTGTGCGCGGCCGCATTGCGCAGCTCTTCAATGCGGAGCTCGAGGCGTGGTGTCGCGAGCACGCCGTCGACTACGTCGACCTGTTCTCGCATGTGGCCGATGAGCGCGGCATCCTCCAGCGCTCGATGGCGTCGGACGGGCTGCACCTCGGCCGCCAGGCGCTGCCGTGGTACGGGTCCTGGCTCCGCGGAAGGGTGTACGCGCGCTGGACGGCCCCCGACCCCCACCCTCAGCCGCTCTCGGCGCAGGGCATCTCGGACTGGCTCACGAGCCGAGCCTGAGGCACGTCGCGCGAGACGACGTGGCTCGGCGGGTCGCCCCCCCGCCGTGGGGACGTGAGAAGATGCGGGGCGAGCGGAGCGAGCGACCGCAGGCGGCCACGCCGTGGCCGGACTGGATCAGGAGTCGAAGTCGGATGAGCATCGACGCGATCGTCGTCAACTGGAACACCAGGGATCTGCTCCGCAGAAGTCTATTGTCGCTGCGCGCGTCACAGCACCCGGTGCACCGCATCTTCGTGGTCGACAACGCCTCGGCCGACGGCAGCGCCCGGATGGTGAGCGATGAGTTCCCGGGCGTCGGCCTGTTGCGCATGCGCAGGAACGTGGGGTTCGCCCGCGCCAATAACGCCGTCTTCCGGCGCTCGGACGCCGATGCTCTGCTCCTCCTGAACTCCGACGCCGAGCTGTCGCCCGGTGCTCTGGGGGCGCTGGTCGGCGAGCTAGCCGCCGATGGGCGCGTCGGAGCCGCCGGACCTGTGCTAGTCGGCAGCGACGGCCGCATCCAGTATGAGGGCGGGCGGCGCGACCCGACCATCCTCGGCGAGTTCGGTAACATCAGTCATCTGAACTACCGCCTCCCGAAGAGCGTGTTCGGGCACTATCTCATGAACGAGTGGGACCATCGCTCGACGCGTGACGTGGAGATACTCTCCGGAGCCTGCATGCTGATCCGCGCGTCCGCGCTCGCCGGGCGGCTCTTCTGCGAGGACTTCTTCATGTACGGAGAGGACATCGAGCTGTGCCGGCGCCTGCGGGCAGCCGGCTGGACGCTGCGCTACGTTGGCACCGCCCAGGTAGCCCATTTCGGAGGCGCCACTTCCAAGAGAGCCCGCACGAAGATGCGAATCGCCGGCGTGGTGAGCATGGCTCAGCTCCTGCGGCGCGCTCGCGGACCGGTCTACGCGGCCGCCTATGTCGCGACGGTCCCGGTCGCCTGGCCGCTGGGCGCCGTCATTCGCAAGGCGTGGCCGCGATGAACGGTCGAGCGGGCGCAAGGAGGCCGCGCGTACTTCTGATCGCCGCCGCCAACGCCACGTCAGGCGGCGGCGAGAAGCATGTCGCCGACCTCGTGAGTGAGCTGCCCCGAGCCGGGTTCGACGTAGCCCTGGTGTGTCCGGATGGAGGTGATCTGGGCGATCTCGCGCGGGGGCTCGGAGCGCCGGTCTGCAACCTGCCCATCGACGCAGGATTCTCGGCCGCCACAGTGCGTTCCGTACGCGCGGCGATCGTCGCGGCCAAGCCCGACGTGGTACATGCCCACGGGTCACGCGCCGCCGCCTTCGCACGTCTTGGCGACATGCACGCCGCCCGGCGCGTCGTCTACACGGTCCATGGTATCCACCTCGACAAGGCGGGGTCGACAGTGCGACGAACGGCGTTTCTGGGCGTCGAGCGGCTGCTGAGACCCCGTACGGCGCGCTTCGTGACCGTCTGCCATGCAGACGCGGCCAAGGGCGCGCGTCTCGGCCTCCTCACGACGGCGCGCACGACGACCATCCACAACGGCATCGACCTGCCGGCGACTGCTGCGCCGGCCGGCCGCTTTCGCGCCGAGCTGGGAGTCACGGCCCACGTGCCGCTCGCGCTCTCGGTGGGACGCTTCCACGAACAGAAGGACCAGGAGTCGCTCATCCATGCGTGGCGCATGGTCGCGGGAACGCACCCAGACGCCCTGCTCGCGATCGTGGGCTCGGGCGGGCTCGAAGGCCGACTCCGGGAGGCTGCGGCCGCCGACGGCGTCACTCACAGCGTACGGCTGGTCGGCCCCCGAGCCACGCTCGCCGAGGCATACGTGGATGCCGACGTCTTGGTGCTCTCCTCGCGCTGGGAAGGACTCCCCTACGTTGTCCTCGAGGCGATGGCGTACGGCTTGCCGGTGGTGAGCACCAGCGTCGACGGGATCCCCGAGGCGGTCGTCGACGGGGTCACAGGGTTGCTCGTTCCTCCGGAAGACCCGGTCGCGCTGGGAGTAGCGCTCGAGAGACTCCTCTCCGATCCCTCTCGCGGCAGACGCCTCGGCAAGGCAGGTCGGGTGTGGGTAGCCGAGGAGTTCACTCTCGGGCACATGGTCGATCGGCTAGCAGGAGTCTACCGGGAGGTCATGGGGCTTCGTGCTTCGGTCTCGTCGGGGGTTCCCACCTAAGGCTCCTGGCGCCTCGCACCAGCAGACGCACCATCGTCTACGCAGGGCCAGTGCCCTTCAAGAGCCAGCGGACGATCTGCCACTGCGATGCCACCTGCCGGCGCCACACGTCACCGCGTTTGGCCACGCCGAGCCGGAAGCCGGAGAGCTCCGCACGGACGATGAGCGGCGCCCGTCGCACCTGGAGGAACGGCGAGCGCCGGCTCTCCGGCCTCCTGAGCACCGTCTCTCGCAGAAGTCGCCACGGCCAGAGGATCGGAAGTAAGACGAGGATCGGCGCCGGCAGATCCTTGGCGGCCACCATGGCCTCGTTGCGGTAGGCGAGTCGCATCATCGGCCACTCCGGCTGCGCGTCGATCGACGCCCTGAACTTGTGTCGAACGCGGGCTTCCGGGACGTAGAGACAGCGTTTCCCCGCGACGAGACAGCGGAGATTGAAGTCCGTGTCCTCACTCATGAGGAAGAAGTCCTCGTCGAAAGGCCCGACCTCGGCGAACAACGTGCGCCGGTACAAAGCCGCCCCGGCACACGCCCCCAGGACCCGCTTGACTTCCCGATAGCCGTGGCTCGGCCGGCCGAATCCGCGGTTGCGGCCAACTAGACGAAGAATATCGTAGGTGTCACCGGCCGCGTTCACTCGGCCCGGGTCTGCGTAGAAGACCAGGAGCGACGCGGCGAAGGAGTACTCGCGACGTCTCTCGAGGGCGTCCACGAGCGCCTCCAACCACCGCGGCTCGGGAACCGCATCGTTGTTGAGGAGAGCCACGAACTGGCCGCGGGCGACCAGGATCCCACGGTTGACGGCAGCCGCGAAGCCGCGATTGGAGGGGAGAAGGTCGATGCGGACATCCGCATGATGTGCCCGCACCCACTCCACGCCGTTGTCAGTCGATGCATTGTCGACGATCACCACCTCGAAGTCCCGCAGTGTCTGCCGCTCGAGGGCAGCGAGGCACTCGGGCAGATGCGCCAGCCCGTTCCAGCTGGGTATGACCACCGTCACCTTGGGCGCGCGCACGTCCACAGAACTCCGATCGTCGACGCAGAGATCATCGGAGGAACCATCGTAGCACCGCTCGCTCCCGCTCTGAGACGGGTCGCACCGCAGTCCGCAACCGGACGCCAGAGGACACCAATGATCGGCGCCGTGTCTCAGGCGGTCTTGAGGCCGTGGCGCCCCGTGAGCAGGCCGCGCGCCGCGCCTTCATTGCGTTCGTGCGCGCCAGGGTCGAAGAGGTCCAGGTGCCCGGCTTCATGGACGCTTCGAGTGCGCGAGCAGAGACTCGATGGTCAGAAGCGTCTGGCGGGGCTTGCCAGTAGGCATCTCGCGGGAGCTGCCTCTCCGCTGGGCGAACACCCCCCGACAGAACGATCACGCTTCGCCGCAGTCGCGCAGCCGTAGTCCCGCTCGCGACGGGGCTCCCGACGCGCGGAACACCCATGCGCGCGAATGCGATGAGCGGCGCGTGGGGGATCCCTCGTAGCTGCGCCGGCGCGGTCCTCGAGAGAGACGCTCCCAAGCCCGCAGCGACATTGTGCTAGATTAGGACATCCTTGGGCGCTTGCGGAGCTCGCGAGACACGACTGTTCGCGCCACCGAGCCCGTCGCGAGCGGAGGTGCTACGTGATCCAGGTGTTCAAACCCGACATCGGCGACGACGAGATCGCGGCCGTGAGCGAGGTGCTGCGCTCCGGGTGGCTGGGGCTTGGGCCCCAGACCGCCGAATTCGAGAGACGTTTCGCAGCCTACGTGGGCACCCAGGCTGCGGTCGGCGTCAACTCCGGCACCTCGGCCCTTGATCTGGCGCTACGGCTGCTGCACATCTCGCACAACCACGAGGTGATCGTCCCAACGTTCACTTTCGTCTCCACCGCCCACGTCGTCGCCTACAACCTGGCGACGCCGGTGTTCGCCGACGTCGATCCCGATACCCTCAACATCTCTTTGGACGACGTCGCCGCGAAGGTCACCCGGCGCACGCGGGCCATCGTGCCGGTGCATTACGGCGGGCGACCCGTCGACATCGATGCCCTGCGAACCGTCGCCGACGGCATCCCCATCGTCGAAGACTGCGCGCACGCCTGCGGCAGCTCGCTTCGCGGCCGCAAGGCCGGCAGCTTTGGCGACGTCGGCTGTTTCAGTTTCCAGGCCGTCAAGAACCTGGCGATGGGCGATGGCGGCGCCCTGACGCTGGACGACCCGGAGCTGACGGCGCGGGCAAAGCGCCTACGCTGGCTGGGTATCGACAAAGGCACGTGGGATCGCACGGAGGGTGACCGTTCGTACTGGTGGGAGTACTCGGTCGACGAGATCGGCTTGAAATGCCACATGAACGACATCGCGGCAGCGATCGGCCTTGTTCAGTTGACCAGGCTCGACGCCATGAACGCACGGCGCGCTGAGATCGCGGAGCTGTACACGGCCGCCTTGACCGGTGTGCCGGGGGTGCAGACACCGCCCCCCGACGGAGCCGGATCGAGCTCCTCGTGGCACATCTACTGCATCAAGTGCGAGCGCCGCGACGACTTGAGCGTGTGGCTCCAGGAACGAGGGATCTCGACGGGAGTCCATTACAAGCCCATCCACACGTATCGATGCTACGGCAACCGGCCGGTGCTGCCGATCGCCGAGCGCGTGTTTCCCCTGATCCTGTCCCTGCCGATGTACCCTGGCCTCACGGACGCCGACGTGGACCAGGTGGTGTCGGGCATCACCAGCTTCTACGGCCGGTGATCGAAGCCGGCGTGATCTCCGGAGAGAAGACGAGGCTGCGCCCGCTGGACGAGGGCGACCTCGCCAGCCTCGCCGAATGGCGCAACAGACACCGCCTGCGCTTCGCGGATAGCTCTGTGGTGACCACTGAGGGGCAGGCGGCGTGGTATGAGTCCTACCGCCGCCGTGATGACGACCTGATGTACGTCATCGAGACGCTCGATGGACGCCCGCTCGGCTGCGTGAGCCTGTATCACGTCGATCGCGAGGCGGCCACGGCCGAGTTCGGTCGCCTGATGATCGGCCGCGCGGAGGACGAAGCTCACGGCTACGCGGCGGACGCCAGTCGCGCCCTTCTCGAGCACGCAGAGACAACGCTCAGCCTCGAACGAGTCTATCTGCAAGTCATCGCCGACAACCGGCGTGCCGTCGAGCTGTACGAGAGCGTCGGTTTTGTCCGCGACCCATCCCGCGACGCGACAGTCGAGCGTGATGGCGCTCAGGTGGAGCTTGTGGGCATGTCGCTGCCGCTGTCGTCCAGAGACCGGCCCACGTCGACGCAGTCCGAATACGCCGGACCCCCCATCGCTGTGACCGTCGTCCATCCCGGCCTCACGCCCTCGACCAGTATCCGCCTCTTGTCACCACTCACCTGGCTCGAGGAGCGTGGACGAGTGACTCTCACGCTTGTCTCAGAGGACCAGTTGCAGCCGTCCCGCCGAGAGATCGCCGGCCTCGTCGTGCGCGGCCGCTCGTTCCATAGGGAGGCCCGCCTGACAGCTGAAAACGTGCTCCGCGGCGCCGACATCGTGATTCTGCAGCGCTCTACAAGCTCCGCGGGCAAGCGGGCGGAGTCGCTCGCGCGGGCCTCGGGAGCCGGCGTCGTCTACGAGTGCGACGACAACTTCCTCGCCGTGGACAAGGACACGCCCGCCGTGGGTGCCTACTACGGCTCTCCGCGCGTGCGGCGGCACTTCGTCGAACTGCTCGCCGGCGCCGACGTGGTGACGACGAGCACCAGTGTGCTGGCCGATGCCTTCGCCGAGTTCGCCACCGACGTTCGCACCCTGCCCAACTGCATCGACTTCACCTACATCGATGCAGTCCCGCGCCCCGAGACACCGTCCGCGCTCGTCATCGGCTACGCCGGGACTGTCACGCACGGGCCCGACTTCGCGTGCGTCGAGCCCGCCTTGCGCCGCGTGCTCGACGAGTGGCGCGGGGCGGTCCGTCTGCAGTTCTTCGGCTTCGTCCCTGAGACCCTCCTCGGCCGGCCCGACGTCGGCTTCGTGCCCTACAGTGAGGACTACCCCGGGTTTCTGCGCACCCTCAGCCGAGTCGACTGGTCGTTCGGCATCGCCCCCCTCGCAGACCTGCCCGTCAACCGCGGCAAGACCGACAACAAGTACCGCGAATACGGGGCCTGCCGCATCCCCGCCCTCTACTCGGACTGCGCCGTCTACTCGGGCAGCGTGGCCGACGGCCGGACCGGCCTGCTCGTGCCCCACACCGAGGAGGGATGGTACCAGGGTCTGCGGAGGATGATGGCGGACGCTCCGCTGCGCGAGAACCTGGCGGGCGCGGCCCGCGACGACGTCGCGGAGCGCTATTCCGTGGCGGCGGCTGCCGAGGCATGGCTCGACACGCTCCGGAGCGTCCTCTCTCGCACACGCAGATGACCGGCCGCCCAGCCGTGTCGATCTTCATGCCGACCTACCGGCGGGGGGACTCCGGACTCCTGAAGGCCGCCGTAGAGAGCGTGCTCGGCCAGGAGTTCCGCGATTTCGAGCTGCTCATCGCCGATGACGGTTCGACGGACTCGACGGCGAGAGTCCTCTCTGACCTCGCCGCCCGGGACGCGCGTGTACGACACATCAGGCATGAGCGCAATTCAGGCCTGCCGGCCCTGAGGATCGCGGAGCTGCTGACCATCGCGGCCGGGACGTACCATGCCTACATGTTCGATGACGACCTCTGGTACCCCGATGCTCTCGCGGTCCTCGTCGATGCGCTGGAGACCCACCCGAACTGGGACATGACCTACGGGAACGTCCTCTTCCCCTCCGTGAACGCCGATGGTACGGTCAGCCGCGAGCGCGTGCTCGGTCGCGAGCCCCATGACTTCGATGCCGAGATGCTTCGAGCCGGTAACTACATCCCCAACGTGGCCGTGATGCATCGCCGCGAGATCCTCGACCAGGTCGGGACCTACGATCCGCACATCCTCCTCCGTCGCTTGTGCGACTGGGACCTGTGGCTGCGCATCGCCAACGCCGGCACCATCGGCCACACGGACGTCCTGGTCGGCGAGGCGAACGGCTGGGATACGCCGGACTCCCTCGGGGGCACGGCGAGCATAGACCCTGAGCTCACCGAGCTCTACATGTCGCGCGACCGCGACGCGCTGCTGCTTCCGCAGCGCGTCCTTGACTACCCCGTGGACGGGCTGGGCATCTTCGGCGAATGCCCACCGCCGGTGGTCGTCAGGCGAGCCGCACGGGAGTTCGCCGCCTTCTATCGTCAGATCGGCGACGAATGCCGAGGCAGCGCCTGGGAGCGGCGCACGGTCCCAGAAGGCCCAGATGCACCTCGGATCGCAGCAGTCGTCGTCCTGTACCGCCCGAACGAGGACGTGCTCTCCAACGTCGACTCGTACTATGGCCAGGTGGACGCGGTCATCGCCGTCGACAACAGCGAACTGCCGGACGCGCGGCTCGTCACCCAGCTGGAGAGCCGTGGGCTCACCTACGTATCCCTGGGCGGCAACAGAGGCATCGCAGCGGCCCTCAACGCGGGATGCCGGCGAGCGCGCGACCTAGGCTTCGACTGGGTCATCACCTTCGACCAGGACAGCACCGCGACACCGGGCATGGTCGCCCGCCTCGCCGCATGCGTCGAGCTCGACCAGCCGCTCGCGCGACGCGTCGCTCTCGTCGCCCCCATATGGCAGCAGATCGGCGGCATCCCGGTGGCGACAGTGGCTGCCTGTCTCGAGCTCGAGATCGCCATGACCAGCGGCAGCCTCACTCGCTTGTCCGCCATCGAGGAGCTGGGCGGCTTTCGCGAGGACTTCTTCATCGACCGCGTCGACAACGAGTTCTGTCTGCGGGCGCGGCGCCGCGGCTGGCGCATCGTTCAGCGAGGGGATGCCGTGCTTCTTCACAGGATGGGCGATCTGCGCAGGGTCACCTTCCCGGTCCGCTGCTGGGTCAGCGACTACAGCCCGGAGCGCAGGTACTACATGGTGCGCAACCTCCTCGAGGTCAGGCGCGAGTACGGGCGCGAGTTCCCCGACGTCATGGCCATCGAGAGGCGCTACTGGCGCAAGGAGATCCTGAAGATCGTGCTGGCAGAACCGCACCGCTTCGAGAAGTCGAAGATGATGATCCGCGGCTGGCTCGACTACCGTCGCGGGCGATTCGGCAGGTACGGGGACATCCACTCCGAGTAGGCCCGCGGTCAGGGGTGCCAGAGGTGCACCGGTGCGCCATCCGCGTCGGCCGGGTGGACTCGGGGTGCAGGTGGCTTCGCACCATGGTCCGCAAGGGCCGCATCTTGGCGAACGTCCAGACGGAGGACTATTCTCTCCCCAGGGCTGGGCATCCTGGCTTCCATGATGCGCAGACCCGGAACCTCAGCAAGGAGGACGTCCGTGCTGTACTCGCTGCAGGTCACGGCCGCGAGACCACCTGACGCGCCCCGCGGAGCACGTGTGGTTCCGCGACTTCGGGGCGAGTCGTTGCGCCGACCTGCCGAACTGTGATGCGGCGAGGATCTCACCATGTTCCTACCCCAGCGCGGCGTGCGGACGAGCGTTCCTGGCCCATCTTCCAAGACCTCCACCAGGAACTCGTCGCTCTGGAGCGCGAGCTGGCGCTGTCTCGCGAGCGCTCGCGCCGCACCTGGCGCGCTCGCGCCGAGCGCGGCCCGCGACAGGCGTGGGACCTGGCACGCCACCCCGAACCGCTCCTGCGTGCGCTCGCGACCCATCTCCCCGAACGCCTCAGAGCAGTGCTGCGCGACTCGCTCAGCCACCGGCGCCCGACCGAGCCGGCTGACACGGGGCCATCCCCGGCCACCGAGTTTCCGGACAGCGCCGTCGCGCACCGCTGTCTCGACGGCCTCGCCGGCATCGAGATCGGGGCTTCCGCCCACAACCCCTTTCACATCGCCGGGTGCCTCAACGTCGACTACACCGCCCAGACGACCTTGTACACATCGGAACAGCTGCGTGTCTCAGGAGAGGTCGCGCGCGTGGACGTCGTCTCCCAAGGCAACGACCTCCCGTTCCCCGACGCGTCGCTGGACTACGTGCTGTCCTCCCACGTGCTCGAGCACTTCTACGACCCTGTCGGGGCCATCAAGGAATGGCTGCGGGTCGTAAGACCGGGGGGATACGTCTTCATGATCATCCCGCACCGCGACCGCATCTTCGACCGCGATCGCCCTCTCACCTCCGTGGAAGAGCTCCTCCGCAAGCACTCCCTGCGCGAAGCCGCTGCCGCAGCAGGCGAGCGCATCGCTGAGGAGGACGCCCATCACTCAGTGTGGATCACGCGGACCTTTCTGGACCTCTGCGAGGCTCTCGATCTTCACGTCGTTCACGTGGACGACGTGGACGACAAGGTCGGCAACGGCTTCACCGTGGTCGTTCAGCGCTGAGGGCTCCGAGACACCGCGTTCGGCTTCCCTGTGGCCCCACGCGTTCCCATCAGCCGGCCGTTCGCAGTCTCTCCGCCTCCCTGACGAACTCCTCGACGTCCGGACTGAGCAGCCACGGGACCAGCTGGGCGATCACCTCGTCGTCCCAGTCCCACCATCTCAGCTGGAGCAGGCGTTGGACCAGGTGCTCGCTGCAACGTCTTCTGACAAGTCGCGCAGGATTGCCGGCGACGATCGAATATGGTTCCACGTCCTTGGCGACCAGCGACCGGGCGCCGATCACGGCGCCATCGCCTATCGTCACGCCAGACACGATCAGCGCTTCGGTCCCGATCCACACATCGTTGCCGATGACCACATCGCCTTTGGTGCTCGGATCACTGCTGATGTGTCTTGCGCTCTCCCAAAGAGCGTAGAACGGGAACGTGGTCACCCAGTCTGATCTGTGCTCGCCGCCAAGAACGACCCGCACCCCGCGAGCTATGGAGCAGAAGGCGCCCACCCTGAGAGTCGCACCGTCATCCCACGAGTCGACCCTGAGATCGCCGTAGGTCCACCGCCCGATCTCGTACTGCGGATACCTCGCATGCAGGCTGCTCGATCTGCCCGGCGGCGCGGGGTCCGCCGCGAACACTTCGGCATCGCTCTCGCCGAGCGGGCTGTGCTCGGCCTCGTCCGGCAGGACCGCGAAGTGGCCTGTCGCTCGCTGGGCCGCCGCCACATGCCGCCCACATCGCTGCACCAGGCCCGGAGCAAGCAGTCTGGCGAGTCTGTACGCCTGCTCGCTCACCCGGCCACCACGCGCGATCCGCGATAGGCGGGCGGCTCGACGGCCGACATGGCGCACGGGCGCGCTGATCCGCCAAGAAGTGGACGCGTGGATGTCGGAGAGCTGCGCGGCGTGCGCGGCCAGCTCGCTACGCAGCCGCGCAACCTCCGCACTTGCGTCTTCGCTCTCAGCCCGCGGCTCACTGAGCTGGGCTTCGGGGGCTGACGGAAACGCGCCTGGTTTGGCGCGAGCTCCTTCGTCGCTCGTCGTGGTACCGATTGCGATTCCCCTCCTGGCACGCCGTAGGGGCCTGACGCGGCGCCTTTCGCCCGCATATCTTGACATGGCGGGCTTCACCTACCAACCGACACGTGGTCCGCAACGTCGCCGATCCGGGCGGTCAAACCCACCTGGCCTGGTGCTGTGCCTTCTTCGGAGCAGGTGCGCAGCGAGGGCGAAAGCGGGTCTGCGAGAGGCGGAGAGTTCGTCTTCTACGCCAGCAGCTGGCTCTGGAAGAGCTTCTGGTACGCGCCCCCCCGAGCCACGAGCTCCGCGTGGGTGCCGCGCTCCACGATGCGCCCGTCCTCGATGACGAGGAGTTGATCCGCTTGGATAACGGTCGCCAGGCGGTGCGCGATGACGATGAGGGTCTTGTGCCCGTGCAGTTTGGCGAGCGCGTCCTGGATGTACCTCTCGGACTCGGAATCCAGGGCGCTGGTCGGTTCGTCGAGGACGATGATCGACGTGTCTTCCAGCAACACTCGCGCAAGGGCGATGCGCTGCTGCTCGCCCCCGGAGAACCGCACGCCTCGATCCCCGAGCATCGTCTCGAGGCCCTTCGGGAGGTCGTAGACGAACCCGGCGTGGGCTCCCGCAAGCGCCTCACCTATCTGCGCCTCCGACGGTTCGAACCCGAGCCCGTATGCCAGGTTGTCGCGCACGGTGTCGTTGAACAGCATCGCGTTCTGAGTGAGATAGCCGATGCCCCTGCGCAGGGTGCCCACGTCGAACGCCTTGATGTCGGTGCCGTCGTAGGTGATGCTGCCGCCGGTGACGTCCCGCAAGCGAGGCAGCAGCTCCACCAGCGTCGACTTCCCAGTCCCGGAACGCCCGACCACGGCAGTGAAGGAACCCGCGGGGATCGTCACAGAGATCCCCTTCAGCACCGCAGTACCCTCGGAGACGAGAGCACCGTCGGCGGCGTGCACCTCCGGGTACTCGAACGCCACGTCGGTGAGCACGAGCTCGCGCTCCAGGCGGGAGAAGGGCCCCGTTCCCCGTTCGATCGTGTTGGAGGCGGCAGCATCCCGGGTCATCTCCTGGACGAGAAGCAGCCCTGCCATGTTCTGCGAGATCGCCTGGCGGCCGGCGTTGAACTCCTTCACCTTCGCGTTCATCCGGTTCAACACGAAGAGCAGCAGCCCCAGCTGGGGCAGTGTCATACCCAGCAAGGCGATGCCGATGTAGAGCGTGACGAACGCCGAGAGCATGAGCAGTGGGTCGGCCGTCACCTCGATGTTCGCGCCCAGGCGGGCCTGCCGGATGTCGATCCCGCGGAGCCTCTCAAGCAGACCCCGGATCCGCTTCGACTCGAGCTGCTTCTGGTCGCGAAGCTTGATGAGGCGCATGATGCCGAAGCGCTCGACGATGACGCCCCATGTCCGTTGCGTGACGCGAGCTGTCACCACACCGTACTCACGGATGCGTTTGATGTTGGCGCGCACCGCGAGCGACACCACGACCGCGAAAAACAGGATGCTGAGCGTGAGCGGCACCGAGAGCGCGAGCAGTATCGCGACATAGACGAGCATGAGCAGGGCGATCGAGAGCTGCTTGATGATGGCGAGGATCGCGGTGCCGCCAACGCCCGTCTGGGCGATGACGATGCCCACGAGAGTGCCCACGGCGTGGCGCGAGAAGAACTCGGGGTCGGCGTCGAAGATCGTATCGAGGGTCTGCATCCGCAGGCGCATGCCGATGCGTGTGGAGACCACTGCCGAGTACCAGGCGTTGAAGTAGAACACCACCTGCCGCAACAGGATGGGGATGAACGCGAGCAGCAGGAGGACCGGCAGCGTGACCGGAAGGTTGAAGAAGTCCATGAACTCCGCTGATCGCCTGCCACACGAAACCCGAACTGTCGAGGATGGCGGTCTGACCGCCGTCGGCGTACTGGAGGATGGGCAGCAGCAGCGCGAGGCCGATGCCCTCGAAGAGCGCGAAGAGAACGGCAAACCCCACCAGCCCGCCGACTTCGGTCCGCTTGACCTCGACCATGGCGAACATGCGCCGAATCGCGTTGATGCGCAGGAACTCGTTGAGGAACGTCCAGGCTCTCTTCAGCACGTGGTAAGTCCTAGCGTCTGTCGTTGAACGGCCTGAGGACGCTCATGATTGTAGTACCTCCGCTGTGTCGCGACACGCCGCTCGCAACCCAGGTGGTAGACTGCCGTTGACCCGAAGAGAAGGAGTGAGGTGACCGCGCGCGCCGCCGACTGGTTCGAACAAGCTCTCCGCGATCTCGAGCAGGCGGAGTCGTCGCGCCGCGACGGACGCCATGAGTGGGCCTGCTTCGCCGCCCAGCAGGCCGCAGAGAAGGCGATCAAGGCCGTTCACCTGTCTCTCGCCCAAGATGCCTGGGGTCACGTGGTGGCGCGCCTGCTGAACGAACTACCGGTCGAGGTCCCCGATGATCTCGTAGAGAAGGCGAAGGTCCTCGACGGCTTCTACATCCCCACCCGCTACGCCAACAGCCATGCCGAAGGCCCGCCCTTCGAGCACTTCGGCGTCCTCCACAGCGACGAGGCACTCCGCTATGCCCGTGAGATCATCGCGTTCGCACGTCCTTACGTGGCCGCCGCGTGACGAGGTAGAGGAGGCCGCGCGCGCCTGGGGCGCCGCCCTTAGAGCCTCCCGCTCCGACGTTCTGAGGGTCGGCTACTTCGGCTCGTACGCGCGCGGCGACTGGGGCGTGGGCAGCGACCTCGACCTCGTGGTCGTCCTTACGGAGTGCGCC
The DNA here is from genome assembly GCA_963700035.1 of uncultured Thermoleophilia bacterium. GTDB lineage: Bacteria > Actinomycetota > Thermoleophilia > UBA2241 > UBA2241 > CAIXSE01. Next base: position 12,504 of record CAVOWE010000029.1, on the reverse strand, counting down.
GAACCCCCACTACGGCGCGGACTCGCCTTCGACACCATCAGCGGCTTCCCGGTGCCGGTCGACCTGCTCGTCTACACCCAGGATGAGTGGCGCCGGCTCGAGACCGAGAAGGCGCCGTTCCTGCAGTCGCCTGCGTGCAGAGGTGGCGTGGGTGGCGTAGGGGCTTCTCGTCCCGGCAAGGGCAGCACACGTCGCTTGAGTCGCCTCAGTACACCATGAGCGTGCCGGACTTCGTGGCCGACTGCGGATTGCCGGCCAGATCGTGCGCGTACACCCGCATGCGGTACGTGCCCCTGGGGAGCGTCATCCGGCAGGCGGCGCCCGTGCGCCACGTGCGCGTCACCGGGCGCCCGAGGTCGCAGCGCAGCACCACCTTGCCGGCCGCGTTGCTGACCGCCAGGCGGGCGTCGCGCGCCCGCGGACTCGTGGCGTCGTCGACGCGGTACCTGGGCCGCAGCGTGCCGCCGTGGGCCACGCTGGCGCCGGCCACGGACGTGACGGGCGGCTTCGTGTCGATGCCCACCTGCACCTGCTTCACCGGGTACTCCCAGTTGAGCACCTTGTCGACGGAGTAGTACTGCACCGTGTGCAGGCCGTCGTTGCTGTGATTCTTCGGTGCCCTGACGGTGACCTTGGTGCCGATCTTCGCTTCGCCGCTCTGGCCGAAGCGGTAGAAGGTGCACTGGACGCCGAGTCCCACGTCGGTCGCCACCAGGGTGAACGTCGTGGTGGCTCGGTGCCACGTCGCCTTGAGCCCGCTCACCACGGTGACGGGGGCGATGTCGTCGTCGCGCACCTCGGCGAACAGGGGCGCGCTCAGCCCGCCCCCGGGGCCCGGCGTGAACACGCGCACGCTGGGAGTGCCCGCGCGCGCGATCTCCGCGGCGGGGATCTGTGTCTCCAGACGCTCGGCTGTGACGTAGACCGTCGGCCGGTCGACGCCCGCCCATTGCACCACGGAGTCGGCGGTGAACCGGCTGCCGGTGAGGGCGAGCGTGAAGGCGGGTCCGCCCGCCCAGACGAAGACCGGTTCGAGCAGGTCCAGGGTCGGCGCCGGATTGACGATGGTGAACACGCGCGCCGACGCCGACTGCCCTCCGCCCGGCGCCGGGTTCAGCACGCTCACGAACGCGGTGCCGGCCGCGGCCACGTCACCGGCGCGGATCGTGGCCACGAGCATGAACTCGTTGATGAAGCCGGTGGTGCGGTCCTCGCCGTTCCACAGCACCGTGGACCCGGGCACGAAGCCGCTGCCGATGACGGTGATGCCGAAGGCGCCGTCGCCCACCGTGGCCTGCGCCGGGCTGAGGCCGGTCACGTCCGGCACCGGGTTGGGCGCCTGTACCGTCAACGCCGCCGGCGGGGACTCGCCGCCGCCGGGAGGCGGGTTGAACACAGTCACGGAGGCCGTCTGCGCGGCCGCGATGTCGGCGGCGTCGATCTGGGCGCTGAGCTGCCCCTCCGACAGGTAGGTGGTCGGCCGCGGCTCACCGTTCCAGCGCACCTCGGAACCCGGCACGAAGCCGCTGCCGTCGACCGTCAGCGTGAAGGGCGAGCCCCCGATGGGGGCCGCGCCGGGAGAGAGGGCGCTGATGAAGGGCGCCGGGTTTTCGGCGTCGGCGCCGACGCTCGCCGCCCCCGCGGGCGCGGCGGCCCCCGGGAAGCCCCACGTGAGGGCGACCGCCAGCAAGGCGGTGACGACTGCAGCTCGGCTCATGGTGCGCACTGCTTCAGGCCCCCTCAGCGACTGTGCAACGCTCATGATTGTACTACGGCGTGCGTGCTCACGCTGGAGCCCGCCTCGAAGCGCACTGCGGAACGCGCGAGGGGCGGGGAGCCCCTTCGGGCGCCCCGCCCCTCGCCGCACGAGCTTGATCGTTCCTTTCTACTTCACCGTGATCGTCGACGGGGTCGTCTTCGACGTGTTCCCGGCGAGGTCCGTGCCATGCACGTAGTACTTGTAGGTCCCCTTCGCCGTGGGCTTCCACGTGAAGCTGTACCACGTCTTCACAGCCTTCTGGCCGCTGATGTTCACGGTCTTCACGACGTCGCCATTCTTCTTCGTGATCTTGACGTAGACCGACTTGACCTTGGGGCTGAGATTGTCGGAGAACTTGTACTTGAGTTTGATGGACGTGCCCACCTTGCCGCTCTTGTTCTGGCCATACGCCTGGGGCTTGACCGAGTCCATCGTGAGCTTGAGGCTGGCCGGAGCGCTGACGTTGCCGGCATTGTCCACCGCCTGGTAGTCATACGTCAGCTTGGCGCTCGGGCTGACCGGCACCGTGAACTGGTTGCCGGCGGCATCCGTCCAGGAAGCGGCGCCCTGCAGGCGGTACTGGGTCTTGGCGACACCAGACAGCGTGTCGGCGCCCGTGAGCGTGACGACAACGTCCTTGTTGTACCAGCCCGAGGAGCCCTTCGGCGCCGTGGCGACGCTCACCGTCGGGGAGGTCTCGTCGATGTTGACGTACGCCGTTTGCGTGGCCTCTGCGTTGAAGGCCCGGTCGATCGAGCGATACGTCACCTTGGTCGAGCCCTCCGTGCTCACCGTGAACGGGCTGACGTAGACCGTCGGGTTACCGTCGTTCAGACGATAGCTCGTGCCCCCGGTGGGCACGCCGGACGATGCATCGGTCCAACCGAACGTGACGGTCGTCGATGCGTTGCGCCAGCCGGTCGTAGCGCTCGAACCCAGCGCCGGCGTGACCGTCGTGGTCGGCGTCACGGTGTCGATGTTGACGTACCCCGTCTGAGTGGTCTCGACGTTGCCCGCCCAGTCGACCGCGGAGAAGCTCACCGCATTGGCGCCCTCGACCACGCCGCCGCTGCCTTTGACCAGCGTGAAGGTGACGGAGGCCGTGTCGCTCGTGACCACGGAGCCGCCGTTGATCCTCCGCACGTTCCACCGCACGCCCGAGGTGGCGATGCCGGGAGACGAAGCCGGCGCGGTGTCAGTGGCCACAAGGGTCACCTTCCGCGTGACGTCTTGTGGACCACTCTGCCTCCGCGCTCTGCGAGGACACCGGCGCGAGACCGGTCGCGATGGCGAAGACCGGGTCCGTCTTGTCGATGTTGACATAGCCCGCCAAGGGGGCGGGTAGGCGGTCTGCGTCGCCGGCGTGGAATCGGTCGCATAGAATCTGACCGCGTGCGAGCCTTCGGCGCTGACGAGGAAGTCGAAGGCCGCGGTGCCGATGGTCGTGTAGGTCTTCTGGGTGTAGGTCGCACCGCCGTCGGAGCTGAAGTGAGCCGTGGCTGTGGTGCCCGCGCTGGGCTCGACCAGGATCGACACGGTCTGGCTGGTGTTTCTCCAGTGGTTGTCGCCCTGATTCCCGTTCGCTGCGAAGTTCGGGATAGGGCGTGCTGCTCGTCACCGCCGCCAGCGCCACGGGCACTGCGACGAGCAGCAGTAAGTAGCGCCGCGAGCCCTGCTGCCTGCAGGACACGCCACGTGCGCCGCTTGCCGGGCTTCTGTCTGGTGCTCCCCATGCGGTACCTCCAGTGCCGGTGGTCTGACGCGCGAAGCGCCAGCGGTCTGTTCTTCTAGTTCTAACGGCCTGAGCGTGCAAACACAAGACAGGCCCCTTGGGACGAGCCCCTGCGTGCACGCTGCGCCACCCGAATCATCGTACCCCGCAGACGGCCGCACGAACCCGTTTTCGGGCAGAGAAATGGGCGGGGCGCCTTGCGGCGCCCCGCCCACTGCAGCTGCCTTCGAGTGAAGGCGGTCGTGACTTACTTGACGGTCAGAGTGGCCGATGCCCCTTCTCGTCTGCTCGTTGCCGGCCTGATCGACGGCGCCGATGCGGATGTTGTACTTGCCCTTCTTGAGGTTGATTCTGAAGGACTTGGACATCTCCTGCCGTTCACCGTGACGTTGGCATAGCTATGCGAACTGAGGGTGCGACCGCTCTTGGTGCGGATCTGGATGATGACACGCGACGCCATGGGCGTGACGGCCGTGACGGTGAACTTGAACGTGGCCTTCTTGCCCTTCTTCACGCTCGTGTTCTTGGCCGTCACCGTCGGCGGAGTCGAAGCGACCTTCACCATGATGGTCTGATCGGCGGACTTGATGCCGACCTTGTCGACGCCGTGGTAGGTGACGGTGATCTCGCCGTCGCCGCCGACTGAGGCGACTTCACCCTTGGTCCAGGTGGTACCACCGTCGGTGCTCCACTCGGTGTAGGCATAGCCCGCGCCAACGTCGGTGCCGCTGAAGTTGACGACGCCGGGGCCCGTCTGCCAGTTGCCGTTCTTGGGATCCATGGCAGTGACCACAGGAGCGGTGACGTCGAGCTTGACGGTGCGGCTCTTGTAGGCCGGACCCGGCCTTCATGGATGTTGCCTCCGCATGGATGTCGAGCTCCCAGTTGCCGAAGTGCCAGCTGGGGGCGCCGTCGGTGTCGTAGGCCCACGCGACTGGGTCGAAGCAAAGCGGGAGCGCCGCGTCGACCGAGGCGAAGTCGATCGTGTGCATGGCGTCCTGGCCACCCGTGAGAGTGGAATCGAGGTCGTGCGCGTGGGAGCCGTGGGGGTAGCCTCGTTGACCTTCCACGGGGTGGACTGATCGACGCGATAGACGGTCGCGGCGACGCCGGCACCGGGGACCTGGTCAGTGGCCGTCAGCACGTAGGGCACGAGGCCGTTGACCCAGCCGGAGGCGCCGTCGGTGACGGGACCGCGGGTGTCGATCTTGATCTCGGTGGTCTTGGTGGCCTCGTTGCCGGCCCTGTCGGTGGCGCTGTAGATCAGATTGCGGATGCCGTCACCCAGCGCGAGAGGCAGGATCGGGATATCGACCGTATCGCTGAAGACGGTGCCTCCGAACGGCGGATGCCCCTCGATCGTCCACTTGATGCCAGGAGGCGCGATGCCGCTGTTGGGGTCAAGAGCCTTGATAGTGACGTGGCAGTTCTGGTCGTCAAAACCGTTGTCGTTGATCCACCAGCCGGGGTAGTCATCGCTGAGTTTCGGCGCGACATCGTCGAAGTAGACGTAGAGCTTCTGCCACACCTCGACGTTGGCGGGCACGGCCTTGTCGACCGAGCGGTACCACACGTACACGGGGCCGGTGGGGGCGGTCTCGTGACGTGATGAGCCCGGTCTTGGGGCTCGTACTTGGTGGGCGTGCCAGGAGCCGTCATCGACTCGTCGCCGATGAAGTACTCGGTGTAGGCCACGCCGGAGCCCAAAGTGGGCGCGCCGGGATCCATCGGCAGGAACTCGATCTTGACGGGCTTGTTGGTCCACACGAATCCCAGGTACGGGATGCTGGTGGCGGCGCTCGCAGGATCGACCTTGAACGACGTGTGCGGAGCCACGAGGTCGAACTTGACGGGGACCACGATATTGGTGGCGTTGGCGACGCGGTCCGTGGCCGTCAGAGAGACGCCGTAGAACGCGGTGGCCGACTGGGCATCCCAAGTAGGATCAGGTGTAAGCGTTCCCTTGAGATTGAACTGATACGGCGTCCACTCGACCGGGGTCGCGCCGACGGTCTGGTAGATGGCGGCGCCAGGATTGCGATGGTAGTTGACAGTGGCGGTGGCGACGCCGGAAGACTGGTCGGCGACCCTCATGTTCCAGGCGATCGAGGCGTTGCCGTACCACACAGTGGGGTCGGGGCCCGCGCCGATCGTCCACTCCGGGACGACCGAGTCCCAGCCGAACTCGCTGGTGGTCACGGGGCCCTGGGTGAGCAGGGTATCGGCGGCGACGCCGTAGTGCTGCGACGGTGTGGATACCGTTGACGTCGCCCGAATAGAAGAAGGTCGGGGTGGGCACGAAGATCGGAGGATTGCTGCCCATCGGAGTGTTGAGGAGATCGACCCAAGCCTTATTGTCGACACGGTACACGACGGAATGCACGTTCGGGTTGCCTTCCGTGGTGAACGTCGCCGTTCGCCGGACTGTAGTTCCACGCCGCGGTGCTCCGAGGACCGAACCACTGCACGCCCCAGTCACCAGGCCAGAAAGCGGGAATGCCGTCATAGGGCTCGGTGTAGCGGAAGTCCAGCACGGAGATGACGCGGCCGTTGTCGAAGGTCACGACGACCGTGGCCTGGCCCAGAAGCACGTTGGCGGCACTGTACCACTTGACCAGTACCGTGAACTGGCCGCCGACGGCCGGCGTAAGGTTGCTCTGCATGATGTAGGTGTACGGATTAGCGGGGATCGGGATCTTCACCGCGGCGGCGTCCGCCAGCACGTAGGGGCCGGCGCCGTACCGATCCTGCACGGTCACCTGGGTGGCGCCGACCAGGTCGCCGGAGTCGAGCGTCAGCGCCACGGAGGTGGTGCCGATGAAGGTGGCGCCGTTGTTGACCTCGACACTCTGTGTCGCCGCCAGCGCGGACGGAGCGAACGCCAATACCAGCAAGGCGATCGTCAACGCAAGAAGGATGACACCCTTCTTACTCCTTCGTTTCGTTTGCTGCATGTTACGACCTCCTGAGTGGTTCACTACGATGGCTTTCAGCCAATTCAACGTGGGCTTCGTTGCCCACGGGGACGCATATTTTTTTCACGACACGACCACCTCCTAGGCTTGCTTGCAGAGCCCTACCCGCCTGAGTCGGGGCCATGCGCTGACCCGCTTTCGCGTTCTGCTCGTCGCTGCACGAACGAACACAACGCCCCCTCTGCTGCTTACTCCACACAACTACACACTCTATAACGACCGCGACGCACGAGTCCAGCGAGGACCGGAGCCGCGAGTTGTGCGCATCTGAAGTTGGGGGATTCTCAAGGTCGGACGACCTCCAGATGGACTCTGTCAGGTGTCTCTCTACAACGCGAGCCACGACTTTCCTTCTCCGGCAGTAGCACCCACCTCCCCGTTTCGCAGGCTCCTGTACACGGTGATGGGCTGCCGATCAGACTCCACAGCCCCTCACCGTGGTGGCGCAGCACCAGCTTCCACGCCGTCGCACGCCCGTCCGGGCACGTCCGTTGTGGGGCACTCTACCGTGTGCCCGTTCGCGGTGCAACACGAAACACCGGAAAACTTCACGGCCGCGCAACGTGCCGGCGGCGGAGGGTGGCGAAGCCCTGCGCAGCCGCTCCCATTGTCGGCAGCTATCACGGCGCCCTTGAGCGTGCTCTCGAGGCGCTTCGCCGCCGACGTGAGGCCGCCGGCGCCGCGCAGGACCCGGGGCCCGCAGCCGCCACCCTCGCGCGCGTGACCGGAAAAGCAGAGGGGCCCGGCCTGTGAAACGGCGCCGGGCCCCTCGTGCACTCGTCGCGCCTGCGGCCGCAGCGGCCGCGCGGCGTGCTACTTGATGGCGTCGCGGCCGCGCTCGCCGGTGCGCGTGCGCACGGCGTCGTCGACCGGCAGAACGAAGATCTTGCCTTCGCCGATCTGGTTGCTCTTGAGCGAAGCAACGATGGCGGCCACGATGCGCTCCACGTCCTTCTCGAGCACGACCATCTCGACCTTCATCTTGGGGTGGAAGCGGTACTCGTGGGACTTGACGTCCTCGCCGCGCGTGAAGCCTTTCTGTACGCCGAAGCCCTTGACCTCGCCGACCGACATGCCCAGCACGCCTTCGACGGCCAGCGCCTCGGCGACCGTGTCGAGGTTGTAGGGCTGGATGTAGCACTCGATCTTCTTCATCGTCATAGCTCCTTTTGATCGCGCAGTCGGTTAGACGACGCCCTGGTCGAGCATCGAGTCGGCGACCTTGAGGAAGCCGGCGATGTTGGCGCCCGCCACGTAGTTGCCCTCGAAGCCGTAGGCGGCGGAGGCGTCGATGCACTGCTTGTGGATGGCCTTCATGATGCCGTGCAGGCGGGCGTCCACTTCTTCCCGCGTCCAGCTGAGACGCAGGCTGTTCTGGCTCATCTCGAGACCCGAGGTGGCCACGCCGCCGGCGTTGGCGGCCTTGCCGGGGCCGTACAGGAGATTCTTCTCGACGAAGAGGTTGACGCCCTCGGGCACCGTCGGCATGTTGGCGCCCTCGCTGACCAGGTACACGCCGTTGTCGACCAGGTTCTGGGCGTCCTTGGCGTTGACTTCGTTCTGCGTGGCGCAGGGGAAGGCGCAGTCGGCCTTGTGGGCCCACAGCGGGTTGAAGTCCTTGGCGTCGTCGCGGGCCGTGAAGACCGCGCCTGGGAACTTGTCGGCGTACTCGCCGATGCGGCCGCGCTTGACGTTCTTGAGCTCGAGCACGAAGGCGAGCTTCTGGCGGTCGATGCCGGCCTCGTCGTAGATGTAGCCCGAAGAGTCGCTGAGGGTGACCGGCTTGCCGCCGAGGTCGAGGATCTTCTCGGTGGCGTACTGGGCCACGTTGCCCGAGCCGCTGACGAGGCAGGTCTTGCCTTCGAGGGTCTGGCTGCGCGTGGCGAGCATCTCGGCGGCGAAGTACACGGCGCCGTAGCCGGTGGCCTCCGGGCGGATCAGCGAGCCGCCCCAGTTGAGGCCCTTGCCGGTGAGCACGCCGACGAACTCGTTGCGCACGCGCTTGTACTGGCCGAACATGAAGCCGATCTCGCGGCCGCCCACGCCGATGTCGCCGGCGGGCACGTCGGTGAACTGGCCGATGTGACGGCACAGCTCGGTCATGAGGCTCTGGCAGAAGCGCATGACCTCGTTGTCGCTCTTGCCTTTGGGGTCGAAGTCGGAGCCGCCCTTGCCGCCGCCCATGGGGAGCGTGGTGAGGGAGTTCTTGAACACCTGCTCGAAGGCGAGGAACTTGAGGAGGCCGAGGTAGACCGTGGGATGGAAGCGCATGCCGCCCTTGTACGGGCCGATGGCGCTGTTCATCTCGATGCGGAAGCCGCGGTTGATCTGGACCTCGCCCTTGTCGTCGATCCAGGGCACACGGAAGATGATGACGCGCTCGGGCTCGGCGATGCGCTCGAGGATCTTCTTCTCGCGGTAGATGGGGTGCTTGTCGAGGACGACCTCGAGGGACTCGGCGACCTCCATCGCTGCCTGATGGAACTCGGGCTCGGCCGGGTTCTTGACCTTCAGTGCGGCCATGAATTCGTCAACGAATGTGCTCATGTAGTGCCCTCCACTAGGCGGTCCGGGTGAATGCCGCGCGCGCCAGAGACGGTGGCGCGGGGCGCCCGGAGTATACGCTCTCGTGGCCCGCGCGGCAGTCGCCATCCGGGCCAAACTTGACCGCCGGATGTGGGCCAACTGGTACACCGTGGCGAAACAGGGTTCCGGGGGCGGCGGCCGCAGGCGGCCCGCCCCACCCCCCGGCACGCCCTCGAACAGCCTCGCTGCTTGTACAAGAAGTCCAAGTTCGCTGCCGCTGCTTGGCTCGGCTTTAGCGATTATTGACGAAGCTCAGCCTCGCTTCTATAGTCAGAAGCACCGCACCGATCCACCGCGCGCGCGCCCGCGAGTGCGCCCGCTCGCCCCAGAAGGAGTTGCCGGCATGACTCTCAAGACGCCCGAGGAGTTCCGCCAGAGCATCGCCGATCTGCACCTGCAGATCTACATGTTCGGCGAGAAGATCGAAGACTACGTGGACCACCCCGTGATCCGCCCCAGCATCAACTGCATCGCCATGACCTACGAGCTCGCGGCTCTGCCCGAGTACGAAGACCTCATGCTCGCCACCAGCCACCTCACGGGCAAGAAGGTCAACCGCTTCGCCCACATCCACCAATCCACCGACGACCTCAGCAAGAAGGTCAAGATGCAGCGCCTGCTGGGCCAGAAGACGGGCTCGTGCTTCCAGCGCTGCGTCGGCATGGACGCGATCAACGCGCTCTACTCTGTGACCTACGAGACCGACCAGGCGCGAGGCACGCAGTACCACGCGCGCTTCAAGAAGTACGTCCAGTACCTGCAGGACAACGACCTCGTGGCCGACGGCGCCATGACCGATCCCAAGGGGGATCGCGGCCTGGCGCCCCACCAGCAGCCCGACCCCGACATGTACCTGCACATCGTCGAGAAGCGCGACGACGGCATCGTGGTGCGCGGCGCCAAGGCGCACCAGACGGGCGCCTGCAACTCGCACGAGATCATCGTCATGCCCACGGTCGCCATGCGCGCGGGCGACGAGGACTACGCCGTGAGCTTCAGCTGCCCGGCCAATGCCGAGGGCGTCTACTACATCTACGGCCGCCAGAGCTGCGACACGCGCAAGCTCGAGGGCAACGACCTCGACGTCGGCAACGCCCAGTTCGGCGGGCAGGAAGCCCTCATGGTGTTCGACGACGTCTTCGTGCCCTGGGACAGGGTCTACCTGTGCGGCGAGATCGAGTTCTCCGGCGCGCTCGTCGAGCGCTTCGCCGGCTTCCACCGCCAGAGCTACGGCGGCTGCAAGGTCGGCGTCGGCGACGTGCTCATCGGCGCCGCCGCCACAGCCGCCGACATGAACGGCGCCGCCAAGGCCAGCCACATCAAGGACAAGCTCATCGAGATGACGCACCTCAACGAGACCCTGTTCTCGTGCGGGCTCGCCTGCTCCTACGAGGGCGTCAAGATGCCGGCCGGCAACTACCAGATCGACATGCTGCTGGCCAACGTGTGCAAGCAGAACGTCACGCGCTTCCCCTACGAGATCGCACGCCTGGCCGAGGACATCGCCGGCGGCCTCATGGTCACCATGCCGTCGGCGCAGGACCTCGCCGACGAGAAGATCGGCCCCATCGTCGAGAAGTACCTCGTGGGCCAGTGCGACACGCCGGTCATCGACCGCATGCGCATCCTGCGCCTCGTCGAGAACCTCACGCTCGGCACCGCGGCCGTGGGCTACCGCACCGAGAGCATGCACGGCGCCGGCTCGCCGCAGGCGCAGCGCATCATGATCGCGCGTCAGTCCAACATCGATCACAAGAAGGACCTTGCCAAGGCGCTGGCCGGCGTCGGCAAGCCGTGGGACAAGGGCAAGGCCAAGGTCCCCACGGCGGTGTCCGCCGACTGACGATGACCGAAGAGCAGCAGGCGGATCCGGTGCGGCGCGTGAAGGTCGTGTACTGCGGGGGCTGTGACCCGCACATCGACCGCACCGCCGTGGCCGCCGAGCTGCCCGCCGACGACCCAGGGGTAGACCCGGAGGCGACCGTACACCTCAGCGGCTGCCCCCGCGCCTGCGCCTCAGACCACCTGCTTGTGAGCGACGACCCCGGTACCGTGGTCGTCGCCGGCGAGCTCGTCGACGGCGTCCCCACGCCGGCGCCCGAGCTCGCGCCCACGGTCACGCGAAAGCTCAAGGAGTAAGCGGATGGACTGGAAGTCGGACTACGACCGCAAACGGGTGTCCGCCGCCGAGGCGATGAGGTGCGTGAAATCGGGCGACCGCGTGGTGTTCGCGCACGCCTGCGGCGAGCCCCTCGAACTGGTCGATGCGCTCGTGGCACGCGCCACGGAGCTGAAGCACGTCGAGATCAACCACATGGTGGCGATGGGCAAGGGCGAGTACTGCCGGCCCGAGCTCGCCGACTCCTTCTTCCACAAGTCGCTGTTCGTGGGCGCCTCCACGCGGGAGGCCGTCAAGGAAGGGCGCGGCGACTACATCCCCGTGTTCTTCAGCGAGATCCCCAAGCTGTTCTGCGAGGGCTACCTGCCGCCCGACGTGGTGCTCATCCACGTGTCGCCGCCCGACAAGCACGGCTTCTGCTCCTTCGGCATCTCGGTGGACTATACCAAGCCGGCGGCCCAGGTTGCCAAGACCGTCGTCGCCCAGGTGAACCCCAACATGCCGCGCACCCACGGCGACTCGTTCATCCACGTCAGGGAGATCGACTTCATCGTCCAGAGCGAGCAGCCGATCCTCGAGTTGCAGCCGCCGCGCATCGGCGCCGTCGAGGAGGCCATCGGCAAGCACATCGCCGGCCTCGTGGACGACGGCTCCTGCCTGCAGCTCGGCATCGGCGGCATCCCCGACGCGGTGCTCCTCTTCCTGCACGAGAAGAACGACCTCGGCATCCACAGCGAGATGTTCAGCGAGGGCGTCGTCGACCTGTACAACGAGGGCGTCATCACCAACCGCAACAAGACCATCAACCGCGACAAGATGGCGGCCACCTTCCTCATGGGCACGCGCCGCCTCTACGACTTCGTCGACGACAATCCGGCCGTCAACATGTTCCCCGTGAACATCATCAACGACCCGTACCTGATCGGCCAGAACGACCGGGTCGTGGCCATCAACTCCGCCATCCAGGTCGACCTCATGGGCCAGGTGGTCGCCGACACCATGGGCGCCGTGCAGTTCACCGGCATCGGCGGCCAGGTCGACTTCGTGCGCGGCGCCGCCCGCAGCCGCGACGGCAAGGCGATCATCGCCTTGCCGGCCACGGCGAAGAAGGGCGCCGTCTCGCGCATCGTCGCCGCCCTCAGCCCCGGCACGGCGGTCACGACCATGCGCGCCGACGTCGACTACATCGTCACCGAGCACGGCGTCGCGCACCTGCGCGGCATGGGCCTGCGCGAGCGCGCCGAGGCGCTCATCGCGATCGCCGACCCCGCATTCAGAGACCAGATCCGCGAGGAGGCGGCCGGCGTCTACGGCCCCGGCCGCCTCACGCGCT
>CAVOWE010000028.1:0-47073 GCA_963700035.1 uncultured Thermoleophilia bacterium | reverse complement strand
ACCCGCTGCTGGGACGGCCGACAGTACCCGTCGGTAAGATAAGGATTCAGGCTGATCCTTATCTTACCGATTCGCGATATGCCGGCCGGCCGCCTGGCCCCTATCTCCGCTGCTGCGGCGCTGCCGACGCCCCAGGGTCTCAGGCCGTAGCAGCGGTCGTCATCGGCGGTCGTCAACGGCAGTCGAGCCGGTACACCCCTCCGCCGGTCAGGGTCGCCAGCCCGTCCACCTCGAGCTCGCTAAGGAGCGCGCTGGCCTCGTTTACGCGCACCCCGCAGGCCTTGGCGACTTGGTCGGCCGTCATCGGTCCGCGCTCCAAAGCTTGCAGCACACCGGCGAGTCTGCCGTTGTCCGAGCCGCGTTCCAGAAGCCGCGCCACCGCGGCCATGTCGAGGTCGCCGGCCAGCGCCTCTGCATCGAGCTGCACGGTGGCGATGGCAGCTACCACGTCGGCCGCCGACTCGCACAAGGGCGCGCCGTGGCGAAGGAGATCGTGCGGGGCCTCCGTGAGCCTCCTCCCCGCTTCTCCGGGCACCGCGAGTACCTCGCGACCAAGCTCGAGGGCGAAGCCGGCCGTGATGCGCGCGCCGCTCCGGGACGCGCCCTCGACCACCACGACGCCCCGCGAGAGGGCCGCCATCACGCGGTTTCGCGCGGGGAAGCGCCAGGGGCGCGCCGGGACCCCCCAGGCGAACTCAGACACGAGCAGTCCCCGCCGCGCGACCTCCTCGCGCAGTCCCGTATTCGCCTGAGGGTAGACCACGTCCGGACCGCAGCCCAGAACAGCGACCGTGGCGAGTCCCGGGGCGGCCTTCGCCGCGCGGATGGCCGCGGTCTGCGCCGTGGCATCGATGCCCAGGGCGAGACCGCTGATTACAAGGACGCCCCTGATGGTGAGATCGCGGCCAAGTACCGCTGCCATCTCCGTTCCGTACGGGGAGGGCGCTCGCGTGCCCACCACGGCCACGGCGGGGATCCTGCAGAGGCTGTCGAGTCTCCGCGCGATCTCCTGGTGATCGCAGCGCGCGCGGACGAACAGACACAGCGGCGGGTCGGCGAGCTGGCGCAGCGCCGGGGGATAGAGCGGGTCGCACCACGCCACCACCGCCGAGTCTTGGAAGCGTTCCTGCGTCCCGGCGAGGTTCTCCGGGCGAGCTTGGAGGGCGGCCGCGAAGCGCTGCTCCTCCACGTCCCGTTCCGCGGCATGCTGCTCCCGCGCGCGCTCCAGTCTCAGCGCCGAAGTGGCCGGGAGCGCCTTTCTGCACCTCTGCGCCACGCCCGTGAGATCCGATGAACGCCCTCAGATCGGCGGTCGAGGCGTCAAGGACCTGGCTAACGGAGCCGTATTCGCGCACGAGCTTCTTGACCAGACCGCCCCGCCACGAGGCGAGTGTTCCGAGCCAGATGCAGACGGCACGGCGTCGCGCCGAAGTGCCGTGGAGCGTGCGTCGCGTCATCTGCGACACCGACGCTTCATCGCTCATGGTGGCTCCTGGTGCGGTACGAGAGGCTCTCGGCGATGTGCGCCGACGAGATCGTCGACGCCGCCTCGAGGTCGGCGATGGTCTGGGCGACCTTGATGACGCGGTCGCAGGCGCGGGCGCTGAGCCGCAGGCGCTCGTAAGCCCGGTCGAGGAGCGCCGTGGCGTCGCCGTCGAGCGTGCACAGACGTCGCAGGTGACGCGCGCTCATGTGGGCATTGGCGTACTCGCCCGTGCCGGCGAGGCGCGCTAGCTGCCGCTCGCGCGCCCCCGCAACGCGGGCGCGGACCGTGGCCGACGGCTCTCCGTGGGCGCCGCTGCGCCGGTCTCGCGGCGGGACGCGCGGCACGTCCAGGCGCAGGTCGATGCGATCGAGTAGCGGCCCGCTGAGGCGCGAGCCGTACTGCCGCACTCGGTGTGCGGGGCAGGTGCAATCCCTCTCGCGGTCGCCGAGATAGCCACACGGACACGGATTCATGGCGGCGACCAGCATGATGCGCGCCGGGAAGGTCATGGACATCAGCCTGCGGCTGATGGTGACCTCGCCGTCCTCGAGCGGTTGGCGCAGGCCCTCGAGCGCCGAGAGGCGGTACTCGGGGAACTCGTCGAGGAACAGCACGCCGAGGTGGGCGAGGCTCACCTCGCCCGGGCGCGGCGTGCCGCCGCCGCCGACCAGCCCCGGAGACGAGATGGTGTGATGCGGCGCTCTGAACGGGCGCCGGGTGATGAGCGCGTGGTCCTGCGGAAGAAGCCCCGCCACGCTGTAGATGCGCGTGACCTCGATGGCTTCGTCGAGCGTAAGTGCCGGCATGATGCCGGGCAGCCGCCGGGCAAGCATGGTCTTGCCCGCCCCCGGCGGCCCCGACATGAGCACGTTGTGCGCGCCCGCGACGGCGACCTCGAGAGCGCGTTTCACCTGTTCCTGGCCCATGATGTCGGCGAAGTCCGCGCCCTCCGCCGGCGGGCTGCTGAGGAGCACCGTGAGGTCGGCCGGCGGGGCGGCGGCGCAGCCGCCGGCCGCAAGCTGAGCGACGGCCTCCGCGAGCGTGCGCGCCGGATACACCTCCAGACCGACGACGAGGGCGGCCTCGGCGGCGTTGGCCGCGGGCAGGATCAGCCCGCGCACCCCGCGCCGCCGCAGGCTCTCGGCCAGCGCCAGCGCCCCGGCCACGGGCCGCAGCGTGCCGTCCAGGCCAAGCTCGCCGACCGCGGCCAGCGGCCCACGCCCGTCGCAGCCGTCGGCGGCCTGGCCGGTGGCCACCAGAAAGGCCAGAGCGATGGGCAGATCGAACGAAGGACCTTCTTTGCGCAGGTCGGCCGGCGCCAGGTTGACGGTGATGCGTCGCGACGGGAAGGAGTAGGCGGAGTTGACGATCGCCGCGCGCACGCGCTCGCGGCTCTCCTGCACGGCGACGTCGGGCAGGCCCACGATGGAGAAGGCAGGGGCCGCCGCCACGACGTCGGCTTCGACCTGGACGGGCTTGCCGTCCAGGCCGCTCAGAGCCTCACTGGCGATGCTGGCGAGCAACGCTCCTCCTCACCGTTCTACCCGTCGAGAGTGAACGCCGCCGGAAGATGACGGATCGTGCTGGGAAAGGCGCCGGAATCGACGGCGATGATGTCGAAACGCACGTCGTCGACGCCGGTCAGCGCCCAGGGACGCGCCGCCAGCCACAACTCGGCGAGGCGCGCGACCTGCCGCCGCTTCAGCGCGCCGACCGCGTCTTCGGGCGCGCCGCACGTGCGCGTGCGGCGCGCCTTGACCTCGACGAAGGCGAGCACGGGGCCGCGGCGCGCGACGATGTCGAGCTCGCCGCGGCCGATGCGGACGTTGCGTCCCAGAAGGCGCCACCCGTGTCGGATGAGATAGCGGGCCGCGGCCTCTTCGGCCGCGCGGCCGAAGTGTTGCCGGGCGTTCATCGGCACACCGTAGCGCCGGCCGGCGCCCCGTCACAGGGTGCCGATGCGGCTCCCTGGGTGACGTTCGCGAATGGAAGCCGCGTGGTTGACGATGCCGGGCGTGCGGTCGCGTTGGCGCGGCGACGCACCGTCAGCCGCGCGCCGGCGACTCCTCACCCTCGAGCGTCAGCCCGAGCTGCTGGTAGGCGACGCTCGCGAACGAGAGCCGGTGGAGCTCGCAGACCCCGTGTGCGGCGATCGCCTCGTGATGCAGGGCGGTGGCGTAGCCGACGTGACGGTCGAAGCCATACTGAGGATGGCTGAGATGCAGGCGCCGCATGAGGCGGTCGCGCGTCACCTTGGCGACCACGGAGGCGGCGGCGATGGCGGCGGAGCGACCGTCGCCGCCCACGATGGCCCGATGAGCGCGCCGGCAACCCGGCAGGGGGAACCCGTCGATCAGCGTGGCGCCGGGCGCCGGGGCGACGCCCTCCACGGCTCGCGTCAGCGCCGCGAGATTGCAGCGATGGAGGCCGTCGCGATCGATGGTGCCCGCCGAGCAGCAGACGATCACGACCTGACAGGCGCGGCGCAGGATCTCATCGTAGAGCGCCGCGCGACGCGCTGCGGGGAGCCTCTTGGAATCGTCAAGGCCGTCGAGGGCGGCGAAGTCGGCGTCGTCCATGGCGGCGTAGTCGAAGCAGACGGCCGCGACGACGAGAGGGCCGGCGAGGCATCCACGGCCGGCCTCGTCGGCCCCGGCCACGGTGGCGCGCCCGGCGAGATCGAGATCGAAGGCGAAGCGCTCGTTCACGCCCGGACCTCGAAGCGCCTAATTCGCGCTGCCGATGCGCCCCGGCGGCCAGTACTTGGCGAAGGCGTGCCCGACGAACTGCGCGCGCTTGATGGGCCCGAACTCGCGGCTGTCGCCACTGTCGGTGCGGTTGTCGCCCATCACGAAGTAGCTGTCGGCAGGCACCGTGTACGGCTCCTGCAGGGACCACGGCAACCCGTTGGAGAACGGTTCGCTGGGCTCCTGGCGGCCGTCGATGCGGCGCACGTAAGGCTCGTCGAGGCGGCGGCCGTTGATGGACACGAAGCCGCCGCTCAGGGAGATCTCGTCGCCGGGCAGCCCGATGATGCGCTTGATGAGCACAGGGCCGTCGAACGGCGGGTGGAACACGACGATGTCGCCGCGTTCAGGCTGCGCGAAGCGCCAGGAGATACGGTCGACGAGCACGCGGTCGCCGATCAGCAGCGTGTCCTCCATGGACGCCGAGGGGATGCGGTATGGCTTGACGAGGAACGCCTGGATGAGCAGCGCCACCGCCACGGCGACGACGGCGAGCACGACGTACTCGAGGATGGTGCGGCCCCTGGAGGCCGTCTTGCCCTTCTCGTCGCGCCCGCTAACGCTGCGTGTATCGCTCGCCCATGTTCTCCTTCGCCGATCTCGCGGGAGTGTATCAGAGCCCGTGCAGGCGGGAGAGCGGCCAGTAAGTGAAGAAGGCTTCGCCGATGATCTCGCGACGCGGCGCGGGTCCCCAGTCACGACTGTCATCGCTGACCGTGCGGTTGTCGCCCATGAGGAAGTAGTGCCCGGACGGCACCTTGTACGGGCGCTCGAGCGACCACGGCTGTCCGGTGCCGCGGAAGGGCTCCGTGGGTTCGGTCTGGCCGTTCACCCGGTGGACGTAGGGCTCGTCGAGGCGGCGGCCGTCGACGTACAGGGCCCCGTCGTCCACCGAGAGCGTCTCGCCCGGCAGGGCGACGACCCTCTTGATGAGGATGCGCCCGACGGCGGCGGAGTCGATGACCACGATGTCGCCGCGGCCCGGTGCGTGCAGGCGGTAGACGACGCGGTTCACGAGTACGCGGTCGCGCGGCACCAGCGTCGCGGCCATGGATTCCGAGGGGATGCGGTACGGCTTGACCACGAACGCCTGGACGAGCAGAGCCGCCACGATCGCGCACAACGCGACCAGGAGGTATTCGGCGATCGTGCGCCGTTTCATCGGCCGGCCCCTTCGCTCACAACGCGGCCCAGCGGCCGAGGGGCCAGTAGACGACGAAGCCTTCGCCGATGATGTCTGTACGAGGCACGGTGCCCCAGAAGCGGCTGTCGTCGCTGTCCGTGCGGTTGTCGCCCATGACGAAGAACGAGTCGGCCGGCACCGTGTACGGCCGCGCCAGCGACCATGGCTCGCGCATCGTGGAACCGGCCACCGGCGCCGAGGCCGCGGTGGGGTCGCGCCGGCCCGACGTGCGGTGCACGTAGGGCTCCTCGGCGGGGTGCCCGTTCACCCAGAGGTGCCCTTCACGCACCTGCAGCGTGTCGCCCGGCACTCCGACGATGCGCTTGATGAAGACGACATCGCGATCCTCGGGGTAGCGGAACACCATGACGTCGCCGCGGTGCGGCTCGCGCAGATGGTAGACGACCCGGTTGACCAAAACGCGGTCGCCGGGTCGCAGAGTGGCCGCCATCGACTCGGACGGGATGCGGTACGGCTTGACCAGATAGGCCTGGGCCAGCAGAGCCAGGGCGATGGCGACGACGGCGACGATGCCGTAGTCGATGAGCCTGCCGCGCTTCACGGTGCCGGAAGCGAGCGCGCCGGGAACAGGTGGCCTAGCGCTGCTTCTCGCGGATGCGCGCCTGCTTGCCGACCTTCTGGCGAAGGTAGTACAGCTTGGCGCGGCGCACGTCGCCGATCTGCGTCACTTCGATCTTGTCGATCTTCGGCGAGTGCACGGGGAACGTCCGCTCGACCCCGACGCCGAACGACTGCTTGCGCACGGTGAAGGTCTCGCGCACGCCCTCGCCCTGACGCTTGATGACGGTGCCCTGGAAGACCTGGATGCGGTGGCGGCTGCCCTCGACCACCTTGAAGTGGACCTTGACGTTGTCGCCGGCCTTGAACTGCGGCAGACCCTCGCGCAGCTGCTGGCGTTCGATGTTCTCGATGATGTTCACGGAGCCTCTTTCCGAGCGAAGACCGGCGGACAGTCTAGCAGGAGCGGCGCGGCGGCGCAAAACGCCGGGCGCCGCGCGGCGCCACGAAACGCTATCTTACCCTCTTATGACCTGTGACGCGCGCCAGCGGGCGATCTCACCGTGATCGCCGCTGACCAGCACGTCGGGGACCCCCCAGCCGCGGAACTCCGCCGGGCGCGTGTACTGCGGGTACTCGGCGCCGCCCTCGAGCTCCGCGGAATGCGACTCGCTGACCACGCTCTCGGGGTTGCTGATCACGCCGGGAAGCTTGCGCGTCACGGCGTCGAGCACGGCCATGGCCGCGACCTCGCCGCCGGTCAGCACGTAGGGGCCGATGGACACCCGGTCGGTGAGGAGATGGGTCACGCGCTCGTCGATGCCTTCGTAGCGGCCGCACAGCAGCACGAGGTCCTGCCCCGCCAGCTCCGCAGCCAGGGCGTCGTCGAGCTGACGCCCCTTGGGGGTGAGCTCGACGACGCGGCGCTCTTCCTTCACGCGGGACGCGTCGCCGGGGAACACCGCCTCAAGGGCGCTGCAGACGACGTCGATGCGCAGGACCATGCCGGCGCCGCCGCCGTAGGGCGTGTCGTCCACCTGCAGGTGGCTGAGCGGCGTGTGATCGCGGTAGTTGGCGAGCCGGAACTGGTGGCCGAGCTCGACGGCGTTGCGGATGTGCACCTGCGACAGATACCAGTCGAAGGCCTGCGGGAACAGCGTGAAGACGTCGGCTCTCACGTGACGCTCCCGCCCGGTCGCGGCTCGTCCGCGGGCGCGTCGATGAGGCCGTCGACGACGCGGAGCACGCGGGCCTCCGCATCGACGGTCACGACCTCCTCGACCAGCGGCAGAAGCAGCGACGCGCCGTCCGGCGCCCGCACCTCAAGGATCTCGTGAGCGGGCGCCTCGAGTACGTCGCTGACCTCGCCGAGGAGGCGGCCGGCGACCGTCTCGACGCGCAGCCCGATGAGGTCTCCGACCCTGTAGAAGGGCAGCGCGTCGAGCTCCCCGCCGGCGGCCAGCAGCTCCATGCCCTGCAGGGCGATGGCGGCTTCGCGGGTCTGTGCCAGGTCGAGACGCACGAGAGGGCGCTGATCGGTGCCTCCCGCGCGCGTGACCGCGCACGGGACGAGCCGCTCAGCGCCCTCCGGCGCGTCCGCGTCCGGGCGCGCGACGTAGAAGTCCGCGCCCAGCCTGAAGTGTTCGAGCCCGTCGGGCGACAGGTTGAGATACAGCTCGCCGCGCAGGCCGTGCACCTTGCCGAGGATGCCGCAGGCCCACAGCCCTTGTCGCTCGTTGTGCGGTGTCACTTCGTCGCCCCGCACGTTGGTTCAGCTTCGCCGCTTGAATGCTCGATGATCTCCACGATGGCGCGCTTGCCGTCGCGGACGGCCGAGGCCTTGACGATGGTGCGCAGAGCACGGGCGATGCGCCCCTGCTTGCCGATCACCTTCCCCACGTCGTCCTTCGCCACCGAGAGCTCCAACACGACGGTGGTGTCTGTCTCCGTGGCTTCAACGTGGACCTCGTCGGGGCTGTCGACGAGCGCCTTGGCCAGATACTCCAGCAGGTCTTTCAACATCCCGCAACTCCCTCCGTCGTCCCAACGAAGACCTACTCACTGCCACCTGCCTATTTCTCGATGCCCTTGATAGCGAGCAGCTTCTTCACCGTGCGCGAGGGCTGGACGCCCTCCGCGAGCCACTTCTTGGCCTTCTCGGCGTCGATCTCGATGAACGACGGCTCGGTGCGTGGGTTGTACTGGCCGATGGTGTCGATGGCGCGACCGTCACGACGTGCGCGGGAATCCACGACGACGATGCGGTAGATGGGGTTCTTGGTACTCCCCACCCGGGTCAATCTCATGCGTACTGACAACTGCTTCTCACCCCCTCAGGGTACTGACACAAAACCATGCGACCCGGGGCCGGGTCGCAGGACGGTCCATTCTACCCGCTCATGCCGGGCAGGCGAAACCCCTTCATGCGCCCGCTCGAGAACATCTTGAGCATCTTCTGCATCTCGCGGTACTGCTTGAGCAGCTGGTTGACGTCCTGGATCGACGTGCCGCTGCCGCCGGCGATGCGCCGGCGGCGGCTCCCGTCGATGAGGTCGGGGTGGCGCCGCTCCTGCGCGGTCATCGAGAAGATCATGGCCTCGATGCGGTCGAGCTGGCGGTCGTCGACCTGGACGTTCTTGAGCTCCTTCATGCCGGGCACGCCGGGGAGCATGCCGAGGATGCTCGACAAGGAGCCCATCTTGCGCACCTGTTTCAGCTGGTCGAGGAAGTCCTCGAAGGTGAACTCGGCGCGGCGGAGCTTGGCTTCCATCTCCGCCGCCTGCTTCTCGTCGACGACCTCCCCCGCCTTCTCGATGAGCGACAGCACATCGCCCATGCCGAGGATGCGGCTGGCCATGCGATCGGGGTGGAAGACGTCGAAGTCGTCGAGCTTCTCGCCGGTGCTGGCGAACTTGATGGGCTTGCCGGTCACGGCGCGCACGCTCAAGCGCGGCGCCGCCGCGGGCGTCGCCGTCGAGCTTCGTGAGCACGACGCCGTCGAGGTCGACGTGCTTGCGGAACTCGTCGGCGGCGTTGACCGCGTCCTGGCCGGTCATGGCGTCGACGACGAGGAGCACGTTGTGCGGCTTCACGGCGTCGCGGATGCGCACCAGCTCGCCCATGAGCTCCTCGTCGATGTGCAGGCGGCCCGCCGTGTCGACGATCGCCACGTCGCCGTGCTCGCGGGCGTACTTGACTCCGTCGCGGGCGATGTCGACGGGGTCGCGGTCGGCGCCGGGTGCGTACACGGGCACGTTGATGCGCTCGCCCAGCGTCTGCAACTGGTCGATGGCCGCGGGACGATAGACGTCGGCGGCGATGAGGACCGGCGACTTGCCGTCCTTCTTGAGAAGCTTGGCGAGCTTCGCGCACGTCGTCGTCTTGCCCGAGCCCTGCAGGCCGGCCATGAGGATCACGGTGGGCGGATGGCCGCTGAAGGCGAGCCTGGAGTCGCCGCTGCCCATGAGCTCGACGAGCTCCTCGTTCACGATCTTCACGACCTGCTGCGCCGGCGTGAGGCTCTCCATGACCTCGGCGCCGAGGGCGCGCTCCTTGACGTGCGCGACGAACTCGCGCACCACCTTGAAGTTGACGTCGGCCTCGAGCAGCGCCAGGCGGATCTCACGCATGGCGGCGTCGACGTCCTCGGCGGTGAGCTTGCCGTGGCCCTTGAGACTCTGCATGACGCCTTGCAGGCGGTCGGTGAGCGCGTCGAACATGAGAGGTCCTTGAGGTCGGTCGCGGAGCGTCAATGGTAGCACGGGGGGCACGGTGGCGCCGCCGCAGCGGGCGGGCGGGTCTGGCCGGGCGCTGCGGGGGCGGCAAGGCGCTCAAGGGCGACCGTGGCGACTTAGCGCTTCCGGGCAAGCCACGAGGCCCCTTCGCACCTCGCCGCCCCCTCCGCGCCCGGCCCCACGCCCGCCGCGGCGGCACCACCGCACTTGAAGATCGGTCTTGAGCCGCTGCGTCAGTGGTATTACTCTTACCAGTAATACCGGCACGATGAGGAGGCGCGATGCGCATCACCAGCAAAGGGCAAGTGACGATCCCGCAAGACATCCGCGAACGCTACGGCTTTCTGCCGCACACTGAGGTCGAGTTCGCCGTAGACAACGGCAACGTCGTCCTGCGCAAGACGCGACAGCGGCAATCGGCAGGCTCGCGAGTGGGTGCGCCGCTATCGAGGCACTGCGGACGCGGGCATGACCACCGACGAGATCATGCGGCTCACTCGCGGTGAGGACTGATGCCCGAGCGAATCCTCGTCGACAGCAACGTCATCCTCGACGTGCTGTGCGAGAACCCTGAGTGGGCCGAATGGTCGGACGATGCCCTGATGGCGTGTGCGGAGCACGCGCGTCTCGTCATCGATCCGATCATATTTGCGGAGGTCTCGGTCGCCTACAAGACCATGGACGGAGTGGACCTGCCTCTTTCCTCAGACCTGTTCGCTCGCGAGCCTCTCCCATGGGCGGCGGCGTTCCTCGCCGGGAAGGCGTATGAGCACTACCGGCGCAGAGGCGGGACCAAACGATCACCGCTCCCAGATTTCTACATCGGCGCCCACGCAGCCGTGGCGCGGATGGGTCTGCTCACCCGCGACGCCGCGCGCTACCGCACCTACTTCCCCACGGTGGAACTGATCGCGCCGGACGACTGAGTCCGCAGCGCCCGGAGGGCGGCGGTTCGGGGCCAGCGGTCAGGCGGCGCGGACTACGCGGGCACGTCGTCGCCGCCGAAGATGGCGCGTGCGAAGACGTCGGGCTCGAAGGGGCGCAGGTCCTCGAGCTGCTCGCCCATGCCGATGAGCTTGATGGGGATGCCGAGGGTCTCGTGGATGGCGACGACGATGCCGCCCTTGGCGGTGCCGTCGAGCTTCGTGAGCACCACGCCGCTCACGTCCACGGCCTGCTTGAACTCCTGTGCCTGACGCAGGCCGTTCTGGCCCGTCGTCGCGTCGAGCACGAGCAGGGTCTCGTGTGGGAGCGCCGGGCAGCTGCTTCTCGATGACCCGGCGCACCTTCTCGAGCTCGCGCATCAGGTTGACCTGGGTGTGCAGGCGGCCCGCCGTGTCGATGAGCACCACGTCGGCGCCGCGCGAGCGCGCGGCGGCGATACCGTCGAAGACCACCGCCGCCGGGTCGCCGCCCTCCGCCTGTTTGACGATCTCGCAGTCCACACGTTTGGCCCATTCCGTGAGCTGCTCCACAGCCGCGGCGCGGAACGTGTCGCCGGCGACCATGAGCGGCGTCTTCCCCATCTCCTTGAGCCGCCAGGCGATCTTGCCGATGGTCGTCGTCTTCCCCGTGCCGTTCACGCCGACCATCAGGATCACCGCGGGCCGCGCCGTCACGTCGATCCTCTGCGACTCGGGATCGTCCGGCTTGAGCACGCCGGCGATCACGTCGGCCAGCTCGTCCATGAACGGCTCGCGCGTCTCGATCTTCTTCGCCGTGCAGCGCTGCTCGAGCTCGTCGACCACCTTGATCGTGCCCTCCACGCCCACGTCGGCGGCGATCAGCAGCTCCTCGACCTGTTCGTAGAGCCTCCGGTCGACGCCCACATACATGGCCGCTTTGAGCTGGTCGGCAACCACGGCGCGCGCCTTGCCGAGGTTTCTGCGCAGGCGCCCGAAGAGGCCCCTGCGCTCACGCTCTTCTTCCTCGAAGACCGCCCTCGGGACGTCGTCCACGGCCACACCCTTGAAGACCTCATGCCACTCCACGTGCGGCTCCTCTAGCTTGACGGGCCGGTGGCCGGAGGCTCCCCGGCCGTGCCCTTGGCGCGCTCCTCGCGCTCGATCTCCTCTTGGGCCATGCGCGCGCTCACGACCTGTGAGCCGCCGTCGGCGCCCATCGTCACACCGTAGAGCACGTCTGCGGCCTCCATGGTGCGCTTCTGATGGGTGATCATGATGAACTGGGTGCGTTCGCGGTAGTCGCGCAGCAGCTTCACGAGGCGACCGATGTTCACGTCGTCCAGGGCCGCCTCGATCTCGTCGAGGATGTAGAAGGGGCACGGCCGCGCCAGCACGAGCGCCATGAGAAAGGCGATCGCCACGAGGGCGCGCTCGCCGCCCGACAGCAACTGCAGCTTCTTGCCGAGCTTCTTCGCCGGCTTGACCTCGACGCCGACGCCACCGGGGTCGTCCGCGCTCGGTTCGGCGAGCCGCAGCGAACCGCGCCCGCCGGGGAACAGCACCGCGACCATGTGCTCGAACTGCTCCTGTACGGCGGCGAAGGTCCCGGCGAACTCCGCGTCGATCTGAGCGGTGAGCTCTTTGATGAGGGCGCCGAGGTCGTCGACGGACGTCTCGAGGTCGCGCCGCTGCTCGCGCAGGAAAGCGGCGCGTTCGCCGAGCTCGGCGCACTCTGCCTCGGCGAGCGGGTTCACGGGGCCGATACGCTCGCGCCGCCGGCTGAGCCGCTCGAGGCGCTCGCGCAACTGCCGCGCCTCGTCGTCGTCCGCCGGCGGGGAGAACCCGGCTTGATCGAGCTGCTCGCTGACCACGTCGAGGTCGGCGGCGAGCTCGGCGCGGCGGTCCTCGAGGCGCGCCAGCGCCACCTGGACCGCCGTGCGCCGCTCGCCGACGTCGGCGAGGTCGCGGCGCAGGCCGGCCTCCCGTTCGGCCAGCTCCCGCAGCTGCCCACGGTCGAGCGACGCGTCGGCCTCCTCGCCAGGGTCGAGGCGCTGGATGAGCGCCCTCGCGTGCGCGCTCAGCCCCGCGACCCGCTCCGCCAGCACCTCGCAGACCTGGCGCACCTCGGGCAGCTCCTCGAGGCGGCGCTCGAGCTCCTTGAGCCGCGCGCGCCCGGCGGCGGTGCGGCGCCGCGTGGCCTCGCGCTGCTCGGCGGCGCGCTGCGCCGAGGCGCGCCGCTCCTCGAGCTCGACGCGCCGGCGCGTCACCAGCGACAGCGCCTCGGCGTGTTCCCCTTCCACCGCCGCAAGCCCCGCCTCCGCGGCGTCCACGGCGGGGCGCAACTGTTCGGTCTGGAGCAGCGCCGTCGCGGCCGCTGCGGTGGCGGCCTCGATCTCGGCGCCCGCCTCGGCGCGCTCGGCCGCCAGACCCTCCAGCGCCCTGCTGTCGCGCGCCGTGACCTCGTCGAGGTCGCGGGCGCGGTCACGCACCGTCTTGAGGTCGCGCTCGGCGGTCTCGGCGGCGATGCGCGCCTGCCGTTCTGCCGCGGAGCGCTCGTCCGCCGCCGCGCGCGCGGCATCCTGCTCTCGCGAGGCGATCGCCAGAGCTGCCTCCTCTCGCACCTCACGAGCGTGCACGGCGTCGAGCTTCTCCCTCAGAGCCTCGAGTGCGGCGCGGCGCTCGAGGAGCAGCGCCGCCGGCACGCCGCTGGCCAGCCCCATGTGCCCGGAGCTCGGGCGGTAGAACTCCCCGTCTCGCGTCACGGCCAGGCCGGTGAACTCATCGGGAACGGCGCGCAGATCATCGACGATGACCACATCAGCAAGGGCGCTCTCGAGCTCGTCGTGCCCCTCCAGGCTCACCTTGTCGATGAGGGGCGCCGCGCCGGGGAACGCCACCGACGGGCGCGGCCTGGCCAGCGGCACGACGAGGCGCACCAGGCCCACTCCGGCGTCCTTCAAGGCCGTGAGGAGCGACCAGTGATCCACGTCGCGGGGCACCGCCAGAGCCCCCGAGACCTGCGCCAGTGCCGCCGCCAGGGCGCGCTCGTAGCCCGCCTCACAGGTGACGGCGCCGGCCAGGGAGACGGTGCCTGGATAGGCGCCGGCCACCTGCAAGACGTCGGCGCCCACGTCCTGGAGATCGCGCAGGGCGGCGCGCAGGTGGTCGACTTCTGACTCCAGGCCACGCCGTTCCGCGACCAGCGCTCTATGCCGCTCCTCGGCGGCCTCCGCGGCCTCCACGGCCGCGGAGGCCTGGGCGGCGGCGGCCTCTGCGGCGGCACTGGCGGCGCGCAGCGCGGCTCTTTCCGCCGCTTCTGCCTCGACGGCGGCCTGTTCGTCACCGATCCTCGCGCCGGCCTCTGCCAGCGAGACCTCCTGGTGCGCCGTGAGGCGCGCCTCTTCGCCGGCCAACGCCTCCTGCCGGCGCTCCAGGCGCGCCGCCGTCGTCAAGGCGCCCTCGCGCTCGAGAGTGAGGCGGCTGAGGCTCGAACGACGTTCGCCGAGGAGCTCCCGGGCAGCGCCGAGCCGCCCGGCGACCTCGGCGTATGCGGCCTCAGCCGCTGCGAGCGTCTCGGCCAGGCGCCGCTCCTCCTGCGGCCAGCGGTCCACGTCGTCGTCCTCGGGCCGGCCGGCCAGTTCGCCGAGGAGGCGCTCGCGCTCCTCGGCCGAGGCGCGTTCCACCTCTTCCAGGAGGCGCTGCCGCTGCTCGGTGAGCCGGCGGCTGCTCTCGAGGCGCCCGTCGAGCACGCGCGCACGCAGCAGGCGCTTGGCGCGCCGCTCCCGCTCCGCCAGACGGCGCGCGAACGCTTCTTCCTCGCCGGCGCGGGCCTCGGCGACCGCCTCGAGGCCCTGCTCGCCGCGAGCCCGCTCGTCCTGCAGGCCCGCGAGCTCGTCCCTGCGCGCGGACAGCTCGACGTCCACGACCCCGACTTCGCCGGTCAGAAGCCGGCCGCGAGTCTCCGCCAGGCCGGACTCGACGCTGCGCAGCTGCTCGGCGGCGCTGGCCTGGCGGCGGAGGGGCGCCAGCTGCGAGCCGACCTCGCGCTCGAGCAGGTCGGCGCGTTCCAGGTTGCGGCGCACCTCGCGGAGCTTGAGCTCGGCGCGCTCCCGCCGGCGCTTGAACGTGCCCAGACCGGCGGCTTCCTCGATCTGGTTGCGCCGGTCCTCCGGCTTGCCGGCGAGGAAGGCCTCCACCTTGCCCTGGCCGATGATCGAGTGAAGTTCCTTGCCCAGACCGACCTGGGCCATGAGCTCCACCACGTCCGTGAGGCGACAGCCGGACCGGTTGATGGAGTACTGCGATGAGCCGTCGCGGGCGACCCGCCGCATCACGCTCACCTCGGCGGTGGGCAGCGGCAGCGCACCGTCGGCGTTGTCGAAGGTGAGCTCCACCTCGGCGCTGCCGCCGGCGCGGCGCCCGTCGCTGCCGGCGAAGATGACGTCTTGCATCGAGGATCCGCGCACGGTGCTGGGGCTCTGCTCGCCGAGCGCCCACACGACGGCGTCGGCGATGTTGCTCTTGCCGCTGCCGTTCGGGCCGATGATGACGCCGACGCCGGGCTCGAACAACAGCTCGGTCTGCTTGGGGAACGACTTGAAGCCCTTGAGGCGCAGCGCCTTGAGGTACACGCTCAGTCGCCTTCGGCCGGCGCGGCGGCGGCATCCCCGGCGGGCGCGTCGTCGGCGGCGAAGGCGCCTGCCGGCGCGACCGCGCCCTCTGCGGCCGGCCGCCGCGAGCGCCGCCCACGCAGCCGGGCGCGCCGGGCCGTACGCCGGGCGCGCGTCTGCAGCTCGTGCAGCGCCTCGGCCGCGGCCTCCTGCTCGGCGCGCTTCTTGCTGGTGCCGAAACCGTGGCCCAGCACTTCGCTATCGACGCAGGCCTCGATCTCGAACTCGCGGTTGTGTGGCGGACCGCTGTAGCCGAGCACCCTGTAGTTCACCGATTGCGAGCTCCGTGCAAGGTACTCCTGAAGCTCGGTCTTGTGATCGATGTAGCTGCTCTCGGCGTAGCGGATGTGCTCCTCGAAGACCTCGACCACCGCCGGACGGACCGCCTCGTAGCCGAAGGTGACATAGACCGCCCCGATGAGTGCCTCGGTGAGGTCGGCGAGGACGTTCTGGTTGCTTTGCAGCTGCAGCGCGTCGCCGGCCTCCTTGCCGCGGCCCGCCTGCTCGCGGAGCAGCTTGCCGAGGCCCAGTCTGGCGGCCACCCGGGCGCACGTGGCGCGGCTCACGACGTAGGCGCGCAGCCGCGCCAGGTGCCCCTCCGCGACGTCGGGGAAGCGCCGGTACAGCTCGGTGGTGATGCACAGGCTGAGCACGCTGTCGCCGAGAAACTCGAGGCGCTCGTATGAGTCGCCGCGCTCCGCGGCCCACGACGTGTGGGTGAAGACCTGCCGCATGAAGGAGCGGTCCAGCTGTTCCGCCAGTGATAGCAGTCGGTACGTCACTCAAACCCTCACACGACGACGAGGGGACGCCCCCGAAGCGGGAGGCCCCCCCTCGTCATTCAAACGCGACCCGGCCGGGCTTATTCGCCGGCCGTCTTGATCACGAAATCGACCGCGTCGCCGACGGTCTTGATCTGGGCGGCCTCTTCGTCGCTGATCTTGATGCCGAACTTCTCTTCCATGGTCATGACGAGCTCGACCAGGTCGAGGGAATCGGTCTCGAGGTCTTCCTGGAAGCGGGCTTCCATGGTGACCTTGTCTTCGTCGACGCTGAGGGTCTCGACGAGGATCCCCTTGACGTGCTCGAACACCTCTTCGCGGGTCATGGACGAACCTCCGGTGGAGTTTGGCTGAGTCTACACTGTGGGAGCGTGCGCCCCAAGCTCCGCCGAGATGCTCGGCAGGAGCTCGCTCACGACGGCTCGCCTCCCCATGCGTACGGCCTGGGCGATGCCGCGGGCGGTCGAACTGCCGTGGGCGATGACGACCGGCGCGCTCACCCCTACGAGGATGGCGCCACCGAATTCGTTGGGATCCAGTGCGTGCTTGAGACGCAGCAGGTCGCGGCGCAGGAGAAGGCCGCCGAGCTTGGTCTTGGCCGAGAGGTCGATGGTCTGTCGCAGCGCGCCGAGGATGCCGCGCGCCGACCCCTCGATCGCTTTGAGGGCGACATTGCCGGTGAAGCCGTCGGTCACGACCACATCTACCACCCGGTTCATGATGTCCCGGCCCTCGACGTTGCCGTAGAAGCAAAGGTGCCCGTCGGCGGCGATGAGGCGGTGGGCTTCGATGACGTCGGGCGTGCCTTTGGTGGGCTCCTCGCCGATGGAGAGCAGGCCCACTACGGGCTCGGGGATCCCCATCACCTCGCGGGCGAACGCCTGGCCCATCACTGCGAACTGGCGCAGGTGCTCGGGCCGGAACTCGGCGTTGGCCCCCACGTCGAGAAAAGCGATGGGCGTGGGCATGCACGGCATGATGGTGCAGATGGCCGGGCGCTGCACGCCCTTGATGCGGCGCACGTACAGCAGACTGCCGGCCACGACCGCCCCCGTATTGCCGGCGGAGACGAAGGCGTCGGCCGCGCCCTCGTGCACGAGCTTGAGGCCGACGACGATACTTGAGTCGGTCTTGTTGCGAGCCGCCCAGGCCGGCTCCTCGTCGTAGCCGATCACGTCGGCGGCGGGGACGATCGAGACGTGGGCCGCGTCGGCCGGCAGCAGGTCGCGCACCGTCGCCTCGTCGCCGACGAAGACGATGTGGATGTCGGGGCCGGCGGCCTGCAACGCGCCCCGCACGACCTCGGCGGGCGCGTTGTCGCCCCCGGCCGCATCGACCACGACGCGCACGACGCGGTCGCCGGACTGGTCGCTCCAGGCGGCCGTGACTTCGTGCGGTGAGACGTAGTGGCGCGCGCCGGACCCGGTCATGCCCGCAGGTCGGCCACCAGCCGGTCGAGATCGACGGCCTCTTCGATGAGCTCGACGATGAGGTCGATCTTGGCGCGCTCCTTGACGCGCAGGCGGCCAAAGAGGCGGCGCAGGTCGTCGGCGGCCGTCACCGTGTCGGTCTCGACGGAGACGAGCGGCACGCCGCGCTCGTCGGCGCGTTCGAGCACGGCTGGACTGGGCACGTAGTTGCCGGTGAGCACCACGGCCATGGTGGGCGTGTCGAGCGCCGTGAGGATGATCTCGGCGCGGTCGCCGCCGACGATCACCACCTTGTTGGGCGTGAGCTGGAAGTAGCGCAGCGCATGCTCCGGGCTCATGGCGCCGATCATGTACGTCTCGACCAGGTGGTCGCCGTACTGCTCCCCGCACACGTAGGTGCCACCCAGCGCTTCGACGATCTCGGCCACCGAGACCGCCGAGAGGCGCGTGTTGGACGTGAGGGCGCCATAACTGGTGACGCCGCTCTTGGCCAGAAACCGCGTGTACTGATCGCGCACCAGGCCAAGCCGCGACTCGGGGACCATGTTGAAGAGGACGCCCAGAAGGTGCTGCTTGAGGGCGTCCTTGACGTAGATGATGTCGTCGAGCAGGCGCGCGCCGGCGAACTTGGCCACCAGCAAGGTCATGAGGTCGAGCTGCGCCACGACCTCGGCGCCGCTGGTGCGCAGAAAGCGACCCTGCCAGATCTCGCCGAGCCCTTCGCAGACCACCAGGTCTTTGCCCTCGCTGATGCGCTCGTAGGCGGTGCGCACGCGGCTCATGGCGTCCACCTCGGAGCCGGCAAGGACGTCGTGGAGGGCGTCCTCGTCGAGGACGACCGGGCAGACGTCGGTGGGGGCATCGTCGAGCTCGAGCAGCTCGGACACGAAGGCGGCGTCCTCGTCGAGAAGAACGCCGCCGGTCTGTGCGGCCAGCGTGCCGACCGGTTTGAAGTAGCCGGCGTTGAGGCCGCGCTTGCGCAGCGCCAGGCACAGGCCGACGGCGATCGTGGTCTTGCCGCCGCTGCCCTGGGTGGAGGCGATGTAGAGCGACTTCAGCACCACACGCCCCGGACGTCGCTCAGTCGGCTTCGAGGACGATGACCTCGCGGCCCTTGTAGGTGCCGCACTTCGTGCAGGCGCGGTGCGGGAGCTTGGGGCTCTTGCACTGCGGGCAGACGCTGGCCACGTCGACGCTGAGCTTCTGCTGTGCCCGCCGCTGGTCGCGGCGCCGCTGAGATGTCTTCTTCTTCGGTACGGGCATTATGAGTCTCCTTGAATCAAACAGACACGGAACTGTACCACATGGAGTGGCGTCAAGGCTCGTCGTGCCGATGCTCAGGCTCGACGTTGAGGTCGGCGCCGCACATCGCGCACAGCCCGCGACAGTCGTCGCGGCACAACATCTTGGGCGGAAGCTCCTCGGCCACGAGGTCGCGCGCCCAGCGGCCGAGGTCGACGATGGAGGACGTCACGTAGCCCTCTTCGTCCTCCTCTTCGCCCTCCGAGTCGCCGTGGCGCACGTACTCCACCCCCCGCGCCTCGACGATCACGTCGGCCTCGCCGAGACAGCGCTGGCACGGGCCGGTCACCGCGGTCTCGAACTCGGCCGTCAGCGTGATGTTGTCGCCGACGCGGGCGGCAGTGAGCAGCAGATCGACGGAGCCTTCGGGGACCTCGTAGTCGAGCCCCCCGTACACGAAGGGGTCGACCTCGACAGGTACGCGCCGCCAGACCTCGCTGACGTCACCGAAGCGCAGGGAGCGCAGGTCGAAGCGGCGCACGGCAGGACCGTCGGTGTCGTGGAGCGCGCCGGCGGCTCAGGGTTGCAGGTCGTCGTCGGCCGGGCGACCTTGCAGGCGCTCGCGGCCGCGACGCACCGCGCCGATGAACTTCTCGAGGTTGATCTCGAGATTGCCGAGCACCTCGTCGGCGTAGTCCTCGGCGCCCAGGCGAGTCTCGCGTTCGCGCTCGCGGGCGTCCTCCATGATCTGCTGGGCGTTGCGCTCGGCGAGCCGCACCACCTCGGTCTCCGAGGCGAGCCTGTCGGCGCGCTCCTGAGCCTCCGTGAGCAGGCGCTCGGCCTCCTGCTTGGCCTCGGCGAGCATCTCCTGGCGCTCCTTGACGATCCAGCGCGCCTGCTTGATCTCCTCGGGGATGGTGGAGCGCATCTGGTCGAGGATGTCGTACATCTCCTCGCGGTCGATCATGACGCTGTCGGTGAGCGGCACGGACCGGGCGTTGTGGATGATGTCGTCGAGCTTGTCGATGAGAACGAGCACGTCCATACTCAGCAACCCTCCTTGGGTAGCCTAGCTGCAGCGGCGGATAGACCTCCGCCAGGCGGCGAGCGACGCTCGGAGGCACCAGGTCTTCCACTGAGCCTCCGAACGCGGCGATCTCCCTGACTCCGCTCGAGCTCAGAAAGCTATGCTCGGGCGACGCCATCATGAACACTGTTTCTATGTCTGGAGCCAACTTCCTATTGAGCTGGGCCATGGCGAACTCGTACTCGAAGTCGGAGATGGCGCGCAATCCCTTGAGGATCACGTGCGCGTCCCACTTGCGCGCGAACTCCACCACCAGCTCGTTGAACCGGTCCACGACGATGGTGTCGTGGCCGGAGAGCGCCTCCCTGAGAAACGCTTCGCGCTCGTCGGGCGTGAACAGCGGCGCCTTGCGCTGCGGGACCTCGATCAGACCGACGACCACGCGGCCGAACTTGCTGGCGCCGCGGCGTGATGATGTCCAGATGGCCCACCGTGACCGGGTCGAAGGTGCCCGGGCAGATGGCCGTGATGTTACGCGGCATCGGCGGTCTCGGGGCGCTCACGTGGGACGCTCATGGTCGGCCGCTGCTCCTTCGTCGCCGGGCACCTCCGCGGCCACCAGAAAGGTGATCCGCGTGGCTCCGTAGCGCTTCTCCCGCACGATGGTCCAGGGCAGACCGGCCGCCGTACCGGCGGCCGTCTCGATGACGAGCACGGCGCGCGGCGCGAGCAGCGGGCCCAACAGCCTGGCCAGCGCAGGCCGGACCTCCGCGTAGCGGTCGTACGGAGGGTCCGCAAAGAGCAGAGTATATCGTGCGCCGCGGCGGGCGTCAGCCTGCAGGGCGCGGCGCGCGTCGGCGGCGAGCACGCGGGCGCGCGCAGCGCGCCCGTCGGCGCCGCCTTCCTCGCGCTTCGCCCGAGCCTCGACCGTCACGCCCAGGCGCTGGAGATTGGCGCGCAGCGCCCGCAGCGCGGCGCGCTCGTGTTCGACGAATGCGCAGGCCTCAGCGCCGCGCGAGAGCGCCTCGATGCCGAGGGCGCCGCTGCCGGCGAACAGGTCGAGGACGACGTGACCGGCCAGCGGGCCGGCGGCCGGCGCGGCATCTGCGCCGCCGCGGATCTCCGGCAGCGCGAGGAGCACATCGAAGATCGCCTCGCGCACCTTGTCGGACGTGGGCCGCGTGCCACGGCCGGCCGGCGCTCCGAGCGGCCGGCCCCTCCACTGCCCGCCGACGACCCTCACGGTCGGCCCTTCGATGCGCGCGCCGTCGGCCCAGGATGGTCTTCCGGCGCGGCGTGCCGGGGCAAACGCCTGCCCCGGTTCACATCCGGCGACTTTGCCCTATACTGTCCGAGTGGACGAACGAAACTCCGCATGACGAATCTCGAACTCGAGACTCTCGCCATACTCCTGGCCATCGGCATCAACCTGCCGTTCGGGGCGTACCGGACGACGACGCGCAAGTTCTCCTGGCGGTGGTTCCTCGCGATCCACCTGCCCATCCCCTTCGTCATCCTGATGCGGCTCTCGTTCGGCCTGGGCTGGTGGTTCGTCCCGTTCATGCTGGCCAGCGCCGTCACCGGCCAGCTCCTCGGCTCCTGGCTGTTCCACCTGTGGCGCGCGCGCCGCGGGCTCGCACAGGCGCACGCCACCGAGTAGGGTCGCTCCCGGCCGCGACCGGGCAGCGCCGACCGCACGTCACCCCTGCGCCTCCATGCGCCCCAGCACGAGCCGACCGGGCGGCGGGCGTTCGTCGCCGACCGTGAACGCCCGGTCCAGCACCTCGCTTGCCTGCGCGCGCCGCGTCGGGTCCCGCGAGAAGACGGCGGCCAAGGTATCGCCGGCGTCGACCTGGTCTCCCACGGCGCGTTCGAGCAGCACGCCGGCCGCGGGATCGACGCTGTCGTCGATCCTCTGACGGCCGGCGCCGGCGATCTGGGCCGCCTGTCCGACGGCCATCGCGTCGACCGCAGTGACATAGCCGGCGCGGGCCGCACGCGCCTCGTGCGCCGCCAGCCGGTGGAACTCGCCCGGCTTCCAGCGCCCTCCCTGCACGTAGCACCAGCGCTCGAAATGCTCGGCGGCGCGGCCGTCGTCCAGCGCCGCCGCGGCGCGCCTGCGTCCCTCGGCTTCATCGACGCCGAGGTCCGAGAGGGCGAGGAGGGCGCCGGCCAGCGTCAGCGTCACTTCGCGCACGTCGTCCGGACCCTCTCCGCCCAGTACCTGCCAGGCTTCCTCCACCTCGAGCCGGTTGCCGACCGTGCGACCGAGTGGAGCCTCCATGCTCGTGAAGATGCAGGTCGTGGGGCGGTCGTAGGCGTCGCCGATCAGCCGGCACAGACGGCCGAGATCGCGGGCGTGGTCAAGGTCGCCCATGAAGGCGCCCCTCCCCACCTTGATGTCGAGGACGAGCGCGGCCGTGCCGCTGGCCACCTTCTTGGCCATGATGCTGGCCGCGATGAGCCCGTCGCACTCGATCGTGGCCGTCACGTCGCGCAACGCGTACAGGATGCGGTCGGCGGGCACGATGCGCTCGCTCTGGCCGACGACGGCGACGCCGATGCGCTCGAGCTGCCGCACGAACTCCCCCTGCGGCAGCTGCACGCGAAAGCCGGGGATCGACTCCAGCTTGTCGATGGTCCCGCCCGTGTGCCCCAGCCCCCGTCCCGACATCTTGCCGAAGACCGCGCCGCAGGACGCCACCAGCGGCGCGAGCACGAGCGTCACCTTGTCGCCGACGCCGCCGCTCGAGTGCTTGTCGAGCACGGGGCGCCGCACCACGCCGAGGTCGAGGGTCTTGCCGCTCTCCACCATGGCTCGCGCAAGCTCCACGGTCTCGGCGTCGCTCAGACCGTTGAGCACCATCGCCATGAGCAGCGCGCTGGCCTGATACGAGGGCACGGAACCGTCGACCACCCCGCCGACGAAGGCGCGCAGGCGCCCGGCGTCGAGCTCGTGGCCGTCTCTCTTCCAGGCGATCACGTCGTTCACGAAGTCCACGGGGCGTCCTCCACTGCTGCGTCAGACCAGCCGGGCCAGCGCGCCGTCACCACGGCGCCGAGCCCGGCGGCGAGCGTCCCGGCAAGGCGGCCGCCGAAGGCGAGCACGTCCTCGTGCGAGCCTACAGCGGCGGCCCGGTTGACCACCAGCGCCAGAAGGCAGCAGGCGGCGCCGGCGGCGCGCACCGCGCGCACCTCCGGCGCCGCCGACATGCCGACCACATCGCCGTGGCCCGCCAGCCAGGCGACCTCCGCCGGGGTCTCGAACTGGGGGCCGGCGACGGCGACGTAGACCCCGCTCCGCGCCGGCGCCGGCGCCACGGCGGCAGCGACCGCCGCGCCTCACGCACGGTGCACACGTCGAGCCTGACCGGCGCCGTCAGCGGCCGGCGCGGCCTGGAGGTCGACGACGGCGGTGCACACGACGACCTCTCCGATCGCGACCGCCGGGCGCAGCGCCCCGCAGGAGTTGGTCAGCACGAAGCGTGAGACCCCGGCCGCGGCCAGACTGCGTACGGGACGCTCAAGCTCTTCCCGCGGCCAGCCCTCGTAGCCGTGCGGGCGGCCGCAGGCCAGCGCGAGGCGGAGCCCGGCGGCCGCTCCAGTCGTGAGCTCGGCGAGCTGCAGGACGTTGCGATGCCCGGGCACGGCCGTGCAGGGCCAGCCGAGCTCGTCGTAGCCGAGCTCGGCCCTCAGCACGGCCTGTGGCGGCAAGGCGGCGAGCCCCGAACCGAACACGACGGCCGCGTGCGGGCCGAAGGCGGCCACGCGGCCGAGGGCGTCCGCGGCGGACGGCATCAGCCGATCGCCCGGCCGGGCAGCGGAGGCGTCTCGCCGGTGAGGCGCGCGAAGGCCGTGGCGCCCACGTCCTCCTGGGCGCCGTCGTAGCGCCCCGGCGCGAGGCCCAGCGCGAGGAGCGGCGAGTACTCGCGCGAGTGATCGGTGCTCGCGGTCGTCGGGTCCACGCCGTGATCGGCGCAGAGCAGCATGACGTCCCCGCGACGGAGCAGCGTGCGCCACTCGCCCACCGCCGCGTCCACCGCGGCCAGCCCGGCAGCGAAGCCGGCCACGTCGTTGCGGTGGCCCCACACCTGGTCGAAGTCGACGAGGTTGGCGAACAGCAGACCGTCCTGCATCTCCTCGAGGTGCCGGGTACAGGCGGCGATGCCGGCGGCGTTGTCGGTGGTGTGGTCGTCCACGTCCACGCCGCGCTGCACGAAGATCTCGCCGATCTTGCCGACGCCGATCACCGGTACGCCGCGCTCGTGCAGCAGATCGAGATACGTGGGGCCCGGCGGCGACAGCGAGAAGTCGCGGCGCCGCGGCGTGCGCTCGTAGGCCCCCGAGACCCCGGCGAACGGGCGCGCGATCACGCGTCCGACGGCGTGGGGACCCCGCAGGATGCCGCGGGCGATCTCGCACCAGCGGTACAGCTCCGGCACGGGCACGACGTCCTCGTGGCAGGCGATCTGGAAGACCGAGTCGGCCGACGTGTACACGATCGGCCGGCCGCTCGCCACGTGCTCGTCGCCGAGCTCGTCGAGGACGCCGGTGCCCGAGGCCGGGAGGTTGCACAGCACGTCGCGGCCGATGGCCCGCGCGAACGGTTCCATGACGTCCGGCGGAAAGCCGTGAGGGTAGGTCGGGAACGGGCGCTCGAGGACGACGCCCATCATCTCCCAGTGGCCCGTGGTGGTGTCCTTGCCGGCGCCGTGCTCCACGAGGCGGCCGTAGGTCGCCTGCGGCCACGGCGCCCCGAGCGGCAGGCCCACGACCTCGCCAAGCCCCAGCCCGATCAGGTTGGGCAGCTCGACGTCGGTGCGCTCCAGCACGTGGCGCAGAGTGTCCGAGCCGGCGTCGCCGTAGGCGGCCGCATCCGGGAGCTCGCCGGCCCCGCAGCCGTCGAGGACGCAGATGAACACGCGCGTCATGTCGGCTCCTCCTCGTCGTCGCCGGCAGCAGGCGCGGCCTCCACGCCGGGCGCGGAGCTCTTGCGACGCCGCGCCCGCGGGTGTGTCTCCAGAAAGACCTCGCGCAGATGCTCCACGGTGACGTGAGTATAGAGCTGGGTGGTCGCCACGCTGGCATGGCCGAGCATCTCCTGCACGCTGCGCAGGTCGGCGCCGCCCTCGAGCAGGTGCGTGGCGAACGAGTGCCGGAAGGTGTGGGCGCTGGCCTGGCCGAGCATGTCGGCGCGCGTGAGGATCTTGCGCAGGCGGTAGTCGAGGCCTTGGCGCGTCAGCGGAGCGCCACGCGCGTTCAGAAAGAGCTCGGCCCGGCGGCGACCGTGAAGCAGTTCGCGGCGGCCGTCGCGCAGGTAACGGGCGAGAGCCGCAGCAGCGGCGGCTCCCATGGGCACCACGCGCTCCTTGTCGCCCTTGCCCACGCAGCGCACGAGGCCGCCCTCCACGTCCACGTCGCCCTCGCGCAGCCCCAGGAGCTCGCTCACGCGCAGCCCGCAGCCGTAGAGCAGCTCGAGGGCCGCCAGGTCGCGCTGGCCCAGCGGGCCGGCGGGCACGACCTGCGCCAGCACGGCCTCCACCTCCGCGACCGACAGCACCCGCGGGAGCTGCTGCGGCAGTCGGGGCGTGCGCAGGGCGGCTGCGGGATCGTCGGCGCGCACGCCCTCGCGCACGAGGTAGGCGTAGAAGGCGCGCAGGCTCGCCGTGCGGCGCGCCACGCTGGACGCCGCGCCGTCGCCGCCGCCCGCGGCGAAGAACTCCTGGAGGTCGCGCACCGCAGCGGCCGCCGGCGCGACGCCTCTGTCCGCGAGAAAAGCGGCGAACCTGCTCAGGTCGCGCCCGTAGGCGCTCACCGTGTTGGCGCTCATGCCGCGCTCGAAGCGCACGTAGTCGAGGAACTCCCGGACGTCGGGGTCGGGAGGCGGCGCAGGACGGCCGGCGGCGGGAGGCGCCACGAGCGCCCGCCTACGCGGGCGTCCGCCCGGCAGCACGCACCAGGGCGTGGCCGAGGCGGTACAGCTGCTCGAGCCGCTCGAGACGGATGCACTCCTGGGACGAGTGGGCGCGCTCGAACCCGACACCGAGCGTGAGCGCCGGCAGGCCCCTGGCGTTGAAGACGTTGGCGTCGGAGCCGCCGCCGCCGCCGATGTAGCGGGCCGCGAGGCCCGCCTCTGCCAGGGCGGCGCCGGCGATGCGCATCGGCAATGCGTCCGCGAGGTGCGCGTAGCCGTGGAAGACCTCCTGCACGCTGATCTCCACATCGACGCCGGTCTCGGCGGCCGCGACGGTGATGGCTTCGACCATGCCGGCGACCTGGACGGCGAGCTTCTGCTCGTCGCGGCTGCGCGCCTCGGCGCGCACCAGGCAGCGCTCGGCGACGACGTTCACGGCGCTGCCGCCCTCGATGAGGCCCGCGTTGGCCGTGGTCTCGTCGTCGAGCGCGGCCGAGGTCCATGCTCGCCAGCGCCCGCGCCGCGGCGAGGATCGCGCTGCGCCCGTGCTGAGGCTCGATGCCCGCGTGCGCGGCGACGCCGCGGAACTCGGGCATCGATCGCCTTCAGGGTCGGCGCGGCGGTGATCACCGTGCCCGGCTCTCCCTCGCTGTCGAAGACGAGCACCATGGCGGCGGTCAGCGACGTGACGTCGAGCGCCTTGGCACCCTGCAGACCGATCTCCTCGCCGGCCGTGAACACGAACTCCACGGATGCGGCCGGCGGCTCCTGCGCCAGGTCGCGCATCACGAGGAGCAGCGCCGCCACCGCCGCCTTGTCGTCGGCGCCCAGGATGGTCTCGCCGTCGCTGCGTACCACGCCGTTCTCCACGATCACCGTGGGGGCGCGCTCGAGGGGCACGGTGTCGAGGTGCGCGCAGAGGGCGATGGGCGTGCCCTCCCCGCTCCCGGGCACGCGCACGATGAGGTTGCCGCAGTCGCCGCCGATGAGCGCGGCGCTCGCGTCTTCGAACGCTTCGAGGCCGACGCCGCGGACGAAGTCCGTGACGGCGTCGGCCATCTCGCGCTCCTCCAGAGAGGGCGAGCGGATGCCGGCGAGACGCACGAAGAGGTCGCGCAGCTCGTCTAGTCCGGCGCGCACGTTTCCTCCAGCTCGTCATCGCGCTCGGTGCGCAGGCGCGCGGCGGCGCCCACGAAGTCGCGGAAGAGCGGCGCCGGCCGCGTGGGCCGCGACTTGAACTCGGGGTGGAACTGGGAGGCCACGAACCAGGGGTGACCGGACAGCTCGCAGATCTCGACGAGACGCCCGTCCGGGGTGGTACCGCTGACCACGAGGCCGGCGGCCTCGAGCTGCGGGCGCAGATCGTTGTTGACCTCGTAGCGGTGACGGTGACGCTCCCACACCTCGCCGGCGTCGTAGGCGGCCTGCGCCCTGGTGCCCTCGACGAGCTTCACCTGCGAGGCGCCGAGGCGCATGGTGCCGCCCATGTCTTCCACGTTCTTCTGCTCGGGCAGCAGGTCGATGACCGGGAACGCCGTCTCGGGGTCGAACTCCGTCGAGTTGGCGCCGGGCATGTCGCAGATGTTGCGGGCGAACTCGGCGACCGCGCACTGCATCCCCAGACAGACACCGAGGAACGGCACCTTGCGCTCGCGACAGAACCTGATCGCCTCGATCTTGCCGTCGATGCCACGCGGGCCGAAGCCGCCCGGCACGATGACGCCGTCGGCGCCGCCGAGGCGGTCGGCCACGGTGGCCGGCGTGAGCTCTTCGGAATCCACCCAGAGCAGATCGAGCTTGCGCCCGTGATGGAAGGCCGAGTGCTTCAGGGCCTCCCACACCGAGAGGTAGGCCTCGTGCAGCTGCACGTACTTACCCACGAGGGCGATGGTCACGGGCTTGTCGCAGGCGTCGATGCGATCGACGAGAGCGCGCCATTCGGTGAGGTCGGGCTCGCCGCACTCGAGACCCAGCATGCGGACCACCAGCCCGTCGAGGTTCTCGCGGTGCATGCGCAGCGGTATGCGGTAGATGTCGTCGGCGTCGCTGGCCGAGACGACCGCGTCGGGGTCGACGTCGCAGAACAGGGCGATCTTCTCGCGGATGCCCTGGGAGAGCGGTCTCTCCGAGCGCGCCACGATGATGTCCGGCTGGATACCGATCTCACGGAGCTCGGCCACCGAATGCTGCGTGGGTTTCGTCTTCGGTTCGCCCACCACGCCGATGACCGGCACCAGGGTCACGTGGATGTACAGGACGTTGGCGCGCCCGATGTCCTTGCGGAACTGGCGGATCGCCTCGAGGAAGGGCAGGCTCTCGATGTCGCCGACGGTACCGCCGACCTCGGTGATGAGCACGTCGACGCCCGTGTTCTGCGCCAGGCGATGGACGCGGCTCTTGATCTCGTTGGTGATGTGCGGGATGACCTGGACCGTCCCGCCCAGGTAGTCGCCGCGGCGTTCCTTGGTGATGACGGCGTTGTAGATGCCGCCCGTGGTGACGTTGGAGTCGCGCTGCACGAACTCGTCGAGAAAGCGCTCGTAGTGGCCCAGGTCGAGGTCGGTCTCGGCGCCGTCCTCGGTGACGAAGACCTCGCCGTGCTGATAGGGGCTCATGGTGCCGGGGTCGACGTTGATGTACGGGTCGAACTTCTGGCTCGCCACCTTGAGGCCGCGCGCCTTGAGCAGGCGGCCGACCGAGGCGGCCGTGATGCCCTTGCCGAGTCCCGAGACCACGCCCCCCGTCACGAAGATGTGCTTGGCCATCTCCCTCATCCCCCCCTGGTGTCTGTCCTCGCCGACAGCCCGGGTCGGTGGCCGTGGTCCGCCCGTGGCGCGCCCACCAGGAGACGCGCGCAGGGCACGGCGACGCCGCTGCAGACTCGCAAGGGATTTAGTGGGGCCGGGGTCGCGCCCGTTCGATACTGACGGGCCGGCGCGATGGTATCTCCGGCGGGGCCACGGAACACGCTGGCAAGTATACCATCGGGCGAGGGGGTCGCAAGGAGCGGCCGGCCGTGCTACCCGGGGCGGCCGGCCTTCGTCAGGAGGCCCTCGGCGTGGCTGCGCGCGGCACCGTCGTCGGGGGCCGCGCCGAGCATGCGGCAGAGCTCGGCGAGGCGCTCCTCGCCCTCCACGCGCCGCACGACCGTGACGGTGCTGCCGGCTTTCGCGTCGGTCTCCTTGACGATGGCGAACTGACGGTCGGCGAAGGCGGCGACCTGCGGCAGATGCGTGATGCACAGCACCTGGCGGCGCAGCGCAAGGCCGGCCAGGCGCTCGCCCAGAGCGGCCGCCGTGACGCCGCCGATGCCGGTGTCGACCTCGTCGAAGATGAGCGTCTCGACGTCGTCCCCCAGCGTGACGATGCCGCGGATGGCGAGCATCGCCCGCGAGAGCTCGCCGCCGGAGGCCGTCTCGCGCAGCGGCCGCGGCGGTACCCCGGGGTTGGCGCCGAACAGGAACTCGACCTCATCGGCGCCACGGGGCCCGAGCGCGTCCCAGCCCTCCCCGCGCGCGCTCACCGAGATGGTGAAGGTGGCGTGAGGCATGGCCAGGCCGCGCAGCTCCTGCTCGACGCGCGCCGCCACCGCCGGCGCCAGCCGGCGACGGGCGGCGCTCAGGCGGCCGGCGGCGACCAGCGCCGCGGCCTGCGCCTCGTCGACGCGGGCCTCCAGAGCCTCCTCGTCCGCCTCGAACTCCTCGAGAACGGCGAGTCGCTGCTCGGACTCCTGGGCGTAGACCAGCACCTCATCCGCCGAGTTGCCGTACTTGCGCATGAGCCCTTTGAGCCGGTCGTAGCGAAGCTCCAGAGCGTCGCGATGCGCCGGATCGTCGTCGAGGTCGTCGAGATAGGCGCGCAGCAGCGCGGCGAGGTCGTCGAGCTCGGCGGCGAGGCCGTCGAGGCGCTCCGCCGCAGGTGCGAGCGCCTCGTCGAGCGCCGCCGCCTCGCCGACCAGCCGCTGGGCGACGCGCACGGCGTCGAGCGCCGCCGCCTCGTGCTCGCCGGCAAGAAGGCTGAGCGCGCCGCCGGCGCGCTCCAGCAGCTTGCCGGCGTGACGCAGCCTCTCGCGGTCCTGGGCGAGCTTCTCGTCCTCCCCGGGCACCACGGCGGCCGTCTCGATCTCGCCGATCTGGAAGCGCAGCATGTCGATCTCGCGTTCGCGCTCGCGGCCGGCGCCGCGCAGCTCCTGAAGCCGGCGCGACAGGGTCCGAGCCTCCTCGAAGGCCGCGGCGTAGGCCTCCAGGAGAGGGGCCAGTTCGGC
Source organism: uncultured Thermoleophilia bacterium (assembly GCA_963700035.1). GTDB lineage: Bacteria > Actinomycetota > Thermoleophilia > UBA2241 > UBA2241 > CAIXSE01. The sequence goes on along the minus strand of CAVOWE010000028.1, from coordinate 17,170 downwards.
CGGCGCCGCGCCGTCGAGCAGGTCCAGCTGGCGCTCGAGCTGCAGCAGGCGCGAGTGCTCGAGCTGCCCGTAGAAGGCGAGCCGCGCGCGCAGCACCTCTTCGACGGCCGCGGCGGAGCTCAGGAGGCCGTCCATGTGCGACCTCGAGCGGCCGCCGCGCGGGAGCTCGCGGGCCACCGCGAGGGTGTCGCCGTCGCTCTCGAAGAGCGCCTGCACCAGGGCGCGGGCGGCGCCGGGGCGCACGAGCTCGTCGCCGCCCTTCTGGCCCATGAGCAGGCCGATCGCCTGGGCCAGGAGCGTCTTGCCGGCGCCGGTCTCGCCGGTGATGACGTTGAGACCCGGCGAGAACTCGAGGCGCGCGGCGGCGATGAGCACCAGATCGTCGATCGCGAGCTCAGCGAGCATCGCGGCGGTCGAAGAGCTTCTCCTCGACGTTCTGGTAGAAGGACCCCTCGCCGCTCACCATCAGGCGAGCCAGCTGGGGACCCGCGGCGATGCGCACGGCGTCGCCGCAGCACAGGCGTCCCACGGTGTCACCGTCGACGACGATCTCCGCCTCCTGAAGCGGCGAGACGTTGCGGGCGCTGATGACGTGGTCTGGGCGCAGGATGACCGGCCGGAACCCCAGCGAGTGCGGGGCGATGAAGTTGAGCACGAGGACCCCTGCGTTCCACTCGACGATCGGACCTCCACAGGAGAGGTTGTAGGCGGTCGACCCGGTGGGCGAGGCGATGATGAGCCCGTCGCAGAACATGCTGCCGACGGTGACCCCGGCGACCTCGTACTCGAGTTGCAGCACGTGCCGCGGGGCGACCCGGCTGAGGATGACGTCGTTGACGGCCGTGTAGCTCTCGCCGTTGACGTGGACGTCGACGGTGAGCAGCTCGATGACCCGGTGATCGCCTTCGAGGATGCGCTTGAGGCCGCCGCCCCAGTCGTCGCGCCCGAGCGCGGCGAGAAAGCCGACGTTGCCGTAGTTGACGCCGAGTGTGGGCACGGAGCTGCCGAGGAGGCGCCCCAGCGAACGCAGGATGGTGCCGTCGCCGCCGAACACGAGGCACACGTCGGCGGCGCGCAGCGCCGCCTCGTCGACGAGCTCGTAGCCGAGGGCCGTGGCAGCGTCGTGCCGGGCCGCCTCGTCGGCCGGCATGAGCAACCGCACCCCCAGGCGCTCGCGGGCCGCGGCCAGCTCCTTCAGCGCGGCGCCCGTGGCCGCGGAGGCGAAGCCGGTGAGCACCGCGACGCGGCGCAGGCGCTCAGCCATGGGCGACCGCGACGGCGCGCGCAGCCGCCTGCACCGGATCCGTCGCCGGCGCCGGAAGCGGCGCCCGCCCGTCGCAGAAATAGACGAAATACTCCACGTTCCCCTTCGGTCCGGGATGGCCGGAATCGCAGATGCCCAGCACCACGGCGCCGCGACCCATGAGCCACGCGGCGACAGCTTCGAGGACGTCCCGGTGGACGGCCGGGTCGCGCACCACGCCGCCCTTGCCGACGCGCTCTCTGCCGGCCTCGAACTGCGGCTTGACGAGCACGAGACCGCGGTAGCCGCCGCGCAGCGATTCTAGCACGGGCCCCAGGGCCACCGTCAGGGAGATGAACGACACGTCGGCGGTGACGAATGACGGCTGGAAGGGGAGACGTTCGGCCGTGAGGCGCCGCGCGTTGGTGCGCTCCATCACGGTGACGCGGGGATCCTCGCGAAGACGCCAGTCGAGCTGGCCGTAGCCCACGTCGACGGCCAGCACCCGGGCCGCGCCGCCCTGGAGCAGACGGTCGACGAAGCCGCCCGTGGAACTGCCGAGGTCGCAGACGTCCTCGCCGTCGACCGACACGCCGAGCTCGACCATGGCGTGGTCGAGCTTATCGCCGCCGCGGGAGACGAAGCGCGGCCGCGCGGCCGCGCTGAGCGGCGCGGCGACGTCGATCAGCGTCCCCGGCTTGTCGGCGACCTGGTCGCCGACGCGGACCTCGCCGGCCAGGATGGCGCCGCGAGCCTGGGCGCGGGTCGCGAAGAGCCCTCTGACGACGAGCAGCGCGTCGAGCCGCTCGCGCACTTCGCCGCCTACTTGACGCGCGCCAGGGCCGCGGGGCGCAGCGCGGCGGCGGCCACGGCCTGCGGCGTGAGCCCGAGGTCCTCGAGCAGCAGGGCGCGATCGCCGTGCTGCACGAACGCGTCCGGCAAGCCGAAGCGGACCACCGGCACGCTGCTGCCGACCTGCTCGAGCACGGCGCTCCCGAAGCCGCCGGCGAGGGCGTTCTCTTCGACGGTGACGAAGCGCCGGTGCGTGTCGGCGAGCCGCTCGAGAAGCGCGGTGTCGAGCGGCTTCACGAAGCGTGCGTCCACGACCGTGGGCTGTTCGCCCTGCGCCTGCAGCAGCGCAGCCGCCTCGCGGGCGATGCCGACCCCGGTGCCGATGCCGATGAGCGCCACGTCGTGGCCTTCCTCGATGACCCTGGCCTTGCCGACGGCGAGAGGCTCCAGCTCGGCCGGAGGCGCGAACGGGGCCGCCATACCCCGCGGGTAGCGGATCGCCACCGGCCCCTCGATGTCGAGGGCCGTGCGCAGCATGCGCTGAAGCTCGTCCTGGCTCGACGGGGCCATGATCGTGAGATTGGGGATCACACGCAGGAACGACAGGTCGAAGGCGCCGTGATGCGTGGGACCGTCGTCGCCGACGAGGCCGGCGCGGTCGACGGCGAAGATCACCGGCAGGCGCTGCAAGCCGATGTCCTGCACGAGCATGTCGTAGGCGCGCTGCAGGAAGGTGGAGTAGATGGCGACCACCGGCCTCATGCCGCCGATGGCGAGGCCGGCGGCGAAGACCGCGGCGTGCTCCTCGGCGATGCCGACATCGTAGAAGCGCTCGGGGAAGCGCCGCTCGAAGTCCTCGAGGCCGGTGCCCTGGGTCATGGCGGCCGTCACCGCCACGATGCGCGGGTCGGTCTCGGCCAGGCGCACCAGCGCCTGGCCGAAGGCCTCCGTGAACGTGGTGCCCACGGCCGTGGCCTTGCGGACGCCGTTGCCGATGTGGAACGGCCCGGTGCCGTGGAACGCGTCCGGGCGGGCCTCCGCCGGCTCATAGCCCTTGCCCTTGACGGTCTTGACGTGGACGACCACAGGGCGACGCGTGTCGATGGCCTGGCGCACGCTCTCGCGGAGGGCGTGCATGTCGTGGCCGTCGACGACCCCGATGTAGGCGAAGCCGAGCTCCTCGAAGAGCATGCCGGGCACGAGCAGCGCCTTCATCGACTCCTTGACGTCCTTTCCCAGGCGATAGGCTTGCGGGCCGATGGCGGGGATGCGCGCGACGCTGCGCTCGATATCTTCGCGCAGGCGCGTGAGGGTCGGGTCGAGACGGATGCGGTTGAGGTACAGCTGAAGGGCGCCGACGTTGGCGCGGATGGACATCTCGTTGTCGTTGAGGACCACGACGAGGGGGGTACGCAGATGCCCCGCCTGGTTCATCGCTTCGAAAGCGACGCCGCCGGTGAGCGCCCCGTCGCCGAGCACGCACACCACGTGACCGGCGCCGCCGCGGGCCAGCTTGGCGGCCTCTACGAGCCCGAGACCGTAGCTGATGGAGGTCGAGGCGTGGCCGGTACCCACGATGTCGTGCGCCGACTCGCCACGGTTGGGGAACCCGGAGAGCCCGCCGTACTGACGGATGGTGCCGAACCTGTCGCGGCGGCCGGTGAGCAGTTTGTGGGCGTAGCACTGATGGCCGACGTCCCAGACGATCTTGTCGCGCGGGCTCTGCAACACGCTGTGCAGGGCGACGGTGAGCTCGACGGTGCCGAGGCTGGCGGCAAGGTGGCCGCCCACCTCGCTCATGCACGAAAGGATCGCCTCGCGGACTTCCTCTGCGAGCAGCGTCAATTCGCGCTCTGAGAACTGCTGGAGGTCGGCGGGGTCGGAGATCTTGTCCAGATACCGCATCGTCGCACGAGTATAGCACCGGGCTCGCGGACGGGCCGCCGCCCGGCGTCAGCGGCGGCGGCGGCGGATGTAGGTGGTGAGGACGGCCAGGTCCGAGGTGTCGCCGGACAGGGCCGCGAGGCGCTCGTGCGCACGCTCCGCAGCCTCTGCCGCGAGGCGCTCGGCGCCGCGCATCCCGAAGCGCGAGACGTAGGTGATCTTGTGCTGGGCGCGGTCCTTGCCGACGCTCTTGCCGAGCTCGTGCTCTTCGCCGGCCTCGTCGAGGATGTCGTCGACGATCTGGAAGAGCAGGCCCACCTCGGCGGCGAACGCGCGGTACGGGACCACGTCCGCCGCGCCGCTGAGCACGGCGCCGCAGACGACCGCGGCTTCGATCAGGCGTCCGGTCTTGAGGACGTGCAGCGTGCGCAGGTCGTCGTCGTCGGCGGCCTTCCCGGCCACGTCCATGTACTGGCCGCCGACCATCCCCTGCACGCCGGTGGCGGCAGCGGTCTCGGCGGCGGCCGCAAGCACCGCCTCGGGCGGTCCCTCCTGCCGCCCGAGCAGCAGGTTGAACGCCTCCGCGAAGAGCCCGTCGCCGGCGAGGATGGCGATGTCCTCCCCGAAGGTCACGTGGCAGGTCGGCCGCCCGCGGCGCAGCGTGTCGTCGTCGATCGCCGGCAGATCGTCGTGGATGAGGGAGTACGTGTGGATCAGCTCGAGGGCGGCGGCGGCGGGGAGCACCGCCGCCGGGTCGGCGCCGCGGCTGCGCGCCGTGGCCAGCGTGAGCACCGGGCGGATACGCTTGCCGCCGGCGAGGAGCGAGTAGCGCATCGCCTCCACAAGGCGCGCGGCGCGCCGGTCGGCGCCGAGGTCGAGCGCGATGAGATAGTCCTCGACGAGCTTGAGGAGGTCGGCGGGGTACCGCGCGTCCGGCTGCCGCTCAGGCATCGCCGCAGCCGCTTCAGCCGGCGACGCGACCGAGACGCTCGAGGAGGCGGCCTGCCTCCTCGACCAGCTCGGTCGCGTGCTCCAGCAGCGTCATCTCGACCTCTCCCGAGGCGGCCGCCGCAAGGCGGGGCTCGAGCTCCTCGAGCTGGCCGATGATGGCCCGCACGCGGGCGACGGCCTCGGCGGGCTCGAACGGGGCCTCGGGGATGTCGCCGGGTTCAGTCATCGCCGACCTCACGGCCCCGCTGTATCGCCCCGAGCACACCGTTCACGAAGGAGCCCGCCTCGTCGGTGGCATAGCGCTTCGCCAGCCGCACCGCTTCGTCGATGGCGACCTCCGGCGGGGTCACGCCGCTCTCGATCTCCCAGAGCGAAAGGCGCAGGATGCTGCGCTCGAGGGGCGCCATGCGATCGAGCGTCCAGCTGGTGGAGTGCCGTGCCAGGGTCGCGTCCAGAGCGTCGCGCTGCGCCAGCACGCCGCCGACGGCCGCGATCGTGAAGTCGTCGGGCGCGTAACCCTCGCGCAGGCGCACGCCCTCGACGAGCTCCTCCATGGTGAGCGCGGTCACGTCGCGCTGGTAGAGAAGGAACAGCGCGTCGCGGCGGGCCTGTTTGCGGCTGGGCCGGACGGTCACCGATCAGCGCGCCGGGTCAGACGGGCTCGAGGGCGAACAGCGGCTGGCCGTACTGCACGGTCTCACCGTCCTCGACGAGGATCTCGCGGACGACGCCGGCCACATCGGCGGTGAGCTCGTTCATCATCTTCATCATCTCGAGGATGCAGAGAGTCTGACCCGCCGCGACGGCGTCGCCGACCTCCACGAACGACGGCGCCTGCGGCGACGGCGCACGGTAGAACGTGGCGACCCACTTGGAGCGCACCAAGTGATAGCCGTTGGCGCTGCCGTCCGCGGCGGCGGGAGCGTACCGCCGCCTCAGCCGGCGCCGGCGGCGGCGGCGCGGCCGCGACCACGCCGCTCTTGCGGACCGTCATCTTGAGGTCGCCCTGCTCGATCACGACCTCGTCGACGTCGCTCTCTTCGACCAGGGCGAGGATGTCGCGCAGGCGGTCGCCGGCGTCGTCGCCGAGCGCCGCCCCCACCTGCGTGGTGAGGTAGGCGGGCATCTGCGTGCCGAACACGTCGCTCTCCGGCCCGATGTGGTGACGTTCGAGATACACGCGCGCCGTCTGCGGGAACAGCGCGTAGCTGAGGAGGTCCTCCTCGGAGCGCGCCAGCTCGCCGATCTCGTCGCGGTAGTCTTCGAGGGTCTCGCTCACGAGATCGGCCGGCCTCACGTGGATGGGTTCTTCGTCGCCCAGGACGCGCTGGATGACCTCGCGCGACACGGGCCCCGGAGCGGCGCCGTACATGCCGCGCAGGTAGGCCTTCATCTCGTCGGGCACGATGTGCCAGCGGCGCCCGGACAGCACGTTGAGCACCGCCTGCGTTCCGACGATCTGCGACATGGGCGTGACCAGCGGCGGGTAGCCGATCTCCGCACGCACCACGGGGATCTCCTCGAGCACCTCGGGCAGACGGTCGAGCGCGTTCTGCTCCGACAGCTGGCTCTCGAGGTTGCTGATCATGCCGCCCGGCACCTGGTGCGAGTAGACCTGCATGTGCGTCAGCGAGGTGACGCCGCGTTCGTGGCCCGTCTCGATACGCACCTGCTCGAAGTACTTGGCGATGCCGAACAGCTTCTCGAGGTCGAGCTCGGTGTCGTTGGGCGTGCCGATGAGGGCCGTGACCACCATCTCCGTGGCCGGCTGGGAGTTGCCGAAGGCGAGGGGCACGGTGGCGGTGTCGATCACGTCGACGCCGGCCTCCACGGCCTTGAGGTACGTCATGGGGGCAAGACCGCCGATGTAGTGGCAGTGCAGCTGAATGGGCACGTCGATCTCGGCCTTGAGGCGGCCGATGAGCTGCTCGGCGTAGTAGGGCGAGAGCAGCGCCGCCATGTCCTTGATGCAGATGGAGGAGGCGCCCATGTCGACCAGGCTGCGGGCCACCTCGACGTAGTGGTCCAGCGAGTGCACCGGGGAGATGGTGTAGACGACGGCTCCCTGGAAGTGTTTGCCGGTCTCCTTGATCGCCGCGGCGGCGGTCTCGAAGTTGCGGATGTCGTTGAGCGCGTCGAAGACGCGGAAGATGTCCATCCCGTTCTCGGCCGCCTTGTAGACGAAGCGGCGCACGATGTCGTCGCCGTAGTGGCGGTAGCCGACGATGTTCTGGCCGCGCAGGAGCATCTGCAGCGGCGTGCGTGCGACGTGCTTCTTGATGAGCCGCAGGCGCTCCCACGGGTCTTCGTCGAGAAAGCGCAGCGAGGCGTCGAACGTGGCGCCACCCCAGCACTCGAGCGAGTGGAAGCCCACCTCGTCCATGCTCTCGAGGATGGGCAGCATGTCCGCAGTGCGCATGCGCGTGGCCCACAGCGACTGGTGGCCGTCGCGCAGGGTCGTGTCGGTGATGCGTACTCTGCGAGCTCGCATGGCTGTCTCCTGACCCCGGCGGCGCTCAGGCGCGGCCGAGGTACTCCCGGGTGCGCGTGTCGACCTTGATGCGCTCGCCCTCCTCGATGAAGAGGGGCACCTGCACGACCACGCCGGTCTCGAGGGTCGCCGGCTTCGTGGCGCCCTGGGCGGTGTTTCCCTGCACGCCGGGGTCGGACCTGGTGATGAGCAGCTCCACGACGTTGGGCGCCTGCACGTCGAAAGGCTCGCCGTTGAGGTAGTAGATGTCGACCTCCATGTTCTCGACGGCCCACTCGAGCGCGTCGCTGGCCATGTCGGGCGTCACGGAGACCTGCTCGAACGTCTGGTTGTCCATGAGGACGACTTCGTCCTCGGTGGAGTACAGATACGCCATCTTGCGCGACTGGGTGTGCATGCGCTCGAACTTCTCGCCGGCGCGAAAGGTCCGGTCGAGCACCGCGCCGGTGGCGATGTTGCGCACCTTGGTGCGCACGAAGGCGCCACCTTTGCCCGGCTTCACGTGCTGGAAGTCGACGATGGTGAACGGCTGCCCGTCGATGGCGATGGCCATGCCGGTCTTGAACTGGTTGGTGGTGACAACGTCTGCCATGTGGTCCTACTCAGGGGTCGCCTGCACGGGTCTGAATGGTAGTAGGCCATGATACAGCAAGCCCGAGAGGGCGTGTAGCAGGCACGCCGGCCGAAGGCCCGCACGGGCCGCCGGCTCAGCCGACGACCTGGAGCTCCTTGGGGGTCGCCGTCAGGCGTTCGCAGCCGGCCGCGGTGACGAGCACCGTGTCTTCGATGCGCACGCCCGCGAGCCCCTCGATGTAGACGCCCGGCTCCACGGTGCAGACCATGCCCGCGGCGAGCGGATCGCCGCGGGTCCGGCCCAGCCCGGGGGCCTCGTGCACCTCGAGGCCCACCCCGTGGCCGGTGCCGTGGCCGAACTTCTCGCCGTAGCCCGCGGCCTCGATCACGGCGCGGGCGGCCGCGTCGACGTCGTGGCGCCCGTGGGCGCCGTCGCGCACGGCCGCCAGACCGGCGAGCTGCGCCGCGAGGACGATGTCGTACACGCGGCGCAGGTCCGCCGCCGGCTCGCCGGCGGCGTAGGTGCGCGTGATATCGCTGCAGTAGCCGTCCAGGCGCGCGCCGGTGTCGATCACGACCAGTTCGCCGGCGGCGATGACGCGCTCTCCGGGGATGGCGTGCGCCTGGGCGCCGTGGGCGCCGCTCGCGACGATCGCCGGAAAGGCCTCGCCGTCGGCGCCCAGGCGGTGGTACTCGGCGAGGAGGTCCCAGGCCACGTCCGCCTCGCGACGACCCACCAGGCCGCGCCCCACGACGGCGGTCAGCGCCTCGTCGGTCAGCGCCCCCGCGCGCCGCATGACGGCGATCTCGGCGGCGTCCTTGACGAGGCGCAGGCGGCTCACGCGGACGCCCACGTCGCGCAGGCGGCCGCGATGCCGGCGGCGCAGCCGCCGGTACTTCTCGTAGCTCAGCGACGCGCCCTGGAACCCCAGCCGCGCCTCCGTGCCCAGCTGCCCAGCGGCGGCGACCACGGTGTCGGCGATCAGGTCCGCGCCGGCCGCCTCTACCAGTTCGAAGCCGAGAGCCTCCTCGCGCGCCTGTTCCCAGAAACGCGCGTCGGTGCAGATCAGGGCGGCTTCGCGGCCGATGATGAGCGTGGTGTCCTCGCCGCGGAACCCGGAGAGGTAGCGTACGTCGGCAGCCTCGCTGACCACGACGCCGTCGAGGCCGAGATCGTCGAGGAGGGCTCGGCAGCGCGACAGCCGGTCGTTCATCCCCTCTCCTTTGCCTCGACGAGGTCCGCGAGGGCGGCAATGGCCTCGGCGTAGCCCTCGGGGCCCTTGCCGCTCACCCGCACGGCCGCCAGGTCGGCGATCACCGAGTGCTTGCGCCACTCCTCGCGATCCTCGATGGCCGAGAGGTGGACCTCCGCGATCGGCGCCTCGACCATCTCGAGCGCGTCGCGCAGGGCGTAGCTGTAGTGCGTCCAGGCGCCGGGATTGACGATCACGGCGTCTGCCCCGTCGCGCACGATCTCGTGGATCTTCTCGACGAGCTCGCCCTCGTGGTTGGTCTGGTGACAGCGCGCCGCGAAGCCGCGCGCCGCGGCTCGTTCGACGACGTACGCCTCGAGCTCAGGCAGCGTGAGCACGCCGTACTGGACGGGGTCGCGACGACCCAGCATGTCGAGATTGACGCCGTGCAGGAGCCAGAGCGTCTTCACCGTTGCACCAGCCACTCGACGGCCTCCCGTTCGAGCTCCGGCGGCACGCGCACATCGAGGCGCGGGCTCCCCGGGGCATCCAGCAACACGTATCCTACGCCGTCGCGGCCGGCCTTCTTGTCGCGAGTGCGTGAGGTCGCACACCGCCTCGGCGGAGACGGCGTCGAGCCTCTGTGGCAGACCGAGGCCGTCGAGAAGGGCCTGGCCGCGCGCTTCCTCGCGAGGATCAAGTCCGCAGAGTCGCCGCGAGAGCCACAGGCTCGCGCGCAGGCCCAGGCCCACGGCCTCGCCGTGCGTGTAGCGCGAGAAGGCCGTGGCCGCCTCGATCGCGTGGCCGATGGTGTGCCCCAGATTGAGCACGGCCCGCGCGCCCGTCTCCTCGCGCTCGTCGCCGGCGACGACCGCCACCTTGCGCGCCACGCACCCGGCCACCAATCCCTGACTCACGCGCGCGGCGGTCAAGCGGGCGACGAGCGAGACGCTCGACGCGGTCCAGGAGCGCACCGCCGCCGAGCAGGCCGTACTTGGCCACCTCGGCGGCCCCGCTGCTGAGCTCGCGCCCCGGCAGCGTGTCGAGGGTCCCCAGATCGATGTACACCAGCCACGGCTGATAGAAGGTGCCGACGTAGTTCTTGCCGGCGCGGAAATCGACGGCCACCTTGCCGCCCACGGCCGCATCGACCTGGGCGAGCAGCGTCGTCGGCACCTGGGCGAGTCGCACGCCGCGCTGGTAGGTGGCCGCCACGAACCCGGCGAGATCGCCGATCACCCCGCCGCCCAGAGCGACCACGGTGTCGCCGCGGCGCATGCCGCGGTCGTAGAGCACGCCGTAGAGCTCCTCCGCGCGGGCCAGGTCCTTCTGGGCTTCGCCGGCGGGGATCACGATCTGCGAGACCTCGTAGCCGGCCACCCCCAGACTGGAGCGCACCTGATCCAGATACAGGAGCGCGACGTTCTCATCGCAACACACGACCGTCTTTCCCCCGGGGCAGCGACGCGTCAGCGCCGCGCCGAGCCCGGCGAGGCAGCCGCGTCCCACGAGCACGTCGTAGGCGCGCGATGGCGTCCTGGCCGGGATGCGCCTCATCCCCGCCCCTCCACCTGCCCGGGCGCCCGCTGGAGCGCGCCGCCCGCGGCGAGCCCCGCGACCTCGTCGGCCACGGCGGCCGGCGCCCGTGAGCCGTCGTTGAGCACCTCGGCGGAGGCGACCCGCCGGTACAGGTCGTTGCGCTCGTCCAGGAGTCTGCGGAAGGCCTGCTCGTCCTGAGCCAGGGGTCTGCCGCCGAGGGCCGCGCTGCAGACGCGCGCCCACAGCACGTCGGCGGGCGCGGTGAGCCAGGCGACGTGCGGCAGGCGCTGGAGCGCCTCCCTCACGTCGCCGCTCAGCACCGCGCCTCCGCCGAGCGCCACGACGCAGGGCTCGCGCAGCGCGGTCTCGAGTGCCTCCACGACGACGTCGCGCTCGATGACCCGGAACGCCTGCTCGCCGCGGGCGGCGAAGATCTCGGCGATGGGGCCTTCCCGCTGCTCGACGAGCGCGTCACTGTCGACGAACGGGACCTCGAGACGTTTCGCGGCCAGCCTGCCCACGACGCTCTTGCCGGCAGCCATGAAGCCGATCAGAGCGACCGCGCGCACGCGTGGCCCGCCGTCCCCGGAGGTGCCGCTCACCGGCTCAGGCAGCGGGCGCGATAGGCGTCCACGGCCGTGCGGAACTCCGTGACCGTAGCGCCGCCGAAGCGCTCGAGGGCAGCGTCGGCCAAGGCGAGCGCAAGCACGGCTTCGAGCACTACGCCCGCGGCCGGCACGGCGCAGACGTCGGCGCGTTCGAAGCGCGACTCCACGGCGCGATGCGTGCCCATCTCCACGCTCCGCAACGGAGTGCGGAGCGTCGCGATGGGCTTCATGGCGGCGCGCACGACGATCGTGTCGCCGGTGGAGATGCCGCCTTCGATGCCGCCCGCGTTGTCGGTGCGACGGACGTACCCGAGCGCGGCCTCGTGCTCGAGCGCATCGTGCACCTCGCTGCCGGGCAGCGCGGCCGCGGCGAAGCCGAGGCCGAACTCGACGCCCTTGATCGCCGGCACGGTGAACACCGCGGCGGCGAGAGCCGCCTCCAGGCGGCGATCGCCCTGGACGTACGTGCCCACGCCGGGCGGGTAGCCGAAGGCCAGTACCTCGACAACGCCGCCGAGCGTGTCGCCGGCCTCCCGCGCCGCGTCGACGGCGGCGCGCATGCGCGCGCTCGCGACCGCGTCGGCGCAGCGCAGCGGGTCGGCCTCGACCCTGGCGACATCGTCGAGGCGCAGCGCCGCCGCCGTGGCGCGCTCCGCGCCCACGGCCACGACGTGGCTCACCACGCGACAGCCGACGGTCGCGAGGAGGAGCTTCGCGACGGCCCCGCAGGCGACTCTCGCGGCCGTCTCACGGGCACTCGCCCGCTCGATCACGTCGCGGATGTCCTCCAGGTCGTAGAGCAGCGCCCCGCCGAGATCGGCGTGCCCGGGGCGCGGCACGCGCACCGGCTCGGCCAGGGATCCGGGATCCTGCGGAGCCTCGACGGCGAGCACATCGCCCCAGTTGGCGGCGTCGCGGTTCGCCACCGTGAGGGCGACGGGCGCCCCCGTGGTGCGCCCGTAGCGCACGCCGCCCACGATCTCCGCGCGGTCGCTCTCGATGGTCTGGCGGGCGCCACGGCCGTAGCCTCCCTGGCGGCGGCGGAGATCCTCGTCCAGGCGGGCGGCGGAGACGGCGAGGCCCGCCGGGCAGCCCTCGAGCACGGCCGTCAACTGGCGGCCGTGCGATTCCCCGGCGGTCAAGAGGCGCAAGCGTGTCACGTCTCTACCATATCGGGCGCTCCCGCCCGTGAAAAGCGCCGGCGGCGAGCGCGACGACGGCGAGAACGCGACGGGGCGGCCTGCGGCCGCCCCGTCGTCGTCGCCGTCTCGGACCGCTCGCCTACTTCACGACGACCTGTCCGGCGCGCAAGGTGAGCGTCTGGTCGCCGTGCATGATGGTGACGGTCTGCGCGTCCACGTTGATGGCGATGATCTTGATCTCGCCCCAGGACGTCGAGATCACGTCCCCGACCGTCTGGTCGGCGTACGTCTTGCCGTCGACCTCCAGCGTCACCATGGCGGTACCGTTGCTGCTCGTGATGCTGAGCACCGAGATGGTGTGGCCGTTGCCGCTGCCCCCACCGCCACTGCTGCCGATGCTGAGCACCGAGAGGTCGTAGCTCTTGCCGCTCTCGAGCGTGGCGCTGACCGACTCGCCGAGGTTCACCGAGATCGACGAGTCGCCGTTCTCGAGCTTCCCGTCGATCACCTCGAACGTCACATCGCTCGAAGTGATGCCCGAGATCGTGAATGCTGGAGAGCTGCCCGGCACCTTGTCGCCCTGCACGACCGTGTACGTCGTGCCGTTCACCGTCACTCGTGCCGAAAGGGACGGGTTCGACGTCGACGTCGGGTTCGGGGTGGGCGTCGCCACCGCCAGCGGGATGAACGGGTCCTTGGCCGTGAACTTGTCGAGCATCGGCTCGTGCCTCGCCGGATCTGCGGTCGCGATCGCGTCCGCCCCGGTCGTGTCGCCGAGCACGCCGCCCTGCGCCTGCGTCTGGGCGGCCGTCTGCCCCGCGCCTGCGGCCGGCGCGTCGCTGCGCGCCAGAGCCACGGCGAGGGCGAGGGAGGCGCCGACGATGAGCGCGATGGCGACATACGTGAGCGTGCGCCGGTTGGCGATCATGGTGTACCTCCCGCGGCGGATGCGGCGGCGGTGGCGTCGGCGGCAGCAGACCGCCCAGAGATATGCGTTCAGCTCGACGGTGACCGTAAGCGGCGGCGACGTGCTCGAGGTATCGGTGGTCGTGCCGCCGGTGATGGTCGTCGTCTTGACCGCGAGGAGACGGCCGGTGACGCGGAAGCTGGCGTTGCGGAACGCCACGTAGCTCTCCAGGCGGTACAGGAAGTCCTCGACGTCGAAGAACCTGCCCGTCACCTGCAGCGTGACGCTCTGCAGACCGAACGGCGTGCCGGCCACCGTGGCGCCGCGGGTGATGCTGTTGAGATCGACGCCCGAGGCGTCGGCCGTCTGCGTGAGCTCGATGATCAGCGACGGGATGCCCTCACTCTCGGGGAGCATCTTGCCCAGGCGCACGATCTCGGCGCGCGACTGCGGAGCCGTCTTCTTGTAGGACTCGAGGCGCGCGACCTCCTCCTTGGCCGTGGCCAGCGCGGTCTGCTGTGCCTGGATCTGACCGTCGAGGTCGCTGAGCTTGGTGCGCGTGGGGCTGAAGAGCAGGAAGTACCACGCCACGATGAGGACGACGGCGACCACGGCGGTGATGATGTAGACCTCTTTGCCCTTGGTAGCTCTCATTGGCCCGCCCCCTGGACGACCGTGGCAGGCGGCGGCGTGAGGTACGGACGCAGCGTCGCCGTCACGGTGAACGTGACCGTCGGCGTAGAAGTGGTGCCGGTGGTACCCGTCGCGGCCGCACCGGTCGACGAGGCCAGCTGGATGTTGGAAAGCTGCGGGATGAGGCCGAGCCGCGTCATGAACTCGGCCACGTCCTTGTGCGTGTAGGTGGTCCCGGAGAAGGTGATGTCGGGGGTCGCAGCCACAGCGCCGGCCGCCGCCGGCGGTACGGCCGGCCCGGGAAGCATGGTCGCCGGCACCGTGCCGCTGAGACTCTGCAGGCGGACGTTCTCCGGAATGACCAGACTGACCTCCTGGAGGATCGTCGACCACGGCACGCGGGAATCATAGATGCCCTTGGCGGTCTGCGTCATGATTCGTGCGCGTGGTCTGGATCGCTGCGTAGGGCGCCAGCGCGGTGGCCTTCTGCTGTTCGGCCGCGACCTGGGCCGTAAGCCCGTCGAGCTCGGCCTGCTTGTCGTTGACCTGGCCGTTCTGCCAGACGTAGACCAGCCCCAGGGCCACGACGACGGCGACGAGGATGAGGATGGCCCAGAGAAGGCCTCGCTCGCGCGAGGCCTTGGCGCGTTGCTCTGGCGGCACAAGGTTGATGCGCTTCATGACCGCCTACCCCTCGTCGTCGATGGCCAGGCCGAGCGCGATCGCCAGCCTCGGGGACATGGCCTCCAGCTCGGGCTGGGGGAACGTGGACCTGTTCTCCACGATGTGCTGGAGCGGATTGCCCAGCTGCACGCCCAGGTGAAGTGCCTGCGACAGGTAGCCGCAGATGTTGCGCGTCAGCGCGCCTTCCCCGCTCAGCAGCAACGTCGCGATCTGGCCTTCGTGCTCTTGCGAATGGTAGTAGTCGATGGACCGGCGGATCTCGTCGGCGAACGCTTCGCAGGCGACGTCGAGGACCTCGTGGACCTCCGCGGCCGTGCTGGCTTCGTAGTCGCCCACAGGGGGGTCGCCACCGGAGAGGCCGATCATGATGCGCAGCGCGTCGGCTTCGCCGCGGGTGATCCCGCGGTTGTCGACGAGCGCCTGCACAAGCCCTTCGTAGCCGAGATTGACCGCGCGCGTGAAATGGGGCAGGCCGTTGACCGCGACCACCAGGTTGGTGATGCCGGAGCCGATGTTGACCAAGGCCGCCGCGTCGGCGCCCTGGGGGGCGCCCTGGTCGACGAACGCCACGGGCGGCGCCACCGAGCGCATCAGGGCGAAGGCCTGGAGGTCGATGCCGTCGACGCTCAGCCCGGCCTTCTTGGCGGCCTCGACGAACTGCGCGATCATGTCGCGCTGGGCGGCGACGATGAGGACCCTCTGCCTGCCGGCGCCGTCTTCGGACGGCACTGTGGACAGCACCTGGAAATCGAGGACGGCGGCGTCGAGCGGGATGGGGATGGCTTCCTGCGCCTGGAACTCGATGGCGGCGCGAAGCTCCTTGGCGTCGATGATCGGGAACTCCATGGTGCGCACGACGATCTTCTGGTTGGCCACGCCGAGCGAGACACGCCTGCCCGTGAAGCCGCTCTCCTTCCAGAAGCTCTTGAGTTCGGCGGCGAGGCCGTCGACATCGACGACCTCCCCCTCGAAGACGAGGCCCTCGGGCAGGGCGCGCACGGCGACATTGGTCAGCGAGTACCCCTGACCGGCGCCCTTCACCTGTGCGCCGGCGATCGACGATTGCTCAAGGTCGATCCCGACGCGCACACTGCTCTTGGCCATGCCAGCCCCTTCGCTTGCCTCGCTACCCTCTAGCGGCGTTGTCGGCAGCCGTGCCGTATACCTTTAGGCGCAAAGTTCGGCGTCATCATGCCGGGAACCTGCCCCCTCACGCAGGACGCATAGTCTTTCACAACACACCTGCGCCGTACACACTTTTCGCATCGTCACCGCGATTCCCTTTGCTCACGGCCCATCGAGCGCCACCAGAACGGGAGACGCCAGACCGGCGAGCTGCCTCATGCGCCAGTCGGCGGCCAGTTGCAGAGTGAGCGGAGCCGAGACCAGGAGGTCGCGCACGAAGACATGGCCCCCGAGAACCGATGGTCCGCAACGCGCAGGCTGCCGAGCACCAGCAGCGCGCCGTCGAACGCGGTCGGGACGCCCGGCTGCCCCAGCGCTGCCGCACCCTGGATGACCAGGACGATGGGGCACGCGCCGGGCGGACGGACGCCCACGAGACGCAGCTCCGCGCCCTCGGCGGCCGTCGCGACCACGACGTAGCCGTCCTCCCAGCCGCCGACGGCCGAGCCAGGCGGGCGCGACAGCGGCAGATCGGTAAGGTCCAGAGTGCCGTCGTGGAGGGCTGCGCCGGGCGCGACGGCAGCGTCCCGCAGTGTGATGAGGAGCGACGCCTCCGGCGGCGCGACGAACCGCGACACGTCGTTGTCACCCGTATCCATGTCGGTGTCGTAGGGATACTCTGCGCCTGCTTCGGGCGTGGCGTGGATCTCCTCGCCGGCCGACCACACGCCGCCCAGCGCGTGCACCCCGGCCTGCGGCCAGACGTCTCCGCGCACGACGTCGGCCGGCGGGTCGCGCCGCCCGCGGGGTCGAGGCTCCCGAACTCCAGCCACTCCCTGCCGCGCACACAACCGCCGGTGTACAGCCCGCTGCCGGTCACCCGGAGCGGCGCCTGAAGGTCCACGTCGCCGGCCGCGACCATGCCTTGAGGGACGGGCTCGGCGCGCAGCTGCAGCACGGCCGAGAGACGCTTTCGCGCGTCCCCGTACGACCCTTCGACCCGTACGGCTACGGAAGGCCACGGCATGCCGACTGCGTGCGTCGGCCGCGACCCAGCTCGCCTGCCAGGCCTCGCCGCCGGCGGTCGTCGCGGCGCTCGACAGCTCACCCTCGAGCGCTGCCGGATGGCGCCTCAGCTCGAGGCAGACCCGAGCGAGCGCCTGCTTTGCGGCCGCCTGCGCACGCGCGCTCGTGACGTCTGCACCGACGATGCTCTGACGGGCGCTCACCGCCGCCACGGCCGCCGCAGCGAACACCGCCGCCAGAGCAGTGACCACCAGCGCCGCCAAGAGCGCGTAGCCGCGTTGGGACGAGGCCGGTCTCATGGCGCCTCGGGAGTGAGCGCCACGGCCCGATCGGCCCGCGCCGTGCGACCGCCGACGGTCACGTCGGCGGTCACGGCGAT
>CAVOWE010000027.1:0-25430 GCA_963700035.1 uncultured Thermoleophilia bacterium | reverse complement strand
CGGTGACGCCCCGCTGAGCATCGAAGACGTCCTCGCGGTGGCGCGCGGCGGGGCCGAGGTCTCACTCGGCCGGGCCGCGCGCGAGCGTATCGACGCGGCCCACGACGTCATCGCGCGCGTGATCGCCGAGGAGCAGGTCGCCTACGGCGTCACGACCGGTTTCGGCCAGCTCGCCACCACGCACATCCCCACCGACAAGGTCCGCGAGCTGCAGGAGAACCTCGTGCGCAGCCACGCGGTCGGCGTCGGCGTACCTCTCAGCCGCGAGGTGGTGCGCGCCGGCATGACCATCCGCCTCAACACCATGGCGCGCGGCCACTCGGGCGTGCGCGCCGCGGTCGCCGAGTTCGTGGCCGCGATGCTCAACGCCGACCTCGTGCCGTGGGTGCCGTCCAGGGGCTCGCTGGGCGCCTCCGGCGACCTCGCCCCCTCCGCCCATCTCGTCCTCGCGATGATGGGCGAGGGCGAACTGCTCGGCCTGGAAGGCGGGCGCGAGCCGGCCGGGCCCGCCCTGCGGGCCGCGGGGCTCGCGCCTCTCACGCTCGAAGCCAAGGAAGGCCTCAGCCTCCTCAACGGCACGCAGTTCATGGCCGCCATCGGCTGCCTCGCGGTGGCCGACGGCGAAGCGCTGCTCGACTCCGCCGATCTGATCGGCGCCATGAGCCTCGAGGGTCTGCGCGCCTCGGTCGGCCCGTTCCAGGAGCGCATCCAGCTGCTGCGGCCCATCCCCGGCCAGCTCCACACGGCGCGGCACGTGCGCGCCGCCACCGAGGGCAGCGAGATCATGCTGAGTCACCTCAACTGCGACAAGGTGCAGGACGCCTACTCCCTGCGCTGCATCCCGCAGGTGCACGGCGCCTGCCGCGACGCCCTGGGCTGGCTGCGCGAGGTGATCGCCGTCGAGGTGGACTCCGTCACCGACAACCCACTCGTGTTCCCCGACAGCGGTGAGATCATCTCGGCGGGCAACTTCCACGGCGAGCCGCTCGCCCTGGCCCTCGACCTCGCGGCGATGGCGACCAGCGAGATCGCCAGCATCAGCGAGCGCCGCATCTTCCGCATGCTGACCAGCTCGCTCTCGGAGCTGCCGCCGTTCCTCACCACCGACAGCGGCCTCAACAACGGCTACATGATCGCCCAGTACACGGCCGCCGCGCTGGTCGCCGAGAACAAGATCCTCTGCCACCCGGCGAGCGTCGACTCCATCCCGAGCTCGGGCGACCAGGAGGACCACGTGAGCATGGGCATGACGGCGGCGCTGAAGCTGATGACGTGCTGCGCAATGCCCAGACGGTGCTGGGCATCGAGGCGCTCTGCGCGGCGCAGGCCATCGACCTGCTGGCGCCGCTCGAGGCCGGCGCGGGCACGAAGGCCGGGCGCGACCTCGTCCGGCGCTTCGCGCCGACGCTCGGTCGCGACCGCTACCTGGCGCCCGAGATCGAGGCGGCGGCGCGGGCCGTCGCCGACGGCCAGTTCGCCGCCGTAGTACGGCGCGTGGCTCCGTGAACATCGCCCGCCTCCAGACCACGCCGCTCGCCCTTGCCTTCAAGGAGCCGTACCACTGGGCCGGCCGCGTGGACCACGCGGCGGCCGTCGTCCTCGTCGAGGTCGAGACCGACGACGGCCTCGTCGGCGTCGGCGAGTCCGTGGCCGCCTTCCCGGCGGAGGGCACCGTCGCCGCCCTCCAGGGCGTCGCGCCTCTCTTCATCGGCCGGCCGGTCTTCGACGTCGAGCGCCTCATCACCGGCGCACGGCATCTGGGGAGCTTCAATCACATCCCCTGGCACGCGAACTTCGTCCTCGCCGGTCTGGAGATGGCACTCTGGGACATCCTCGGCAAGGCCGCCGGCTGGCCGGTGCACCGGCTTCTCGGCGGCGCCGTGCGCGAGGAGGTCGACTACTTCGGCTTCGTCCAGGGAGACACGACCGAGGAGCTCGTCGAGGAGCGCGCGCGACCTCGCCGCAGCCGGCCACTCGGTGCATCTACCTCAAGGTCGGGCGCGGCGAAGATGCCGACCTGCGCAACACGGCGGCCGTGCGCGCAGCGATCGGCGGCCGCCGTCTGCGGCTGGACCCGAACTGCGCCTGGAGCGTCCCCGAGGCGATCCATATGATCGGCAGGCTGCGCGAATTCGAGCCGGAGTGGATCGAACAGCCGACGCCGCTGCAGAGCATCGCGGCGCTGCGGCAGGTGAAGGAGGCGGTGGGCGTGCCCATCGCCGCCGACCAGGCGGTGTTCACGCCGGCCGACGTCTACGAGATCTGCCGGCAGCGCGCCGCCGACGTCATCGTCCTGTCGCCGCACGAAGCCGGCGGCCTGCTCGCCTTCGGCAAGGCCGCCGCCATCGCCGAGGCCGCCGGCGTGCCGGTCTGCCTGCACGGCCAGGGCGTCTCGGGCATCACCGACGCCGCCCAGCACCACCTCGGGCTGCGCACCGCCAATCTCACTGAAGGCAACCAGATCATGCACCAGCTGCTCGTCGAGGACCTCGTCACGGCGCCCGACCTCACGCCCGTCCGGGGCAAGATCGGGCTCCTCGACAAGCCCGGCTTGGGCATCGAGCTCGACCGGGATGCGGTAGACCGCGCGGCGGAGCTCTACCGCCGCGGACCGACACGATCGAAGGAAGGTGGCCGATGAAAGCGCTGATCGCGGACCAGAAGCTGGTCACCGAGCTTCTCCCCATGGACGAGGCCATCGAGGTGATGCGCCGCGCTCTGACGTTGCTCGCCGAGGGCGACGTCGTCATGCCCCTCCGCCAGATGATCCCGTTGCCCGGAGGCGACCGCGTCCTCGGTCTGATGCCCTCGTACCTCGGCGGGCTCGAGGCGGTCGGTGTCAAGGTGATCGCGGCGTTCCCCGCCAACTTCGGCACGGAGTACGACACGCATCAGGGCGTCGTCCTCTTCTTCGACACCGAGCACGGCCTGCTGCGCGCCATCGTCGATGCCACCTCGATCACCGCCATCCGCACCGCTGCGGTCAGCGGCCTGGCGACCGACCTGCTGGCGCGCGCGGATGCCGGCGACCTGGCGATCATCGGCGCCGGCACGCAGGCGCATACGCACCTGCAGGCGATGATGGCCGTGCGCCCGCTGCGCCGCGTGCGCGTGTTCAGCGTGCCGGCCGAGAGCGCCGCGGTGTTCGCGGCGCGTGAGACGCGGCTCCAAGGCCTCGAGGTCGAGGTCGCCGCCACTGCCGAAGAGGCTGTGGCCGGCGCCGACCTCATCTGCACGACCACCACGGCCAGCGAGCCGGTCGTCCTCGGCGCCTGGGTCAGCCCCGGCGCCCACATCAACGCCGTCGGGGCGTACACGCCGGCGACTCGGGAGCTCGATTCCGCGCTCGTCGCCGGCGCCCGCCTGTACGCGGACCGGCGCGAATCGCTGCTCGGCGAAGCCGGCGAGTTCCTCATCCCCAAGGGCGAGGGGCTGATCGGCGACGAGCACATCGTCGGCGAGATCGGCGAGGTGCTGCTCGGCAAGGCGCCGGCTCGGACCTCACCCGATGAGATCACGCTGTTCAAGTCGCTGGGCATCGCCATCGAGGACCTCGCGGCCGCGCACCACGTGTACACGAAGGCCAAGGAGCGCGAACTGGGCACCTGGGTCGAGATCGGCGGGCGGCACTTCGGCAGCGCCGTGGAGGACTGAGGCGGTGACGGTCGCCGCCTACCCGGAGTTCTTCAACGACGTCTTCGGCCCGGTCATGCAGCCGGGCTCGAGCTCGCACTTCGCCGGGCCCTGCCGCCTGGGTCTGCTCGCCGGGCACCTCCTCGGCGAGCCGCCGGCCCGGATCCGCATCTTGCTCGACGAGCGCGGCTCCTTCGCCGGCACGTTCGGGATCATGGCCGAGGACCGGGCCATGGTCGGCGGCGTCCTCGGCTTCGAGCCCGACGACGAACGCCTGTTCCGCGCCTACGAACTCGCGGAAGAGGCAGGCGCGGAGGTCTCGTTCGAGTTCACCGAGCTCACCGAGAGCCGACCATCCGAACGCCGTCAAGTTCGCTCTCACGGGCCTCAGCGGTCGCCAGGCGGAGCTGGTCGGCAACTCCACCGGCGGCGGCATGGTGGAGACGGTCACGGTCAACGGGTTTCCGCTGCACACCATCGGCGACACCTATGCACTCCTGGTCTTCGACGCCCAGAGGCAGATCGGCGAGGAGCAGCTCGCGGCGCTCGCGTCCAAGCTGCCCGAGCTGGTGGGGAGCCACGAGGTCGCCGTCGACGGCCGCGGCCTGCTGCGCGCCTTCATGCTGGCCGTCGAGCCGGACCTCGTGGCCCTGAACGGGCTGCTCACGGCCGGTCTGCCGGGAGTGAGCGTGGCCGTCCTCGAGCCTCTGCTGCCGGTGATCTCCCAGATCGATCGCAAGCCCCAGCTCTTCGACACGATGACCCGTTGGCGCGAGATCGCGGAGAGCGCGGACCTCCCGCTGTGGGAGGTCGCCGTCCAGTACGAGATGGACGCCTCGGGGTGGCCGCGCGCCCGGATCCTCGACCGCATGCGCATGCTCGAGGGTCTCATGCGGCGGCAGACGCGCGCCGTGTACGAGGAGGACCTCGTCGTCCCCACGAGCCCGTTCAAGCCCGACTTCGCCGGCCGCTGGGCCCGTCACGCCGAGTCCGGCCGGGCCGTGACCGACGGGGTCACGGCGCAGACCATCAAGTGGGCCTACGGGGCCGGCTCCGGCATCCCCGGCGTCGTCGTGGTGCCCGGGCCCATGGGCGGCGGCGCCGGCTACATCTACGCCGCCATGAGCGCCGTGCAGGACGCCCGCGGTCTGAACGAGGACGACGTGCTGCGCGGGCTCTTCGTGGCCGCAGGTATCGGCGCCATCGCCTACACGCGCTCGGCGCCGACCGGCGAGGTGACCGGCTGCACCGGCGAGGCCGGCACCTGTGGCGCCATGGCCGCCGCCGCCATCGTCGAGATGGCCGGCGGCTCGCCCGAGCAGGTCGAGAACGCGGCCTCGCTGGCCCTGCAGGCCTTCACCGGCATGCCCTGCGACCCCATGCCGGGGGGCATCTGCCAGCCCTGCCGCAGCCGCATCCTCGCGGCCACCTGCATGGCGCACGTGTTCGCCGATCTGGCGCTGGCCGGCCACGAGGCGGTGCTGCCGCTGCACGAAGCCATCGACGTGGCCGACGCCATCGGCCGCGGCCTGCCGCCGGAGCTGCTCTGCACCTCCGCCGGCGGCGCCTGCGCGGCCCCGGCGGCGCAGCGCTGCCGCGCCGACTTCGAGCGGTGGTTCGAGGCGAGCAGACCCGAGGAGCGGCCGCCGGCGAGCCTGATCTGAGCGGCCGCCGGGCGACGTGGCCGGAGCGACGGTCGCGCACGGGAGTTGATACACTCAGAAACCCTCTCGACCACGAGGAGACAGATTGACGGAGGACCTGCTGTACGTAGGGAAGACGTACCCCGTACACGACGCGTGGCAGAAGGTCACCGGCGAGCTCGTGTACGGCAGCGACATCGAGCTGCACGGCATGCTCTACGCGAAGCTTCTGCTCAGCCCCATCCCGCACGGCATGGTCACGAACATCGACTCCCGCGCCGCCGAGGCGCTGCCGGGGGTCGTCAAGGTCTTCTCGCATCTCAACACCCCGGCCGACGCGTACTGCCGCGCCCGGCTCACGCCGGAGCAGGAGCTCTGCCCAAGGGACGAGACGCTCTTCAGCGAACACGTGCGCTTCGTCGGCGATCGCGTCGCGGCGGTCGTGGCGACCAGCCAGGCCATCGCCGAGGCCGCGATCGCCCTCATCGACGTCGAGTACACCGAGCTGCCGGCGCTCCTCACCACCGAGGAGGCGCAGCGGCGCGACGACCTGCCCATCCACCCGGGCGGCAACGTGTTCTTCGAGTACGAGGAGGAGTGCGGGCGCGGCGTCGAGCCGTCGCCGGACGCTGTAGTGCTCAGCAGCACGACGAGCACCCCGCGGATCCACCACGCCGCGCTCGAGCCGCACGTCTGCGTGGCCCAGCCCCACAGCACGGGGGGCCTGACCATCTGGAGCATCAGCCAGGGCGTGTACGGCGCCCGCACCGTCGTGGCCGATCTCCTGGGCCTGGAGTATCACCACGTCAGGGTGATCAAGGCGCCCATGGGCGGCTCGTTCGGCGGCAAGACGGAGTTCATCCTCGAGCCGGTCACGGCCTACATGGCCCAGAAGACGCGGCGGCCGGTCAAGCTCCTGCTCGATCGCGAGGAGTGCATGAGAGCCACCATGGTCCGGCCGGCGACCGTGTCGACCATCCGCACCACGTGCAGCCCGGAGGGCCTAGCTGGAGAACATGGAGGTCGCCAGTGTGCTGGATGCCGGCGCCTATGCGTCGAGCACCTCCGACTACGCCGTGCACATGTGCAAGAAGATCACCAAGCTCTACCGGCTGCCCCACTACCATCACCGTGCGCAGGCGGTGTACACCAACACGCCGGTGGCCGGGGCGATGCGCGGCTGGGGGGCTCCGGAGATCGTGAGCGCCCTGGAGATCCACATGGACCGGTTGGCCAATGAGCTGGGCCTCGACCCCGTGGACCTGCGCCTGCATGAACCTCATGCACCCCTTCGAGGTGGACCCGGTCACCGAGATGTCGCTCGGCGACGCCCGCGTGCGCGAATGTCTCGAACGCGGCGCCGCCGCGTTCGACTGGAGCGCCCGGCGCGGGCGCGACCCGGGCCGCGGGCGCTACCGCCGCGGCGTGGGCGTGGCCTGCGGCGCCCACAAGAACGGCATGTTCGGCAAGTTCGCCGAGGCCAGCAACATGACGCTGAAGATGAACGAGGACGGCACCTTCGAGCTCGGCGCGAGCCTTCACGAGGTGGGCTGCGGCATCGTCACCGTGATGAAGGTCATCGTCGCCGAAGTGCTGGGCGTCAGCCCCGACCTGGTGGCCGCCGGCGAGGCCGACACCTCGAGCACGCCGTTCGACTACGGCACCTTCGGCAGCCGGGTGACCTACGTGGTCGGCGCCTGCGCCAAGGCCGTTGCCGAGAAGCTCAAGGAGGAGATCGTCACGGCCGCCGCCGACCTGCTTCACGAGCCCAGAGAGAGGCTCACGGTGGAGGGCGGCGAGGTCCACGTCCAGGACGACGGGCAGCGCGGCGTCGCCTTCAAGGACATCGCCCGGCTGAGCCACATGCGGCACTCGCCCGCGATCACCGCGTCGCTCACCTACTACGCGACCTCCAACCCGGCGTCGTACTCCGTGCAGTTCGCCGAGGTCGAGGTCGACTGCGCCACCGGGCTGACCGCGGTGACCGACTTCCTCGCCGTGGGCGACGTCGGCCAGGCCATCAACAGGGGCATGGTCCACGCGCAGTTCCAGGGCGCCGTGCAGATGGGCATCGGCTACGCCCTGTACGAGCACATGGACGTCGACGAGGCCGGACGCAGCGGCGTCGACGGGTTCAAGAACTACCACATCGTCAACGCCCCCGACATGCCGGACATCGAAGTACTGCTCGTGGAGCACTCGGGCGACGACGGACCGTTTGGAGCCAAGAGCGTCGGCGAGATCGCCACGGTGCCGACCGCGGCGGCCGTGATCAACGCGGTCAACCACGCCCTGGGCACGTCGCTCTCGGATCTGCCGGCCACGCCGGAGAAGATCCTGGCCGCCCTGAATCCGGGGGAGGTGGAGGCCTGATGAGACTGTCGCTCAACGTGAACGGGATGGAGCACGAGCTCGACGTGCGGCCCACGGCGCGCCTCATCGACGTCCTCCGCCTGCAGCTCGGCCTGACCGGGGTCAAGGAGGGCTGCTCGGAGGGCGAGTGCGGCGCCTGTACGGTCATCGTGGACGGCAAGGCCGTGAACTCCTGCCTGGTCCTCGCCGCGCAGGTGCGTGGCAAGAAGGTGCTCACCGTCGAGGGCCTGGCCGGCGACGACGGGCTCGACACGCTGCAGCGCCTGTTCATCGAGCACGGCGCCGTGCAGTGCGGCTTCTGCACGCCGGGCATGCTGATGTCGGCCAAGGCGCTGCTGATGGCCGACCCGCACCCGACGGAGGAGGCCATCCGCCTGGCCCTGGCCGGCAACCTGTGCCGCTGCACCGGCTACACGACCATCGTCGCCGCGGTGCGGGCCGCCAGCGAGCAGCCGGCGGAGTCGCCTTCGGCGCCGCCGGCCCCCGGCAGACGACGGGAGGGCCGTCTGATGCCGAACGCCGAACTGCTGACGCCGGGCGGCCTCCAGGAACTGACGGCCGCCCTGCAGCGCGCCACGCCGAGCAGCCGGCTGCTGGCCGGCGGCACCGACCTGATCCGCAGCATGCATCAGGACCACTGGGAGCCGGACCTTCTCATCGACCTCTCGGGCGTACGGGAGCTGGACTTCGTGCGCCTCGAGGACGGCACGCTGCGCGTCGGTGCGCTGACGACGTTCGCCGAGCTGCAGGCCGACCCGCTGGTCCGCCGCCACGCGCGCTGCCTGGCCGAGGCCGCCTCTCAGGTGGGCTCGGCGCAGATCCGCAACGTCGCCACGGTGGGCGGCAACATCGCCAACGCGTCGCCGTGCGCCGACACGGTCACGGCCCTCGTCGCCCTCGGCGCCGACGTGCAGACGATCGACGCCGCCGGCACGGGCGCCACGCGGCCGCTCGCGCAGATCCTCGTTGGCTCCGGCCGCACCGGCCTCGCCCATGACGAGGCCATCACCGAGGTCGGCTTCGCGGCGCTCGGCGCGGACCAGCGCACGACGTTCGCCAAGATCGGCTCGCGCTCGACGGTCACGGTCGCCAGGCTGAGCATGGCTCTCGTCGTCAAGTACGACGCCGGCGCCTGCACGGTGTCCGAGGCGAGGGTCGCGCTGGGGGCGGTCGGCGAAGCCGCCTTCCGCGACCCTCGGCTGGAAGAGCTCCTGGAGGGCCGACCGGCGAACGCGGAGTCGGCCCGCCTGTTCGCCGACGCCTGCATGGACGCGGTGCGGCGCGCGATCCCCGGCCGCTACTCGCTGCCCTACAAGCAGCACGCCGTGGTCGGGCTGGCCTACGACGCCTGGAACGCTCTGGGACTCTGCGAGCGCTGCGAGCCCGCC
The DNA here is from genome assembly GCA_963700035.1 of uncultured Thermoleophilia bacterium. Lineage (GTDB taxonomy): Bacteria > Actinomycetota > Thermoleophilia > UBA2241 > UBA2241 > CAIXSE01. The sequence continues at coordinate 16,393 of CAVOWE010000027.1, read as the reverse complement.
TGGGGCTGAGCGCTCTTCGCGGCCGCGCTAGACTTCGATCGGGGCAGCGGGCTCCGTCGCCGTCTGCAGCGCGAGCAACTCGTCCGGCGGGATGTGGCACTTGTAGGTGTGCCCGGTCGCCCGTCTCCTGGATCGGCGGCTCCTGCTGCTCGCAGATATCGCCGAGGAGGCGGTGGCAGCGCGTGTGGAAGCGGCAGCCGGACGGCGGATCGCTCAAGCTCGGCATGGTGCCGCGCAACGCGATGCGCTGCTGGCGGCTGTCGAAGTCGAGCTTGGGGATCGAGCTGAGCAGCGCCTCGGTGTAGGGGTGGTGCGGCGGGTTGAAGACCTCTTCTGCGGCGCCGACCTCGATGAGCTCCGCGAGGTACATGACCCCGATGCGGTCGGAGATGTAGCGCACCACGGCCAAGTCGTGGCTGATGAACACGTAGGATACCTGCTCCTTGGTCTGCAGCTCGACGAGCAGGTTGAGGATGCTCGCCTGTACGGAGACGTCGAGCGCCGACGCCGGCTCGTCGCAGATGACCAGCGTCGGATCGCCGGCGAAGGCGCGGGCGATGGCGATGCGCTGCTTCTGGCCGCCGGAGAGGTCGGTCGGTCGCTGGAGCAGGAACCGCGGCTCGACGCGCACGTTGTGCGAGAGCTGGTCGACCTTGGCGCGCACGTCCTTGCCGCCGCCGAGCTTGCGCACGGCGCGCGTGAGGATCTGGCGCGTGCTCCAGGCCGGGTTGAGCGTGGAGTCCGGGTTCTGGAAGACCATCTGGATGGCGCGCAAGGCGTCTTGCGAGCGCTTTCCCGCGGTGGCCTTCAGCTGCTTGCCTTCGAACGCGACCGTGCCGGAGTCGGGGGCGAGCAGGCCGGTGACGCACTTGGCCAGCGTGGTCTTGCCGCTGCCCGACTCGCCCACGAGGCCGAAGGTCTCTCCCTTGCGCAGGTCGAGCGAGACGTCGGCGACCGCGGTCAGCTGCTTGCGCCCGTCCTTGAAGGTGCGGACCACGTCGTCGATCTCGAGCACTTCGCCCTCGTGCGCACCCCTGGCCTCCAGGCTGGTGGCGAGCACCGGGGTGGTGTGCGGCATGTCCGCGACCTCGGCCGAGAAGTAGCAGCGCGCGTGGCGGGCGCCCTCGCCGACGGGGTTGGCGTGGTGCGGCGAGTAGGCGGCGGGGTCGGGCGGCATGGCTTCCGCCTCGGCAGCGCCCTTGATGCCGGCGTCGCCCGGCCAGGCATACAGGTCGGGCTCGCGCTGCTTGCAGACCGGCTTCGCCATCGGGCAGCGCGCCGAGTACACGCAGCCCTCGAGCGGCTCGCCGAGGGCCGGCAGCGTGCCGGGGATGGTCTGCAGCGCCGCGTCGGTCTTGTTCATGCCGAAGCGCGGCACGCAGCGCATCAGGCCCATCGTGTAGGGGTGCCGGGGGTCGGTGAAGACGTCGCGCGCCGAACCCTCCTCGACGAGGCGCCCGGCGTAGAGGACGCCGACCCGGCTGCAGAGTCTCCTCACCAGGCCGAGGTTGTGCGTGATCAGCAGGATGGCCGCGTTGATGCGTCCCTGGAGCTCCGCGATGAGGTCGAGGATCTCCGCCTCGACCGTCGCGTCGAGGCCGGTCGTCGGCTCATCGAGGATGAGCAGGCGCGGGTTGACGGACAGCGCCATGGCGATGACGACGCGCTGCTGCTGGCCGCCGGACAGCTCGAACGGATAGCGGCGCAGGGTGCCGTCGGGGTCGGGGATCGCCACGCGGCGCAGGCCTTCGCGGGCATGCTCGAGCGCCTCGGCCTTGCCCATCCCCTCGTGGTAGTGGTACACCTCGGCGAGCTGGTCGCCGATGCGCATCGCCGGGCTGAGGGCGGTGGCGGGATCCTGATAGACCATCGACACTTTGCCGCCGCGCCACTTGCGCAACGCCGCCTCGGAGATGCGTGCTCACGTCCTGGCCGTCGACGCTCACCGTGCCGGCGTCGAGCGTGCCGTTGGCCGCCAGGTAGCGCATGGCCGCCATGGCCAGCGTCGTCTTGCCGCAGCCCGACTCGCCGACGAGCCCGTAGGCCTCGCCGGCCTTGATGTTGCAGGGTGACGCCCTTGAGCACCGGGAGGTCCCTGCCACGCCGGTGGAAGGTGACCTCGAGGTCGCGGACGTCCAGCGCGGGCGGCGCGCGCGTCCGGGGCGGTGACCGGCTGCTCCACGGTGCTCATTTCGAGAACGTCCTCCCGAGACCGTCGGTGATGAGGTTGACCGCTACGACGAGCGACGCGAGGGCGGCGGCGGGGAACAGCACCGTCCACGGGGCGATCTGCAGGAAGATCCGCTCCACGGAGATGGTGAGGCCCCAGTCGGGCGACGGCGGCGCGAGGCCGAAGCCGAGGAACGACAGCGTGGCGGCGGTGAACACGGCGTAGCCCAGGCGGATCGTGCCTTCGACGATGAGTCGGTTGCGTGATGTTGGGCAGGATCTCGCGAGACATGACGAACGCGGAACGCTCGCCTCGGAGGCGCGCCGCCATGACGTACTCGCGCTCGCGCTCGCCGATCACCGCCGCGCGGACGGTGCGTGAGACCACCGGCGTGAACAGCGCCCCGATGGCGATGATGATGATCGCCGTACCCTTGCCCAGCAGCGACAGGATCAGGATCGAGGTGATGATGATCGGCAGCGCCAGCAGGACGTCGATCAGCCGCATGATGACCTCGTCGGTGAGCCCCTCGGTAGAAGCCCGCGACGAGGCCGATGATGCCGCCCCACAGGAGGGCGAGAAGGGTGGCCAGCGGCGCGATGAGGAGCACGGTGCGGGCGCCGGCCATGGTGCGGGCCAGCACGTCGCGCCCGAGCTCGTCGGTGCCGAACCAGTGCGCCGGGCTGGGCGCCTTGAGAGATACGCTCGGGTCGGTCGCCGTGGGGCTCTGCGTGATGAACGTCGAGAAGAGCGCCATGAAGACCCAGAAGACCACGATGACGAGGCCGGTCATGAACGTAGGGCTGCGAAGCAGGGCCTTGATCAGGTAGCGCCGCTGGCGTCGCTGCTCGAGTGCGGCGGCGGCGTCTGCCTGCAGCTCCTGCGCCCTGAGGTCGCTGTCGGCGGCAAGATCGCGTCCACCGCCTCGGCGGCGGCATCGGCGCGGAGCTCGAGCATCTCCGGATCAGCGCCCAGTTCCATGCCTTCGGCGCGCAGATCGGGATCCGAGCCGTACGGGCTGCGAGGTCTCGTTCATCTCAGCCGCCCTTGCGGATCCGCGGGTTGAGAAGAGCGACGACGATGTCGGCGATCAGATTGGCCAGCATGTAGATCGATCGGCCACCATGAGCACGGATGCCTCGAGCATGGGGACGTCGCTTCGACTGCGCGGCGTCGACCATGAGCTTGCCGATGCCGGGTAGGCGAACAGGGTCTCGACGACCACCAGGCCGCCGATCAGCCAGCCCACCTGGCTGCCGATCACCGTGACCGTGGGCACCATGGCGTTGCGCAGCACGTGGCCGAAGATCACCCGGCTGCGCGGAACGCCCTTGAGCACGGCGGTGCGGATGTAGGGCATGGCCAGCACCTGGACGGTGCCGACGCGGGCCATGCGCGCGATGTAGCCCAAGCTCGAGGAACATCAGCGGGATGGCCGGGAGGATGAGGTAGTAGAGCCGATCGTAGAAGGGCGAGCCGTCCGGCGGCATCGCCGATACCGGCAGCCACTTGAGCCATACGGCGAAGACGTACAGCAGGACGACGCCGCTCACGAACTCGGGGATGACGGTCATCGACAGTGTGGAGACCGTGATCGTCCTGTCCAGCCAGCTGTCTCGTCGTAAGCCCGAGAACACGCCGAGCGCGATCGAAGTGGGCATGATGAGCACCAAGGCGAAGCCGGCGAGGATCAGCGAGTTGCCGAGCGCCTGCCATGACCATCGGCCGCACCGGCACCTTGAGGATCGGTGACTCGCCCCAGTCGCCGGTCACGAAGCTACCGGCCCAGTCGGCGTAGCGCACGACCAGCGGCCGGTCGGCGCCGAGCTTCTGCGTTCAGGGCGGCGACGTCCTCCTCAGTGGCGTATTGTCCCAGGATGCTGCGCCCCACGTCGCCGGGCAGCACCTCCGCGAGCGCGAAGATCAGTATCGACGCCAGGATCAGCGTCGGGATCATCAGCAGGAGCCGGCGTCCGATGAGGCGCAGCATCCTGGGAGCCCTACGTCAGTCTCTGGTCGGAGTTCCGGTCGTCATGTCCTCACGCGGTCTTGAAGGCCGCGGTGCAGTCGCAGTAGAACGAGCCCGGGCCCTGGATGTTGTACACGGTCTTCTTCTGCGTGCGCGCCTGGGCGATGAAGTACGGCACCATGATCGGCGTCGCGTCCAACTGCATCTGCGACAGCTTGCCGCCGAGGTCCGTGCGCTTCGTCTCGTCGAGGGTCGACTGGTACTCGTCGAAGGTGCTCAGGAACTCTGGTCGTTCCAGTGCGACGAGCTCCAGACGGCGTCGGGCAGGAGCATGGCCGCGGCGTAGATGCCCGGCGTCGGCCGGCTGCCCCACTCGACGATGGTCATGGGCGCGACGATCCACGGCGTGGTGGCGTAGTAGTCCGTCGCCGCCGGCGTAGAACTCCGTGTAGCTCATCTGGTTGATCTTGACGGTGATGCCGGCCGGCTTGCACTGGTCCTGGATGAGCTGCGCGAGCTGCGGGTTCTCGAGGTACTTGGCGACCGTGAGTTCGATCTCGAGCCCGTCCGGGTAGCCGGCGTCGGCGAGGAGTTGCTTGGCCTTGTCGTAGTCCTGGGCGCGCGTGAGGTCCGCCGGCATGCCGGGCATGGCCGGGTAGGCCTCCGAGTTCCAGAAGGTGTCGTCGCCGATGATGCTCTTGCCGGCCCACAGGGCCTCGTTGATGGCGGGACGGTCGAGGCAGTAGGCGACGGCCTGGCAGAGATTGGCGCCGCCGCTCTTCCACGGCTCCTTGTTCTGGTTGAACGCCACCTCGCGGATGCCGGTGCCCGGGTAGATCGTCCACGCGGAGGTTGGGATCCGCGAACAGCGCCTGCGCGCCCTGCGAGATCGTCTGCGGCTGGACAGTCGATCGAGCGCCGGACTGCATCTGCAGGTTCTGGGCCGAGTTGTCCTCGACCATGATGTACTCGAGGCCGTCCAGATACGGCAGCTGCGTTGCCCGACGCGTCCTTGCCCCAGTAGGTCGGGTTCTTCTTGAACGTGGCCTTCTGCTTCGGTCACGTACTGGTCGAGCATGAAGGGGCCGGTGCCCATCGGCGTTCTTGAGGATGTCGCCCCCGCAGTTGCGCGGCAGGATGGCGCTGTTGTAGTTGCCCCCGGAGACCGTGTACGGGAAGTCGGCGTACGGCTTGAGGAGGTTGAACTCGACCGTGGAGGCATCGATCGCCTTCGTGCCGCCCGGCGTCGAGGAACCCGACGCCCCCACTGGGACTTGGCGCCGCCCGAGCCGCCCTCAGGATCGAGGAGGCGCTCGACGGTGGCGACCACGTCCTCGGCCTCGAAGGGGCTGCCGTCGCTGAAGGTGACGCCCTGGCGCAGCTTGAACGTCCAGACGTCGAGCGTGTCGTTCGGCGTCCAGCTCTCGGCGAGCTTGGGCTCCGAGCGAGTTGTCGTTGTTCAGGTCGATGAGGAACTCGAGGAACTGGTGACGAGGACGATGCCGCCCTGGTCGTAGATGGTGACCGGGTCGGGATCGGTGATCGGCGCCGGGCCGATCATGCTCAGGGTGCCGCCCATGACCGGCGCCGGCATGCCGGTGGAGCTGGGCGACGCCGAGGTGTCGGTGTCGGAGCCGCCGCAGGCGGCCAGCAGCGAGCCGATGGCCGTGGCGGAGAAGCCGAACACGGAGGCGCGGACCAGCAGCTGCCGCCGCGTCATCTGCCCCTTGTTGACCTGCTCGATGAGATGGTCTGCGTAGTCTCTGGTGTACTGATCGCTGGCCATAGTCGCTACTCCCCCTTGACTTGCGCTTGCGAAACGATGTGGGCGGTCGCGACACCCCGCGCCGCGACACCGCCCCTAACCACATTTGGGGCACCATACAACCTCTCCGTCAAGATAGCAAGAGAGATTGACCGGTTAATTAGCACAGAGGTAGCGCCAGCGTCGTGCGAAGGTTCTGCGGAACGACGGTTCGTCAGCACGAAATGCTGACGTGATGGGGCATTGCTGACGTATATGCGTCTCGGCAACATGTCAACGTACAGTGGAAGTCGCTCGGACTCCGACCGCTGGTATGTACCACTGAGGCCTATGGTACGCTGGTGCGGTCCGGTTGGCAAGAGCGCGAACCACCAAGGGTCCGCGACTCTCGGCCTCGACGCGGTTGAGGGGTGATGGCAAGTGGGAAGCGAACGGCGCACGCCGGCTCGGTCGAGCCCTCTGTACTCGTGGGTCGCTTCACTGCTGCGCGACGAGATCGAGGCCGGGCGTCTGGACCCTCATGTGTCGGTCCCGTCTGAGCGGGTCCTGAGCGAGCGGTACGGCGTCAGCCGAATGACCGCTCGGCACGCGCTGGAGACCCTGATGGTCGAGGGCTACGTCTACCGCAGCCCCCGCCGCGGCACGTTCGTGGCCGAACCTCGGCTGCGCTTCAGCGTCGGCAGCTTCACGCGGGTCATGAGCGATGCGGACAGCACTCCCGGCACCGAGGTGCTGGCGGCCGCCACGCTCGACCCGGACCCGGTCATGTCGGCGCTGCTCGGCGTTCCCGCCGGGGGCCAGGTGTATCTGCTGCAGAGGCTGCGGACGGCGAAGGGCGAGCCGGTCGCCATCGAGAACATCCATCTGTCGGCAGCACGCTTCCCCGGTCTGCTGGAGCACGATCTCACCGGGTCGCTGTGGGAGCTCATGCGTGCGGGCTACGACGTCCACCCGGTCAAGGCCGACGCCCGGGTCGTGGCCGTCGCGCTCGACCGCTTCGAGGCCGAGGTTCTGGGGGTCAAGCCGGGAAGCCCGGCGATCGTCCTCTCGCGGACGGTCTTCGACGACAAGGACGAGGTGGTAGAGCTGGCCCGCGACGTCTACCGCGGCGACCGCACGGAGTTCTCCGTGAGCGCGCCGGTGGACGGCGGCGGCGCCTGACCCGAGCTGCTCGCCGGGAGGCCGGAGTGGCCTCGGCGCTCAGCTTGCCCCGGCGCTCACCGCGCCCTCAGAAGAGCCGCACGCCCTGCCGCTCGAGCGCGGCCTGGACGCGCGCCACGTCCACGCGACCGGTGGTCACGCCATCCTTGAGCGACACGGCGGCGGCCACGCCGGCGGCCTGCCCGGTCACGGCGCAGCACATCTGGCTGCGGGTCGCGGCGTGCGCGACCTTGTCGCCGGCCACGCAGCGCCCCGCGACCAGGAGGTTGTCGACGTCCTGCGGGACGAGGATCCCGTAGGGCACCTGGAAGTAGCGGCCCGTCGTGGGCAGCGCCAGGAGGCCATAGCCGTCGATGAACTCGGGGAAGATGCCGATCGAGTCCCCGAAACGGGCCTCGTTGCGCACGTCATTCCCGGTGAGGTCGTAGCGGCCGACGATCTTGCGGGAGTCTCGGATGCCGAGGCTCATGCCGAAGTTCCTCAGTCTGGCGTGCTCGAAGCCGGGAGCGAAGCGCCGGAGCGCCTCGAGCGCCAGCAGCGCCTGGCTGCGACCTTCGATCTCGGCACGCGTGAGAGCGCGCACGTCGGTGCTGTCGTAGCCCTTCATCACGACCATGTTGAGGTAGGTCGCCTCGCCGGCGTCGGTCAGGCGGCCCCACGTGCCGCCGATGCTGAGCACGCTCTCGGGGATGATGCCCTCCCGGCGGGCCATGTCGAACGGCTCCTGGAGGTACGGGCTGAAGAGGTCGTCCTCCTTGCCCGTGGTCTCCGTCCGCCAGCACTTGCCCCAGTCTTTGTAGGTGGGGGCCATCTCCGCGATGTAGTCGAGGAAGCGCTGCCTGTCGACCCCCGCGCAGGAGAACGTGACGGTGACGCCCATCATCTCCTCGACGGGCGTCTTGCGGCACGGCGCCCCGGCGCGGTAGGCGAGGTCGGCGTCGCCGCTGGCGTCGATCACCCTCCGCGCGAGGATCGCCTGGCGGCCCGACTTGCTCTCGGTGACCACGCCCGTCACGACGCCTTCCTCGACGAGGGGCCCGGTGGCGAGGCAGTGCAGCAGCGGCTCGACGCCGGCCTCCTTGACGAGCTCGTCGGCGACGCACTTGAACAGCTCCGGGTCGAGCGCCTCGCTCTGCGACTGGGACTCCGGCAGGGTCCCTCCCATGGCCTTGGCGCGCTGCTCGAACTCGATGCCGATGCCTTCGCTGTCGGTCGTGCCGTCGTGCCGGTACCAGGCGATGGTCTCGACGCCGGCCTGGGTGATGACGCCGCCGAAGCAGCCGTAGCGGTCGAGCAGGGTCGTGTGAGCGCCCTCGCGTGCCGCCCCGACGGCCGCCGCGAGTCCGCCCGGGCCGCTGCCCACGACGAGGACGTCGGTCTCGCAGAGCACCGGGGTCGTCCGGCGCTCCTCGGCGATGTACTTCAAAGGACCTCCTGCACGTTCTTCAGGGCGCGCTTCGCAGGAAGCGACGCGTGCCCGGTGCTGGTGCCGGGGCAATCTACCACATCGGCTCCCGGCTCCGCCGCGCCCGCAGAGCGCGCGTGGCCAGACGCCATCATGCTGCGTTCGGGTGTGGGTCGTCGCAGGCCGCGGCCGGGCACTCGCGCCGCGGCGCTTGACAGCAGTATGGCACAACCCTCATGGTACATACCAGCGCCATGGTACATACCAGTAGAACGCTCGAATCGGAAGGGACCATGATCAAGTCATCCCACGCGTCCGCCGCGACGGCCGAAGCTGTGGCTCGCGGCGACGCGTCCGCCCCGGCGCCCGGCCTGGAGAGTCGCAGACGCGCCCTCGTGCGCCTGGCCGCCGACGAGTTCGATGTGCTCGTCATCGGCGCCGGCGTGACCGGGTGCGGCGTCGCTCTCGACGCCGCTAGTCGCGGCCTCTCCGTGGCTCTCATCGAGAAGCGCGACTTCGCCGCGGGCACCTCGAGCCGCTCCAGCAAGCTGATCCACGGGGGGCTCCGCTATCTGGAGCGCATGGACATCAGACTGGTGCGGGAGGCGCTCCACGAGCGCCGGCTCCTGCTCGAGACGATCGCGCCGCATCTCGTCAAGGCGACGCCCTTCCTCTTTCCCTTGAAGCGCCCTGCGTGGGACCGCTTCGTGATGGGGTCGGGCCTCCTTCTGTACGACTCGCTGGCCGGGATGCATTCGGCGGTGCCGCGCCACCGTCATCTCTCGCGGGCGGCGTGCCTGCGCGACGTGCCGGCGCTGCGCGCGGACGCTCTTCAGGGCGGCATCCGCTACTACGACGCCCAGGTCGACGACGCCCGGTTCGCGGTGGTGCTCGCCGGCACGGCGACCGCGTACGGCGCGGTGTGCGCCCCCGCCGTCGAGGTCGTCGCGTTTCTCCATCAAGGGGACACGGGTCTCAGGTGTCCGGGCGCGGGACCTCGAGTCGGCTGATGAGCTCGAGGTGCGCGCCCGGGTGATCATCAACGCCACCGGCGTGTGGACCACCGAGGTGGAGCGCCTGGCGGGAGTCGCGGACCCTCTCGTGGTCCGACCGTCAAAGGGCGTGCACATCGTCGTGCCGAGGGCGCGCATCGACTCCGACTACGCGCTCATCCTCCCCACCGAGAAGAGCGTGCTGTTCGTGCTCCCCTGGGGCGACCAGTGGATCGTCGGCACGACAGACACCGACTGGACCTTCGGTCTCGACCACCCCTCCGCCAGTCGCGCCGACATCGAGTACCTGCTCGGCCACGTGAACGCGGTCCTCGAGGACCCGCTGACGTTCGACGACATCACCGGCGTGTACGTCGGTCTGCGCCCGCTCGTGGGAGGCAGTGCCGAGGACACGGCCAAGATGTCGCGGGAACACGCGGTGCGGCGCAGCGCGCCGGGGCTCGTGAGCGTGGCGGGGGGCAAGTACACGACGTACCGGCCGATGGCCGAGGACGCCGTCGACGTGGCGGCGCGGGAGCTGCCGTTCGCGGTCGACGCCAGCCGCACGGCCGGCATCCCGCTCCTCGGGGCCGTCGGCCTGTCGAGCGCCGACTACCGGTTGCGGACCCATCCCGGCGCGAAGGGCCTCGGCCCGGAACAGCTCGGTCATCTGGTGGGACGCTACGGCGCCCTGGCGTCGCGCATCCTGGACCAGGTGGTCGACGAGCCGGCGTTGGCCGAGCCTCTGCTCGGCGCCGAGAAGTACCTGGCCGCCGAGGTCACCTACGCCGCGCGGCACGAGGGGGCGCTGCACGTCGACGACGTGCTCACGCGGCGCACCCACATCGGCTTCGACGTGGCCGACCGCGGTGAGCTGGCGGCCGCGCCGGTGGCCCAGCTCATGGCCCCCGAGCTGGGCTGGGATCGGGCCGCCGTCGACCGCGAGATCACGCACTACCGGGCACGGCTCGCCGCCGAGCGCGCCGCCCACGCGATGCTGGATGATGCCGCGGCGGACTCGGCGCGGTCGCCGGTGCGCGACTTGCGGCTCTCGGCCGAGTAGACGCCGGCGGGAGATCCGCCGGGGAGCGGCCTCCTGCCTCAGCCCTCGATCGGCGGAGGGATGAGCACGAAGTTGCCGACGTGCGTCTTCTCGAGGAACTCGCGCTGCGCGTCGGCGATCCTCTCGAGCGGGAAGGTCTTGGCCACGAGCGGCCGCACGTCGCCGCGCTCGAGGTAGGAGATGAGGGCCGGGAACACCGGCTCGTCCCACGCCGTGCAGCCGATCAGGGTCAGGTCTCTGAGGTAGAAGGTGCGCTTGTCGAACGCCACGAGCGGGCCGGCGATGGCGCCGGACGACACGTACCGGCCGCCGGTCTTCAGCGCGTGGAGGAGGCTCGCCGAAGGCCGGCCCGGAGACGTTGTCGACGACGACATCGACGGATCGCTCGCCGAGCGCGGCAATGATGTCGTCGTCGCGGTCGACGACGCGGTCCGCGCCGAGGGCCCGCACCTGCTCCGCCTTGGCGCGCGCCGCGACGGCCGTCACCGAGGCGCCGCGCCGCTTTGCGAGTTGCACGGCGGCCGAACCGACGCCGCCGGACGCGCCGGTCACGACCACGTGGTCCTCACCGGTCACCGCCGCGCGGTGCAGCATGTTCTCGGCGGTCCCGTAGGCGCAGGGAACGGCGCCCAGCTCCGCGTCGCTCAAAGCGCAGTCCACCACGAAGACCTCCGACGCGGGCACCTTCACGAACTGCGCGAAGGCGCCGTCGAAGTCGGAGGCCATCCAGATGCTCTCCATCGACTCGAAGCCCAGCGGGCGCATGCACGGCCGCACCAGGGCGCGGCGACCGATGATACTCTCGTCGCCGCCGGGTCCGACTTCGACCACGCGGCCACAGCAATCGGTGCCCTGGATGAGGGGGAACGGCGTGGCCGCGCTCCAGCCTCCGTCGTCCTTCGTCACCGCTTCCCTCTCTTCGGCTTCCGCGGCGCTTCGTGTGTCGGCCGTGACGCTCGCTGAGTACCACCCGAGACGCGTGTTGATCTCGGTGTTGTTGACGCCGGCGGCGAGGACCTGCAGCAGGACCTCGCCGGGTCCCGGCACCGGCACGGGTACGTCGCGGTACTCGAGCATGTCCAGCCCGCCGTTGCCGCTGGTGACGACCGCCTTCATCGTCGCCGCGCCGCCCGTCAGGGCGAAGCGGTCGGCGCGGAGCAGAGTCTGCCTGCGGATCACTTCCTGCTCAGACGCCACGACCCAGCTCCTCGAGACCGAGCCTGCGCAGCGTCTGCTCGCCGGGGACGCCCTCCGCGTCCCAGCCGCGCAGCCCGTAGTACTCGTCCAGCGCCTCGCGGAAGGCCCCGGCGCCGACCACCTTGCCGGCGGCGACACCATCCGGATGGGGCACGCCGAGGATCCGCTCGGGGAGCCGGTCATCGCTACGGGCGACGCCCTCCCGCAGGTTCAGCAGCCGGCCGAGGTTCCAGATGCGGGCGCCGACGGTCATCAGCTCTTCGTGCGACGTCTCACGGCCCCACAGATGCCGGAAGTGGACGCCGAGGAAGTCGGTGTCGAGGGCCATGTTGGCGCACCACACGCCCGTCCAGGCGACGGCGCTGAAGTCCTGCTGGTCGACGACGAGCTGAGCCTTGCCGGCCAGCGAGTCCGCGGCGCCATCGCCGCCGAGGATGTCGTCGGCGGCGGTGAAGGCGCGCATGTGGCAGGCCCCGCGGTCGGAGGTGGCATAGCCAAGCCCCATGCCGAAGGTCCCCCGCGGGTCGTAGGCCGGCATCTCCAGGCCCTTGACCTCGACGGCCAGGTCGGGCCGGCCCTTGAGCACGGCCAAGGCGCGGGCGCCGAGCGCCAGCTCGGCGCCGAAGCCCTGGCGCGTCGCGATCAGTCGCGGTACCCGGACGTAGGACGCGGCGTCGCCGAAGCGCAGGCCGTAGTCTGCGGCGCCGGCCTCGCAGAGATCCATGGCCAGAGCCACGATGGAGCCGGTCGACATCGTGTCCAGGCCGAGCTCGTCGCACTCGCGGTTGAACGCGGCGATCGCGGCCAGGTCGTCGATGCCACAGTTGGAACCGCAGAGGCCGAGCGTCTCGAACTCGGGGCCTTCGCAGACGAAGTCCTCGAAGGCGTGCACCTGACGGCAGGCCAGCGGGCACTGCGTGCAGGCGCGGATCTTGGTGCGGATGCTCAGAAGCGCCGCGGAGCCGATCGTCCCGGCGCCGTCGAAGGTGCCCGTGCGCCAGTTGCGCGTGGGCAGGGCGCCGGCGCCGTTGACGGCCTCAACCAGGAACGGCGTGCCCTCTTCGTACGTCCAGGCGTTGTCGGCGGTCAGCACGCGCTCGTTCTGCAGGTTCAGGATATCGCGCGTGAAGGCCTTCACGTCGCCGGCCGTGACCGCGCCCGTGCCCCGCACGGCCACGGCCTTGAGGTTCTTGCTGCCCATCACGGCCCCGGCGCCGCCGCGACCGGCCTTGTGGAACTGGTCGGTGGAGAGGCAGGCGAAGGGCACGAGGTTCTCGCCGGCCGGGCCGGTGGAAAGCACTTTGGCGCCCGGCCCCATCTCCTCGCGGATGAGCTCCTCGAGCGGAGCCGTCTCGAGACCCCAGTAGCGGCCCTCGGCGGGCACGAACTCCACCTTGTCGTCGGTGATGCGCACCAGGACCGGCTCGGGCGCGCGGCCGCTGATCACCACCAGGTCGTAGCCGGCGAACTTGAGCTCGGGGGCGAAGGAGCCGCCCACGTAGGAGTCGAGCAGCGTGCCCGTGGCGGGGCTCTTGCAGCCCACCGCAAGGCGGGAGCAGGTGGCAGCCAACGTGCCGGCGAACGGACCCGTCGCCAGGATCAGCGGGTTCTCGGGCGCCAAGGGGTCGGTGCCCGGCGCAAGCTCCTCGTACAGGTAGCGCAGCAGCAGGCCCTTGCCGCCCACGAAGAGGCGCGCCCACTCCGCATCGAGCGGCTCGACCGAGGCGTGAAGCCCCGTGAGGTCGAGCCTGAGTACGTTGCCGGTGTAGAAGTCCATCGAATCTCCCTCAGCTCTTTCCGCGAGCGTACCCCCAACAGTGACGCCCTGCGACCGCCGCGATCAGTCCGCGCGCCGGTCCTCTTCGCGCTGCGTATCGCCGCCTCGATTGACCCGTCTGGTAGGATTGCGGGCACAGGCTAATCGACCGGTCAGTCAGTCGCCCATTGGATACCGGGGGGTACGCGATGTCAAGCGCGTCGAAGGCGATCTCGCGGCCTGTAGCGTCGACACTCTGGGCTTCGATCCACCGCCGGGAGGTGACCGGGCCGTGAGACCCGACGGGGATGGTGAGGCGCCGCAGCGGGCCGGGGCCACCTCGCGACCGAAGCGCGGCCACCTGCAGGTCACCTTCGAGGACCCGCTTTCGGCTTTGCCGGAGACCGCGCGGAAGCTGCTGGTCGCGGCCAAGGACATCATCGCGACCGAGGGCTTCGGCGCCCTCACCCTGAACTCCGTCTCGGCGGCGTCGGGCGAGAACAAGGCGATGATCGCGTACTACTTCGGCAACAAAGCCGGACTCGTCGCCGCTGTCCTCGATTCCGTGATCCACGACGAGTACATCGCCTCGCAGGACCGCATGAAGGACGTCGACCCCAGACGGCGGACCCTGCGGCTCGTCGAGGAGATGCGGCGCATGGACGCCGCCGCCGAGGAGTTCCGCGTGTTCTTCGAGCTGCTGCCGCACGCGCTCCGCGACGAGACGCTGCGGCGGCGGATCGCGCTGCTCTACACGTGGTACTGGAGGGTGAAGCTCGAATGGCTGGGCGTGACCGATCCCTCGGGCGCTCTCGAGGATCCCGAGCTCCTGGGTCTCGCCCAGATCCTCTCCGCCGTCATCGACGGACTCGCCATCCAGGCGGCGATCGACCCCGAGCTCGACCTCGCGAACCCGTATCGCATCTTCCACAAGATGCTCGAGTGCTCTCTGGTCGCACTCTCGGACGGCAAGCTCGGCGGGTCCGCGCCGGCCGGCGGGGCTCAGTCGAGGCAGTAGGCGTCGAGTCGGCGACGCACCACCGGGTCGAGGTCGTCCGGCGGGGAGTAGGCTTCCAGCGACTCGGCGACCCGCTGCGCGGCGACCTGCGCCAGGTCGCGTCCCCCGAGCCCGCGCCAGGCCTGGTACGGGTCGCGGTTCATGATGGAGGTCCGTCGGCCGTCGCGCGCGTGACGCCGGGTGTGCGCCTGGCCGAGCACCGTGCCGCCGGGGCCGCACGAGGCCACCACGTCCAGCGCCAGGGTCTCGTCGTCGATGACGATCGGCTGCCTGGCGGTCCGCAGGGCGCTCAGCACCTCGTCGTCGATGACGAACTTCTCCGGGGAGAAGCAGTTGAACGACGACAGGATGCCGGCGGCGTGGAGCACGAACTGCACGTCCATGCGCAGCACCGTCTCGATGGCCAGCGCCGACTCGATGCCGGCCTGCGCATCGGGGACGTGCGCGTCGGTGAGCGAGCCGCCGGCGCGCACGGGCACGCCCAGCCAATGGCCGAGCCGCACGGTCGCTTCCATGAGCGCCCAATACTCCGGGGCGCCGATCATCAGGGCGCCGCAGTGCATCGAGGAGACCGACGAGGTGCCTCCGTACAGGAACGGGCAGCCGGGGCGCGCCAGCTGCGTCAGCACGAGGCCGACGAGCAGCTCGGCGTGCTGCACGGCGAGGAGGCCGGCCAGCGTGAGCGGCGCGGTGGTGCCGCCCATGGCGCAGACCGCGACGCAGACGGGCTGGCCGAGCCGCGCCAGGCGCAGCAGGACCTGGGCACCCTCGGCCGAGAACTGCAGCGGCGAGGTGCTGTTGACGACGCTCCACAGGCGCGGCTGCTCGTGCCACTCCGCGCCGTACACGATCTCGAGTACGTCCGTGGCCACCTGGAGCTCCGGCAGGGTGGTGACGGTGAACCTGTTGGCCTTGTCGCTGCCGGTCAGGTGCGCGTGCGCGCTGACCCGCATGCGCCGGTCTTCGGGCACGTCGGTCGGCTCCACGCTGTAGCCGAGGACCGAGATGTTGGGCGAGAGATGAGCGAGCGCGATGGCCGTGCGCAGGTCCGCGAGCGTGCCCGGACGCTGCTCGCCACCGTCGAGCACGAAGGGTGGCCCGGAGGCGCTGGCGAGCACGGGCGGGGCGTCAAGAGCGACGCGCAGGTCGAGCTCAGGGCGGCGGCCGGCCACGGTGTAGCCGGCCGGCACAGTAGCCAGAGCCTGCGCGACGAGTGCCTCGCCGAGGCGGACGCACTCGCCGTCGACGGCGGCGCCGTGCGCTTTGAGCAACTCGAGCGCCTCGGGGTCGAGCACGACGCAGCCGACGTCGCCCAGCAGCTGCAGCGCTGCGGCGTGGATCTTCTGACAACCCTGCTCGTCCAGTGCCGGTCTCGTCACGACGCCTCCCTGTGTACGGTCATCCGCCACTCGTTCTGCGCAGCTGACACTACCTCACGACGGCGGCTGCACGGCCTCACGTCCGCCTCCTCGTGGCCGTCACAGCGGCAGGCGGACGCCCGCGCCGCGCTCGAGGGCGCGCTCGTAGAGCACCTTGGCCGTGACCATGTCGTCGACGGCGATGCCCATGTTCATCGAGAAGATGCGCTCGCCGTCGCTCTCCCGCCCGGGCTTGAGACCCGCGGCCAGTTCGCCGAGATCGGCGTGGATGGCCGCGGGGATGCCGCCGAAGTACACGCCGTGGCCCCTGGTCGCGAGCAGCTGATCGACATCGTCCGAGCAGAACTTGTCGCACTGACGCATGGCCGCGCCCGACCAGGCGGAGTCGTAGTCGAGCGCGACGGCAAGGCCGCCCGCCTTGAGCATGCCGGCGTCCAGGTCGGGCTTCGGGTCCACGACGATGGGGATGGCCGTCACCACCACGTCCGCGGAGCGCACGGCGTCGGGAGCCGAGGCGC
>CAVOWE010000026.1:0-97066 GCA_963700035.1 uncultured Thermoleophilia bacterium | reverse complement strand
GTCCGGCGGCGCCTCGGCCATCGCCACGCCCAGCCCGGCCCAGCGCAGCATGTCGAGGTCGTTCTGGGCGTCGCCGCAGGCGACCGTGCGCTCGCGCCGCAGGCCCTCACGGTCGCAGAGCCATTGCAGAGCGCCGCTCTTGCTCACGCCCGGGGCGGCGAGCTCGATGTACGACGGCTGCGAGCGCGCGACGAAGAGGCGGTCGCCCCACTCCTCCTGGAGCCGCGGCAGCAGCACGTCGACGTCCGCCGGCTCGCTGAGGACCACGAACTTGGTCGGCGGGCGCGCCGCGACCTCGGCGGCGAGATCGTCCACGACCTCGATGCCCACCTCGGCGTACTCGGCGTACCGCCGCGCCCACGCGTCGAGCTGCTCCACGTAGAGCTGGTCGTCGATGTAGGCGTTGAGGTGGCGGCCGAGGTCGCGCAGGCGACGCACGACCTCGGCCGCCACCTCTCCGTCCATCGGCCGGTGAAGCAGGCGCTCGCCCGTCCCCAGATCGGCGACCATGGCCCCCTGGTAGCACACGATCGGCCCGTGCCGCAGGCCGAGCTGGGCCGCCACGCGCCGGGCGCTGCGGAACATGCGCCCTGTGCAGATCAGGAAGGGCACCCCGGCGGCCTCCAGCGCAGCGAGCGCACCCGGCAGCTCGGGCGAGAACTCGAGCTCGGGGGTCAGCAACGTGCCGTCGAGATCGGCGGCGACCAGGTCGGGGCGCAAGGGCGACACCGTCACGGTCTCAGGTCCCTCTCCCGTTCCCGGCGCGATCGTGAACGGTCGCGGTGACAACGGTTACTGCCCCTTGCGCTGGGGGTACAGGACGGGTGTATGCTCCGTTCATAGGAGAAGCACAGACCCCAGCACCCACGGGGCGGCTTCTCACGAAGACCTGGTCATTCCCAGGTCTTCTTTTTTGCGCTCCAACCGACCCCACGTCCGCTCACGTGAGGCGCGTGACGACCACATCGAGCCCGTCCAGGCGCAGGCCGCCCATGCGCGCGAGATCGGCCGCCAGGAGCCCGCCGGCGCGCGCCTGCAGGCCGAGCACGTCGCGCGCGGGGAGGTCGGCCTCGACGCGCACCCACCAGCCGTCGCCGCGTTGGGTGAGCTCGAGCGTGCGCGTCTTGACGCCGGGGAGGTCCTTTTCGAGACGTCGGCGCAGGGCACGCTCTGTCGCCGAGACGTCCAGCCGTGCGCGATTCGCCGCGTCGCCGAACTCCACGACCTCGTCGGCCGCGGCGCTGCGGGCGCAGCTGGCGCACGGCGAGGACGATCAGCGCCACGGTCACGATGGCCGCTGCCGCCGCGGCGAGCGCCGTCGCCCACGTGGGGCCCGTGATCAGCTGCGACCACCACCCGGCGAACGGCCACGCGACGCTGCGCTCGGTGGCCAGCACGACCTCGCGCACCAGGTCGGCGGCCGCGAACACCAGCCCCACGAGGCCCGCGATCACTGCGACGACACGTGCGGTGACCGTCACGGCAGGTGCCTCTTGAGCTGCGGCACCGTGAGGATGCGCGGCCGCACCACGAGACGCAGCGGCGCGACGCCGACGACCCGCGCCAGCCGCTCGCGCACTGCGGGCTCGATCTCGTCGGCAAGACGCGCGGCGTCGGCCAGAGGCCGGCCGTAGACGCGCACGGTGCCGTCGGGGGCGCCCTCGCGGACGCGCAGAGTGGCCTCAGCGCGGACGACCTCGGGGTGCCGGCAGGCGGCCTCGGCGGCGAGGCGGGCGAGGGCGGCGGCCGGCACGAGGACGCCGCCGGCGGCGCCGGGCAGCCAGAGCGTCTCCTCGCCGTGGCGCAGCACGAGCCACAGGAGCACGGCGAGCACGGCGACGACTCCTGCCAGCAGCCACGCCCGGGTCGCGTGGTCGGCGGTGATCCCGAGGTACGGGAAAGGCGAGAAGTCGCAGCCGAACGCGGCCGCCGTGAGACGCATGGCGAACAGCAAGGCCACCAGGCCGGCGGCGACGAGCAACACGAACGTCGCCACGCGCGTGGCAAGCCCCGGCGCGACCCCCTCCCGGGGCCGCCTGTCAGTCGTCGGAGGCAGCCTGCTCCTCCGGGAACACGACGTCGGTGACGAGGACGTTGACGGCGCGCACCTTGAGGCCGGTGGTGCCCTCGACCTGCTCGGTGACCGCCTTGCGGCAGGCCTCGGCGATGGCGGGCACGCTCGAGCCGAACACGATGCTCATGGTGATGTCGATGTCGACGCTGCCGTCGCGGAGGTCGACGCTGATGCCGGGCGTGCCTTTGTCGCCGCGCAGGCCGGCCAGAGCACGGGAGCTCCCGCCGCCCAGCGCGTGGATGCCTTCGATGCCGGCGATCGCCTTGAAGGCCACCTTGGCCACCACGTTGTCGGAGATGGTCACACCGCTCGAGGCCACGGGTGCCTCGGGCTTGGAGGTGTCGGTCATCGCCTTTCTCCCCTCGTCGGTCGTGGACGGCCGCCGCGTGCGGCGGCCGGGGACTCCTGCAGGTCTACTGTACCCGTCGGAGGGCGCGGCGTGTCAAACCCGCCGGCACACGCGACGAGGAGCGTGTGTCGGCTCGAGCCGCAGCCTCAGCTGCGATCGGCACCGCAGGCGGCATCGCGCAGCTGACGGCGCAGCCGCCTCAGCTGCACTTGCTGAATGCGCAGGCGGGATCGTTGCACACCGCGCAGCCGCCCTCGTGCCGCATGTCGCCGCCGCAATCGGGGCAGGCGCCCTGCGCCACCTGGGCGAACGACAGCTGGGGCTCCGAGCCGCCGGCCGCCGCCGCCGCGGCGCCGGCCACGTAGCGCCGCTCGAGCGCCTTGCCGATGGCGTCGGCGCAGCTCAGCGTGGAGTTGGCGCCGAGGCCGTAGGGCACGTGACAGCGGATGCCTTTGAGCTGTTCGACGATCTCGCCGGCCGAGGCGCCCTTCTTGAGCGCCAGCGAGATGAGCCGGCCGAGCGCCTCGGTGTTGCTCGAGGCGCAGCCGCCGGCCTTGCCCATGTTGGCGAAGACCTCGCGCGGGCCGTACTCGTCGTCGTTCATGATGACGAACAGCTTGCCGCAGCCGGTGTCCATGCGCTGCGTCTCGCCGCTGAGCAGCTGTGGCCGCGAGGGCCGCGTGGTGGCGATGCCTCCCACGGCCGGGTCGCGCTCGCGCTTGTGCTTGCTCTGGCCGACGTTGAGCACCTGCTCCTCGCGGCTGCCGTCGCGGTACGTGGTGACGCCTTTGCAGCCGCTGCGGTAGGCCAGGAGGTAGACGTGCTCGACGTCGTCACTGGTGGCCTCGTTGGGGAAGTTGACCGTCTTGGAGACGGCGTTGTCGGTGCTCTTCTGGAAGGCCGCCTGCAGCTTGACGTGCCACTCCGGGGTGATGTCGTGGGCGGTGGCGAAGACCTGCTGCACGTCCGCAGGAACGTCGTCGAGGTGGCGCACGGAGCCCACCTCGGCGATCTGCTTCATGAGCTCGTCGCTCAGGAAGCCGCGCTCGCGCGCGACCTGCTCGAAATAGGGATGGCCCTCGACCATGCGGTCGTCGTCGAGCACGTTGGCGCGCACGTAGCTGATCGCGAACAGGGGCTCGATGCCGCTCGAGCAGCCGGCGATGATGCTGATGGTGCCCGTGGGGGCGATCGTGGTGACGGTGGCGTTGCGCACGCGGGCGCCCGCGGGGCCGTCGAAGATGGAGCCCTCGAAGTTGGGGAACACGCCGCGCTCGCGGGCGAGCTCCTCGCTGGCCGCGCGGGCCTCGTCGTGGATGAAGCTCATCACGTCGCCGGCGATCCTGCAGGCCTCGTCGGAGTCGTAGGGCACCTGGAGGCGCAGCAGCATGTCGGCGAAGCCCATGACGCCGAGACCGATCTTGCGGTTGCCCTTGGTCATGCGCTCGATCTCGGGCAGCGGGTAGCGATTGACGTCGATGACGTCGTCGAGGAAGCGCACCGCGGTACGCACGATGCGGCCCAGGGCGCCGTAGTCCACGTGGCCGTCGGGCACCACCTTGGACAGGTTGATGGAGCCCAGGTTGCAGCTCTCGTAGGGAAGCAATGGCTGCTCGCCGCAAGGATTTGTGCTCTCGATCTCGCCGAGCTGCGGCGTGGGATTGTCCGCGTTGATGCGGTCGATGAAGACGATGCCCGGGTCGCCGTTCTTCCAGGCCAGCGCGACCATGGTCTTGAACACCTTGCGCGCGCTCAGGGTCTGCACCACATCGCCGGAGCGCGGATTGACCAGCGGATAGTCCTCGTCGGCGTCGACGGCGCGCATGAAGGCGTCGGTGACGGCCACCGAGATGTTGAAGTTGTTGAGGCGGTCGTCGTCCTCCTTGGCCCTGATGAAGTCGAGGATGTCGGGGTGGTCGACGCGCATGATGCCCATGTTGGCGCCGCGCCGCGTGCCGCCCTGCTTGATGGTCTCGGTAGCGGCGTCGAAGACGCTCATGAAGGAGAGCGGCCCGCTGGAGACGCCCTTGGTGCTCATCACGACGTCGTTGTGCGGGCGCACGCGCGAGAAGCTGAAGCCGGTGCCCCCGCCGCTCTTGTGGATGAGGGCGGTGTTCTTGATGGCCTCGAAGATGGACTCCATGGAGTCGCCGACGGGGAGCACGAAGCAGGCCGAGAGCTGGCCCAGCTCGCGGCCGGCGTTCATGAGAGTGGGGCTGTTGGGGAGGAACTCGAGACTCGTCATGAGCTCGTAGAACGTGGCCTCCCACTCTTCGACCGGGGCGGCGGGGTTGTAGAGCCGCTCGGCCTGCGCGATGGCGCGGGCGACGCGCTGGAACATCTCCTCGGGGGTCTCGAGCTGCTCGCCGTTCTCACCCTTCTTGAGATAGCGGCGCTGGAGCACCTTGAGCGCGTTGGCCGAGAGCTCGATCACTGCCTTCCCCGTATCAGTCATGCCCCTTGTCCCCCCCGGTCGCGACCGCCTGCGGCGGCTCGGTGAATGTGCTCGCGGTGAATGCGTCGATCTCGCCCTCGATGCCGGGCAGCGGCTCCTCGCCCGGCAGCGGATCGGCGCCGGCGCGTTCGAGGCGGGCGAGCTCCTGCTGGAACTCGTCGACGCCGTCGAACTGGCGGTAGACCGAGGCGAAACGCACGTAGGCCACCTTGTCGATATCGCGGAGGTGCCGCAGGGCTCGCTCCCCCACCATCTGCGTGGTCACCCGCTGCCCGGGGACGCGGCGCAGTTCGCTTTCGATGTCGTCGACGGCCCGCTCCAGTCTCTCGATGGGCATGTCGCGTTTTTCGCTCGCCCGCAAGAGGCCGTTGAGGAGCTTCTGCCGCGCGAACACCTCTTCGCTCCCGTTGCGCTTGACGACCACCAGGGGCACTTCTTCGAGCCGTTCGTAGGTCGTGTAGCGACGCTCGCAGGCCAGGCACTCTCGCCGGCGGCGGATGGCGTCGCTCGCTTCGGAGTCGCGAGAGTCGACGACCTTGCTCTCTTCGCTGTTGCAGAACGGACAATGCACGGATGACCCCTCACCACAAGATGTAGTGCCCCTGCTGAGTAAGGACACCACTATAGTGTATTCAACGGTCCTGACAACCATCCCTTCGCGGCTTTCGTCGCCTGCGTTGACGGAAAAGTCTCAAGCTTATATCGAGGGTGATACTTGCCCTGAGACTGGCCTGCTCTTCCGCTCCGGCCGGCAAGGGTAGCAGGCCGCGCGGACGGACGCGAACAGTCGGGTCCGCACGCGGGGTGCGAGGCCGGAGCCGGGCGGCGCAGCAGCCCCGGCGACGGTATACTCTCCGCACGATGAACGTCATCGTCCTCCCCACCTACAACGAGCGCGAGAACCTGCGGCACGCCCTGGCCCGCATCCGCGAGGTCGCCGACGGTCACGGCGTGCCGCTGCACACGCTCATCGTCGACGACGTTCCCCGGACGGCACCGGTGACCTCGCCGACGAGCTGGCCCTCGAGGTCGCCGACGTCTCCGTCCTCCATCGCGCCGGCAAGGAAGGTCTCGGCAGGGCCTACGTCGCCGGCTTTCGCGAGGCGCTCGCCATGGGCGCCCAGCGCATCTTCGAGATGGACGCCGACCTCAGCCACGACGCGAGCTACCTGCCGCACTTCCTGCGCCTCATCGATCAGGGCGCCGACCTCGTGCTCGGGTCGCGCTACGTCAAGGGCGGCGGCGTCGAGAACTGGGGGCTGTCGCGCAAGGTCATCAGCCGCGGCGGCTGCCTGTATGCGCAGACCATCCTCGGTCTGCCGTTCCACGACCTCACGGGCGGCTTCAAGTGCTTCCGGCGCCGCGTGCTCGAGACCATCGACCTCGATGCCATCGGTACCGCCGGCTACGGCTTCCAGATCGAGATGACCTACCGCGCGCACAAGCTCGGCTTCAAGGTCGTGGAACTGCCCATCATCTTCGTCGACCGCAAAGTCGGCGAGAGCAAGATGAGCAACGACATCGTCCTCGAGGCGATGACCAGCGTCTGGAAGCTCCGCTTCGGCAGGGCGCCGGCCCGGCGGCCGGCGTGAGCGGCGGCGCCGAAGGCGCCGCCCCCTCCGGCCGCCGCGGGAGCGCCCCCGGCGCGCCGCCGCCCCCCCGAGACCCTGGGACGCGCATCCTCGCCGTGGATGTCGGCGCCGGCACCGCCGACATCCTGCTCACGCGCCCCGGCCAGCCGCTCGAGAACGCCGTCAAGCTCGTGGTGCCGTCGCGCACGCAGGTGGTGGCCGCGCAGATCGTCGAGGCCACCAGACGCGGCCAGACCGTGGTGTTCACGGGGCCGACCATGGGCGGCGGCGCCGACGGCGCCGCCATGAAGGCGCACCTCGCCGCCGGCCAAGCCTTCGTCGCCACCGAGGAAGCGGCGCGGACCTTCGCCGACGACGTGGACAAGGTCCGTGCTTTGGGGGCGCGCGTGGTCGGCGAGAGCGCGGCGACCGAGCTGCTCGGCCGCCTGCCGGCCGGCTCGTGCGCACACGTGCGCTCCGGCGACCTCGACGCAGCCGGCCTGCGCGCCGCGCTCGAGATGCTCGGCGTGGAGCCGCGCTTCGACGCCGCGGCGGTCGCCGTCCAGGACCACGGCTTCAGCCCGCGCGGCTCCAACCGCGTCTTTCGCTTTGCCTTCTGGCAGGCCGCCGTGGACGAGGGCCGGCCCCTCGGCGAGCTCTTCTACGGGACCGCCGACACGCCTCTCGATTTCACCAGACTGCGCGCTGCCGCCGCGCTCGCCGACGAGCTCGCCGCCGGCGGGCCGGCGCTCGTCGCCGATACCGGCCCGGCGGCGCTGTACGGCGCGCTCCCGGCGGGCGTCACCGACGCCGTGCTCGTGAACGTCGGCAACGGGCACACGATCTGCGTGGTCACGCTGGGAGGCCGCCTGGCCGGCGTGTTCGAGCATCACACGCGCAAGCTCGACGGACCCGGCCTCGAGACTTATCTGCGGCGTTTCCTGGCCGGCGACCTGGGCAGCGACGAGGTGCGCGAAGACGGCGGCCACGGCGCCGTGCTGGCCGCCTCGGCGCAGACCGTCGACCTGACGGCGCTGCCGTTCTTCGCCACGGGGCCGCGCCGCGTCCTGCTCGCCGGCAGCAAGCTGCCGCTCGAGCACGCGGCGCCCTACGGCGACATGATGCTCACGGGCTGCTTCGGGCTGCTGCGCGCCTTCGCCGAGCGGGGCGTGACGCCCGGCGGCTGAGGCCAGCGCCACAGCCGCTGCGGTAGGCCAGCAGGTAGACGTTCTCGACGTCGTCGCTGGTCGCCTCGTTGGGGAAGTTGACCGTCTTGGAGACGGCGTTGTCGGTGCTCTTCTGGAAGGCCGCCTGCAGCTTGACGTGCCACTCCGGCGTGATGTCGTGGGCGGTGGCGAAGACCTGCTGCACGTCGGCGGGCACGCCGTCGAGGTGCCGCACGGAGCCCACCTCGGCGATCTGCTTCATGAGCTCGTCGCTGAAGAAGCCGCGCTCTCGCGCGACCTGCTCGAAGTAGGGATGGCCCTCGACCATGCGGTCGTCGTCGAGCACGTTGGCGCGCACGTAGCTGATCGCGAACAGGGGCTCGATGCCGCTCGAGCAGCCGGCGATGATGCTGATGGTGCCCGTGGGCGCGATCGTCGTGACGGTGGCGTTGCGCACGCGGGCGCCGGCGGGGCCGTCGAAGATGGAGCCCTCGAAGTTGGGGAACACGCCGCGCTCGCGGGCCAGCTCCTCGCTGGCCGCGCGGGCCTCGTCGTGGATGAAGCTCATGACATCGGCGGCGATCTTGCAGGCGTCGTCGGAGTCGTAGGGCACCTCGAGGCGCAGCAGCATGTCGGCGAAGCCCATGACCCCGAGGCCGATCTTGCGGTTGCCCTTGGTCATGTCGCTCGATCTCGGGCAGCGGGTAGCGATTGACGTCGATGACGTCGTCGAGGAAGCGCACCGCGGTGCGCACGATGCGGCCCAGGGCGCCGTAGTCGACGTGGCCGTCGGGCACCACCTTGGTCAGGTTGATGGAGCCCAGGTTGCAGCTCTCGTAGGGCAGCAATGGCTGCTCGCCGCAGTTGTGGATGACGAGTCCGTTGGCCACGAACGAATGGGTGAGCGGCTCCGTGACGTCGTACACCATCTCCATGCCGTCCGGCTCGAGCGAGCGGAACCGAGCCGTGAAGGGCTGCCGGTACGGGCCGCGGCGATAGCCCTCGAGGAGCGTCAGGAGCTTGCTCTGCTTCGCCTCGCTCAGAAAGCCGATCTCGGCGGCGAACAGCCGCAGGCTGCCGCGGGAGACGGCCAGGTCGTGGTATTCCTTGCAGTCGTAGAACGCCGTGCCTCCGCGGCCGTCCGGCAGTTCGCCTCTGGCCCTGCGGCCTGCGACCCCCGTAGATGCGCGACGGGACGCCGAAGTTGAGCAGCACGCGCTGGACGTCCCGCAGAAGAGAGCGACTGATGGAGGTGAGCCGCACGCTCACGCCCTTCTCCAGCGACCCGCTCACGTGCCCATCCGCGGTGAACAGCGCCGTGAGGAAGCCTCGCTGCATGTCCTCGGAGCCGGTGAGCACGCTCTCCGGCACGCACAGCTTTCTGCCGGGCCGCAGCCCGTGCTCCTCGGCGACGCGCCAGAACCGCGCCGACTTCACCCGATACTCGTCCCGGCCACCCACGTCGTAGCCGTTCGTCGTATACGACCGATCGCGCAGCTGCCGGCCGTCCACCTCCTCCTGCATGAGCCCGGCGAACACAGGCGCCAGCTCCTGCTTCTCGTCGCCGAAGAACGAGAGCACGACCTCGGTGGCCTTCATCGTGCCGTCGCCGACGAGCCACCCGAGCAGGGTGCCGAGACGGCGTGATCCGCCGCTCCCGAACCCGCCCTTGCGGTCGAGGATGTGGATGCGGTCGCCCTGGGTGAGATCGCAAGCCGGCACCCATCCACGCGTGGTCTTCACGCGATGGTCGGCGGTCAGCCGGACCTCGTAGCCTTCGACGGTCGCGAGTCGGTAGACCGGCTTGACGCCGCTGGCGACCACCTGCGCGGCCTTGGCGCTCCCGCGGTCGCCGGCCATGCGGCTGTCGAGGACCAGGCCGGGGCGCCGGCGCCCCTCGTACAGATCGACGATCCTCTTCAGGCCTGCATCCGTGTACACAAGCGACTCTCCGGTGATGCAGGGGTTGGTGCTCTCGATCTCGCCGAGCTGCGGCGTGGGGTTGTCCGCATTGATGCGGTCGATGAAGACGATGCCGGGGTCGCCGTTCTTCCAGGCCAGCGCGACCATGGTCTTGAACACCTTGCGCGCGCTCAAGGTCTGCACCACATCGCCGGAGCGCGGGTTGACCAGCGGATAGTCCTCGTCGGCGTCGACGGCGCGCATGAAGGCGTCGGTGACGGCCACCGAGATGTTGAAGTTGTTGAGGCGGTCGTCGTCCTCCTTGGCCCTGATGAAGTCGAGGATGTCGGGGTGGTCGACGCGCATGATGCCCATGTTGGCGCCGCGCCGCGTGCCGCCCTGCTTGATGGTCTCGGTGGCGGCGTCGAAGACGCTCATGAAGGAGAGCGGCCCGCTGGAGACGCCCTTGGTGCTCATCACGACGTCGTTGTGCGGGCGCACGCGCGAGAAGCTGAAGCCGGTGCCCCCGCCGCTCTTGTGGATGAGGGCGGTGTTCTTGATGGCCTCGAAGATGGACTCCATGGAGTCGCCGACGGGGAGCACGAAGCAGGCCGAGAGCTGGCCCAGCTCGCGGCCGGCGTTCATGAGGGTGGGGCTGTTGGGGAGGAACTCGAGACTCGTCATGAGCTCGTAGAACGTGGCCTCCCACTCTTCGACCGGGGCGGCGGGGTTGTAGAGCCGCTCGGCCTGCGCGATGGCGCGGGCGACGCGCTGGAACATCTCCTCGGGGGTCTCGAGCTGCTCGCCGTTCTCACCCTTCTTGAGATAGCGGCGCTGGAGCACCTTGAGCGCGTTGGCCGAGAGCTCGATCACTGCCTTCCCCGTATCAGTCATGCCCCTTGTCCCCCCCGGTCGCGACCGCCTGCGGCGGCTCGGTGAATGTGCTCGCTGTGAATGCGTCGATCTCGGCCTCGATGCCGGGCAGCGGCTCCTCGCCCGGCAGCGGATCGGCGCCGGCGCGCTCGAGGCGGGCGAGCTCCTGCTGGAACTCGTCGACGCCGTCGAACTGGCGGTAGACCGAGGCGAAACGCACGTAGGCCACCTTGTCGATATCGCGGAGGTGCCGCAGGGCTCGCTCCCCCACCATCTGCGTGGTCACCCGCTGCCCGGGGACGCGGCGCAGTTCGCTCTCGATGTCGTCGACGGCCCGCTCCAGTCTCTCGATGGGCATGTCGCGTTTCTCGCTCGCCCGCAAGAGGCCGTTGAGGAGCTTCTGCCGCGCGAACACCTCTTCGCTCCCGCTGCGCTTGACGACCACCAGGGGCACTTCTTCGAGCCGTTCGTAGGTCGTGTAGCGACGCTCGCAGGCCAGGCACTCTCGCCGGCGGCGGATGGCGTCGCTCGCTTCGGAGTCGCGAGAGTCGACGACCTTGCTCTCTTCGCTGTTGCAGAACGGACAATGCACGGATGACCCCTCACCACAAGATGTAGTGCCCCTGCTGAGTAAGGACACCACTATAGTGTATTCAACGGTCCTGACAACCATCCCTTCGCGGCTTTCGTCGCCTGCGCTGACGGAAAAGTCTCAGGCTTATATTGAGGGTGATACTTGCCCTGAGACTGGCCTGCTTTTCCGCTCCGGCCGGCAAGGGTAGCAGGCCGCGCGGACGGACGCGAACAGCCGGGTCCGCACGCGGGGTGCGAGGCCGGAGCCGGGCGGCGCAGCAGCCCCGGCGACGGTATACTCTCCGCACGATGAACGTCATCGTCCTCCCCACCTACAACGAGCGCGAGAACCTGCGGCACGCCCTGGCCCGCATCCGCGAGGTCGCCGACGGTCACGGCGTGCCGCTGCACACGCTCATCGTCGACGACGATTCCCCGGACGGCACCGGCGACCTCGCCGACGAGCTGGCCCTCGAGGTCGCCGACGTCTCCGTCCTCCATCGCGCCGGCAAGGAAGGTCTCGGCAGGGCCTACGTCGCCGGCTTTCGCGAGGCGCTCGCCATGGGCGCCGAGCGCATCTTCGAGATGGACGCCGACCTCAGCCACGACGCGAGCTACCTGCCGCACTTCCTGCGCCTCATCGACCAGGGCGCCGACCTCGTGCTCGGGTCGCGCTACGTCAAGGGCGGCGGCGTCGAGAACTGGGGGCTGTCGCGCAAGGTCATCAGCCGCGGCGGCTGCCTGTATGCGCAGACCATCCTCGGCCTGCCGTTCCACGACCTCACGGGCGGCTTCAAGTGCTTCCGGCGCCGCGTGCTCGAGACCATCGACCTCGACGCCATCGGCACCGCCGGCTACGGCTTCCAGATCGAGATGACCTACCGCGCGTACAAGCTCGGCTTCAAGGTCGTGGAACTGCCCATCATCTTCGTCGACCGCAAAGTCGGCGAGAGCAAGATGAGCAACGACATCGTCCTCGAGGCGATGACCAGCGTCTGGAAGCTCCGCTTCGGCAGGGCGCCGGCCCGGCGGCCGGCGTGAGCGGCGGCGCCGAAGGCGCCGCCCCCTCCGGCCGCCGCGGGGGCGCCCCCGGCGCGCCGCCGCCCCCCCGAGACCCTGGGACGCGCATCCTCGCCGTCGATGTCGGCGCCGGCACCGCCGACATCCTGCTCACGCGCCCCGGCCAGCCGCTCGAGAACGCCGTCAAGCTCGTCGTGCCGTCGCGCACGCAGGTGGTGGCCGCGCAGATCGTCGAGGCCACCAGACGCGGCCAGACCGTGGTGTTCACGGGGCCGACCATGGGCGGCGGCGCCGACGGCGCCGCCATGAAGGCGCACCTCGCCGCCGGCCACGCCTTCGTCGCCACCGAGGAGGCGGCGCGGACCTTCGCCGACGACGTGGACAAGGTCCGCGCCCTGGGGGCGCGCGTGGTCGGCGAGGGCACGGCGACCGAGCTGCTCGGCCGCCTGCCGGCCGGCTCGTGCGCACACGTGCGCTCCGGCGACCTCGACGCAGCCGGCCTTCGCGCCGCGCTCGAGATGCTCGGCGTGGAGCCGCGCTTCGACGCCGCGGCGGTCGCCGTCCAGGACCACGGCTTCAGCCCGCACGGCTCCAACCGCGTCTTTCGCTTCGCCTTCTGGCAGGCCGCCGTGGACGAGGGCCGGCCCCTCGGCGAGCTCTTCTACGCGACCGCCGACACGCCTCTCGATTTCACCAGACTGCGCGCCGCCGCCGCGCTCGCCGACGAGCTCGCCGGCGGCGGGCCGGCGCTCGTCGCCGATACCGGCCCGGCGGCGCTGTACGGCGCGCTCCCGGCGGGCGTCACCGACGCCGTGCTCGTGAACGTCGGCAACGGGCACACGATCTGCGTGGTCACGCTGGGGGGCCGCCTGGCCGGCGTGTTCGAGCATCACACGCGCAAGCTCGACGGCCCCGGCCTCGAGACATTATCTGCGGCGTTTCCTGGCCGGCGACCTGGGCAGCGACGAGGTGCGCGAAGACGGCGGCCACGGCGCCGTGCTGGCCGCCTCGGCGCAGACCGTCGACCTGACGGCGCTGCCGTTCTTCGCCACGGGGCCGCGCCGCGTCCTGCTCGCCGGCAGCAAGCTGCCGCTCGAGCACGCGGCGCCCTACGGCGACATGATGCTCACGGGCTGCTTCGGGCTGCTGCGCGCCTTCGCCGAGCGGGGCGTGACGCCGGGCGGCGAGACTGCTAGCCGGCCGGCCAGCCGCTCGCCGAGCAGCGCGATGCGACCGTCCAACTCGTCCAGGAGCGCCGCCGTGACGACTTCGTCGACGGCGCCCGCCTGACGCAACGCCTCGACCCGCGCGCGCTGCACGAGGAGTCCCGCGATGCGGTCCGCCAGCCGGTCGTCCTCGCCGGCGGGCGGCTCCTCGTCCAGCGGATCGAGGCCCTCGAGCAGCACTTCCTCCTGAGCCTCGATGGTCGCGCCGAGGTGCTCGCGTTCCGCGCGCGTCATCAGGCCGGTCTCCTGGAGCCGGTCGAGCGCCTCGTGGGCGCGCACGAAGCCTTCGACCAGCGCCCGTCGCTGCCGCACGCCCACGGGTTCCTCTCCCTCGCCGACCAGGCCGAGCCGCCGCACGAGCAGGGGCATGGTCAGGCCCTGACCCACCAGCGACAGAAGGACGACCCCGAAGGTGACCACCTGGAGCGTCTCGCGCCCGGGCACGTCGGCGGGCACACTGAGCACGAGAGCGAGGGCGATGGTGCCGCGCAGACCGCCCCACACGAGCACGTGCTGCCAGCTGAACGGCAGACGGCTTCCGGCGACCCGAAAGATGACGCCGAGGCCGTAGACCGTCACGGCCCGCGCTACGACCACGACCGCGAAGGCGACGAGCACCAGCCCCGCGTGGTCGACGATCAGCGACAGGTCGAGACGCAGGCCGATGAGAAGGAAGATGAGCGAGTTGGCCACGAACGCCGCGTACTCCCACACCGTGCCCATGGTCACCCGGGTGACCGGCCCCATGCCGCGGTGCCGGCCGTAGTTGCCCACGACGATGCCGGCGGTGACGCACGCGACCACGCCCGACATGCCGAGCTGCTGGCCGAGAAGGAACGCGCCGAAGGCGACGATCGTCGAGAGCGTGACCTCGATGAGGTGGTCGTCTATCCGGCGGTGGAGCGCCGAAGCGGCGTATCCCACCGCCAGGCCCACGGCCATGCCGCCGACGGCCATCCAGACGAAGCGGCCGACGGCGGATGCCGCGCCGACGGAGCCCCCGTCCACCACGGCGGCGAGGACGATGGCGAAGACGACCGCAGCTGTACCGTCGTTGAACAGGCTCTCGGCCTCGACCATCGTCGTGAGCCGCTCGGGCACCCCGAGCCGGCGGAACAAGGCGACCACGCTCACGGGGTCGGTGGCCGCGATGAGCGCCCCGAAGAGGAGCGCGACGACCCAGGTCGTGCCCCCGAGGAGATGCAGGCCCGTCGCCGTGAGCGCGAAGGCGACGAGCACGCCGGGGACGGCCAGCGCCAGGATGAGGCGCCAGTCGGCGAGCAGATGCCGCGCCTCCAGATTGAAGGCCGCCTCGAAGAGCAGGATAGGCAGGAAGACGTAGAAGACAAGGTCCGAGGAGAGGCTGACCGCCGACGGGTGCGTCACGAGGCCGACGACGAGGCCCACAAGGACCAGGCCGACGGTGTACGGCACGCCGACGCGCCGCACGGCGACGGCCACCGCCGCGGCGATCAGCAGCAGAACGACAAGCGTCTCTTCGATGCTGACGGCGTCGGCGGCGATCGGCATGGTGCCCTGCCCCCGTGCTCGGGAGTCGCCGCGTCCCTAGAAGCGGCTGGAGCCGGCGAGCGCGTGCTTGAACGCCGCCCTCGCCGCGTCGTTGTACACCGAGAACATGATGTGCCGCAGCACGGTGTTGGGCTTGGCCTTCAGGTAGGCCACCGTCTCGGCCACCATGATGCTCGCGCACTGATAGAGAGGGAAGCCGCCGACGCCGGTGCCGAAGGCCGGCATGGCGATGGAACGCGCGTGGCAGCGCTCGGCGCAGTCGAGAGCGCTGCGCGTGGCCTTGGCGATCGCGTCCGCGTTTGTCTGCAGATCGGCGCCCATGACCGCGGCGTGGATGACCCAGCGAGCCTTGAGGTCGTGACCCGTGGTCGCGACGGCCTCGCCGATCTGGATGGGGCCTTGCAGCATGGCTTCCTTCTCGACGGCCTCGCCGCCGACGCGCTTGATGGCGCCGGCCACGCCGGCGCCCATCCACAGCTCGGTGTTGGCGGCGTTGGTGATGGCGTCCACCTCGAGCTCGGTGATGTCGCCGGAGGCGATCTCGAGCTTGGTCTTGCCGACAGACGTCTTCATGGTCCTCCAGGGTGCTTCGGGGCGCGGGGCTCGCGCTGCGGCGATTATACCCGCCCGCGCCGCTCGCGCCCCGCGTCGTCGGCGGCACCAGACGCCCGTCGAAGGGCCGGCGTGCGATAGACTCGGCGCAGTCTCCCGGGGGTCGCCACGAGCACGTACTCCATCTGGATCGCCGCCGCCTTCGGGATGACCGCGCTCTGGGCGCTGGTCGTCATCGTCAACAAGCGGGTCCTCGCGTACGTCGACCCGCTGGCGGTCAACTTCTTCGTGCGCATCGCCTCGATCGCCGGCCTGCTGCTCATCACCGTACCGCTGACGGCGTTGCAGCTGTGGGACAACGGCTTCGGCATCAACGCCGCGGCTGCCGTGTGGATGGCGCTCGCGGCGGTCGCCACGTGGCTGATCGCCTTCAGCGCCTACTACTACGCCTTGCGCGGCGCGCGCGTCGCCGTCGTGGCGCCGATCCTCAGTACCGACCCGCTGTGGACGGCGCTGTTCGCCTGGCTCATCCTGGGTGCGACGTTCGGCGCGCTCACGCTCGCCGGGATGGGCGTGGCGATGGCCGGCGTGCTGCTCATCACGCGCTGGATGGCGACCGGCGACGTGGCCGAGGCGGGGGCCCTGGCCGGCGCGGCGCGCGGCGACGTGCTGCCGGGCTCGCCGGCGGCGGGCAGCGCCGCCGCGCTGCAGACCGGCCGGCTCAGGCTCATCGCGCTCGCCGTGCTCGCGGCCGCCGGCTGGGGCCTCGGTCCGGTGTTCATCGACGAGGCCTCGACGGCCTACGGCAAGCCTACGGCGACGATGATGATCATGAGCCAGGCGCTCGGCATGCTGATGCTCGGCGCCGTGCTCATCGCGCGCCGCCGGCCGCTCGCGGCGCGGCCGCTGACTCGGCTCGAACGGCGCCGCGCCGCCGTGCTCCTGGCGGTGGGCGGCCTTCTGGAGGCCGGCGTCTCGGTGCTCTTCTTCCTCGCCATCGTCGAGATCGGTCCGGTGCTGACGATGCTGATCATGGCGACGACCCCGGTCTTCGCGATCGCCTTCGGCGTCGCCTTCCTGCACGAACGTGTCGGGCTGCGCCTCGCGCTCGCCGCCGTCGTCACCGTCGTCGGGGTCATGCTGGCGGCGATCGACGGCGTCAGCTGACGCGGACGGGGGCGGGAGGCCCTGCGGCCTCCCGCCCCCGTCGCCGCGCGCCGCGGCCGTCAGGCGGCCGGCATCATTTGCTGCGCCCGAACAGCCGGCGGCGCACCGCCGCCATCTTGAGCCACTGGATGCCCTCGGTGGGGTTGAGCTCCTTGGGGCAGGCCTCGACGCAGTTGGCGATCGTGTGGCAGCGATAGGCGCCGCGCTCGTTGTCCCAGGAGGGCAGGCGCACCTTGCGGGCCTCGTCGCGCGAGTCGACCTCGAAACGGTAGGCCTTGAGCAGGGCCGCGGGCCCCAGGTAGTTGTCCTCGGTCCATACCGACGGGCAGCTGCTGTAGCAGGCGCCGCAGAGGATGCAGTCGATGGGCATGTCGAGCTTCTTGCGCTCCTCCGGCGACTGCAGGATCTCCGTCTCCGGAGCGGCGGAGTTGCGGATGAGCCAAGGCTTCACGTACTCGTACTTGGCGAAGAAATCGCTCATGTCGCAGACCAGGTCAGTGACCAGCGGCAGGTGCGGCATGGGCTCCACGGTGATCACGTCGGCGTGCAGGTGGCGCAGGTTGGTCTGGCAGGCGAGCCGGTACTTGCCGTTGATGTACATCGCGCACGAGCCGCAGACCGATGCCCGACAGCAGTAGCGGAAGGCCAGCGTGCCGTCCTGATGCTCCTGGATCGAGAACAGCCCTTCGAGGACGGTCAGGCTACTGTCGTAAGGGACGACGAAGTCGTCGTAGCGCGACGCGTCCTTGGCGTCGCGGGCGGGGTCGTAGCGCTTCACATGGAACTTGGCTTCAGGCATCAGTACTTGCGTTCCTGCGGCTCGAAGGTCCCCAGCGTCACCGGCTTGTAGTCGAGCCGCGGGCCGCCCGCCGCGGAGTGCGCCATCGTGTGCTTGAGCCAGGTCTCGTCGTCGCGGGTGGGATAGTCGGTACGCGAGTGCGAGCCGCGCGACTCGGTGCGCGCGACGGCGCCGCTGGCCACGGCGAGCGCGACGTCGACCATCCCCTCGAGCTCGAGCGTGCGGATGAGGTCGAGGTTGAAGAGGCCGCCCGCGTTGCGCAGGCCGATCGTCGCGCAACGCTGCTTGAGCGCGAGCAGCCGCTCGAGGCCCTCGCGCATCTGCTTCTCTTCGCGGAAGACGCCGAAGTGGTCCTTCATGGTGGCCGTCATGTCGGCGCGGATGGCGTACGGGTCTTGACCGTCCGCGCCGCGCCCGGCAAGGGCCGCCACGCGGGCCTCCACAGCGGCGACCGCGCGGGCGCCGGCGGCGGAGGCGTCGCCTCCGCCGGCCCTCCCCGCCAGGTCGGCGACCACGGCCGCGCCGGCGCGGCGCCCGAAGACGATGGTCTCGAGCAGCGAGTTGCCGCCCAGGCGGTTGGCGCCGTGCACGCTGACGCAGGCGCACTCGCCGGCGGCGTAGAGGCCCGGCATCAGCGTGCGCCCGTCCACGTCCGTATCGATGCCGCCCATCGTGTAGTGCTGGCACGGCGTGATCGGGACCGGCTCTTCGATCGGGTCGACGCCCTCGAAGTGGATGGCGAGGTCGCGGATGCCGGGGAGCTTCTCCATGATCTTCTCGGCGCCCAGATGCCGCAGGTCGAGGAAGACGTACTCCTTGCCGCCGATGCCCCGGCCCTCGAGGATCTCGGTGGTGATCGAACGCGAGGTGATGTCACGTGGCGCCAGTTCCATGGCCTTGGGCGCGTACGTGCTCATGAAGCGCTCGCCGAGATCGTTGATGAGATAGCCGCCCTCCCCGCGGGCGCCCTCGCTCATGAGGATGTTCGTGGTGAACAGCCCTGTGGGGTGGAACTGCACGAACTCCATGTCCTTGAGCGGCACACCGGCGTGATAGGCGACGGCGGCGCCGCCGCCCGTGGAGATGATGGCGTTGGTGGTGTTGCTGTAGACGCGGCCGGCGCCGCCCGTGGCCATGATCACGGCGTCGGCCGTGAACGCCTCGAAGCCGCCGCGGATCATGTCGTAGGCCACGACCCCGCGGCAGCGACCGTCCTCGACGATGAGGTCGGTGACGAAGACCTCGACCTCCATCGTGACCTGGCGCTCGTAGGCGCGCTCGACAAGGCAGTGGAGCAGATAGTGACCGGTCTTGTCGGCGCCGTAGCAGGTGCGCGGGTAGCCGGCGCCGCCGAACGGCCGCTGGGCGATGCGCCCGTCGTCGAAGCGGCTGAACGGGCAGCCCCAGTGGTCCATCTCGAAGATGACGCCCGGGGCGTCGCTGGTCATCTGGATGGCGGCGTCCTGGTCGGCCAGGTAGTCGGAGCCTTTGACCGTGTCGAAGGCGTGCTTCTCGGGGGTGTCGTCGTGGCCCTCGGGGTGGTTGGCCAGCGCCGCGTTGATGCCGCCCTGGGCGGCGCCCGAGTGGCTGCGGCCGGGGTGGACCTGGCTGAGGATCGCCACGTCGATGCCGGCCGCCTTGGCCTCGACGGCGGCGCGGAGCCCGGCGAGCCCGCCGCCGACGACGATGAGCTGGTGGTAGACCATCTCGCCTCCCTCAGCTCACCCAGACCCAGAGGGCCCAGATGCCGTAGGCGACGGTCGCGATGCCGACCAGCCAGAGCACGGCGTCGAAGACGCGGCGCCCGGCGACGTTGCTCAGGCCCCAGTCGAGCACGACCATGCGCAGGCCGTTGAGGGCGTGGTAGACGACGGCGACAAGCAGGACGATGTCGTTGACCAGCACGACGCCCCCGGCGAGCCGCTCGCCGATGTTGTCGAAGGAGAGCTCGCCGATGGCGACGTAGTGCGTGAGCACCAGGTGCACCATGATGGTGACGATGACCAGCACGGCGGTGACGCGCTGGCCCAGCCAGGGCCACATGCCGCCGCGGCTGCGGTCCAGGGTCTCGGTCCCGAGCGCCATGCCCGCCCCCTAGCCGAGGATGAAGCTGGAGGCTTTGATGGCGAACGCGCAGAACACGAGCGCCGCCACGAGCATGCAGACCCAGAACACGGCCTTGTGGCGGCTGATGCCCACACCCACGTCCATGAGCAGGATGCGCACGCCGTTGAGGGCGTGGTACAGCACGGCCGCCACCAGCATGAGATCGAGGAACACCAGCAGCGGCTTGTCGAAGAACTCGAAGAGGCCGTTCAGCGACTCCGCACCGCCGACGCGCCCCTGGGAGATCACCCAGAGGTGGACGAACAGGTAGGCGACCAGCACCAGGCCGCTGATGCGGAAGAGGATCCAGGCCCACATGCCGATGCCCTTCCACAGGCCAGCGCCCACGTTGGCCGTTTCGCGCTCTTTCGCGCTCAAGTCAGGCACCCCCTTGGCGACCGCAGCTCGTGCGAGTAGTCGGTGGATCCGGCTCCCCCCTGACGCCAATCGTAGACTGCGGCGGAGTGGCGAGGCAACAGCCCGCGCAGTGCCGAACGTCCGAACGTGCGACGGTGGTCCTGCCGTCCGGGCAGGTCAAGGGACAGGCGCCGGGGACCGACACCTGCGCCGGCCGGAGGAAGGATCACCGCTTGCGGCGGCGGCGCCCGCCGCGAGGGGCCGGAGCGCGCTTGTCAGCGGGCCGGCCCTGCGCGGGGATGCCCGCCTCGATCGCGGCCTTGATGCGCGCCACGCGCAGGCGCTCGAGCAGCGCCAGCACGAGGTCGAGCGCGGCCTTCGCGACGAGGATCACGGCCAGCCCGGTGACCGCCGAGTCGAAGAGCCAGTACACGATGAGGCCGCCGACGAGCACGCCGAACTGCAGCACGAACAGCCGCCGCAGAGGCTCCGAGACCACGGCCGCCGGAGGCACGACGCGCGCCTCGCCGCCGCGCACGAAATCCCACAGGTAGAGGAAGCCCCGCACCGCCACCAGCCCGGCGGCGACCGCCCAGAACTGCCAGGTGGCGAGGGCCGCGCCCGGATCCACGGGAGCCTTGCCGCCGGGCTTGAGCAGAACGCCGGCGAACACCATGTAGGCGACCAGCACCATCGCCCCCATCACCACGAGGTAGGTGCGGAGGAACTCGCGCACGAGCACCCTGTCGCGCGGGTCGTCGGCGGCCCCGGCCGCCCAGGAGGCGCGCGCCCGCAACCAGGCGAAGATGCCGTCTGCCAGGCCATCGATCACGCAGACGACGACCACGGCGAGGACCGACCACGAGCCGGCGACCGCGGCCCACACCGCGGCGAGGTCGACGGCCAGGAGGAGCGCGAAGCCGGGCAGAGCGCGCGCCAGCGTGGCGCCGCTCGGTACGGGGGACGAGTGCGGCCGAGCCGCGCGCGCCCTCAGCCGCCGCCGAGGACCGGGCGTCGGAGCCGTCGCTGGTGGTGCGGTCGCTCATGTACCCCCTCGCAGGCGCCGCGCCGGCGAAGCCGGCGCGGACAACGCACAGGGTACGCGGCGCGACCGCGAAAGGCAACGCGGGCCGGGGAGACGCGTCGCGTCTCCCCGGCCCGGGCCCTCTCGGCGCGCGGTCGCCCTACTTCTTGCGGCCGCTGCGCCCGCGGGCGGCGGTGGTCTTCTTGGCGCCGCCCTTCGCCTTCGGCGGCGGCGCCTTCTTGGCCGGCGCCTTGGCCTTGCCCGGCGCCTTCTTGGCCGGCGCCTTCTTGGCCGGCGCCTTCTTGGCCGGCGCCTTGGCCTCGGCCTCGCGTCCGCCGGCCTTGCGCCGCGCCTGCTGGAGCAGCTCGCTGGCCTCTTCGAGCAGGTCGTTGGCCTCGGCCAGCTCGGCGCCCTTGCCGTCGAGGCGCAGGCCCATGGCGGCCTCCCAGACCTGTTCGACACGGTCGACGGGCACGAAGGTCATGCCTTTGCGCAGCTCCTCGGGCACGTCCTCCAGGTCGCCCTCGTTGCGGCTCGGCAGGATCACCGTCGTGATGCCGGCCCGCTGGGCGGCCAGGGTCTTCTCCTTGAGGCCGCCGATGGGCAGCACCTGGCCGGTGAGCGTGACCTCGCCGGTCATGGCGACGTCGCTGCTCACCGGCGTGCCCGTGACCAGCGAGCAGATCGCCGTGGCCATCGTCACGCCGGCGCTGGGGCCATCCTTGGGGATCGCTCCCGCCGGCACGTGGATGTGGATGTCGTGCTCCTGGAAGTAGTCGTCCTCGAGGCCGAGCTCGCGCGAGTGCGTGCGCACGTAGCTCATCGCGGCCATGGCCGACTCCTTCATGACGTCGCCGAGCTGGCCGGTCACCGTGAGATGGCCGCCCCCCGGCATGGCCGTCGCTTCGATGAAGAGGATGTCGCCGCCCACCGGCGTCCAGGCAAGACCCGTGGCGACGCCCGGGTCGCTGGTGCGCCGCTTGACCTCCGCGGTCATCCGCGGTCGCCCAAGGAGGTCGTGGACGCGCTTGACGTTGACGGTGAACCGTTTGCGGCCGCCGCTCACGGCCTCGGCCACGACGCGCGCGAGCTTGCGGCAGACGGTGCCGATCTCGCGCTCCAGATTGCGCACACCGGCCTCGTGCGTGTAGCTCGTGATGATCTCGACGATCGCCTCGTCGCGGAAGGTCACCTGCTTCGGCTTGAGGCCGTTGCCCTCGATCTGCCGTGGCACCAGGTAGTTCCTCGCGATGTGCAGCTTCTCTTCGATGGTGTACCCGGCGAGGAAGATGATCTCCATGCGGTCGCGCAGCGGCGCCGGGATGGGCTCGAGCTGGTTGGCCGTGGTGATGAACAGCACCTTGCTGAGGTCGAACGGCAGGTCCATGTAGTGGTCGCGGAACGTGATGTTCTGTTCCGGGTCGAGCACCTCGAGCAGGGCGCTCGACGGGTCGCCGCGCCAGTCGGCGCCGGTCTTGTCGATCTCGTCGATCATGAACAGCGGGTTGTCGGTGCCGGCGTCGCGCATGGCGCGGATGATGATGCCGGGCATGGCGCCGACGTAGGTACGCCGGTGCCCGCGGATCTCCGCCTCGTCGCGCACGCCGCCGACGCTGATGCGCTCGAACTTGCGGCCCATGGCCTCGGCGATGCTGTGACCCAGGCTCGTCTTGCCGACGCCGGGAGGGCCGACGAAGCACAGGATCGGCCCTTTGAGGTCGGCCTTGAGCTTGCGCACCGCGAGGAACTCGAGGATGCGGTCCTTGACCTTCTCGAGGTCGTAGTGATCGCGGTCGAGGATCTCGCGGGCGTGCGCCACGTCGAGATTGTCGTCGCTGCTCACCGTCCAGGGCAGAGTGATGATCCAGTCCAGGTAGGTGCGGATCACGGGATACTCGGCGCTCTGCGGCGAGATGTTGGCGAGCCGGTCGAGCTCCCGGCGGGCGGCCTTGTCGGCCTCCTCCGGGAGCTTGAGCTCGTCGACCTTCTGGCGCAGCTCGGTGATCTCGGCTTCCTGCTCGTTGGTCTCGCCGAGCTCCTGCTGGATGGCGCGCATCTGCTGGCGCAGGAAGTACTCGCGCTGTCCCTTGTCGATCTCGCTGCGCACGTCGCTCTGGATCTTGGAGCCCAGCTCGAGCACGTCGAGCTCGCGCGTGAGGATGCCGATCAGCTTGCGCATGCGCTTCTCGACGTCGCTCTCCTCGAGCAGGGCCTGCTTGTCCTCGGCCTTGATACGCATGGTGCTGGCGATGAGGAAGGCGAGCGGCCCCGGGTCTTCGACGTTGGCGGCCGCCATCTCGAGCTCCTCGGGCAGGTAGGGCACCAGCGCGACGATCTTGCTGAACACGCTCAGCAGGCTGGCGCGCAGGGCGTCGACCTCCTTGCTCTCGTCGACGACGTCCTCGACCTTGGAGATCTCGGCGGCCAGATAGGGATCCTCCTGCACGTACTTGTCGACGTGCACGCGCTGCAGCCCCTGGACGAGGATGCGCATGGTGCCGTCGGGCAGCTTGATCATCTTGTGGGCCAGGCCCACCGTGCCGATGGGGTGCAGAAGCTCGGGGCCCGGCACCTCGACCTCGGCGTCCTTGCTGGTGACGAGCGTGAGCAGCCGGTCGCCGGCGAGCACGTCGTCGATGAGCTTGATGGAGCGCTCCTGACCGATGGTGAGCGGGATCATCGTGTCGGGGAAGACCACCGTGTCGCGCAGCGGCAGCACCGGCAGCGTGCCGGGGATCTCCTGCGCCGCGTCGGCCTGGATGTCCTGAGGGTCGCTCATTCGTCGCCTCCCCCCGTCTGGATGTCGATCTTGCGGGCGCCGGCGCCGCGCTCGGTGAGGGTGAGCCTCACCTCGAGCACGCCGGCCTCGTAGGTCGCCGTGGTGACGTCGGGATCCACGTCGACCATGAGACGCACGCGACGCTCGAACGGACCGTAGTCCATCTCCACCTGCTGGTAGACGCGGCCTTCACGCGTGGGGAAGGCGCGCTCGCCGCGCACCACGAGCTCGCGGCGGTCGACCAGCAGCTCGATGTCGTCCATCGCCATGCCGGTCAGCTCGAAGCGCACCACGATCTCGCGCGAGTCTTCCTCGAAGTAGGCGTCGGCGGCCGGACGGAAGCCGCGGCCTCGATATGGCTGCCGCGCGGCCATGACGCACGAATCGTTGAAGGCGCGCAGCACCTCGTTGTGCAGCTTCTCGACATCCACGGGGTGACTCCTTGCACAGGGCCTCTGCAGCTGCGTGTAGGCAGCGGCAGAGGCACGTTCCACGGGACTCTGCGAAGCTCCTACCCACTCCTCCGCGGAGCGTAACGAGACCGAGCGCGGCGGGGAGAGGCGCAAGGTCGGGCGCGGCGCCGCAGGCGCCGCGCCTCAGCGGTACCTGTAGACCCACTCAGCGGCGGTCGTCTTGCCTCCACGGGCGACCACCGTGACGCGGAACCGGTAGGTGCCGGTCGGATACGGAGCAGTCCACGAGAAGATCAGGATGGGCTGGGCCGGCGACAGCATCCCCGAGGTGATCCGCGCGCTCTGCCGACGGCCGTTCACGGTGAGCCGGCAGCGCGACGGCACCACCGGGGCGCCCATCGGCAGATAGGCCACGATGACATCCGCGCCGGTCCACGGGCCCGTGGCATACGGCGGCGGCACCACGCTGACGACCCGCAGGCCGGAGCGCCCTTCCGACATGGAGGTCGTGGCCGCCGGGGAGGGCGTGCGCCGCGCCTCGGCGGGAACGGCCGGGGTGATCGACTCGATGCTCGAGACGATGCTCCCGAGGACGAGCATCGGGAGGACGAAGACGGCGATGGCGACGACCGTGCAGAGCGCCAGGATGACGAAGAAGGCGACCGCCCAACCCGGGAACGGCTGGCGCGCGCCCGGCGCCGGCGGCGGCGCGCGGCCGGTCACCATCGGCGCCGGGTGCTGCGCCGCCGGAGGCGGCGTGACTGCCTGCGGCGCCCCGCACGCCGCACAGAACCGGCCTTCACCGGCCAGCGGCCGCCCACACGATGAGCAATACGGCATGAGGTCCCCGTCGCCTCGCTCGCGACACCCAGCAGAGCGATTGTCCTCCGGGCCATGGACGACGGCAAGGGCGGCGCTGCGTCACGGCGCCGGATCCACGCGCATGACCCGCTCGTCGTACGTTTCGGCGACGCAGAGCATCTCGGCGTCGCCGGGACCCGGCCCGGCTGCCGAGAGACGGCCGGCGGCCAGGACCAGTCCCTCCGCATGATCGAACGACGCTTGGCCGGCGGCGCCGTCCGTCGCCTCCCGGTGGCCGGAGCCGACGGCCACGACCCTCACGCGAACGCCCCCGCCCTGAGAAACCTGACCCTCTACGTGAAGCTCAGGGACGCGATCGCGCGCGGCCCGTGCATCCGTCGCCCT
The DNA here is from genome assembly GCA_963700035.1 of uncultured Thermoleophilia bacterium. Lineage (GTDB taxonomy): Bacteria > Actinomycetota > Thermoleophilia > UBA2241 > UBA2241 > CAIXSE01. The sequence goes on along the minus strand of CAVOWE010000026.1, from coordinate 71,924 downwards.
CCGGGTTTACGATGGAGTCGTGCAGCTCGCATTCACCACGGTGGACGACTTCCACGCTCTGCTCGAGCAGGCCGGCGAAGCCCTCGACTACCGCGAGGTCTGGCCGCACCTCTTTCCGGTCACCAACTGCCCTCCCGAGCTCATGCACAAGCTGGTCGCCGACATCGTGCACGGCGACGAGCGTTTCTCGTGGGAGAGCGACGTGCACGTCGGCCTCGCCATGTGGCGCGCCAGGCACCGCGACCTGGCCGACGTGGCCTTCACCGTCGTCGACCTCGAGACCACCGGCGCCACGCCGGGGTTCGCCAAGATCACCGAGATCGGCGCCGTGCGGCTTGAGGGCGGGCGCGAGGTCGACACCTTCTCGTCGCTCGTGAACCCCGGTGTGCGCATCCCCGAGATGATCACCGGCATCACCGGTATCGACGACGCCACCGTCGCCGACGCGCCGCCGATCGACGTGGTGTTGCCGCGCTTCGTGGGTTTCGCGGCAGACTCCGTGCTCGTCGCTCACAACGCGCACTTCGACCTCGGCTTCCTCGACTACGAGCTCGGCCGCCTGCAACGCCGCACCTTCCCGCGCCCGGCCCTCGACACACTCCGCCTGGCCCGTAAGCTCTGCCCGCAGCAGCGCTGCTCGCTGAACGCCCTCAGCTACCGGTTCGACACGAAGGTGAAGCCCGTGCACCGGGCCCTTCAGGACGCCCAGGCCACGGCCGAGCTCCTGCTCCTGTTCCTCAGCCGGCTGCAGGAGCAAGGCATGAGCACGCTCGAGGAGGTCGCGCGTTTCTGCGAACCCGGGGCGCGCCGCAACTACCACAAGATCGCGCTCACCGAGACGCTGCCCACCACAGCCGGTGTGTACGTGATGCGCGACGAGAAGGGCGCCGCCCTCTACATCGGCAAGGCCGACAACCTGCGCCGACGCGCCCGCGACCACTTCCTTCAGCGCCAGGCGTACCACGCCCGTCAGGCGCTCGAGCTGCTCGACCGGTTCGAGGTCGTCGAGACCGGCTCCGAGTTCGCCGCCCTGCTGCTCGAACAGCGGCTCATCGCCAGGCACAGGCCGCTGTACAACTCACACGGTACGCGGGTGCCCAGCTACCACTACGTCAAGCTGAGCGCCGACGACTACCCGCGCCTGTACGCCACGCCCAACCTGCGCGACGACGGCTCGTACTACGCCGGGCCGTTCCGCAAGGCCAGCCTGGCGCGGCGCTTCGTCGAGTGCCTCAACGGCGCGTACCCGCTGCGCACCTGCGCGCACCTGCCGGGGCGGACGACGTCCGGGGCGGCCGCCAGGCGCGGGCGCGAAGGCCACGCCTGCCCGCGGGCGGGCACCGGCGCCTGCCTCGCGCCCTGCAGCCGGCCCCTGAACGGCGAGTACGCGACCGCGGTCGCCGCCGTGCGTCGCGTCCTCGAGGGTCACGGCGAAGACCTCGACGGGCGCCTGCAGGAGCGCCAGGCGGGCATGGTGCGGGCCCTGGCGTTCGAGCAGGCGGCGCGCCTGCAGAAGCAGCGCGAGGCGCTGGAGCGCGCGCTGCGCACCGTGCGCCGCCTGCGCGCCGCGGGCCGCGACGACGCGGTCATCGCCTACCCCGCGAAGCGCGCCGGCTGGGTCGCGCTCTGGGGCGTGCGCGGCGGCCGCATCGCCGTGGAGCGCGTGGTCGGCCGCGGAGCCTTCGATGAGGACGCCGCACGCGGCTTGCTCACCGAGCTCGCCGCGGCCGCCCCGGCGTCGCCGCCCCTGCCGGCGGCCATGCTCGACGAGATGCTGCTCGTGCACTCCTGGGTGCAGAGCCACCGCGAGGCGCCGAACGTGCTCGACCTGCGCGCCCTGGTCGCCGGCCGGCAGTCTGCCGCCGAGGCGGCGACGGCCCTCGTGGGCCGCGTGCGGCTGTGCGCCGGCGCGCCTTACTCTTCCAGCGCCCGCCCGCGACCGCGTCGCAGCAGGAGCACGGCCACGACGGCGACGACCGCCACGGCCACGGCGACGACCACGTAGATCAGGTTGTTGCTGCCGCCACCGCCGCCCGCCTCCACGGCGGCGAGCCTGGGCCGCAGGTTCAGGTACGTGTCGATGCTGTCGTTGATCAGCGCCACGGGACCGCTGCCCTCAGGGAACCCGCGTCCAGCCCTCCCACTTGTCGGTGTTGTAGGCCTCGAGCTGCTGCTCGTAGTTGGTCACGATGAACGGCGCTTCGGTGTAGAAGATCTGCTGCATCCTGTCGACCAGCGGCTTGCGCTGCGCCGGGTCGATGGTCCGCGCCTGCCGCTCGTACAGCTTGTCGTACTCGGCGTTCGACCAGATCGGGTCGTTCCAGCCCGCGATCTGGCTCGTGGTGAACACGTTGAGGATGTAGTCCGGGTCGACGTACTCGCCCCAACCCCAGATGTAGATGTCGTAGTCGGGCGCGTAGGTGCTCCCCTGGTAGTTGTACAGGGCGTCGCTGATCGTGGTCGAGTCGAGCGTCTGGAAGGTGATCTTGAGGCCGATGTCGGTGAACCAGCCGGAGACCAGCTTGCCCGTACTCTGGCTGGCGATGTCGTCCGAGCGCGCCCACAGCCGCAGCTCTATGGGCTTGCCCTTGGACTCGCGCACGCCGTCGCCGTCCGTGTCCTTGTAGCCGGCCGCGTCGAGCATCTGCCTGGCCTTGTCGAGATCGAAGCCGAAGGTCTCTTCCGGCGCCGGTGACCAGGCGTACGTGGGCACGTCGGGCGTGATGATGCTCTGGCCGACAGTGGCGTAGCCGCCGTAGGAGAAGTCGACGATCGTCTGCTTGTCGACCGCCCAGCTGATCGCCTGGCGGAACCTGGGATCGCGCAGCACCGGGTTGCCGAGCGAATCCGGGCTGTCGTAGCAGTTCATGCAGAGCTCGTCGAAGTAGCGCAGATCGGCCGCGTTGGTGGTCAGCGAGGGCTCCGAAGCGAGCGCCTTGAACTGCGCCGGCGGGATGCCCAAGGCGTAGTCCAGAGCCCCGGTCTTGAGGTCCTGGGTCATCGTGTCGGCGTTCTGGTAGATGGCGATGACGAGCTCGTCGATGGTGGGCTTGCCCTCCACCCAGTAGTGCGGGTTCTTGACGAGCTTGACGTAGTTGCCCTTTTTCACTTCGACGGTCTGGAAGGGGCCGGTGCCGACGATCGGCGGCTTGTTGATGTAGTCGTTGCCGGCGCGCTTGCCCGGCACCTTGCTCCAGATGTGCTCCGGGAGGATGGGGATCCACAGGCGCAGCATGTTGGCCTTGGGCTTGGAGCAGCGCATCTCGACGGTGAGATCGTCGACGGCCACGGCCTTCTCGATGTTGTTGGTGTAGCTCGTGAAGGCGGTGAGGTCGTTGTCGATGATGTAGTTGTAGGTGAACGCCACGTCTTTGGCGGTGAAGGGTTCGCCGTCCTGCCAGGTGACGCCCTGCCTCAGCTTGAACGTCCAGGTCTTGCCGTCGGGCGAGGTCTCCCAGCTGGTGGCCAGCTCGGGCCGCGGCGAGAGGTCGGTGTTGTAGCCCACGAGAAAGTCGTAGTTGAGGTGGAAGACCTCATAGGCGGTGCCGCTCCAGCCCACGAACGGGTTGAGGTTGTCGGCGTCGAAGGTCGTGCCGAACTGGACCGAGAGCGTGTCCGCGGAGGCGGCCGGCGATGGAGAACCGTCGGCGAGCGCGGCGCTGATGCCCCACGACAAGCCTGCGGTGAGCAGAAGGGCGAACAACGCGACGACGACGCGCAGGCGGCGACTACATGCGAGTGCGTGGCTCATGGTCCCCCCTGGTCGGCACGGCTCGTCGCCCGGCAGCCGCGGTGGCTCCCTCACCACGGTCAGACGACGCCCTCCTGTGAGGAGATGCTACATCCGCCGCGCGCGCCTGCCTAGAGCGAGCGGCCGCGCCAAAGAGCGCGCCCTGAAGGATGCGGACACTCCCGGTACGACGGCGTCCGCGACTTCCTCGCCTCGCGCGGCATCGCACTTCCCTCGGGCCAGCCCTCCGACCCGCCCGAGCTGTGCTCTCTACTCCTCCACCGCTCTCGAGCGGCGCCTGCGTCCCAACAGCACCACGACGAGCGCCCCGACCACGGCGGCGGCGGCGACCGCCACCCACAGGCCGGTGTTCGAGCCGCCGCTCTCGGCGGTCGCGGCGCCGGTCTTCGGCTCGATCAGCAGGAAGTTCTCGGAGCCCGCGTTGCCGTACGGCGGGAAGAGCACGTTGCCGATCTCGGCCGGCGAGGCCGCATAACCCTGCCACTTGGCGGTGTTGTAGGCCTCGAGGTCGTTCGAGTAGGCCAGCACGATGTAGGGCGAGTCCTGGTAGAGGATCTGCTGCATCTCGTCGATGAGCGCCTTGCGCGCGGTCGGGTCGATGGTGCGCGCCTGCTGCTTCCAAAGCGTGTCGTACTGCTGGTTGGAGTAGCCGCAGTCGCTGTTGGAGCCGATCTGAGCCGTCGTGAAGTAGCTGAGGATCGCGTTCGGGTCGAGGTCGCTGTACCAGCCCCACACGACGATGTCGTAGTCGGGCGAGAGCTTGCCGTCGACCTTGTCGAGGATACGCTCGCCGAGCGCACCGGTGTCCATGACCGACACCTCCATCTTGAGGCCGATCTCGGTGAACCAGCCCGCCACGAGCCGCTGGACGTTCTCGTAGGTCGTCGACCCGGCGCGGCACCAGAGGCGCAGCTCGATGGGCTTGCCGGCGTCTTCACGGATGCCGTCGCCGTCCGTGTCCTTGTAGCCGGCCGCGTCGAGCAGCTGCTTGGCCTTCTCCAGGTCGAAGCCGTACTTGACGTCCGCGGGCGGTTCCCAGTGCCAGTCCGGGTCCGAGTAGTAGTCGGCGGTGATCACGGTGGTGGCCGGCCGCGCGTGACCGCCGTAGGCGATGGCGCAGATCTTGTCCAGGTCCACCGCCCAGTTGAGGGCCTGGCGGAACCTCACGTCCTTGAGCACGGGGTTGCCGCGGCTAGGACCCTCGTAGCAGTTGAACGCCAGCTCGTCGAAGCCGTTGGTGCCGATGGTGCGCGCCTCGATGCCGGGCTCGGACTTGAGCTGCCGGTACTGGGCGTCGAGGATCTGGAAGGCGCCGTCGATGGTCCCCGCCTTGAGGTCCTGTACCATCGTATCGGCGTTCGTGTAGTACTCGAAGTAGAGCTCGTCGATCTTGGGGGAGCCGCGCCAGTAGTCCTTGTTGGCCACCATCTTGACGAAGCTGCTCTTCTTCCACTCGACGCACGTGAACGGCCCGGAGCCGACGATCGGCGGCTTGTTCGGGTAGCTGACCGACGCCTCCTTGCCCGGGACCTTCGACCAGACGTGCTCCGGCACGATGGGCAAGTAGACGCGCAGCATGTCGGCCTTGGGTTCAGAACAGTCGAACCGCACGGTGGTGTCGTCCACGGCCGTGGCGTGCGTGATGCCCTGCGTGTAGGAGGTCCAGTTGGCGAGGTCGTTGTCGATGATGTAGTTGTACGTGAACGCCACATCCCTGGCGGTCAGCGGCACGCCGTCGTTCCACGTGGCGCCTTCACGGATCGTGAAGGTCCAGGTCTTGCCGTCGGGCGTCACCGACCAGTCGGTGGCCAGCCCGGTGGCCTCGGCGCCCTTCGTCGGCGCGAGCGTGCCGTAGTCGTACCCGACCAGCGGCTCGTAGGTGAGGTACCAGACCTCATACGAGCTGAACATGAAGCCGATGAACGGGTTGAGGTTATCGGGCTCGACGAGGATGCCGACCCTGTAGACGACCTTGCCGGCGTCCGTGGAGGCGCCGGGAGCCGGCGAGGCGCTGTCTCCATACAGCGTCGGCGTCGGGCTCTCGCTGGCGGCGACGGCGGCGCCGAGCCCCCACGCGAGGCCGAGGGCGAGGACCACCGTGGCGACGGCGATCAGGATGAGTGCCGGACGAGTGCGTTCCCTGGTAGTCACGTGTCCCCCCTGCTCTGTGGTGCCCCTCTGAGGTCAAGGCGACATCCGGCGCAGCGATCCCCCACCGCCCGATGCGCTCCTTCATCATAGCCCGCCGCAGGCCACAGGGGTCAATAGGCGATAGGGCCGGTTTCCGCGCTCCCGGTCGGCCGTTCCGTCCGACGTTTACACGAACATATGTTCGTGTTACCGTTGTGGTCCCTCGCCCGTCAACCGACCAGCCCTCACCAGGAGCGCCACATGTCCCACGGCGGAGCCACCTCCAGCGATAGGCCCGACGGCGGCGGCCCCAGCGCCGGCGGCGGGTCTCGCGGTCGCGCCGGGCCCGGCCGCAACGACAAGCCGGGCCCCAACGGCAGAGCCACCCCCATCGCCGTCAGCTGGGACGAGCGGCAGCGCCGCCCGGTGACCTTCGTGTGGCGGCGCCGCACGTACCGGGTCGAGCGCGTGCTCGAGACGTGGGTCCTCGAGACGGGCTGGTGGAAGGACGACGGCCTCATCAGCCGTTCGTACTGGCGGGTGCGCGCCGAAGGCCGCGTGTTCGATCTGCGCTACGACCGCCTCGCGAAGGCGTGGGCGCTGGAGCAGGTGCTCAATTGAGCGGCGTCCGGTGCAGCGCGCACGGCCGGGTGTCTCAGGCGGAGCTGTCGCCCTCCGGCGCGGTCCTGGCGGGGAGCAGGAGCACGATGATGAGCGCGATGAGCGGCAGGAAGAGAGCCACCACAGCCCAGAGCACGGCGCTGCGCCCCTTGCGGTGCGCCAGCACCGCGGTCGCCGCCACGAGGATCGCCTCCGCGATGAAGATGAACAGCAGACCCACGGACCCGATGTCGCTCACGAAGCACTCCCCTCTCCCGGCCGGTGCCGCCAGCATAGCAGGCGCCGGCTCCGCGCCCTCCGACCCCGGATCGCCATGAGTTTCGTCCACCTGCATGCGCATACCAACTTCTCGTTCGGCGACGGCGCCTGCCGCATCCCCGAGCTGGTGGCCGCGGCGGCCGGCATGGGCATGCCGGCCCTGGCGGCCACCGACCACGAGGGGCTCTACGGCGCCGTGCGCTTCTACCAGGCCTGCAAGGCGGCCGGCATCAAGCCCATCGTCGGCGTCGAGCTCACGGTCGAGCCGGCCGTCGCCGCGGGCGGGCGGGCATGGGAGCCGAGCTCCGCTGCGGCGGCCGGGGTGACAGCCGCGGGTCGCGCGTCGGATGCGGCAGGCGCGGAGGGCGGATATGGGGTTGAGGGAGGCTCGCGAGGCGCCGCCGGCGAAGCCGGCGCGGCGCCGAGCGGAGCGCAGCGCCCTCCCGACGCCCCATATCCGCCCGCAGCGCCGGTGGCCTTCGCGGCGCCAGACGCCCACGCCGCCTTCGCCCCCGACGGCCACATCCGGCACCTCACGGGGTCGGCCACGGTGCCCCCCGCCGCCGCGCGCGCCGCCGGCGCCGGCGGCCACCACCTCGTGCTCCTCGCCCGCGACTACAAGGGCTGGAGCAACCTCTGCCGCATCATCAGCGCGGCGCATCTGGAGCACCCCGGCGAGCCGCCCGTCGCCCGGCTCGCCACGCTCGCCGAGCACGGCGGCCACCTCGTCGCGCTCAGCGGCTGCCGCCGCGGCGAGGTCTGGTCGCGGCTGCTGGCCGGCGACAAGGCCGGCGCCCGCGCCGCGGCCTCCGTGTTCCACGAGATCTTCGGCCGCCAATTCTTCATCGAGCTGCAGCACGAGCTGCTCCCCGACTCCGGCGCCCGTCTGCGCGCCCTCGACCTGCTGGCCCACGAGCTGCGCCTCCCCACCGTGGCCACCAACGACGTGCACTACACGGTCAAGGCCGACGCCGGCCTGCACGACGTGCTCGCCGCCGAGGCCGCCAACCAGCCGCTGCCCAACCCCCTGGGGCGCAAGAACGCCGAGCTCTATCTCAAGAGCCCGGCGCAGATGCGCCGCCTCTTCCAGCGCTACCCGGAGGCGTACGCCAACGCCGCGCGTATCGCGGAGCGCTGCAACCTCGACCTTGGTCTTGGGCGCCTCCTCTTCCCCGCCTACCCGCTGCCGCCCGGCGAGACCGCCTTCTCGCTACTCTGGAAGCGCTGCTTCAAGGGCGCCGAAGAGCGCTACCGGCCGCTCACCGCCGAGGTCACGGCGCGCCTCGAGCGCGAGCTCAAGGTCGTCGAGGAGCTCGGCTTCGCCGAGTACTTCCTCGCCGTGCACGACATCGTCGAGTTCGCCAGAGGCCGCGGCATCTACTACTCCGGCCGCGGCTCGGCCGGCAACAGCATCGTCAGCTACGTGCTGCGCGTCACCGACGCCGACCCCATCGCGCACGAGCTGCTCTTCGAGCGTTTCCTCAACCCGGCGCGCCGCGAGATGCCAGACGTCGACATCGATTTCTGCTCGGCGCGCCGCGACGAGGTCATCCAGTACATCTACGAGCGCTTCGGTCACGACAAGGTCGCCATGGTGGCCACCGTCAACACGGTGCGCGCACCCTCGGCGGTGCGCATCGTGAGCCGCGCCTTCGGCTTCACCCCGGAGGAGATCAACGGCCTTTCCAAACGCGTGCCCTGGGGCAGCGCCGCCAAGCTCGGGGAGATGCTGGCCGAGCGCCCCGAGCTGGCCGACCACGCGTTCCAGGCCCCACATTACCGCCGCCTCGTACACGTCGCCGAGCGCCTCTCGGGCTTTCCGGCGCACCTCGGCACCCATCTCGGCGGCTTCATCCTCTCGCGCGACCCGCTCACCGACCGCGTGCCGCTGCAGTGGGCCGCCAAAGGGGTCGTGGTGGCCCAGTTCGACAAGGACGACGTCGAGACGCTGGGCCTCGTCAAGATGGACATCCTCGCCCTCAAGATGCACTCCGCCATCGCCGAGGCGGTGCGGCGCATCGAGGCGCGCACCGGCGAGCAGGTGCGCGCCTGGGAGCTGCCGCGCGACGACCCCGAGGTCTACAGGCTCATCCGCTCGGCGCGCACCGTCGGCCTCTTCCAGCTCGAGAGCTCGGGGCAGCGCAATTTGGCGACACGCCTACAACAGCGCGACTTCGAAGACGTCATCGCCGCCATCTCGCTGTTCCGCCCGGGGCCGCTGCAGGCCGACATGATCGCGCCGTTCATCCGGCGGCGGCACGGGCGCGAGCCTGTCACCGTGCCGCACCCTGCCATGGAACGTATCCTGCGACGCACCTACGGGGTGATCGTCTACCAGGAGCAGGTCATCGAGGTGGCGGCCGCCGTAGCCGGTTTCAGCCTCGCCGAGGGCGACCTGCTCAGGCGCGCGATGACGCACGAGCGCTCCCTGGAGGAGATGGACGAGATCGGCCGCACCTTCGTCGAGAAGGCGGTGGCCCGGGGCGTCTCGCGAGAGGCGGCCGACGAAGTCTTCCGCCAGCTTCGCGGCTTCGCCGCCTACGGCTTCAACAAAGCGCACGCCGCCTGCTTCGCGATCGTCTGCAACGCCTCGGCGTGGCTCAAGGCGCATTACCCGGCCGAGTTCTACTGCGGCCTCCTCAACAACCAGCCCATGGGCTTCTACTCGCCGCGCGTGGTGCTCAACGACGCGCGGCGCTTCGGGCTTGTCGTGCGGCCTCTGGACATCAACCTGAGCGGCGAGTGGTTCGAGGTCGAGGACGACGGCAAGGCGTTGCGGGTGGGGCTGGCCTACGTCAAAGAGATGAGCGCCGCGGCACGACGGGCGATCGTCGAGGGGCGCGGCGATGAACGCGGCGGCGGGTCGGCCGCTGCGGGCGGGGAGGGGGGTTCGGGGGGGCGCTCCGCTCCTTCCGGATCCGCCTTCGGCGATCCTTCACAGCCCCCCTCACCCGCCCTCCGCGGCCTCCCTCGGGGCCGCGCCCGCGAGCGCGCCAGAGCGTTCGCCCGGCGCGGCGGCAGGCGAGCCGCCTGCGGCCGGCCCGCCCGGCCCGCCGCGGCCGTACACCTCGCTGGCCGATTTCGTGGCGCGCACGCGCGTGAGCCGCGAGATCGCGGAGAACCTCGTGCGGCTCGGCGCCTTCGACGCGCTCGGCGTACGCCGCGAGGAGCTCGTCGCCCAGGTGCCGCTGCTCTACGCCGGGGCGAAGCCGGCGGGGCGCGGCGGGAGCGGTCGAGGCCGCCCGCGCAGAGGCGCGGAGGACGGCGGCAGGGTCGAGAGGGGCTCGCGAGGCGCCGCCGGCGAAGCCGGCGCGGCGCCGAGCGGAGCGGAGCGCCCCCTCGAGGCCCTGCCGCCGCCCGCAGCGCCGGCGTCCGACGAAGGCCTCGACCAGCCGCGCCTCGCCCTCGACGAGCAGTTCGCGCCGCTCGCCTTCCTCCCCGACTGGTCGCGGCAGCGGCGCGTGAGCATCGAGCTCGAGCTGCTCGGCCTCAACGTGAGCGCCCACCCGTTGCGCTTCGTGCGCGACCAGGTCAAGGCGCTGCGGGTCACTCCCATGGCGCGCCTGCCGCAGATGGCGCACGGCCGTCGCGTGCGCCTGGCCGGCGTGCTCGAGCGCGCCCAGATGCCCTGGATCCGCAGCGGCCACCGCACCATGTTCCTCACCCTCGAGGACGAGACCGAGCTGGGCCAGGTGGTGGTCTTCAACGACGTCTACCTCAAGTACGGGCGTGTGCTCAAAGACGCCGTCTACCTGCTGGTCGAGGGCGAGCTGCAGAACGACGAGGAGCACGGCCTGGCGGTGGTGGCACACAAGATCATGGACCTCACGAAGGTGCTGGCAAGTGGCGAGGCGCTGCCGGGCGGCGAGCGGCGGGCCGGCGAAGCCGGCGGCGCGCTCGCCGCCCAAGGCTCCGTGCCCGGCGGCGGCTTCGCCTACCAACGGCCCGACGCCTGGGAGCTTCCCGCCGTCGAGCCGCGCACGCGCCCGGGTCGCACTGGCTAGCGGTAGCGTCCCTCGACGGCCGGACGGTCAGCCGAGGTCACGGATCGCGTCGACGCCGAACACCACGGCCGCCGTGAGGACAGTCGTCCAGAGCACGACGCCGGCGCCCAGCCAGATGAGGAGCCGGTCCCTGGGCGCGCCGAGCCCGACTCCCAGGGCCGCGGCGAGCGGGGCCCCGAGCACCAGCGGCCCGATCAGCCCCCAACCGATCACCCCATACCGCTCCCAGATGGCTCGCAGCCGCCCGCCCTCACGCGCGCGTCCGTGCCCCAGACGCGCCACCAGCCAGGCGCGCAGACGCTCGCCGGCGAGCACGACGACGACGATGCAGACGAGGGCGCCGGCGACGGTCGCCAGCCACACGAGGATCGGCGGCAACCCCAGAGCCACACCCGCGGGCACCGCGGCCCACAGCTCGACCACGCTGAGCGCGAAGACGCCCAGGAGCTGGAGCAGCGTGTCCATGCCTAGAAGACGGCGACCTTGATCACGACCTCGTCGCCCGCGCGCAGGCGGGTGCCGGCGACGGGGTCCTGCTCGACGACGTCGCCGGGGAACACCCCCCAGCCTGCCACGAAGTCGATGCTGACCACGAACCCCTCCGCCTCGAGGGCGGCGCTCGCATCTCCGGAGGAATAGCCGACCACGTCGGGCACGGTCGCCACCGGGGGCCCGCTGCTCACCCAGAAGGTCACGGTGTCCCCCCGCTTCACCGTCTCGCCCGCGGCGGGCTCCTGACGGTAGATCTCGCCTTTGGGCACGCTGCTCGTCGCGGCCCGGCGCTTGCGTGCCACGAGTGACTCCTGCTCGAGCAAGGCGGTGGCACTGGCGGCCCTCTTCCCGGTGAGGTCTGGAGACGGGAGGTGCAGTGGCCCTCGACTCACCCAGAGGTCGACCTTGGCGCCGTCGTCCACCTCCGCGCCTGCGCGGGGACGCTGCCTGGCGACGGTGCCCGCGTCGTGACCGTCGGCCCACACCTCGCGGACGACGGGTCTCAGGCCCTCCTTCTTCACGGCGGCGACGGCCTCGGCGCGAGAGCGGCCGACAAGCCCCGGCACCTTCGCGCCGGGCGCCAACACCAGCGCGTAGACGGCCCAGGCGCCCGCCGCGGCGGCCGCGAGCACGACGACCAGCAGGACCCAGCGCCACAGGCGGCGGCGCGGGCGCGCCGCAAGCGCCGGACGCACCTCGCTCATGTACCGCGTGGCGCCGTCTGCCGGGCGCGTGAGCGCGTCCGCCGCTACCGCCGTGGCCGCGGGCGGAGGCACGCTGGCCGGAGGGTCGGGGGTGGCCGCAGGCGGCGGGACGGCGGCGGGCGCTGCGTGCCCGCCGCCCCGCGCCGCGCGCAGCGCGGCGGCGAACTCCTCGGCGCTCTGGAAGCGGTCGGCCGGCTGCTTGCTGAGCGCCTTCATCACGACCGCCGCGTAGGCTTCCGGCACGTCGGGCGCCAGCGAGCGCGGATTGGGCGGGGCGGCCGACACATGCTGCATGGCCACGGCCAGGTCGCTCTCGCCGCTGAACGGCAGGCGCCCGGCGAGCATCTCGTAGAGCACCACGCCGAGGCTGTAGAGGTCCGAGCGTTCGTCAGCCGAACGCCCCTGCGCCTGCTCCGGCGACAGGTACGAGGACGTGCCCAGCATCGCGCCGGTGCGCGTGAGCGCCGAGGCGCCCATGCGCGCGATGCCGAAGTCGGCGACCTTGACGCGCCCCGACCCATCGACGAGCACGTTGGACGACGTCACGTCGCGATGGACGATGCGGCGCGCGTGCGCTTCCCTGAGCGCGTCCAGCACGGCGAGCGCCGTGGCCGCGGCCTCGTCGGGCGACAGCCGGCCTTTGCGCCGCAGGCGCTGCTTGAGGCTCTCCACCGTCCACGTATTCCATGGCGATGTACGGCGAGGCGCCGGCTGTGCCACGGTCGTACACGGCGACGATCGCGGGATGGTTGAGGCTGGCCGCGGCCTGCGCCTCGATGCGGAAACGCTCGACGAACTCCGCATCGGCAGCCAGGCGTTCCTTGAGCACCTTGATGGCGACCAGCCGGCCGAGCGACTCGTCGCGGGCGAGGTAGACGTCGGCCATGCCGCCGCTGCCGAGTCGCGAGAGGATGCGGTAGCGACCGTCGAGCGGCGAGGATGCGAGGCCGGCGTTGTCGCCGCTGGTGTCGTGGCTCATCGAGGTGGTCCGCAGGGCTCGGTGGAGCACGGCGCCGGCTGACGCCGGCGTGGCGAGCACGCAGAGGCGAGGACGTTGGCGACTCGACCTCTCGCGCGACTCAGTAGTCTAGACGAGCCTGGGCTCCCTGTCGTCCCGGTGGCGTACGATGTGCAGCGCAGCGTCGCTCAGCCCGCCTGTCGCTCGGCGAGGATCTGCAACGCCTCGAGCTCGTCTTTCTCGAACCAGAAGAGGTCGCAGATGCTGCAGTAGTCGATCTCGACGGCATGCTCGTAGCTGAAGTGGCGGCGCACCATCGTCTTGGCGCACCTCGGACAGGCGATCAGGTCGGACGCCGGGGCGGCCGCGGGCCAGCAGCGCGGCGCGGCGCAGCTGGTCGCCGCCGGCAACGAGCAGCTCGGCGAGCCGCCGCTGCTCGTCGCTGAAGGCGACCTCCCGGCGCGCCAGGATCTTGCTCACCTCGCGGGGCGACACCAGGCGGCCGCCGCACGAGGCGCAGACGTCGACGCGCAGGCCTTCGTAGTCGGCGCGGACCAGGCCGGCGCCGCAGCTCGGGCACGTCATCGAGCCACCGGCCGACGACCGGGCGGAGGGCGCGACGAGCGCCGCGACCGCCGGCCCCAGTACGGCGCCGGCGGTCTCCACGCCGATGCGTCGCCCGGCGCCGCCGGCCGCCGGCGCCGCCGTCCAGTGCTCGCGCTTGTCAAAGGTCTCCGCCGCCGTGTCGGCCTGCTGGGCGAAGTCCTCCGGCGAGACGTTGGCCAATGCCAGCAGCGCGCTCACGCGCTCGCCGATGGGAGGATGCGTGGTGCGCCAGCTGCCGAGCAGCCAGGGGATGCGCGACTGGGTGTCACGGATGCACAGCGGAGCGAGGCCCTCGGGGATGTAGCCGGCGCCGCCGGGGTGCCGGCTGACGATCCGCAGCGCCTCCGCAAGGCTCAAAGGGTCGCGCGTGAACCTCGCCGCCGCGAGATCGGCCTGACGCTCGCGCTCGCGACTCAGGGCGGAGTTCGTCACGGACGAGGCGAGCTGCAGCACCCACAGCCAGCCGCGCAGCGCGATAGCGATCAGCGCGAACGGCGCGGCCCGCGTGCTTCCCGTGGCGAGGGCTGCGTCCTCGAGCCTGTCGCCGATCTCCGAGTAGATGCCGAACAACAGGCACGACACGGTGACGGTGACGTAGTTGCCCGACAGGATGTGGCCGAACTCGTGCGCCACCACGCCCTGGAGCTGCTGCCGGGACAACCGCGCCAGGGCCCCCTCGGTGACGCCGATCACGCCCTCGCCGTGCAGGTCGCTGAACGCGAAGGCGTTGAGGCCGAGGGTCCTGACGGTGAAGCACTCGATGCGTGGCCCGCCGGTGGCGATCCGCATCTCCTCGACGATGTTGGCGAGGCGCCGGTGATAGCGGTCGCCGGGGTCGAGCGGCTCGCAGTGCATGGCCCGCAGCAGGCGTCCGCGCGCGCCGAGGCGCGAACTGAACCAGTAGAGCAGTGAACCGGCGAGCGCCACGCCGAGGATCAGGCCGATGCCCTTCAGCGTGAACATCCAGGTGAAGGTGTCGACCACGGGGAAGCTCAGGAAGAGGCTGAACGTGACGATGAAGCAGGCGACCCAGGCGGCCGCGAACACCATGCCGACGAGCAGCGCGAACAACAGCCAGATGCGCCAGCGCTTCTCCCGTTCGATATCGAAGAGCGTGCGACGCGCGCCCGCGGCGGTGCTCACGACCAGGGATCCCCCAGCTTCACATTCGTTAACACTACAGGGGTGGTTTCAACTGTTGAACCGGTGGTAATATACGCCTTGCACGCAGGAGTCCCCCTCCACACATCCCTCCTTCGTGCTGGTACTTCCCCAAGTACCACCCCATGGCTCCTTTCACAAGCCCCTCTCCCCGAGGGGCTGCCCGGAAACGGGTGAAGGCGGCGGCGCGCAAGCGCCGCCGTTCTGCGTTCTAGCGACGTTCGTCGGCGGAAAGGAGCCCGCTCATGAGCACGAAGTTCTCGGTGAGCGTGCGGCAGAACGCGGGATATGCGGGGAGATACCTGTCGGTGTCGGCGCGCAGTTCGTCGATCCAGTCCTTGCCCTGCTCGTGGTGCTCCTCCGCCGCGTCTCTCACCCAGTGGGGCGCCATGGCGCCGTCGATCTCGGGGTGGAACTGCGTCGCCCAGGCCCTCCCGCCGGCGCGGAACGCCTGTACGCCGTCTCCCTTGCGTGCGACGAGATGGGAGGTCGCCGGAACGCTGCACGAGTACGCGTGCCAGCTGAAGGCCACGAACGGCGAGGAGATGCCGCGGAGCAGCGGATCGTCGGCGACCTTCTCGATGCTGACCCAGCCCACTTCGGGCTTCTTGCGCCTGTAGACGTCGCCGCCCGCGGCGAGCGCGAGCAGCTGGGCGCCCAGACACACGCCCCACAGCGGGCCGCCCTCGTGGACGATGCGCCGCATGAGCTTGATCTCGCCGGTCAGGAAGGGATACTCCCGCGTCTGCGTGACGTGCATCGAGCCGCCCAGAGCGATGATGCCCGAGGCCTCGTGCGGCCACTCGGGCAGGGCGTCGCCCTCGTCGAGACGGCGGACCTCGAACGGCACGCCGAGGTCGCGCAGCGCCACTCGCGATGCTGCCGGGCGGATCGTCGGGCTCGTGCTGCAGGATGACGAGGGGTTTGGGGTCCATGGGCACTCCTTCCACTCCAAGCTGAGTATACCCGGGGGCAGGGGCACGCGACGCGGGGAGAGCACTGCCGCTGAGGCGCTGCGGACGGCGGCGGGGCCTCGGAAGGGCGCTTCGCTTCGCTCGGCGCACAGAGCAGCGCCTCGCGAGCCTCCCTCGACCCGGCCGCCGTCCTCCGCGCATGACGCGGGCGCCTTGCCCGCGCGGCGCGCCGTCTGCCAGACTGGGTCCATGAGCGGCTTCATCCCCACGCACGGCGCCGCCGACCCGCACACCGCGGCGCCCATCGTCGAGATCGTCTCGGCCGGCAACGAGGTGCTGATCGGCGACGTCCTCGACACCAACACCAACTGGCTGTGCCTGCGAGTGACCGGTCTCGGAGGCCTCGTGAGGCGCACGGTCATGCTGCGCGACGACATCGAGGCGATCGCCGCCGAGATCCGCGGTGCCCTGGCGCGGCGCCCGGCGCTCATCTTCACGGTCGGCGGCCTGGGACCGACCAGCGACGACCGCACGCTCGAAGGCGTGGCGCTCGGCCTCGGGGTGGAGCTCGAGCTCCACCCCGAGGCCGAGCGCCTTGTCGCCGAGAAGTACGCGGAGTTCCACGCCAGGGGCTACGTGCCCTTTGCGGAGATGAACGAGAGCCGCCGCAAGATGGCGCGGCTGCCGGCCGGGGCGACGCCGCTCGTGAATCCGATCGGCGGCGCCCCGGCCGTCCTCTACGAGCGAGACGGTACGTCGTTCGTCTCGCTGCCCGGCGTACCCGGGGAGCTCGAGGCGATCGTCGAGCAGTCGCTCGACGAGCTCTTCGCGCGCATCTTCGGCAGCGCCCACTACGAGGAGCGCTCGCTGATCGTCGAGCTGCAGGACGAATCGGCCATCGCCGACATCCTGCGGCGGGCGGAGGCGACGTTCCCGGAGATCTACGTGAAGTCGCGCGCCAAAGTGCTGGGCAGCACGCGCATGATCACCGTCACGCTGTCGGCGCGGGGCGAGGACGAGGCCGCCGTCGAGGCGCTACTCGCCCCGGCGGCGGAGCATCTGCTCACGCAGATCGCCGCCGCCGGCTACGGCGTGCGCTCGCGCCGGATGAGAGCCGCGGGGCCGGCGCGCGCTTGCGCTCCTCGTTGACGTACTGGACCGCTACTGGGGCCTCCTCGGTGTCGTCGCAGTCGTCGCGCTCGAAGCCCTCGTGTTCGCCACGCCGCGCTCGGCGGCAGCCTCATCACGGCCTGAGCCCGCCTCGGCCCGGACTCAGTCGACTTCAGCCCAGATGGTCCTCGATGAAGTGCGTGTTCACGTCGCCGGCGATGAACAGCGGGTGCTCGAGGACGAGGCGGTGGAACGGGATCACCGTCTTCACGCCGTCGACGAGGAACTGCTCCAGTGCCCAGCGCGAGCGCGCGAGGCACTCCTCGCGGTCGCGCCCCCAGACGATGAGCTTGCCCAGCAGGCTGTCGTAGAACGGCGGCACCATGTACCCCTGGTACACGTGGCTGTCGAAGCGCACCCACGGGCCGCCCGGCGGCACCCACCGGGTGACCACACCGGGTGACGGCATGAAGTTCGCCTCCGGGTCCTCGGCGTTGATGCGGAACTCGATGGCGTGGCCCTCGCACGCGGACCTCGTCCTGGGTGATCGGCAGCCCTTCGCCGGCGGCGATGCGGATGCCGGTCTTCACGATGTCGATGCCGGTGACCATCTCGGTGACGCAGTGCTCGACCTGCACGCGCGTGTTCATCTCCATGAAGTAGAAGCTGCCGTCGCTGTCGAGCAGGAACTCGACGGTGCCGGCACCCTCGTAGTGAGCCGCCACGGCGGCGGCCACGGCGGCTTCGCCCATCTGCCGCCGCAGCTCCGCCGTGACGGCGGGCGAGGGCGCCTCCTCGATGAGCTTCTGGTGGCGCCGCTGGATGCTGCAGTCGCGCTCGCCGAGGTGGATGCCGTGGCCCTTGCCGTCGGCCAGCACCTGGATCTCGACATGCCGCGGCGAACCGATGTACTTCTCCACGTATACGGCGCCGTTGCCGAACGCGGCTTCGGCCTCGCCCTGAGCCTGGCGCACCGCGGCGGCCAGCTCCGTGACGTCCCTGACGATGCGGATACCCTTGCCGCCGCCGCCGGCCGACGCCTTGACCATCACCGGCACGCCGATGCGGCGGGCGACGGCTTCGGCCGCGGCGGCGTCCTCGATGATGCCCTCCGAGCCCGGGGTCACGGGCACCCCGGCGGCGGTCATCGTGGTGCGTGCCGCCGCCTTGTCGCCCATGAGGTCGATCGACTCTGGGCTGGGGCCGATGAACTTGAGGCCCTGCTCGCGACAGAGAGCACTGAACTCGGCGCGCTCGGCGAGGAACCCGTAGCCGGGGTGGATGGCCTCGGCGCCGGTCTGCAGGGCGGCCTGGATGAGGGCCGCCATCACGAGGTAGCTCTGCGCCGCCGGCGGCGGGCCGATGCAGACCGCCTCGTCGGCGAACCTCACGTGCAGGCAGTCTCCGTCGGCCTCGGAGTACACCGCGACGGTCCCCACGCCCAGCTCCCTGCAGGCGCGGATGACGCGGATCGCGATCTCGCCGCGGTTGGCGATCAGGACCTTGCTGAACATGCCCGCTCCTTGCCGAGGGTCGCAGGATTATAGCAACAGGGCGGGCGGGCGACCGCGCCGGCCGCCGGAGGGCGAAAGCGTTTCGTCCGCAGGCAACGCTTTCAGCCCTCCGGGCGCTCAACCATGCCCCCGCCCTGCCGATACCCGTTCACAGACCGGAAAGGACTACTCACCGGGCTTCGGCCCGGCATCTGATCCTCTCTCTCAGCCGGGCCGGTCTCCTTCGATAGATACACGGACAGCCCGCATCCGCGTGAAGGCCCCCGCCGGCCCGGCACTTTTCTCTCTCTGCGCGCCGAGCGTACGTCCCCTGGATGAACGTCCACCTCGCCGCGTCCCGCCCATGCGCTAGACTACTCCTGCGACCACGCGGGAGGTCCCTATGCCGAGCGCTGCCAAGAACACCCTGGCGATCATCAACGACGACACCGATCTGCGCGACCAGCTCGCGCACCACTTCGCCGGTTCGTACGCCGTCGTCGTCAATCTCGGCGACCCGGGGACACCCAAGGTGCTCCGCGAGCGGCCGCCCGCCGCCATCATCCTCGACCTCGACCTCACCACGTTCGACGCGTTCGAGCTCCTGCGGATCGTGAGCACCGACGCCGAACTGCGCGGCGTACCGGTCATCGTGCTCAGCTCGAACGGCGATTTCGCCACCTTCGAGAGGGCGCATCGTCTGGGCGCCTCGGAGTTCGTCACCAAGCCGTTCTCGCCGGACGAGCTCGGCGCCAAGGTCGACAATCTGGTCAGCGGGCGCAAGCAGCGCTCCGCCGGCCGCCTCAAGCTGGGAGCGTTGCTGGTAGCCAGTGGTCTCGTGACGCAGATGCAGCTGGACGGTGCCCTCAAGCGCCAGCACAGCGACGGAGGCCGCCTGGGCGAAGTACTGGTCAACGAGGGCCTCGTGACCGAGCAGGACATCGTCACGGCGGTCGCCGGCCAGATGCGCATCGGCGTCGTCGACCTCGCCCAGACCGCGCCGCAGGCGAGCGCCATCGGCCTCCTGCCGCGCGACTTCATCATCCGCCGCCGTCTCATTCCTTTGAGCCTCGACGAGAGCGGCAGCCTCGTGCTTGCGATGACGAACCCTCTGGACGTGATCACGGTCGACGAGGTCGGCATGCGCACCAAGAAGCGCATCGTCCCGGTCATCTGCACAGAGTCCGGCTTCGACGACGCGATCTCCATCTACTTCAGCACGCGCGGCAAGCTCAAGGACGCCCGCGATGACGACGGCGACGAGCCCGCCGCTGCCGTCGCCGACATCGACGCGAGCATCGTCGAGATCGTCGACAGCCTGCTCGCCGACGCGGCCAGCATGGACGCCTCCGACATCCACCTGGAGCCGCGGGAGGATTCCCTGCACGTGCGCTGCCGCATCGACGGCGTGTTGCACGATCTGCGCGAGTTCCCCAGGGAGTTGCAGGCCGGCATCCTCAGCCGCCTCAAGATCATGGGCAACCTCAATATCGCCGAGCGGCGCCTGCCGCAAGACGGACGCACCACGTTCGAGCTCTCC
Source organism: uncultured Thermoleophilia bacterium (assembly GCA_963700035.1). Classification (GTDB taxonomy): domain Bacteria; phylum Actinomycetota; class Thermoleophilia; order UBA2241; family UBA2241; genus CAIXSE01. The sequence goes on along the minus strand of CAVOWE010000026.1, from coordinate 52,182 downwards.
AGCGGCGAGGCCGTCGACCTGCGCCTCGCCTCGATCCCCAGCCTCTACGGCGAGAACATCACGATCCGCATCCTCGAGGTCTCACCACTGCCCCCCACGCTGGCGTCGCTAGGGCTGGTCGGCGAGAACCTCGCGCGCTTCGAGACTGCCCTGAAGGCCCCGGAGGGCGGCATCGTCATCGTCGGGCCGACCGGCTCGGGCAAGTCCACGACGCTCTACACCACGCTCGAGCTCATCAAGACCTCCGAACGCAAGGTCTACACGGTCGAAGACCCCATCGAGCGCAAGATCACCGGCATCGTCCAGTCGGAGGTCAGGCCGACCATCGGGCTCACGTTCGCCCAGGCGCTGCGCTCGCTGGTGCGCGCCGACCCGGACGTGATCATGGTCGGCGAGATCCGCGACCTCGAGACGGCCAAGATGGCGGCAGACTCGGCGATCACCGGCCACCAGGTGTTCAGCACGCTGCACACCAACGACGCCTCGTCGGCAGTCAACCGTCTCGTCGAGATGGGCGTGCCTCGCTACCTGGTGGCTGCGGCCTGGCGCTGCTTCGTCGCGCAGCGACTGGTGCGGCGCCTCTGCCCGCACTGCCGCGAGGCCGAGACCCTCAGCGACGAGCGCTGGCAGGAGCTCGGCCTGGGGGCGGCGCCCAAGAAGCGCATCCGCGTGTACAACCCCGTGGGCTGCACGAAGTGCTTCGGCACCGGCTATCGCGGACGCATCGGCCTGTACGAGGTGCTGGTCGTCGACGACGACCTGCGGGAGCTGATCGCCACGGGCGGCACCGTCCTTGAGATCCAGCGCGCCGCCCGCGCCAAGGGCGTCGGCTCGCTGCGTGACGACGGCGTGCACAAGGTGCTCGAAGGCAGTACCAGCTATCTCGAGCTGCTGCGCGTCACGTCCTAGACGACCGTTCTATCCCGCCTTCGCGGTCGCCTCCCGATAGAGATGGCAGGAGACCGAGATGGTTTGAGGAGAGGATTCTCGAAGACGGTTTCGCGTTTGGCCGGCGGTACGAAGCGGGGGCTCGTATCGCCGGCCGTTCTCCGTACGCGGACGGGCCCCGCTCGCAGCGCCCTCGAGACTCGCCCTCAGCGGGGCCGGTTGTCGATCACCCGCTTGGCCTTGCCCTCGGTGCGCTCGAGCTTGCCCGGCTCGATCAGCCTGACCTTGGGGCGCACGAGCAGGGCCGAGCGCAGCCGCTCCGTGACCTGCTTCTCGAAGGCGCGCAGGTCGTCCATCCAGCCGTCGAAGAGCGCTTCGGTGACCTCGACGTGCACTTCGAAGGTGTCGAGCGAGCCCTGGCGATCGAGCACGATCTGGTAGTACGGCTCCACGCCCTCGATCTCGAACAGCACCGTCTCGATCGCCGACGGGAAGATGTTGACGCCGCTGATGATGAACATGTCGTCGGTGCGGCCCACGACCTTGCCCATGCGCACGAGGGTGCGCCCACAGGCGCAGGGCGCGTGCGTGAGCGTCGTGAGGTCGCGCGTCCGGTAGCGCAGCACCGGCGAGCACTCGCGCGTGACGGAGCTGAACACGAGCTCCCCCACCTCGCCGTCGGCGACGGGAGCGCCGCTCGCCGGGTCGAGACACTCGACGACGAAGTGGTCCTCGGCGATGTGCATGCCGTCGCGGCATTCGCACTCGCCGGAGACCCCGGGGCCCAGCACCTCGGTGAGGCCGTAGTTGTCGGTGGCCGTGATGGGCAGACGAGCCTCGATCTGCGCGCGCATCGGCTCGCCGCAGGCCTCCGCGCCGAACAGCCCCAGACGCAATTTGAGATCCTCCCGCGGGACGCCCTGCTTCTGGATGACCTCGCCGAGATAGAGCACATACGACGGCGTGGCGATGAGCACGGTGGTACCGAAGTCCCGCATGAACTGGAGCTGGCGGGCCGTGTTGCCGGCGCTGATGGGCAGCACGGCGGCGCCGGCGCGCTGCAGGCCGTAGTGCAGCCCGAACCCGCCGGTGAACATGCCGTAGCCGAAGGCCACCTGGGCGACGTCGTCCTGGCGCACCCCGGCGGCCACCGCTATGCGGCAGACCAGCTCGGCCCAGGTGTCGAGGTCGGCCTTGGTGAAACCGCCGACCACGGGCTTGCCGGTGGTCCCCGACGAGGAGTGGATCTCGACGACCTCGTCCATCGGCACCGCGAACAGCCCGCACGGGTAGTTGTCGCGGAAGTCGGTCCGGTCGGTGAAGGGCAGGGCGCGCAGGTCGTCGAGGCTCGTGAGGTCGCCGGGCGCGAAGCCGACTCCGTCGAGCTTCGCGCGGTAGTGCGGGACGCGCGTGTAGAGCCGCGCGAGCATACCCTGCAGGCGCTTGAGCTGAAGCGCCCGCAGCTCATCGCGGTCGATGGATTCGTGCTGCTCGTCCCAGATGGCCATCCTGCCGTCCTCCTGCCTGCCACGTGCCGCCGGCAATCATACCGGGCGAGAGGTGGCGGCGCGAGGCGCGGCGACCGACGCGGTCTCATACCCTCGGGGGTATACTCGTTTGAGAGCGGGCACAATGTGTGGGCAGGACGCGCCGGCCAGACTCGGCACGCGCCCCCGAACGCCGTATCGTCGAGGGACCATGAGCGACAAGAAGACCACCGTGGAGCTCCCCATCACAGGCATGACCTGCGCGAGCTGCGTGGCCCGCAACGAGAAAGCTCTGCGCAAGGTCAAGGGCGTGGACGACGCTTCGGTGAACTTCGCCACCGAGAAGGCGACGATCGCCTTCGACCCGGAGGTGGTGTCGGCGAACGAGCTGGTGCACGCCGTGGAGGCCGCCGGCTACGGCGTGGTGACCGCGCAGGAGACGCTGCCGATCCTGGGCATGACCTGCGCGAGCTGCGTCAGCCGCGTGGAGCGCGCCTTGCGCAAACCGCCCGGCGTGCTCAAGGCCGACGTGAACCTGGCCACCGAGAAGGCGACGGTCACGTACATCCCCGGGCAGGCCAGCCGCGACGACCTTGTTGCCGCGGTCAAGGCGGCCGGCTACGACGTGGTCGAAGAGCCGGCCGCCGGCGCGGGGCGGCGCGGCGTCGGCCGTCGACGTCGCCGAGGCGGCGCGCGCCGCGGCGTACCGCGCGCTCAAGCTCAAGGTGATCGTCGGCTTCGCCCTGAGCGTCGTCATCTTCGCGGGCACCATGCAGCCGGACTGGTTCCCCTTCCTCCCGGCGTGGCTGCACAACGGCTACGTGCTGTGGGCGCTGGCCACGCCGGTACAGTTCTGGGTGGGCGGGCAGTTCTACACCACCGCCTGGGCGGCGCTGCGCCACGGCACCACGACGATGAACACGCTGATCGCCATGGGCTCGTCGGCGGCGTACTTCTACAGCGTCCTCGGCGTGCTCTTCCCGAGTTTCTTCGAGCACCAGGGCCTCAGCATGCCCATGTACTTCGACTCCGCCGCCCTCATCATCACGCTGATCCTGTTCGGGCGCCTTCTGGAGGCGCGCGCCAAGGGGCAGACCGGCGCCGCGATCAAGGCGCTCATCGGCCTGCAGCCCAAGACGGCGCGCGTGCAGCGCGGCGGCGCCGAGGTCGATGTGCCCGTGGCGGACGTCGTCACGGGCGACCTGGTCGTCGTGCGCCCCGGCGAGAAGGTGCCGGTCGACGGCGTGGTCGTGAGCGGCTCGTCGGCGGTGGACGAGGCGATGCTCACCGGCGAGCCGATGCCGGTGCTCAAGAGCACAGGCGCCGAGGTGATCGGCGCCACCATGAACACCACCGGCTCGTTCACCTTCCGCGCCACCAAAGTGGGCGCCGCGACCGCTCTGGCGCAGATCATCAGGCTGGTGGAGCAGGCCCAGGGCTCCAAGCCGCCCATCGCCCGTCTCGCCGACGTCATCGCGGCGTACTTCGTGCCGGCCGTGATCGGTGTCGCTTCACTGACGTTCGTGGTCTGGCTGGTCCTCGGTCCCTCTCCGTCACTCAACTACGCTCTGCTCAACTTCGTCGCCGTGCTCGTGATCGCCTGCCCCTGCGCCCTCGGCCTCGCCACCCCGACGGCCATCATGGTCGGCACCGGCAAGGGCGCCGAGAACGGCGTGCTCATCCGCGATGGCGGAGCCCTCGAGACGGCGCACAAGCTCGACACGGTGGTGCTCGACAAGACCGGGACGCTCACGGAAGGCAAGCCGCGCATCACCGACGTCGTGCTCTTCGGCGGCGGGCACGGCCTGGACAACGACGGCCTGCTGCGCCTGGTGGCGGCCGCGGAGCGCGGCAGCGAGCACCCGCTCGCCGCCGCGGTGCTGGCGGCCGCCGCCGAGCGCGGCCTCGAGGTGCCGTCTGCGGAGCGCTTCGAGGCGGTGGCCGGTCACGGCATCAGGGCCGTGGTCGACGGGCACGCCGTCGTGGCCGGCAACGAGCGCCTCGCCGGCCCGGCGGCCAGGCACGCGGCGGAGGAGCTCACGGCCGAGGGCAAGACGCTCATCACCGTGGAGATCGACGGCGAGCCGGCCGGCGCCATCGCCGTGGCCGACACCGTCAAGACGGGGTCGGCCACGGCCGTGCGCCGGCTCCGCGAGATGGGCCTCGAGGTCGTCATGCTCACCGGCGACAACCGGCAGACGGCCGCGACCATCGCCGCCCAAGTGGGCATCGACAGGGTGGTGGCGGAGGTGCTGCCCGGGCAGAAGGCGGCGCAGGTCGCGGCCCTCCAGGCGGAGGGCAAGCGGGTGGCCATGGTGGGCGACGGCATCAACGACGCCCCGGCGCTCGCCCAGGCCGACATCGGCATCGCCATCGGCACGGGCACCGATGTCGCCATGGAGGCCAGCGACATCACCCTCATGTCGGGCGATCTCGGGGGCGTGGCCACGGCGATCTCGCTGTCGCGCGCCACCATCCGCATCGTCAAGCAGAACCTCTTCTGGGCGTTCGCCTACAACGTGGCGCTGATCCCGCTGGCGGCCGGCGTGTTCTACCCCGCGTTCGGTGTGCTCCTGAACCCCATCTACGCGGCCGCGGCCATGGGCCTGTCGAGCGTGACCGTCGTGACCAACAGCCTGCGCCTCCGCCGCTTCCGCGGGGTCTGACACCCCGCGAGGCCCTCCCGTCGCCGGGCGCCCCCCGTACGCCAGGAGGGGGACGGTCCTCACGTCGGGAACGTCCCCCTCTCGGGTGGCGACACGATGTCGGTTGTCCTGTTCATCGTGCTCGCCGTCACTTGCGGCGACGGCGCGGTTCGCGCTTCACCTTGGTCTTGTAGAAGGGGACGGGACCCATGGTGTTCACCTCCTTCTGGCTAGTCGCTCTCTCCTGGGTTATCGCCGGTTTCGCACGGAAATCAAACGCATTTGTGAATCCGGCACAAGCTTCGCGGAGCCCTGCCGACTCGATGTGCGGGTGCCCCTTCCACTCCTCCGCGCGGCCGACAACGGCGCCACCCTGCTAGCCAGAACGGACAACACGGGCGGCAAATGTCCGTTGTCACGTCCATTGTCAGCTTCGGGCGGCGGGTGCAAGGATGAACGCGGGAAGGCCGGCCGCCGGCAGACAGCCGCCACCGGCCGGCCCGCGGAAGGGGCCAGATGCTCAGCATTCTCGACCGACACGCCATCGGGCAGCTGCTCAGGACCAAAGACATCGACGCCTGGGGCGTCGCCGCCAACACGCCGCGCCTGCCCCTGGCCCCCGACTACCCCATCGCGATCGCGATGCTCATGCGCGTCGACCAGCTCGTGGTGCGGGGCCTGCGGCACGGACCCACCGAGGACTACTACCAGGAGTACGCTGCGCCTCAACCTCGCGCTCGACGACGCCACCGAGGCGCTCGTCGACGTGCTGCGCGTGCACGGCCACGCCGCGGAGCGGGTCGTGGCGACCGGCGCAGACGACGGCAACGGCCACAGGCCCTTCCCGCACAAGACGGCGGCCACGAGCGCCGGCCTCGGCTGGATCGGAAAGACCGCCCTCTTCGTCTCGTCGCAGTTCGGCCCGGCAGTCCGCCTGGCCACGGTGTTCACCGACCTGGACCTGCCCGTCGGCGAGGCCATCGCCGAGGGCCGGTGCGGCGACTGCCGCGCCTGCGTCGACGCCTGCCCCGCCGGCTGCGGCCGCGACGTGCAGTGGCGCGCCGGCATGGCTCGCGACGACCTCTTCGACGCCGCCGCCTGCCGGCACCAGATGACCCTCTTCGAGACCGTGGGCGCGCAGATCTGCGGCATCTGCATCGCCGCCTGCCCGTACGCGCGACCGCACTAGCCTGACGGCGCGCGGGCGAGCCGCCGCCGCCACCCGCGAGTCCACGCGCATTGCACGAACCTCCTGCTCCTGCTAAGCTGCGCCCTGCCTCGTACTGAAAACGGTTTTCAGTTTCAGGTGACCGGAGGACCCTCATGGACCTTGACGTCGACCAGATCGCCGAGACGCTCGCCGCGCGTGGCCTGCGCCTCACGCGGCAGAGGCGGGCGGTGGTCGACGCGGTCGCCGATGCTTCGTCGAGCGTGAGCCCCGTGCAGGTCTTCGATGCCGCGCGCGAGCGCTGCCCCGAGCTGGGCCTGACGACCGTGTATCGCACCCTGGAGTTGCTCAGTGAGATCGGCGCCCTGCGCCGCGTGCACGGGCCCGACCACTGCGAAGCCTTCGTGCCCGCCGGCGCGGCGCACGGCCACACCGTGGTCTGCAGCCGCTGCGGCCGGGCGATGGAGTTCACGGACTGCGACATGAGCGCGGTCGTCGACGCCGCCGCCCGGCAGACCGGCTACCGCATCACCGAGCACTTCCTGCAACTCAGCGGCCTGTGCGGCGCCTGCGGCGCCGGGTCAGACACCCACGAGCGAAGGGCACGCAAGATGACCCGATCGACCATCTCACGTGTCCTCCTCACCCTGCTCGTCGGCGGCCTTCTGCTCGCCGCCGGCTGTGGTACCGAGCACGAAGGCGGCAGAGACAGCCGGCAACGCTCCGCTCGACGTCGTCGCCTCCGTGAGCTTTCTCGCCGACATCGCCCAGAACGTGGCCGGGGACCGTTTCGAGGTGCGCTCGCTCGTGCCCCTCGACACCGATCCGCACTCGTTCGAGCCCACACCGGCGGACCTGCGCGAGGTCGCGACCGCCGACCTCGTGGTCGTCAACGGAAGCGGCCTCGAAGGCCCGCTGCTCAAGACGCTCGAGAACGCCGGCGGCGAGGCGACGATCGTCGACGCCTCCGCCGGCCTCCAGAGCCGCTCGCCGCAGCCCGGCGAGCCGCCGCTCGAGAGCTCCGAGACGGATCCGCACTTCTGGCTCGACCCGGTGCTCGTGAAGACCTACGTGGCCAACATCCGCGACGCGTTCGCGAAGGCCGATCCGGACGGGGCGGCCTAGTACGACGGCCAACGCCGCCGCCTACGCGGCGCAGCTCGACGAGCTGAACGCCTGGATCGAGAGCCAGGTCGCGCTGGTCCCCGCCGCGAACCGTCAAGCTCGTGATGAACCACGCCAGCCACGGGTACTTCGCCGACAGGTACGGGTTCTCGGTCGTCGGGACGGTCATCCCCAGCGTCGGCACCGGCGAGACGCCGACGGCGAAGCAGCTCGGCGATCTCACGGCGGCCATCCGCGCGAGCGGCGCCAAGGCCATCTTCGTGGAGATCGAGGAGAACCCCAAGCTCGCCCAGCAGATCGCCGCCGAGACCGGCATCACCGTGGTCGACGACCTGCTCGACCACTCGCTCACCGCAGCCGGACGGCGCAGCGCCGACGTACGTCGACATGATGAAGTTCGACACGCAGAGGATCGTCGAGGCTCTGCCAAGTGATCGCCGGCGACCGCACAGCCCCGTCCTACCTCGCCATCGACGACGCCACCGTGAGCTACAACGGGCGGGCGGCTCTCGACGCCGTGACCATGCACGTGCCGCACGGCGCCCAGGTGGCGATCGTGGGGCCCAACGGAGCCGGCAAGTCGACGCTGTTCAAGGCTCTGGTCGGCCTGCTTCCCCTGCGCGGCGGGCGCGTGCTCCTGCACGGTCGCACGCCCGGCGGCCAGGCGGACCCCATCGCCTACGTGCCCCAGCGCGAGGAGATCGACTGGAGCTTCCCCGTCACGGTCAGCGACGTGGTGATGATGGGGCGCTACGGCCGCATGGGCTGGCTGCGCCGCCCGCAGGCGGCCGACCGCGAGGTCGTGGCGCGCTCGTCTGGACGAGCTCGGCATCGCCGAGCTCTCGGGGCGCGCCATCGGCGAGCTGTCCGGCGGCCAGCAGCAGCGCGTGTTCCTCGCCCGGGCGCTCGCCCAGGAGCCGCACGTGCTGCTGCTCGACGAGCCCTTCACGGGCGTGGACGTGAACGCCAAGGAGACGATCCTCGACCTCCTCCAGCGGCTGCGTGAGCGGCGCATCACCGTGCTCGTGAGCACCCACGACATGCAGACCGCTGCCGATCGTTTCGAGCTGGTGGCCCTGCTGAACGGGCGGCTGGTGGCCTACGGCCCGCCGACCGAGGTCTTCACCCAGGAGCACATCGGCGCGGCGTTCGGCGGTCAGGCCCTCTTCCTCGACGGCATGGTCGTGATCGATCAATGCTGCCCCGGTCACGTCGGCGACGGCGAGGGTCACCGACACAGCCACGAGCCGCACGCCGGGCCGCGATGATCGCCTGGCTCAGCGAACCCTTCACGCTCGAGTTCATGCAGCGCGCCCTCGCCGCGTCGCTGATCGTCGGGGTGGTGTGCTCGGTGATCGGCTGTTTCGTGGTGCTGCGCGCCATGGCCTTTCTCGGCGACGCGCTGGCGCACGCCATCCTCCCCGGGGTCGCCATCGCCTATCTGCTGGGCGCCAACCTGCTCGTCGGAGCGCTCGTCGCAGCGCTCGTGGTAGCCGTCGGCATCGGCCTCTTCTCGCGTCGCGGCGGCGTCAAAGAAGACACTGCCATCGGCATCCTCTTCGCCGCGGCGCTGGCCCTCGGCGTCGTGCTCATCAGCACCGTGCGCTCGTACGCCACCGACCTCACTCACATCCTCTTCGGCAACGTGCTGGGCGTCACCGCCGGCGACCTCTGGCTCACCGGTCTGCTGGGGCTCGCCGTACTGATCACGCTGCTGGTGCTGTTCAAGGAGTTCCAGCTGGCCTCGTTCGACCCCGTGCTCGCGCACATGCTGGGCAAGCGGCCCGAGCTCCTGCGCTTCACCATGCTGATCCTGCTGGCGCTGACCATCGTCGTCAGCTTGCAGACCGTGGGAGTGGGCCTCGTAGCGGCCCTGCTGGTCACGCCGGCGGCGACGGCGTACCTGCTCACGCGAAGGCTGTCGAGCATGATGGCGGTCTCGGCCGCGATCGGCGCCCTCTCGAGTGTCGCCGGCCTGTACGTGAGCTACTACCTCGACGTGGCCTCGGGAGCGGCCGTCGTGCTTGTTGCCACGGGCGCATTCCTGGTGGCCTTCGTGGCGGCGCCGCGCCGCGGGGTCCTGGCGCGGCGGGCGGCGGCGCGGCGGGCGGCGTAGCCGCCCGTTTTGCCGCCGCCCCCGGCGAGCATAGTTGGCCCAGGGACCTACTCAAGGAGGACGCGATGCCCACGACGCTGGTACTCGGCTACGACGGTTCGGACTGTTCCAAGACGGCGCTCGCGCGCACCATCGACCTGGCCGGCGCGATCCCTGACGCAACCGTCGTGGTCGTCTACGCCTACGAGTTCTCCATCGGGTACGTGCCGATGGGCATGACCGACTCGCCGCTGATGATGAGCGCCGAGTTCGACGATCACGCGCAGCTCGTGCGGGGCTATGGCGAAGACCAGGTGAAGAAGGCCGCCGAGAAGCTCACCGCCTTCGGCGTGAGGGCCGAGAAGGTGGTCGCCGAGGGTCGCCCCGTCGAGGTGCTGCTCGATGCGGCCAAGGACCATGACGCGGCCCTGATCGTCGTCGGCAGCCACGGTCAGGGCGCCGTCTCGGCCGCCTTCCTGGGTTCCACGGCGCTCAAACTGCTGCACCACAGCAACCTGCCGGTGCTGGTGGTGCCGCGGCACGACAAGGACTGACGCCGGGCGCACCGTCAGAAGGAGGGCGCGATGAAATGGCGCAAGCCGCAGGAGGATCTCGTCCAGCTCCTGCACGACGTCATCCCTGAGGGCCAGGCCCCCGTCGAGTTCAAGCCCATGTTCGGAGGTCCCTGCTACTGGACCGGCGGCAACATGTTCGCCGCCGTGCACCAGGAGAGCCTGTTCGTGCGCCTCGGCGAGAAGGACCGCGCCGAGCTGCTGGCGCAGCCCGGCGCCCACCTCTTCGAGCCCATGGAAGGCCGCCCGATGAAGGAGTACGTCGTCTTCCCCGTCGACATGCTCGCCGACCACGAGGCTCTGCGCGGCTGGATGGCCCGGGGGCTGGCCTACGCCGCGAGCCTGCCCCCCAAAGAGAAGAAGCCGCGCAAGAAGAAGGCTTGAGGCGCGGCGCGCACCGGGCGCGCCGCGCGGATCGTCAGCTGCGCTTCTGCCGGCTGCCCGGGTGTCGGGTTCGGCTGCGCCGCCTTGACCGGGACGGGCGCGATGCCGGCGAGGTCGCCGACGACGTTCACGAGCTCGCCGTTGGCCGGCACGATGATCTTGGCGTTCTGCCAGAACGCCTTCTCCACCGTCTCGAGCTTGCGCAGCACCTGGGCGTTGCCGACGAAGTACTGCTCGGCGGCCTCGTTGACCAGCTTGATGGCCTGCGCCTCGCCCTCGGCGGCGAGGATCTTGGCCTGCTTGATGCCCTCGGCCTTCTTGATCTCCGCACGCCGCTGACCGTCTGCCTGCGTCTCGGTGGCAGTGGCGTAGTCGATGGCGGCGATCTTCTCGTTCTCGGCCTTGACGACCTTGTTCATGGTCTCCTGCACGTCCACCGGCGGGTCGATCTCCTTGAGCTCGGTGCGCAGGATCTCGATGCCCCAACTGGAGGTCTCGACCTTGAGAGTAGAGCGCAGCTCCTCGTTGATGCGTCCGCGCTCGCTGTTGGCCGACTTGAGCGTCAGGGTGCCGATGATGTTGCGCAGCGTGGTGCGCGCCAGGTTCACGATCTGGTTCTCGTAGTTGGTGACGTTGTACTGCGAGGCCTTCACGTCTTCTTCGTCGGCCTTGACCTTGAGGTACACCTGCGCGTCGACGCGCGCGTTGAGGTTGTCGTTGGTGATGATCGTCTGCGGCTGCGCCTCGACCAGTACCTCGCGGATGTCCACCTGGAACATGCGCTCGATGATCGGGATGATGATGTGGAAGCCGGGGCCGCAGTAGCGGTTGTACTTGCCCAGACGCTCCACGAGGCCGCGGTGCGTCGGCCTGATGATGCGGATGCCCGTGACGAGGATCAGGATGAGGAGAATGAGAGCGACGACGACGATGACGCCTACGATGGCCAAGCCCATGTGGTCCCCCTTCGCGCGGGCGCGGCCGGCGGCCGTCCGCCGGAACGCCCGTTCTCTTCTTCGTACTTGATGGTAGGGCCGCGCCGGGTGGCTGTAAAGGGAACCCGGCCAGACCGCGGGCGGCCTCAGCAGCCGAGCAGGCCCGGCAGATCGACGATCGAGCCGATCACGTGGTCGGGCGTGCCGCTCGCCGCGGCAAGCTTCTCTTCGCGGAACTTGCCGGTGCGCACCAGCACGCCGGTGACGCCGAGCGCTTGCGCGGCGAGGACATCGTTCTCGATGTCGTCGCCGACCATCGCCACTCGATCGGCGGACAACCCGAGTGCCTCGAGCCCGGCGACGAAGCACCCGGGCGCCGGTTTGCCCGTGACGACGGCCTTGCGGGCGGCGGCTCGCTCGAGTCCCATCAGGTAGGCGCCGGCGTCGAGGCGCTCTCCCTCGTGCGTCATCCACGACAGATTGCGATGCATCGCGACCAGCGACGCGCCGCCGAGCAGCACTCTGTAGACGCGGTTGAGGGTGTCGAAGGCGAAGGACTCGTCGGCGCCGGAGACGAGCACGACCTGCGGCTCGTCGTCGAGACCGACAAGACGCACGCCCTCAAGGTCCTCCGGCCGCGCGTCCCCGAGCAGGAACACGCGCGCCTCGGGATGCGCGCTGCGCAGGTACTTCGCCGCCAGGACCGACGCGGTCAGCAGGTCTTCGTCGGCGAAGTCGAAACCGTGCTCGCGCAGACCCGACGCCGATGTCCCCGCGGCTCCTTGCGGTGGTGCTCGTGATCACGCGCAGAGGGAGGCCGGCCTCACGCAACGTCGCGACGGCCGCAGCGGCACCCGGCAACGGCCGCCACGACACGCCGAGCACGCCGTCCATGTCGAGCAACAGCCCGCGGATATGAGTGAGCGACACGGTCCTCCAGACGTCGACACGCAGCCCTGGGAGTGGTGCCGGAGCCGGGACTTGAACCCGGACGCCGCCGAGGCGGCAGAGGATTTTAAGTCCCCGGCGTCTACCAGTTCCGCCACTCCGGCACGGGAGCAGTATACGACGCGGGCGCCGGCGTGAGGCCCCGGCCGGTCGTCAGTCTGGCCCGAGCGAGCCCTCGGCCAGCGCGAGCGCGGCGCCCTCGAGGATGTCGGCCTCGCTCACCAGGACGTCGGTGAGGCCGAAGGCGCGGCCGGCCTCCCGGGCGATCAGGGCGCCGGCCAGGATCACGTCCTCGCGGCCCTTCTGGATGCCCGGCAGGCGGCCGCGCTGCGCGTTGGTGAGTCTCGCGAACTCGGCGATCGCGGCGTCGATGTCGGCCAGGCTGAGCACGTGACCATGGACGAGCTCGGAGCGGTACTCACGCAAGCCGAGCTTGTGGGCCACGAGCGTGGTGTAGGTGCCGGCCACGCCCACGGCGCCGCGCGCGGCGCCGCGCACCGTGGCCGGCACGCCGTCGGCGATTGCGCCGACGACGGACTCCGTGAGCCGGTCGAGCTCCGCCGTTTCCGGCGGATCGTGGTGCAGAAAGCGCTCGGTCAGGCGCACGACGCCGATGTCCAGGCTGCGCACGAATCCAGGCCGTGCGCCGGCGGCGCCGACGGCGAACTCGGTGCTGCCGCCGCCGATGTCGGTGAGCACCAGAGGGCCGTTCTCCCGGCCGGCGATCTCGGCCGTACCGCCGCGGAAGGCGAGGACGCCCTCCTCTTCCCCGCCGAGCACGCGCGACGGCAGCGCGAAGTCGCGCGCGACGCCCTCGAGGAATCCGCGCCCGTCGGCCGCGTCGCGAAGCACGCTGGTCGCCACGAGCAGGCGCCGCGCGGGGCCGTAGGCCTCGAGACGCGGCGCGTACCCGGCCAGACAGGCGCGCGTGCGTGAGACGGCGGCAGGGTCGAGACGTCCGCTGCGATCGACGCCCTGGCCGAGCCTCACCACGGTCGTCAGGCGCGTGTCCGTCTTCACCCCACCAGCGTCGCCCACCTCCGCCAGGAACAGCCGGCAGGTGTTGGTCCCGAGGTCGACGACGGCGACTCTCACGGCATCGCCCCCACCGGGGGCACGAAGGCCGCGCAGCGACCGTCGTCGCACCACGCGTCCTCGGCATCCGCCAGCACGGCCCGGCCGAAAGCGTATCCGGGGCGCGCGAGGGCGTGGGCGACGTGCGCGTGCAGGCACTTGACGGCGCGCACGTCGCCCACGCCCCCGACCCCGGTCGTGAGTGAAGCCCCGTCGTCGACCATCCACAGGTCGTAGCGACGGACCAGCTCCCGGCGGCGGCGGCGCGCTGCGGTCGCCGCCGCCCTGACAGCTCGCGCCAGCTCCGGCTCCGCCGCCAGGCGCGCGGACCAGACCCGCACGCCGCCGTCACCCTCCAATCGCGACACGGCGGCCACGAGCGTCGGGCACGTGAGGTAGAAGAGCGTCGGGAACGGCCTGCCACCGGCGTCGTAGGGCAGCGTCTCCACGGCGGCCGGAAGCCCGAAAGAGCAGCGTGCCACCACGCGACTCATGGCGTGCGGCGTCCGCCCAAGCTGACCTGCCACGACCGCGAGATCGGCGCCGGCCACCAGGGGAGGTGAGGTGCGCGGGTGAGGGCTCACCGCCGCTTCAGCGCAGCAGGGTGCGCCAGAGGTCCTCGACGCGGTCGAGCACCGAGATAGTGCCGGCCGTCGACGCGGTGCTCGAAGGGACGAAGGGCTCGGCATCGTCGCCCGGGAGCCCCTTGACGACGAACACCTGCGTGTCGGGCGGCACGAGCATCGAGTCGGCGCGCGCCACCTGCGCCACGTAGGTCTTCGTGGTGAGCAGTTCCATCTTCAGGTCGTAGGCGGCGTTATCGGCGCGCGCCGCCTGCAGCGCGTCCGCGGCATGCTGGTAGCGGTCCTGCTGGGCGAAGAACGCCCTGAGCGGAGCCACGTAGAACGACGCGCCGACGAGGACGAGGACGAGGATCGCCAGGCGCCCCAGGTGCAGCCGCGGCGCGCCGCCACGACCGTGGGCGCGCCGCCCGCCACGACGAGGCGTCCCCGCCTGCCGCTCGAGTGTCGCTGCCTGGGCCAAGCCTCTTCTCCCGTTGCCGACTCGCCGGACGCCATACGCGCGGCGCCCGGTCGTCCCTAGAGATTCGTGAGCGGCGACCCCGCTCCCTGCACGCTCCGCACGGGTGCCGCGCAGCGCCCGGGAGCGGGCCGGTCCCGGGGGTCACGGCGGCGTCCGGCCGCCGCGGCCTCAGCGCCTCGCCCGGTGACCTACGGAGTCGCCAGACCCTTGAGCGCGGCATCCGCCTGCTTGCCGACCTCGGAGACGGGTCCACGGCGACCGCCTCGGTCAGAGCGGCGCGCGCCTGGTCGGTGTACTTCTGCGCCTCGGCCTTGTCTTCAGTCATGCGCGACACATGGCTCAGGAAGATGCCCTTGTTGAACAACCCGGGCTGAAAGCGAGGGTCGGCGTCCAGGACGACGTTGACCTGCTTGACGGCACCGTCGACATCGCCGCTGTAGAAGAGAGATATGGCCCAATCGGTGCCCACGTTGGGATCGCCGGGCTGCTTGGCCCAGGCGGCCTCGTAGACTTTGGCGGCCGCGGCGAAATACGCCGCGCCCTGCTCGTTCGGGATCCCGTCGGGCATCTCGGCGGCGCCCTGGTCGTACAGGCCGTTGGCTCGCGTCACCAGCTCGCGGTAACTGCCGCTCGTGTCGGCGTCGACGGGCGTCGCGGGACCGCCGCTCTGCGTGCCGGCGTCGGCCGGCGCGCCGTTGTCATTGGAGCCGCCGGACATCATCACCACGATCACGATCGCCACGACGGCGATCCCGCCGAAGAGCCCCCAGATCAGCGCCGGCGAGATGCCCCGCTTGGCGGGCGGGGGAGGCGCGCTGCCTGCCTTGGGTTGTCTGCCGCCCTGGCGGCTCTTGCCGCCGCCCTGCTGGCCGGTGGTCTTACCGCTCAGGGCGCTCTTGACACCGGCCAGATCGGCGCCGCACTCGGGGCAGAACTTGGCGTCGGCGGCGTCGTTGCCACACTCGGGACAATACATAGTCGCGCTTCCTCCGCGTCGTCGCTCTTGTCGTGGGCCGAAGCAGAGGGCGCGGACGGTCTCGCGACCGCCCGCGCCCTCCACAAACGTGCCGAGTATTCTACCTCTTCAGGTTGTAAAACGCTCCCGCGCCAGGATAGTGAGCCACCTCGCCGAGCATCTCCTCGATGCGCAGCAGCTGGTTGTACTTGGCGACGCGGTCGGTGCGCGCGGGGGCACCGCTCTTGATCTGGCCGGCGTTGGTGGCCACGGCGAGGTCGGCGAGCGTCGTGTCTTCGGTCTCGCCGGAACGGTGCGAACACACGGCCGTCCAGCCGGCGCGCTTGGCCATCTCGATGGCGTCGAGCGTCTCGCTCAGCGTGCCGATCTGGTTGAGCTTGATGAGGATCGAGTTGGCGGAGCCGAGCTCGATCCCCTTCGCCAGACGCTCGGTGTTGGTCACGAACAGGTCGTCGCCCATGACCTGGATGCGGTCGCCGAGCTTGTCGGTCATGAGCTTGAAGCCGTCCCAGTCGTCCTCGGCGAGGCCGTCTTCGATGCTGATGATGGGGTACTTGGCGACGAGCGCCGCATAGTAGTCCACCATCTCGGCCGAACTGAGGCTGCGGCCTTCGCTCTCGAGCACGTACCTGCCGTCCGCATAGAAGCTGGAGGCGGCGGGATCGAGAGCGACGTACACATCGCTGCCCGGCTCGTAGCCGGCCGCGTCGATGGCCTCCATGATCACCTGGATGGCCGCTTCGTTGGAGGCGAGGTCGGGGGCGAAGCCGCCCTCATCGCCGACGGCCGTGGACAGGCCTTTGGCCTTGAGCACGGCCTTGAGCCCATGATAGACCTCGGCGCAGATGCGCAGGGCCTCCTCGAAGCTGGCGGCGCCGACCGGCATCACCATGAACTCCTGGAGGTCGACGTTGTTGTCGGCGTGCTTGCCGCCGTTCATGATGTTCATCATGGGCACGGGCAGCTGGTAGGCGTTACAGCCGCCGATGTACTGATAGAGCGGCAGCTCGAGCGCCGCCGCGGCCGCGTAGGCCGTGGCCAGCGACACGCCGAGGATGGCGTTGGCGCCCAGCTTGGCCTTGTTGGGCGTGCCGTCGAGCTCGATGAGCATGCGGTCGACGAGGCGCTGGTCGGTGGCGTCGAAGCCGACGATCTCCTCAGCGATCAGGTTGTTGACGTTGTCGACGGCGGTGCGCACGCCCTTGCCCATGTACTCGCCGCCCTCGTCGCGAAGCTCCACGGCTTCGTACTCGCCGGTGGAAGCCCCGGAGGGCACGGCGGCGCGGCCCACCACGCCCGCCTCGAGCTCTACCTCCACTTCGACCGTGGGGTTGCCGCGTGAATCGAGGATCTGCCTGGCGGTGACATCGATGATGGTGGTCATGGGGATCTCCCTCCCGCTCACTCCTGGCCGGAGGCCGCGGCGGTCTCGCCGGCCTTGGCGCGCTGGTAGTACTGCTCTTGCAGCGGCAAGTCTAACGCAGACCAATCGCTGCCTTCGGCGGCCGCCAGTCCGGCGGCCGCCGTGACCCGGCGCTCGAAGCGCCGCGAAGCCTCGCGCAGGGCCAGCTCCGGGTCGACGCGCAACAGCCTCGCCACGTTCACCGTGGCGAACAGCAGATCGCCGACCTCGTGCGCGACGCGGGGGTCGTGACGGTCGGGGTCGCGCGCCGGCGGCGCAGCGGCCGCCGCCGCGAACAGCTCGGCGAGCTCTGCGTGCTCCTCGGCGATCTTGGGGAAGGCCTCGGCGGCCGAGCTCCAGTCGAAGCCCACGCTGCCCGCGCGCTGCTGCAGCTTGCGCGCCAGCAGGATCGCGGGGAAGGAGGCCGGGACGTCGTGAAAGATGCCTTCCCGGCCCTCCTGCTCCACCTTGATGCGCTCCCAGCGGCTCTTGACCTCGCCCGGCGTGCTGGCGGTGCCGCCCGCGAAGATGTGGGGGTGACGGCGGATGAGCTTGGTCTCGATGTCGGCGGCGACGCTGGCGAGGTCGCCGGCACCCCGCTCGCTGAGCATGAGGGCGAGCAGCACGACCTGCAGCAGCAGGTCGCCGAGCTCGCCGTGCTCCGCCGCGAGGTCGTCGCCGGCGACGGCGTCGGCCAGTTCGTGGACTTCTTCCACGGTGTAGCCGATGATGTCGCGCGGCGTCTGCTCGCGGTCCCAAGGGCACTCGACGCGCAGCACGTCGACGATGCGTTTGAGCGACACCAGCTCCTGGCCGAGCAGGGCATCGTCGAAGGCTTCGCCGGGAGGCACCGTCACAAGCTTCGGAGAGCTGGCATCCGCGCGCGCAGAGCCGGCGGCACGCCGCCGCAGCTCGCGCGCCAGGAGCGGCCCGTGCGGTCCGGCGAGCGCGACGACGACCTCGCCGGCCACGGCGCGGCCGGCGAGGTCGTCGAGGCCCTCGCCGTCGGCCGGGTCGATCTCGAGAAGACGGCCGCCGCCGGGGTCGGCGAGCTCCGCGACCAGGTCGCGAAGCTCGCCGTCGAGCCCGGCGGGGACGAAGACGGCGCCGCCGCCGGCGAGCGCCCGCAGCGAGGCTGCGGGCGCCAGACCGGCGGCGGCGCCGATGTACACGAGCGTCAGGCTCACCGCGCTGCCGCGAGGCCCGTGTGAGCGGGCTCCGTCAGCTCGTCGGCGACGGGGCCGGGCTGGCGGGAGCCGCCGAACCGCTGGGGCTCGGGGAAGCGGTGAGCATCTTGGGGTCGAAGCCGGCCGCGTACACGATGCCCGCGTCCTTCGTGACCTTGGCGAGCCAGTCCGTCCAAGCCTTCGTCTGCAGCTGGAACTTGAGCGACTGCTCGATCATCGACTTGGCTTCGGCGAAGGTCTTCGTTGAACCCGGCGTCTTCTTGGTGACCTCGATGACGTGCCAGCCGAACTGCGACTTGACGGGCACCGAGATGGTACCGGGCTTGATGCTGAAGGCGACCTTGTCGAACTCGGGGACCATGCGGCCCTCGGGGAAGTTGCCCAGGGCGCCGCCCTTGTCCTTGGAGCCGGGGTCGATGGAGTACTTCGCGGCGACCTTCTTCCAGTTGGCGTCGCTGGGATCGGCGGCCAGGAGCTGCTGCACCTTCTCGGCGTCGGCTTTTGAAGCCACAAGGACGTGGCGGGCGTCGACCGCATCCGGCACGACGAACTGCGACTCGTTCTTGGGATCGTCGTAGTACGCCTTGATCTGCTCTTCGGTGACCTTGGCGTTCTGCGCCGACCTTGGCTCGCACGGCTTGCCCTGGAGCATCTGTCGCCTCGTGCTGCGTCTTGAGCTGGTCCATGGTCATGCCCTACTTCTTCAGCAGCGCGTCGAGCTTCTTCTGGCTGCCGACCTGTGGGCTCTTGATGACCTGCGCGAGGCGTCGTCGAGCTGCTCCTGTCGGTGACGGAGATGTTCATGTCGGCCGCCTGCTGCTTGATGAGCTCGTTCTGCACCAGGTAGTTGACGATGCTCGCCTTGAGCCGGTCGTAGTCTGCCGTGCCCTCCTTGGGGAACGGGGGAGCACCCTCCTGCGAGGCGTACTGGGCCTTGGCCTGCGCCCAGATCTGGTCGAACTGCTCCTGCGTGACGGTGGCGTCACCGACCGTCGCGATGGCCCCCGCGGGGACGCTGTTGCCGCCGCAGGCGGCGAACAAGAGGGTAGCCGCAAGAAGGCCGAGCAAGACCGCAGCCACGATGACTTTCTTCATAGACTTTCTCTCCCGGGGATAGAGGACTGGTCGTGAGACACACGGGCGTCAAGTATAGCATCGAGAGTGGCCTCGACCCACCCGAGGAGATGTGCATCTGAGCTCTCGCGGTGCGCGGTGAGCGAGCGCCGCTGCTTGAAGTAGACGATGCGCTCGTGGGCGGCGCGCAGGCGCGCCGCCCATTCATCGTCGAGGTCGACGCCCTCGAGCTGCAGGCGCCGGCCGCGATAGGCCACCGACGAGGCCGCCATCTCCGCCGCTTTGAGCCGGATAGCCTGCAGGGTCAGCAGGCTCTCCACCGGCTCCGGCGGCGGCCCGAAGCGGTCGCTGAGCTCGGCCTTCACGTCTCCGAGCGCGCGCAGGTCGCGAGCCCGGGCGATCCGCCGGTGGGCGTCGATCTTGCTGGCCTCGTAGGCGATGTAGTCGGGCGGCACGTAGGCGGTGACGGGCAGATCGACGCGCACCGGCGCCGCCAGGACCGCGTGCTCGCCCTGCAGATCGTGCACGGCCTCCTCGAGCATCTGGGCGTACATCTCGAAGCCCACTGCCGCCACGTGCCCGCTCTGCTCGTCGCCGAGAAGGTTGCCGGCGCCGCGGATCTCAAGGTCGGCCATGGCGATCTTGAAGCCGGCGCCCAGGTCGGTGTGGTCGCTCAGCGTCTGCAGACGCGCGGCCGCGTCGCTGGTCAGCAACTCCTCGCTGGGGTAGAGCAGGTAGGCGTAGGCGTGCGCGTCGCTGCGCCCGATGCGCCCGCGGATCTGGTACAGCTGCGCCAGGCCGAGCATGTCGGCACGCTCCACGACGAGCGTGTTGGCGCTGGGGATGTCGATGCCGCTCTCGATGATCGACGTCGTGACCAGCACGTCGGCTTCGCCGGCCAGGAACGCGAGCATCACTTTCTCCAGGGCGCGTTCGTGCATCTGCCCGTGCGCCACGAGGATGCGCGCGGACGGCGCCAGCTCGCGCACGTGCTCGGCCGCCGCGTCGATGGTCTCCACGCGGTTGTGCAGGTAGAACGCCTGGCCCTCGCGGGCGAGCTCCTTCTCGATGGCGATGCGCACGAGGTCGTCGCGGTACTCGCCGATGTAGGTGCGGATGGCGTGGCGCCCGCGCGGCGGCGTCTCGATCACCGAGATGTCGCGGATGCTGGTCAGCGACATCTGAAGGGTCCGCGGGATGGGGGTCGCCGAGAGGCTCATCACGTCGACCTGCAGCTTGAGGTTGCGCAGCAGCTCCTTCTGACGCACGCCGAAGCGCTGCTCCTCGTCGACCACGACCAGCCCCAGGTCGTGCGGCCGCACATCGGTGCTGAGCAGGCGGTGGGTACCGACGAGCACGTCGAGCCTGCCGGCGCTGAACTCGGCCAGGATGCGCTTCTGCTCAGGGCCCGTGCGGAAGCGCGAGACCATGCCGACCTTCACCGGCAGGTCGGCGTAGCGCTCGCTGAAGGTCATGTGATGCTGCTCGGCGAGGATGGTGGTGGGCACCAGCACCATGGTCTGCTTGCCGGCCTCGGCGGCCTTGAAGGCGGCGCGCAAGGCGACTTCGGTCTTGCCGTAGCCTACGTCGCCGCAGACGAGGCGGTCCATGGGATGCGCCGCCTCCATGTCGTTCTTCACCTGGTCGATGGCCTCGGCCTGGTCCTCGGTCTCCTCGTAGGCGAAGGCGTCCTCAAGCCGCTGCGTGAGCTCGCCGTCGGGGGGGAAGGCGAAACCCGGGATGGCCTGGCGGGAGGCGTAGAGCTGCAGCAGCTCCCCGGCCATCTCCACCACGGCCTTGCGGGCTCGCGTCTTGACCGTCTGCCAGTGCGCGCCGCCCAGCTTGTCGAGCGACGGCGTCGCGCCGGACGCACCGATGTAACGGCTGACCTTGCCGATCTGGTCGTGGGGCACGAAGACGCGGTCATCGCCCCTGAACTCCAGGAGCAGGTAGTCGCGCGTGACGCCGGCCACGGTGCGCGACTCGATGCCGCCGAAACGGGCGATCCCGTGGTCCTCGTGGGCGACGTAGTCGCCCGGGCTCACGTCGAAGAACGTCGTCAGCCGCGTACCGGCGGCGAGACGCTGCTCGCGCGGCGCGGCCCGAAGCAGCGCGCGCTCGTTGATCACGGCCAGCTTCAGGTCGGCGACCACGAAGCCCTCGCGCAGGGGTGCCGCGAGGAAGTAGAGGCCCGGGGCGGCCTCGCCGCCGCGGGCCAGCTGCTCGCGGCTCACCACCTCGGCGCTCACGCTGCGCAGCCTGTACATGGCGCGCTCCGCCTCGCCCTCGTGGCGGAAGACGATGAAGACGCGGTATCCGTCGCGCACCAGGCGCAGGAGGTCGCGCTCGGCCCCGGCGATGTCGCGCGCCGCGAACTGCGGCCGCGACGCGTTGAACTGCACAGGCTGGTCACGCTGCACGAGGTCCACGCGCAGGGCGCCGGCGAGGAGGGCGCGGGCCTCGGCGAGCGGCACGTAGAGCCGCTCGCGCACGCCCGCGCCCTCGACCGCCATGCCGACCTCGGCGTCGAACTCGGCCAGTGCCCGGTACGTCTCGTCGGGGTTGAACACGGCCGTCGCCAGACCGCTGGCGGCGAGCACGTCGGCCACGGTCGTGAAACGGCCGGCGAGCGCCGCCAGGGCGCGCACACCGGCGCGCCGGAAGAGCTCGTCCGGAGCCTCCTCCCTGCCTTCGCGCTCCCAGACGGCGAGTGCCTGATGCAGGCCCGCCTCGAACTCCGGCAGGTTCGTATCGGCCTCGAAGGAAGCGTGGACCGTCATGCGCTCGAGGGTGCCGCTCGTGCGCTGCGAGTACACCGAGAAGGTGCGCAGGCTCTCCACCTCGTCACCCCAGAACTCGACGCGCAGCGGGTCACCGAGGGCCGGGTACGCATCGACGAGGCCGCCGCGCACGGCGTACTCGCCGCGCGTGCGTACCTGCTCGACGCGCTCGTAGCCCAGGGCCGCGAGGTGGGCGATGACCGCGTCGAACGAGATCTCGTCCCCAGGGGCGAGCGCGAGCGGCCGGGGCTGCAGCTCGAGCGGCAGGAAGCGCTCGAGCAGGGCCACGGCCTCCGCCACGACCACGCCGCCGGCGGCCAGGGCGGCGAGCGCCTGCTGGCGCTCGCCCACGACGTGCGCGGCCGGCGCCACGTCGGCGCCGTAGAGCACGCCGCGCGCCGGCAGCACGGGCACCTCGCTGCCCAGGTACAACGCGAGGTCGGCGGCGAGGCGCGTGGCCGCCTCGCCGTCGGGGGCCACCACAAGGCGCCCTGCAGCGCCGGCCGCGCGCAGTGCCGTGGCCAGCACGTAGGGCGCGTAGTAGCTCGGGGCGTAGAAGGCTGCGCCGCGGCGGAGCCGCGGCGCAGCCTTCTCGAAGGCCTCGCTGTGCATCAGGTACTCGACGAACACAGGGTCCTTTCGCGCACGCCGAAAGCCCCGTGCGCCTGGTCTTCGACATCCGAGCCGGTCCCCCAGCTCGTTGGCGACGGGGCGGCCGCCCGAGATTGTACCCGAACGCCGGCCGCCGGCGCGTCGACGCCGCCGGCGGGTCTCAGCCGCGCCTGTGCGCCGCCCGCGTTTCCGTCGAAGGCTCGGCTCGACGTAGGATGGTCGCCAGGATGGGAGGCTCACCTTGAAGCGCCGGCGGTTCGCGGCGGCGGTGCTGTGCTTCGTCGCGCTTGCCGCGGCGGGCGCCGGACTGCGGCCGGCGCCCGCCGCGGCAAGCGTCTCCTCAGCGATCTCCACCGTCTTGCAGAAGCACGACGTCGCCGGAAGCCGCACCGGCGTGTACGTCTGGGACTTCGACGCCGCCCGGCAGGTCTTCGCGACCCACGCCGATACCCCCCTGGTCCCCGCCTCCAACGTGAAGCTCGTCACGACCTCCGCGGCCCTCGACAGCTGGGGGCCACAACACCGCTTCAAGACCGAGCTGTACGGACCCGACGTGCCCGTCTACGACGGCGTCGTCTATGGCAACCTGTATCTCAAGGGCTTCGGCGACCCCAGCCTGTCCACGCTCGCGTACCAGCGCAAGGTGCTGCACCTCGCCACGGCGTCGTTCGAGACGTTCGCGAAGCGCCTGCGCACGCTCAAGGTCCGCAAGGTCCAGGGCCATGTGCTCGGTGACGAGAGCTGGTTCGACCAGATACGCACCGGCCCGTCGTGGAGACCGGGCCTGCAGCTCGAGTGCGGGCCGCTCTCGGCGCTCTCGGGCAACGAGAGCCTCGACGAGGGAAACCGCGTGAAGGACCCGGCCACGTACGCGGCCAGGCTTCTCACCGCGACCCTGCGCGCCAAAGGCATCAAGGTCTCCGGCAAGCCCGGCACGGGCAAGGTCCCCGACACGGCCCGGCTGCTCCAGCAGCAGTTCTCGGCACCCCTGAGCAAATTGCTCAAGCGCATGGACAAGCACAGCGACAACTTCTTTGCCGAGATCCTGCTCAAAGGACTCGGCAAGGACTTCTCCGACGAGGGGAGCACGCAGGCCGGCCTCGAGGTGTCGCGCGCCACCCTCGACGCCATCGGACTGGACCGGGCCTCGTACCGCCTGCTCGACGGCTCCGGCCTGAGCTACGAGGACCGGCTCACCGCCAGAGACCTCGTGCGCGTCCTCGGCGGGGCCCGCCAGCGGCCTGACTTCGACGACTACTACGACGCCCTGGCCATCGCCGGCGAAGATGGGACGCTGGAGGACCGCATGCGCGGCACGGCCGCGGCCGGCAACGCGCACGCCAAGACGGGCACGCTCAACGTCGCGGTCTGCCTGTCGGGGTACGTGACGAGCGCCAACGACCGGCTGGTGGGCTACGCGACTCCTGGTCAACGGAGACTCGGTGGACTGGTACCACGCCACCGCCGCCCAGGACGACATCGTCGAGGCGCTGGCGGCGGCCAGCCTCCCGGGGACCCGCCAGATCCGCGTCACGCCGGTGCTGCGCCAGCACCCTCCGTCAGCGTTCGAGGCCGTTCACCCGGTTGGCAGCTACCTCCAGGCCGTCGTGCAGCCATAGCTCCACGGCGTCGGCCGAGGTACCCACGAGCTCGGCCACCTCGGCCCCGCTCTCGCCGAACCGGCTGAGCACGTAGTCGGCGACGACGTCCGGGTCGTAGCTCGCCGGCCGGTCCACGCCCACACGCAGGCGCGGGTAGCCCGGCCCGAGCAGCCCGGTGATGCTCTTGAGGCCGTTGTGGCCGCCGCTGCCGCCGCCCTCCACGAGCCGCAGGCGGCCGAACGGCAGGTCGATGTGGTCGTGCACGACCAGCACCCGCTCGAGCGGCAGCCTGAGAGCACGAAGAGCGGCGGCCACGCTGCGGCCCGAGTCGTTCATGAAGGTCGTGGGCTGCAGCAGGAGGACGGGACGGCCGCCGATGGCGCCTTCGGCGCAGCGGCCGTCGAAGCCGCGTCTGGCCTTGGGAAACGCGTGGCGGCGCGCCAGCTCCTCGACCACCTGGTAGCCCACGTTGTGGCGGGTGCCCTCGTACGTCGGCCCGGGATTCCCCAGGCCGACGATCAGATACTCAACGCTGCGTTGCGGGCGAAAGATGGCCATGATGCCTGCCGGTCAGGCGACCCGCCGTGAGGTGGCGGTCAGTCCGCCGCCTCCTCCTTCTCGCCCTTGCCGACGATCTCGGGCTCGACCTCGGCAGCGCCCTCCGTGACCTCGGCGACGCCTTCCTCGGCCTCTTCCTCGACCTTGCGCGGCGGCAGCACCGAGCACAGCACCTGTTCGGGGTCGTCGACGATCTCGATGCCCTCGGGCGCCACCAGGTCGCCGACCTTGGCGGTGTCGTTGATGTCCATCTCGCTGATGTCGAGCACGAGGTGCTCGGGGATCGCCGTGACGAGGCCCTTGACGGTCACCTCGCGGGTGGACTCGTCGAGCATGCCGCCGGCCTTGACGCCCTTGGCCTCGCCCTCGAAGCTCACGGCCACCGTGGTCTCGATGGTCTCGTCGAGGCGGATCTCCTGGAGGTCGATGTGCGTGAGCGTGCTCTTGACGGGGTCGAGCTCCATCTCCTTGATGATGGCGTTGTGGGCGCGTTTGTGGCCCTCGACGGTGACAGCGAGGACGGCGTGCGTGCCGGCGCCCGTGGAGAGGGCGGCGCGCAGCACGTGCGGATCGACGGCGATCTTGGTCGCCTCTTTGCCGTGGCCGTACAGCACGCCGGGGATGAGCCCGGCCTTGCGCAGGCGCCGGGCGGCGCGGCTGCCGGTGACATCGCGCGGTTGCACGACGATGCTGACTTTGTCCATTGGTCGTCTCCTGCTAGAAAAGCTGATTCTCGCCGGCGAACAGCTCGCTCACCGACTCGTCCTCGAACACGTTCTTGATGGTGCGGGCAAGGATGTCGGCGACGCTGAGGACCTTGACCTTGGTGTCCTCCGGGCCGATCTCCAGGTGCAGCGTATCGGTGACCACGACCTCTTTGACCGGCGACTCGCGGATGCGCTCGAAGGCGGACCCGCTGAAGATGCCATGCGTGGCCGTGACGTAGACCTCCTTGGCGCCGTTCTCGTAGAGCGTATCGACCGCGGCGGTGATGGACCCCGCCGTGTCGATCAGGTCGTCGACGATGACGGCGATCTTGTCGCGCACGTCGCCGATGAAGTGCATGGTCTCGGCGCGGTTATGCTCGGGACGCATCTTGGTGAGTACGGCGAGGCCGGTGCCGGGCAGGCGGCTGATGAAGCGCTTCGCGAGCTTGACGCCGCCGGCGTCGGCCGAGACGGCCACGAGCGGCGTGTCGCCGAAGTCCTTGTAGCGAAAATAGTCGGCCAGCATGGGCACAGCCGTCATGTGGTCGACGGGGATCTCGAAGAAGCCCTGGATCTGGCCCTGATGAAGGTCCATGGAGAGCACGCGGTCGACGCGCGCCGCCTCGAGCAAGGTGGCGATGAGGCGCGCGGTGATGGGCTCGCGGGCGGCGCTCTTCTTGTCCTGCCGGGAGTACGGGTAGTACGGCATGACCGCGGTGATGCGCCGCGCGGAGGCGAGCTGCGCCGCCTGGATCATGATGAGCAGTTCCATGACCTCGTCGTTGAGCCGGTCCTTGGGCGACTGGACGATGAAGGCGTCGGCCCCCCGGATGCTCTCGTCGTAGCGCGCGTAGATCTCGCCGTTGGCGAAGGTCCTGAGCAGCACGCCGCCCAGGTTGATGCCCAGCTTCTCGGCGATCTTCTCGCTGAGCACGGGGTTGCTGCGCCCCGAGAAGACCATGAGGCGCTTCTGCGAGGAGGTCACACAGCAGGAAGTATCAGCCACCACGTCCCCTTCCTTGATGGGCTTCCGGCCGAAACGAGATTGTACCAGACGGGGGACGCCCGGCCTGAAGGGCTGAAAGAGCGGTGCACCTACGGTGCCCCCCTCGTTAGCCCACCTGCGGCGGCTGATGGGCGTCCTCTTCAGCCTGCTCCGTCAGCCGCCGGGCGGCGCGGCGCTCGCGCGTAGCCTTCGATGTTCTCCTGTTTGCCGCGTGACACGCCAAGGGCGCCCGGCGGCACGTCGCGGGTGATCACCGACCCGGCGGCGGTGAAGGCGCCGTCGCCGATGGCGACCGGCGCCACGATCGTCGTGTCGCTGCCGGTGCGCACGTTGTCGCCGATGGTCGTGGCGTGTTTCTCGTAGCCGTCGTAGTTGGCGGTGATGTTGCCGGCCGCGATGTTGCTGCCACGCCCGACGATGGCGTCGCCCACGTAGCTGAGATGCGGCACCTTGCTGCCCTCGCCGATGCGGCTGTTCTTGATCTCGACGAAGGTGCCGGCCTTGGCGCCCTCGGCGAGCACCGTGTTGGGACGGATGTAGGCGAACGGCCCGACGCTGCAGCCCGAACTGATGACGCACTCGTAGAGGTGCGAGCTGATCACGCGGGCGCGGTCGCCGACGAAGGCGTCGCTGAGGAACGAACCGGGGCCGATCTCGCTGGCGGCGCCCACGGTGGTGCGTCCGAGAAGGTGCGTGTTGGCGCGGATGAGCGTGTCGCGCCCGACCTCGACGCCCCAGTCCACGAACGTCGTGTCGGGATCCTCGACGGTGACGCCGGCGAGCATGAGACGCTCCAGCAGCCGCCAGCGCATGGCGGCGTTGACGAGGGCCAGCTCGACGCGCGAGTTGACGCCCATGCACATCTCCTCGTCGTCGCTCTCGAAGGTGGCGACGGTGTGCTGGGCGTCGATGAGCAGGTGCACGACGTCGGTGAGGTACAGCTCGCCCTGCGAGTTGTCGCTGCCCAGCCGCGCCAGCGCCGGGCGTAGCGCGTCGCTGCGGAACACGTAGAGGCCCACGTTGATCTCTTCGATCTCGCGCTCGTCGCGCGAAGCATCCTTGAACTCGACGATGCGTGCCACGCACTCGTCGGCGTCGCGCACGATGCGCCCATAGTGGGCGGGGTCGTCGAGGCGCACCGTGGTGAGCGTGGCCGCGGCGTCGGCCTCGAGATGCCGCTGGAAGAGGCCGGCGACGAAGTCGCCGTGCACCAGCGGCACGTCACCGTAGAGCACCATCACATCGCCCTCGAAGCCGGCCAGCGGCTCGAGGCCGGCGCGCACGGCGTCGCCGGTGCCGTTTCGCTCCTCCTGCACGGCGCGCTCGCACCCCACGGGCAGGATCTCGGCGATCTGTTCGTGGTCGGGCCCCGTTACGACGACCACGCGCTCCGGAGAGATGCTGAGTGCGGCGTCGATGACATAGGCGAGCATGGGCCTGCCGCACACCTCGTGCAGGACCTTGGGGGTGTCGGACTTCATGCGCGTACCGAGGCCGGCCGCGAGGATCACGACGGCCAGCGGCGGGCGCTTGCCAGTTGATCTGTCTGTCATGTGTCCCACCTGACGGGAGTGGTGGTCGCGGGTGCCGTCCGCGCGTCTGGAAGTGGCTGGGGCGGGAGGATTCGAACCTCCGGATGCCGGGACCAAAACCCGGTGCCTTACCACTTGGCTACGCCCCAGCGCCGGACGGCCGGAGCGCCGCAGCGCGCCGCGCCGCCCGCCGCAAAGCGGCACGATATTGTATCACCCCGGGCGCGGGCGGCGCGGCGCGGCCGGCTGCAGATCGCTGACGCACCAGGCGCGGGAGGGCGCCAGCGCCGCCCGCGCCCTGCTCGCCGATTCCTCGTCCGCGAAGAGACCGAAGACCGCCGCGCCGCTGCCGGTCATGGCCGCGGCCAGCGCGCCCCCGGCGGTCAGGCGGTCGCGCAGCTCGGCCACCGCCGGCTTGCGCGCCGTCACACTCGCCTCGAGGTCGTTGCGGATGAGAGCGGCGACGTCCTCGACGGTCTGCGCCGCCTGCACGCGCGCGGAGAGCGCGCGCGCCTGCGGCGCGAACTCCTTGAGTGTCGTCTCCGCGTCGTCGTCGCGCCAGCGATACACGGCGGCCGTGCTGAGCCCGAGGTCGGGGATGGCGATCACGAAGTGCAGGTCGGGAAGCGTGACTTCCTTGAGGACCTGGCCCCTCCCCATCACGAGCTGCGGGCCGGGCCACAGGAAGAAGGGGACGTCGGAGCCGACGGCTGCGGCCACCTCGTGGCGCAGCCGCTGTGACAGCTCGAGCGCGAACAGCCGCTCGAGGGCGATCAGCGTGGCGGCGGCGTCGGAGCTGCCGCCGCCGAGGCCGCCGCCGTGCGGCACGTGCTTCTCGATGGTGACGCGCACCTCGAAGGTGCGCTCCAGACGCGCCTCCAGCTCGCGCACCAGCTTGGCGGCGAGGTTCTGTTCGCCGGGCGCCACGTCGCAGACGACGTCCAGCCCGGCCCCCGGCGTGCGCTCCACGACCACGCGGTCGGCGAGCGTCACCGGCACCATCAGCGAGGCGACCTCGTGAAAGCCGTCTGGGCGCGGCGGCCCCACGAGCAGCGCGAGATTGAGCTTGGCCGGCGCCATGACCTCCGTCACCGCCGCGGGCCCGTTGCCGCTCGCGCTCATCGCCCGCCCTCCGTGCGGTCCGCGGTCCTCATGTGTCCTCGCCGGCCTCCACAGCGCCTGTGGGCCACCCCAATGCCCGCGCCAGCGCCACCCACTGCGGCGGCGCGAGCTCCTCCGGGCGCGCCGCCGGACTCAGCCCGAGTTCTTCGAGCGCGCGCAGGACATCGTCGCGCGACAGCGTCACGCCGGCGCGCGCCGCACCGGCTAGCGTGTTGGTGAGCACCTTGCGGCGCTGGCCGAAGGCGCGCCGCACCAGCTGATCCATGGCCGCGTACCCGGCCGCCGTGATCGGCAGCGCTTCGCCGGCGATGGTGGGCGGCGCCTCGCCGTCGGCGACGGCCGCACCCTCGCCGGCTGTGTGCCGGACAAAGGTGATGAAGCTCGACTCCACGCGCGGCTGCGGGCGGAAGGCGGCCGGCGGCACCGCGCGGACCTCCTCGCGGCGACAGGCGAGCTGCGTCAGTACCGAGACGGCCGCGTAGGCCTTCGTCGAGGGTGCCGCGAACAGGCGGTCGCCCAGCTCCTTCTGCACCATCACCGCCCAGCGCGACAGTTGCGGGAGCCCGGCGATGGTGGTCATGATCAGCGGGATGGCGATGTTGTAGGCGAGGTTGGCGACCAGCGCCGTCGGTGGCGGGTCGAGCCCCGCGAGATCCTGCTTGAGCGCGTCGCCGGAGTGCACGGCCAGGTTCGGGTGCTCCGCGGCCAGCTTCGCCAGCCGCGACGCATAGCGATGGTCGATCTCGAAGGCGTGCACGAGCCGCGCCCGCTCGAGGAGCGGCCGCGTGAGCTGGCCGTCGGCGGCCCCGACCTCCAGGACGACGTCGTCGGGGCCCACGGCCGCCTGTTTCACGATCGCCCGCAGGATGTTGCCGTCGACCAGATGGTTCTGGCCGTAGCGATGCAGGGCGTGCGGCCGCGGGGGGCGACTGCGGTCGCCCGCGGCCTGCCCGTCTCTGTGCCCGGCGATCCGGCCTACCCGGCCGCCGGGCCTGCGTGTGCCGCCTGTGGGGTGTCCGGCCACCCTCTACCCGCCTTCCAGGAGCCCGAAGACCCGGCGCGCGTTGGCCGTCGTGACCTCGGCGACCCGCTCCGCGTCCCAGCCGCGCGCTTCGCCGACCACGGCAGCGGTGTGCACGACCCAGGCCGGCACGTTGCTGTTGCCGCGGTTGGGCACCGGGCTGAGGAACGGCGCGTCGGTCTCGAGCATGATGCGGTCCTCGCGGATGCGCGCGGCCGCGGCGCGCAGCTCGCCGGCGCTCTTGTAGGTGACGTTGCCGGCGAAGCTGGCGTAGTAGCCACGCGTATTGCACTCGTCCACGTACTGCGGCAGGGAGAAGCAGTGCATGACCACGGTCAGGTCGCTCGCCTCGTCGGCCAGCTGAGCCATTGCTTCGTCGCCGGCCTCGCGCACATGGACGACGAGCGGCAGGCCGGCCCGGCGGGCCAGCTCGATCTGGGCGCCGAAAGCCCGGCGTTGCGCGTCGCGCGGCGACAGATCGCGGTAGAAGTCGAGGCCGCACTCGCCGACGGCGACGACGCGCGGATGCGCGGCGAGCTCCTCGAGCTCGCCGAGAAGCGCGTCGTCGAGCTTGTCGGCGTCGTGCGGGTGCAGGCCGACGGTCGCGTACACGCCCTCGAGGCGCTCTGCGAAGCCGACGGCGAGCTTCGAGGTGGCCGCGTCGATGCCGATGCTGACGACGGTCTCCACGCCGGCCGCACGCGCCTGCTCCACGGCCCAGCCGGCGTCGGCCAGCATCTCAAGGTGGCAGTGGGAATCGATGAGGGTCATGGACTCAGCTGGTGGTGAGCGCGGGCGCGGTGGACAGGGTGCGGCGTAGGCACGGCGGCACGGGCGACGGCCTCAGGCGCCGGCCTCGATGCGCGGGAAGAGCGGCGGGCCAACGACCACCGTTGCCGGCGCGAGGCCGCCCCAGGTCGCCTTCTCGAGCAGCAGGTCGGCGTCGCCGTGCGCCTGGCCGAGACGGCGCAGGATCTCTTCGGCGGTGCCCGGGATGACCGGGCAGATGGCCAGCGCGACGAGGCGCAGGCCGGCCGCCAGCCCGTGCAGCACCGTGTCGAGGCGGCCGGCCTGCGCCTCGTCCTTGGCGAGCTTCCAGGGCGCCTCTTCCTCGACCAGACGGTTGAGGCGTCGCACGTACTCCCACACGGTCTCGATGGCGGCCGTGACCGCGACGGCGTCGTAGTGCGCGCCGGCGGCGCGCACCATCGCCTCGCCCTCGGCCGCCACGTCCTGCAGCACCTCATGCGCAGACGCCGCCGGAATGCTCCCATCTCGGTACTTGCCGATCATGCTCACGCTGCGGCTCACCAGGTTGCCGAGCTCGTTGGCCAGCTCGCTGTTGTAGCGGCCCTCGAAGCCCTCGAGGCTGATCACCCCGTCCTGCCCCAGCGTGACCTCGCGCATGAGGTAGAAGCGCAGCGGGTCGATGCCGTACTGGTCCATCACGGCGAACGGGTCGAGCACGTTACCGCGCGTCTTGCTCATCTTCTCCCCGCCCATCAGCAGGTAGCCGTGGATGAACTCGCCGGTGGGCAGAGAATGGCCGGCGCTCAGGAGCAGCGCCGGCCAGATCACGGCGTGAAACTTGAGGATGTCCTTGGCGAGCAGGTGATGCACCGCCGGCCAGTAGTGGTCGACGAGGTCCTCGCCGGGGCGCGCGTAGGTGAGCGCCGACAGGTAGTTGATGAGCGCGTCGACCCACACGTAGATGACCTGCTCGGGGTCCCACGGCACGGGCACGCCCCAGGTGATGCTGGAGCGGCTGATGCTGATGTCCTCGAGGCCCTGCTCGATGAACGACAGGGCCTCGTTGTAGCGCGACCTGGGCGTCACGAAGCCGGGGTTCGCGCGGAAGAGCTCGGCCAGACGGTCCTGATACTTGCTCAGCAGGAAGTAGTAGTTCTCCTCCTCCAGCCAGACGGGCTCGAGGCCGTGATCCGGGCACTTGCCGTCGACGAGGTCGCGCTCGTACCAGAAGCCCTCGCAGGCGGTGCAGTAGAGGCCGCCGTACGTGCGCTTCTCGATGTCGCCGGCGGCCTTGAGCCGCTCGACGAAGCGCTGCACGTAGGCCTCGTGCTCCGGGTCGGTGGTGCGGATGAAGAAGTCGTTGGTGGCGTTGAGCTGGCGGGTGAGCTCCTTGAAGCGTGGCGCCAGCTCGTCGACGTGCTGCCGCGGCGTGAGGCCGCGCTCAGCCGCGGCCTGCGCCACCTTGTTGCCGTGCTCGTCGACGCCGGTGAGGAAGAAGACGTCGTCGCCTTTCTGGCGGTGGTAGCGCGCCAGGATGTCGGCGGCGATGGTCGTGTAGGCGTGCCCCAGGTGGGGCTCGCCGTTCACGTAGTAGATGGGGGTGGTGATGTAGTAGCGCACGAGCCCAGTCTACTTCTTCTGAGCCTTGAGAGCCTTCGCCGCCTGACCGTAGCTGCCGAGGCGCTCGCCGAGCGACCAGTACTCGCCGTCCACGTAGGCCATGGCGGCGAGCTGCGCCGTCTTGAGCCGCCCGCGCGAGTCCAGCAGTTCCTCGTCGTAGTGGGTGGCGACGATCTCGGCGAGGTAGAGATCGTGGGCGCCGAGCTCGAGCTGGTGGCGTACCACGCACTCGATGTTGATGGGGCATTCCTCGATGAGCGGCGCGGCGACCAGCTTCGCCGGCCGCGCCGTGAACCCGAGCTCCTTGAACTTGTCGTGCTCGGCGCCCGACCACACGCCGGCGAGGTCGACGGCGGCCACCTGGTCGGCGCGCGGGATGTTGACGACGAACTCGCGCGCCGCGTTCACGAGGCCGTGCGAATGCCGCGACGGGCGGATGGCGACGCTGAGCATCGGCGGCGCCGAGCACACCGTGCCCACCCAGGCCAGGGTGATGATGTTCGGCTTCTCCTTGCCGTGGCCGGCCACGCTGAGCAACACCACCGGGGTGGGCAGCAGCGCCGTGGACGGCTTGCGCTCGATCTTCATGACGTTCCTCCTTGGAGTCCGTTCGGTATCGTACCGCACGGTGAGAATCGCAAACGACTGGCATTGGAATCACGACATTCGTAAGATGATGCCGTCGAAAGGAACGCCATGCGCAAGCAGTCACTGGACAAGACCGACATCGCCATCATCGGCCACCTGCAGGTGGACGGACGGCGCGCGTACACGACCATCGCCAAGGACCTCGGCATCTCGGAGGCCAGCGTGCGGCAGCGGGTGGCGCGGCTGCTGCGCACCAACATCATCCAGATCGTCGCCGTGAGCAGCCCGCTCGACCTCGGGCTGATCTGGGCGCAGGTGCACCTGCGCGTCGAGGGCGACGCGCCTCGAGGCGGTCGCCGAAGAGGTGGCCGAGCTGCCTCAGGTGGACTACGTGAGCATCTGCGCCGGCAACTTCGACATCATCGTGGGCATCGTCGCCCACGACCGCGAGGAGCTCATGGACGTGCTGGTGAACCATGTCCGCACCATCCCGGGCATCGTCCAGGCCGAGTTCCTGCTCAACCTCAAGATCCTCAAGGACAACTACGAGTGGTCGCCGGGCGAGGGGCCGGAGCGCTCCTAGCGCTCCTTTTCTCGCCCCCCGCCCTGCGCTAGCATCCCAGCATCAACCCCCGTCGCCGGCGCGCGGCGGCGCAGCCGCCCCGCGCGCCCAGAGGAGATGAGAGCATGGGCGACCAGACCCGCCCCCACGTCCACACCCCGCCCCCCGGCCCGCGCAGTCCGCCCTCATGAAGCGCGGCGACGACATCCTTCTGGGAGTGTCGCTCATCGGCGGGTGGCCGCCGAGCCACTTCGTCTCCCGCTACCGCGACGGCTGGTTCATCGAGGACGTCGACGGCAACCGCTACATCGACTGGCTCGCGGCTGGGCCTCAGCGCCCCTCGGGCGGCAACCACCCCGAGCTGGTCGCGGCCGCGCACACAGGCGTCTCAAGGACTACGGCACCGAGTGTCTCTCGTCGCTGACGGTCTGGCACCAGTAGCTGAACTCGCCGAGAAGCTCATCGAGATCGCCCCTCCGCCGCTCAGCAAGATCGTCTACGACACCACCGGCAGCGAGGTCGTGGAGAACGCCGTGCGCATCATGCGCGAGGCCGCCGGCCCGGGCCGCCCCTTCGTCATCACCTTCCTCGGCAGCTTCCACGGCGGCAACTACGGCACCGGCGCCATGGGCCCGCACAACGCCCACTACAACCACGGCATCGAGCCGTTCATGAGCGGCTGGATCAACGTCCCCTTCCCCACCTGCTACCGCTGCCCGTACCACCTCGACTACCCTGCCTGCGACATCGCCTGTCTCGACTACATCGAGGAGATGATCCTCAAGTACAAGGCCACGCCGGACAGCATCGCGGGCGTCAACGTCGAGTTCATCCAGGGCGAGAACGGCATCCAGATCCCGCCGCCGGAGTGGCCGAAGGCGCCTGTACGACCTCTGCAAGAAGTACGACTGGATCCTCTACAACGACGAGGTCCAGGAGGGCATGGGCCGCAGCGGAGAGTGGTTCGCGATCGACGCCTAGCCGGATGTCGAGGTCGAGCTGCTCTGCCTCGGCAAGGGTCTCATCGGGCGGGCTCATCCCGCTGGCCTACACGCTTGGCTCAGACCGCATGAGCGAGCCCGCCGGCGAGCTGTACACGGGCGGCACGTTCGCCGGCAATCCCGCCGCCTGCGCTCGTCGGCGACCAAGCTGCTCGAGATCATGGAGCGCGACAAGGTGCTCGACAACGTCAAGGAGATCGAGCGGGTCGCCAAGGCGAAGTTCGGCGCCATGAAGGACAAGTACGAGATCGTCGGCGACGTGCGCGTCATCGGCGCTACCATGTGCGTCGAGTTCGTCGAGGACAAGGACTCCAAGGCGCCGGCCCACGACCTCACGCGGGAGATCGTCTACGCCATGGAGCGTCGCGGCGTGGTGCCGATCTACGAGCCGGCGTTCAACTGGTTCCGCCCCACGCCGGCACTCAATCAGCCGCCGGAGCTGTTCGCGCTGGGCTGCGACATCGTGGAAGAATGCGTGGCCGAGGTGAGCAAGGCGCACGCAAAGGGCGTGAACTGATCCCCCAGGAGCTGATGAGATGACCTACGAGGAGCTGCCGTTCAGCGGCATCGCGACCTTCTTCAAGGCGCCGCTGGTGGCGGCGCCGACGACGGCCGACGCCGACGTGGCCGTCATCGGCATCCCGTGGGACCAGGGCACCACCAGCCGCTCCGGGGCGCGCATGGGACCGCGCGCCCTGCGTGACACGTCGACGATGTGGGCCTTCCAGAACGGGCTCGAGCCGATGTACGACGGCGAAGCCAAGGTGAAGCTGCTCGGCGGGGTGCGCTGGGCCGACTGTGGCGACGTCGCGATCGGGCCCATGTGGACGGCGGAGCGCTACCACGCAGCGGTCGTCGAGCGACTGCAGCCGCTGATGGAGACGGGCATCTTCCCCGTCACGCTCGGCGGGGACCACTCCATCACCTACCCCGTGCTCAAGGCGCTCAGCGACGCACGGGAGGGCGAGCCTTTCCAGCTCGTGCAGTTCGACACGCACATGGACTACTGGGACGAGGAGGGCGGCCAGCGCTACTCGCACGCCAGCCCGATCATCCGCGCCCACGAAGCCGGATGGCTCTCCGGGCTCACGCAGTACGGCATCCGCAGCCTGCACACGAGCGGCGACAACATCGCCCTCGCGCGCAGCCGGGGCGCCCATATCTTCTGGTGCGAGCAGGCGAAAGACACGCTCGCGGACGAGCTCGTCGAGCACCTCGAGCCCGGCGTCGACACGTACATCACCTTCGACATCGACGCCCTCGACCCGAGCATCGCGCCGGGCACCGGCACGCCCGAGCCCGGCGGCCTCAGCTACTACGAGGCCAAGGCGATCCTCCTGGCGGTCTGCGCGCGCTGCCACGTGATCGGCATGGACCTCGTCGAGGTGGCGCCGCAGTACGACGGGCCCGGCCAGCTCACGGCGCTCCACGGCGCGCGGCTCATCCTCGACGCCGTCGGCGCCGTGTTCCGGCGGCGCGCCGAGCTGGGGTGAGCTTCCCGCGAACGACCTCCGATCCCCCGGTTACTGTCGATCCTTGCGACCCGCCGCCGAGTCCAGGTCCACCTCCACCATCTACAGCCTTCTGCAGACCAGTTCCCCGTTGGCGATCGGCACGACCAATGCATCCACCCGATCATCGTCCAGAGCGCGCTCGAGCACCGGCCGCAGTGTCGCCTCGAAGTTGATGGCGTTGTCCGCCACGAGGATGCCGCCCTTCGTCATGTTGGTGACGACGGCCTCGTAGCACTCGGCGTAGACGTCCTTCTCGGCGTCGAGGAAGCAGAAGGAGATGTCTCTGCAGCCCGGAAGATGGCCGCGGGCGTCGCCGTGGATGAACTCCACGACATCGTCGACGCCGGTCAGGGCGAACGTCTCTCGCGCCAGTGTCGCCTTCTCGTCGAGGACCTCGAAGGTCGTCACTCGCCGTCCCACGAGGCGACATGCCAGAGCGATCCACAGCGTCGAGTAGCCGGCGCTGGTCCCGATCTCGATGTACCGCCCGACGGGAGCCATGGCCGCGAGCAAGGCGACGAACCTGCCGGTCTCGGGCGGGATCTGGCGCAGGCGCTGGAGCCGGTCTGTGCCGTCGACGCGGTCGCGAGAGTCGATGGCCTCCAGGTACTCCATCCGCGTGGCGATGGCTGGCGGTATGTCGTGAAACACGTGTCCTCCTCGGGGCAGACTACGAGTATGATGCGGCCTGCATATGACTCGGGGCAGGCCTGCCCATACCCCTGCAAGAGGCTACCACTAGGGTCCAACGAGGGGCGGCTTCGGCTGCTAGAGCGCGTCGCGCCGCGAGAGCCTCACGGCGCGCGGCCGAAGCGTGGTCGTGGGCCGACGGCGTGCGGCCTCGGCGGGCCGCGACGGTGTCAGCGACCGAGAGCGGCGGCCAAGGCGGCGATGGACTCCGGCGGCGTGCCGCAGCACCCGCCGACGATGCGCGCCCCGAGTGCGGGGTAGCCGCTCGACCACGGCGGCGAAGTGCTCGGGGGTCTCGCCGTACACCGTCTGACCGCTCTCGAGGCGCGGCTGGCCGGCGTTGGGCTGCGCGCAGGTGACCCCGCCGTTGAGCTCGGCGAGGATGGGGACCAGCTCGGCCATGGGCTCGGCGGCGATCTCGCAGTTGCAGCCCACCATGGCCGCGCCTGCCTCTTTGAGAGTGGTGACCGCCGCCGCGGGATCCACGCCCATCATGGTGCGGAAGCCCTTGGCGGCCGGCTTGAAGGCCATGCTGGCCAGCACCGGCCGGCCGGCCGCCGCCGACACCGCCGCCTCCACGGCGATGCGCGCCTCGGTGAGATCGAACATCGTCTCGATGTTGAGGAGGTCCACCCCTCCGCGGACGAGCGCCTCGGCCTGTTCCGCGAACGAGGCGCGCAGCGCTTCGGGGTCGGCGTCTCCCATGGGCTTGACCATCTTGCCGCACGGGCCGATGTCGCCGGCCACGAAGCGGCCGGGGAACTCGCGGTCGCGAAGCGCGACCGCGAGGCGGGCGGCCGCTTCGTTGAGCTCGACGGCGCGAGCGGCCATCCCGTGCGCCTCCAGGCGCAGCCCGGTGCCGCCGAAGCTGTTGGTGTTCACGATGTCGGAGCCCGCCGCGTAGAAGGCGCGATGGATGTCTTCGACCTCTCGGGGATGCGAGACGTTCCACTCCTCCGGGCACTCGCCGGCGGCGAAGCCGCGGACCATGAGCGCCAGCCCGAGTCCACCGTCGAGCAGCAGCGGACGCTCCTCGATGAGGGCCGAGAGGTCCATTCGGGCAGTCTAGCAGAAGCGGCGAGGCGGCTCGGCAGCTCAACTCTCGGCCGCGACCTCCCGCACCAGACGGTCGGCCTCGCGCCCCGGAAGTCCGAGGCACACGTGCAGGGCCGCGGCGGTGTCGCGCCGCGACAGGCCGCGGGCGAGCAGAGCGGTGGCGGCCGTCCTGGCCTGCGGCCGGGCGGCGGCCGCTTCGTCCAGAGGCGGGCCGAGGTCGAGGACCAGCGTGATCTCGCCGCGCACGGCGCCTCTCGGTCCGGTATCCGGGCCGGGGACGGGATAGCGCTCGCTGAGCTCCAGCAGCGTGTCGCGCACGATCTCCTCATGTACCTTGGTGAGCTCCCGACACACGGCGGCGCGGGCCTCGGGCAGCGACGCGGCCAGCACGGCGACGCTGCGTGCCAGACGCTGCCCTGTCTCGAAGGCCACGAGGAGGCCGCCGCAGCGGCGCCACCCCTGCAGCATGGTCTCCAGCTCGCGCGCCCGGCGCGGCAGATAGCCGACGAAGCGGAAGCCGTCGCCGTCGAAGCCCGCGGCCACCAGAGCCGTGAGCACTGCCGACGGCCCCGGCAGCACCGTGAGCTCGAGGCCTTCGGCCACAGCGCGCACGATCAGGCGCATGCCGGGATCCTGCACGCCGGGCATCCCGGCGTCGGTGACCAGGGCGACGTCCTTGCCGTCGCGCAGGAGGCGCAACACCTCCTCGGTCTTCTGCGCCTCGTTGTGCTGGAAGAGGCTCGTCATCGTCACGTGGATGTCGAAGTGGCTGAGGAGCTTGCGCGTGTGACGGGTGTCTTCGGCGGCGATGAGCTCCACCGCGCGCAGGGCGTCGAGGACGCGCGGCGTCACGTCCCCGAGATTGCCGATCGGTGTGGCACAGATGTACAGCATGCCGCTCACCCCTTCAGAAAGCGCTCGATGAAGATGACGTCGATGTCGCGCCCGGCCAGGCGCGCATGCCGGCGGGCGACGCCGACGATGGTGAACCCCAGCGCGAGATGGAAGCTCAATGAGTCGAGATTGTCGGCGCGCAGGTCGGTGAAGATCTTCTCGTAGCCCAGCTCGAGGGCCGCCACGAACGACGCGGCCGTCAGCGCCGCCCCCATGCCGCGTCGCCGGTGCGGCTCGTCCACATAGGTCCCCATGGTGGCCACATGGTCGAGCTCCCCGGTCGTGAACGTGTTCCACGGAATGACCGTCTGGAAGGCGACGATCTCGCCGCCCGCCTCGGCGATGTGGAGAATGGAGCGCTCCGGAAGGGCGTCGATGTAGGCGCGCTCCTCGGCCACCGTGAACGGCGTGTCGAGCAGGCTGTGGCAGCCGCCGGCGATGACGCCGTTGAGGACGGCGGCGACGCCGGCGGCGTCCTCCGACGTCGCCCGTCTGATGCCGATGCCGGGCGACGCGTTCACGCCGCCGGTCTCCGCATGACGACCATTATCTCCCACTCGTCGAGGTCGACCGGCCGGCGCCCCCAGGCGCCGGCCGTCCCTCCCCAGACGTGCTCTACGTCGAACCCTGCCATGCGGCAGAGAAGCCGCAGCTCGCTGGGCACGTAGCCGCGTTCGCGCACGGGGACGCTGCGCGGGCCCTCCGGCGTCTCCCACTCCATGTCGTAGGATTCGCTCAGCGTCAACGGATCGAAGCGCCCGGCCTCGACCTGCTCGGGCGTGGCGCTGCGGATGAGCCTCATCCCGTTGCTGGCGGTGAGCACGAAGGGGGCGCCCGGCTTCAGCGCCGCAAGGACGTTGCGCAGGATGGTCAGGTCGTGGTCGAACGGGTCGTCGGCGCCGACCAGCGTGAACGCTCCTTCGCACAAGCACGCGGCCGCGTCGAAGCCGTGCGCGAAGCTGAAGGCCGTGGCGTCGGCCTGGACCAGTTCCACCTCGACGCCGGCCTCTTCCGCGGCCTTCGCCGCCTCGGCCAGCATGCCGGCCGAGAGGTCGAGCCCCGTCACGCGATAGCCGCGCCGCGCGAGCTCCACGGCGTGCCGACCGGTTCCGCAGCCCACGTCGAGGATGCGCGAGCCCGACGGGACCGAGAGGACCTCGTCGAGGAACTCCACTTCACGCACGCTGTCGGCAGTGAAGACTTCGTTCATGTACTGCGGGGCGTAGCTGTCGAAGAACTCGCGCCACACGCTGTCGGCCATGTCGCCTCCCCCTGGGTCTTTCACCCCATTCTTTCAGGCCGGGTGCGTTCTTTCGAGTACTCTGTGGAAGGGTTGGAGTGTGGAAAGGGGGAGCGCGATGCTGGAGCACATGGTCTGCAGTGAGTGCGGAGGGGTCTTCGACGAAGACCTGTTCGCCGGAGACCCCAGCGAGACGTTCATCTGCCCGCTGTGCGGCACGCTCGCGCTAGACGCGGAGCCCATCGAGGACCGCCTCCTGCACATCCACTGCCGCGTGCCCGTGGCGGCGCGGGGAGAGATAGCGTCGGAGGCTCCGCGCCTCTCGGCGTGAAGCAGCCGGAATGACCGCCCGCGTCGGGACGCCCCGGCGCGCGGCGCTTGGCGTCCCCGAGTAGACTTGCGGCCATGAGAGACGCGCACGTCCACGGGCACCCGCTGTGAAGCGCATCGTCTTCGGCGACAACCTCGAGGTGTTGCGCACCCTTCCGGACGCCTGTGCGCGCCTCATCTACATCGATCCGCCGTTCAACACCGGGCATGCGCAGAAGCGTGCGCACCTGCGCACCTCGCGTGATGAGGGTGGCGACCGCACGGGCTTCCAGGGGCGGCGCTACCGCACGGAGATCCTCGGGAACGCCGCCTGGCCGGACGATTTCGCCGACTACCTTGGATTCCTGGCGCCGCGACTCGCAGAAGCGCGGCGCATCCTCACGCCCGACGGCTCGCTCTTCTTCCACATCGACAGCCGCGAAGCGCACTACTGCAAGGTGCTCCTCGACGGGATCTTCGGCCGCGAGTCGTTCCTCAACGAGCTCATCTGGGCCTACGACTACGGAGGCCGGCCGCGGAAGCGCTGGCCGGCCAAGCACGACACCATCTTCTGGTACGCCGTCGACCCCGCCCACTACGTCTTCCGCTACGACGACATCGACCGCGTGCCCTACATGGCGCCGGGCCTCGTCGGCCCCGCGAAGGCCGCGCGCGGCAAGACGCCCACCGACGTGTGGTGGAACACCATCGTCAGTCCGACGGGCAAGGAGAAGACGGGCTACCCGACGCAGAAACCGCTCAAGATCCTCGAGCGCATCGTGCGGGTGCACTCTGACCCCGGCGATCTGGTGGTCGACTTCTTCGCGGGGAGCGGCACCACCGGCGAGGCTGCGGCGCGCCACGAGCCGCGGCTACCTGCTCGTCGACGCCAACCCGGAGGCCGTCGTGGTGATGGCACGGCGGCTCTCGTGGGACGACCCCGAGCTCGTGGGCTGCGAGGGCGTCCTGCCCTGAAGCACGAAGGGGGCCGGCTCCTCGCGGAGCCGGCCCCATAAGTGCCAGGCGCTCTCCGCCGCGGTCACTCGGGGACGATCGCCTCGCTGGGGCAAGACTCGACACAGGTCGCGCAGTCGTCGCACTTCTCAGGGTCGATGATGTAGATCGGGTCGTCTTCGGAGATCGCCTCGTTGGGGCACTCGTCGACGCAAGCGCCGCATGCGAGGCACTCATCAGTGATCTTGTAAGCCATGTGGTGCTCGTCACCTCCTGTAGGCGCGCTGCGGACGCAGGACGCGCGGGATTCCGTTGCACATTTAGCGATATGGCCGGGGCGAAGTCAAGACGACGACTCGGCGTCGTCCGGGAAGAGCTCGATGAAGGCCAGAGCAGCGGCGCCGATGAAGCCGGCGTCCGGCCCCAGCGTCGCCGGCACGACGCGCACCTGGTCGCGCGCGGGCCGCGAGCCGCGCGCCTGCAGCACGTCGCGGGCCGGCCCGAGCAGAAGCTCGCCGGCGGCGGCGGCGCCCCCGCCGATGACG
Organism: uncultured Thermoleophilia bacterium; assembly: GCA_963700035.1. Taxonomy (GTDB): domain Bacteria; phylum Actinomycetota; class Thermoleophilia; order UBA2241; family UBA2241; genus CAIXSE01. The sequence continues at coordinate 10,516 of CAVOWE010000026.1, read as the reverse complement.
ATCACCTCGGGGTTGAAGATGTTGACGAGCGTCACGAGGCCGGCGCCGAGATACTCGCCCAGGCGGGCGAGGACGGCCTCGGCGCACGGCGTCGCCCTCCTGCCCGAGACGGGTCAGAAGCCGGCCGTCGACGTGCTCACCGGCCGCCAGAGCGCGGCCCAGCGCCGAGGCCGGCGCGGCCTGGGCCGCGGCGACGGCCGCGGCTGCCATCGCCGGGCCGGCCACATACGCCTCGAGACAGCCCTGGTTGGGGCAGTTGGCCGGGCACTTGGGCCCGTTCAGGTCGATGATGATGTGGCCGAGCTCGGCGGCAGCGCCGCTGAAACCCCGGTACGGGCGGCCGCCGCAGATGATGCCGCCGCCCACGCCCGTGCCCAGCGTGAGCATGAGCATCTCGCGGGTGCCGGCGCCGGCGCCGAAGGCGTGCTCTCCGATGGCCGCCGCCGTCGCGTCGTTGTCGATGACGACGGGCACGCCGAAACGGCGCTGCAGCAGGTCGCGCAGGGGCACGTCCACCAGCGGCAGATTGACCGACGCGACCACGTGCCCGGCGGCGAAGTCCACCATCGAGGCGACCCCCACGCCGATGCCCTCGACCCGCCCGGAGCCGTGCTCGAGGTCGGCGATGCAGGCCACGATGCCGTCAAGACAGGCCTGCGTCGAGGCGGCGTCCGTGAGCACCGTGAACCTGTCCAGGATCGCGGGCGTCTCCCCGGTGGCGGGCCTGCGCGAGACGGCCTGCGGCGGCCGGCCGCGCAGCAACCCTCCGGCGATCTTGGTGCCGCCGATATCAACGCCGATGACGGTGCGCTCCGGGCTCATGACGACCCGCAGCTTACCATGGTGTAGACTCGCGACCAGAGGAAACGCCCTCCCTGGGACGTAGTCAGGTGCAAGGCCCGGCGCCCCGCTCCCCGCCACCAGCAAGCCTTGGGCGCTGCCTGCGTGAGGAGCGGGACCACGAACAGATGCGAAACGACGACGACAACGGCGGGCGCAAGCCCTACAAGCGGTACAAGGCCGGCCGCGCCAGGCGCAGCTCCGTCGATGACGAGCTGGCCGGGGCGCGGCCTCCCCGTGAGCCGCGGCCGCCCCAGGAAGCACGGGTCTCCGAGGCGCGCCCGGTCCACGCCGAGAGCGCCGATGGTGAGTACCGTCGATACGGGTCGACGCCGGCCAAGGGTGCGGCGGCCGGAGGCGCCGGCACGGCGCCCAAACGCCGCCGTTTCCGCTGGTGGTACGTCCCCGTCGGTCTGCTGGTCGCCTTCATCATCGCCGGAGTCGTGGTCACCGTCCTCGCCTGGCCGGGCTACAAGAGGTTCGATCGCGCGGTCGACAACGCCAACAAGCGCATCGACAAGAAGACCCGCGCCGAGCTCACCCCGGACGACGGCTGGATCTGGCGCAAGGGCACCACGTTGCTGCTGTTCGGCGTCGACAGCAAGGCCGGCGAGCCGGCGCGCTCCGACACCATCATGCTCATGCGCTTCAACCCCAAGACCCACACGATCAACCAGCTCTCCATCCCGCGCGACACGCGCGTGCAGCTCTCCGACGGAACTTACGACAAGATCAACACGGCCATGTTCTGGGGCGGCCCGTCCGCGGCCGTGCAGGCGGTCAAGCAGTTCCTCGGCGTCGAGGTGAACCACGTCATGGTGGTCGACTTCAAGGGCTTCCCACGTCTCGTCGATGCGGTCGGCGGCGTAGACATGAACGTGCCCAAGACGATCTCGACGGTCGCGGGAGGCCGCGGCCGCATCGTGGTGTTCAAGCAGGGCATGTATCACTTCGACGGCAAGTACGCGATGATCTATGTTCGCATCCGCTACGCCGACGACGACTTCCACCGCGCGGCGCGCCAGCAGCAGTTCGTGCAGGCTCTGCAGAAGAAGATCGCGCGGCCGTCGAACATCACCAAGCTGCCTGCGATCGGCAGGAAGTTCATGAGCGGCGTGGCCACCGACCTCACGACCAACCAGATCCTCGAGCTCGCCTACCTCAAGTGGCGGGCCACGGGCGGCAAGAAGGCGGTGATGGTGGGCACGCCCGGCTGGGACGGCGGGGTCGCCTACGTCTTCCCGCCGTCAGATGCCGAGAAGCAGAAGCTCGTGCACCAGTTCCTGACGAAGTAGTCGAGCGCCCGGCGCGGCGCCTGCCCCTCAGTAGGCCACGGCCACCAGCGCCAGGCCGCGCGCCGGCGCCGTCTGCCCCATGCGCCGGCGCTCGCCGGCCGCCAGCCTCTCCGCGAACTCCTCCGGCGTCATCCGCCCCTGTGCGACGTCGACCATCGACCCCACGGCCACGCGGACCATGTGGTGCAGGAAGCTCCCGGCGGTGATCGTGAAGACCCACTCGGCCCCTTGCGGCGGCGCGGCCTGATGGCGAGGCCTCGCCGGCGGCCCGCCCTCGGCGGCCGCCGCCCAGCCGGCCTTCACGACGTCACGCACGCAGCTGTGGTACAGGTGCGCCGACGGCGTCAACGCCGCGAAGTCGCGTCGCCCCGGCAGCAGGGCCGCCACCTCGGCGAGGAGCGCGACGTCGACCGCGCCGCGCACGTTCCAGACGTAGGCCCGGTCGCGCACCGGCTTGACCGGAGACAGCCACAGCCGGTATTCGTAGGTCCGCGAGGCCGCGCGGCGCGCGACGAAACCCGGCGGTGCCGGCGAGATGGCGGTCACGGCGATATCCGGCGGCAGCAGAGCGTTCAGCGACAGGCGCACCTGGTCCGGGCGCAGGTCGCGGCGCGCGCAGACGAACGACGCGACCTGCGCCCATGCGTGCACGCCGGCGTCCGTGCGCCCGGCCACGCTCAAGCGCACCGGCTCGCGAAGGACCGTTGCCAATGCCTCCCCCAAGAGCCCTTCGACGGTGCGGTGCCCCGGCTGGCAGGCCCAGCCGCGATACGCAGTGCCCTCGTAGGCGAGGTCGAGGCGCCAGATGGCGCTCCCGGGCGGCGGGTCGTCCGCGCACCCGTGAGCCCCCTCCCCTTTGTCGTCACGACTGTTCACGGACGGCATCCTACACGAGCAACCCGGCGGCGATGACGGCCGCCGTCGCGACGAGCAAGGCAGCGTCGGCCCAGCCGGCACGCAACGGATGCAGGCGCGTCCGCGCAGCGCCGGGACGGTAGCAGCGCGCCTCCATGGCGAGCGCGAGCTCGTCGGCGCGTCTGAAGCTGAGCACGAACAACGGTACGAGGACCGGCACCAGCGAGCGCGAGCGTTCGCGTAACCCGCCGCGGCGGAAGTCGGCGCCGCGAGCCCTCTGCGCGCGCATGATCGTGTCCAGCTCCACGAGCAGCGTGGGGATGAAACGAAGGGCGATCGTCACCATCAGGGCCAGTTCGTCGGTCGGGACGCGCAGACGGCGGAGCGGCCGCCCGAGCCACGCCAGACCGTCGGTGAGCGCGATCGAAGGGGTCGTCAGCGTGAGCACGGAGCCGACGAGCACGAGCACCACGAGACGCAGGCTCAGGAATGCGGCCAGTTCGAGCCCGCGCCACGACAGGTGCACGAACCCGTAGCTGAAGAACGGTTCGCCGGGGGCGAAGATGACCTGGGCGATGAAGGTGAGCGCCACGAGCCACAGGAGTGGCCTAAAGGCGCGCCAGAACCAGACCAGCGGGACGCCGCTCAGCGCGTACGCCAGGGCGGCGGCGGCGGCGTACACCGCCAGCCCGGCGAACGAGTCGCGCACGAAGAGCGCCACCGCGAGCGCGCTCACGGCGACGAACTTGGCCCGCGGGTCGAGCCGGTGCAGCAACGAGTCACCGGGGTAGTACTGGGCGATGGTCGCCTTCACGCGAGCGCCTCCGCCGCCTCGGCCGCGGTACGCGGGGCGCGCTGCGGGTCGCGCCCGAGCCGCCTCCACAGATCGACAAGGAACGGTTCGCGCAGGCGGTTCACAGCCAGCAGTCGGCCGCCGGCGGGGCTGAAGTCCCAGGCGCCGGCGGCCACGACCCGGCCCTCGCGGAGCACGAGCAGCTCGTCGCAGAGCGCCCAGGCCAGATCCGCGTCGTGCGTCGCCAGAAGCAGCGTCACGCCGGCGGCCTTGAGGCGCTCCAGGATGCTCGCGAGCTGGCGTCGCGTCGACGGGTCGAGGCTGACGAACGGCTCGTCCAGGAGCAGGAGCCGCGGGCGCATGGCGAGCACACCGGCGAGGGCCAGCCGGCGCTGCTCGCCGCCCGAGAGCGTGTATGGATGCCGCGCGGCGAAGCGCGCGGGAGGCAGCCCGACCAGGTCGAGAGCATCGTCGACGGCCGGCGTCACCTGTTCCTCCGGCCATCCGAGCCGCCGGGGCCCGAACGCCACGTCGTCGCGCGCCGTGGAGGCGAACAGCTGCAGCTCGGGGGCCTGGAAGACGAGGCCCACCTCGCGCTGCAGCGCTCCGTACCGAGCGTCGGCGAGACCGGCGCCGTCCAGCAGCACGGCGCCGGTCTCGGGCGCGTCCAGGCCACGGACCACCTGAAGCAGCGTCGATTTGCCGGAGCCCGACGCGCCCATCAGCGCCAGAGAGCCCCCGCCCCCGAGCTCGAACGAGACGTCGCGGAGCGCGGGGATCGGCGCCCTTGCCTCCTCGTAGCTGAACGACACGTCACGGCAGGTGAGGACCATGCCGTCCGCGGCCGGCGCGGCCGGCCTGCCGGGCGTGTCGGGCGCCGCACCGCCGGCCGCTTCGCGCTCGCTCACGTCGCGCCGGCCAACGCGTCGAGCAGCTCGTCCATGGTGAGCGGCAGGCCACGAAGGCCGCGCCCGCGCTCGGCGAGAGCGAGCGCCAGCTCCCCTGCCGCCGGCAGGCCGAGGCCGAGCCGGCGCACCAGCGCGACGTCGGCGAACAGGCCGGCCGCGTCGCCTGCGTAGGCCTCCGTGCCGCGCTCGAGCGCTATCACGCGGTCGGCCCCCGCGGTCTCGTCCATCTCCTGCGTGATGTAGACGATGGCGAGGCCCTCGTCGCGCAGCTCGCGCACCGCCTCGAGCACCTCGTCGCGACCGGCCGGGTCGAGCATCGCCGTGGGCTCGTCGAGCACGAGGACGCGGCGCGGCAGGGCGATGACGCCGGCCAGCGCCGTGCGCTGTTTCTGCCCCCCCGAGAGCAGATGCGGCTCACGCCGCCGCAGTCCCTCGAGCCCGAACCGGGCGAGCATCTCGTCGACCCGGCGGCGGATGTCCGCGGCCGGCCACGCCAGGTTCTCGAGGCCGAACGCCACGTCGTCTTCGACGCACTGGGCCACGAGCTGGTTCTCGGGGTTCTGGAAGAGCACGCCCACGTCGCGGCGCGCGGCGAGTCTGCCCGTCTCGGTCAGGAGGTCGTGGCCGCAGGCGACGGCGTGACGCGCGGCCGCAGGCCTCTCGAGACCGCCGAGCAGGCGCGCGAGCGTCGACTTGCCGGAGCCGTTGGCGCCGACCAGTGCCACGAACTCGCCCTCGTGGACCTCGAGATCGAGGTCTGCCAGGGCGTCGGCCTGCGCCCCCGCGTAGCGGTAGTGCAGGCCGGAGATGTCGAAGAGCGGTGCCGTCTCGTCTGGGCTGGAGCTCATACCCGGCGAAGCTTACCGCATCGACGCAGGGGTCCCTCGCACGCGTCGCCGCCATCGGCGGCCGGCCCTTCTTTGCCCGCCGAGCGAGAAGGACCGCCTCTCGGCCCGCTGCGCCGTCCCCGTACGCCGCGAGGGGCGGGTGGCCCTCCGGCCGCCCGCCCCTCGCGTCCCACGTCTTCCGGCGCCGGCCTACACCAGCTCGATATAGGCCTGCTCGCTACCGTCGCCGGGCCGCGGCCCGAGCTTGATGATGCGCGTGTAGCCGCCGCTGCGGTCGGCGTAGCGAGGCGCCACGTCGTTGAACAGCTTGTACACGATCTTCTTGTTGCGCAGCAGCGAGATGGCCTGCCGGCGCGCGTGCAGATCGCCGCGCTTGCCGAGCGTGATGGCCTCCTCGACGAGCGGGCGCACCTCTTTGGCGCGCGCCACCCCGGTCTTGACCTTCTCGTGCTCGAGGAGCTGACAGGCGAGACCCGTGAGCAGCGACTTGCGCTGGTCGGGCGCCATGTTGAACTTGCGGCCTGACTTCTGATGGCGCATGTTACTCGTCACCCCGCAGAGAGAGCCCGCGCTCGGAGAGCTTCTCCTCGACCTCGTCGATGCTCTTCTTGCCGAAATTCGGGATGTTGAGCAGCTCGGCCTCGGTCTTGCCGACCAGGTCGCCGACGGTCTGGATCCCCTCGCGCTTGAGGCAGTTGTACGAACGGACGCCGAGCTCGAGCTCTTCGATGAGCACTTCGTCCATGCCGCCGCCCGCCGGTGCCGTCGCGAGACCCTCGATGGGGTACTCCTCGGTGGAACGCGTGCGGTCGGGGTCGGTGAAGATCGACATCCGGTCGACGAGGATCTCAGCGGCCTGGCGCAGAGCCTCTTCGGGCAGGAGCGCGCCGTTAGTGGTGATGTCGAGGATGAGCTTGTCGTAGTCGGTACGCTGGCCGACGCGCGCGCTCTCGACGTGATACGAGACGCGCTTGATGGGACTGAAGATGGAGTCGATGGGGACCACACCGATGATCATCTCGGGCGTCTTGTTGCCCTCGGCGGGAACGTAGCCGGTGCCGCGACGGATGGTGAGCATCATCTCGATGGCCCCGCCGTCGGACAGCGTGGCGATATGGTGGTCGGGGTTGAGGATCTCCAGCTCGGCCGGGATATCGATGTCGGCCGCCACGACCTTGCCGGGCTTGTCTTTGTAGAGCCGCACCTGGACCTCGTCGAGCTCGCCATGCAGGCGGCAGACGAGCTCCTTGAGGTTCAGGATGACGTCGGTGACGTCTTCCTTGACGCCCTTGATGGTGGTGAACTCATGGGCGACACCGTCGATCTTGACCGAACTCACGGCAGCACCCTCGAGAGACGAGAGCAGCACACGGCGCAGAGCGTTGCCGAACGTATGCCCGAAGCCGCGGTCGAGGGGTTCTACCTCGAAGCGCGCCCGGTTGCCGGCGAGCTGCTCGCGCGTGATGTTGGGCATCTGAAACTGAAGCAACTGGCCTCCTGTAGGGTCTTCGCCGCGGGTCAGCTGCAGCGGTTACTTAGAGTAGAGCTCGACGATGAGCTGTTCCTGCACGGGCGTGTCGATCTCGTCGCGCGTCGGAGCGCGCAGGATCTTGCCCGTGAGGTTGTCGTGGTCGACCAGCAGCCACGGGGCCACCGACGACGTGAGGTCGGTGGCGGCGCGCACGGTCTCGACGGCCTTGCTGTTGGCGCGCACCGACACGACGTCGTCGGGTCGCACCTGATACGACGGGATGTCGACCTTCTTGCCGTTGACCATGAAGTGCGCGTGACGCACCAGCTGGCGCGCCTGGCGACGCGAAGCGCCGAAGCCGAGGCGGTACACGACGTTGTCGAGCCTCATCTCGAGGAGGCAGAGCAGGTTCTCGCCGGTGATGCCCTGCTTGCGGCTCGCTACCTCGTAGTAGTGATGGAACTGCTTCTCGAGCACCTGGTAGTACCGGCGGGCCTTCTGCTTCTCGCGAAGCTGGAGGAGGTACTCGCTCTGCTTGATGCGGCCGCGACCGTGCTCCCCCGGAGGGTACGCACGCCGCTCGACCGCGCACTTGTCGGTGAGGCAGCGCTCGCCCTTGAGGAAGAGCTTCTCAGCCTCGCGGCGACACTGCTTGCACTGTGCTGATGTATCTCTCGCCACGTAGACCTTCCTAGACCCGGCGACGCTTACGCGGACGGCACCCGTTGTGCGGCACCGGCGTCACGTCTTTGACACTGATGATCTCCAGACCGGCGGCCTGCAGCGAGCGGACCGCGGTCTCGCGGCCCGAGCCCGGCCCACGAACGAAGACTTCGACCTTCTGGAGGCCGTGCTCCATGCCCTTCTTGGCACAGGACTCGGCCGTGACCTGGGCGGCGAAGGGCGTGCTCTTGCGCGAGCCCTTGAAGCCGACCGACCCGGCGCTCTCCCACGCGATGACGTTGCCCTCCTTGTCGGTGAGCGTCACCAGCGTGTTGTTGAACGACGTCTTGATGTGCGCCTGGCCGACGGCGATGTTCTTGCGGACCCTGCGGCGCTGACGCCCTTTGGCTCTCTGAGGCTTAGCCACTCTGCTCTACTCCTCCGGCTGGTCTCGCGGTCACTTCTTGCGCTTGCCGCTGATCGTCCTCTTGGGACCCTTGCGCCCACGGGCGTTGGTACGGGTGCGCTGCCCGTTCACCGGCATGCCGCGACGGTGGCGGATGCCCCTGTAGCAGCCGATGTCCATGAGTCGCTTGATGTTCTGCGAGCGCTCGCGCCGCAGGTCGCCCTCGACCGTGACGTCACGGTCGATGGCCTCGCGCAGGCGCACGATCTCCTCTTCGGTCAGGTCGCGGACCTTGGTGTTCGGGTCGATGCCCACAACGCTCAGGACCCTGTTGGACATGGAACGACCGATGCCGTAGATGTACGTGAGCCCGATCTCGACCCGCTTCTGCGGCGGGATGTTGACGCCTGCGATACGTGCCATGCGGACTTACCCCTGCCTCTGACGATGACGCGGGTTGGCGCAGATCACCTGTACCGTGCCGTGACGGCGGATGACCTTGCACTTCTCGCACATCGGCTTGACTGATGCTCTTACCTTCATCGGTGATCCTCGCTCGAGCGCGCGGCGAGCCTGCGGCCCCCGCACACCGCCTCCGGGCGACCTGCGGCCGCTACTTGAACCGGTACGTGATCCTGCCTCTGCTGAGGTCGTAGGGCGACAGCTCCACTTTGACCCTGTCGCCGGGCAGGATGCGGATGTAGTTCATGCGCATCTTGCCGGAGATATGGGCGAGCACTTCGTGGTTGTTGTCGAGGTGCACCCGGAACATCGTGTTGGGCAGAGCCTCGACCACTTCGCCTTCTATCTCGATGGCCTCTTCTTTGTTCGCCATACTCCCTACTCGTCGACACACAGCGGCCTGACATACTACCACAAACGGCTTGCCTCACAAAACAGGCCGTCCGCAGCGGCGCGGCGGCCGCTGGGCCGCGCCTTCTGCGCCTCGCTACCCGGTCCGCGCCGCCCCCCTCCGAGCGGCGTCGCGTGAGCACTCGCGGCGCCTTCTTGCCGACGGCCACCGTATGCTCGAAATGCGCCGACAGCGAACCGTCGACGGTGGAGATGCTCCAGCCGTCGTCGGCGACGAACACCTCGTGGCCGCCGGCGTTGACCATCGGCTCGATGGCGAACACCATGCCTTCTTCGAGCCGGGGACCGCGCCCCGCATCCCCGTAGTTCGGGATCTGCGGATCCTCGTGCATCTCCTTGCCGACCCCGTGCCCGACGAGCGACCGGACCACGCTGAACCCGGCGGCCTCGACGACCTCCTGCACGGCATGTGACACGTCGCCCAGGCGCCGGCCACCACGGCACTCCGCAACGCCGGCCTCGAGCGCCTCCGCCGTGACATCGAGGAGGCGCTGAGCCTCGGCGTCCACGGCGCCCATCGGCAGCGTGATGGCCGAGTCGGCCACGTAGCCGTCAAGCGTCACACCGGCGTCGATGCTCAGCACGTCGCCCTCGGCGATCCGGTACGCTCCCGGGATGCCGTGCACCACCATGTCGTTCGGCGACGCGCAGATCGACGCCGGGAACCCCCGGTAGCCGAGGAACGTCGGCACCCCTCCGCGCGCCCTGACCAGCCTCTCCGCCAGGCGGTCCAGCTCGGCGGTCGTCACGCCCGGATGCGCCTCCGCGGCCAGCATGTCGAGACAGTCCGCGAGGATGCTGCCTGCGGCGTCGATCTTCGCGACCTCGGCTGCCGACTTGCGGACGATCACGCCGTGTCAGTCGCCCTCGAGCAGCTGCTCGACTTGCGCGAACACCTCGTCCGGCATCTTGCCGCCGCCCTGCACCGTCCAGAGCACGTCGTGACCCTCGTAATACCCGACGAGCGGCTCGGTCTGCGCGCGGTACACCTCGAGGCGGTTGCGCACCGTCGCTTCGTTGTCGTCGCCGCGCTGATAGAGCTCGGCGCCGCACACGTCGCAGACACCCTCGTTCTGCGGCGGGTCGAACACGACGTGGTAGCCCTTGCCGCAGCCTCTGCACAGACGCCGCCCCGCGAGACGCTCCACGAGCTCGTCCTCGGGTACGTCGATGAGGATGACGTGGGTCACCGCACGGTCGCCGTCTGCCAGCATAGCGTCGAGACGCTCGGCCTGCTCGATGGTGCGTGGAAAGCCGTCGAGCAGGAAGCCCTTCCGGGCGTCAGCCAGCGCCAGACGATCGCGGACGACGCCGATCACGACCTCGTCGGGGACCAGCGCGCCGGCCGCCATGAACTTCTGCGCCGCGAGACCCATCTCGGTGCCTTCGGCGAGCGCCGCGCGCAACATCTCGCCGGTAGAGATGTGCGGCAGCCCGAAGCCGGCGACGATGCGCTCGGCCTGGGTGCCCTTGCCGGCGCCGGGGGCGCCGAGGAGGATCACGTTGCGCTGGGTCTCGGTCATAGTCGCATCCCTACTTGAGGAAGCCTTCGTAGTGGCGCATG
>CAVOWE010000025.1:0-33742 GCA_963700035.1 uncultured Thermoleophilia bacterium | reverse complement strand
GGCCGCACCCGCGCCTCGGCCCTCTCGACGATGGCGTCGAGCGCTGCTTGCACTCCGGCCGGCAGCGCCGGCACCTCGGCCCGGCCAGGATCTGCTCGACGCGGGCGGCGGCCACGGCCCTCGCGTGCAGGCCGCCCTCCGCGCCGGCGGCCGCAGGCCCTCCGGCTCCGCCCGCCAGCCACTCCTCGCGCGAGCGCCGGTCGAAGACCTGCGGCTGCCAGCGGTCGCGCGCGTGCCGGCGCGTGTGCTTGTGCTTCAGGAAGAGCTCGCCGGGCCCGACCTGCTCGATCGCCTCCAGGCCCAGCTCCTCGTCGGTGATCTCGATCGGCTTCAGGAACGCTTTGACCCAGCCGGCGATGTCGTCGCAGAGCACCACCTGCGTGAGCGAGCCGGTGTAGGCGCTCTCCATGAAGCCGATGTCGTGGATCATGTGGCCGCCGCTGACGGCGTCGGCGAGCAGCGTGAGCGCCGCCTCGGCGGCGGCCTGCTGGTCGGGCAGCTTGCTGTCGGTGACGCCGCCCAGCGTCCACATCGGCAGGTCGTACCAGTGCAGCAGACTCGAGTACACGGCGCGGTGGTCGGGCCCCGAGAAGACGTCGACCATGGTGCGCATGTCGAGGGCCTCGCCGGCCCAGCCGATGGCGATGTACGGCGCGCCTTCGCGCTTGAGCTGGGCCATCACGAGGCCGGCGAGCACGCCGGCGTTCACCACCACCGTGGAGCCGAGCACGGTCATCGGCGCGACCGTGCCGGCGGTCGAGACGGGGCTGTAGATGCAGGGCAGGCCGCGCTCGGCAAGGTCGAGCAGCGTGCGCACCGCCTCGGCGTTGTGCACCAGCGGGAACAGGGTGTTCTTGTAGCAGGCCACCAGCGGGCGCTCGGCGAGCGCCTCCGGCCCGCCGACCACCGCCTCGGCCATCTCGGTGACGTCGAGATGGGCGGTCATGTCGTTGAGGGTCACGTAGACGATGGGCTTCGTCGTGTTGGCGAGCATCGCCGCCATCTGATGGCGGTCCATCACCTCGGGCGTCACGTCGCTCGGCGTGAACAGGCTCATGACGAAGTCGAGGTTCTCGCACGCGTCCTGGACGCGCGCCGCCTCGACGACGTCCGCAAGGACGGCGCGGCGGCGCTCTCCGGTGCGGTGATCGAAGCAGTTCATGCAGTCGCTGCCGGCGCCGAAGGAGTACTCGTAGCCACCGCAGCGCAGCGCCGGCCGCCCGTCGCGCCCATACAGCGTGACTTCCTTGGGCGCGACGCTCAGGGCCCAGTCGACGAGCTTCTCGGGGATGCGCACGCGGTTCCCGTCGACCGCCGCGCCGGCGCTGCGCAGCAGCTCGAGGCCCTCGGGCTCATCGACGATGAGCCCGGTCCGCTCGAGCACCCGCAGCGTCGCCTCGTGGAGCCGTTCGCACTGGCCGTCGTCCAGTCGTGAGTAGAACCGCATGCCTCTCCTCCATCGTCAGGCCATTGGCGAATAGTCAGACCGAACGCAAGTGGGTCAGCGCTTGGTCACATTCCCATTGACGATGCCGGCTGACGGACCTCTCGCGGCACCGATTGCAGATAGTGACACTCTCCGCAATCTCACCTGCATCTGGTCGCGATGCCGACGGCACGAGTCCAAGCGACGCTCTACGGCCTGATGCCCTGATCGCCGGGGCCGAACCAGCGCGTCATGCTCTCGCGGATGACGCCGTCGCGCTGGAGAGTGCGGAGGCTGTAGTCGAGGAGGGCGACGAGGTCCGCCTCGCCTTTCTTGACGGCGCACGCGCAACGATCCCAGAAGAGCGGCCTGCCGGAAAGCGCCAAACGATCGTCTCTGCCCGCCAGCAGGCGTGCCATGACCCCCGAGGTGAGGTACATCGGCACCTCGTGCTTGAGGAGGGCGCGCACGGCCGGGCTGTAGTCGGCAAATGCGACCGGGGTCGCTCCTGTCTTGTCGCGCAAGTACGTGAGGTACGTGCTCCCGCGGTCGGCGCCCACCTTCCTTCCGCGCAGCGAGGCGGGTCCGGCGACACGCGGTCCGCCCTTGCGGATCAGAACCTGCGCAGCGAGATGGGAATACGGCGTCGAGAAGGCCACCGTCTTCTTGCGCTGGGGCGTGATCTCCATGCTGCCGATGGACACGTCGAAATACCCCCGCACCAGGCCGCGAGGGACCCAGTCCCAGGCCGGGTGCCTGAACTCCACGGCCACTCCGAGGATCGCGGCGATCCCACGCGCCACATCGACGTCGAAGCCTTCGACCTCGCCGGTCGACCCGTCCACCGAGCTGTACGGCGGGTAGTTGGCGTCGTTGGCGACGAGGATGCTGCCGCGCTCGACGATGGTCTTCGCCAGACCACGGGGAGCGTGGCCGAGGATCCGCGTGGCGATCTCGAGGGGGGATTCGGTCGCCGGCTCCTGCCGCGTAGCGACGTCGCGGTCGCCGCCGCTCACGACGACGCCGGCGCCGGCCACCCCTGTCCACCCCGCAAGCGCCGCGACGGACGCGACAAACGCAAAGACGAAAGCGAGCCGCAGCGAGCGGATCACGGTCCCTCGATCCATGGTCTCCTCCGGTCTGTCGAGGTCGGGCATGCGTGCCCAGCCGAGTCTAAAGCCCGCCGTCCTGCAGTTCATCGGCGAGCTGTTCCACGAAGAGCCCCACATCGGTGACGATGCCGACCGTCTGGAAGCTGCCGCGGTCGGCCAGCTTGGTCACGACCGCCGGGTTGATGTCGACGCACACGGTGCGCACCGAGGCCGGCAGCATGTTGCCGACGGCGATGCTGTGCAGCATGGTGCTGAGCATGAGGCAGGCGCCGGCCTGCTGCGCGTACTCGCGCATGACCCTCTGCGCCTGCATCACGTCGGTGATCACCTCGGGCATGGGGCCGTCGTCGCGGATGCTGCCGGCGAGCACGAACGGCGTGCCGGTCTTGATCAGCGTGTACATGAGGCCGCCGGTCAGGATGCCCTGCTCGACGGCGGCCCGGATCGAGCCGCACCTGCGGATGGTGTTGATGGCGCGCAGGTGATGCTCGTGGCCGCCGGGCATCGGCGTGCCCTCCTTGAGGCTGATGCCCAGCGAGGTGCCGAACAGGTTGGACTCGATGTCGTGCGTAGCGATGGCGTTGCCGCCGAACACGGCGCCGATGTAGCCCGCCTCGATGAGGCGGGCCAGGTGCGGCGCCGCCCCCGTGTGCACCACCGCCGGGCCCACCACGGCGATCGTGAGCTTGCCCTGCGCCTTGACCTGGCGCAGCTCCCGGGCCACTTCGCGCACGATCTGCGCCTTGGGCTTCTCGCAGCTGACGGCCGAGGCCATGAACTCGAACGGCTGGCTCTCGCGCGGCCGCTCGAGCGGCAGCACGCGGATGCCGCGATGGCCGGTGACGAAGCGGTCGCCGGCCTGCACGTCGCTCATCGCCACGGTCTCGGCCGTGCCGGCTCCCTCGTCCACGCGGATGCCACAGTCCATCTCGGGATGCTGCACGCGCACCCAGTCGCCTCCCACGCGCACGAACGTCGTCAGGTTGGTGGTCGAGTAGAAGCGCTCGGGGAAGACGCCGTCCATGTCGGCGGCCTCGAGCACGGCGTCCTGCGGCTTCACCGCGACCACGCCGAACTCCGTGATGGCCGTCAGCAGCTCGTCGAGGTGCGCGGCGTCGCGCCCGAAGATGCGCATCACGGCGTGCGACGGGTCGTCCTTCATGCGCCCGACCTCGAAGGTGAGCATCTCGAACTCGCCGTCGAGGTCCATGATCTGGTCCATGATGTGCGGCATCATCAGCGAGTCGATGAGGTGGCCCTCGATCTGGACGTCTTCGTATGGTGTGTCGGGCATGTGGCCTCCCGTGGGCAGCGGACGTGCGGATAGGATAGCAGGCGGGGACGTGGATCAGCGGGCTCGACATTCCCTTCCCTTTGCCCATAGACGATCACTCCGTGCGCTGACTGATCAGCCCATGCCGCAGCCCATTGTCACTCTGTCCGCAGAGCGCCGGTCAGGCTACGCTCCCCCGCGTGATGCACTGGACCCTCGCTGACCACGCGACATGACACCGGCCGACCCGCGCAGAAGACGCGCAGAGCCACTGCCCTACTGGCACGCCTATGTCGCCGAGAGCGGCGACCGCGGCTGGAAGCGCAGGCCGACCGCTCTGCCACCCGGCGCTCGAGCCGGTTCGTCCGAGCATTTCTGCCTCACCGCCGTGCTCGTACCGGACGGCGCTCAGTCCGCCATCCTCGACACGCTGCACTCCCGTTTCTGGCGACCATCCAGTGGGGGCCTGCAGGCATGCGGACTCAGAATCTGCCCATTGCCGCACCCGCGCCACCCGTGGGTGCAGGCGTTCTGCCAATCGTAGGCAGAGAAATGGGCCCGGGACGTCGGCCGCGTTTCCGCGGTGTCACTGTCTCCAGCGACTGACGGGGTTCCCGAACCCACCCTCACTATCCCCGACCCCAGGGAGGAATGCAACGAGCGCGGCCGATTGTCACCCTGCGCGGCCGGTCAGCGCCTCGAGCTGCTGCTGGGTCTCGCGCTCGAGCTTGAAGGCCGTGCGATCGAGCGGCTGAGACTCGTGGGCGCTCGTCGTGGCGAGCTTCTCAGGCCCGCATCCGGCGTGTGGGACGCTTTCCTCGACGAGGTCGATCTCGTCGCTGGTGAGGCCGTAGACGGCCTCGTCAACCCTGCTATCAAGAGACGCAAGGCGTCGTTCAAGGTCCGCGCGGTCTTGCGGGGCGGACGCGTGATCTGCTCTAGCACGAAGCGCGAGCATCTGATCCACGAGGCCAAGAAGGACATCATGCTGCCTGCGATCTTGCTGACTGCTCACGTCGATCCGCGGGAAAGGCAGGCGACGCGCATCGGTGATAATGACCTTCGGGAACAAGCCCTTCTTCGCTTTCGGCGCCAACTGCGCGAAAGCCACACTGGCACTACGACTGTTCAGCACGCCAAGGATGAACTCCGGTGCAACCGGGTCTTCTCGCGGAAGAACGGCCAAGACTCCGGGATTGTGCACAAACACCTCGTCCGTGCATGTCGCCAGCAGAACCCTCCGCCTCGATCTCCGCAACGACGCCCTTCGACGGCCGTCACACGAGGATAGGGCAGAAGAGCCCATGGCGCGACGGGTAGCTCATGATGGGCGTCACTTCGAGTGACTCCGCCAGCATGCCCGGCGGGCGCCAGCGCCCGCTCGACATCGGTCGACCAGGAGCTCCGTGTGGGCCACCGCGCCCCCGGCGCGCAGCAACACCAGCCCGTCGGCCTCGGTGGTCATCGCCCCGTCCGCCTCGGCCTCCTCGCGCTTCACCGCCAGGTAGCCCGCGGTGACGACCGGCGAAAGCGCGGCGGCCCAGCGCGCCAGCGCCGCCGCCACGGTGATCGTCTCGCGACCATGCTCGACCACGAAGCCGACCTCCCGCCAGTACCCCGCCAGCGCGTCTTCGTACAGGCAGATCACGACGGTCTGGCGCAGTGCCGCGCCAGCACGGCGTCGAGAAACCTCCCTGCTACGCGGTAGCCCTGCCCCGATAATCCGGATGCACGTAGTGGCTCTGGAGCAACAAGCTCCGGATGGTCTCGGCGCCCGCGCGCGAACGCCAGAGGCTCGAAGGCGACGCTCGCGGCGACCGTGCCCCCGTCCTTCCAGCCGTAGTACCAACCGGAGCGAGCAGACGTAGCGACCCAGGCGCGGGCGCCGGCGGGCGTCAGCCCGAAGCACGCGCACAACTGCTCCTCGATCTGCTCGCGCTCCGCCGGCGTGAGCGACAGCAGCTCGTAGCCGCCGGGCGCCGAGCCGCGCACGCTCACGCCGGACGGCCCCTCCTCCGCCTCGATCTCCTCCACGATGCCCTTCGACGTCGGCAGCAGCTCCACGATGAGCACGCCGCTGAGCATCAGCGAGCCGCCGACCAGCAGGCGCCAGGTCACGGAATCCATACCGAAGGCGATGCCGGCCAGCGCCGCGAAGACGGCCTCGAAGCCGAGCAGGATGGCGGCGTGCGTGGAGGTCGTGTACCGCTGCGCCCAGCTCTGGATGAAGAACGCGTAGATGGTGCCGCTCAGGGCCGTCCACACGACGGCCGCCCACACCTGCCAGGGCAGGTCGAGGGTGATGTCGATGAAGAACGGGGTGAGCACGAGGAGCGCCGCGGTCGAGACGAACATCTGCGTGACGGCGAGCGTGGACGGGTGCACTTTCGGCGCGAAGAAGCCGGTGGTCATGATGTGCAGCGCGTAGAAGAGAGTGCCGAGCAGGGTGATGGCGTCGCCCCAGCGGATGGAGAAGTCGCCCTGCAGGGAGAGCGCCCCGAGGCCGATGGTGGCGACGATCGCGCCGATGATCTGCCACTTGCCCGGCGAGCGGCGGGAGACGGCCCAGTAGAGAAAGGGGACCATGGCGACGCTCATCCCCGTGATGAAGCCCGAGACGCCGGGCGAGGTGCGCTGCAGCCCGATCGTCTGGAGGATGAGGGCGGTCAGGTAGAAGAAGCCCAGCAGACCGCCCATCTTCCAGTCGCGCCGTGAGGCTTTGAGCCAGCTCCTGGGCTGCGCCGCGGCGAAGATCCCGGTGGCCACCGCGTAGCGCAGCAGGAGGTACAGCATCGAGCCGGCGACGATGCTGCCTCCGGCGATCGCGCTCGTGCGCTCCACGGCCGACTTGATGGCGACGAAGTTGCCGCCCCAGAAGACGGCGACGCTGAAGAGCAGGATGTCGGCGATGATCGCCTTGCGGCGCGAGTCGTGCGTCATCGTCGCGGGAGAGGCCATCGCGGCCATCCTATCGGAAGCGGAGCGGAGGGCGTGCGAGCAGGGCGGCGGGCGGGGCCGGAAGGGCCCCGCCGCCCGCCGCCCGCAGCGACCTACTTGAACGGCGGCAGGTGCCACTCGCGGGCGACGATGGCGAGCACCGCCTCCGCGACCCTGAGGCCGCCCTCGGCGGTCATGTGCACGCCGTCGGACTGCCGGTACCTCGCCTGGTAGGTGTCGGCGGGCGCGTCGACGATCGTCCAGGCGTCGATGTACTCGACCTGCGGGGCCCTCTTCTCGGCCTCCGCCTTGTAGATGCCGTTCATCAGCTCCATGCGTTTGTTGAACCAGCCGATGCCCATGCGCGGCATGCCGACCCAGTACACGCGTTTCACGCCCTCTTCGAGGCAGAGGTCCATCACAGCGCCGACCCGGCGCGCGTACATCGCCTTCCACGGGCCGGTGCCGAAGTCGAGCTGCTTGCCGTTCACCTTGACGTCCTGCCCGTCGTTGGCGCCGAACATGAGCATCACGGCGTCGAAGCGCCGCTTGCGCTTGCCGATGGCCTGCTTCAGATGGGCAGGCCAATCGAAGTAGTCCGGGCGCGTGAGGCCGCTGGCCACCTTGACGAAGCGCTGCATGGCGATGTCCTTGCGGCCCTCGGTGAGCAGCTTGAGACCGAGGAGCAGGCCGCCGCCGACCGACTCGCCGTAGGCGCCGATCCGCAGAGAGTCGGCCGCCGTCGGCGTGCGCAGCGCGGTGGGCGGCGGCGACGGCTTGCCGGCGGAAGCGCCGGCCGTCCCGCCGCCATCGCCGCAGCCGCGAACAGCCAGCACGACGAGGACGATCAGCAGGACGACGACGCCGACCAGGACGCCGAGCGCGACCAGCCGGCGGCGGCGAAGCTGCTGCCGGCGGCGCTCCCGCGCCGCCGCGCGCTCCTCGGGCGTGCCTCCGCTCGAAACCCGCGTCTCGCGATCGCTCGAAGGCTGCTCGTCCATGGCGCCCGCGCTACTCGCTCAGCTCGCTCGAGATGCCGGCGCGCAGCTCGGCGGAGAGCGCGTGCGCACGCAGTCCCTCTTCGCGCGCGATGGTCGCGACCAGCGGGGCGAGCGCGCGGGCGCTCTGCGCGTCGATCTCGACGACACCGACGCGGCGCACGAACGCATCGACCGACAGGCCCTGGCTGAAGCGCGCCGAGCCCCCGGTGGGCAGCACGTGGTTGGTGCCCGCCGCGTAGTCGGCGAAGGGCGTCGCGGCGTGCCGGCCGAGGAACACCGCCCCGGCGCTGCGCACCTGCTTCAGCGCCTCGCGCGGGTCGGCCACGTGCAGCTCGAGGTGCTCGGGACCGAAGGCGTTCACGAGCTCCATCGCGGCCGTCCAGCGAGGGGCAGTCGACGATCGTCACGTTGTCGATGCCGATCCGCAGCCGCTCCGCGAGGCGCCGCATCTCGCCCTCGAGCCTGTCGCTCAGCTCGCGGTCGAGGGAGAGTACGGCGCCCATCGCGCCGGCGCCGTGCTCGGCCTGCGCCAGGGCGTCCGCGGCCAGCCACTCCGGCTCGGCGCCGGCGTCGGCCACGATCAGCACCTCGCTGGGGCCGGCCAGCCCGTCGATGGCCACCTCGCCCATCACCTGGCGCTTGGCCTCGGTGACGTAGGCGTTGCCGGGGCCGACGATCACGTCGCAGCGCGGCACCGACGCGGTGCCGTAGGCCATGGCCGCGACGGCCTGGGCGCCGCCCACCGGGAACACCTGATCGACGCCGAGCAGCGCGCACGCGGCGGCGACGCCCGGGGGGACCGAGCCGTCCTTGCGCGGCGGCGAACAGACGACGATGCTCCCGACCCCGGCCACCTGCGCCGGGATGACCGTCATCAGCACCGAGGACGGGTAGTTCGCAAGGCCGCCGGGGACGTACAGGCCGGCGACGGCCATCGGCATGATCTCCTGGCCGACCGTCTGGCCCTGGGCAAGCTGCGCCCGCCAGGCCTTGGGCGCCTCGCGCGAGTGGTACTCGCGCACGTTCTCGGCGGCCTTTGAGAGCGCCTCGACCAGGTCCGGAGAGCTCGACTCCAGAGCGCGCCGCAGAGTCTCGTCAGACACGGCGAGTGGCGATGCCAGCTCGACGCCGTCGAACCGCGCCGTGAACTCGCGCAGCGCGGCGTCTCCCTTGGCGCGCACCTCCGTCGAGCACGCCGGTCACGATGGCGCGGACATCCTGAGAGCTGACGCCTGCCGCGCGCAGCGCTCTCACGGCTTCGTCGATGCTCCCCAGATCGAATCGCCTCATCACGACCTCCGTCTGCTCCGTTCAGGATCGCCGATCGGCGCCGCGTCAGGCACAGTACCCGCCATCTACCAGCCACGAGTCGCCCGTGACGAAGCTCGCCTCGTCGCTGGCCACGAAGGCGACCACGGCGGCGACCTCCGCGGGGCGGCCGACCCTGCCGACGGGGTACCCGTCGGCCTGCGCGGCCGCGTACGCCTCGGGGTCATCGGCCGTCGCGATGGCGCCGGCGAGCATCGGTGTCTCGATGATACCCGGCGAGACGGCGACCACGCGCACGCCGTCGGGGCCGTGGTCGTGGGCCAGCGTGCGCACCACGTTGATGAGCCCGGCCTTCGCCGCGGCGTACGCCGCAGCGCCGGGCTCGCCGTGGTGCCCCGAGTCGCTGGCGATGACGACGATCACCCCGCCGCCGGCTTCGACCATCGGCGCCAGTGCCGCCTGCATCGTGAAGAAGGCGCCCTTGAGGCAGGTGTCGAGGACGGCGTCCCAGTCCTCCTCGGTGACGTCCAGCGTCGGGCGCTCGTCCCAGACGCCGGCGCAGTGGACGAGCACGTCGAGCTGCCCGTACCGCTCCATGACCGCGGTGACGAGCGCCCGGCAGTCGCCGACCTCGCGCACGTCGCCGGTGACCCAGCCGTGCTTGCCCTCGGGCAGCAGGCTCTCGGCGACGGCGCGGGTCTTCGCTTCGTCGCGGCCGGCGACCATGACGGCACAACCCTCCGCGGCCAGGCGCCGCGCGCACGCTTCGCCGATCCCCGACGACCCGCCGGTGACCAGAACGACCTTGTCGGCCAGACCTTCCACTGGGACCTCCCCGAAGCGCGAGCGACCAAGCACACAGCCTACAACGCCGAGGGCGTGCCGGGCGTCTCTTCAGACCTCCTCGAGGAAGAAGCCCTCCGTCTCGCCGTCTTCCCATTCGTCGAACGGGTCGTCGGCGACTGCAGCGCGCATGGCCTCGACGCCGGCGCGCCACGAGGCCTCATCCTCCCAGCGCGCCATGCCGACAAGGCGGCCGCTGTGGGTGTCGCGCAGCGTCTTCGCCTCGATGAACCCCGGGCAGGCCCGCGGCGGCCGCGGCGAAGCGGTGCATCGAGGCGACCAGGTCGGCCTCCTTGTCCGGCTTGGGCCTGTGGATCGACAGATGGATGATCATCTTCCTGCTCCTTCGTGGGCCGCCGCCAGCAGCTCCACGGTGTGCACCACAGGCCGCGAGTCGCCGGCCTGGGCAAGCACGTCCGCCAGCTGCATGCGGCAGCCGGGGCAGCTCGTGGCCACGACCTCGGCGCCGGTGGCGACGACGTCCGCGGCCTTACGCGCCCCGATGGCCAGCGAGAGCTCCTGGTGGGTGAGCGAGAACGACCCGGCGCCACCGCAGCAACGCGACGGCTCGCGCATCTCGCTGAGGCGCACGCCCGGGATGCCCGTCGAGCAGCGCGCGCGGCTGCCGCGTGACGCCGAGGCCGCGCGCCAGATGGCAGGGGTCGTGGTACGTCACCGTCGCGTCGAGCCGTCCGGCCGGGGGCTCGACGTGGAGCACGTCCACGAGATAGCTCGTGATGTCGTAGCTGCGCGCCGCGAGAGCCTGCGCCCGCGCGGCGTAGCGCGGCTCACCGGCGAGCAGCCGCGGATACCGGTGGACGAACGAGCTCGTGCAGGTGGGGCAGGCGGCCACGAGCGCGTCGAACTCCATGCCCTCGAGCTGGTCGAGCTGCAGGCGCGCGAGGTCGGTGGCGCCCTCGAGGTCGCCGTGGGCCTCCAGGGGCACGCCGCAGCAGGCCGCCTCGGGCGGGGTGACGACGTCGACGCCCGCCCGTTGCAGCACCTCCACGGAGGCGTCACCGATGCCCGGGTACACGTAGGTGACCATGCAGCCCGGGAAGAGGAGCACGCGAGGCGCGGGCGCCGGCCTTCCGCCGCGGGCCCGGATGCGCGAACGGGCGCGCGGCCAGCGGCGGGTAGGCGCGCCTGGCCGCGAGTCCGTACGGGAAGCGCAGGCGCCGCAGGTCGCGGTCGGCGGCGGGCCTGAAGGCCGCGCCCTGCAGGCGGGCGGCGGCTTCGGCCGCGGCCCGCAAGATGCCCGGCCGCTTCACGCCGCCGAACACCGCGCGCTTCACCCACGGCAGCCCCCGCGTCTCGACGATCTGCGCCCGGGCCGCGTTCACGATGTCGACCACCGGCACGCCGGACGGGCACGCCTCTTCGCAGGCCATGCACGTGGTGCA
This sequence comes from uncultured Thermoleophilia bacterium, assembly GCA_963700035.1. Lineage (GTDB taxonomy): Bacteria > Actinomycetota > Thermoleophilia > UBA2241 > UBA2241 > CAIXSE01. Next base: position 22,478 of record CAVOWE010000025.1, on the reverse strand, counting down.
CGTCGAGAACGCGGCGGCAGTGTCGCGGTCGATGGCGAGATCCCCACTGAGGATGCCGGCCGCCAGCTGGACCTTGCCGCGGGCCACGCCGGGCTCCGTCCGCGTCTCTGAATACACCGGGCAGACGGCCTGGCAGTTGCCGCAGCGATTGCAGATGGCGACCGCCTCGGCGACCGCGCGGATGGTCGGAGATCGCCTGGCGGCCGCTCGGCGCTCACGCCGTGAACTTGCCGGGGTTGAGGATGTCCTGGGGGTCCAGGGCGGCCTTGATGCGACGCGTCAGGTCGAGGCCGCCCTCGCCCAGGGCCCAGCCGAGATAGGGCGCCTTGGCCGAGCCGATGCCGTGCTCGCCGCTGAGCGTGCCCCCCAGGTCGAGCGCCGCGCGGAAGATCTCGGCGACGGCGCTGTGGGCGCGCTCCATCAGCTCCGCGTCGTCGGGGTCGACGAGGACGGTCGGGTGCAGGTTGCCGTCGCCGGCGTGGCCGACGGTGGCGATCGTCAGGTCGTGGCGCCGGGCGATTTCCTCGATCGCGGCGAGCATCTCGGGGATGCGGCTGCGCGGCACCGTGGCGTCTTCGACGATCGTGCCGCGGCTCAGGCGCGCGAGCGCCGGGTAGGCGGCCCGGCGGGCCGCCCAGAGGCGCTCGCGCGCCTCGTCGTCCGCGGCGCGCTCGACCGCTCCGCCGTGCTCCCGGCAGACCCGTTCCACGAAGTCGGCCTCGCGGGCGACGGCTTCGGGCGGGCCGTCGACCTCGATGAGCAGCATGGCCGCGGCATCGACCGGCAGGCCGGCGTGGGTGTACTCCTCGACGAGCCGAAGAGTCGTCGCGTCGATGTACTCGAGCGTCGCCGGGACGACGTTGCCGGCGACGATCGCGGCGACGGTGCGCGACGCATCACCGCTGCGCGCGAACGCCGCGGTCATGGTCGCTCGTGCTTCCGGCGCGGGCACCAAGCGCACAGTCGCCTCGGTGATCACGCCCAGCGTGCCCTCGGAGCCGACGAAGAGACCGACCAGGTCGTAGCCGGTCACGTTCTTCGTCGACTTGCCGCCGAGACGCACCACCCGGCCGTCGGCGAGCACGACCTCGAGGCCCGTGACGTAGTGCTTGGTCACCCCGTACTTGAGACCGCGCAGGCCGCCGGCACACTCGGCGATGCTGCCGCCCATGGTCGCGACCGCCACCGAGCCGGGGTCGGGCGGATACATCAGTCCGTGCTCGGCGGCCAGATCGTTGAGACGCTGGATGACGACCCCGGGCTGGACGACCGCGCACTGGTTCGCGACGTCGAGCTCGAGCACCTCGTCCATGGCGGCGGTGCTGAGGACGATGCCACCTCGTGCGGGGATCGCCCCGCCGCTGAGGCTCGTACCGGCGCCGCGCGGATAGACCGGCACCGCCGGCGTCGCGGGCGATGCGCACGACGCGCGCGACCTCCTCGGTCGAGGCGGGAAGCACGACGACGTCGGGGACCCGCCCCTCATCACCGGCCGTGGCGTCGTAGGCGTAGCACAGCAGCTCGGACGCTTTGGTCAGGACCCGCTTCTTCTCGAGGGCGCCTTCGAGCGCCCGGATGAGGTCGCTGCTCATATCGCCGCTCTACGGCTCCCTCCACGCTCCCGCCGCGCCTTCTCGACCAGCTCGTCGAGCTGCCGCAGGGCGTCCGGCTCGAGCCGGTAGGCGCGCGTCGCTCTCGCGCAGCTCCTTCGTCTTCTGCGTGGTGCGGTCCAGCAGCGTCTGGCTGCCGGCGGCCGCCCAGGCGTCGTACTGGTCCTGGGAGATGAGCTGCGGCATGACGTAGTCGCGCACGTGCCGCCGCGTGTACTTGCGCGCCAGGTGCGTGCCGCCGGGGCCGACCGCGGCGATCTCCTCGACGGCGAGCGCCTCGGTATCGATGGTCACGCCATCGAGGTAGGCCTTCACCCAGCCGACCAGCTCGTCCATCACGACCACGGACTCGTAGGAGCTCGCCGTGCCGGACGCGACGTAGCCGATGTCGTGCAGCAGGGTGACGCCCGCCTGAGCCGCGGTCAGAAGGGTCATGCCCGCCTCGAAGGCCCACTGCTCGTCGAGCATCAGGGAGTCGGAGCAGCCGCCGTAGCCGAAGGTCGGCAGGCCGTAGAAGCGGGCGAGATCGGCGGAGGCCTGCTGCACCGCCATCGACTCGGGGGCGCAGTACAGCACGTGCGCCGTGCGCGCGTTCATGGCGCCCTGCGCGACCCCGTAGACATATGGCGCCCCGGGCTTCGCGAGCTCGGCGATCACGAGGCCACTCAGCATCTCGGCGTTGGTGAGCACGAGGCAGCCGGCCCTGGAGGCGGGGCCGGTGGCCCCTTGCAGCAGGGCCGTGGCGTAGACCATCGGGCACGCCGAGCTCCGCGCAGCGCACGAGCCTGGCCGCCGAGTGTTCGCCGTGCACGAGCGGCGGCGTCGGCATGGCGTAGAGGGCCCAGCTGTCGGCGGCGCCGCAGACCGCCGCCATCTCGTGGAAGAGGTCGATCTCGGCGGCCGACTCGGGCACCATGATGAGCGGCTTGCCGGTGCCGCGCAGCATGGCCGCGAACTGGGCGACGGGCGCGAAGGCGGCGGAGAGCTCGTGCGGGTGCGCCATGCTCATCACGAAGTCGATGTTGGGCAGCTTCTCCTGCACCGCTGCCAGCCCTTCGACGTCGGCCAGGGACACGGGCCGCCGGTCCTTGGCGCCGGGGCCGAGGAGGTAGAGACAGTCCGAGCCGGTGCCGTAGTAGACGGGGCCGGCCTCCAGATTCAGCCCGCCGGCTCCGGAACGGGACGTCAGCGGCACGCTGCGAGGTGCGGCGGCCAGGGCGTCGTCCACGAGACCGGCCGGGATCCGCACGCGCGTCCCCTCGACCTGCGCGCCCGCCTTCTCGAGCAGCGCGAGGGCGCGCTCGTGCTGCACCTCGACGCCCGTCTTCTCAAGGACCTCGATGGTGGCGGCGTGGACCTCGTTGCACCCCGCCTCGTCAAGTGCAGTGGTGCGGAGCCGAAACTGGGTCATGTCGGAAGTCCTCCTTCGACGCTGTGCGCCGGCCACGCCGCACCAGCGCATCGCCATCACGGCGACGGCGGCGGTGAAGTCGAGCAGGCTCTGGACGCTCACGCGCTCGTTCACGGCGTGAGCGGTCTCGATGCCGTCGGGCCCGAAGCTGAAGGTGGGCGTGCCGCCGGCGGTGAAGGTGGCGGCGTCGTGCCAGCTGTCGAGGCCGGCGGGCTTGCCGCTCCGGCCGACGAGGGCGGCGCACTCCAGCGCCGTGACGACGAGCGGGTGGTCCGGCGCCATCTCGGCGGGCACGACGTCCTCCGTCCAGCGGAAGCGCAGCGGATGCTCGGCGAACCAACGGTCGCCGGCCACGGCCGCGGTCAGGCGGTCGACCACTTCGGCCTCGACCGCCTTCCCGGTACCTTCTGCGTCGGCGTGGCCGGGAAGGTAGGTGATGTCGCAGGTCACGTCGCAGGACGAGGGGATCGTCACCATCCAGGTGCCCCCACCGACGATGGTCGGCACGATGTCGCCGGGGGCCAGAAGGGGATGCTCTGTGGTCCGGACGTGCCGCGCCACTCCTCGCGCAGGGCCTGGATGCCGCTCAGCAGCGGCACCAGCTTCTCGATGGCGTTCACGGCGCCGCCCTCGCGCCAGTCCGGCTGCGGGATCTCGGCGTGGCCGGCGCGGCCCTCCACGGTGATCGTCGGCGTCACCGTGCCGCGGCAGCTCACCCAGGCGTCGAACGCGGTGGACTCGGCGGCGATGCCGGCGTCCGCCTGCACGCCGTGTTCCACGGCCATGCGGCCGCCCGCCCCGGACGACTCCTCGTCGGTGACCGTGCAGAAGACGACGTCGCCGGCCAGACGCACGCCGAGCCGGCTCAGCGTCTCGAGAGCGACGACCAGGCAGGCGATGCCGCCCTTCATGTCGCTCACGCCGCGCCCGTACAGCGACCCGTCGCGCTCTTCGACGCTGAACGGGTCGCTGAGCCACTGCTCGCGCGGCGCCACGTCGACGGCGTCGATGTGGCCGTTCAGCAGCAGGCTGCGGCCGCCGCCGGCGCCGCGCAGGACTGCGGCCAGCTGCGGCCGGCCGGCGAAGTCGAGGCCGGCCGGCAGGAACCTGCTGCCGGCCCCCGTCGGCGCCGGCTCCCAAAGGTCGGTCCGCGCGCCGAGCTGCGCGAGACGCGCGGCGAGCAGCCGCTGCAGCTTCTCTTCGTCGCGCGCCGGCTCGCCCGGCAGGCGCGCGGTCGTGTCGCAGGCGACGAGCTCAGCGACCAGCCCGACGACCTCGTCGCGCGCGCCCAGCGCCGCCTCGATGACCTTCTCCTCCAGCGCGGAACGCGGCTCGCTCACGGCGCACTCTCCTCGGCGACGGCGACAACGGGTCCGCGCCATTGTACGCTCGCCTCAGACGATCGGCAGCGGCCCACGCCAGGAGGACCCATGAGCGAGAAACGCTCCACCAAGATCCGCGTCATCAGGCCCGAGGACGTGATGTGGGACGAGGCCATGCACGGCGCGGACGAGACAGAGGCGGCCGGGCAGGAGTTCACCGCGGCACGCTCCGTCGACGACAAGTTCAGCTTCGGCCTGTGGCGTCGCGACGCGCAGAGCAGGCACTTCGAGCGCCCGTACCACGAGATCGCCTACATCATCGAGGGCCAGGTCGAGATCACCGACGACGATGGCGAGCTCCTGATCGCCGGACCCGGCGACATCCTCATCACCCCGCAGGGCAGCAAGGGCTACTGGAAGAACCTCAGCCCGGTCAAGAAGGTGTGGGGGATCTACGAAGAGGTCGGCGCCGACCTCGACGCGTACATCGGCCCGGGGCCCTTCTGAGGGCGCGCCCGGAGAAGCGGGCGGCGCGCCCGACGCCTCAGCGAGGCGAGACGTCCCGTCAGCGAGCCACCTCGACGCGGTCGCGGCCGCCTTCCTTGGCCCGGTAGAGCGCCTCGTCGGCGCGCGCGAACAGCTCGTCGGGCGTCTCGCCGGCGCGATGCTGGGCGACTCCGATGCTCGCCGTCACCCTGCCGACGAATGAGTACGCGTACGTCCCGGCGGCGCTGCGGAGCCGCTCTGCGAGCCCCGCCGCTTCCTCGACCGACACCTCGGGCGACAGCACGACGAACTCCTCGCCACCCCATCGCGCCAGGCTGTCCGTGGCCCGGATCCCTGTGCGGATAAGACCGGCGAGGACGATGAGGACTTCGTCGCCGGCCTCGTGTCCGTGCGTGTCGTTGATGCGCTTGAAGTGATCGATATCGACGACGAGCAGAGACAGCGGGTGCCCGTAGCGCCGTACGCGCTCGATCTCGGCGAGGATCAGTTCGTTGAACTTGCGGCGGTTGAAGGTGCCGGTCAGCACGTCCGTGGTGGCGAGTTCCTCGAGCTTGGCCGCCTGTGCCTGCAGGAGCTCGTTGCGCTCGTCCAGCTCCGTACGCGCCTTGTCGAGAGCCACCACCATGCTGTTGAACGCCTCCGAGAACTCGCCCATGAAATCGACGCGCTGGGTGAAGTCGCCGGCCGCCACGCGCTGTGTCTGCCAGGTGAGGTGTCGCAGCGCCGCGTCGAGCGTCTTGAGAGAGCCTGCCAGGCTGCCTCTGGCGGTCAGCGGCTGCTCCAGATCGCCTTGGGACACAGCGAGTGTGAAGCGATAGAGGTCGGCAAGCTCGTTCAGCAGCTCGTCGAGCTCGGCGTTGTCTTCGAGCCCGGCGGGCGGCGGGGCGCGACGTCCGCTGCGCAGCGTCGCGCGGATCGCCGCCAGCGCGGCCTCGAGCGCCGCGTCGTCTCCGCTGGAGCTCACGCCGCGGCGACCTCGGCGGTGAACCGGCAGGTGCGGTCGCCGGTGCACCAGCAGTCGACTTCCTTGACGACGAAGCGGCGCCCCGTGTAGCTCTCGAGCAGCGCCGCGATGAAACCCTCGTCGTACACGCAGACGGACTCACCCGACTCGGGCAAGCCGGAGCAGTCGAGATCTTCCGAGACGGTGACCACGAACTCACCCCTCTCCGGATCGGCTTTCTCGACCCTCAGGATGCCGATGCCCAGTTCTCGCAGCACGCGCTGCAGCTCGGCGACGAAGTCGCCGAGCTCCGCCGGCTGGCTGAGCAGATGAGCGGCGAACTCGGCGCCCGCCAGCTTGCCGGCCTCGTAGAACACGTCGTCCGCCGCTTGCGCGCCGAAACGCTGCTCCAGCACGTCGCGAAAGCAGAACTGCATGAGGCGGTACACCTCGAGCCGGGTCGTGTTGCCCAGATTGGGCCGGCCCAGTTCGATGTCGCCGAGCAGGTCCCACGAGAATGCGTACTTGCGATCGTCACCCATTCGCCCCCCTCTCAACGTGAGCCGGCTCCAATCATAGACCTCACCACACACGCGCCGTCATTGTCATCTTGCGAGCCGGGCACACAGCGACGTAGAATCATGAGGTCATGGTTTTGGTGAAAATGAGGTCACAATGACCACAGTCGGTATTCAGCGAGCTCAAGGCGCACCTCAGCAAGTACATCCACCTTGGCCAGTGAGGGCGAGAAGGTCGTCGTCACGCTACCGCGGCAAGGACGTCGCGATCATACAGGCGCCGGACGCGCAACACGACGGCTTGCGCCGCCTCATGGAGAGCGGCATGGTCAAGTGGTCGGGCGGCAAGCCCGAGATCCCCAGTGGGCCACCGATCAAGATCAAAGGCGGGCCGATCTCCCAAACCGTGATCGACATGCGCGAACGCGAATGATCGTCTACTTCGACACCAGCGGCCTGCTGAAGCTGTTCGTCGACGAGACGCACACCGAGGAAACGCGCAATTGGGCGCGCGCCGCCGACGCCATCGCGTCGTCGCGTGTGACCCTGCCGGAGGCAAGCGCCGCCATCGGCCGACGGCATCGAACCGGTGGCCTTACGTTGCCCTCGGCTCGGCGACTTGTCCGCGAGATGGCGGCCTTCTGGCGCGCTGGCCGCTCGTCGTCGAGCTGGACGAGGTGCGCGCCGCCGATCTTGCCTTCGGGCACGGCCTCACGGGGTTTGACGCCATCCAGCTCGCGGCGGCGCTGAGCGCTCGCGAGCAGGCGCCGGCGCGGAGACGTTCGCCTCTCGCCGGTTTCGATCCCGCGCTGAACCGAGGCCGCCCGCGCCGAAGGCCTCACCGTCCTGGAGCCGCTCGACTGATAGCATCGGGCGATGGAGCGCTTCCGCCCGCTACACCCCATTGCGAGCCTGCGCAGCCTCGATCCCAACGTGCGCAGCCTCGGCCTCGTCAGCTTCTTCGCCGACCTGAGCTCGGAGATCGCCTACCCGCTGTTCCCCATCTTCGTGACCTCGGTGCTCGGCCTTCCGGTGGCGGTCCTCGGCCTCATCGAGGGCATCGCCGAAGCGACGGCCAGCATCACCAAGTACCCGTTCGGGCAGGCCGCCGACTACACCGGCCGGCGACGACCCTTCGTGCTCGCCGGCTACACCCTCGGCGGCCTCGGCAAGCTGGTGATCGCGCTCGCGTCCGGCTGGCCGCTGGCGCTGGCCGGCCGCTTCACCGACCGTCTCGGCAAGGGCATGCGCACGGCGCCGCGCGACGACCTCATCGCGGCGAACACGCGGCCCGGGCAGCAGGGGCTGGCGTTCGGCCTGCACCGCAGCATGGACACGCTGGGGGCGGTGCTCGGCCCGCTGATCGCCCTGGCGCTCGTGCAGGCGCACGTCTCGCTGCGCTGGATCTTCGCCATCGCCGTGGTGCCGGGGCTGCTGAGCGTGCTCGCGATCGTGCTCTTCGTGCGCGAGCACCGGGAACAGCCCCGGCGGTCCGCCTTCCGCCTGACGCTGCCGGCGTCGCCGGCCTTCCGCTGGCTGCTGGCCGGTGCCCTGCTCTTCGCGGTGGGCAACTCGAGCGACATGTTCATCCTGCTGAAGGCCAGGGACGTCGGCCTGGGGACGTCGGCGGTCATCCTGCTTTACGTGCTCTACAACGTCGTGTACTCGGCCGCCTCGCTGCCGCTCGGCGGCCTCAGCGACCGCGTCGGTCAGTACCCGCTGGTGCTCACCGGCTACGCGCTGTTCGCCGCCGTGTACCTCGGCTTCGCGGCGGCCGCCTCGGGCTGGGCGCTGGCCGGCCTCTTCGCCGCCTACGGCCTCTACATCGCCGCCACCGAGGGCACCAGCAAAGCGCTGATCGGGCGCGCCATCCCTACGGGCGAGCGCGCCTCGGCGCTCGGGCTCTACTACACGGCCACCGGGCTCGCCAGCTTCGCCGCCAGCACCGTGGGCGGCGCGCTATGGAGCGCCGTCGGGCCATGGGCGACCTTCGCGTTCGGGGCGGCGGCGGCCCTGGCCGCCGCCGCCCTGATGCTGCTCGGCCGCGGCAAGGTGCGCCGGGCGCTCGCGGCGTAGCCGGGCGGGGCGCACCGGACGGCGGCGCCGACTGCCGCCCCGGGGCGCCCAGACACTCCGACGTCCGCCCTGTGCCGGCCGGCGCAAAGCGGATACCATGGCGCGAGAGCCCATCGCTCATCGCACCCGAAGGGGGACAATGGCCAGGAACTGCCCGTCTTGCGGCCGCGCCAACGACGCCGGCGCACAGTTCTGCTCCGGTTGCGGCGGCGAGATGGGGCCCGCGTGCGACTCCTGCGGCGCCGCGCTGCCCGCCGACGCCGTCTTCTGCAGGACCTGCGGCGCCGTCGCCAGCAGCGCACCTCCCGCCGCTGCGCCGGAGAGCGCGGCGCCGGCGCTCCCCCCGTCCGCCGTAGCCGTGGCGCCCGCGCCGCCATCCGCGCCCCCGGCGCAGACCGGCCCGGGCGGACCGGTGCCGCCGGTGCCGCCGCCGACGATGGCCTACGGCGCCGGCGGACCTCCCCGGAGGGGGCCGGGCCCGGCGCTGCTCATCGTCATCATCGTCCTCATCGTCGCCGCGGCGGCCGCGGCGGCGGTCTTCCTCTTCATCCTGCCAGATGGCTCTGACGACTCGGCCGACAAGTCGTCGCCTTCGCCCGGCGCCTCGTCAGGCGGCACCACGCCCGCCCCGTCCGCGGGCGGGTTCCTCGCCGCGGCCGTCGGCCGCCAGGGCAACGTCCTCGGCACGGTGTCCTCCGATGGCGCCATCAAAGAGCTGGCGACCACGCTCGGACCACAGATCTTCCAGATCGCCTACTCGCCGGACGGCAAGCGTCTCGCCTGCATCGCCGGCGACTGGAAACGCCCCGAGTTGTCGCTGGTCGACGTGGCTCAAGGCACCGTGCAGAAAGTGCGTATCGCCAACCCCGCGCTGGTCGCCATCGACTCGGTCGCCTGGCTGAGCTCGCAAGCGCTGCTGATCGCCGGCTTCACGGTGCCCGCGAAGAACCAGGGTGAAGACGCCGAGCTGCTCGTGTACGACCTCGTCGCCGGCAGCGCCGAGCCTTTGAAGGACGACGTCGGCGTCGCGCTCCGCGGCGTCTCCGTGAGCGCCTCGGCGGACGGTGGCAGGGTCGTCTACGTCACGTACACCGACCAGAAGACGGACCAGTACGGCTTGTGGACGGCCACCGAACGTCTCAACGTCCTCGACCGGGAGACCGGCGCGGTCACGCAGCTCGGCTCGTCGAAGGCGCTCTTCGACGTGAACTCGCGGCGCTTCGACGACCCACTGATCTCCCCCACGGGCACCGCGGTGATCTACCGCCAGGCCGGGAGTGACGTGGGCACCTCGTACACGGTCGTGGACATCAACGGCACCACGCTGATGCCGGCCAAGGACCTCATGTTCCCGGCCGGCTACGCCTGGGATCCGGGCGGCACCAAGGTGATCTTCACCGGGCAGTCCATCATGGGGAGCGGGAACGGCGCCGTGGCCTTCTACCTCTTCGACACCAGTCTCGGAGGGAAGCCCAAGGTCATCGCCAGGTACAGCAAGACCGTGGTCCAGGACCTGGCGTGGTCGCCCGACGGCAGCACCATCGCCTGGGCGGAATGGGACACCGGCAAGTACCGCAGCGGGAACCTGTATCTGATGAGCCCCAGCGGCGGCGACTCCCAGCGCCTGGCCGACTGGGCGATCATGCCCGCGTGGGCGCCCGGCGCCGTGGTCCCGCCGTCGCCAGGCCCGTCACCGTCGTCGAGCCCTTCGCCGTCACCCAGCCCATCGCCGTGACGACTGCCCGGCGCACGGCTTGTGAAGGAGAGGACAAGCTTGCCCGGATTCCCCGGCGGCTTTACACTAGGCGCAGAAGCAGAATCGTTCTGCCACCTCGGACAGGGCATCGACGGGCGACCGTAGCGTCGTCCGTCCGCAGCGAAAGGGCAGGAAGCCGACCCGCATGAGCGTTCCATCTCGCACCCTCGCCGCCGACATCCTCGAGGCCACGGGCATCAACGCGGCGACGTGCTACCAGTGCGGCAAGTGCTCCGCCGGGTGCCCCATGGCGTCCGAGTCCGAGTTGCGCCCGCACAACGTCATGCGCCTCGTCGTGCAGGATCGCCGAGAGGCCGCCCTGGCCGACGAGTCCATCTGGCTGTGTCTCACCTGCGAGACCTGCACCGCGCGCTGCCCCAACGCCTGCGATCCGGCGCGCGTCATCGACGCCGTGCGCGAGATGAGCATCGAGGCCGGCGCCGACGACATGCCACGCACCATCGCCGCCTTCCATCGCGCCTTCCTCCAGCAGATCCGCACCAACGGCCGTCTCCACGAGATGGGCATGGTCATGGAGTACAAGCTGCGCAGCGGCGACCTCGTCAAGGACGTCACCAACGCGCCGGCGATGCTGGCCCGGGGCAAGCTGAGCTTGCGCCCCGACCGCATCGAGGGCGTCGCCGAGATCAAGCGCATCTTCGAGAAGTGCGGCGTGGCGCCATGACCGAGACCGCCGCGCCTGCACGGCCACCGCTGACCGACGTCGCCTACTACCCCGGCTGCTCCTTGCACGGCACCTCGCGCGAGTTCGACGAAAGCCTGCGCGCCGTCGCCGCCGAGCTCGGCATCGGCCTCGCCGAGATCGTCGACTGGTCGTGCTGTGGCGCGAGCAGCGGCCACACCACCGACCATCTGCTGGGCGTGGCGCTGCCGGCACGCAACCTGGCGCTGGCCGAGGCGCAGGGCTTCGACACCGTCCTCGCACCCTGCGCCGCCTGCTACAACCGCCTGTCGGCCGCACGCCTCGCGATCGCCACCGAAGACGGCCTCGCCGAGCAGATGCCCGACCTTCTGGGCCGCCCGTTCGCGAACAGCGTCGACGTGCACAATGCCGTGGAGCTGCTGCGCGATGCGTCCGCGACCATCGCGGAGAAGGTCGCCGCCGCTCCGGCGCCCAACCCCCTCGAGGGCGTCAAGCTGGCCGCCTACTACGGCTGTCTTCTCGTGCGCCCGGTCGAGGTCTGCGGCTACGACGACCCCGAGCAGCCCACCTCCATGGACGACGTCATCAAGACCTGCGGCGGCGCCGACGTCGACTGGGACATGAAGGTCGAGTGCTGCGGCGGCGCTTTCAGCGTGAGCCGCACCGCGTCGGTGCTGCGGCTCGGGCGCGCGATCATCGAGAACGCCCGCTCTCACGGGGCGGAGGCCATCATCGTCGCCTGCCCCCTCTGCCACTCCAATCTCGACCTGCGCCAGAAGGCCATGGCGCGGCGTGGAGAGGAGCCCATGCCGATCCTCTTCGTCACCCAGATGGTGGGCCTCGCCCTCGGGCTGGCGCCCGCGGACCTCGGCCTCGAGCGGCACTTCGTCGACACCGCGCCGTTCCTCGCGCGCCTCGTGCAGCGAGCGGGGGAGCGTGTCGCCGCCGAAGAGCTCGCGAAAGAGGCGGCCGCCGCCAAAGCCGCGGCCCGCGCCGAGAAGCAGAAGGAGAAGGTCGGCGCCGGTGCCGGCGCTTCCGGCGGCGCCGAAGGCGGTGGGCCTCAGTGAGCCGCATCGGCGTCTTCGTCTGCCACTGCGGCGAGAACATCGGCCGTACCGTCGACTGCGAGGCGGTCACCGCGGCCCTCAAGGACCACCCGGGCGTGGCCTTCACCGAAGACTACAAGTACATGTGCTCGGACCCGGGCCAGCAGCTGGTCAAGAAGGCCATCGAAGAGAACGACCTCACCGGCGTCGTGGTGGCTGCGTGCTCGCCGCACATGCACGAGAAGACGTTCCGCCGCGCCTGTGACCAGGCCGGCCTCAACCCGTACCTGTGCGAGATGGCCAACGTCCGCGAGCACTGCAGCTGGATCCATGAAGACCGCGGCGAGGCCACCGCGAAAGCCATCGACATCACCCGCACGATCGTCGAGAAGGTCAAGCACAACAGGCCGCTGGAGAGCATCCGCATCCCGGTCACCAAGCGCGCCCTCGTGATCGGCGGCGGCATCGCCGGCATCCAGGCGGCGCTCGACATCGCCGACGGCGGCCACGAGGTCGTTCTCGTCGAGAAGGAGGCCTCGATCGGCGGCCACATGAGCCAGCTCAGCGAGACCTTCCCCACGCTCGACTGCTCGCAGTGCATCCTCACGCCGCGCATGGTCGAGGCGTACCAGCACCCCAACATCAAGCTCCACACCTGGAGCGAGGTCGAGAAGGTCGACGGCTACATCGGCAACTTCAACGTGACGATCCGCAAGAAAGCCCGCTCGGTGAACGAGGACCTCTGTAACGGCTGCGGCGACTGCCAGGCGGCCTGCCCGGCGAAGCGCATCCCCAGCGAGTTCGAAGCCGGGCTCGGCAAGCGCACCGCCATCTACGTGCCGTTCCCGCAGGCGGTGCCCAACATCCCGGTGCTCGACCGCCAGAACTGCACCCTCTTCAAGGGCCGCCGCAAAGGCCTCGCCAAGGACGCCTGCGGCAAGTGCCGGGAGGTGTGCCTCAAGGGCGCCGTGGACTACGACACCGAAGACACGTTCATCGAGGAGGAGATCGGCGCCATCGTGGTGGCCACGGGGTTCAAGCTGTACGACATCGGGCGCGAGCAGCCCGAGGGCCTCAAGGGCTACGGTGAATACGGCTACGGTGAGGTGCCGGATGTCATCGACGGCCTGCAGTTCGAGCGCCTGGCATCGGCCTCGGGGCCGACGGAAGGCGCCATCCTCAGGCCGTCCGACGGCAAGGAGCCCAAGACGGTGGTCTTCGTCCACTGCGTGGGCTCCCGCGACCCCGAGAAGGGCATCGCGTACTGCAGCAAGATCTGCTGCATGTACAACGCCAAGCACGCGATGCTCTACAAGCACAAGGTGCACGACGGTCGCGCCGTGGCCTTCTACATGGATATCCGCGCGGGGGGCAAGGGCTACGACGAGTTCAGCCGGCGGGCCATCGAGGAAGACGGCGCCGAGTACGTCCGCGGCCGCGTCAGCCGCATCTTCCGCGACGGCGACGTCGTGAAGGTGTGGGGCTACGACACGCTGAGCGGCGAGCAGGTCGTCATCGACGCCGATATGGTCGTGCTGGCCACGGCCATCCGACCCCAGGACGGCGTCCGCGAGCTCGCGCAGAAGCTCAGCGTGAGCACCGACGAGCACGGTTTCATCAACGAGGCGCACCCCAAGCTGCGCCCCGTCGAGACCAACACCGCCGGGGTCTTCGTGGCCGGCGCCTGCCAGGCGCCGCGCGACATCCCCGAAGCCGTCGCCATGGCGAGCGCCACCGGCGCCAAGGTGCTGAGCCTGTTCAGCGCCGACGAGCTCGAGCGCGAGCCGGCCGTGGCGATCGTCAACGAGAACACCTGCATCGGCTGCATGAACTGCGCCAAGGTGTGCGCCTACGGCGCCATCGAGCAACGCGAGATCTGCACGGTCGACGGCCACGTCTGCGGCCACGTAGCCTACGTGAACCCCGGCGTGTGCCAGGGTTGCGGCACCTGCCAGGCGGTCTGCCTCAGCAAGAGCGTCGAGCTGCAGACCTTCACCGACGAGCAGATCTTCAGCGAGATCAACGCCCTGTGCTACTGGGAGTGACGTGAGCGACGCGATCGACACCAGCGCGGCTGCCGACGGCTTCCAGCCGCGCATCACCGCCTTCGTCTGCAACTGGTGCACGTACACCGGCGCCGACCTCGCGGGCACCAGCCGCCTGCACATGGCCAGCAACGTGCGCATCATCCGCCTGCCGTGCACCGGCCGCATCGACCCGCTGTTCATCATCAAGTCGTTCGAGCGCGGCGCCGACGGCGTCATCGTCAGCGGCTGCCACCCGGCCGACTGCCACTACAACTCGGGCAACTACCATGCCCGGCGGCGCTTCGCCGTGTTCCACGACCTCATGGAGTTCATCGGGGTCGACCCGCGGCGCATGACCTTCAGCTGGGTGTCGGCCAGCGAGGGCGCCAAGTGGCGCGACGTAGTGGACGAAGCCGTGACCAACGTGCGCGCCCTGGGGCCGTTCGCGGCGTATCGCGCGCTGGCGCCCGAAGACGCCGGCGTGGCTGCGCCGGCCGGCCCGAGCGCCGAGGCAGCGCCGGCTTCCGTCGGCGCGAATGTCGAGGCCACATGAACGAGCTGCGCGAGCTCGCCCGCACGCTCCTCACCGACGGCACCGTGCGCGTGATCATCGGCTGGGAGGACGCCCGCCGCGGCGCGCGGCCGGTCTTCGTCACCGACCCGGCCGACACCGACAAGCTGATCTTCGACACGCGCTGCGTGCACAACCTCGTCACCTATCTGAACCCGCGCCGCGACAACGTCGCGGAGCTCGGCAAGATCGGCCTGGTGGTCAAGGGCTGCGACGCCAAGGCGGTCGCGGGCCTGCTGCGCGAAGCGCAGCTCACCCGCGACGACATCGTGCTCATCGGCGTGCGCTGCGGCGGCGTGCTGGAGGAAGCGGAGCTTCCCGAGGCCGCGCCGCTGAGCCCCGAGAACGTCGCCCCGCGATGCTTCGGCTGCGATAACCGCGAGCCGGCCCTTGTCGATCACCTGCTCGGCGAGGCTCAGCCCGAGCCGCCCCGACCGATCGCGACCATCGACGAGCGCGTCGCGATGCTCGACGAACGACCGCTCGAGGAGCGCTGGGCCTTCTGGACCGAGCAGTTCTCCAAGTGCGTGCGTTGCTACGCGTGCCGCCAGGTATGCCCCCTGTGCGTCTGCGAGAGGTGCGTGGTCGAGAAGAGCCAGCCGCGGTGGATCGAGGCCTCCGTCGCACCCGCGCGGCAACCTCAGCTGGAACATCACCCGCGCCCTGCATCTCGCCGGCCGCTGCGTGGACTGCGGCGAGTGCGAGCGCTTCTGCCCGGTCGGCATCCCGCTCAGCCTCGTGAACCGCAAGCTGCAGCAGATCGTCGCCGAGCGCTACGACTACACCGTGAGCGACGACCCCGAGAACGCCGGCGCCTATCGGCGACTACCGGCTCGACGACCAGCAGGAGTTCATCAAGTGACGAGCGCCGACCCGAAACACAAGACGTACTTCATCGCCGCCGACGATCTGCGCGCCTTGGCCGGCGATCTGCTGGGCGCGGGCACGGAGGTGATCGCGCCTGTGGCGGTGGACATCTGCGCCTCGCCGTCGGCGATCGCCTCGTCGGCCTGCCTGCACCCCGGCGTCAAACCGGTCGATATCGAGTACCGCACCCTCGCCGACGCCGCCGAGCTGGACCTCAGCCGCGGCCTGCCGGTGCTGTCGCTCAAGCAGTACTTCCTGCCCGAGTACGAGGCCCTCTGCGGCTGGCGGCAGCACGGCACCGAGGTCGAGGTCGACGCGGTGCCCACGGAGTTCGCGCCCCGCGTCGTGCTGGCGGCGAAGCCCTGCGACAGCGCCGCTCTGGCCGTCGTCGACGAGGTCATGAACTGGGACTACCAGGACGAACTGTGGAACGGCCGCCGCGCGGCGACGACGATCGTCAACCTCGCCTGCCCCGTCGTCGACGAGAGCTGCTTCTGCACCGCCGTCGGCACTGCGCCCGACGACGCCAAGGGCGCCGACGCCCTGCTCACGCCGGTCGAGGGCGGCTACCTGATGGAGGCGACGACCGACAAGGGACGCGCGCTGGTCGAGGCCCATGCGGCGCGCTTCACGGCAGAGTCGGGCGCGAACGGCGCGGAGAGCCGCGGCCGGCAGGCCGCGGAGGAGCGCGCCGCCGCCCGCGCCCGCGTCGCCGCCAACCTCGAGATCGACGCCGCGTCGGTGCGCGACTGGATCGATACCCACTTCGAGGACCCGCTGCTCGCCGCGCTCGGCGTGCGCTGCAACGGCTGCGGCGCCTGCTCGAGCGTGTGCCCCACCTGTCACTGCTTCGACATCGTCGACGAGGAAGAGGGTATCGGCAAGGGCACCCGACGCCGCTGCTGGGACACCTGCCAGGCGCCGACCTTCACGCTGCATGCCAGCGGCCACAATCCACGCGACAGCCAGAACCCCCGCTATCGCCAGCGCATCAACCACAAGTTCGCCATCTACCCGCTCAAGTTCGGCGAGGTGCTGTGCACGGGCTGCGGCCGCTGCACGCGCGTCTGCCACGCCGGCCAGGACCTTGTCGAGATCCTGCAGGCGATCGACATCGCCGCGCGGCGGCCCGAGGCGGCTGTCGCCGGGGCGGAGCCGGCCGGCTCGTGAACATCTACCAGCCTCAGCTCGCCCTCGTCACCGAAGTCGTCGACGAGACGCCGGACACCCGCACCCTGCGCCTTGAGTTCAAGGACGAGACGCTGCGCGACTCCTTCGACTTCCACGCCGGCCAGTTCGGCGAGTACAGCGTGTTCGGCGCCGGCGAGAGCACGTTCTGCATCGCCAGCGCCCCCACCCGCAAGGGCTTCATCGAGTGCAGCTTCAAGGCCGTGGGCAAGGTGACGAGCGCGCTGCGCGAAGTCAACGTCGGCGACACCGTGGGCTTCCGCGGGCCCTACGGGAACTGGTTCCCGGTCGACGACTGGAAGGGCAAGGACGTGGTCTTCATCGCCGGCGGCATCGGCCTGGCGCCGGTGCGCTGCGTGATCTGGAACGTGCTCGACCGCCGCGAGGAGTTCGGCGACGTGACGATCGTGTACGGCGCGCGGTCGGTCGAGGACCTGGTCTACAAGCGCGAGCTGGAAGAATGGGCCTCGCGCTCAGACGTCAAGATCGTCACCACCGTCGACCCCGGCGGCCAGACCAAGGACTGGACCGGCGAGGTCGGCTACGTCACGCCGGTCGTCGAGGCGACGGCGCCCAAGGCGCAGAACGCCGTCGCCGTGCTCTGCGGGCCGCCGATCGTCGTGAAGCTCACGCTGCCCGTGCTCGACAAGCTCGGTTTCGCCGACGAGGCCATCTTCACGACCCTCGAGAACCGCATGAAGTGCGGGCTCGGCAAGTGCGGCCGCTGCAACATCGGGCCCGTGTACGTCTGCAAGGACGGGCCCGTCTTCACCGCCGCTCAGCTCAAGGAGCTCCCGGCCGAATACTGAGCTCCGGCGGGCGCTACGCCGGCGTAGCGCGGCCCGTACCGAGCGCCCCCTACAGCCGACCCTCGACCAGCTCGGGATGCCGCCGCACCCAGCCGAGCAGCGCATCCAGGAGATCGCCGATGTCGCCGGCATGCTGTGTGCAGATCTCGAGAAGCTCCTCGTCCGAGACTTCGTCGTAGAAGTGGACCAGCCGGTTGCGGTAGCCCGCCAGCCGCACGAGAAGCGCACCCTGCGACTCGTCGAGCACCTGCGCCCGAGCGAGCGCGATCGCGACCTCCTTGTACTCGGCCGGGCCCTGCCCGATGCCCTTGGCGAGGATGTGGCGGCCGAGGTCGAGCAGCGCCTCCAGCGCGCGGCGCAAGTACGACTCGGCGGACGCGGCGTTGCGAGGGTCGGACTCAAAGGCGGCCAGGTCGGAGAGCGGCAGGCGTTCGATGCCCGCCAGCATGCCCTGAACACGCGCCGCCTTCTGCACGACCGTGACGGCCCTCACCTTGCCGGGCGTCATGGCGCGGTCCCGAGAAGCTCGCGGAGTTGCTCGCCATAGAACGGCGCGAGGTCGCCGGCGCGCCTCAGGTAGTAGAGCTGGCTCTCGGCCTCCTCGTCCAGGTCGGCGCACACAAGAAGCTCGCCGCGCACGACCTCGGCGGCGAGCGGAGCGTTGGCCTCCGACAGCACCACGAGATCGACCCGGGCGACGGCGAACAGATCCTCGAGCTCGAGGACGAGCCGCACCCGTTGCTCGGCCGAGAGCCGCGTGCCACGCGTCGGCTGCACGCCGATATCGACATCGGAGTCGGGGTGGTCGGCCGGTGCCGCACCACCGGATCGGGCGGGGCCACCGGTGACCCGCGCGGCGATCTCCACCGCCCGGCTGCCGAACACGTACACCGCAGTCAACCGGTACCGCCGGAGCATGTCGCGCAACGTGGTGTGGAACTCCGTGTCCATGCCCTGCATTGTGCCACGTCGACCCAGGAGGAGGGGCCGCTCGCGCGCAACCAGATGCTCGCCCTTCTGCGGATTCCGCTCGCCTCGGGCGGGCGCCGGCGCCCGCCGACTCCGCTTCTGCGGGTGATAGCATCGTCGTCACGAGAGGACGCCGCCGCCGATGCTCCCGGTGACGGTCGCGAGTCCGCCGGGAGCATGCAGGAGGTTCGTCATGGCCAAGTCATCGTCGCGGATCGGCGTGTTCATCGCCGGCCTGCTTGTCGCCGTCCTCGTTCTCGTACTCCTCATGGTGGTCGGCGTGCTGCCGGTCAAGACCGATCAGACCACGTCGCAGACAGACACGGCCGGCGGTGCGGCCGGCGAGCTGACGCCGCTGCAGATCTACCAGCAGGAAGGCGCCGGCGTCGTCGAGGTCCTCGCAAGCTTCGGCGGAGCCGGCACGGGTTCGCCGACGGCGCCGTCGTCCCCGTCGGGGCGAGGGCTTGGCACGGGCTTTCTGGTCTCGAGCGATGGCTATATCCTCACCAACGACCACGTCATCACCAACAAGGGGCAGGTGGCAGACGCCGTTGTGGTCGTGTTCAAGAGCCAGGATGGGTCAGACGCCGACGGCACGCGCGTCAAGGCCACGGTCGTCGGCGGCGATGCGGCCACCGATGTGGCTCTGCTCAAGATCGATCCGAACGAGGCGCCCGTCGTGCATCCGCTGACACTGGCTGATTCGACCAAGATACGGGTGGGCGAGCCCGTGGTCGCCATCGGCAGCCCACTGGGGCTCTCTTTCTCGCTGAGCTCGGGCATCGTCTCGGCCACCGACCGCACCTTGCAGTCCCCCTCCGGCGCGGTGATCCCCGGCGGCATCCAGACCGACGCCGCCATCAACACAGGCAACTCAGGCGGCCCGCTCATCGACTCCTCGGGCAAGGTCATCGGCATCAACACGATGATCGCCTCGAATTCCGGTGGCAGCCAAGGCCTCGGCTTCGCGGTGTCGAGCAACACCGCCGTCAAGGTCATGGATCGACTCAAGACCGGCGGCACCGCGGTCGACGCCTACCTCGGCGTGTCGGGCCAGACGCTCAACGCCGACCTCGCCACTGCGCTCGGGATGAGCGTGAGCCAGGGCGTGCTCGTCGCGGAAGTGGCGAGCGGCAGCCCGGCCGCAATGGCCGGCATCATCGGCGGCGACCGGCAGACCGAGATCCAGGGTCAGACCTACCTGACCGGCGGCGACGTGATCCAGGAGATCGACGGCGAGGCCGTCACCAGCGCCGAGGACCTGGTCGCCATCATCAGCCGGCACAAGCCCGGCGACACGATCACGCTCACCGTGGTGAGAAACGGGCAGGCGAAGCAGGTCCAGGCGACGCTGACTGAGCGGCCGAGCGGCGCCTGAGGCGTCGGCGAACGCGACCGGACCTGGTCAGCCCAGCGCCCGCCCGATGAACTTCGCCTCGGCGGGCGCCACGCGCTGCCAGTAGTCCTGGTCGTGGCCGCCGCGGCTGTAGCCGCCGCTCGGCGGCTCCGGCAGGGCGGCCTCGAGGTGCGTCACGTACCCGTAGAACGGATCCGACCGCCCGCAATCGACGCGCAGGTTCACTCCAGCGAGCCGGTCGGCGTGGCCGATCACGTCGTGCTCGGCGAAATCGGCCGCACTGTCGAAGGCGTCGCGCGGCCCCAGCATCATCGCGCCGTAGCTCGTCCAAACGGCTGGGCTCACGGCGACCACGGCGGCGAAGAGCTCCGGCGCAGTCTCCGCCGCGAGCAGGGCGCCGTAGCCGCCCATCGACCAGCCGATGACGGCGCGCTTGCGCCCGCCGCCACCGAGCTCGAAGCGGCGCGCGCAGAGAGGTATCACCTCGCGCAGCAGCATCGAGAGGCGGTCCTCGCCGGACGCGCGCTCGTGCCAGTACGAGACGCCGCCGTCGACGCCGATCACGGCGTAGGGCGGCGCCTCGCCGCGCTCGATGAGCCTGGCGGCGTGAGCGGCGAAGCCCATCGGCGGGCCGCCGCCGCGCCCCGGCAAAGCGAAGCAGACGGGCAGCGGATCACCGGGCCGCGCCCCCGGCGGCCAGGCGATGCTGTAGCCGACCGGACCCTCGACGTAGCGGGAGTGGAGCGTGTAGTCGCGCACCGTGACGCCGGAACCGCCGGGCACGAGGTCGACGCCGCCGAGCTTGTCCCCGGCAGCACCGAGCCACTCGCGCCAAGGAGCGACGCGGCCGGCGATGCCGGCGGCGAGGAGGGCACCGGCCGCGAGGCCGGCGCCGACCGCGAAGCCGCGGCGCGTGACGCCTGCCTCTCGCGGCAAGACGTCGATCGCCGCTCGTACGACATGCCCGGTCTCGTCCATGACGCACAGCGTATACCTCGCGGTGAATGACTCTGGGTCCGCGGCACCCGGAGCATGCCGAGTCCCGGATGGCGTACCATGACCGTGAACCGCATGATCGCTACCCCGGGAGGGCGCGAGAGTGGACCAGGGCGAACGAAGACAAAGCGACGCCGCGACGCCGACGATGGCGGCGGTGGCCGAGATCGTCGGCGCCCCCGAGTTCATCCTCCCGTGGCTCGACCGCTTCTACAGCAGCGACGATGCTGAGGTCCTGCTTGCGGCCGCCGGCCCGGCCGGACTCAAGGACCTCGAGCCGGAGCGCCTCGAGCGCGCCGTGCGCCGCGCCGTGCTGGATCGCGACGAGGCCGGCGCCTACGCGCCGGCCTCCTTCGCCGACCGCCTCGACATCAGCGCCATGTTCGAGGGCTGGAGCGACATCCCCGCCGATGTCCGCGCACGCCTGGCCGACTGGGCGACCGACGACTACGCCGCCTCGGTGCGCGACGACCTCGAGGCGCTCAAGTCCGGCGATCCCGGCGACTCCAAGGAGATCGACTATACGTATCTGCTGCTGCCCGAGGCAGAAGCCGTGATCGCCGCCGAGGAGCACGTCTACGTTTGGCCCTGCGACTGCCGTGCGATCGTCGGCGGGTGCGACAAGCCCGTGGACGTCTGCCTGCGTTTCGACAACGATCGCGGACTCGGCGAGGAGGTCTCTCGGGAGCGCGCCATCGAGATCCTGCACGAGACGGACGTTGCCGGCCTCACGCACACCGACTACCTGGGTCGCAGCGCCGGCGATACGCACGCGATCTGCAACTGCTGCACCGACTGCTGCTTCCCTCACAGGGCAGCGGCGCTGCTCGACGCCGAGAGCGTCTGGCCGCGCCGCCGGCATGTCGCCGCCATCGACTTCGGGGAGTGCACGCAGTGCGGCACCTGCGCCGAACGCTGCCCGTTCGACGCCATCACGATGAGCGCCGACGATGAGCCGCTGATCGAGGCCGCCGACTGCCGCGGATGCGGCCTCTGCTCCACGACCTGCCCCACCGCGGCGATCGCCATGCAGCCGCTCGCCGCTCCAGTCTGAGCCGGATGCCGCGCGGAGGCGCGCGATTCAGCCGGCCCGCGCCGAACTGCGGATCGCTGCCAGAGCGGCCACCACCTCCAGTCGCACCGCCCACTCGTCGAGGTACCCCTCGTCCAACGTCCCGGCCTGCAGCTCGTAGACCCGCTGGGCGTCGCCCAGCTGCTTCTCGCTGCCCCCAGCCTGCGCCGACCAGCGGAGCTTCATGAGGATGGTGTCCTCCGGCGCCGAGACGCTGAGCTCCAGTCCGAGCGCCTTGACCTGCGCCGCGACGCGAGAAGCGTTCGCGATCGAACGGATCGTCGGTCAACAGCCAGAAGTCGGCTTTGTCTCCCGATGAAGAATCGATGAGGTCGAACATGGCGCGGCGACGCGCGGCGTCTCTGACGGCATGCTCGTCGAGGTGATGCTCCGGGGCAGACAGCGCCCGCGTCACGCGCGCGACGTCGGCCGACGCGATGTCGACGACGAGGTCGATATCGTGGGTGGCCCGCGGCTCGCCTTGGAGACTCGAGACCAGCGACCCCGTCAGCATGTAGGAGATGCCGGCCCCGTCCAATGCTTCGACGATACGCGTCAGGAGGGCCTGTTGTGACACTGCTCCAGCCGTTCCAGGTAGATGCGCTGCAGTTCGGCCTCGTCGGCCTCGGGAAAGCGCTGCCTCAGCCCGGCGCGGAAGAGCTCGCGCGACAGCTCGGTGAGCTCGAAGGCCTTGAGGAGGCGCTGCTCCGGCGTCAGCCGGCGGAGCGCCTCGAGGTAGAGCTGGTGGTTCGGCCGCGGTTTGGGGTCC
>CAVOWE010000024.1:0-26466 GCA_963700035.1 uncultured Thermoleophilia bacterium | reverse complement strand
ACTGAAGGTCGGCCGACGGAGCTGCCGGAGTGTTGTCCCGTATTTGCATACTTGCTTATATACGACATCTGAGGAGCTGGGTCAAGTGCAAGCGTTCACAAGCACCCGCGGACCGAGAGCATGCGGTAGTGTTGGCGCCATGACCGTGACGAGCTTCGAGGGCAAGACGCCGGTGGTCGGCGAGGGTTGCTGGGTGCACCCTTCCGCCGAGCTCTTCGGCGACGTGAGTCTGGGCGCCCGCTGCTGGATCGGGCCGGGCGCCCGTCTGCGCGGCGACTACGGCACCATCGTGCTCGGCGACTGCTGCGCCGTGGAAGACAACTGCGTCGTCCACGCCCGCCCCGGCGAGACCTGCACCATCGGCTCGTGGGTGACGCTGGGCCACGGCTGCGTGGTGCACAACGTGGCCTTGCTCGGCGACTACGCCGTGGTCGGCATGGGCGCCGTGGTGAGCGACTGGGCCGAGGTCGGCGAGTGGAGCGTGATCGCGGAGGGCGCGGTCGTGCCGCAGCGCGCCGTGGTGCCGGCGGCGAGGATCGCCGCCGGCGTACCGGCGCGCCTCCTCGAACGGCCCGTCGACGACGACTACCGAGCCGCCTGGCGCGGCTTCAAACAGATCTACGTCGACCTGTGCGAGCGGTACCGCGAGGGGTTCGGCCGGTAGCGGCCGTGATCCGCGGTCGCCCGACCGCTGTCAGTCGTATGCCAGCCGAGTCTCCTCGTCGGTCAGTACCTGCTTGATGCGCTCCTGCCAGCCGGGCGAGTCCCAGGTCCCCAGGGCCTGATGCGTGCGGTAGTAGTTCTCCGGGATGGGGTGCGTGCCGACCACGACCTCCAGGCCGTACTTGGCGGGCAGGAACTCGCTGAACGCGTCGAGCCGGGGGCAGGGCGGATAGCCGACCACCAGACCGGTGGCCAGGTGAACCACCTCGGCGCCGTTCTTCTTCATCTCCGCGGGGGCGTACTCCACGTTGCCGCCGGGGCATCCGCCGCAGGTGGTGAAGCCGACCAGCTCGACCTCCTCGTTCTCGTACAGAGCGAAGGCGCCCTCCCGGTGTGCGCATCGCCCTCAGGCATTTGCCGCCCGCGCAGTTGTGATAGCGGTCGCAGATGATGATGCCTATCTTCTTCATGCCCGTCGCCTCTCTTCCCGGATGGGCGGCGCTCACGCAGACCCTTGGCATGAACGCCGCAGAGACCTTCGATCGCACATGAAGCCTACAGCGCCGAATGAGACCGGGGAATCGCGGGTGACCCGCCGGTGGTCGCGGCATCCCGCGGCCGCTGCCGCTGCCGCGCACGCCGAGGCCGAGGAGCAGCTCGCGCGCGCCCAGCGCGTCGCCGACATGTTCCATTTCACCTGCCCGAGCTGCTACATCCCCGGCAAACAGGCCTGAGGGGGGCGTTATGATCCGCGCCCTCACGGGGACGAGGATGACATGACCTTCGTCGCCCTCTTCAGAGCCATCAACGTCTCGGGCCGGAACAAGATCCCGATGGCGGACCTGCGCGGCCTGCTCGCGGCTCTCGGGCTGCGGAACGTGCGCACCTATCTGCAGAGCGGCAACGCCGTCTTCGACGCGGACGAGAGCCCGGCCCAGAAGCTCGCGACCGCGATCGAGGTGCGCCTCGAGCGCGATCTGGGGCCGCGGGTCGGCGTGCTCGTTCTGCCGGCGGACGCGTTCGCGGCGGTCGTGACGGCCAACCCCTTCCCCGGCGCCACGGGGGCTGCGGGGTTGAATGCCGGCCCTGAGGGCGCCGACGAGTCGTCACTGTATGCGACCTTCCTCTTCGGGTCGGAGGGCGAGTCCGACTTCGGCGAGGCGTCGGACGCGGCCCACAGCGCGGTGTACGAGGCCGCCTTCAAGAGGCTCGAGCTGCCCGCGGCCGAGGGCGAGGAGGCGGCGTTCGTCGGCGTGCCGCCTCTTGCGGAGCCGGTCGTCTACCTGAAGCTGCCGCACGGCTACGGCCGCACGAAGCTCAACAACGCCTTCTTCGAGCGCAAGCTCGGCGTGGCGGCGACCACGCGCAACTGGCGCACGGTCCGCGCGCTCGCCGAGATGAGCGCCGGCGGCGGCTCCGTGGATGGTGGCTGAGCTGGCGGCTGGTCGCGCGGGACCGCCGACCGGCGGTCCAGCCCGTCATCGGACCCACGGCCAGGAGGGGAGCACATGAGGAGCGCCACACCGGCTCGCGGCTACTTCCGCAGCGGCCTGCCGTTCAACCGCATCGGGCACGGCCCGCGGCCGCTCGTGGTCGTGCAGGGACTGCTGTTCGAGCACAAGCCGCAGCCCAGGTTCGCCCTGGGGCCGTACTCGTTCCTCGGCGACCGCTCCACGGTCTTCGTCGTGTTGCGCCGGCCTGGGATGCCGCCCGGCTACTCAATGGCGGACATGGCGGCCGACGTGGCGACCACCATCCGGCAGGAGTTCGGCGGGCCCGTGGACGTGATCGGCGTCTCCACGGGCGGCTCCATCGTGCAGCACCTGGCGGCGGACCACCCCGACGTCGTCCGCCGCCTCGTCATCCACTCCAGCGCCTGCGCGCTCAGCTCTGCGGCCCGGGACCTGCAGTTGCGGGTCGCCGAGTTGGCGAGCGAGCGCCGCTGGACAGAGGCCAGCGAGCTGCTGGTGGACGCGGTGGTGCCGCGCCGCGGCATCCCGCCTCGCGCCAGGCCGCTGATCGTGTGGCCGGTCTCGCGGCTGATGTCCTGGTTCGGCCGGCCCGCGGACCCCAACGACCTCATCGTGACCATCCTGGCCGAGGACGTGCACGACTTCCGAGGCCGCCTGCACGAGATCACCGCGCCGACGCTGGTGGTCGCCGGCACCGAGGACCCCTTCTACTCCGAGGCGCTCTTCCGCGAGACGGCCGCCGGCATCCCCGGCGCGAAGCTCATCCTGTATCCGGGCATGGGTCATCCGGCGCGCGGCAAGCAGTTCGCTCGGGACGTGCTCGCGTTCCTGGGCTAGCATGTCCCCCAGCCGTCCGCGGGCAGTATGCTGACGACGGCAAGGTGCTCCGGGAGGGAGGGCAGCTGAGCAACGTTTGGATAGCGCTGGCGCTCACCACGTTCGCCGGCATGGCGACGGGCATCGGCAGCGCCATCGCCTTTTTCGCCAAACGGACCAACTACCGGTTCCTCAGCGTGGCGACCGGCTTCTCGGCGGGCGTGATGCTCTACGTCTCGTTCGTCGAGATCTTCGTCAAGGGGGCCGACGCTCTCACCGAAGAGTACGGGGACTTCAGAGGCTACGCGTTGAACACTCTCGCCTTCTTCGGCGGCATGGCGCTCATCTTCGTGATCGACACGCTCATCCCGGCCGGCGAGAACCCGCACGAGACGCACGCCGAGGCCGAGACGGCGCCCCTACGCGACGCCACAGCCGAGGTGCCCGACAGCTGCGTCATCCCCGGTGTGGCGCACGACGAGGGCATGCACGACCATACTGCGCACCACCACAAGCTCATGCGCATGGGCCTGTTCACGGCCCTCGCGATCGGCATCCACAACTTCCCCGAGGGCCTCGCCACCTTCTTCGCGGCGCTGCGGGACCCGGGGCTGGGTCTCGCCATCGCCATCGCGATCGCGCTGCACAACATCCCGGAGGGCATCAGCGTTTCGGTGCCGATCTACTACGCGACCGGGAACAGGATGAAGGCGTTCGCCTATTCACTGCTGAGCGGCCTCTCCGAGCCGGTCGGTGCAGTGATCGCCTACCTGGTGCTCATCATGCTGCTGGGCGGAAGCGGGGCGGAGGTGCCGCAGTGGCTCATGGGCGTGCTGTTCGCCGGCGTGGCCGGCATCATGGTCTACATCAGCCTGGACGAGCTCCTGCCTACGAGCCGAGCCTACGGCAAGGGACACGACAGCCTGTACGGCCTCGTGGCGGGGATGCTCGTGATGGCGGTCAGCCTGGTGCTGATGAAGTAGGCCCGCCAGCTGCCGCCCCGCCCCGCCGCGGATGAGATGCTCATCGCGTGCTCGTCAACAGCATGCTCGTCATCGCCATCGGGACGAGCCTGCCGGAGCTGGCGACATCCGTGACGGCCTCCGCATCCCGCCGTCCGCTTCCTCAGCGGGAACCGCCCCGAGAGGTCCGGTCCACCCACCGGATTCCACGTAGTAACCATTCGCACCCACCCTTCCCGAACGTGACGAAACCGGCGCCGCGTTGTGTAATGGATGGGCTGATGGAGACCTTCACCGAGCCAAGGGCGCTGGTGGCGAACGCCCGCTACGCCGAGGAGCGGCGGACGGCTCTCGATGCCCTCGATCTGTCCGCTGTCGACGAGCCGATCGTCGACATCGTCGAGGCCTTCGAGCTGCTGCCGTACTGCTTCACGCTCCAGTGCTGCTTCGGGCACTTCGTGACCGCCGCGGGACAGGATGAGCACAGCGTGGCGGCGATCCCCGTCGGTCACAGTGGGTCGGTCCGGTACCGGATCGCCTACCTCGCCTTCTGCGTCGAGAACGGTGAGCCAGGCCGGGCGCTTCTCGACAGGCTGTCGAGGATCCCGGCCGTCGATCCGGCCTACATCCAGTTCGGCTCCGCCGACTGGTTCTGGGACCAATGGGTCAACTCGTACGTGCTCCAAGTGGAGCCGGTCGCGCACCGCTTCAGGGACCAGGCCCCGCTCGCGGCCGGCGAGGCCGTGCACACACAGAGGGTCAGGGACGCCTTCTTCGCCGAACTACGGCGGGTGCTGTCGGACGAGCTGGCCCGGCTCGCGATCTGACGGCTCGCCGGTCGCGCCTGAGCTCCCTCACGTTTTGGGCTCTCGCCGCGCGGGACACCACTACGCGATCAGAATGATCGCGGCGACACCACGGGCAGAGGCCCGAGCGAAGACCGGTGGCTCACATCGTGAGGAGCCGGGTGACGGCGGGAGGCGCCGTATGGACGACGCACCGGTGATCAAGGCGACCGGCAAGGCTTGGACCGACTGGTACGCGATCCTCGACGAGCGTGAGGCGCGGGCGCTGCCGCACAAGGAGATCGCCCGGCTGCTGCGGGAGGACTACGGCGTCTCGGGCTGGTGGAGCCAGAGCGTGACGGTGGAGTACGAGAAGCACATCGGTCGCCGTGAGCCCGGCCAGCGACAGAGCGGCGAGTACACGACCGCGGTGAGCAGGACGCTCCCCGGAACGATCGACGAGGTGCTGGACCGCTGGCTTGCGGCGCTGCCGGCGAGAGACGACGCCATCGCGTTCGACGGGGTGCCCATCGCCGAGGAGCCGAGCTTCAGCCGGACGGACAAGTGGCGCTACTGGCGCGTCCGGCTGGCCGACGGCTCCAAGGTCGCCGTCTCCATCTCGGCGAAGCCGGGCGGGGAGGCCGCGTCGGTGACCGTCGAGTCCGGCAAGCTCGCCGGTAGGGCCGATATCGGCCGCTGGAAAGCCTACTGGAAGGCGTACCTCGCGCGGCTCTGACGATCGCGTGACGGGGCGGGCTGTACCTCGGCGTGACTGGGCAGCGACCACCTGCGTCGGTGTAGGCTGGGCGTCGAACGAACCGGAGGACCTCCGTGACAGCGCCCGACACGACGCCTCATGAGCCACCGACCGCCGCGCCGCCGGCGGATCCCGGGCAGACGGTGGCCGCAGTGGAGCCGGCTGACGTCGCGCAGCCCGGAGACGAAGGGCTGCCGACGCCGCCCGCCGAGCAGAAGCTCAACGGCCCTCTTCACTTCGGCATGGGCGCGACGATCGGCATCGGCGCCGGCATCGGCATCGCGCTCGGCAGCGTGATCGGCAACGTGGCGGCCGGGCTGGCTGTGGGTGCCGGCCTGGGTGTCGCCGCCGGCGCCGTTCTCGAGTCCCGCAGTCGCCGCTGAGAGGAGTCGCGGGGGCGCCCGGCGGCAGGTGAGCGCGCCGGGACGGACCCCCTTGGGCTCGGGCCGCGGTCAGAAGAGAGCTCCCTGCGCGGGCGGATCGTCGTCGTAGCTGCTGGCGGCGCCCGCGCGGTCGTCGGCGCCACCCGCGTGGGCACCAACGACGGGCGGCGACTCGTCCCACTCGCGCCCGTCGAGCAGGCGGCCGCCGTCGCGCTGGCCGCGGTCGCCCCACCCCTTGAAGCTGAAGGCGACGCCGGCGACGACGCAGCGGTCGCGAAGCCCGCGCAGCCAGTCCGGCTGCGGGGGCCTGCGCCCGACGCTTCGCGAAGCGTCCAGCGTAGCAGTGTCGGCAGCCCTCGGAGACCTTGCTGCATCCCGTGATCGGGTTCCAGGACTCCCAGTGCGTCGGCGGAAGGCGCGTCTTGTGCTCTTCAATGCCTGAAGGATGTACCCATCGGGGTCGCAGGGCCATATACTCTCGGCAAGGAACTCAGGCGACGGAGGACACCGCGCGGCGCATCCCGCGTGGCTGTGGTCGCGAGCGGTCCACCAGAGGAGGCAGTGATGCCGGTCAGGAAGAAGCCGGGACCCAGCGCAGGAGAACCGGCGCTCATCGAAGTGTGGCTGTGGGACCCAGACAAGCAGCGCCCCCCGTTCGGCCACAAGACGACACCGCTCGAGTACCTCCCCGCCGACGGTCCGCTGCCCCGGCCCGGGGACATCATCCACTTGCCGAGGAACGTGACCGGCGATACCAAGAAGCAGGCCTTCGGCTTCGGCGGCACGCGCACACCGTTCAGGGTCGTGGAATGCGGGCACGTGTACGCTCGCGAGAAGGGCGAGAAGTTCGACTCCCTCAACCCCACGCCGGCCGTCCGCGTGAAGACCACGATGCACGTCAGGCGTCTCAGCCCGAAAGAGGTCTACGACGACCGCGGCTGGGAGCGGGAGCCCGGCGTCTGACGGACGTCGCCGCCCAGGGCAGGGGCGACATGCACCGCGCCGGCGGACGGCCTTCCGTTCCTCGGCTGCTCTGGAATCGTCGGGTCTCCTCGGGGGCGGACGTGCAGCACCTTGGCGACGGCTTCGCCGCGCACTTCAGGCTGCGCCATCGCTTCCACAGCGACTCCGTCTGATCGCACCGGAGGGGCCGCGATCATCACTTGACAGAGTGACCCCCTGCGTCCATGATGTACGCAGAAACGCAAATCGTTTACAGGTACTACAGGGGAGCATCCGCATGCCGGCGACCAAGGACGAGATCGCGCAGACCTTCATGGCCTTGGCCTTTCGCTTCGGCTATCGCCGCACCGCAGTCGAGGACGTCGCGCGGCAGCTCCGCATCTCCAAGAAGACCATCTACGGGTACTTCCCCAGCAAGGAGGCGCTGCTCGAGTACGCCCTCGAGCTGGGCGCCCGGGGGCAGCGCGCGAGAGTCGAGTCGCTGCTGACCGAGAAGACGGCGCTCGGCCGCGCCCTGGAGGTCGTCAGCATCGCCCTGGCCGACGCCCGGGCGTTCTTCGCGTCGAGCCCGCACGCGGAGATGGTCGAGCCGCCGGAGCTCCAGGCGCAGGTGAACGAGCGGGTGTATGGCCCGATGGTCCGCGAGCTGCTCGAGCGGGGCGTCGCGGCGGGGGAGTTCGAGGCGTCGGACATCGATATGACCACGAGGTTCGTGCTCGCCATGGGCATGGAGAGCGTCCGGCTCATCCGCGAGGACCCCACGAGCCACCCCGAGGAGGCGACCATCCAGGCGATTCGCCGGCTCATCACGGGGGAGGGCGCCGCGCCCGCGCCTACCGGAGCGGATGCCCCGGCGCCCGCGAAGAAGAGAAGGAAGAAGGCCGAGAATGAGTGATGGGGTGAGGATGATGACGCAGATCCTGGTCGCCTACGGGACACGGTACGGCTCCACGCGCGAGGTCGCTGAGACGGTGGCCGCGACGCTTGAGGAGCAGGGCGCCGAGGTGGACGTGAGGCCGGCGCGTGAGGTGCGCTCGCTGGACGGCTACGCCGCGGCCGTGCTCGGGACGCCGCTGTACATGGGCGCGCTGCACAAGGACGTGCGCGCCCTGCTCGAGCGGAACCGGGCGGCGCTCGAGCAGACGCCGCTCGCCGTCTTCGCGCTCGGACCGATCAAGGCCGACGACGGTGTCGACGGCTCACGCGAGCAGCTCTTCACTGCTCTGGCCAAGCTGCCGGCGCCCACTCCCGTCGCCACGGCCGTCTTCGTGGGCGCCTACGACCCTTCGCGGCTCGGCTTCAAAGACAAGATGATCGCCGCGCTTCCCGCGAGCCCGTTGCACGGAGAGACGGCGCATGACGAGCGGGATTGGGAGGCGATCCGCGTGTGGGCACGAGAGGCGTGTGGCTTGCTCTGCAGCGCGCTGTCGCCGGCATAGCCTGCGGCCGCCGGCGCGGTCCGGCTGCCCCCAAGCCTTAGCGGTTCTCTCGGTTCGGCCTCGGGAAGACGCACTCGCTTGACAATCCCGGCGCGAAGGTGTTTAGTGACCACTAACTTATGGAACACTGCTCACCATGAAGGCCACGACACGCATCAGCAAGGACGAACGGCGGCGCCAGATCGTCGAGGCCGCCACTCGTGAGTTCGCCGTCGGCGGCCTCCACGGTACGCCGGTGGGTACGATCGCCAAGCGAGTCGGCGTCTCGCAGCCCTATCTCTTCCAGCTCTTCGGCACCAAGAAGGAGCTCTTCATCGCCGCCGTGCGGCGCTCGTTCGAGCGCACCGTGGCGACGTTCAGGACCGCGGCCGCCGAGGCGGGCGAAGACGCAGGCACCGAGGCCGTGCTCATGGAGATGGGGCTCGCGTACCACCGTCTGCTCGACGATCGCAGGCTCCTGCTCATGCAGATGCAGGCCTACGCGGCCTGCGAGGACGACGAGATCCGCGAGGTCGTGCGCGAGGAGATGCTGCGCCTCGTGAGCTTCGTGCAGTCGGCCTCCGGGGCGCCCGACGCGGCCGTGCGCGAGTGGCTCGCCCAGGGCATGCTCATGAACGTCGTGGCCGCCATGGACCTGACCGGCGTCGACGCCGACTGGGCGCGCATGATGTGCCCAGTCACGGGGGCGCCGCTGAGCAAGTAGAAGGCCGGGCGGACGGCTCTTGGCCGCTCCCGGCCGTTTCTTCTGTCGTCAGAAGTAAGTGAGTACTAAGTCATCATAGGCAATCGGATCAAGGAGATGAGCACCATGAGTACCAAGGCACTGACCATCTGGACCTTCATCGTCACCTCGGTGGCGGTGTTCATGGTCTCGCTGGACAACCTCGTCGTGACCACTGCGCTGCCGGTGATCAAGAACGACCTCGGCGCCTCGCTGCAGGGGCTCGAGTGGACGGTGAACGCGTACACGCTCACCTTCGCCGTCCTCCTGCTGACGGGCGCCGCGCTCGGCGACCGGTTCGGGCGCAAGCGCATGTTCCTTGTGGGTCTTGCGATCTTCACGCTCGGCTCGGCGGCCGCTGCGCTGGCGCCGAGCATCGAAGCGCTCATCGCGGCCCGCGCCCTGCAGGGCGTCGGCGGCGCCATCGTCACGCCGCTTACCCTGACGATCCTGTCGGGCGCGGTGTCGCCGGCCCGCCGTGGCCTCGCGCTCGGCATCTGGGGCGGCGTCAGCGGCCTCGCCGTCGCCCTCGGCCCGGTCGTCGGCGGCGCCGTCGTCGAGGGTCTGTCCTGGCAGTGGATCTTTTGGCTCAACGTGCCCATCGGCGTGGTCCTGCTGCCGATCGCCTGGCGGCGGCTCACCGAGTCCAAGGGCGCCAACCGCGCCCTCGACCTGCCCGGCCTCGGCCTCGCCAGCGTCGGCCTGCTCGGCATCGTCTGGGGCCTCGTGCGCGGCAACGAGCACGGCTGGACGAGCCTCGGCGTCGCCGGCCCCATCGCCGCCGGCATCGTCCTCCTCGGCGCCTTCGTCCTGTGGGAGCAGCGCACCCCGGAGCCGATGGTCCCCATGCGCTTCTTCCGCAAGCGTGCCTTCTCGGCGGCCAACATCACCTCGCTGCTGATGAGCTTCGGCATGTTCGGCGCGATCTTCCTGCTGGCGCAGTTCTTCCAGATCGTGCAGGGGTACTCGCCGCTCGAGGCCGGGCTGCGCACGCTGCCCTGGACGGCGATGCCGATCCTCGTGGCGCCCATCGCCGGCATCCTGAGCGACCGCATCGGCGCCCGCCCGCTGCTCGTGGCCGGCATGGCGCTGATGGCTGCCGGTCTCGCCTGGATCGCCGTCGTCACCACCCCGACGGTCGCCTACGGGCAGCTGATCCCTGCGTTCGTGATGGCCGGCGTCGGCATGAGCCTCTACTTCGCGCCGGTCGCCAACCTGGTGCTGAGCACCGTGCGGCGCAAGGAAGAGGGCAAGGCCAGCGGCGTCAACAACACGGTCCGCGAGGTGGGCGGCGTGTTCGGCGTCGCGGTTCTGGCGAGCGTGTTCTCGGCGGCCGGGAGCTACGCCTCGCCGCAGTCGTTCGTGGACGGCATGGTCCCGGCCATCTGGGTCGGAGCCGTCGCGGTGGCCATTGCCGGCCTCGCCGCGGTGGCGATCCCGCCGCGCCAGGACGTGGTGCCTGACTCGGTGTCGCTGCTCGAGCGGCCCGATGGCGAGGGTGCCGAGGCGTGCGAGGTGGAGGCGGCTGCCTGAGGCGCCTCCATTGGTCCGGGCGGGCGTGGATCCCGCAAGAGCGTTGTGCCAAGCGACGGGACCGCTGGACGTATCACCAGCGGTCCCGTCGGGCGCAGGCTTGGGCGAAAGGGCCGCTTGCGACGCCCTACGTCCGGGAGCAGCGGGAGGGTGGGAGTGCCTCCCGCCCGCCCGGGTACACTCTGCTGGTCGACTGAAAGGCACCCATCGTGGATGAACTGCTGAGGAGCACCGCCGAGCGGGCTATCCGCTACGTGAACGAGCTGCCGGAGCGGCGCGTCGCGCCGGACGCCGCGGCCCTGGCGGGACTGGAGCGCTTCGACGAGCCGTTGCCGGATGGGCCCGACGACCCCGAGCGCGTGATCGCCCTGCTCGACGAAGCCGGGTCGCCGGCCACCGTGGCGACGGCCGGACCCAGGTTCTTCGGCTTCGTCATCGGCGGTTCCCATCCCGTCGCGGTGGCGGCGAACTGGCTGGCCACGGTGTGGGACCAGAACACCCACTCGTACACCATGTCGCCCGTCGCGGTGACGCTCGAGCAGGTCGCGCGGCGCTGGCTGGTCGAGCTGTTCGGCCTCCCGTCCACGACCGTGGCGGGCTTCGTGACCGGCGCCACGATGGCCAACTTCACGGCGCTCGCGGCCGCCCGCCACGCCGTGCTGGCGCGGGTCGGCTGGGATGTGGAATCGCGCGGGCTCGCGGGTGCGCCCGACCTCACCGTCGTCGTCGGCGACGAGGTCCACCCGTCCGTGGTCAAGGGCCTCGGCTTGCTGGGGCTCGGGCGCGAGCGCGTGCACAGGGTGCCGGTGGATGCGCAGGGGCGCCTGCGTGCCGACGAGCTGCCGACGATCTCGGGACCGACGATCGTCTGTGCGCAGGCGGGCAACGTGAACACGGGCGCGTTCGACCCGGTCGAGGAGATCGCCGCCCGAGCGCACGAAGGCGGCGCCTGGGTCCACGTGGACGGCGCCTTCGGCCTGTGGGCCGCCGCGGCGCCGGCGCGTGCGCACCTCGTGCGCGGTATCGGCGCCGCCGACTCCTGGGCGACCGACGCGCACAAGTGGCTGAACGTCCCGTACGACAGCGGCCTCGCCTTCGTGCGCGACCCCGAGCCACTGCGCGCGGCCATGGGCGTGACCGCCGCCTACCTGCCAGACACCATGATGCGCGAGCCGGCGGCCCACACGCCCGAGCTGTCGCGTCGCGCCAGGGGAGTCGAGGTGTGGGCTGTGCTGCGCGCGCTCGGCCGCTCCGGCCTCGCCGAGCTCGTCGAGCGCGACTGCCGCCACGCCGCGCGCTTCGCCGAGGGGCTGCGCGACGCCGGCTTCGAGATCCTCAACGAGGTCGTGCTGAACCAGGTGCTGGTCTCGTTCGGCGACGACGAGGCGACGCGTCGCGTCGTCGCCGCCATCCAGGATGAGGGGACCTGCTGGGCCGGAGCGACGGTCTGGCAGGGGCGCACGGCGATGCGCATCAGCGTCTCCGGCTGGGCGACCACCGAAGACGACGTCGAGCGCAGCCTCGTCGCCATGCTTCGGGCGGCCGGCTGAGACCGCACCGCCGCGGAGAACGCCCTTGTGGGTACACCACAGTCGAAGAGCACGTCCATACGCATCCTGCGCTCCAGAGGAGAACCGATGATCGACAGCCCCACAGATCAGCTCCGCCAGGAGCATGAGCTCGTCCTGATGGTCGTCGAGGCGATGGCGCTTGAGGTCACCTTCATCGAGCGCACCGGTCGCGTCCACGCCGACCGCGTGGCGCAGATGATCGACTTCACCAGGAACTTCACGGACGGCAACCACCACACGAAGGAGGAGGACCTGTTGTTCCCGCTGCTGGAGGAGCGCAGCGCTTCTGCGGGCGGGACGGTGAGCGTCCTCCTCAGCGAACACGAGGCCGCCCGCGACTGTATCCGCGCGATCGAGGCCTCGCTGCCCGACGCCGAGCGCGGCGAGGCGGCGCGCAGCGTGATCGCAGAGAACCTGAAGCTGTACGCCTACCTGCTGCCCCTGCACATCGGCAAGGAAGATACCGTCCTCTTCCCACTCACCGAGCGCCTGCTGAACGACCCGGAGCAGGAGATGCTCGCCGCCGAGTTCGCGCGGCTCGAGGAGGAGACGGGCGCCGGCGGGCAGCAGCGTTACCACGAACTGGCGCACACGCTGGCCACGCCGCCGGGCGGGGCCTGAGGTCGCGCCCGCCGAGCGTCGAGCCGCGCCGCGGATCAGCTCGGCAGCGGCTCCGTGTCCCACTCCGACGGCGTGAACACCGCCCCGGGC
Organism: uncultured Thermoleophilia bacterium; assembly: GCA_963700035.1. Classification (GTDB taxonomy): domain Bacteria; phylum Actinomycetota; class Thermoleophilia; order UBA2241; family UBA2241; genus CAIXSE01. Next base: position 13,690 of record CAVOWE010000024.1, on the reverse strand, counting down.
TCGGCGCCGACGACCAGCATCACGGTGCCGGCGTCGCGGGCCACGACCCCGCGCACGGTCGCCGGGTCGGGGACGTAGAGGAAGGTCCCCGCCGGGGCGTCGATCTCCTCACCCTCCACTCGGTAGGTCGCGTGGCCGCTGACGATCAAGAACAGCTCCTCGTGCCCCGTGCCCGCGTCCTCGACCTCGGTGTGGTCGTGGGTGAGCGTGTCGCCCGCCTTCGTCGCCCGGGCGAGGTTGGTGCCGAACGAGCCGATGCCGAAGAAGCGGCGCAGCGGCTTCCACTCGGTGGTCGGGTAGTCGTCGTCGATCTCGAAGGGCAGGTCGTCGATATGCGCGATCGTGTAGGTCGCCCCGCTGGTGTCGTCGGCCATCGCTCGTCCTTCCGGTCAGCTCATTGGTCCGGCCGGAGTGTAACAGGGGATCGGCCGGGGTTTGGGGATCGCTCCGTGAGGAATGTGGGCTAAAAGAGTCCCGTTCCTGCTATCGTCGATCCATAGGAGAGACTCCATGAACTCAGAATCCTCCACTCTGCCGGGCGGCCCGCCGGCCAACGGGGCGCACGTCCCCGCCACCTCGGTCTGGCGCTCGTCGTGATCGCGGCCGCCCAGCTCATGATCGTGCTCCTCGTGACCATCGTTGCTGGTCTACGGCCTCACCCATGCCGCCGCCGGCCAGGACGGCTTGTCGCACTGGGGTGACTCGGTGACGATCGCCGCGCTGGTCGCCGCCGTTGCCCTTCTCGTGAGCTTCGTCTTCATCGAGCGCCGCAGCGACCACGCCGAGCTGCCGCTGCACCTGCTGCGCTCGCGACGCCGCTCGGGCGCCTACGTCATGATGCTGCTGCTGGGCACCGCGATGTTCGCCGTCTTCTTCTTCCTCACGATCTACATCCAGACCGTCTGGGGCTACAGCCCGGTGAAGGCAGGCCTCGCCTGGATCCCGTTCCCGATCTCACTGATCGCGATCAACGTCTTCGTCGCTCGCTACCTGGTGACGCGCGTCGGGGTGCGACCGCTGCTGATGGCCGGCCCGCTCTTCGCCGGGGCCGGCTTTCTGTGGCTGTCGCGGCTGAGTGAGACGGGCAGCTACTGGACCAACCTGCTCGCGCCCATGTTGCTGCTGAGTGCGGGCATGGGCCTCATGTTCGTGCCGCTCACGCTGATGGTCGTCTCGCACGTCAGGAACGAGGAGGCCGGCGCCGCCTCGAGCCTGCTCAACATCGGCCAGCAGGTGGGAGGCTCCATCGGCCTGGCCGCGATCGGCACCGTGGCCTGGACTTCGGTGGCGCAGAGCGTGAAGGACCAGATGGCGGCTGCGGCCGCCGCCGGCGGATCGGCGGCCAGCAGCGGCGCCGGCGCGGCGTCGGGCGCCGCCGGCCTGCCATCTGGGGTCCTCCACCAGGCGCTCACCGTCGGCTTCTCGACCGGTCTCATGATCGCCGGCATCGTCGCGCTGAGCGGATTCTTCGTGGCTCTGGTCGCGACGTGGACTCCGGGCCGTTTGCGGCTCGGCTCGGCACTGCACGACCGCGAGCCCTCGTGCGACGAGGTGCTCGGGACGTGCGAAGCGGCCACGACCGCGGAGGCGTGACGGAGCCGGTCACGCCGGCGGTGATGCCACGGACAAGACGAGACGAGGGGCGGGAGGCCCTTCCGGCCTCCCGCCCCTCGTCGATTGCGACGTGCGGTCTTGAGTCAGCTTGAGATCAGCGAGCGACGCGAGCCAGCACGTCCGCTGTGCCGAGCTTCACTTCGCTGGGCAGCGAGGTGCCGAAGGTGTCGTTGATGGCGCCCATGGCAGTCGCGTTGAGGGTGACGCCAACGTTCTTGACGGTCCGGTAGATGCGATGGTTCTTCGTGTAGGTCTTGATCTCGGCTTGCCGAGATCGAGAGTAGCGATCTCAACACGCGGGCCCGCCGTTCACGATGGCGGTGAGGTTCGGGGCGCCGGTGATGTTGATCGTGAACTTGGTCAGGTTCAGCGCCGTCCAGGCCCCTGCATCGAAGCGAGCGAGAAGGAGACCGCCGGAGTGCTTGATGAAGCCGGCGGTGGTCTTTGCGTCGACCCTTCCGGTGGTGATGGGGAAGGTGTAGCGCGCGGCTTGGAGGTGGGGGAGACGGTGCTCGGCGCGACGGGAAGCGGGATGATGCCCGCATCCCACAGCGCTCCGGTGGTCCCTGGGTCGGTGGTCAGCGTCGTCTGCATGCCGTCGAGGCGGAGAGTCGCGGCTTGAGCCTGCGGCGCGGCGAGAAGCACGAAGAGGCTGAGCGCGAGGACGAGAGCGAGCCCAAGAAGGCCGAGGCTTGCGGGTCTCCGCATGGCTATTGATGTGGAACGCATCGCTGGTACTCCCTTTCGCTGGGTTCACCGGCTGGTCGCCGGTCAAGATGGGGTCTTCATGGGGACTACTTACCCACTGATGAGTAACTCAACCATGGAGTGACTCGAAAGGGGAGTTAAGCTCTCGAAGTGACCGCGCGGCCTGCGGTCGGATACACTGATTCGCTCAGAGCAACTTGTCCAGAGAGTAGCTCCAAGAGGTAGCCTGATACGGGAAAGGCTTCGACACCGGAGGGGCGGCATGACCGATGAGCGACTGGGCGAGCACTCGCCCATCGAGGTGGCGAAGGCGGCGCGGAGACTCGACATGGCGCTGGCCGAGATGCATCTCGAGGTCTCCAGGGAGATGAGGATGACCGGGGGCGAGCTGCTGGCCCTCGAGCACTTGGGCATGGAGGGGCCGCTGGGCCCCACCGATCTGGCCCAGCGGCTGCACATGCGCACGGGAGCGATGACCGCCCTGCTCGACCGCCTCGAGGAGCAGGGCCGCATCTTCCGCCGGCCTCACGAGAGCGACCGCCGCAAGGTCGTCGTGCAGATCACCGATCACGGGCGCGACGAAGCGATGGCGCGACTGCACCCCATGGTGGACGAGGTCGTCGCCTTGGTGCAGGGCCTGCCGCACGAGGAGCGCCCGGTGATCCACGGTTTTCTGGACGATCTGGCGGCTCTCGTCGAGCGGCACGCCAAGCCGCCGGCCGATGGCTAGCGGCGCGCACAACGCCAAGGCGAGGGCGCAGCTTGGTTTCGCGCCGGCGTGGGCGTCCTGGCGAGACGGTCTGCGCAGCGAGCTCGCGAGGGCGGCGGTCGCGTGACGGAGTCTGTCTGGGACTATCCGCGGCCGCCGCGGGTCGAGGCGAGCAGGAGGCGGGTCCGCGTGGTGCTCGGCGACGTCACCGTCGCCGACACGACGCGCGCCTTCCGCGTGCTCGAGACCAGCCACCCGCCGGTCTACTACATCCCTCTGGAGGACGTGCGCAGCGAGTACCTGCGCCCGAGCCGGCGGCGAACGTACTGCGAGTTCAAGGGGCAGGCGAGCTACTACGACCTCGTGGTCGCCGAGCGCGAGGTCCGCGACGCCGCCTGGTACTACCCGGATCCCAACGAGCGCTTCGCGGCCATCCGCGACCACGTGGCCTTCTACCCGGGGCGCGTCGACGCCTGCTTCGTCGACGAGGAACAGGTGGCCGCGCAGGAGGGCGACTTCTACGGCGGCTGGGTCACGTCGGAGATCGAGGGGCCGTTCAAGGGCGGCCCCGGTACGGCCGGCTGGTAGAGCCGGGCGGCGGGCGGGGCCGCAGGGCCCCGCCGCCCGCCATCCTCCGGAACGCTATTCCATCAGCCGCTGCGGCTCGCCGGCGCCGCCGATCTGCGGCGCCTGCGCGCGGAGCGCGATGAGCTTCTGCCGGAGCTCCGTCTGCAGGCGCCCGATCTCGCCCTCGGCCTCCAGGCGCCTGGCACGACCCTCCTCCTGGATGCTGATCGTCTCCTCCAGCGTCGCCACGAGGTCGTCGTTCACCTTGCGCAGCGTCTCCACGTCCACGACGCCGCGCTCCACCTCGCGACCCACCTTCGCCGAGCCGGTCTTGAGGAGCTCGGCGTTCTTCGTCAGAAGCTCGTTCGTGGTGTCGGTCACCTGCTTCTGCAGCTCCATGGCGTTCTGCTGCCGGTAGAGGCTGATGGCGATGACGATCTGGTTCTTCCACAGCGGGATCGTCGTGAGCACCGACGCCTGGATCTTCTCCACGAGGTTCTGGTCGTTGCTCTGGATGAGGCGGATCTGCGGCGCCGTCTGGATGGCGATCATGCGCGTGAGCTTGAGATCGTAGAGGCGGCGCTCGAAGCGCGTGGCCGCCTGCTGCAGGTCCGCCAGCCGCTGCGCCGCCATGACGTCGCTGGTGGCCGCGACCTCGGCCTCGAGCGCCGGGATCTTGTCTCCGTGCAGCTCCTCCAGCGCCTGCTCTCCGGCGGCGATGTACACGTCGAGCTGCTTGAGGTAGTCGAGGTTGAGCTCGAACATCTTGTCGAGCACGGTCATGTCTTTGAGCAGCGCCATGCGCGAGCGCTCGAGCGCGTCGATGATGCGCTCGATGCTGGTGGCCACCTTCTGGTAGCGCGCGGCAAACCGGTCGAACGTGTTGGCGAACTTGCCGATGATCGGGATCTTGGCCATCCCGGAGCCGCCGCCGAGCGCGTCGACGTCGAGCTCGCGGACCTTCTTCAGGAGGTCGGTCAGCGCCACGCCGCCGGCGCCGGCCTCCTTGTTGCGCACGTCTCCGAGCAGCGAGTCGGCGAAGTTGGCGATGCGGCTCTGGGCGGGCAGACCGTAGCTGAGCACGCTCTGCACGTCGCTGACGTCGACGCTCTCCTTGATCTCGGCGATGCGGGCCAGGTCGTCGGGGGTGAGCGGGCCGGCGACAGGCGCGCTCCGCGCGCCCGGTTCCGGCCCACCCGCCAACGGGCCGCCGGTCGGCGTTTCGGCCGGGACGTCGCTCGACCCTTGCGCCCTCTCGATCTCGTCGCTCATCAAAGCCCCCCGGTCTGGCTGTACATGGTCTCGCTGCGCACGGTGCGCTCGAGCAGCTCGATCTCGCTGTCGAGGTCGAGGGCGCGGTCTTCGAGCACGTTCGCGAGCTGGCGGTCGAAGGCCTGCTGCACGACGTGCAGCGAGGTCTCGGCGCGGGCCACCGTCTTGGCGATCTCCGGCGTCGATGAGCCGCGGCTCGTGAGGTGGACGTAGCCCTCCACGATGCGCTGCGCGGCGTCCAGGTAGTACGTCAGAAAGCCGCGCGCCGCGTCGAGCTTGCGCGGCTGCGCCGCCAGTTCGGCGATGATCTGGTCGGCGGTGGCGCACAGGGCGACGACGTCGTTCCGCGCCTCCGCCCTCCCGATCGAGCCCGCGCTCTCGAGGATGGCGTCGACCTGCCGGCGTGCGGGCTGCAGCACGTCGGCGGCCGCCTCGTCCATGCCCTTGGGCAGCGGCGGCCGTTTCGCGGCGGCCAGGAGCGAGGGCGGCTGTGGCGGCGCCGGCAGGGCGCGCGGCGGCACGTCGCCGAACATGATCGCCCGGTAGTAGGGCCGCAGGTACAGCGCGTTCACGACGCTGACGGCCGAGACGACGAGCTGCACGGCGATCATCACCTGGAACAGCGGCGTGCCGATGGAGAGGATCGTCAGGATCAGCGGCGTGAGGTAGACGAACCCCAGCAGCGACCAGGGCAGATGGCGGGCGCGCACGCCGATGTAGACGAAGGCGGCCCAGTTGAGGAAGCCGGCGGTGAAGGTCCACGCGACCCACAGGGAGTGGCGCCACCACCAGCGGAACCGCGCCCGGCGCGCGGCTGGCGCCCAGGCATCGGCGACGACGGCCGGTTGCGTCTGTGGCTTGAGCTGCTGCACGTCGCGCACGGCCGCGGCCGGATGGCCGTTCTGGCACTCCCCGTAGGGCGTGAGCCAGACCCAGCGGGCGCAGACGCTGCAGTATCCACCAACGGGCATGGAGTCTCCCTTTCGGCGTGTCCCTCCTGTGCAGGATAGCCTGCAACGGCCGCGAGCACACCTCGGCCGGCGACGCGGCGGAGCATGGACGGCGGCGCGGCGAGGCGCTTGCGAACGCGCCGCGCCGTTGATGCGTGTACGCTAGACGCCCCAGCCAACGAAAGAAAGCCTGCACCACATGACCGACCGTACCGGCAGCCGCATCCGTCTCGCCGTGCCGTCTGAGACGCCGGGCGGACTGGACGCCGCCCGCTCCGGGCACTTCGCACGCAGCCCTTCGTTCACCCTCATCGACCTGGTCGACGGCGAGATCGCCGGCGTGGACGTCGTCGACAACGCCCCCCACGGACACGGCGGCTCCCTGTCGCCGGTGCTCACCCTCGGCACCAACATGGTCGACGCCGTGATCGTCGCCGGCATCGGCCACAAACCTCTGCTGGGCTGTCTGCAGGCCGGTATCCGCGTGTTCGCCGGCGAAGACCGCCCCGACGTGCGCAGCGTCGTCGAGGCCTTCATGGAGATGGATCTCTCGCCGGTCGGGCCGGACGCGACCTGCCGGCACTAGACGGGCGCGTGCGCGTGACGGACGGCTGGTGGATCGACCTCCTGGACGCCGATCCGGTGTCGTGGCTGATCGCCTCCGATGAGCCGGCGGCCCGCTGGATCACCTTGACGCGAGTGCTCGGCCGCGCGGACGACGACCCGCAGGTCGTCGCGACGCGCGCCGCCGTCCTCGCGGACGCCGCCACCGAGGACCTTCTCGGCCGGCTCGGCGACTGGGAAGCGGGCGACGCCATCGGCGGGCACAACAGCCCTCGGTATCTCCCGAACCTTCTCGTCCTGCTCGACGAGTTCGGCGTGCACCGGGCAGACGACCCTCGCCTCGAGGCCGTGCTCCAGGCCATGCTGCGCCACCAGTCCGACGATGGCCGCTTCCTCTCGTTCGGGAGCTGGCGAGGCATGGAGGAGCCCGTCTGGGCGGCCCTGCCCTGCGACGCGCACGCCGTCGCCGACGCTCTGGTGCGCTTCGGCGCCGCGAACGACCCACGCGTGCGCGCGGCCCTCGACCAGATCTCGGCCGCACTCGCCGACACGGCCCAGGGCCCCGGCTGGCTCTGCGTGCCGGACCCTGCCGTGGCCTTTCGCGGGCCGGGCCGCAAGGCCGATGTGTGCCCGCAGGTCACCGTCGAGGCGCTGCGCGTCTTCGCCCACGTGCCGGCCGCCGAGCGGCCGGCGGGGCTGCTCGAGGCGGCGCACACGCTGCTCGGCCTGTGGCGCGACCGCGGCGAGCGGCGGCCGTACATGTTCGGGCACGGCGCGCAGTTCAAGGCCGGCAAGTGGCCGGCCACCTGGTACTGCGCGCTCACGCTTCTCGAGGCGCTCGGCGCCTACCCCGCGCTTTGGACCGGCGCGGCGCAGGCCGCCGACCGCCGGGCCGTCGCCGAGCTCTGCGCCTGCCTGATCGCCTACACCGTCTCGCCGGACGGCACCGTGACGCCGCGGTCCTGCTACAAAGGCTTCGAGCAGCATTCCTTCGGCCAGAAGAAGCGGCCGTCGCCGTTCGCGACGGCTCGGGTGCTGGCCGTCCTCGCGCCCTTCGCCGATCTCGCTCCAGACATCCGCGCGGTGGATCCGAGAGCGCTTGGCAGCGCGAAGGGCGGCACGGGCTCACCGGTGCCGCCGAAGACCGGACGCTGACGGCGGTGCGGTCCGGTCGGCGCTGCATCCGGCGAGATGCCGCTCGCGTCGCCGCAGTCCGGACATGCCCTCGGCTCAGGCGTGAGGGACCCGCCCTTGTGGGAATAGTCGGCAAAGGGCGGGCGGCCGCAGGCTGACCCGCCCGCCGACAGACACCGACCGGCGGGGGTCCCGCGATGCAGGCACCGAAACAGATCGAGCCCACGAAGCTCGCCGACTACCTCGAAGTCCTGACCAAGGCCGTCTTCCAGAGCGGCATGAGCTGGCGCGTGATCGAAGCCAAGTGGGACGGCTTCCGCGAGGCCTTCGCGGACTTCGATCCGGCGACGATCGCGGCCTTCACCGGCGACGATATCGACCGTCTCGCCGAGGACACGCGCATCATCCGCAACCGGCGCAAGATCGAGGCGACCGTCACCAACGCCGAGACGATGCTTGCCCTCGATGAAGAACCCGGCGGCTTCACCGGCTGGCTGCGCTCGCACGCCGGCTTCGACGCCACCGTCGCCGCTCTGCGCGGCGAGTTCCGCTTCCTCGGCGACACTGGTTCGTACTTCTTCCTCTACGTGGTCGGTGAGAGGGTGCCGCCGCACGAGGAGTGGATGAAGGCGCATGCATCGACCGCGCACCGACCGTCCGCTCCCCGGACGGCCCGCAAGTCCTGATGACATTGGGAGGTCTCCCGTGAAGACCAGACACTCCGACGACGCAGACCTGAAGCAGCGCCTCACGCCGCTTCAGTACGAGGTCACGCAACGCGACGGCACCGAAGCGGCCTTCGCCAACGAGTATTGGGACGAGCACCGCGACGGCCTCTACGTGGACGTCGTCAGCGGCGAGCCGCTGTTCAGCAGTCGCGACAAGTACGACTCGGGCACCGGCTGGCCGAGCTTCACGCGCCCGTTGCGTGAAGAGGCCGTGACCACGAAGACCGATTTCAAGCTCCTGCTCCCGCGCAGCGAGGTGCGCAGCGCGAGCGCGGACTCGCACCTCGGCCACGTCTTCAAGGATGGCCCCGCACCCACCGGCCTGCGCTACTGCATGAACTCGGCGGCGCTGCGCTTCGTACCCACAGAAGCGCTCGAGGCCGAGGGGTACGGCGAGTATCTCGGCCTGTTCGACGCCGCCCCGGATGACATACGCTGATGCGGACGTGGCACGCGGGCAGTACAAAGACGACGGCGAGGCGCTGATCGGGCTGGCGCGACAACTGGCGGACGCCTTCGAGGAAGCCCAGACGCCCGAGGACCAGGAGTACGCCGCCGACGCGATCGACGACTTCCTCAGCGACTACGACCACTACGCGCCGGACGACGCCCTGATCGCCCTGCTCGACCTGCCCATGACCAGACTCACCTGGCCCCTGGTCGACAGCGTCGAGGCCACTCTCGCGGGGCGTGGCCGGCCGGCCGTATGGGCCCTGCTCGAGGCCATCGACGGGCGCGTGTACGACCACGGTGGTCAGACTCCGGCCCGCGCCCTCGAGACACTGAGCGCGATGCGCGAAGCGGACGTCATCCGCGGCGTGCTGAATGTGATGTCCGGCGCCGCCGATGACGATCTCAAGGCGGCCGCCGTGAAGGTGCTGGTCAGGGCCGGCGAGCCCGCCGTCCCGGCCCTGGAAGATGCGCTCCAGGACCCCGCGGCGCGGCGCTGGGCGAGGACGCACTGGGAGACATCCGCGCGGCGCGCGAAGAGGCGGAGGAGTAGCAGGAGCTCGACGCGGGGAGGGGCAGCGGTGCTGAGGGAACTGGTGGGGATGGTGCGGGCCGGCAGCTCGTCTGCGGTCGACCTCGTGGGGCGGGCCTACGAGAGGGTCGGACGTCTCAACGCGTGATCTCAACGCTGTAGTGGCGCTGCGCGACGAGGGCGAGGCGCTGGCGGAAGCGGGCGACCTCGACGCGCGCGCCCGCCGCGGCGAGCGCCTCGGCCCGCTGGCCGGGCTGCCCTTCCTGGTCAAGGACAGCCAGGACGTCGCCGGCATGCGCACGACGCACGGCTCGCTGCTGCTGGCGGACGCTCCGCCGGCCGCGCGCGACGCGCTCAGCGTCGCGCGCCTGCGTGCCGCCGGCGCGATCCCGATCGGCAAGACCAACGTCCCGGAGCACTGCTTCGAGGGTTTCACCGACAATCTGCTGTTCGGCGCGACCCGCAACCCGTGGGCGCCCGAATGGTCGCCCGGCGGCTCCAGCGGCGGCTCCGCCGCCGCGCTGGCCGCCGGCATGGTCCCCATCGCCACGGCCACGGACGGCGGCGGCTCCGTACGCATCCCGGCGGGGTTCTGCGGACTCTTCGGGCTGAAGCCCACCAACGGGCTCGTGGGTCGCGACCCCATCCCCCCGTGGATGGATTTCAGTACGGATGGGCCGCTGGCCCTCTCGATGGCCGACCTGCGACTGCTGCTGGCGGTCATCTCGGGCCCCGCTCACGGCGACCCCACCGCCCTGCCGGCGGACCTGGTCGCCCGGCTCGTGGGGCCGGATGCGGCGGCGAGCGCCTCCGGCGCGCCGCCACGGCGCCCGTCCCTGGTGCTGGCGGCGCCGCGGTTCGTCGACTGGGGACCGCTTGCCCAACGCCGTGGCCGATCAGTTCGACGCCGCCCTCACCAGTCTCGAGAAGGACCTTGGACTGCCGGTGGAACCGATCGCCCCCGCGCAGATCCTGGGCGGCCGCGACATCGGTGACGCCGACGAGGACTGGTTCCTCACGTGCGCCTGCGAGCAAGCCAATGCGATGGGCCGCGAGGCCATCGAGGCCGGCGCGGAGCGCTTCCACCCCGCCTTCCTCGCAGCCATGCGGCAGGGCCTGTCGGTGAGCGTCGAAGACTACCTGGCCGCGCGCCGGCGCCGCTTCGCGTACGCGCGCGCCCTCGACGACCTGCTCGGCGCCGACCGGGTGCTCGTCACTCCCACGACGCCCCAGGTGGGCTTCTACGCCGACGGCCGGGAGGTCGGCGCGAAGGAGCCGGGCACCGGCGTCTCGTCGTACAACACGCAGGTGCAGAACATGACCGGCCACCCGGCGCTCTCAGTGCCGGCCGGTCGTTCGCCCAACGGAGTACCGTTCGGTCTGCAGATCACGGGTCCGCGTTTCGCCGACGCGCTGGTGCTGGACAGCGGCGACGCGTGGGAGGAGGCGCACCCGGGCGAGCGCGTGGCGCCGGGCTTCGAGAGCTTCCTGCCGGCCGGGTAGCGAGGCTGTCGGCAAAATCTTCCTCAACGCCGCCGCAACACGTACTTCATATTCGGGTCGCAGAATGCCATCAAGCCATACAACGGCAACGACGGCTGCCCCCCCGGCCGTCGGGACCTGACTGAAGTACGGTGCGCCCCCACCGAGTCGGCGTCCCACCAGCCCGGGCGGTATACCTCCTGCGCCCGGGAGCCGCTGGCCCCACATGGGCCGCGACGACTGAACCACAGTCGTCGCGGCCCATCCCCCTTTCTGGACTCGTGCTGTCGGCTTTGACGCGCTTCCACGGGTTCCACTAGGGTGACTTGGCGACGTGCTTCAGGCGATGGGAGTAGGTGTGGCCGTTCACGACTCCGGGCGCGCCATCATCGAGGTGGACCGCCTCTCCAAGCACTACGGTGACCTGCGCGCGGTGGATGACGTCAGCTTCAGCGTGGCCGAGGGCGAGATCCTGGGCCTCCTCGGCCACAACGGCGCCGGCAAGACGACCACGATCCGCATGCTGACGGGGCGCGCGCGTCCGACGAGCGGGCGCGCGCTCATCGCCGGTCACGATGTCGTGCGCGAGCGCGAGCGCGTGAAACCGCTCATCAATCTCGTCTTCGAAGAGCAGAACCTCTACGAGCGTCAAACGGGTCGCGAGAACCTGCAGTTGTTCGCCAAGCTCTACGGCGCGCCGCCGGCCCGCGTCGCGGAGCTTCTCGAGCGCGTTGGCCTGACCGACGCCGCCTCCCGAAGGGTCAGGACCTACTCCAGCGGCATGAAGCAGCGCCTGCTGATCGCCCGGGCGCTGGTGAACGATCCCCAGGTCCTGTTTCTCGACGAACCGACCAAAGGGCTCGATCCGTCGTCCGCCCGTGAGGTGCGCAGCATCATCCGCGACCACGCCCGCGGCGGCGCGACGATCTTTCTCACCACGCACTACATGGAAGAGGCAGATGAGCTGTGCGACCGGGTCGCCTTTCTGGCAGCCGGCGCGATCGTGGCGCTCGACACGCCGCGCGAGCTCAAGCTCCGTTTCGGCGAGCGCACCGCCACGGTGCTTCTGCGCGACCGGTCGGAGCACGAGATCCATCTTGACGACGGCGACGACGCGGCGCGCCTCGCGGCGTGGATGGCCGCCGGCGACGTGCTCACCGTCCACTCCAACGAAGGCACTCTCGAGGACGTCTTCGTGGATCTGGCAGGGAGGGCGCTGTGAACCTCGCGCGCGTCAACGCCATCTATCGCAAGGATCTGCGCGACGCGCTGCGAGACTCGCGCCTCATCGTCGCTCTCCTCATGCCGCTGCTCATCGGCGTCCTCTACAGCGTCATGTTCAAGGACGACACCAAGCCGACGGCGAAGCTCGGTGTGGTCGCGTCCACGGCGACGCAGTTGCCGGCCGCCATCAAGACGGCGACCCAGGCAGCACTGCTGCTGAAGGTGGAGTCCTTTGCCGACCCAGCGGCACTGACGCAGCAGGTGCGGGACAAGAACGTGGACGTCGGGCTGATCGTCCCGAGTGGCTTCGATGATGCGCTGAAGGGCGGCGCTGCGCCGAAGCTCACGGTGATCCTGCCGGCCTCGCCGAGCTTCGGCGGTGACTACGTGGCGGCGATGCTCGACCGGGTGACGCAGTCGCTCGCCGGGCAGGTGCCGGCGGCGACCATCGCGAGGGTGATGCTGCCCGCCACGCCCGGGACCTCCGACTCGGCCTTCGCCACACTCGGCGCGCGCAAGATCTTCGTGCTCGTGGCCGTCATCCTGATGCTCGCCATGATCGCCGTCTACGCTCTGCCCGCGGTTCTCACCGAGGAGACCGAGAAACGGACGGTGGAAGCGCTCACCCTGATCGCTTCCGACGCGGAGGTGATCGTCGCCAAGTCGCTGTTCGGTCTCACGTACTGCGTGATCTCCGTGCCGCTGATGCTCGCGGTCACCCGGGTGGTGCCTGAGAACGTGGCGCTCTTCGTCCTGGACATCGTCCTGACGTCGGTGACCCTGGTCGGCCTTGGTCTGCTGCTGGGCGGGCTGATGCGGACCCAGACGCAGCTCAACACCTGGAGCACCGTCGCCCTGATCCCCCTGCTCGTACCGGCCATCATCGCCGGGCTGCCCGTGCCTGGCTGGGCCGAGGCGATCGTGTCCATCATCCCCACTGCGCAGACGATGCGGCTGGGGGTGAACGCCCTTGCCGGCCGCCAGTTGTTCGGCGCCGAGTGGCTCTCGGTGGCGATCATCCTTGGCTGGGCGGTGGCCGCCTACGGCCTCGTCTGGTGGCGTCTGTCGCGCCAGGAGGCCGCATAGCAGGGCGCCACACAAAGCTCAACGTGACCCTCATTCGGCCATAACCTGGACGGGCGACACTGCCTCCATGAGCCGGTGCGCCCGTGCGCCGGCCTTTGCGGGAGGAGCGCCGATGGGACTCACGATCACGTGTCTCGTGTGTGGCCAGGACGTCGACCTGCAGCTCCTGATGGCCCTGCCGAACGACGCGCCCTTTGGGTGCCCGTTCTGTGACGAGGAAGTGGCGGAGGCGATCCGCGCCCATCACGCCGCGAGGTGGCGGGCGGTGGCCTGAGCCGAGCGCCCGGCGGCGCTTCCGGCCGCCGGCCCGCCCGAGTAGGATGCCCTCAGCATGGGCAGGGACCACGAGCAACGCTTCCGCGACGCGCTCGTCGTGGGCAGCCTGCTGGCGCCGGAAGGCGCCGCAGCCTACGGCACGGCGATGCGCTGGTGGGGATGGACGGCAGGGACGGAGGCGGACGCGAAGGCCGGATCCGGCGTCAGTCCCGGTCTCGTGGTGACCTTCATCACGCCGAAGCGCAAGCAGGCCATGCGACGCGGAGTTGCTCGGTGTGCGCTTCGAGCTCGTGTTCATCAAGCCCGAACGGATGTTCGGCGCGGCCCTGCTCGGCGAGCCGGGCCTGCGCATCCGCGTCAGCGATCGTGAGCGCACGGTGATCGACATGCTCGA
>CAVOWE010000023.1:0-193665 GCA_963700035.1 uncultured Thermoleophilia bacterium | reverse complement strand
CGCAGGTCGCCTGCTTCTCCAGAAGAGCCTACCACCCGACCACCGGAGCACCATCGCGTGTTGCGCCGTCACCCGGCGTCTCGTCGGCACTATGTCGGCGCCGGCGGCGCAAGATCAAACCGCGATCGCGAGTCCTACACGCGCTCGAACATCCACGCCGCGATCCTGGTGTTCAACTTCCTCGGCGTCAGTCTCATGGCGAAGACCAGCAGCTGGTTCCCGCGGCCCGGGATGACGATCAAGTCTCTCCTCTTGCACGCGGCCACACCGGCCCTTGCCACCTCAGCCGGGTCGTCCAGCTTCCCTCTGTGCGCCCTCGAGGCGCCCAGCCCGGAGCGCTCCTGGATCCCACTCGCGGTGGGCCAGGGGCAGAGGCAGGTCACGCTCACCCCCGTTCCCCGCAGCTCGTAGGCCAGGGATTCTGAGAGACTGAGGACGTAGGCCTTGGTGGCCGCGTAGCCGGCGATCAAGGGAACGGCACCGAAGCTGGCGCCGGACGCCACGTTGAGGATCCTCCCCGATCGCCGCGCCAGCATCTTCGTCAGGAACAGCCTCGTCAGGGAGGTCAGGGCGATCACGTTCACCTGGAGCATCTCGATCTCGTCGCGAAGGTCGCTCTCGCAGAACTCGTCGTAGACGCACGTGCCGGCGTTGTTGACAAGCACTGCGACGTCCACCCCGTCCGCCTCCATCTCGGAGAAGATCTCACTCGGTGCGTCTTGGGCCCGCAGGTCCTTGGGCAGGACGCGCGCCGTCACTCCAGCGTCGCGTTCGATCTCGGCGGCCAATCGACCGAGTCGCTCGGCGTCACGCGCCACCAACACCACGTTCAGGCCCTCGGCGGCCAGCTGTCGGGCGAGCTCTCGTCCGATCCCGCTGGACGCCCCCGTGACGAGCGCATACTCACCACCACCGCTCTGCATCCGTCCCACCTCCGTCTCACACGCCATTGCCCGAATCGTCCGTGTCGCCTCGGACGGGCGGGTCCATCAAGGACGAGGACCGGGCCGCGGCCCGGTCTCACCGGTGGCTCCCCGGATCAGGACCATGGGAGCCGTCTACACCCGGACGGCGGGGACTTCAAGCGTTTGTACCGCGGGCCGAACGAGGCGACCGCACCCGCAGCGACGCGGCGCAGCCATGCTGGTCGCACTAGGGCTTCGTGACTCGTGAAGGCCCCTCTCTGAGTGGCCGGGGGCGGGCAGGTCAGGGCCCAAGGCGCCGGGGGTGAGTCGCGCGGACCCCGTCAACGCCGCGGTCTTGACAGCAGAGCCCTCGGCGCATGAAGTATGAGGGGGTTCTCGAACCGGCGGGAGGGAGGACCACGCCAGTGAGCAGCATGGGGGTGGATCCCGGCACAGCGCTGGACGCCAGGCCGGTCGCGCGCGCCGCCAAGTCGCCGGCGCCGGCCTCTCCAGGGCGGCTCTTCTTCATCGACAACATCCGCGTCTTCCTGACGGTGCTCGTGATCATGCACCACCTCACGATCACCTACGCGGGGACGGGCAGCTGGTACTACCTCGAGGGCCGGCAGGACACGGTCGTCGACGCCCTCGGCAGCTGGTTCTGCGCCGTGAACCAGTCCTACTTCATGGGCCTCTTCCTGCTGATCTCCGCCTACTTCATCCCCGGCTCCTACGACCGCAAGGGGCCGCGCCGCTTCCTCAAGGACCGCCTCATCCGCCTCGGCATCCCGCTGGCCGTGTTCAGCTGGGTCGTCAACCCCCTGTTCTGCTACTGGTTCTTCCATTGGGACCACAAGATGTCGTTCTGGAGCTACCTCACCGGCCAGTACTTCGCGGGCGGTACCATCATCGGCCAGGGACCGCTCTGGTTCGTCGAGGTGCTGCTCATCTTCACGCTGGCCTACGCGGGCTGGCGGCTGCTCGTCCCGCGCGCGCCTCTGGCGTCGGTGACCGCGACGCCCTTCCCGCGCGACCGCGCCGTGGTGCTCTTCGCGGTCGGCCTGGGCGTGGCCGCCGCCGTGCTCCGCATCCCGTTCGCCATGGACGCGTACTGGTTCGCGCCGCTCGACCTGCAGTTCGGCTTCTTCGCGAGCTACGTCGCGCTGTTCGTCATCGGGCTGCTCGCGTACCGGCACGACTGGCTGCGGGGCCTCCCGGACAAGACGGGACGGCGCTGGCTGCGGGTCGCCGTCCTGATGATCCTGCTGTGGGCGCCGACCGTCGTCGCCCTGGGGGCGGTCGACAACGACCTCCCGCTCAAGGGAGGCCTCCACTGGCAGTCGCCGGTCTACGCCATGTGGGAGGCCTTCGCCTGCGTGAGCCTGTGCATCGCGGTCGTCTACCTCTTCCGCCGCCACCTCGACCGGAAGGGCAGGCTCGCCGCTTTCCTGGCCCCCAACGCCTACACCGCCTACCTCATCCACGCGCCGATCATCGCCACCCTCGCCTGGGAGCTGCGCGGCATCACCTGGTACCCCTTGCTGAAGTGGGCGCTGGTCGTACTGATTGCCGTGCCCCTCTGCTTCGGGGTCAGCGCTCTGATCCGCAAGATCCCGTACACGGATCGCGTGCTCTGAACCACGGTCTCGGCGCGACCAAGCATCGGCCGGGTCGACCCGGTTGGACCGTATCGCGTTCCTCTCGTGTACGTGCGAGGAGTGACGTCGGCAGCCCTCGGGGATAGGACACCCTAGCGGGCCGTCGTCGTCACCTTCGGTGGGCCGGCGTCCGCCGGTCCGGCCTTGCCCACCTCACCGGCCGGCCGCCTCTTGCGCCGCATGCCGAACAGGAACCTCGTGACCGACCAGCGCCTCACCCCCTCGTAGAGCGCGAACGTGCCGAGCACCGAGAGCGCCAGCAGCGCCACCCACTGCAGCGGCTCCCACACCGCCCAGCCGACGAGGTAGAAGGCGAGGACCACGATCACCGTCTGATGCAGCACGTAGACGGGGTACGCCCCCTCGGCCAGGTAGGCGAGAGCGGGTGAGGGACGGTCGAGGTGGTGCTTCCCGTAGCCCAGCAGCCCGACCATCATCAGCCACGACCCCATCATGCCCACATAGACGATCGCGGCGAGCTGCGGCGAGGGGTCGGGCAGCGAGTCGCGGAAGCTCTGGGTAAGGGACCACCACGCGCACAGCGCGAGGCCGAGAGTCAGGGCGGGGAGACGGAAGCGCTCGGCCGACTTCATGAACGCCGCGTCGCGGACCACGAGGTAGCCGAGCACGAAGAACACGAGAAAGTACCAGATGCCCTCCCCGGTCGGGTCGGGTAGCGCATCGCCGACGAAGATGAGGAACGCGGGCAGCAGCCACCAGAGGGGGCGGGCGAGGCGGCGCGAGAAGCCCTGCAAGAAGGCGCCGCCGCGTCGGCCCCGCCCCCACGCGAACAGCGGCAGCGCGATCAGGGACAGGACCAGCAACAGCAGGATGAACCAGAGCTGACCGAGGCCGAAGTAGCCGAGGTAGTCGCTGTGGGCCTCGGAGCTGAACCGGAAGAAGTCACCGCTCGAGAAGTAGTCCCAGTACGAGCCGGTGTACCCCGCATTGGACCGCGCCCCGAAGTAGCACTGGGGCGGGACCAGGACGAGGACGCCGAAGACGAGGGGGACCCCCAGGCGCACGAAGCGCTCGCCCACGTACTGCCGGTTGCTGCGCTTGCGCAGCGCGAAGCAGGTCGAGGCGCCGGCCAACAGGAAGAGCAGCTGCATGTGCCAAGCAGAGATGAAGTCCAGCAGGTAGGCCACCGCCGTCGAGAGATGCGCGGCCTTCACGAACCACAGCTCGCCGGCGTTGTAGACGCGCAGCGTGTGGAAGGGGAACAGCAGCAGAACGGCCAGCACCCGCAGCCAGTCGATATAGTGCTGGCGAGCGAACGACCGCTCGAGTGCGGGTGCATCGAGCGAGTGCGTCTCCCCCTCCAGGGTCCCCGCGCTCATGACTCCCCCTCAAGGTCACGGCCCGCCCCACAGTGTAGTGGCGTTGGTCCGCGAGGAAAAGCGTCGGGTGTGGTGTGCAGGAGAGAAGTTGGAGGCGGCGACCGGAGTCGAACCGGCGATGGAGGTCTTGCAGTCATCGCGGCCTCGTTATCAGGCATCTCCGCTCGGCGCCGCAGGCATCAGGAGTCCCTGCTCAGCGACCGTCATCTGCCCGGGCCATTATCTACTGTCTCATGCCACGCACCGGCTATGAGGGCGAGTCTCGTGGTCAGATCCGTGGGCAGTGGCAAAGGTGCTAGCAGCGTCGGAGCCGGCCGCACCTCGTCTGGGCCAGAAGTCGCACCAAGGCCAGTGGGAGTGTCAAGCTTCGCCCAAAGCGGACTCGGTGGCGAGGGTCAGAATTGGACTGACGACACCACGATTCTCAGAGCCGGAGCAGCTGCAGCGAATCCAAGTCCCTCTATGCGCTCTCGACCCAGGTCTTGAGTCGGCCGAGACCCTCCTCAATCTGCTCAGAGTCGATACCGGAATAGGCGATACGGATGTAGCTGCGTTCTTCGCCGGGAAGTGCCCGACCGAAATGCAAGCGGGTGCAAAAGGAACAACCCGTCTCCTCGAGCGCACTGACACGGAATTCGTTGTAGTCGGCCGCGCCCACTGCGTCCATGGCCCCGGTGACGTCGGGGAAGAGATAGAACGTCGCCGTCGGCGTGTAGCACGACACCCCGGGGATGCAATTGAGCGCGTTCACCGCCACGTCGCGACGCTCAAGCAGAGTCTCGAGGATCTTCGCGGCCTCGCTCTGGTCGCCGGTGAGCGCCTCTACGCCGGCCCACTGCACGAAGTGGTTGGTGCAGCTCTCCTCGTTGACATTGAGAGTCGCGATAACGCCGATAAGGTCCTCGGGGCCAACGGCGGCCCCCAGTCGCCACCCGGTCATGGCGAACTTCTTGCTGAACGTGTAGAGGATGACCGTCCGTTCCGCCATGCCCGGCAACGAGGCGATGGAGAGTGCCTCTCCGCCGTAGCGGACGTCCCAGTAGGCCTCGTCACTTAGCACATAGAGGTCGTGCTTCCGAGCGAGGTCAGCGACCGCCTCGATCTCGCCGCGGCGGCTGACTGCGCCGGTGGGATTGTGCAGGTTGTTGAAGATGATAGCGCGCGTGTTCGGCGTGATGGCGCTCTCGACTGCCTCGATGTCGAGCAGGAAGTTGTCCTCGCCGGGTACAAAGGCATACGGCACCGCTGTCGCCCCGTGGAACTCGATCTGGCTCTCGTAGATGGGGAATCCCGGATTCGGATAGAGAACCTCGTCACCGGGATTGACCAGCGACAGCAGGAACTTCCCGATGACCGGCTTGCCTCCGGGCTGCACCGCCACGTTTTGCGGTCCCAGGCGCATACCATGAGTGTGCGAGATCTCGGCGGCAAGCGCTTCGCGCAGCTGCGGGATGCCGCCGTTGGGACAGTAGCCCGTCTTGCCGTCCTTCATGGCACGAACGGCAGCGTCCTGGACGTTTTGCGGCGTGGGCAGGTTGAGGTCGCCAAGGTGGAACGGGTAGACCTTGCTACCCTCGGCCGCGTGTGCGGCCGCTTCCGCAGACACGGCGAATGCCGTCTCGGTGCCGAGATGGGCCACCCTGTTGGCAAGCTTCATGGTGCCTCCTCGTTTCTCTGTAGTCGGCCATGCACGGTCACGAGGCCTCTCGACGCGGGCTTCGCAGACGGAGGCCTTGATCAGCCTTCACGAACACGGCGGGCGCCTTCACGAACTCGGCGATGGCGTCGCGCCTGGCTCTCTCCGTCCAGCCCAGCCTCGCGCAGCACGACCTCGCCCTGCCCGCTCCCCAAGTAGTGACCGTGACGGTACGGATGCAGGCTCGCGGCCAGCCCGGCGTCGGAGCGCACCCAGCGGATACAGCGTCGGCAGCGTGAACCCGGTGATGCCGATCGCCTCGCGGCCGCGCTCCTCGGGGAAGATCTCGCGCCGGCGCTCGGCGGGCAGCAGATCGAAGAGCTCGGCGCTGGCGACGTAGTAGACCAGCGCGTCGATGCCCCGCTCGGTCGAGCAGCGGCAGCGCCTCCTCGACGAAGGCGTAGGTGACGGCGCTCTCCTGCAGCACGACGGTTACGTCGCGGCTCGCCCACGGGCTCGCGCAACACGTACACGCCCTCGACCGCGGCGGCGGCCGGCGCGAGTCCGAGCGCCGCGCGGTCGAGCACGGTCTCGCTCGGCCTGGTGACGAACGCCGAGATGACAGCGGGGCGCTTCTCCAGCGCAGTGGCCAGGAGCGGCCAGATCTCCTGCGGCTCCCATGGGGTAAGCGAGATCGGCGGTTCCGAGCGGGAAGTCCTGCTGCAGCAGTTGCAGGGCCTGGGGGTCGGCGTGGGTCGGACCGTCCTCACCGGTCTTGAGGCCGGCGTGGCCACAGACGAGCACGATCGGGTTGTATGGCTCGCCGCTCGCCGCCTTGCGCGCCTGCTGGCCGATGGCGTGCAGGCGCGCCGGGACGTGCCCGAGCGGCGCCATGAAGGCGCCGTAGGACGAGCCCACGCCGACGGCGTGCCCGAAGCTGGCGATGCCGCTGAGCACGCCGGTGATGGCGTCCTCGCAGATGCCGCCGACGGAGAGCTGCCGCGCCTCGGGGTTCACGTGCGCGTTCCAGAAGCCGCTCGGGATAGTCCGCGCCGACCATGTCGACGCTGGTCGAGCCGAGCAGGTCGGCCGAGGCGGTGAGCACGGCGCCGCCCGAGGTAGAGTTTAGGTGGCCGAGCGCGCGGCCGAGCTCGGCGCGCAGCGTGGTGGACGTGCCCGGCTCGAGGCGCAGCGCGCCGGGGACCGCGTCCGCGGATGGCGCGCCGACGTCGTAGATGGCCGCGATGTCGGGCGCGCCACGGCGCGGCGCGCGGGCGCGGGCCTCGAGACGTTCGCGCGCCGCCTGCAGCCGACCGGCCATGGCCTCGGCGAGCGGCAGCGTCGCGCTCGAGCAGCGTGCGCAAGACCTCGAGCGCCTCCCAGAAGCAGGCCTCGCGCTCGGCCGGCCCCTCGTCCCCGCGCCGGCAGCGCGGGTCGCTCGCATCGCAGCGTCGGAAGCGTGAGCTCCGCCCGGCTCGCCGGCCATCAGTTCCGCGAGCGCCTCGTAGTAGCCCTCGGAGCAGAGCTTGTGGCCGGCGCCGTGGACTGGCCCTGCCCTCGACGCCGTAGCGCCAGCCCTTGACGGTGCGGTAGACGATCGCCGTGGGCTGGCCGTCGGTGAGCGTGAGCGCGTGGCGCTGGGCGGCGATGACCTGCTGGAAGTCGAAGCCGTCGGGAACGTCGATCACGTTCCAGTCGTGCAGGTAGAAGAGCTCGCGCGGGTCCCACTGCACGTAGTCGCCGGGCACGTCGCCGTCGCGGCAGACGTGCTCCGAGTCGATCGAGGCCTGGTTCCAGTCGAGGTGCAGGATCGACGTTGCCGAGGCGAGGCGGTGCCGGCCGCGGCAAGCGCCTCGGCAACGCGGCCGGGCGTCAGCCCACCCTCGCCCTCGACGATGTGGACGCGCGGCGCGTCGTCGCCGTAGCGGTCGCGAGCACCGAAGCGCGAGGCCGATGGAGCTGGCGACGCCGACGCCGGAGGCGCCGGTGGCAAGGCGCACGAAGGGCGTCGCCGGCGTCGGGTGCCCGTCGAGCGCCTTGGCGCCGAAGCGGCGGAAGAGGGGCGTGTCGGTGATCGGGTTGCGGCGGAAGCCGAGCAGGTCCTCGAGGCGGAGACGCTGCTCGACGTCCGGCGGGCAGCAGCTCCGGCGCGCCGATGCGCGCCAGCTCGTCGCGCAGCGCCCACATCGCGTAGAGACCCATCGCCTTGTGGCCGGCGGCGTAGGAGACGATGTCGGCGTCCTCGCGGTCCGGGGAGCTGAGGTCGTAGTCCGCAGCGTCGATAGAGGATGCCGGCGACGAAGCGGCCCGAGGAGATCGAGCCGCCGGGATGGCCGGAGGTGGGCACGTAGTTGAAGAGGATGGCGCACAGCGAACGGTAGACGAGGTCGAGAGCGCTCGAAGTGGGCGAGCTCGTCCACGTCAAGCGGCCCGCCCGTTGGCGTCACCTCGGTGATATCGACGTACGTCCCCCGTCTCGGTCCGAAGGTGAATGCCATGATTCCCGTTCCTTTCCGCTGGTACCTCAGTGTCCCAGCCGGTCACCCACTGCCTGCGATACGCCCACGGGCGTCACTGACGCCCTAGCCGAAATGCGCCCTCACGCGCTGCAGCTCCGGGCAGCTCGCGAGCTTCGCAAGCGTCCTGGCCTCGATCTGGCGGATGTACTCCCCGGAGCAGCCGAGCTCGATGACGATTCCCCTGAAGTGTGAGAGGTCTGTCGTCCCGCAAGCCGTAGCGCAGATTCACCACGCCCTGTTCGCGGGCGCCCAGCGTGGCAAGTCCCTTGGACAACCACTCGCCCGGCAGCCTCACGTGAATCTGATCGGCGGTATCCGGCAGAGAATGATCCGCGATGTAGTCTGCGAAGACCGTCTCGTCGTGACGGCCGGCCGGAGCATCCAGGCTCACCGGCTCGGCGATCATCGCCTGAATCTCGCGCACCCTCTCCGTGGGGCTGCCCATGACGGCGGCGATCTCCTCCGGCTTCGGCTCGCGAGCGAGGTCCTGGAGAAGCCGGCGCCGCACACGTATTAGCTTGCCGATCACCTCACCTGTTCGCGACAAGATGCGAACGGCGCGCCCCTGATCGCACACGGCCCGGGTCACGCCATGTCGGATCCACCACTTGGCGTAGGTGCCGAACCTGAAGCCGCGAACGTAATCGAACGTCTCCACAGCGCGGATCAGCCCGAGGTCGCCCTCCTGGATGAGGTCAAGCAGTGCGAGCCCGCGATTGCGGTAGCGTTGCGCGATCGGCACGACTAGCCGCAGATTGGCCTGGATGAGCCGGTCCTTCGCCGTCGCATCGTTGCGCTCGATCCGCCTCGCGAGGGCGAGTTCCTGTTCGGCGGTGAGAGGCGGCAACTTGCGGATCTCGCGCAGGTACGTGCCGACCAGGTCGCTTTCGGCGGTGTCTGCCTGAAGGCCTGTCCACCTCTCCGTCAACATTCGACAGTCCCGCCCGAGACACCGAGGAAGACCGCGGCGAGGCCGCCTCGTGCCGTCTCAGGGTACTTGACGTGTATGTGCCGCCCGGTCTCACGCATCGTCTCGATGACCGAGTCGAGTGACACCAGGTGCTCACCGCCCTCCTGGAGCGCCAACCGGGCAGCGGCACTGGCCGTAATCGCGCCCAGTGCGTTGCGTTCGATGGAGGGGACTTGAACGAGTCCGGCCACCGGGTCGTGGGTCATGCCGAGGTTGTGCCCCATGGCGATCCCGGCGGCCGTCTCGACGTGGTGGGGCATCGCTTCCAGCACGTGCGCCGGACCGGCCGCGGCCATCGAGCAGGCGACCCCGATCTCTTCATGGCACCCGACCTCGGCACCGCTGATCGACGCAAACAGATCGAAGACGCTGGGCGAGGGGCTGAGTGGAGCCAGTCGTGAATCACACCCGATCCGCACGACGGCCGCGCGAGTGTTCATGAGAAGCCTCGGCGGCACACGGAGTGGGGAGCGGACGAGGCCAAGGCGCGCCATCTACGCCGGCGCTCGGGGCGGGCGCCGCAGCGCCCGCCCCCCGGGGGGAGTGATCGATCACGGAGAGGCTGGCAGACACTTGACATCTTCAACGAGGTCGACGAGATGGTTCTCGATGATCTGCTTGCGGTCGAACTGCTCGAGCCGCAGGAAGTACTCGGCGCAGTTGACGAGCGCCTCTTGAGGCAGGGTCCCCACGATCTGCGTCCCGACCACGGGAACGCCGTAGCGGGCTGCCTCAGACGCGATCACGTTGTAGGCGCGGTAGATGGGCGTGGCGGTCGTATCGAACATGTTCATGGAGACGGCAACGACACCGCGCTCGGTCAGCGGCAGCCCGACCGAGCGCACCGACGAGAATCCTCCGCTCGGCCCGCGCACCATCTTCGCGATCTTCTTGGCGATGGCCACGTCCGTGGTACCAAGCATGACGTTCACCGCCACGAGGCCGGAGGTGGCAGCGCTGACGATCGTGGCTCCGGCGGTCGGATGGAGCTCCGCCGGACCGATGTCCGGGGCGCGCTCCGGCAGATGGGCGAGTTCCTTGAGGCCCTCATACTGCCCGGCGCGGATGAAGTCGAGGTTGCGGCGCTCCTCGCAGCGGGCGTTCTCACCGGAGAAGTAGACGGGCACCGCGTAACGGTCAAAGACCTCCTGGCCGATCTCCTCGGCGAGCTCGACGCACTCTTCAAGGGTGATGTTCGCAAGGGGGAACAGGGGTATGGAGTCCTGGGCGCCGATGCGGGGGTGGTCGCCGCGCTGAGTGTTCATGTCGATCAGGTCGTAGGACTTGCCGGCCATGTCGAGGAGTGCTTCCTTGAGTGGCGCCGGTTGGCCGATGACCTCGACTACGGTGCGATTGAAGTCGGGGTCGGGGAAGCGGGCAATCAACTTGACCCCGTCCCTACCGCTCACCTGGCCCACAATCTCGTCGATGACGTCGGCGCGGCGGCCGTCACTGAAGTTGGGCACCGCGTGCACGTAGCGCGCCATCTAGGTCAGTCCTTCGCGACGAACGCCATGGCGCGCACCGGCGACCCGCTCCCGCCCCTGATCTTCAGGGGAAGACCCATGTACAGGAAGCGCGTGCCCGCCACCTTGTCCAGATTGCAGAGGTTCTCGGTGTTGGTGATGCCGTATTTGCCGCACACGTGGTGCCCGGAGAACTCCAGGTCGTCGGGCGTGAGGTCTATGGCCTGCTGATCCACGCCGATGTTGACCACGCCCTTCTGGGCGAGCCATTCGGCCGAGGCGCGCGAGACGCCCGTGTACGGCCCGTACCAGTCCTTCGTCCCGTAGGTCCTGTCGTAGTGGCCCGTGTAAAACAGGACGATGTCGCCCTTGCGCACGTCCAGGCCTGCCTTGTCGAGCGCAGCATCGATGTCCGCCGGCTCGATGGGAGCCGGATAGCGGATGTGGCTCACGTCAAGACAGATCGCGTCGCCCCAGAAGAACTCCAAGGGCATCTTCTCGATCGTCGCTCCGCCGGGAAGGTACTCCCACACTGCGTCCGAATGTGTCGGACCGTGTTCGCTCATGAGGAGGTTGCGGGCCGCGAAGCCGAGCGTCGGCGATCCGGTGTCCTTCTGGTTCTGCTCATGCGTCTGGTTGAGCATGATGAAGGTCTTCTGATGCATGCCGAACACGGGCATGCCTTCGTAGATCTCCTGCGAGAGATCGATGACCTCGAACTTGTCGTGCCAGGTGCTCATGCTGCTCCTCCTTGCAGGCAAGCGGACGGCGCGGACGGATGTCGCGGAACGGGGGAAGTCCGCGCGACATCCGTCCAAGGCGCCGTGGCCCGCGCACCTCCAGTGGACGCCGCGGCATGCCGGCGATCCGAGGTGCAGGTGCGAGCCATCCCCGCGGGGCTCCGCCTTCGTGGATGGTCGATGGATGTCGGCGATGGAGCGGTCACAGCAGCGTCGTCGGCGGGTCGTCGAAGATGTCGAGCGGCAGCGCCACCGACACCATCGGGCTGGGGAAGTCCACGGCCTCCGTGAGGCGCATGTCGGCGGCCACACTGATCAGGGCGTAGCCTTGGCCACGGGTGTAGCCGCGGGTGGCAACGAGATAGTCGATCATCTCCGTGACGGCGTTGCGTGCCGCCTGTCGGATGTCCAGCTCGGCCAGCGAGCCATCCTCGAGGATCGGCAAGCCGGTCGTGCAGACGTACTTGCGAGGCGTCTCTGCAGGCGGCTGCGCGTATTCGTACATCACCGTGCGTGGAGCGAACCGCGCGTCTGACTTCTTGATCAGATCGACACGCAGGGTCGCCACGGAACCGCACTCGATCGCCGTGGCGCAGGCCTCGCCGTCTCCCTGCGCATAGTGGGTATCGCCGACGGACAACAAGGCGCCGGGCACAAGCACCGGGAAGTAGACCCGGGCGCCCGGCCCCATCTGCAGGCAGTCCATGTTGCCGCCGTTCTCCCGGGGCGGGATAGTGCGTAGACCCTCCGAGGCGAGAGGCTCCACAGGCGGAGCGGCGCTATGGGTGCTGGGAAGCAGGGCGGCGCCGCCGCCATCGACGACGGCGCCTTCGCGCCGGGTCGCCGCTTCCAGCAGGTCGCGTGACGGCGCCACTCCGATGAGGCCGAGAAACGCGTGACCCTTGAGCGTCACGCCCTGCAGGTCAGGAGACGTGGCGTAGCCGTCCTTCATGAACCAGCGTACGAGATGTGGCTCGACGAAGATGTCGCCGAGCACGCCGAATCCCTCGATGAACAGGGTCGATCCGAATCCGACCGCATCGACGCTGATCACGTCCACGACGAGGAGGTCCCCCGGCTCCGCTCCCTTCACCCCCACCGGCCCCGTCATCGGGTGGTTGGAATCGAAGTCGAAGCCCGCGACGCTCTCGCTGGTGCTGTCGGGCGTGACCTGGACGTCGAACCCGTCGCGGACGTCGAGCTTGAACGTCTCCCCTGGCTCCACCCACGCGACAGCCTCGATGTCGGGGTGCCACCGGTTATGCGCGTTGGTCGAATCCTCCAGGATCGACTTGTTGAGGTCGAGATGGATGTGCTGCATTCACTCACCCCCGGTGATAGGGACCACGCTCACGCGGTGTCCGCCTGCTTGACCGTCGGCAGAACGCAGTAATTGACGGCGTCCACCACGCCCTTGTCGGTGATCTTCCACTTCGGGCTGGTCGATAGGGAGAGGAACGCGAGGTGCATGAACGGGGCATGCGCCGCGCACTCCAGCTCGTCTCTGGCGACCTCGTGCAGATGGATCATGAGGTCGGTCAGCTCGCCCGCGGTGTGCTCGTCGGTGATGAGGCCAGCGACTCGCAACGGCAGTTCGCCGACGACCGCGCCGCCCTTGGCGAGCACGACGCCACCTTGAAGCTCGATGACCCGGTTCACCGCGACTGCCATGTCCTCGTAGTTCGTGCCCATGACCATGATGTTGTGCGTGTCGTGAGACACGGTCTCGGCGATGGCGCCGTGCTTCATCTTGAAGCCCTGGACGAAGCTGGCCCCGATGTCGGGCTGGCCGTGACGGCCGACCACGGCAATCGGCAGCAGATCGTTCTCGGGCTGCGGCACGACGTAGCCGACCTCGACCTGCATCTCCGCCTCGACCGACTCGCTCAGGTTCTGGTCCAGGATCAGTCCGATGCAGCGCACGGTGACGCGGCCGCCGTCCGCCCGCACCTTGAGGTCGTCCGCGCCGATGGGGCCACGCCTCACCGAGTGCTTGACGACGTCCGGGTACGTGTACGCCGGCAGATCGATGAGCAGGTTCCCGTCCCTGGCGACGAGTTCGCCGCCCAGGAAGACCATGCACACGTCCATGTCCGCGAGCTCACCCTTGATCACGGCGATGTCGGCCAGCTTGCCCGCCGCGAGCACCCCGATCTCGCTGAAGCCCTGCCAGGTCGCGGCGTTGATCGTCGCCATCTGGATGGCCTCGACCGGGTCGACGCCCTCACGGATCGTGCGCCGGATGATGTCGTTCATATGGCCGGTCTTGGCAATGTCCTCGGCGAGCATGTCGTCGGTCGCCAGGATGGCGCGGCGAGAGTCGAGACCCTCCTCGGTGATGGCGCGGATGCACTCGGGCATGTTGCGCTGCGTCGATCCCTCCCGCATGAGCATGTACACGCCCTGGCGCAACTTCTCGATGGCCTCGGCTTTCGTCGTGGTCTCGTGGCAGGAGATGTCGGTGCCTCCTGCAATGACGTGCGCCGCGAGGTCCTGGCCGAACAGCTCGGCGGCGTTGCCGTCGACCTTCTTGCCCAGACCTCGCGCGTACACGGTGGAGACGACGGTGTCCCGAAACACACCGGGATTGTGCTCGTACACGAACTTGGCGGCCGTAATCCCTTGCGTCTCTCCGATGCCGGAGACCGTGGGGTACTCGAGCATCTCCGGGACGTCCTTCGAGGTGATCGCGTAGCCGGCGGTCTCGAGACCCGGCGAGTCCGGGGTGAGCGCCGGCACCCGGCTGTGGACGTGCTGCGGCATCAAGGCCGCCTCGTCGCACATGGCCTTCACGCCCACAGGGCCGAGCACGTTGCCGATCTCGTGCGGATCGCTTACCAGGCAGGTGGTGCCGGTGGGCAGCGACAGGCGAGTGAACTCGGTGCACGTGAGCATGGCGCTCTCGAAGTGCATGTGGCTGTCGATGAACCCCGGGCTCAAATACGTGCCCGAGACGTCGATCACCTCGGTCTTCGGGCCGATGAGGCCGGAGCAGTCGCCGACGAGGGCGATATGGCGGCCCTCGATGGCGATGTCGGCGTCGTAGATCTCCCGCGTAATGACGTTGACGACTTTGCCGCCCCTCAGCACCTTCTCCACATGCTGCCCTGGATCCATCAGCACGTCGATGAGGTGCTGGCGATCCGAGACGCACTTCAGATGGCTGGCGTCGAGTCCGCAGTCCCCGCTCACAGTTCTGGCTCCTTCCGTGGTCATGTCGCGAATGGTCGTTGCCCTGCCGGGATCACGCTGCGCGCTGGTAGTGACGACCCTCCTCCGCCGGGCCCTTCGCCTTGCCAACGACTGCCACCACGACGAGCGCCAGCACGTATGGCAGCGCCTGGATGACCTCGTTGGGGATGGGTAGCGTGTCGCCGGTCCATCTGACCGCCAGCGCCTGGGCAAGACCGAAGACGGCGGCAGCCGCAAGCGTTCCCAAGGGGCGCCATTGGCCGAGGATGATGATGGCGATGGCGATGTAGCCGCGCCCCTGCGAGATGTTGGTGATAAACGCACCGACGTAGCCGATCGACAAGAAGGCACCGGCCAGACCCGAGCACACGCAGCTGAAGACGAAGGCCCAGAAGCGGACCCGGTTGACGACGATGCCGGCCGTGTCGGCCGCCCGCGCATGCTCGCCCGCGGCGCGCAGCGTCACGCCCATGCCGGTCCGATACAGGATGATCGCCAGGGCAAAGGCGAGGAGGACGGCGAAGTAGGTGAGCGGGCTCTGATTGAACAGGGCGTCTCCCACGACCGGAAGGTCCGACAGCACCGGGATGGACACGTTCTTGATGAGCGGCGCCTGGATCCCGCTGCCTCCCGTACCCCGGGAGACGAGAGTCGCCGTGAAGGTGGTGATGCCGAGCGCGAAGATGTTGAAGGCGATCCCGGTGACGACCTGATCGGCGCCGACGTAGACGATCGCAGCTCCGAGCAGCATAGCGGTGCCCGCCGATATGAGCAGCGCGATTCCGAGGCCCAGCACCAGTGAGTCGCCGGTCCACATCACACCTAGGGCGGCGGTCAGCGCACCGATGAGCATGAAGCCTTCCATGGCCAGGTTGACGACTCCCGCCCGCCAAGCGACCAGCCCGCCCAGTGCGGCGAGGAGAAGGGGCGTGGCCAGTCTGACGCTGGCCGCCAGGAGCTCCTGGTTGAAGACGTCACCCATGGCGTCTGCTCCTTTGTGAGTACTGCTGCCGGGCGGCGTTGATGGCGAGGAAGATCACCGGCAGGGCGATGAGTACCTGCCCGATGGCAGACGGTACGCCCTCCACCCTTTGCATCAACGTCACCCCGGCGCGAAGACCTCCGAAGACGAAGGCGAAGACGAGCACCAGGATCGGGTTGCCCCTGGAGAGGATCGCGATGCCGATGGCGTCGAACCCGTAGCCGGGGTTGAAGAGCGGCGACAGATTGTACTGGACGCCGAGGAGCTCTGTCGCTCCAGCGAGGCCTGCGAACAGGCCCCCGACCGACATCGAGAGGACGAACATCTTCTTCACGGAGATGCCGACGTTGTGTGCGGCGCGCAATCCGCTGCCGACGACCTTCAGGGAGAAGCCGAACCGCGTCCTGTAGACGAGGACCCAGGCCACGGCGACGGCGGCAAGCGCCACGAATATGCCCGCGTGCCAGTTGCCGGCCGTCCCCAGCTCGGCGAGACGCGCTGATGCGGGCACGTCCTTGGAGACGGGGAAGAGGCCCTCTCCGCTTCTCCAGGGCACGCGCACAAGGTACTGGAGGATGAAGAGCGCCACGAAGTTCAGCATGATGGTCGTGATGACTTCATTGGCGTGTCTGTAGGCGAGCAGTGCGCCGGGCACGGCTCCCCACAGGGCGCCCGCGACGCCGGCGGCCAGGACGCAGAGCAGGACATGGAGCACTGGCGGGGCCGGAACGTAGAGCGCCACCGCAAGGGCGGCGACGGCGCCCAATGCCAGCTGACCCTCAGCGCCGATGTTGAAGAGGCCGCAGCGGTACGGGATGGCCACGGCCAGCCCGGCGAGACAGAGCGGAATCATGAACCGCACCGTCACGGAAAGCTCGTAGGGGCCTCCCAGAGCGCCCTGCAACACGGTCGCATAGGCATCGAGGGGATTCACGCCGGCTGCGGCGATGGGAATCGCCCCCACGAGGAATGCGAGCAGGATCGCCCAGACTGGCGCGAGCTTTCCGGCAGCCACCCTCACCCGCTCCCAAGTGATGCTGAAACGTTGGTCGGTGCCGACGTTTGGTTCCGGTGTGATCGCGTTCACGCCGCACTCTCCCCGGTGCACATGAGGGCCCCGATTTCGCCCACGTCGAAGTCCCGACGGTCCTGCACGCCCACGATGCGACCGCGGAACATGACGGCGATGCGGTCGGTCAACGCCAGCAGCTCGTCGAGGTCGGTGGACACGTAGAGCACGCATCCACCGTTCGTGGTCACACTTCTCAGCAGATGGTGGACGTAGTTCGCGGTCGCCGCGTCCAGCCCGATCGTCGCCTGGACGGCCACGACGCAGGCAGGCTCGCGGGCCAGCGCCCGCGCGAGCACGACGCGTTGCTGATTGCCGCCGGACAGCATCCGGACTGGACTCTCGAGGCGGCCGGCCGGGACACGGAACCGCTCGGCCAGATCCTTTGCATATGCATCCAGCGCCTTGCGCTGCATGAGCCCGGCTCGATTGAAGCTCGACTCGTGGTAGTCGGCGAGGATCAGGTTCTCCTGGATCGAGAGGTCGCGCGCCAGACCGGCCTCGCGCTCCTCCGGCGCGTAGACGATGCCCTCTTCCCGATGCGCCCGCGGATCGCCGACGACCACGGGGCGACCGTCGAACTCAATCGTGCCCGAGTGCGGCGGCCGGATCCCGGCGAGGACCTCGGCCAGTTCGGCTTGGCCGTTCCCGCTGACTCCGGCGACGCCGAAGATCTCGCCCGCGCGGATGTCGAACGAGACCGAGTCGAGCACGCAGTGCCCGGCCTCGTTCTCCGCCCGCAGCGACTTCACGACCAGCCGCGGCTTCGCGTCGGCCGACAGCGGCGCCGGCGCGCTGGAAGACTCCTGGTCCTCAGAGGCGACGTCGCCGAACATCCACTTCATGAGGCCGGCCTTGGAGGTCTGCCGGGCCTCGCGTGACGTTCCCACCAGCTCGCCCTTTCGAAGGACGGTCACGCGATCGGCGATGTCCATGACCTCGTGAAGCTTGTGAGTGATGAGGACGATGCCGAGCCCCGTCGCCGTCAGCTGCCGAAGCATCGTGAACAGGTTGTCCACTTCGGGCGGGGTAAGGACGCTGGTCGGCTCGTCCAGGATCAGGACCCTGGAGTCGCGATACAGGGCCTTCAGGATCTCCACCCGCTGCCGCTGGCCAAGTGAGAGTGAGCCGACGAGGACCTTCGTGTCGACATCCAGCTCGTAGGCGGCGGCCAATTCGCGGAGGCGGTCGATCTTCGCGCCGCGGCGCGACAACTCCCATGAACCGAGGTCACCCAGCAGCACGTTCTCCTCGATGGTGAGGGTGGGCACGAGCATCAGCTGCTGATGGACCATGCCGATCCCCAAGCGGATCGCGTGCCTCGGCGACTCCACGGGTGTGCGCTGCCCGAAGACGGTGATGCTGCCTGCATCGGGCTGGAACATGCCGTACAGGACGTTCATCAACGTGGACTTGCCGGCGCCGTTCTCACCGAGAAGGCCATGGACTTCGCCGTGCAGCAGGGAGAAATCGACTTCGTACAGCGCTCGCAGCGAGCCGAAGGTCTTGGTGATGCCCTGCATGGACACCAACTCATCAGGTGTCGCCTCTGCCCGCGACGACGTCGGCAGTGGATCTCTCTACCTCTGCCTGCTGGGGCATGAGGGTGTCGGCCAAGGTACGTTCCTCCCTCCAGGTGGGTGCCACTGCGGTCCGGGCGACGGCCGACGGGCGGAGCGGCCGGTGATCACGAGCCTGCATCGGCGCCGCTCTCGATCCGTGGAGCCAATCGCTGCAGTCGACATCCCCCCGTGCGCCCGGCACGAAGCGGCCCGGGCGCCGGGGGGAGGCGGGCTGGCTACAGGCTCAGCGGCCCTGCCTCGGTCAGGTCGCCGGCACCTTGCGGGGATCCCAGACCAGCTTCCCTGACTTGAGGTCCGCCACAATTGCGTTGGCCTTGTCGACGATGTCCTGCGGGACGGCCTCGTTGTAGGAGCCCTGGATCAGCCATTCCTCCGGCCAGCCGCCCTTGTAGATCGTGGGCTGGAGCGTGCCCTCCGTGAGACGCTTGCCCAGGTCGTTCATCGACAGGGACTCGTTGAAGATACCGGCGTGAGGACCACGTCGGGATTGGTCGTGACCTCGTCGTAGCACTCACCGCAGGCCCAGTTCCCGGTGTCGCGCGCAGCCTGGAAGAGCCCTGCGGCCGCCTGGTCGGTGACGTGGCCGATCACGTCGGCGCCCCGGCCGTACATGGCCAGCGCCGCCTCTTTCGCCTTGGAGGCGTCCATGAAGCTGTTGATCCAGATGACCTCGGACTCGATCTTGGGATTGACGTACAGCGCGCCGTCGATGAAGCCCGCGACCTCCTCGCGGATGCCCGGGATGGGGATGGCCCCGACCACGCCGATCTTGTTGGTCTTGGTCATCATGCCTGCCACAGCGCCGGAGACGTAGTTGATGGCCGTGCTGAAGGCGTAGATCGCGGCGTTGGGCAGCCCGCCCGTGCTGTCGCCGTCGATCGTCCAGACGAACCAGCTGTCCGGGAAGTCGGGGGCGACTTGGAGGGCGGCAGACTGGAACCCACCGCTGTGCGCGATGATCAGATCGAAGCCTCGGTTGGCGAAGTCGGTCAGGACCTCGGGCGCCTGCTCATACGGCGTGGCTTCGGCGTACTCCGACTCCATCCCATACGTGGCCACCATCTCCTTGAACGCGTTGTAGCCGGTGATCTCGAAGTTGCCGACGCCGACCTCACCGTTGGAGATGAAGGCCGCCTTGACCGGCGCGCTGCTGGCCGTCCCCGAGGCGCCATCCGAGCTGCCGCACGCGGCGAGTAGCGGCCCCGCCACCGTGAAGGTCATCCCAAGTGCGGCGGCTCCCTTCAGGAAGTCCTTTCTACTAATCTGCCTCTGGACTACTCGCTCGAATTGCTTGTCAAGGTCCTGCATTTCCGCATGCCTCCCCCATCATGGATCGTGACCGAACTCCGACTACTGTTCCCCCAGCGTCCCTCCATCGTGCGTTCGACAACCTTTATGTTGTGCATGATACCTTCGCAGCGGGAGAAGTCAACAGTTGCCACCGATGACCCTTGACCTGATAGCACGGGGCAGAAGAGTGACGTTCGGCGTTGTCTCGAGGCGTCGATGCTGCTGCAGGCTCGATTCTTGCCTCGAATGGCACCCTCGATCACGCGTTGAGTCGCCATGTGGCGCTGTGCCGACTGTGAAGTTAGCTCTCGCAATAGCCCTAGGCGGCGCGAAGGACTGTACAGTAACCCTACCCTTGTTCGAACAATGATGGTACAGTGTCGGCAACCATGGGAGAGAATGGAACATACACATGGGTCGACCCGTCGGTAGCTCGCTACGGCGAGCCTTGGAGAGGGCATGGCACCAAGACGCCCGACTGAACGCGACGAGCAACCGCAGCTCAACGCCGGCGAGGGCCTGTACATCAAGCAGGTCGCCACGATGCTTGGCGTCACGCCGGCGATGATCCGCTCATGGGAGACGGCGGGACTGATCAGCCCCCCACGGTCGCCCTCCGGCTTCAGGCTGTACACCCTCGCCGACATCGTCCGGCTTCAGAGGATCCGCGAGCTGGTTCGGGGGCGGGGCGTCAACATCGCCGGCGTGCGGGAGATCCTCGACGCGGAGCATCAGAACGGCGCGAGCCCGCCGGCAGTCAGTCCGCCCGCCTCCTTGGGCGATCGACTGCGTTCCCTTCGGATGCAGCGCGGGCTCTCCCTCCGCGGTCTCGCCTCGAAGACGGAGCTGAGTCCCTCGACGATCTCCTCGTTCGAGCGCTCGCTCAGCCGGCCGTCGGTGGCATCGCTGCAGAAGATAGCGAGCGCCCTCGGCACCAACCTCGTCAGCCTCATGGATGATGGATCCACGCGCTCGGCGTCCGTCGTGGTCAAGAAGCAGCATCGTCGTCAGGTCAAGATGGATGACCCTGGCGTCACCATCGAGCAACTCGCTGCGGTCGATACACAACTGGAGCCGCTCCTGTTCCGCATCGCTCCGGGCGCCAGCAGCGGAAGCTCGTACACACACGACGGAGAAGAGTTCCTCTACGTCCTCGGGGGCGAGTTCGAGATCACGCTCGACGAGCTCACCACCTACACGCTGAAGGAGGGCGACGCCATGACGTTCGCGAGCGTCCGCCCGCATCGTTTCCGCAATCCGGGGACCGTCGACGCGACGGTCGTGTGGATCAATACGCCGCCGACCTTCTAGCCCGACGGCAACTGGTCCGACGAGGCCGAGCGCCGCACCCAACGATTCGGAGGAACACGAATGGCCATTCACACCGTTCTCGGCCCCATCCAGCCGAACGAACTCGGCGTGACCAGTATGCATGAGCATATCCTCTGTGACGGGCGGGACTGCGTGATGGAGCCGCCTCGCTTCGAGCCGATGCCTGAGGATCCTGTCGTGAAGATGGAGAACCTGGGGTTCATCCGCTGGAACCTGCTCAGCATCGCCGACAACATGGTGATCGACGACGCCGACAACGCGGTGGACGAGCTCAATCGCTTTCGCGCGCTCGGCGGCTCCGGGGTGATGGACATGACGTCCATCGGCTTCGGGCGTCGAGTCGAAGACCTGCCGGACATCTCGCGACGCACCGGGCTCCACATCATGGCGGGCGCCGGCTTCTACCTTCATGCCTCACATCCAGACTACGTCGAGACGTCCGGCCACGATGAGCTTGTGGAGAGACTCGTCAAGGAGCTGCGAGAAGGCATCGGCGACACTGGCATCCGCCCGGCGATGCTCGGCGAGATCGGCACGGGGGAGCCGGTCACCGACCGCGAGTGGAAGGTGCTGCGAGCGGTCGGCGAGGCCGCAGCTGAGACGGGATCAGCCATCAATGTGCACATGGACTCACGCGGTGCGCATTCAGTTGCGGTGCTGAAGGTCTTCACTGAAAGCGGCGTTGATCCTGGACGCTGCGTCTTCAGTCACCTTGACGAGCGGCTGGACTACGACTACCACCGCTCAGTGCTGGATGAGGGCGCCGTTGTCGAGTACGACACGTGGGGCGCCGAATTCTACCTGGGTACGCTGATGAAGAGCCCGGCCGACACCGACCGCTTCCCACTTGTGAGCAGGCTCATCGCCGAGGGCTGGGAGAAGCAGCTTGTATTCGGCTGCGACATCTGGACCAAGGCGCACCTGCGCAAATACGGCGGGATGAGCTACGAGCATCTGCTCCTGCGCATCAAGCCCAGTTTGATCGAAGACTGGGGAGTCTCCGAGAAATCGTTCACGACGATTCTCGTGGACAATCCACGGAGAATCCTGGATCGTCCCTAGTCCCTCGAGCCGCCTGAGGCATACCCCCAGAGCCGCCACCCTCGGCGGGACACGACTCCTTTCTCTGCCACCAATCATGCCAATATGCCCGTTGGAGCGATGGAGATCGTGGGCTTGCGTGAATCCGCGCGGAGGCTAGTTCGGCTCCCTAGGCACGCTACTGAGCGACTGAGGCGGCGACCGGAGTCGAACCGGTGATGGAGGTTTTGCAGTCGTCAGTCGGCGCTGCTGGACATAGCGTCCGGTCCGCGAATGTGCTGCATAGTCCAAGGTTCCCAGCGATGGCCATGCCGGCCCGTACCTGGCAATGATGCGCCGTCTGATGCGTCTCGTCGGCAATGCGTCGGCAATCCCGCCTGGAAAGCGTACTACGGCGCCTACGCGGCCAGCTCCTAAGGGGTCGACGCGACTCAGCTCAAGGTCCTGGTGCCTCGACTCCCAAGGGCATCGATTCGTTGCCGCTCAGAGGCCGTCGAACGGGTGGCCGCCGATCAGGTCGAGAACGCTTCCAGACGTGCCGTTGTTGTGGTCCTTGAGACTGTCGAAGAACCCCGGGGCCGTGATGGGAGCGTGGAGGTTGCGGACAGTCACCTCGACGTGCAGCAGCTCGCTGCGCAGCGATGAGCCGGACTCGCGCATCGGCTGGCACAACCTGCGTGAGTGCCGCTGTGTGTACCGCGACCGAGGCGGCGCAAGCGACTGGGCGGGGAGGCCGCGTGCAGCCCATGTCGGAACGGGCGGCGCAGGCCTCTCAGGCCGCCGCGGCGCCTTCGTTTATCCCACCCGTCAGCTCGGGAAGGGTGAGGCATGGGCCTCAGGAGAGGATGTGAATCCATGGGCGAAACGGGCTTGGAGAAATACCTCGGGAGTGTTCTGGACTCGGTCGCCGAGGGCATTCAGATCATCGATGCCGACGGCTACTGCAGCTTCGCGAATCTCGCCGCTGAGCGCATGTTTGGCCCGCGCGAGGAGATCATCGGTCGGCGCTACGACGACACGCACTGGAAGCTGACGACGCCCGACGGCGTGCCCATTCCGCCTGAGGCGATGCCGCAGTCACACGTGATGCGGACCGGCGAGCCCGTGCTGGACGCGCTCTTCGGAGCGACCCTTCCAGATGGCCGCCAGGTCGTGCTGACGATGAATGCGGTACCGTTCCCGGACGAGGGCGGTAGCGTGGTCGGCACGCTCGTCTCGTACACGGACGTCACACAGCGTCACCACGAAGAACGCCTCGACGGGGCGCTCATCGACATCGGCGGCGCTGTGAACTCGAGTTTCGACTTCGACACGATCCTCCAGCGAGCACTCGACCTCGCTGTCGAGGCGCTCGGTTGCGAGAGCGGCATCATGTTTCTCAAGGAGGGCTCCGACTGGGTGATGCGCTTCCTGAGCAACCTTCCGGACGATATGTGGGGCGAGCGTGTGCCTGACGAGCTTGCTTCATTCACGACCCTGACCGGCGGCAAAGCCGGAGCGATCGCGTTCAACGACGCCTATGAAGACGACCGCATCCACAACCGCGTCATGCGCAGGTTTCGCCTCAAATCGCTGCTCGATGTGACGCTGCGCGTGCGGGGGCGCGACATCGGCGACGTGTCTTTCATCTACCGCTCGACAGCGACGCCGTTCACGGAGGCCGAGGTGGCTTTCGCGGACAAGTTCGGCGCCATCGTGAGTCTGGCGCTCGAAAGCAGTGAGCTGTACCACAGCGAGAGGGAGACCGCTCGGCTCCTGCAGAAGGCGTTGTTGGGCGATCCCATGTCGATCGAGGGAATCGCGTTCTCACATGCCTACCACTCTGGTACGAAGTCCACGATCGTCGGCGGCGACTTCTATGACCTGTTCGAGACAGACCATGACCACGTCGCCGTGCTGATCGGCGACGTCGAGGGTAAGGGCATCGCTGAGGCGATGCTCGGGGCGCGCGCGAAGCACACGATGCATGCGTACCTGCTCGAAGGTGATCCGCCGGCTCTCGTGCTCGAGCGGACCAACCGTGTCGTGGCGCGTTCGACGGAGAATCCGACGTTCATCACCGCGTTCGCCGGCTTGCTGGACAAGCGTTCGGGCGTGCTGGAGTACTCCAACGCCGGGCACCCCGACCCGTTCGTGCTGCGAAGCGGTGGCGCTGTCGAAACGCTTACGACGAGGTCTCCACTCCTGGGAGCCTTCCCGGAGACGCCGTTCGAGCCGGCACATGCGTCCTTGGACGTAGGTGACGTGCTGCTGCTGTACACCGACGGCGTCACCGAGGCTCGAGGGCCGGACGGACTCTTCGGCGACGAGCGGATCGCGTCGCTGCTCGCGCGGAACTCGCGAGTCAACATCAGAAGTCTTGCGGACAACGTCTTGAAGGAAGTGGAGGACTACGCGTCGGGAGCGTTGTCCGACGATGCAGCCATCTTGGCCCTGGAGCGGGTAGGCGGCCAACGGTCGACTTCTTAGATTCGCTCTTCCCGCATGGCGACGGCGTCATCGTCAGTGAGCCGAAGACGGCCAAGAGCAGGCGCTCGATCGCCCTCGATCCCGGCACCGTCGAGGCCCTCGAGGCCCAGGCACAGCGGCAGCTCGACGATCAGGACGAGTGGGGCGACGCCTGGAGCGATTCCGGTCTCGTGTTCACCCGGGAGGACGGCGAGGCCTGGCACCCGGAGGTCGTCTGCCGCCTCTTCCGGCAGGCGGTGAAGCGCTCGCTACTGCCCGAGATCCGTCTGCATGACCTCCGGCACACGCATGCCACCCTGGCGCTGCGCGCCGGCATCCATCCCAAGGTCGTCTCCGAGCGACTCGGACACGCGACCATCGCGATCACGCTCGACACCTACTCGCACGCAATCCCGGCGATGCAGGAGGAGGCAGCGGCGCTCATCGCGGGGCTGGTGTTCGCGGGCGAGTAGGCCTGCGGACACAGGCCTCAGCCTCAGCGTCGGCGCGCGGCCCTCAATTCGATGCGCTGCTCGGGACGACACGGCGCGATCATGGCAGGCTGAGAACTGCGCCTACCGGGCCTGAGGCCAAGAGCCTGAGAGCGGGACGTACCGAACCGCCACCACAGCGCCGCGGTCCACGCGCAGAGCACGGCGTCGATGAGGTCTTCACGGTGCTTGTAGTCCTTGTCTATCTCAGGTGAGGCCTCTACCAGCAACTGCTCGGTCACAGGGTGTGACCGCAGCTCGACGGGAGGATCGGCCAGTCGCAGCGCCGCCACGCGCCTGATGAGCTCGTCACATGTGGCCGCCCGCAAGGGACGCCACTCGGCGACGCTCAGGTCCTTCGGCTGGCGCTTGTAGCGCGGCCGCTCGTCCTCGTAGCCAAGCTCTGCCACGCCCACCAACGTCGTGTAGGGATAGCACTCGCACATGACGCGACCGGACGCAGCAGGACCCCCGGCGCCATCGTCGTACCGCCAACCCGCCTCCTCGAGACCGGCGCGCAGACGTACCCCGCCAAGGTCCCTGGTGCCCAAGTTGGTCGAGTTGGCCGAGACCTGCCAACGGCCGTAGCACTGGCCCACCTGCCGTTCGCACAGGCGCTGGCCGCTCGCGTTGTCGACAACCAGAGGAGCGTCAATGAACAGCAGTGTGTCGTCGCTCGCGAGGTCCTCAATCCAGATTGCAGTCTGGTCAACGCCGATCGTCCAACCGGCGTCCAACAGGGTTCCGGATTCATCGAGAGCAGCCACGCCAGTCTCGTTCGCCGCCTGGTCCACGGTGCCCTCACGCCACGCGAGATCTACTCCGAGGAAGCGCATCGGCTACACGATACCCGGGGCGTTCATCAGGGGCACGCCCACTCGCCGTGCGTTCCCATGGGCGCCAGTGATGCGGCGTGCTGACGATTCCCGTCGGCAGAATGTCGGCGACCTTGCCGATTCGGAAGGAGACGGGCCATGCGCCCAAAGGACACATCCACATTGCAGGCACCTCGTGGTGCCGCTTGCTGGAATCGAACCAGCGAC
The DNA here is from genome assembly GCA_963700035.1 of uncultured Thermoleophilia bacterium. Taxonomy (GTDB): domain Bacteria; phylum Actinomycetota; class Thermoleophilia; order UBA2241; family UBA2241; genus CAIXSE01. The sequence continues at coordinate 167,960 of CAVOWE010000023.1, read as the reverse complement.
GCCAAGCTTGGCAGAAAGCCGGCGGGCGTGTCTGGCGGCAGTCGGATGTGTGCGGACATGCTGCGCAGTGCGGGGTCCCTCGCCGGCTACGTGCTTCGCGATGCTCACGCGCGCCTGGTCGTGGTCAGGGCGCGACGCCGGTCTCAATCGGGTGGAACAGCAACGACCGGCGTGCCCTTCGCACCCTCGACCTCGCGCCGCCACGCAACGCGCTTGCCGAGGCGCGCGCGCCGCTGCCAGCGTCGCGGCTTCTCCTCGTCCTCGATGGCCTCGACGGCGGCCGTGACACGGCCGTAGACGCGCGCGGTCTCCTCTTCGGAGAGACCGTAGTCGGCGAGCCAGTCGAGGACGACCTGCAGGTTCTTGGTGATGTCGTGGTAGAGGCCCCAATCCCCCGCACACACTTCGGCGAGGTAGGGGACGTAGATGGACAGGTCGTCGTCGATCTCGCGCAAAGGCAGGTCCTTGAACAGAGCGATGATGTCATGGACATCCTTGTGGTTGATCCTGCCGATCTGCGCCTTGGCGATCAGCGCGTCGACCGGCGAGATCGCGTACTCGTCGAGCTCCAGCCGCCCGCGGATCTCGATGTCGTGGTCCATCCTCATGACGTCCAGGAAGACGTCGACGTGGTCGACGAGGGGCCGGGCGGGCGCCTGCACGTGGTGGGGCGTCTCCGGGTCGTCGGGCGCCTCCGGGCCCCCAGGCCGCGCGGAGCGGAGCGCCTCCTTTCTGAAGAACTGGAGCTGCCTTCCCAGGGTCGCCTGACTCACGTAGAGATTCTCGGCGTAGCCGAGATCGCTGAAGACGCCGCACAGCGCCTCCCTCTGGCCGGAGAGACCGACCAGGTCGACGTCCGAGTACTCGCGATCCAGGAAGTTGAGATCGATGCAGTGGCGACGCACGGCGAGGCCGCCTGCGAGCCGGACGTCCACACCGACGTGCCGCGCCACGTCGATCATCGCCATGGCCTCCGTCATGAGGCGATCGGCAAGACGTCGCGGCCTCCTGTCCCAGCCGAGCCATGACTTCAGCGGCTCGCTGCCCGGTGCCTCGTCGACCCCACCCACCAGGGCCTCGGTGGGCTCCTCGATCGCGTCGAGGATGGGCTGCGCCACGTAGATGCGCGGGCGCTCCGTGCCCGGCACCCGTGCGAGCAGCCCGAGGCTCGCGAGAGTGGCCACCGCTCGGCGCGCCGTCCCGTCACTCACCGACAGCGCGCGCCGTACCTCGCGCACCGTAAGGAACGGCGACACGAAGAGCTCGTCCACCAGCGCGAGCAGTTTCTCATCGCACTGTGAACGGTAGCGGGCACGCTGGCGAAGCAGGCTGCGTGCCTGCAGGTGAGCGCGCTCAGCCGTCTCGCGTACCCCCTCGGCAAAGAAGAGCAGCCACGGCATCCATTCGCCGTGCGTACGCACGCGCTGGAGCAAGGTGTAGTACTCGCGGCGGTGTGCCTCGAGGTAGGCGGAGAGATACAGGAGTGGCAGCGAGAGCCGCCCGCGAGCGACGAGGAAGAGCAGGATCAGGACGCGGCCCAGCCGTCCGTTGCCGCCCACGAACGGGTGGATGGATTCGAACTGGGCATGAGCCATCGCGCACTGCACGAGGTCGGGCAGCCGATCGCGCTCGGCCATGAAACCCTCGAGCTGGTCGAGCCCGGCGAGCATCTCCGGCACCGGCGGAGGGACGTATGAGGCGGTGGCCAGCGTCGAGCCGGGCGGCCCGATCCAGTTCTGCGTGGTCCTGAACTTGCCCGGCGTTCTCGCTGTGGCCGGTTCACCGTGCAGCGAGCGCTCGTGCAGGCTTCGGATCAGCCCCAGGTCCAAGGGGCGCGTGGCGACGCTCTCGACGCCGTACATCAGGGTCGCTAGCACGTTGCGCACCTCGTCGAGCTGTCGGAGGCCGGAGTCGGCGGGCGCTGCAGAGATCTCGTGGAGCAGGACCTCCGTGAGGCCGACATCGACGCCCTCGATACGCGTAGAACAGAGGGCTTCCTGGCGGAGGAATGGCGCCGCCATCGCCGCCGGGCTCGGCAACTCGCCGGCGAGCCCGGAGAGCGTACCCAAGGCGGCGTCGGCGCGCGACACCGCGACTGCCAGCTCCCCCGTGAAGGTCAGCCTGGGCGGCAGCGGAGCCGGCACGAAGGCATCGTACCCCTCGGGGCTGGTGACGACGTGCCCTGCCTTGACTGCCTTGAACTCGCTGGGGTCCATCGGGCTGCCCTCGCTCTGCCGGTCTTCGACCCCGGTCGGGCCGACTCATGAACTGAGTATATGCGCGTCGTGGGCAGGCCCCCGAACGTGGCGGCATGCAGGCGCCGTCGCGACGGATCCGTCGCGTACCTGCGCCGATCGGCAACCTCCCGGAGCCAGTCGGTGTCCGCCTGGCATCCATCGTGGTGCGGCCAGCGGCGCAGGTGCTGGGGCGTGGCGTCGCAGCGGCGGGCGCTCTGTGTGACCGACGGGCCGCCGACGCGCTGGGGGGGCTGGGGTGCTGGAGGGTGCCGGGACAAGGCAGGCTGACACAAGTGCACTTGGCGTGTGCCCCCTGGTGCTGCTCGGTGGCCCCCGCCTCGTCGGCAAAATGTCGGCGGCTTTGCCGAATCGGAAGGACAAAGGGCTGCAGCGCGACACAGAAAGTGCCCGTTTGCAGGAGATTCAGTTGGAGGCGGCGACCGGAGTCGAACCGGTGATGGAGGTTTTGCAGACCTCTGCCTTACCACTTGGCTACGCCGCCCCGACGCGGGCCTCCCTCACAACGACGAAAGGCAGACGACAGAGCACATGGCCTCTGTCCTCTGCCTCACCCTGTGAAGGGGGATTGGAGCGGGTGAAGGGACTCGAACCCTCGACCTTCTGCATGGCAAGCAGACGCTCTAGCCAACTGAGCTACACCCGCAGCAAGCGGGGATGATACCAGACCCCCGTGCGGGGGCGCAATTCCGTGCGTGGCGAGCGATCCTCAGGCATGCAGATCGACCACGGAGTGGGTAATCATTACCCACGTCATGGGTGATATGCAGAGGCGGGCGCTAGTGGCCCGCGGCGTCGATCGCCTCATTGACCAGGCGGTCGGCCTCGGCATTCTGCTCGCGGCGCACGTGCTTGACGTCGACCTCGTGAAAGCGACTGAGGAGCTGGCAGGCCTGCGCGTGCAACGGCTTCAGGCCTGCGTCCTTGACCTTGTACTTGCCGCTGACCTGGCGCACCACGAGCTCGCTGTCGAGGAACACATCGAGGCGCTCGACGCCGCGGTCGAGCGCCAGCTCGAGCCCGGCCAGGAGCGCCTGGTACTCGGCGACGTTGTTGGTCGCCGTGCCGATGAAGTCGGAGAGCTCCTCGACGACGTCGCCGGACGCGGTCAGCAGGCGCGCACCGATCCCGGCAGGTCCGGGATTCCCGCGCGCGCCGCCGTCGGTGTACAGGTGATGGCGCGCGTCGTCGCGGTTGACCGGGCGCGCGGGAGCGACCGCGGGCGCCGGAGCGCTCGCAGGCGTGGGAACGCTCGCGGGAGGCGGCGCGGAGCCGGGGGCGCCCGTGCGCGAGGCCGGCGGCGCAGTCGCTCCGGCCGAGGCCGCCTCGGGCATCTGCCACACGCTCACGGCGGGGTTGCGGAACGTCTCCACCCGGGCGCCGGCGCCGAGTGCGTCGGCAAACGTCTGCGCCCAGCGCAGCACGGCCTCCTGCTCGGTGACGCCGTGCGGCGCGTCGACGAGGGCGAGGCCCTGCGCCTGGGCGACGCGCGCCTCGTGGTACTTCACGTCGCCTGTCACCAGCACGTCGGCGACCTGGGCGACGCCGCGGGCGATGGCCTCGGCGCCGGAGCCGGGCAGCACGGCCACGCGCCTCACAGGGCGGGCGCCGTCGCCGGCGGTGCGCACGTACGGCAGGCGCAGGACGGCCGCGACGTCGGCGGCGAACGCCGCCAGCGGCATCGAAGTCGGCAGGACGCCGAGACGCCCGAGGCCGAGCGTGGCGACCTCGTTCTCGACGGGGTACAGGTCGTAGGCGGGCTCCTCGTAGGGATGCGCGGCCACGTAGGCGCCGGTGACGCGCCGCTTGAGCCGGCGCGGGAAGACGACCTCCAGGCGGAGCTCGCTGACCGACTCGTCGCGGCCTGCTTCGCCCAGGGTCGGGTCGCTGCTGCCTTCGCGGCCGAAGAACGTGCCCCGGCCCTCAACGGCCCACGAGCAGTGCTCGTACTCGCCGATCACACCGGCGCCGGCGGCGAACACGGCCTTGCGCACCAGGTCGGCGTCGTCGGCCGGCACGAAGCCGACCAGCTTGAGGGCGTCGGCGGCGGCCGGCGCCAGCGGCGCCGCCGCCTCGAGCCCGAGCAGCTCCGCGAGCACGTCGGCGATGCCGCCGCGCGCCTTGTCGAGGTTGGTGTGCGCGGCGATCACGGCGACGCCGTCCCGCGCCGCGCGCAGAGCGAGCCTGCCTGCTTGCGTGTCGTCGCTGAGGCGCTCGAGCGGGTCGAAGATGAGCGGGTGATGGACGAGCAGCAGATCGCACTCCTGGCGTGCCGCCTCCTCGAGGGCGGCGTCGTCCACCTCGAGGGCGACGAGCACGCCACGCACCTCGTCGCCCGGCGAGCCGACCTGCAACCCCACGTGGTCCCACGGCTCGGCCAGATCGAACGGCGCGAGGCGGTCGACCACCCCGATGACGTCGCGTACCTCCATGCTCACGATTCTACAGCAGCCGGCGACGCTTACCCCGTGCGCCGAGCACTCAATCGCCGCGCCCGCCGAAGACCCGCCCGAGCGCGTCCTGGACCGCGCTCGCGTCCGGCGGTCCGAGGGCGCCGACCCTGCGCTCGACCAGGCGGTCGTCCAGGGTGAAGATCTTGAGGCGCACCACCGATGGAGCGGGCAGCCCGGCGGCCGAGAGATCGGCGAGCGGCACGTCCAACGGCCAGCGGCGATGGCCAGCGCTCGTGATCATCGCCAGCACACTGTGGCCGATCACGTTGCCGAGCGCATCCGCACGCGAAAGCACGAGAGCGGGCCGCCGGCGCCGGGCCGGCCCATCTGAGAACGGGAACGGTACGACCACGACGTCCCACTGCTCAAAGGCCACGGTAGGCCTCGTCGTCTTCGTCCGTCGCCCACTCCGAGAGCTGGGACTGCAAGGCGTCGGCGAACGCCTGGTCGAGCGCGACGGCCTTGCGCACGGTGATGGCGCCGTCGTCGGCGATCTCGAAAGCCAGCATGTCGCCCTTCTCGAGGCAGAGGGCCTCGCGCACGGCCGCCGGCACAGTCGTCTGGTACTTGCTCGTCAACTTGCTCACCGCTCGCGTCGACATCGCCAGCCTCCGGTGTGGGAAGAGGAAGGTACGGGACCCTTACCACATTACTACCTTACCGCCAGATCGCCGAATCGGAGGGACGACCCTCCAGGCTGAGGGCTGGGCCGATCGTAGTGTCCCCCGGGGCGCCTGTCAGCGCTTCGCTGATGCGGAGGAGGTGACGTTGCGCGCCGGGTGCGGGTGACGTTGGTGCTGACTGCGCCGGCGAGGTCGCGGGCCGCGTGGGAGGATCGCCGGCCGCGGAGAGGTCGTGCTCGGCGCCGCGGCTGGACCGCCTCGTACAGGAGCATGACGGACGCTTGCCGCTCCCCGACAGCCGCCGCTCAGGTCGAACAGGTCACGCCGGCACGGATCGCGCGACGCACGGGCGACCCTCCCGCCTCACGGCAATTGCCAACTGGTGTACAATCCTTACATCCTGTAGTGCTTGTAATGAAACCGGGTACACTCACTCGTACCGGAGGCTGCAATGGTCAGGTGGCAGATGAGCGAGGCGCGAAGAGACTTCTCGACGCTGGTGGAGCGAGCGAGTCGCGGCGAATGGCAGCTGGTCGGTCGGCGCGCCCGCGCCGAGGTCGTGCTTGCCGACGCCGCCGAGATCGCAGAGCTGCTGGCCGCGGCCTTTCCCTTTGCGCCGGAGGTGTTCGCCGAGGAGACCGGCGTGGAGATCTGGCTGCCCGAGCTGGAGGTCTACGGCCAGGGGAGCACGCTCGCCGAGGCACAGGACGACCTCGTCGAGGCCGCGCTCGACTTCGTGGATACGTGGGAGGCCGAGCTGCGCGCCGCGCCCAATCAGCGCCACAAGAGCGGCCATGCGCGGCGCATCCAGCTCGCGGGCGACCGGGCACGGGTCGCCGAGGTGGTGTTCGGAGCGACTCCGGCCAGCCCACCGCGGTGAGAGTCCCCCGCCCTGACGATCTGCGCCGCTTCTGCGTCGTCGACGGCTGGGCATGCGCCGCCGACGCCCCCGGCCGCCGCGTCTCCAAGCACGAGGTCTGGACGAAGCGGCTGCCCGACGGGCGCGTACTGCATACGGCGATCTCCAAAGGGCGCGACGAGTACAGCGTACCTCTGTTCGCGCGGATTCTGAGGGCGCAGCTTCAGGTGACGGCGGCCCAGTTCTGGTCGGCCGTCGACAAGAGCGAAGCCCCGCAGCGACCCGGGGTCCGCAGTTCGCGTCCGCAGGGCGAGCCGCTGCCCTTCGCGCTGGCCGAGCGACTGCTTGCGGCAGGCCTGCCCCAGTCGGAGCTGGCAGGCCTCGGTCAAGCCGAAGCCGAGCGCCTCCTGGCGGAGCTCGAGCGCCGCCGGTAGCTGCCGCTTCGCCTTCGGCAGGCGCCCTGCGTGTACACTCCTCGGCATGACGAACGCCATCGACCAGCACGCGCCGGCTGGTGGCCGCGCGCTCCACCCATGGCTCATCGTGCTCGCCCTGGCGCCCGGCATCATCCTCACGCTCGCCGACGCCACGGTGATGACGATCACCGTGCAGAAGATCATCCGCGAGCTCGGGGGCTCCGTGGTCTCGGTCTCGTGGGTGATGAACGGCTACAACCTCACGCTCACCGTGCTCTTCCTGACCATGGGCCGGCTCGGCGATCGCTACGGCCACAAGCTCGTCTTCACGCTGGGCCTCGCGCTGTTCACCGCCGCCTCCTTGCCGTGCGCCCTGGCGACGAGCGTCCATGCCCTGGTCGCCTGGCGCGTGGTGCAGGCGCTCGGCGCCGCGGCCGTGGTCCCCACGGCGCTGGCCCTGCTCCTGCAGGCGTTCCCGGAGAGTCGCCAAGGCTTCGCCGCCGGCCTCTTCGGGGCCCTGAGCTCGCTGGCCGCCGCCGCCGGCCCGGTGCTCGGCGGCGTACTCGTCTGGTACTGGGGCTGGCCGGCGGTCTTCTGGTTCAACCTGCCGATGGGCGCGCTCGGCGTCGTCCTCGCGCTCACGCTCATGCGCGGCCTCCACACCCCGCGCACCCGCGCCGCTCTCGACTGGCCCGGCGTCGCCCTGGTCAGCGCCGGCCTCTTCTGCCTCACGCTCGCGATCATCCAGGGCAACGACTGGGGCTGGGTCTCCGGCGCCATCGTGGGTCTGAGCGTGGGCGCCGCTGCTCTGCTCGCCGTCTGGATCTGGTGGGAGCTCCGTACCCCCTCGCCACTCTTCGACCTCCGCCTCTTCCGCGACCGCACCTTCGCCGCCGCCAGCACGGCGATCATGACCGTCGACACGGCGATGATGGGCACCATGTTCATGCTCGTGATCTTCATGATCGCGATGATGGACTACAGCGAGCTCAGGGCCGGCCTTGCGATCGCCATGTTGCCGGTGGCCGTGATGGTGCTTCACGCCGCCGGCCGGCTGGCTCACCGACCGCATCGGGCCGCGTCTGCCGGCCGTGATCGGCGCCCTGCTCAGCGCCGCCGGCCTCTTCGCCCTGGGGCACATGGCACGCACCGACCCCCTCTCGGGCGTGCTCTGGCGCAGTGCTCTGGTCGGCGCCGGCATCGGCCTCTCGCTGCCGGCGCTGCTGGCCGCCGGCATGAGCGCCGTGCCCGGCGGCCACAAGGGCGCCGGCTCGGGCATGCTCAACACGGCGCGCCAGCTGGGCTTCTTGCTCGGGGTCGCGATCATCGTCGCGGTGTTCGCCCACACGATGGGCATCGCGGTGGACCGCTCCGCCGATGCCGGCCAGGCGCTCGACGCGCGCGCAGGACGGCATCAGCACGCCGGTCAAGGAGCGCCTCGTCAAGGAGCTCGAGAAGGTCCGCACCATCGATGCCACCTCGGGAATGGACCAGATCCGCAAGATGGCGCACCCCATCGCCGAGGACATCGGCGCCGACGTGGGGCTCGTCGAGGGTCTCATCCTGCTGCAGCTGAAGGACCGCCTTGAGATCCTGCTCTGGGACGAGGTGTCGGCGGCCTTCACCTGGCCGTTCTACACGGCGGGGATCGCCGCGCTGCTGGGCGCCCTGGCGGGCGCCCTCCTGCCGCGGCGCCTGCCGCGCCGCTCGGCGCCGTAGCGGCCTGCGGCCGCGGCCCCAGTCTCAGATCGCCCCGAGCTCCTCCAGCCGCTGCGCCACGAGGTCGTCGGCGGCGCGCGCCGCCGGGGCGTGCCCGGTCAGGGCAAGCACGAAGGGCTCCTTCTCCAGCGAGTACAGGCTCACGTCGGTGAGCGCGACCACAGTGGCGGTGCGCGGCACGTCCTGGATGAGCGCGATCTCGCCGAAACCCTGGCCGCGGCCCAGCGTGGCCACGTCCTGGCCGCGTTTGGTGACGCTCACGCGACCGTCGGCGATGGCGTAGAAGCAGTCGCCGGGCTCGCCCTCGGTGATGAGGGTCGTGCCGGCGGCCGCCTCCACCGGGACCAAGGCACGGGCCAAACCCTCAAGCTCAGGTGCAGGGAGAGGGCTGAAGATCGGGATGGAGCGCAGCAGTTGGATCTGGACCTGCGGTACGTCGGCCGAGTCGTCGATGGTGCGCAAACGCCGCCACGCCAGGGCGACGAGCACGAAGAAGAGGAGCGCGGTGCCCACCAGCCCCGCCCGCGCTCCGCTCAACCCGATGAGCACTGGCACGAAGATGGCGCCGAAGGCGAGGCCCGCGTCCATCAGGGATTCGAGGAGCGCGAACACCTGGCCCATGACCTGCGGTGGGGCCGCTCGCTGCAGGAGGATGCGCCCGGTCACGTCAAAGACGCTGCGGCTCAGACCCGCGACGGCGAGAAGGACGAACGCGCCGATGACAGTCGGGAAGATGCCGAGCACGCCCAGAGCCGCGGCCGCCGTGAGGATGCCGGCGATGAGCGCTGGCGCCAGGCGGCGGCGCGCCACGAGCGCCGCCGTGACCGCGACGCCGATCAGCCCGCCGAGGCCGAAGGCCGAGTTCAGGTAGCCGGCCCCGGACTCGCCCATGCCCAGCGTGGTGATGGCCAGCACCACGTAGAGCACGTCGAGCGCGCCGATGAGGATGTACTGCGAGCCGACCACGCCGACGAGCGTGCGCGCCGCCGGCACGCGCCACACGGCGGCGACGCTCTCGCGGACCTCCGCGGTCAGTGAGCCCCCCTCCCCGGGCTCCGTCAGCGGCCGCGGCCCGGGGATGCCGACCACCATGAACGCGCCGGCCAGCGTGCACGCGGCCAGCACGCCGGCGGACAGCGCCGGGCCGCCGATACCCAGCAGCACGCCGGTGAGCGCGGGCGCGACGAGCACGCTGGCGTTCTCCATCCAGCTCGACACCACGTTGGCAGCGGTGAGCTCGAGCGGCGAGCGCACCACGCTCGGCAGCAATGCCGCCTGCGCCGGGCGTGGGATGGAGAGCGCCAGGTTCATGATCGGCGCGAGGACGTACACGAGCCAGCTCGGCGCCCCGAGGAACATGGCCAGCGCGAGCCCGGCCATGGAGACCGCCATGATCAGCAGGCCGAAGAACAACACGCGGCCCGCTCGGGCGCGGTCGGTGATGGCGCCGAGATACGGCGAGACGAAGATGCAGGGAATGAGCTGCACGAGGATGATGAGGCTCACCGCCGCGGCCCCGCCGTTCGTGTAGGCCCACACCGTGAGGGTCAGCCAGACGCCCCACTCCGCGCCGTTGAACGCCAGCCAGGCGAGTTCGACGAGCAGCAGGGAGCGGTTGCGGAACGCGGTCGCGAACACCCCGGTCGTGGATCTCGGACGAGCGGCTGCTGCCTGCCTCCATGGCGCCCCTCTCCAGACGCTGTCAGCCCGTACTCTATGACGAATGGGGTCGTACGACGAGGGGGTGGAGGCCGGGAGCCCTCGTCCTGGCCGTCGCGCTCCTCAGCTCGTCCCAGCGGCTCCGAGCGGCGCCAGCCGAGCGGCACACTCCATGCAGAACTTGGCGCGCGCCGGGTTCTCGGCGCCGTGCGCATGGCCCAAGTAGAGGCGGTCTCGCCCGCCACCGTCCTCGTGCTCACCCCGGAGCACCTGAGCGAGGTGCTGCGCCGCTCGCGGAGGAGCTCGACCTTGTCCAGCGCAAGCCCGCGAGCGGCAGACGAAACTCCAGTAGGGCCGGAGGCGCCCCGGCGGGACCCCGCCTGCTCGCGCCCCGGGTCGACCGCCGCCGCAGCTACACCTCGATAAGCCCTTCGCTGACCATCACGGACTCCCCGCCGATCCACACGTTGACGACCTCGCCGTCCCTCTTCTCGGCGCGGGCCTCCAGCACGCTCGGTCGGCCCATCTCTACGCCTTGCGCGATGCGCCAGGAGAAGGTGCCGCCGGCCGCCTCGTCGAGGTGGCTGAGCAACCCGACGAGCGCGCAGTTGGCGCTGCCGGTGGCGGGGTCCTCGGGGATCCCGTCCATCGGCGAGAACATCCGCGCGCGGATGTCGAAGCCGTCGGACGTCTTGACGTACAGGTGGACGTCCGGCTGTTCGATGCCTTCCGCGATCAGGCCCTCGAGTCCGGAGATGTCGGGTCGGGAGCGCTCCAGAGCGTCGCGGTCTCTGAGCTCCGCGATCAGGAACGGCAGGCCGACCGACGCCATCTGGGGCGCGTGAGCCGTCGTGAGGATGTCGTCGGCGCTGAGCGAGACCGCCGCGGCCACGGCCAGCGCCGAGACCGTCTTGCCGAGAGTAAGGCCCTGAGGAGCCGTGAGCTCACACCAGATCCGCCCTCCCTCGCGCCTGTGAATGGCGATCGGGACCAGGCCGGCCTCCTCTTCGAAGGTGATCGAGGCCGGCTCATCCAGCGGGCCGAACGCGCCCATGCTCGCCAGCACGAACGCCGTGCCGATGTTGGGGTGCCCGGCGAACGGCACCTCCCGCGGAGGGGTGAAGATGCGGACCCTGCGGTCGTGCCCCTTCTGGGGCGGCAGGACGAAGGTGGTCTCCGAGAAGTTGAACTCGCGGGCGATCTGTTGCATCTGCTCGTCGCTGAGACCATCGGCCTCCGGCAAGACGGCGAGCTGATTGCCACCGAAACGCGTGTCGGTGAAGACGTCGCAGGTGAAGTAGCGGTAGTGCATCACATCCCCTCTCCGTCAGGCGGCGATCTCGACGTCTTCGGCGGCGACCGCCGGACAGTGCCTGAGTGTCTGCATTCCTGGACAAGATGATCACGGCCGCATCGTCACGTTACGCGTCAGTAACGTCAAGCGTGATGGTCCGGCCTCCGCCTGCCTAAAGGTAACGCTCCACCAGTCCTTTGATGAACGGGTTGAGGACGTCGTGCGTGTGGCCGTAGATCGAGCAGTGGCCCATGCCCTCGAAGAGGTGGAACTCGGCGGAGGGGGCCAGGGCGGCGACCTCCTCGCCGTCCTGGGGCACCGCCTGCACGTCCTGGTCGAAGGCGATCACGTGCAGCGGCACCCGGCAGTCGGGCAGGCGGTCCCGCTGGTCGAAGCGCACGCACGGCTCCCACTGGGCGATCAGCGATTCCTCGTTGGCCTCCGTCTCGTAGTACTCGAGCAGCTCCTCGCGCAGCTTCGGCCACAGTTCGCGGTCGCCGAGCACGCGGGCCGGGTAGTACATCGCCGCATAGTGGGTGACGGCCATCATCCCATCGAGGCGTCCGCCGGCCTTGCGGTACTCGATCTCGGCCATCTGGTAGTCCCAGGTCCAGCCGATGCTGACGGCCCCGGTCCCCATGGCGATCGCGCAGCGCAGCAGCTCCGGGAAGTCGAGGGCGACCTGTTGCACGATGCCGGCGCCGAACGAGAGGCCGACGAGGGCCACCGGAGGGTCGCAGACCGCCGCGATCAGCTCGGCGGTGTCGACGGCGAAGCCCTCCAGCGACCAGGGCAGAGGCAGATCGCAGCGCGTCGTGCCGACGCCGCGGCCGTCGAAGGTCGTGTTGCGGAACGCGTCCTTGAAGTAGGGCAACTGGTAGGCGTCCCAGGAGCCGGCCGTGCCGCCGCCCCCCGAGACCCAGACGATGTCCGGTCCTGCGCCGACCTGCTCGTAGTGGATCCTCGCCTGTGAACCCTGGATCGTCGGCACGTCTTCCTCCCCTGACGGATCTTATGTGGTGGACCTCTACGGGGTCTGCTCAGCCTACGTCGCGCCGCCGAAACCCGCCCAGCCCGATGGCGATGAGGCCGGCGGCGATGGCGGTCAGCCACAGCATCGGCGCGACCGCGAAGTCGCCGCCCGGCATCCTCGGCACGTGCGCGAACGGCGAGATGTCCATGACGATCTGGCTCAGCTCGAACAGCGCGCCGAACTCGCCGAGTAGCATGAACCCCACCAGTGCGACCCAGCCGAGGACGACCAGCCGCGGGACCAGGCCGAAGGCCGCCACGACGATCCCGATGATCACCCACACCGCCGGGATCTGCACCAGCGCGGCGACCACGATCCGTCCGAACTGGCCGCCGTCGCCGACCTGCAGCGCACTGGCCAGTCCCGCGCTGATGCCGACGACGAGGAGAAGCAGCGCAGCCCCGGCCAGGGCGACCGTCAAGTGGCTCCACGCCCACGCCGTGCGTCCCACGGCGGTGGCGAGCACGGGTTCGGCGCGCAGCGCGGACTCCTCTGAGCGCAGGCGCATCGTCGCCTGCACCCCGAACACCGCGGCGAACACGCCCGCGAAGCCCAACTCCACGGCGAGGAAGGCGTCTCGGAGACCCTCCACGCCGCCGAGCTTGGTGATGAGATCCTGAGCTTGCGGGCTCTTCAAGAAATCACCGACGTTGGAGGCCATGCCGCCGACCACGAAACCGATCGCGACGAACGCTGCCGCCCAGGCGAAGAAGCTGCCGCGCTGCAGGCGCCAGGCCAGCGACAGCGGACTCCGCAGACTCGCAACCGCGCCGGCGGGCCCCGGCCGATCGGGCAGCAGACCGGCGGCGAAATCCCGGCGTGCCGCGAGCGCATACGCCAGCGCGGCCACCGCGACCGAGAGGCCGAGCAGGAGAGCGAGGACCCACCAGCGATCTCCGGCATACGGCCGCGTCTGCTGCCACCAGCCGACCGGCGACGGCCACGACATCCACCCGAACCCGCCTCCGGCCGAGGCATCGCCGATAGCTCGTAGCAGGTAGGAGACGCCGAGGACGGCTCCGGCCAGGCCGGCGGCCGTCCGCGCGCTCCTCACCAGCTGCGCGGTGAGGCCGGCCACGGCCGCGAAGGCCATGCCCAGACACGCGAAGCCCAGGCCCATGACGACCGAGCCGGCGGCCGGCATCCCGACGGCAATGAGCCCCAGCGACGTGCCGACACCGGCGATGAGGCTGGCGCCGGCCGCCACGAGCAGCGCGGCGGTCAGCGGTGCGCGCCGGCCCACGACGGTCGCGCCGAGCAGCTCGAGGCGGCCCGTCTCCTCCTCGGCGCGCGTGTGCCGGACGACGAGGAACAGGGCCAGGACGGCGACCGCGACCGCGCCCATGATGCCCATCTTGAAGGTGGAGAGCGCGCCGATCGACGTCTCGTCGTGGATGGGGCCGTACAGCGCAAGGGTGGAAGTGGTGGTGTTGATCGCCACGGCGGCCTGCAGGCGTGAGGCGATGTCCGGATACACGTTCGTCGTGGCGGACGCGGAGGCCGCGACCATGGCGATGAGGAGCACGATGAAGACGGGCAGGACGACGCGGTCGCGGCGCAAGGCGAGACGCACCAGAGCGCCGGTGCCGGCGAGCGCGCTCACGATGCCTCCGGCTGCTCCGCGCGCGGCGTGGTCACGGCGTCACCTGCGGCTCCGCGCCCGGCGCCGCCCCGTCGTCGCCGTAGTGGCGCAGAAACAGCTCCTCGAGCGTGGGCGGCCGGACCGTCAGGCCGGTCACCCCGATCCTCGTCAATGCGGTCAGCACCTGGTCGAGGCTGCCGGGGTCGACCATGAAGTCCACATGCGTGCCGTCCACCCGCAGGTCGTGCACACCCGACATGGTCGCCAGGCCGTCCGGCGCGCCGGCGAGGTCGGCGGAGATCGAGACGCGCGCCAGGTGCCGCATCTCGGCGAGACTCCCCACCTCGACCCTGCGGCCGTCGCGGATGATGGTCACGCGGTCGGCCAGAGCCTCGACCTCCGAGAGCATGTGACTCGAGAGCAGCGTGGTGCGGCCCTGGGCGCGCAGCTCGACGATGCACTCCCGGAACACCGCGTCCATCAGGGGGTCGAGACCCGCGGTCGGCTCGTCGAGCAGCAGCAGCTCGACGTCGGAGGAGAGGGCAGCCACGAGAGCGACCTTCTGCCGGTTACCTTTGGAGTAGGCGCGCGCCTTCTTGGTCGGGTCGAGCTCGAAGCGCTCCAGCAGCTCCGCGCGGCGCTTCGCGTCGAGGCCGCCGCGCAGCCGTCCGAGCAGGTCGATCACCTCGCCGCCGGTAAGGTTCGGCCACAGGGTCACCTCGCCGGGCACGTAGGCCAGGCGGCGATGCAGCCGCTCGACATCGCGCCAAGGGTCGCCGCCGAGCAGCCGGACCACGCCCGCATCGGCGCGAAGCAGGCCGAGCAGCACGCGGATCGTGGTCGTCTTGCCGGCCCCGTTCGGGCCCAGCAGGCCGTGGATCTCGCCGGCCTCAATCTCGAGGTCGAGGCCGTCCAGCGCCCGCGTGCTGCCGAACGACTTGCTCAGCTTCTCGATCGCCACCGCTGCGTCCACAATCCACCGCCCCCGTCAGTCGACGATACGCTCCCTGAACAATCTACACCGAGGACGTGCCTCGGGAGTCACCCGGCGCTCGCGGCTCATTGAGGCGTTCTTCGGTCCATTGTCATCCTTGACGTCCGGTGATGCCCGACGAATCATCGAGCTCAGGACGACGGAGCACACCCGCGGAGGCCTGTTCAACCGCGGATTAATGTGGGTACAAGAAATGCGACTGAGCGGCGACGCGGTGCACGTGATCAGCCTGCGCAGGGCGAACCAACGCGAAAGGACGCGCTATGCCAGGCAAGCCAAACCCAGAGCTGATTGACGAGGATGCGCCCGAGGCCACCGGCGAGTGGTTCGACGAAGCACGGGCGGCGAAAGACGTGCTGCCTGGGCTGGTCGGCATCGACGCCGCAGAAGAGCTGCTCAGACCCAAGCGCGGACGGCCACGTTCCGCGAACCCGAAAGAGCACGTGAACATCCGCCTTGATGCCGACGTGTTGCACGCGTTCAAGAGTACAGGCAGGGGATGGCAGACCCGGCTGAACAACGCCCTCCGCGACTGGCTGAGTACGCACGCTCCGGCGCGCTAGAGACTCTCCATGTGAGCCGCCGGCACCGCTCACGACAGGACCGCCCGCTCCGGCCACAGGTCGCGCCGTGACGCGCCCCAGAGCGTGCTCACGAACTCGATGGACAGCAGGTCCTCGGCCGCGTGCAGCCAGAAGGCGCCGCTGTCCGAAAGCGTGATCCGCTCGCCGTCGTCCCTCAGCAGACCGAGCCGGCGCGCCGCCGTCAGGTAGCGGCCGTAGGCCGCGTCGAACGTCCTCGCCGAAACGGTCCCGATAGGCCGACTTGCCAAAGCGCGTCTCGTACACCCGCCAGTACAGCCAGCCGGCGCGCTGCATCTTCTCCGTCAGGTCGACCGACAGGGCGATCGCCATGCCGCCGTCGTCCAGGGCCTTGATGTACTCGGCCACCCCGAAGGTGTTCAGGTAGAACACGTCCCTGAGGTACGAGCCGCCGCTGGCCCCCAGACCCAGGTAGAGCGGCACCGTCACCGAGCAGTACCGCGGCACGCCCCGCTTCGTGAACGCCCAGACCGACGTCCTCTCGTACCCACCCTCGTAGAAGATGGCCTCGAGGATGCGCAGCATCCTTCGCCTCGTAAGGCCCTGCCGGATCACGTGTGCCCCCGTGCCTCTGGCCCGCCCCATCGGCGTGTACGGGAACAGGAACAGCGGATAGGCCGCGACCTGGTCAACGCCCAGCTTCACGAGCGCGCGGCCAGTCTCCGCGACCTCCCGGCAGGTCTGGCCGGGCAGGGCGAACATCACGTCCACGTTCACGCACGTGAAGCCGTGCGTCAGCGCCCGTCCCACGGCCTCCTTGACCTGGCTCACGGTGTAGGGCCGGCACAGCGTCCGCAGATGCCGGTCCACGAGCGACTCCACGCCGATGCTCAGGTGCCGCACGCCGAGCGCCTCGATGTCATCGAGGTTCTCGGCGCTCAGGTGGTTGGGATGGCTCTCCATGTGGATGTCGCACTGCAGATCGAACGTCTGGCGCACGTGCCCGATGATGTCGGCCAAGCCGCTGTGCAGCATCGTCGTGGGGGTCCCCCCGCCGATGTAGAGCGAGGTGACCGGCGTGTCGCCGACGATCGCCGCGTAGATGTCGATCTCTCGCTTGATGGCTCTGACATAGCCCTCGGCGAGGTCGTTGCTGTAGAGCTCCTTGTTATAGGGGCAGTACGGGCAGATGCGCTCGCAGAACGGGATGTGGAGGTAGAGCCCGAGCGCGTCGATCTGCGTGAACTTCTCGCGCAGCTGGTCGGGCGAGGGGACCGCTCGCGTCAGGCGGATCTCGCGCTCTCCCGTCAGGAGCCTCACGAGAGAGCGCCGGAAGAGCCTCTCGATGTCAGAAGTACTTGATGGCATTGCTGATCGCCGAGGGCTTCAGTTTCAGGACCTGATCGATCTCCGCGTAGCTCAGGTAGCCGCACTGCCGGCAGAGCTCGGGGTCGCCCGAGTACCTGCAGCACTTGTAGACGACGCCCTCCTCGTACACGGAGCAGGAGTCCAGCGGTCGCGCCCAGTCGTTTCTGAGGGCCGCTTCCAGCCCCGCACGAGAGTTGAGGATCCGGTAGCTCCCGCACAGAGACAGGAGCTCGTTGAGGACGCGCTGCCGCTCGGCGGAGCCGAGCTCGAGCGCGTCGTGCCCGTAGTAGGGCGTGTGCAGATAGAAGAAGGTGCCGCGGATGTTCTTCATGCCCTCGACGTGGTCGCAGAAGGCGCGGATCTCGTCCTTGTTGCGCGAGTTGATCGTGGAGTTGATGAAGAGCGACGCGTGCGGCGACTCCCGGATGTTGCCCATGATGCGCTCGAACGACGTTCCGCGAAGGGCGTCGTGCGTGGCGCGCAGCCCGTCCACGCTGACGAACACCGTGTCGGCAGACGTCCGCAGGGGGAGCGTGCCGTTGGTGTAGACGACCACGGTCAGGTACCCCAGGCCGTGGGCGTACTCGACGATGTCGTCGAGCCGATGGGGGCCGTCCCGCCACAGAAACGGCTCGCCGCCCTCCAGATAGAGACAGCGGCCGCCTTGCCTGTAGAAGGCATCCACGGCGGCCGTCACTTCCGCGAAGTCCAGGTCCTTCGGGCCGCGCGCAGCGACGTTGCAGTGCCGGCAGTGCAGGTTGCAGCGGTTGGTGAGCACGAGCCCGCGGATCAGGGGCGGGTCCTTGCGGAGCACGTGGTGGTCGACCAGATATCTCAGGCCGAACCACGAGGTCCTCAACGCGGCCCGGGCGCTCTGCTGGTGTGCGTGAGCTGTCATGGCTCCCCCATGCATCCGCATACCCTGGAGCGCCCGTTGCTCAAGCGTCGGGGCGCAAGACCGCGAGCTGCCGGCGGGACTCGGGTCGCGGTGGGCGACTCCCGGGCCCTTGCCGAGAGGGTCATCGGTCGGGCCGTGACCCCTTCTCGCCGCCAGGCGGCTCCCGCAGGATGCGCAGCTCGACGATACGTGCCTCGTCGACGGCCGCGACCGTGACCGCGCGCCCCGCGATGTCGACGACCTCCCCCGCCTCGGGCACGCGCCCGAGCAGCTCGACCACGTGACCGCCGATGGTAGCCTCACCGGCGTTCTCGATATCGATGTCGAGGGCGTCCTCGACGTCCCCCAGCGGCGTGGTCCCGGCCACCACGAGGGCGTCGCCGTCCCGGCGGATCTCGACGTCGTGCTCGCCGTCCTCCTCTTCCTCGAACTCGCCGACGATCTCTTCGAGGATGTCCTCGAGGGTGACGAGGCCGACGGTGGTGCCGAACTCATCCACGACCAGCGCCAGATGCTGGCGCTTCTTCCTCAGTTCGCGCAGCACCTGGTCGACCAAGGTCGACTCGGAGACTCGCATGAGCGGCCGGGCCAGCTCGCTGAGGTCGGTCTCCACGCCCTCGAGGGCGAGGCGCAGGAGCTCCTTGAAGTTGATGACTCCGACGGGGTCGTCGAGGCCGTCTTCGGCAGCACAGAGCGGCAGTCTCGTGTGCAAGCTGCCGCTCGCGCGGCGCACCGCCTCGCTGATGCTCTCACCGACCACCAGGTAGTCCACCTCGCCGCGCGGCACCATTACCTGGCGGGCACGCAGGTCGCCGAACACGAGGACGTTCTCCGCGAACTCGCGTTCGTAGGTCTCGATGAGCCCTTCGCGCACGCTCTGCGCAAGGAGCATGCGGAGCTCGTCCTCGGTGTGCGGCGCATGGCCGACCTCGCGAGCCGGCGGGATGCCGAAGGGCTTGAGCACGAGATTGCCAAGGTAGTTGAAGGCGTCGACGAGTGGCTTCGTGGCGAGGTAGAAGATCCGCATCGGAGGCGCGACCCAGAGGACGGTCGGCGTGGTGCGAGCGATGGCCAGCGACTTGGGGGCGAGCTCGCCGAGCACCACGTGCAGCAAGGTCACGAGGCCGAAGGCGAAGACGAAACTGATGGCCGTGGCGACGCTCGGGGCGAAGGCGCCGAGGAGCGGCTCCAGCAGGTGCTCGAAGGCCGGTTCGGCCAGCGCGCCGAGGCCGATGCTGGCGATGGTGATACCGAGCTGACAGGCGGCGAGGTAGGCGTCGATCTGCTCCACCGCGTGGCGCGCCGCCTTGGCGCCGGACTTGCCCTGCTTCTCGAGCTCCACCACCTGGCTGAGGCGGACACGGGTGATGGCGAACTCGGTGGCGACGAAGAAGGCGTTGAGGCCGACGAGCACGAGGGCGCCGACGATGCGGAGTGCATCTGTCACCGGGACTCACCGGGCGGTCGCCCCTCGCGGCAGAGCGCCGGCCCGGCGCACCCGTAGCAGGTGTCTCGCGCCGGACCGCGGCGTTCGTCAGATCCTGGGTCGTCGTCCACGGTAGAGAGCATACCCGACGAGCCGACTCTCTCTCACGGCCTCACTTCTGGCCGCGGCCCGCTCGCTTGTGGTAGTCCTTCGCCGCCTTGCCGAAGATCCTGTCTCTGCGATGCTCCTCCGCGCGCCCCGCGCGTCGGTCTTCGCGGCGACGACCTGTGCTTCGCGCATGAGCTTGTGGTAGCTGGCAAGGCGGTCCGCGGGCAGCACTCCCGTCTCGACGGCGGACCGCACGGCGCAGCCCGGCTCGTGCCCGTGAGTGCAGTCGCCGAAGCGGCAGGAGCCGGCGAGCTGGCGGCGCACGCGTACGCGGGCGCCGCGAGCGCCGGACCACGAGCGCGCTCGCGGCGCAACAGACGGCGTTGGACGCCAGCGCCTACACACCCCAGTGCTGTGTGGGCCCCGTCGCGCCCAGCCGATGCGCGAGATCGGTGGTCGGCATGATCATGAGAAGAAGGGCTCGAAGCCTGTTGCCCGCTCGGCGGGCGCGGTGTGGGCAGGCGAGGTCCAGGGAACCCTCGCCTGCCCTCGATGAAGCGGAGCGTCGTCAGTTGTAGTTCGGCTTGAACCAGGTCGAAGCTGACTTGGTCGCTCCGCCGTGGCTGACCGACGCTGTCACCTTGACGACCACGCCCTGAGGATAGCTCGAAGGGTTGATGTCCAGGTGATAGTGGGCGAACCCGGAGCCGTCGCACTTGGCGGTGAACGTCTTGCCTTTGACCGAGAACTTGACCTTCAAGCCCGCGACGTTGCTGCCGCGCACCCAGGCCTTGAGCTGGAAGGGGTCGTCGCACGGGTCGTGACAAGTCACGCCGACGCGGATACCGGCGACGCCGGCGCGTTTGCCCTTCGCCGGCGACTGCGCGCCGTCCGCCAGGGCGATCGCCGGCACCGCGAGCGTGAACACCGCAAGGATCAGGGCGAACGCTGTCATGCGCTTCTTCATGGCTCTCCTCCTTTGTCCGGCACCGCGAGGTTCTGGATCAGAGCCTCTCTGATGCGCTGTCTGGGCACAGGATGCCGGTCCGCGCCTTAAGAGCCGATGAGCGCAAGCGGCGACGCCTCGCCTGGCGCGCCGCGGGGCTGAGTTATGTCAGCCTTAACCTGCGTCAGGTATCGTGAGCAGGATGCCGCATGACCATCCTCGTCGTAGAAGACAACCTCAAGCTGGCCGCCAACCTGCAGAGCCTCCTGGAGCTCGAGGGCCATGCCGTGGCCGTGGCTCATGACGGTGAGGAGGGCCTGCGTCGCGCCCTCGCGGAACGTTTCGACTGCATCATTCTCGACCTCAACCTGCCGAAGCTCGACGGTATCTCGGTCTGCCGGGCCTTGCGGGAAGGTGACGACCCCACGCCGGTGCCGATCCTCATGCTGACGGCGCGCAGCTCCAAGCGTGACGTGGTGCTCGGCCTCGACGGCGGCGCCGACGACTATCTGCCCAAGCCCTTCGACATCGACGAGCTCCTCGCGCGGGTACGCACGCTCATGCGGCGGGCAACGCCCGAGCGCAGCGCCACGCTGCAGTCCGGCGACGTCGTCCTCGACGCCAACAGCCACGAGGTCCGCAAGGGCGGCACGCCGGTAGGCCTCGCGCCGCGGGAGTACGAGCTGCTCGAGCACCTTCTGCGCAACAAGGGCGTCGTGCAGGACAGGCTCACGCTTCTTGAGCAGGTGTGGGGGGAGTCCGAGGACCTGCTGTTCTCGCAGACGGTCGACGTCCACATCTCGTATCTGCGGCGCAAGCTCGGCAAGGCCCTCATCACCACGGTGCCCGGCAAGGGCTACCTCATCCGCGCCTGACGTCGCGTGTTCCGCCGACTCCGCTACAAGCTGGCGCTGCAGTTCACCGCTCTCGTGTTCGGGTTGATGCTCGTGCTGGGGGCCGTGTTCATCGCCATCGAGTTCACGGACGTCAATCGCCAGCTCGACAACCGTCTGCAGCGCCAGGCGGCCGCGATCAACAAGCAGATCCGGCTGCCCATCACCGTCGAGGAGGCGCGCTGGCTTCACCGTGAGGCTTTCAACGTGAAGATCGCCACGGGCAACGGGCGGGTGCTCTACGCCAGCGACATCTTCGCCCGCCTGCCCGTCGATCTCGAGGCTCCGCCGCTGAAGACGGTGCGCGCCGACGGGAGCTCCTATCGCGTGCTCACCACGAAGCTCGATGGAGCCCGCGACGTCACGCTGCAGCTGGCCGGCCAGGACCGCATCGGGCCGGCGGAGCTCCCCGGCGAGATCGCGGTCTTCTTCATCGCCGCCGTGCTCGTCACGGCGCTCACGGCCGTGCTCGGCCTGTGGTTCGCGCGCCGCAGTCTCGTCCCTGCGGAACGAATGTTCGAGCGCCTCACGCAGTTCACCCACGACGCCAGTCACGAGCTGCGCACACCGCTCGCGGTGGTCAACTCGGAGCTCGATCTGGCGCTGCGCACCGGCGAGCACGAGGAGCACATCATCGCCGCCAAGGATGAGCTGAAGGTCGGGGCGCAGCTCGTCGATGATCTGCTCGGGCTCGCTGCCCTGGACACGGCGACCCTGGACGGCCGCTCCGTGGACATGTCGGCCCTGGTCGGCCGCGAGACCGAGCGTCTCGCTCCCCTCGCGGCGCGGCGGGAGCTCGTCCTGACCACGGAGATCGAGCCTCTGGTGGTCGTGCGGGCCGACGAGGGGCTCGCGGCTCAGCTCGTCGCGAACCTGGTCGGCAATGCGATGAAGTTCACGCCGGCGGGCGGCGAGGTCTCGGTGTCGCTGACGCGCAGCGAGCTGCGCGTCAGCGACACCGGCCCCGGCATCGCCGCCAAGGACCTGCCGCACATCTTCGAGCGCTTCTACCAAGCCGACGATTCACGCTCGCAGGAAGGTCACGGCCTGGGCCTCGCCATCTCGAAGAACATCGCCGAGGTGCACGGCTGGCACATCAGGGTCGAAAGCCGGCCGGGCCGCGGCGCGACCTTCACCGTCGCCCTGCGAGGGTAGTCCGGCCGCTATCAGTCCGGCGCAGCAGCGCTCATTCCGTGTGGCCCCCTTATGCCCCCCTTAAGATGTCGTCGCGGATACTCCGAGCAGACAGTCCACGCCGATCGTCGGGGTCCCGACGCAGCCGTCGGCACAAGGAGGAACCCGATGAGCAATAAGACCCTGCGCACAGTCCGCAAGGACCTGACCATCCTCACGAGCCTCGCCCTTCTCGGCCTCGTCGCCCTCTCGGCCCTCACCGGCATGGGGATGGACGACGAGGCCGAGGCATTCCTGCCGGTGGACGACATCCACCCCTTGATCGGATACACCATGGCCCTTGTCGCGGGCCTTCACGCCTTGCTCCAGCTCGGCACCATGCGCTCCTATGCCAGGAAGCGGCTGAGGGACCTCGCCGCGATCCCTCGCGAGACAAAGGCCTGTCCACCACCGAACAACGAGGTGTGAAGATGGAGTGTCCCGTATGCAACGACACCGATCTCCTGATGACAGAGCGTCAGGGCGTGGAGATCGACTACTGCCCCGGCTGCCGCGGCGTCTGGCTCGACCGCGGCGAGCTCGATAAGATCATCGAGCGCTCCGGCGAGGCGACGGCGCCATCGAGCGCGCGGAACGAGCCTCGCGACAACGGTCGCGACGACACCCCCCCCACGGCGGGCATGACACGGGCGCCAAGAAGAAGGGCGGCTTCCTGGGCGACCTTCTCGGGGGGCTGGGCGGCGACTGACCGCGGCACTGCGCGGGCTCACCACCTGTTACCATCTACGCTCGTCCGGCCGCCTACCCATGGACCTCAATGACGTCATCGCACGATCGCTATCGAAGCATCCGCAACGTCCTCTGGGTGGTCCTCGCGCTCAATCTCGCCGTGGCGCTCGCCAAGCTCGTCTACGGCATGATCAGTCATTCCGCGGCGATGGAGGCCGATGGTTTTCACTCGCTGTTCGATGGCGCCTCGAACGTCATCGGACTCGTCGGCATGTGGTTCGCCGCTCGCCCCCCCGACGACGAGCATCCGTACGGCCACAGCAAGTACGAGACCTTCGCCGCCGCCCTGATCGGCATCCTGCTCGTCGTCGCGGGCTACACAGTCGGCAAGGGCGCCGTCGACAGTCTGTCGGGGCGCGGCTTGCCCACCGAGGTCACGACGATCTCGTTCGTCATCATGCTGGGCACGCTCGCCGTCAACATCCTGGTCACCACCTGGGAGCGGCGGGCGGGCAAGCGGCTCGACAGCGAGGTCCTGATCGCCGACGCCAGCCACACGTTGAGCGACGTGCTGGTCAGTATCGGCGTCATCATCAGTCTCGTCATCGTCAGGCTGGGGTGGGAACAGGCCGACGGTATCGTGGCGCTGATCGTCGCCGTCGTGATCCTGCGCACCGCGTTGGGGATCCTGCGCGGCGTGCTGCACACGCTCGGCGACGCCGCCCGCCTGCCCGCCGACGCGCTTGCGGCGACGGCGGGCGGCGTGACGGGTGTGCTCGGCTGCCATGCCGTGCGGACCAGAGGACCGGAGAGCCACATCTACGTCGACCTGCACGTCCAGGTCGCTCCCGGCACGACCATCGAGCGTGGTCACGCGATCGCGCACGAGGTCGAGGACTCGCTGCGCGGCGCCTACGGCCAGATCACCGACGTCGTCGTGCATCTGGAGCCGGCGAGCCCGCCGCCGACCGGCTCGCCGGGCGATCCCTGAGGTCCCTACGCGCAGTACACCCGCACCGTGTCGCCGTTCTTGGCGTCCACGTTGACCTCCATGTCGCGCAGACCCCCGATGAGCTCGTCGATGTCCTCGGGCTTGAAGTTGTTGAAGTCGACGGACATGCCGTGCTCGGCCATCGTGTCGTTGATCTTGTCCATCGCCAGCGGAGGGATGAGCGACGTGAGCTTGAGCCCCGAGCGCACGAGCACGATGGGGATCTTCACGTCGACGTTGTCGCCGTTCGCGGCGAGGACCTTGACGTAGAGGTACTTCGGCAGCGCCGCGATCAGCGGTTCGGGGTCGCCCTTGATCGCCGGCCCGGCCGGCTCTGCGGCGGCGCCTGCGTGCGTGTCGAGCGCGTCGAGCAGGCGCTCGGCCTCCTCGGCGGTGATCTTGCCCGCGGCGAGCAGGTCCAGGATCCGGCTGCGGTCTTCACTCATGGTACTCATCCTCCTCATTGGACCGTCATGTCGACGGCCGTCTTCTCGTTGCTGAAACGAATGACCATCCCGCGCGTCTCGCCGAGCGTGGCGAACGAGCGGCACCAGCAGGATGGTGTAATGGTGGTAGCGCCGGCCGAGGACGAGAAGCACGCCATCGGCGACCATCGTGAGCAGGAGCGCGAGGACGCCGAGCACCAGGACCAGGGGCCACAGCAGGAACAGCGGCAGCCACAGGTGGACCGGGCGCCGCTCGGGCCTGACCACCCTCAGGTCGAGGACCAGCGGCGGGACGTTCATCGCCTGAGCCTTCGGCGGCCTCGTCCGCGGAGATCTCACCGCGCTCGAGCAGCTCGAGGGCGTCGTCTCCCTCGGACGCAGCCACGACCTCGACCATCGGGAGCAGGTCGATGATGCGGTTGAGGCGGTTCTTGACCGTCGGGTAGCTGATGCCGAACGCCTTCTCCATGTCCTTGATCGAGCCGTGGCTGCGGACGAACTCGCTCACGAACACCTGGTCCTCGTAGCGCAGGCGGGCCAGCGGCGGCAGCTCGAACTCGCCCTGGATCGAGATGCCGGAGTCCATGCGCACCTCGGTCACACGGAAGCGCCGATCTGCCGTGAGGTCGGTCAGCTCGTGCCAGTCATTCGTCATGAGGTACTCCACTTTCGCTCACTGGATCTCGCTCAGGATACGCCATGTTCTTGAGAAAATCAAGTACATACTTACAAAACTCAATCATACCGGCGAGCAGGCGATCGCTCGGACAGACGAGAGGGCGGAGCGGCGGGACACCAGAGACCGAGACTGAGCGGGGAGGACGTTCAGCTTGACGGCGTGGTGGACCTAAGTGGACAGCTTTCGAACCTCCGGCCGGAGGTCAGGCGGTTGGTGGACGAGCCACGTACCCCTTGATCAGCGTTCCGTCGAACACCGGCACGACCTTCACCTTGTCGCACTCGAACGAGTACGGGATCACATCGTCCAGCCCCAGCTTCTTCAAACGGTGGCGCTGAGCAGCCTTCTCGATGTAGTCCAGCACATCGCCCTCGGCCAGATCCCAGAGGTCCATCGAAGCCATTGGCCGAATCACAATCGGATCGGAACAAGCCTGTGTCCAGCAATCTTCGCGTCAGTGCCCCGGCAAAGAGAGTGTCCTCGAGGCAGAACCTGTTCTTCCAGCCTGAGCACAGGATGACCACGTTCTTCTGCTGCCCTGCAAGCCACTCAGTCACCGCCGAGATGTTGATGAAAGCTCCGATCACGGTGCTGCTGGCGCTCTTCGCCATCTCGAGCGCTCGCGTACCGTTGGTCGTGCAATAGACGAGTGTCTTCCCGCCGATCGCATCTCTGGTGAAGCTGAACGCCGAGTTCCCGAAATCCGCGAAGTCGAGTTGGACGCCATCCTTTTCGGTTGCGACCAGGAATCCTTCCGACTTGAGCCGTCTCGCCTCTTCGTGAGAGGCAACGGGGATGATCGCCTCCACTCCATTCCCGACCGCGGTGCAGATGGTCGTTGTGGCGCGCAGGATGTCCACGAGCACAACGATGAAATCACCCGTCGTCAGGATGTCCTGGAACAGCCCCGGTGAGAAGCAGACTTCAACAGACCTTGTCTCCTGCACCATTGTCATCCCTTCATGCCGACAGAACACCGCTCCACATCTCAGCTGGAAGACCACCCTAGCCGATTGGAACGACATCGGTCTACGGGCCCGGTGGCGCGCCTGGCCGGACGACTCTCGAGCCTGCGTGATGAGGTCAGACGTCTGGTTGACCGCAGCAGTACGCCCGGTGCCTCTACTCCACCTCGATGAGCCCCTCGCTGACCAGCACGCATTCGCCGCCGATGCTGCGTCCGGCAAACGGCACCTCCCGCGGGGGAGCCCCGGACAGCCGGCCCTCCCGGATCCCTCGCACAACGCAGGAGCTCCACTCGCCGATGGGCAGAGCTTGCCACGTGACATGACGTCATCATGTCGCGCCGGGCGGAGGGAATCTGCTGCCGGGTGTCAACCCAGCAAGGAGTGCACCACGGCGATCCCGTCGGCTGCGTCGGTACACCAGCCGTCCGCGCCCGCGTGCTCCGCCGTGTGCTGGTCGATGGCCGTTCCACCGATCACCACCGGCAGGCGCTGCTCCCAGTCAGCAGTGCGCTCGCGCGCGAGTCCGATCGTCTCGCGCAAGGTCTCAAACCCCGTCGTCAGGAGGCATGAGAGTCCGAGCACATCAGGGCGCTCCGCGACGACGGCGTCCGCGATCAGCTCCGGATCGACGTCGACACCCAGGTCAACGACCGTGAAGCCTCGGGCCTCGAGCAGCGTCACCGCGATGTTCTTGCCGATGTCGTGGATATCGCCCTTCACCGTCGCGATGACGACCTTGCGCGCATCCTGTGGACACTCTGTGGCGGTCATCAGAGGAAGCAGCATGTCTGCGGCCTGGCGGAAGATCTCCCCGGCCATGATGAGTGCGGAAACGAAGTACTCGCCGCTCTCGTACATCTTGCCTACCTGTTCCATCCCCGCGCGGCACTCCTCCATCAGTCTGCGTGGGTCTTCGCCGGTGGCGAGCCGCTCGCGAATGGCGTTGAGACTACCTCGCTGGTCCATCCCCACGATCAGTCCTATCAAGTCGGCTGCGGACGAGGGAGTCATCCGCCTGCCCCCTTCCCGACGTCCGGAACGCCGACCATCGTCGAGAGATCGAGGCGGTCAGACCTGCCGATGAACCGGCCCCAGCTCACCGGTCGGTTCTCGAAGTCGAAGAAGAGATGCTCTATCACCCACGCCGACGTGCCCGGCTCTTCGCCGAGGTAGGCAGCCTCGGTCTCCGTGAGCGTGGAGGCATGCAGTTCGAGGCGGCCGTACTTGAACCCCGACTTCCCGGCGTTCGCAAGGAGGTCGCGCAACGCAGTCACGCCGTATTCGGCTTCGACAAGCGGACGCCGTGGGTCAAAGACGAGATACTCAGTGTGGTAGAAGACCGGTTCGCCGGCGCTGCTGAGGACGCGCTTGATGGCGACCACGTGAGACTCAGCGTCAACCGCGAGTTTGCGACACACCCGTGGGGAGGGCGGCACGATCCGTGCCTCGCTGATCTTCACTGTCGTGGCGGCGTCGTCAACAAGGCGCCGCAGGCTGCTGAGGTCGAACGTCGCGGCCCCAAGTCCCGGGGCCCTGACGAAGGTCCCACGTCCGTTCTCCGTGAACGCGACGCCATCCTGAACGAGGAGAGCCACCGCCCGGCGGACCGTCATGCGGCTGACGCCGTACATCGCACAAAGCTCCGCCTCGGAGGGCAGGCGGTCGCCTGATCGATACTCGCCGGTCACGATGCGCTCGCGTATGCCACGCGCGACCTGTGAATACGGTGGCCCGAACGACGAACTATCGATGGGCTTGAGCTTGCTCACACGCTCTCCAGCTCGGGGCTCGACACCGCCTTGTCGAGGCTACACTACAGCACGATCCTCTACCTGTCTAGACAGGTATGGCGGTCGTCTGTTACAGTGCACCAGTGTCACTGGCGAATCGAGGGGGATGCATGCCTCAAGGGTTGACGGACGCGATCGTGGGGATGCGTATGGACGAGGCTCTGACGCTCGCCAAGCGCCTGCTCGACAGCGGGACGGATCCATTGGCCATCATCGCCGACGGCAGCAAGGCGATGGAGGTGATCGGCCAGCGCTTTGCCGAAGGGGAGGCGTTCCTCCCCGAGCTCATCATGGGCGGCGAGATCATGAAGAGCATCTCGGAGGAAGTGATGCCGGGCGGTGTCGGGGCCGTGCCGGAGGGCTCCAGGGGCACAGTCGTCATCGGCACCGTTCACGGCGACATCCACGACATCGGCAAGGACATCGTCGCACTCATGCTGGGCATCGAAGGTTATGCCGTGCACGATCTCGGCATCGATGTACCGGTCGAGGACTTCGTGGCGGCGGTCAGGGAGCACGACGCCGACATCGTGGGGCTGAGCGGGCTGCTCACGTTGGCCTTCGATGCCATGAAGAGTACCGTGGACGGCATCGCGGCCGCCGGCCTCCGCGACAAGGTCAAGATCATGGTCGGCGGCGCCCCCGTGGACGAGAGCGTGCGCGCGTACACGGGAGCTGACGGCTGGGGAAACGATGTCGGCCGCGCCGTCAAGCTGGCCGCCGCGTGGACCGACGGAGGCGCCTGATGGATCACATCGCAGAGGAGAAGCTCGGGGAGCGTCTCATCGCCGACTGGGTCAGAGGGGCGCACCTGCACTTCGCGAACGATGAGGCCAGGGAGAAGTACCGGGCCAGAGCACAGCTCATCATCGACACCATCCGGCTCAAGGACACCGGCAAGATCCCGGTCATCCCCGCCGCCACCCAGAAGTTCGCCCTCGACTACGGTCCGGTGACGTTCAGGGAGGCGATGACCGAGTTCGACAAGGCGTTCGATGCCTACGTGCGTCAGTACGAAGACACGGACTTCGATGCCTACGTCGGTCCCGAGTTCATCTTCCCGGCGGGCATGTTCGAGGCATTGGCCTGGAACCGCGTACGCCTGCCCGGCGTCCACCTGCCCGACGACACGTCGTTCCAGTTCGTGGAAGCCGAGTACATGAAGGCCGAGGAGTACGACGAGTACCTGGACGACCCGTCGGACTGGATCCTGCGCAAGTACCTGCCCCGGCTCTCTCCCAAGCTCGAGCCGCTGGCGCAGCTGCCACCGCTCCGCAACATGGTCGTGTTCCACCAAGGCCTGCCGGACCTGGTCCTGGCCGCGGCCGAGAACCCCGGCGTGGTCGACGCCATGAGGGCGCTGCAGGAGTCCGGAGAGGCCGTGCAAGAGTGGGTCGAGTACCTTGGGCGCATCGACCAGGAGCTGGGTGGCCGGCTGGCCCTCCCGCACCTCCTGGGTCCCATGGCCCACGCGCCGTTCGACATCATCAGCAACTACTACCGCGGCTGGCGCGGCGCGATCGTCGACATGTACTCCAGGCCCGAGAAGATGACCGCCCTCATGGAGCGCCTGCTTCCCTGGCAACTGCAGTACGGCATCGACGGAGCCAAGGCCCTCGGACACCCGATCGTCACCGTCTACCTGTACAAGGGCGCCGACGGCCTCATGTCCGAGGCGCAGTACGAGGAGTTCTACTGGCCGACTCTCAAGAAGCTCCTCCTCGGCCTGGTGGAAGAGGGTCTGCTCGTGTGGGTCTTCACGCAGGGCAAGTACGACTCGCGCCTTCACCACTTCAAGGAGATCCCTGCGGGGACGTGCCTGATCCACCTCGAGAGCGGCACCGACGCCTTCCTCGCGAAAGAAGTGCTGGCGGGTTCGCAGTGCATCGAGGGCAACGTGTCCAGCGCGCTGCTGGCCACCGCGTCTGTCGACGAAGTCGAAGCCTACTGCGTGAGACTCGCCGAGGTCTGCGGCAAGGGCGGCGGCTTCATGATGGACTTCTCCGCCTTCCTCGACGAGGCCAAGCGGGAGAACGTCAAGAAGATGATCGAGGTCGCGAAGCGCTATGGGAGATCATCGTCATGATCAGAGGCATCCTCTTCGACAAGGACGGGACCCTGCTTGAGTTCCACTCGACGCAGCACTACATCTACGCCGCTCTCCTTGCCTGTCTGAAGGACGACTACCAGGTCCCTGGGCCGCTGCTGCAGCAGCTGAGCGAACGTCTGGGGCATCTGCCCGATGGACTCACATCCGACAGCCTGATCCAGTTCTCGACCAACCAGCAGATAGCGCAGGCTCTCTTCGACACCTGCCAGAGCTACGCTGAAGAACGTGGGTGGCGGCGGCCCTTCGACACGAACGACCTGCTGGAGCTGATCGAGCAGCTCTCTCTCGGCGATGACGTTCCGTATGTCGCTCTGCCGAACGTGCCGGAGACGCTCAGCTACTTGAGGCGCAAGGACTACAGACTGGGCGTCGCTACCGTCGATACGCGCACTGCGACCGTCGCAGGACTGAAGAAGACGGGGATCCTCGAGTACTTCGACTACCTCGGCACGGGTGAAGATTCGAGGCCGAAGCCGGACACATCTCTGGCGGACAGGTTCTGCAGTCAGTGCGGCATTCTGCCGAACGAGCTGCTCATCGTCGGAGACGGCAAGAACGACATGCTGTTCGCCCAGAACGTCGGTGCGCACTTCATAGGTATCGACACCGCCGGTGAGGGCACTTCATCGGTCTTTCGGGAAGCCGGTCAGAGATCGGTGGCCGATATCCGAGAGATCATTGACGTACTCGACCTCTAGTCAGGAGGCGGGCTGATTGCAGGTCGACGTCAAGGCCGGTGATGCGGACCGGGTCGCTCGGCCTCTGATCCCAAGGCGGGACTGATCGGCATGGAATGGAGGCGTCCCAAACCCGAGATCGTCGTCCTGGTGGCGTCGGCCGCCTGGGGCTTGTTCTGGATCCCCCTGCGGGCGTTCGAGCGCCAGGGTCTCGGACCCGCCTGGGCCACCTTGGCGCAGTTCCTCATGCCGCTCGTCCTCATGACGCCGTTCGTGGCCGCGCGCCGGCTGCGCAGGAAGCCCACGGGCGTCTGGCAGTATCGCTCCGGACTGCTGATCGGCGGAGCGGTCGCCCTGTATCTGGAGAGCCTGCTGCTCACCGATGTCGCCCGGGCGCTGATCCTCTTCTACGCGATGCCGGCCTGGGGGACGCTCCTCGAGGTCGGCGTGATGAGGCGCACGTTCACGCGCTGGCGCGGCGTCTCGCTCCTTCTCAGTCTGTCGGGGCTGCTCGTCATCCTGAGCGCAGGGCACGGCTTCTCGCTCTCCATGAACCTCGGAGACCTGCTGGCCCTGCTCTCGGGGGTCCTGTTCGCCGTCGGCGCCATGCTCGTGCGGCAGGCGCCCGAGACGTCCGTCTTCGAGCAGCTCGTCGGGTTCTTCCTGTACGGCTCGGTGGTCGCCCTGTCCTTCTCCCTGCTGCCGCTGGCCCAGCTGGGCCGGCCGCCTTCCCTGGACCAGGTGATCGCCCTCGCGCCCTGGCTGGTGCTGGCCGCGGCCGGCTTTCTCATCCCCGTGATGTGGGGCATCTACTGGGGATCCCGCAACGTCGACCCGGGCCGGCTGGGCATCCTGCTCCAGATCGAGGCCGCGGCGGGCATCATGAGCGCGGCCCTGCTCGCCGGCGAGCCGTTCGGCGTGCCGCAGGCCATCGGCGCCGTCCTCGTGATCGGCGCCGGAGTGGTGGAGGTCATCGGGAGCAGACGGACGGCGACGGCCGAGGCGGAGGCGTCATCTTGCCGTTGTCTTACCTGTGAGAGGAGAGACCGTGACCACGTTGTCCCCGTCGGAGCTGACGGACAGGATCATTGAGAAGGCCAAGTCGCTGGGCGCGTCCGTCGCCGGGGTCGCCGACGTCGGGACTCTGAAGGGGTCGCCTTCACACCTCATCTATCCGAAGATCGGCATGGACCCCGAGGTGCCCTGGCAGGACGCGCCGGAAGAGGCCCTGCACCACGAGGTCGAGTGGCCCGCCGACGCCGTCTCCGCCGTGGTGATCGGGGTCGAGCACCCTGTCGATCGGCCGGAGCTCGACTGGTACGACGGCAAGGGCACGCCCGGCAACCGCATCCTCATCCGCATCACCAAGGAGCTCTCGGCGTGGCTCGAGGAGACGTTCTCGGTCAAGAGCTACCGGCCGCCCTACTTCATCGAGAGCACCGGGATCTTCTTGAAGGACTCGGCTGTGCTGGCCGGCCTCGGATGCATCGGCAAGAACAACATGGTGATCACGCCGGAGTACGGCCCGCGCATCCGTTGGCGGGCGCTCCTGATGGACCGCACGGCGAAGGCCACCGGTCCGCGTCGACTACGACCCCTGCGACGGCTGCCCGCAGCCCTGCCGCAAGGCCTGCCCCGTGAAGGCTTTCGACCACGCCGCCTACTCGTCTTCTGAGCTGGGACAGTCGCTGCTGCCGGGCATCAACGGGACCTACGACCGGGTGACCTGCAACACCAAGATGTCGCGGGACGTCGAGAAGGCCGCCAGGGCGCTGGCGGCGAGCGATGAAGAAGGCGATGCCCTGGCCTCGACGATGAACGCCTTCGAAGAGGTCGTCCTGGCGCTGCCGAAGGGCGAGGGAGAGCCTCAGTACGGCGTCAAGTACTGCAGGATGTGCGAGCTGAGCTGCCCGGTGGGCAGGCGAGCCAAGACCCGCTGAACCGGGAAGAGCGACCGGGTAGGCGACCGGAATCAGAGAGGCGCCAGCTTGCAGGAAGAAACGTTGTCACTGTGACAACGTGGTGGGCCCAGCAGGACTCGAACCTGCGCCATGAAGTCCAGCCGTTGGCGGACACGAATCTGCTGTGCCCCGATCGCTCATTCCGTACGTAGGTGTGTCGGCCGCTTCCTCCCTGCCCGAAACGCCATCCAACGCTTGTTTTCGTTGTCTTGCTCCTATATAAGAACGCTGCTGCAATAAGCGCAGGAATCCTCGAAGGACAGGAGTGCAGTGGCCGCGCGAGTCGATGAGGTGGCGCGTCGCGTCGACCAGCTGTCGCATGGCCTTCGCGACGCCGGGCTTCGGTTGACTCATCAGCGGCTCGAGATCGTGCGCGTCATCGCCGCCGATGAGACGCACCCGGATGTCGAGACCGTCTACCGGGCCGTGCGGGAGCGGGTCCCGACCATCTCACTCGATACCGTGTACCGCACGCTGGCGACACTCGCTGAACGCGGGCTCATCTCGCGAGTCCTGTTCACACCGGGACCCGCGCGCTACGACGCGAACTCGGCCCGGCACCACC
Organism: uncultured Thermoleophilia bacterium; assembly: GCA_963700035.1. GTDB lineage: Bacteria > Actinomycetota > Thermoleophilia > UBA2241 > UBA2241 > CAIXSE01. Next base: position 134,842 of record CAVOWE010000023.1, on the reverse strand, counting down.
ACTTCGTATGCACGCAATGTGGGCTGATCCGGGACGTGGAGGACGCCGACCTCGACGCCATCCAACCGACAGCGGAGGTCGCCCGTATCGGGCGACCCGACGCGGTATCCGTCCAGTTCCGCGGGGTGTGCGCCGCCTGCCAGAGCAGGGAGGCGACCACGGCATGACCGCCAAGCACGCCCGCCCGTGTTCCCGGCAGCCGCGCCGCTGCCATGAGAGGAGAGATTGACATGTCCGACGAAAGCACCAGCCCGGCCCACACGGCCCCGGAGATGAGGATCCGGGAGTGGTGGCCCAACCAGCTCGACCTGACGGTGCTGCACCGCAACTCCCCGGCTGCCGACCCGATGGGGGCTGACTTCGACTACGCCGCCGAGTTCGCCACCCTCGACCTGGAGGCCGTCCGGCGCGACCTCATGGCCCTGATGACGGACTCGCAGGAGTGGTGGCCGGCCGACTACGGTCACTACGGCCCGCTGTTCATCCGCATGGCCTGGCACAGCGCCGGCACGTACCGGATCAGCGACGGTCGCGGCGGCGGGGGCTTGGGCACGCAGCGGTTCGCCCCCCTCAACAGCTGGCCCGACAACGGCAACCTCGACAAGGCACGCCGCCTGCTGTGGCCGATCAAGCAGAAGTACGGCCGCAAGATCTCCTGGGCCGACCTCATGATCCTCGCCGGCAACTGCGCCCTGGAGTCGATGGGGTTCGCGACGTTCGGCTTCGGCGGCGGCCGTGAGGACGTGTGGGAGCCGGACGACATCGACTGGGGCGCCGAGCACACGTGGCTGGCGGACGAGCGCTACAGCGGCGAGCGCGAGCTCGCCAACCCGCTGGCCGCCGTCCAGATGGGTCTCATCTACGTGAACCCGGAGGGGCCGAACGGCACTCCGAGCGCGCTCGCCGCAGCCCGGGACATCCGGGAGACGTTCCGCCGCATGGCGATGAACGACGAGGAGACGGTGGCGCTGATCGCCGGGGGGCACACGTTCGGCAAGACCCACGGCGCCGCCGACGCCGCGAACGTCGGCCCCGAGCCCGAGGCGGCGCCGCTGCAGCAGATGGGCCTCGGCTGGAAGAACAGCTACGGCACCGGGAGCGGTGACGACACCATCACCAGCGGGCTGGAGGGCGCCTGGACCCCCACGCCGGTCACCTGGGACAACAGCTACTTCGAGACGCTGTTCCGCTACGACTGGGACCTGACCAAGAGCCCGGCCGGCGCGTGGCAGTGGGTCCCGACGGACCCGTCGGCGGCGGAGACCGTGCCGGATCCGCACGATCCGGCGAAGCGGCACGCGCCGGTGATGCTCACGACCGACCTCGCGCTGCGCATGGACCCGATCTACGAGCCCATCTCACGGCGCTTCCTCGAGAACCCGCAGGAGCTTGCCGACGCCTTCGCCAAGGCGTGGTTCAAGCTCACGCACCGGGACATGGGACCGATCACGCGCTACCTCGGCCCGCTGGTGCCGTCCGAGCCGCAGATCTGGCAGGACCCGGTCCCCCCGGTCTCCCATCCGCTGGTCGAGAGCGCAGGACATCGCGGCCCTCAAGGAGAAGATCCTCGCCTCCGGACTGACGGTGTCGCAGCTCGTCTCCACCGCCTGGGCCTCGGCGTCGACGTTCCGCGGCACCGACAAGCGCGGAGGCGCCAACGGCGCTCGGATCCGCCTCGAGCCGCAGACCGGGTGGGCCGTCAACGAGCCCGCCCAGTTGTCGCAGGTACTGCGCACGCTGGAGGCGATCCAGGAGGAGTTCGCGGCGCAGGCGGCCGGCGGCACGCGCATCTCGCTCGCCGACCTGATCGTGCTGGGCGGGTGCGCCGCCGTCGAGAAGGCCGCGAAAGACGCCGGCTTCGACGTCGAGGTGCCGTTCACCCCCGGGCGCACGGACGCGACGCAGGAGCAGACAGACGTCGAGTCGTTCGCCGTGCTCGAGCCGACCGCGGACGGATTCCGCAACTACCTGGGCGGCGGCCAGCTGAAGCCTGCCGAGCACCTGCTCGTCGACAAGGCGAACCTGCTCACGCTCAGCGCACCCGAGATGACGGTGCTCGTGGGCGGCCTGCGCGCGCTCGGCGCGAACTACGACGGTTCGGATCAGGGCGTGCTCACCGACCGGAAGGGGACGCTGACGAACGACTTCTTCGTCAACCTCGTCGACATGGGCACGACCTGGCAGCCGGTGGACGAGGCCGAGGAGACCTTCGAAGGCCTCGACCGGTCGACGGGAGACATCCGGTGGACGGCCAGCCGCGTCGACCTGGTCTTCGGGTCGAACTCCCAGCTGCGCGCGCTCGCCGAGGTCTACGCCAGCGACGACGCGCCGGAGAAGTTCGTGCGCGACTTCGTCGCCGCGTGGGACAAGGTCATGATGCTCGACCGGTTCGACCTTGCCTGACCGCACGCGGTATGAGGGATGCACGGGACGATGCTCGACGGAGGCGAGTGACGGGGACGGCTGCAGCGCACACCGTGCCGCTGTGATGCCTGCGGGCCCAACGCTTGGCATCTGCAAATCATGGCACGATCGGCTGGCTTCAGGTCGCCTATCTCCGGCGCGGCAAGACGAGCCCGGCCGCACGTCTAACTACGGCAAGAGGAACAGGACGGTGTACATCTACCTGACCGGCACCCTGGATGCAGCCACCTGGGGGGCGGAGCTGGCGCTCGGCGAAGGACCGGGGAGAATCGACACCGTGGAGCCGACCGGCTCGATCATGGACGACCCCAATCTGACGGACAAGAAGTTCCCGAGCAATCCGACGAAGTCGTACCGCTCCCGGGAGCCGCTACGGGTGACGGGCGAAGTCACAGATTGGCAGGGGCACTCACCCGAGACGATCCAGGCCATGAAGGACGCGATCAAGGGCCTTGAGCCGATCGACGACTGATCAGGCGGCGCTCGGCGAGAGGTCGGCGACCGGGTGGCGGAAGATGTCCCTTTGCAGAGGACAGCGTCGTCGTTCTGACGACGTGGATCCATCAAGGCAGCTCTCGGACTTCTCGCCTGCCATCAGACGGCCAGTCTCATGAAGCGGTGTGGCGAGGGGTAGATAGACTGTGCATTCGCTCACCCACACCGACGCGAGGAGATCCCGATCATGCGAGCACGCTTCCTTCTGCCGATCCTGGCGATCGTCATCCTCATGCTGGTGCTGGCCGCCGCCGGATGCTCGAGCCAGGAGACGGGATCGTCCACCGGGACGGAGGCGCCGGCTACCGTCGAGCCGGCGCCGGCCGGCGAGGGCTCCAGCTGGGTCACCGTGGACGTCCAGACCGCGAATGAGGCGCTGAGCTCGAACGACGGAGCTCAGCTGGTCGACGTGCGGGAACCCGAGGAGTGGGCCGAGACGGGCGTCCCCCAGGGAGCGGTGCTCATCCCCCTGGGAGACCTGGAGTCGCGGGCAGCCTCCGAGCTCGCAGCCGACAGACCGGTCTACGTCATCTGCCGGAGCGGCAACCGCAGCCAGACCGGCTCCGACATCCTGGTCGGGCTGGGCTTCGCAGAGGTGTACAACGTCGACGGCGGCATCACCGCGTGGCTGGCTGCGGGGCTGCCCGTAGACACGTACCAGCCGTAGATCACCTACGGTCCGGTCGCTCGACCGGCGGCTCAGTCGTTTCGACGCCACCTGCACCACGTCGCGCGCAGCTCCTCGGCGGCCGTACCGAGGGCACGCGCGCATGCTCGATGGCCTCCAGCAGGAAGGTGACGTGGGTCGACGCGGGCTTGCGTCATGGTGGGCCCAGCAGGACTCGAACCTGCGACCGGCCGATTATGAGTCGGCTGCTCTAACCAACTGAGCTATAGGCCCACGCGTGCGGGGCGCGAGGCAGGGACGGCCTCGCGAGCGCCGCTCAATGATACGCTGTGCGCGACGGCGAATGCACGGACGCGAGACAGGAGACGAGAGCGGCTTGAACGACACCCACCCGCAACGCCCGCCGGCGATGCGCACGTCGGAAATCATCAGGCTGGCGGCGATCGCCACGCTGACGGTCATCGCCATCATCGCCTTGCTGCTCTTCTTCGTGAAGATCCGCAGCATCCTGCTGTGGGTGCTCATCGGCATCATCCTGGCGATCGCCCTGCAGCCCGCCGTGGGCTGGCTCGTGCGGCACCGCTGGAACCGCATCCTCGCCTCGCTGGTCGTCTCGTTCGTGACCGTCGGGGTGCTCATCGCGGCGGTCGTGGCAATCGCCTGGCCGGTGGTGCTTCAGTCGGACGATTTCATCCGCGCTCTCCCCCGCCTCGTCGACTCGCTGTTCGGCAAGCGGCGGCGAGCTGCACTTCCTCGAGGTCAAGCTCCATGTCATCGAGCGCCTCAAGTCGGTGACGCCCGGCCAGGTGGCCAACGTCGTCCTCGGCAACCAGCAGACCATCGTCAGCGCCGTGACCAAGGCGGCGTACGTCCTCGCCGCGACCATCACCATCCTGACCATCATGGTGATGCTGCTCATCGAGGGTCCGCGAGGCTGGACGTCGATCCTCGATTCCCTCGTCGGCGACGAGCGCCGCTGGGTGGCGCGCATCGGTGAGAACTTCCTGCGCGCCACCGGCGGCTACGTGCGCGGCAACCTCGCCATCAGCCTGGTCGCCGGCGTATCGTCGTACATCGTGCTCAAGGTCCTCGGGGTGCCCTACGCGGAGACGCTGGCCGTGCTCGTGGCCATCCTCGACATCATTCCGCTGGTCGGCGCCACGATCGGCGCCGTGATCGTCACGATCGTGGGCTTCGCCACCGGCACGACGGTCGACGGCATCGTGCTCCTCATCTTCTTCGTCGCCTACCAGCAGTTCGAGAACAACGTGCTCCAGAACGTCGTGTACGCGAAGACGCTCACGCTGTCACCGCTCGTGGTCTTCATCGCCGCGTTGATCGGCGCCACGCTGGCCGGGATCGTGGGCGTGCTCCTCGCGATCCCCCTGGCGTCCGCCGGTTGGACGCTGGGCCGCGACCTCATCGCGCTGAGGAAGGCGCGGCACGCGGCGCGGATGGAAGAGGAAGGCTGCGGCGAGAGCGAACCGCTCGACATGGGGCCGCCGCCGACGGCCGAAGGCGTGCCCGGCGGCCCGCTCGAGAGCTGAGACCCAACGAGGCGGATAGAAACGAGGCCGGGGCCGCTTGCGCGGCCCCGGCCGTGCTCTCGGCGACGCCGTCTCTCGCCCCCGGAGCAGCTTGGGTGTGACCTGCTTGCGGCGCGGCCGGCCAGGTTCAGGTAGCCGCTTCGGGCTGACTGTCACACGTTCTTGAGACGCTCGGTGAGCGCCGGCACGATCTCGTAGAGGTCGCCGACGAGGCCGTAGTCGGCCAGCGCGAAGATCGGCGCTTCCTTGTCCTTGTTGACGGCGGCGATGAGCTTGGCCGCCGAGACGCCCACGGTGTGCTGGATCTGGCCCGACACGCCGACGCTCAGGTAGAGGTCGGGGGCCGTCTTGGCGCCGGAGAGGCCGATGATGCGGTCCTCGCCGAGCCACTCGAAGTCGGCGAGGCTCTTGGTGCAGCCGACGACGGCGCCGAGGGCCGCGGCCAGCTCGTCGCCGAGCGCCAGGTCCTCGCGGGCGTTGAAGCCGCGGCCGACGCCGACGATGAGCGGCGCCGCGTCGAGGTTGACGTGGTCGCCTTCCTTGGCGCGGCGGTCGACGACCTTGACGGCGGTGCTCACGCCCAGGGCCGGGCTGACGACGTCGCCGGCCCCGGCCGTCGCGCCCTCAGCGTCGAACGTCTTGGGCATCACGGCGAAGACCTTGACCGCCGTGCCGAGCTTCTCGCGCGCCACGGTGGCGCCGCCGAAGGCGTAGCGGCCGGCGACCAGCTCGCCGTCCTCGACCAGCAGGCTGCTGACGTCGCTGACGCAGCCGGCGCCGAGCTTCTGCGCCAGGCGCGGCGCCGTCTCCTTGCCGCGCCGCGTGGAGCCGACGAGCACGACGCTCGCGCCGGCCAGCTCGGCGATCTGCGCCAGGCCGGCGGCCACGGCGTCGGCCGGCCAGCCCTCGAAGGCGGCGTCTTCGCTCACGTACACGGTGTCGGCGCCGGCGGCGGCGAGCGCGCTCGCCGCGGCTCCGGCGCCCGGCCCCAGGGCCACGGCGCTCACGCCGAGGCCGAGGGCCGCTGCCAGCTCTTTTCCACCGGCGACCAGTTCGCGGGCGGTATCGATTCTCTCGCTGTAGACAAGCAGTGCGGCCATCGTTACCTCCCCAGGACGCCTTCTTTGATGAGGGCATTGACGAAGGCGTCGGCCTGCTCGGCCGCGGTGCCCTCGAACAGGAGGTGCTTGCGGTCCTGTTCCTCCGCCAGGTTGCTGACGATCTCGCGCAGCGGCGCCGGCGCCTCGAGGCCGAGGTCGGCCAGGGCCCACACCTGCAGGGGCTTGCTCTTGGCCTTCATGATCTGCATGAGGCCGGGGATGCGCGGCTCGTTGATCTCGCTGACCACGGTGACCACGGCCGGCAGCGGCGCCTCGAGCGTCTCGATCATGTCGTCCATGCTGCGCTCGCAGCGCACCGCGCCGTCGGCGGCCTCGATCTTGCGCGCGTAGCCGATCTGCGGCAGGCCGAGCAGCTCGGCGACGCGCGCCCCGACCTGACCGGTGTAGTTGTCGGTGGAGCCCTCGCCGAAGAGCAGGAGGTCGCAGGCGCCGATCTTCTTGACGGCGGCCGCCAGTGCTGCGGCCACGGCCGCCTGGTCCGGCGCGGCCAGCGCCGGGTCGTCGATCACGACGGCCTCGTCGGCGCCCATCGCCAGAGCTACCTTGACGTCCTCGGCCGCCTTGCGGTTGCCCTCGGCCAGGCACAGCGCCGTGACCTTGCCACCGACGGCGTCGCGCAGCACCACGGCCGCCTCCAGGGCGTTCTTCTCGAGGTCGCCGATCTTGTACGGCACGGCCTCGGTGACCGCCTCGCGGTTCTTGATGCGGACCATCTGCAGGTCCGGGTTGGTCTTCACGCAGACGACGATGTCCACGGCGTCACCCCTTTCGTCGCGGTCGCCCGCTCAGCTCATCCGGTACTGCACCCCGAACGGACCGCTCGGGTACTTCCACGTGAGGGCGCGATGGTCGCAGCACATGAGGCAGCTGCCGCACTCCAGGCAGCCCTCCCAGTTGACGGTCATGCGGCCCTGGTCGTCGCGCTCGTAGAGGTCGGCCGGGCACACGTAGATGCAGGCCTCGTCCGTGCACACCGTCTTGCACACCTCGGTGTCGATGACGATGTGCGGCTCCTTGTCGAGCTTGAACACGTCGAGGCCGAGCTTGGCGTCGATCTTCATCGGCATGGCTCCTCCCCTCAGATCTTGCGCATGGACCAGGCGTCCTTGACGGTCGCCACGTTCAGGAAGTCGCGCCTCGCGCCCCTCCAGGCCTTCTTGACGAGGCCGGCCTGCGGCCGCTCGTCGATGGTGTAGATGCTCTCGAGCAGCCGCGACACGGCCTTCGGGTAGTGCGTGAACAGGCGCGGGTTCTCCATGAAGCCCGGTATGGCCCGCGCCGTCTCGAGGTCCTTGAGCACGAAGCTGTCGCGCAGGGAGGCCTCGTAGCTCGCCAGGCCGGCGGCCGAGAAGTCCCCGGCCTTCTTCGCCTTCTTGACCGCCTCGGCGGCGTAGTAGCCGCTGGCGATGGCGAAGTCCATGCCGCGCACCGTGACGAGGGCGTTCAGGCTCAGGCCGGCGGTGTCGCCGGCGACCAGGTAGCCGTCGCCGGCGAGCTTCGGGACCTGGCTGATGCCGCCCTCGGGGACGGCGTGCGCCGAGTACTCGGCCACGGTGCCCCCGGCGACCAGCGGCCGGATCTGGGGCAGCTCCTTGAACTCGTCGAGAAGCTGCCAGCTCTCGGTGCCGTCGCGCCGGCGGCGCATGTCTTCCATGCCCACGACCATGCCCAGCGAGATGCTGTCCTTGTTGGTGTAGAGGAAGCCGCCGCCCATCATGCCCTTGGTGCAGGCGCCCATGAAGAGCTGGGCGGCGCCCTCGCCGGGGTTCAGGTGCCAGCGGTCCTCGATGACGCCGGCGGGCAGCTCGATGATCTCCTTGTAGCCGAGCGCGTGGTGCTTCGCCTGCGGCTCGGCCGCCAGGCCGGCCTCGCTGCTGAGCAGCCGCAGCACGCCCTCGGCGACGATCACGACGCTGGGCGCCGATCTCGTCGCCGCCGGCGCGGATGCCGATGATGCGGCCCTCCTTGCGCAGCAGCTCGTCGACCTTCATGTTGGGCACCACCATGGCGCCCTTCTCGATGACCTTCTCGGCGAGCCACTGGTCGAGCTTGGCGCGCAGCACGGTGTAGCTCTGCGGCCTGTCGCCCGCGAAGCGGTCGGAGGCGATCTCGATGGTCGTGTGGGCGCCGTCGCCCATCAGCGTCACCAGCTCGCGGGCGACGGGACGCTCGAAGGGCGCCTCGTCCCAGAGCTCGGGATAGAGGCGCCGGATGGGCTTCACGTACAGGCGCCCGCCGGTGACGTTCTTGGCGCCCGAGTAGTCGCCGCGCTCGAGGACCATGACCTCGACGCCGGCCGCGGCCAGGCCGTAGGCCGCCGACAGGCCGGCGAGGCCGCCACCGACGACGATGCATTCGACTGATTCCATGGCGGCCTCCCTCCGACCTTCGCGCGCCTCCGCTCAGTCCTTGAACGGGTTGTGCGTATCGCCCCACTCGTCGCGGGCGATGATGCCGCGCATGATCATCAGGCCGCCCTCGGCGCCGACCTCGTAGCTCATGACGCCGCGCAGCAGCATCTCGAGCGGCGTCTCCTTGGTGTAGCCGAAGGCGCCGTGGTACATCATCCCGTGGCGGGCGATGTCGTGGCACAGGGCCGGGGCCAGGCACTTGCAGGTGCTGATGATCTTGTTGATCTCCTTGCGGCTGAACTGGCCGGGGTCGGTGTGCTCCTGGCCGATCATCCAGGCGCCGCGCAGCAGGTTGAGCTTGAGCATGTCGAGCTGCATCCAGTCGTCGGCCATCTCGAACGAGATGCCCTCGTTCTTGCCGAGCGGCTTGCCGAAGGTGGTGCGCTGGGCGGTGTACTCGCCGCTGATCTCGAGCGCCCTCTCGGCGCCGCCGAGGCAGGCCGCGACCACGAGCACGCGGGCGGCGTTGAAGCCGTCCATGTTGACGTAGAAGCCCTTGCCCTCTTCGCCGAGGATGTACTTGCGCGGCAGCTCGACGTCCTTGTAGATCCAGCCGCCGGTGCTGAGGCCCATGCGGCCCATGTCCTTGTAGGTCGTGTAGGTGATGCCGGGCAGGTGGGCGGGGACCCAGATGAAGGTCATGCCCTTGTGACCCTGGGCGGGGTCGGTCTTGACCAGGGTGCAGTGGCCGCTCGGGGCGCCCCACTTGGCGCACTCCTTGGGGCCGCTCACGTAGGCCTTCTCGCCGTTCATGACGAAGGCCTGCTTCTCCTCGTTCCACGGCGCGATGGTCTTGATGGCGCCGAGGTCGCTGCCGCCGCCGGGCTCGGTGGTGTTGATGCCGGCGAACGCCTTGCCGGCGGCCACGGCCGGCAGCACTTCCTGCTTCAGCTCGTCGCTGCCGTACCGGTTGATGATGTACGACCAGCCGATGGTGAGCAGCGTGTAGACGGGGGTGCTCATGCTGAGGTCGGCGCGGGCGATCTCGTGGACGGTGATCATCGCGTAGATCAGGCGCTCCTCGTCGGGCAGCGGCATGCCGCCGTACTCCTCGGGGATCGTGACGCCGAACATGCCCATCTCGGCCATGCCGGCGGTGATGTCGTCGGGGATGCCGTCCTCGGCCTCGTCGATGGCGCGGGCGCGCGGCTCGAGGTTCTTGACCAGCCACTCGCGGATGGCCTGGCGGTACATCTCCTGCTCGGTGGTGTAGCGAAAGTCCATGCAGCTCCCTCCTTAGGAACCGGTGTGTGTCCCTGGAAAACGCGAAGACCCCCAGGGGACGCCGAAGCGTGCGCTGGGGGTCCAATGCCTGCGGGCAGTGAGCGGAGACGGCGCTCAGCTGCGGCGATGGGTGCAGCAGGGCCATGATACACCGGCCGGCGGGCGGAGCAAGCCCGGCCGATTCGACAAGATGGAGGAAGAATCGGCCGCCTGTACGACGGCCGGGCCGCGTCTGTCAACCGCGTCACCTTTCAGATGTCAAGGGTCTTTTGAAGTCACCGCTTTCAGAAGTGACGGTTGTTTTGTAGCCGGCCCATCGCGCGATTCCCTGCGTCGCGCATGTCCGGCTCCTCAGGGCTGGGAAGGCAGCAGCTCCAGCACAGCCGCGCCGTCGGCCTGGAGCGGCGGGGCGATGCCCAGCGCCCGGCACACGGTGGGAGCGACGTCGGTGAGCGAGATGGGGGTCTGCAGGGTCCGCCCCGGCGCCTCCAGGGTCAGGCCCCTGGTCTCGGCCGGATTCGCGGCCGCGCCGGCGCTCTGGGCGGACCGCGGCCCGACGGCGCCGGCGAGGCACAGGGCGGGCATGCCCCACGAACCCGCGGCGCGGGTGGCCTGGGGCAGCATCTGGCCGTGCTCCTCGCAGTACTCGGGGTGCACGGCGTAGACGACGTCGCCGACGCCGTCGCCGAAGAGCCCCAGCGCGACGGCGTCTTCCTTGCGCGTCACGAGGCTGAACGGGCAGATGCCCGTCGCCGGGTCGCGGAAGTCGAGCAGCGCTCGCAGCACCCGGTCGCGGACCTGCTCGAACGAGCCGGGCGCGACGACGCCGTGCGGCTCGCGCCCTTGCAGGTTGAGCCTCACGTAGCAGCTCCCTTGCGGCACGGCGAGCGTGTGCTGCCAATCGATGTCGGCGAGGTCGTGGCCGCCGCGGTCCTCCGCCGCCAGCAGGCCCGCGCCCGCGAGGATGCGCCGCAGCGGCAGCGGCGGGCCGGCCGGCGTCGCGCCGTGATCGGAGACGAGCACGGTCAGCGCCGGCGCGTCCACCGCGGCCAGAAGGCGGCCGATCGCGTCGTCCAGCTGCCGGTAGACGGCGATCTCCGCGGCCTCGTAGCGCCGGCGCTCCTCGGCGTCCAGCGTCACGCTCTCGTCGAGCTTCGCCGAGCACAGATGGTAGAACGAATCGATGGCGTGGAAATGGACGCAGAACAGGTGCCAGGGACGCTCGTCGATCAGGGCGGCGCAGACGTCGGCGAGCCAGGTGGTGGCCATGGCCGTGAGCTCGACGAAGGTGTCGAGGTCGATGCAGCCCAGGCCGAACGAGTCCCAGCCGACGCCCGGCGTCGGCAGGCCGGCGAAGCGGGCCGCGTCGCCGAGCACGCCGGCGGGCTGCTCCAGCCAGGTCTGGCGGCAGATGTCGGTGACGTAGAGGCGGAACAGGCCGGCGCCGGGCTCGAGCTCCAGGAGCTTGAGGCGGAACACGGCCGGTCACCGTCGCGCCGTCCACGGCCAGCGGCAGCTCGAGGCGCTCGCTCCACTCGCCGGCGGCGAGCTCGGCGAGCGCTTCCTCCCGGCCCGGCAGGGAGAAGCGCACCGCAGGACGGCCGCCGCGCGCGACCACGCGGCAGACGAGCGTGACCGCCGAGCGCACCTCGTCGTAGGCGAAGCGGAAGGCGAGCGGCAGCTCGAAGGGCTCGCCGCCGGGAGGCAGGGCCACGCGCTGGGCGCGCGGCTCGTCGCGCGTCGAGAAGCGCTGCTCGGCGGCGAGCGCCACGCGCCGCTCCATGCCGGGCAGGCCGATGCGCCACTCGTTCAGCTCGATGCCGGCGCCGCCCACCAGAGTCAGACGGCCCGGCGTGACTGCGTCGGCCGGGCCGACCGTCCGCGCCCTCGCCCGCGCGCTCGACCGGCGCCTCGCGCGGCGCCTCGCGCGGCGGCCAGCTGCCCGGCCAGTTGACGACGATGCTGTCCAGGCCGGCGCGGGTCGCCGCCTCCCAGACGAACTCGGCGCGCACGTCGCGGGCGTCGAAGCCCTGCAGGCTGCCGTCGATGCCGTCGCCGGGCCGGTAGGGATTGAAGTCGGTGATGCCGTGGGTGCCGGGCCACGCGCCCGTGGCGATCGTGGCCCAGTTCGTCGTGGTGAGCGTGGGCATCGCCGGCAGGCACTCCGCGGCGAAGACAGCCGTCCGCCAGCAGGCGCTGCCCCACCGGCAGCAGGCCGGCCTCGGCGAACCTGCGCCAGCGTCCGGGCACGGCGCAGTCGAGGCCGATGAGCAGCGCCTTCTCGAACCGCCGAGGCGCAGTCACAACGTGCCTCCCCTGGTCTCGGCCTTCGGCGGAAGGCCATGCGTGAGTCCTACTACAGAAGCCGTCGCCAGACAATGGGAAACGTCGGGCGAGCGTTCAGACGATCGTCACGGGGCAGAGGATGGCCCGTGCATCCCTCTACTCGGGCGCGTCGTACGTGGCATATACTGGACGCGAAAGGGGCCTCGTTCCCACGGGGGATCGATCAAGGAAAGGTCGCCGGAGTGCGCCGGTCGCCTCACCTCCCGCCTCCTCCCGGGGCCTGATCGAGGAAAGGAGACTCGATGAGTTCACCGGTCGACGCTGGAGCCCAGGGGGCCACGTCCCTTCACCCCGGATGGCTTCCCGTCCTGAGTCGCGTGCCCCTCTTCCAATCGCTCTCGAAGCGTCACCTGCGGCGGGTCGGGCACCTCGCCGAGATGAAGCGCTTCAAGCAGGGGTCCCAGGTCGTGCGCGCCGGAGCGCGGGGCGACGCCTTCTACGTCATCCTCGACGGAAGTGCCCAGGTCGAGACGCCGGCCGGCCACACCCGCAAGCTGAGCGAGGGCGACCACTTCGGTGAGCTGGCGCTCCTCGACGGCGCGCCGCGCGCGGCGACGGTCACCGCCATCGGCAGCCTGGCCACGGCGAGGATCTCGCGCACGGCATTCCTCAAGCTTCTGAAGGACGAGCCGGCGATCGGCATCGGCCTGGCCCACGGGCTGGTCGCGATCGTGCGTGACCTGCAGGAGGCGTAGGCGCGGCAAGATGGCGGCGACCGCGCAGGGACGGCGCCAGAGCGCGAGCGAGGTGCAGCGCCGACGCGCCAGGCTACTACGGGATGTAGATCATGCTCGCCATGCCGTCACACTGCCAGCGATGCGTGGGGTCGGCCACGTCGGGGCGCCAGCTGTTGCCGTTCGCGCCGGCCTCGGCGTTGCCGAGCGGCAGCGAGTCGGCCGCCACCGCATAACCGCGGCCGGCGAACCAGCTGTCAACCATGCCGGCCGCGTCCTCGCTCATCCCGTACCACTTCGGCGCGCCCGCCGTCTGACCCAGCTCGTTATTGTCGAAGTGCGTGGTGCAGAGCACGTAGTCTCCCCACGCGCGCGTTGTGACTCCTGTCGCCGTTGTGGGCGTAGAGGCGGATGTGCAGTACCTGGGTGCGCGCCACCAATCTGAGACCCGAGAAGTACCACGTGTTCTGTTTGCGGCCGCCATCGCCACGCCACTCCCAGACCCCGGGGCTGTCAGTGAGCCGCGCGTACATGGTCGAGCCGGTGGACGGCAGCCACGACTTGATGATGGTGCGCACTTTGCTGACCGTCGCGGCATTGTAGAAGACGATCGTCACCGGCCAGTCGTTGTGGCCGGCGCTCGCCGGGTCGGGGAACGTCGAGGACGACCCCTTGTCGTAGTCGTAGTTCCAGAACGAGTCCTCGCCGACCGTGACCATCTTGAGGCTTCCGGCCGTGTAGCCGGCGGCCTGGGCCGTCGCCGGCGCCGCCGCGATGCAGACCGCGAGCACCGCCAGCGCGACCATGGTGAGTACGATCCTGCGTTTCGTCATGGCTCCTCCTTGACTCCGTGATGGACAAACCGTTCGCGGACCTCTTCGCCCTACAGTGCGTGAGCTGACGCCGGCTGAGTCTGCACGAGGTACCCGGCGAGCAGCACGCGCGCCGGCCGGCGCCGATCGGCCAGCGCGCCGAGGTACGGCGCCAGGAAGATGCAGGGGATGAGCTGCACGAGCGCCATGATGCCTGCGGCGGTGGCGCCCCCGACCGAGTAGGCGTACACGAGCAGGCACACCCACACCGCCCACTCGGCGCCGTTGAAGGCCGCGAAGGCCAGCTCCAGGCGCAGCAGCGAGCCATTGCGCATGGTCGTCCTGAAGACCGATGCGACCGACGTAGTCCCCTCTCGCGCCACCCTTCCCCTCCCCTCTGGGTCAGACTCCCGACTGGAGGCGCTCGCGGAGGGCCTCGGCCTTGCCGAGGTCGTAGCGCGCGCCCATCCTGCGGAACAGACGGATGGCCTCGAAGAGCACGTCCTCGCACGCCTCTGCGCCTTCACCGCACGCCGCGCGCGCCTCCGCAAGCACGACCAGCGCCTGCCCGCGCTCGTAGTCCGACGCCTGTCTTCTCTGCCAAGGCGAGCAGGCCTCGAGCCCCGGGATGGCCGTCGTCCGAGTCGCCCTGAGCCAGCTGGATTCGGCCCTGCACACACAACGCCTGCGTCTCGGTCAGGTCGGCCCCCATCGACCTGGCATCGGCGAGGACGGCGCGGCACGATCTCCCGGCGTGTTCGAGGTCGCCCTGCGCCAACCGGAGCTCCGCTTCAAGCACCCCGGCATCAAGCAGCAGGCTCTTCGCATCGATGCTCTGCAGCACCTGCCGGCCATCCGCGAGGGCCTGCTCAGCCGCCTCCAGTCGACCCGCCCGCAACAAAGCCCGGCACAAGTTGACGAGCGCGAAACCGATGAGAGACGGGAGGACGCCCTGGTCGTCCCGATAGCTGATCGCCTCACGGAGGTGCACGAGCGCCTCGTCGGTGTCGCCCATCTGGAGCAGGAGCTCGCCGAGGTTGCCATGACCGATGGCCATGCCCGCTGGTGTAGGACCGGCGTTCATCCAGTGCCAAAGAAGAGCTGGTGGTGTTCCAGAGCCGCTTCAAGGTCGCCGGTCAGCTGGTAGCAGGCGGCCAGGTTCCCCTCGGCCGACGCCTGGCCGGCCAGGTCGCCGATCTGTCCGTAGAGCTCCACCGCCTCCGTGTTCGCCTCGATTCCCCGCTCGAGGAGGCCGAGTCCGAAGAGGGGGTGGGTGATCATCGACAGGGCGTAGGCCCGCAGGCCTGGGTCCCCATCCTCCCTTGCGAGCTTCAGACCCTCTTCTCCCGCGGGCAGGGCATCGTCGTAGCGGCCGAGCCGCGAGAGCACGACGCTCTTGGTGATCGACACGCGTGCAGCCAGGCCTTTACGGTCCGGGGGCAGTTCGACCGCGGCCTTGTCCAGCCAGCGAAGCGCACGCCGGTAGGCCGAGCTTCCGCGTTCCGCGGAGACGGGCGATCTTCCAGCAAAGCTCGCTTGCCCTCGCCTCTACGTCGTCGATGGGGGCGATCTCGCGCAGCGTTTCCTCGGCGGCCAGCCTCACGCCCGCCGGCGCCAGCGCCTTCGAGCCAGCACGTAGCGTTCGATGGCCTCGCTCTGGCGCGCCTGCGCCTCGAGGCAGTCGCCGACGAGCTCCTCGAACCTGCTTCGCAGACAGGCGTCCGCTGACGTCCGCCCGCGTACGGTCGCCAGGCCGAGCTCGAGGAAGTCGATGGCCTCGAGGTTCGCGTAGACGGCGACCGATGCGCTCGGCGGCCCGCGCCGCGTGGACCCGCGTCTTGCCAGCATCCCCCGCATGGCTGAATGGTGCACGAGCAGACCGTGGTCGGGCTGAGGCTGCGTCGACTCGAGGTAGCGCGCGACCCGGCCGTGGAGGTCTCGCCGGCGAGCGAACGGCATGCTCTCGTAGGCCACGTCCTGGACGAGCGCGTGGCGGAAGGTGACCGAGCGCCGCGCCTTCCTCGTCGGGGACCACCAACGCCGCCTCGATCAGCTCGTCCAATGCGCGTTCGATCGAGATTGCCCGGAGAAGGTCATCGCCGATCCCGCCCAGCGCGTCGCCGTCGAACGAGCGCCCGACCACCGACCCCGCCTTGAGCACCTCCCGCGTGTCGGGCGCGCAGTCGGTCGATGCGCGACATCAGCAGGCCCTGCACCCTGTCGGGGATCTCCAGCACCGCCATCTGGGCGGCGCGGGTCACGGACGAAGCAGCCAGGATGCGCTCCAGCACTCCAGGTGCCTGGAACGAGTGGATGACCTCCTCGAGGAAGAGCGGGTTCCCCTTCGTCTTGGCGAAGATCGCCTCGCCGACCTCAGCGGGCGAGGTCCTTCACCCCCAGCGCCTCGCGGACCATGGCCAGAGACTCGTGCTCGGTGAGCTCTCCCAGGACGATCGTCGTCAGCGTCAGCGCTCTCCAAAGCGGGGCGTGCCGTCGCTCGGACGAGTGGTGAGCAGGAGCAATACGCGGACCCCGGCGAGGTGCGTGGCAAGGTGGTCGACGAGGGCGAGCGAGCTCTCGTCCATCCAGTGGAGATCCTCCACCACCACCACGTGGCCGCCTTCGCCGCCGCCCCGACGACGATGCGGGCAGATCAGCTCGAGAGAGCTTCTGACGGCGCGTCCGGGCATCCAGCGAGCGAACGAGCTCGCTCTGCGGGAGCGACAGCGCCAGCAGGGGATCGAGGAGGGAGCCGAGCTCGACCAGATCTGGCAGCCGTGCCTGGAGATAGGTCCGCACCTGGTCTCGTGCGGCGGTCAACGGGGTCGTCGCGCGCGATCTCGAAGATCGAGTGCAGCACGTCGATCCAGGGCGTGAACGGCGCCGCCTGCAGGTGCTCGAAGCAGGCAGTGCGCGTGACCCTGCCCGCGTCGCCCGCGACGCGAAGTGCCTCCTCGACCAGGCGAGTCTTGCCGACGCCGGCCTCTCCTTCAATCAGAAGCGTGCGCCCATCGCCGCGGCAGAGCCTCCTCCCAACTCTTCCGGACCATGTCGAGCTCGGCGCGGCGGCCAAAGAGCTGCCCTGCAGCCGACCCGTGCGAGCGCCGCCGTGGATCTGACGACCCCCCGGCTTCTCCTCCTCCAGTATGCAGACGGCGACCGGCTCCTCCTTGCCCTTGACCCTGATGGGTGGCAGTTCGCGCCCGCAGAGATCGGGGCTGACGTAGTCCAGCAGCGTGCGGCTGATGAGCGCCTCACCCGGCTGCGCCGCGCTCATCAGCCGCGCCGCCAGATTCACGGCATCTCCCATGACCGTGTACTGGCGGCGGAACGAGGGGCCCACCTCGCCAGCGAACACGTGACCGCCGTTCAGGCCGATCTTGTGCCGCAGATCGAGCCCGGACTGCCGCAGCTCCTCGGTCAGTTCGTGGGCGAAGCGGGCGGCGTTCGCCGCGGCGTGCTCGTGCGCGACCGGTGTCCCGAAAGTGATGACGAGCTTGGAGCCCTGCGTGGCGATGTCGCTGCTGACGACGAAGCCGTGGTGCTTGGCGGCGAGCCGGGTGAGCATGGCCGAGTAGGTCTGAAGCTGCTCCAGGGCGGCGTGGACGCCGGCGTTCGTCGATGACGTCGTTGAGGCCCAGGATGTTGACGAAGACGATCACCGTGCGCCGGTGCTCGGGCGTCGGCTGGACCCGCCGCCTCCGTCCTCCGGCGCCGGCCCTCGCATAGGGAGGCAGGAACGGGGCGAGCCGCCGCAGCGTGCTGCTCCGAGACCGGCGGAGTGCTCCGCGGCGAGCGCGCGGCAGGCGCGCAGGCCCCGGAGAGCTCGTCGACCCGCCAGTAGTCGCCGGCCGGCGTCGAGCGTCGACCCGCCCGGCAGCAGTCCTCTGCGTCGTGGACGAGACGGCCAGCTGGCCTCGTTCGGCCTGCGCCTCGGCCAGCGCCGTCGGCTCGGCCCCGCGCCCGAGGACGAACAGGTGGGCGCGCTCGTCGGCGAGCCCGGCCGCCGCCAGCAGGAACGTGCCGCTGTGGGCGCCGACCGACATGCCGATCTTGACCTTGCCGTCGCCGCCCTCGACGGCCGCCGCAGCGCTCGACCTGCTTGAGCATCGCCAGCGACGCGGCCACGGCGTGCGCCGCGTGCTCCTCCCCGTCGAACAGCAGCAGGATCGCGTCGCCGCCGAAGGTCAGTGTGTCGCCGCCGTAGCGGGCCGCCGTCTTCAGCATCTTCTCGAAGAACGAGTTGATGACCGCGGTCAGCCGCTCGGCGCCCTCGTCACCCAGCTTGGCGAGCCGCTCGGACAGCGCCGTGAAGCCCGAGAGGTCGGCCATGACCATGGTGCCCCGACCTCGTCGCACCACGGCAGGCCGCGCGCGGGATGAGCGGCGACCGCGCGCACGCAGAGAGGCCGGCAGGTAGGCGACTACTTCAGTGCTTCTGTCACCCACCTGCCGGCCTCCCCGCGGTCTCGTGTCTCCGGAGTCTACTCCGTGAGTACCCTCATCGTGCGCGCCTTCTCGACCCTGCTCCTGCCTCATTGAGAGGTCGTGTTGAGCAGGACGCTGACGCTGGCTGCCCATCGTTGGCCGTCGCCAGGTCCTGCTTGCCGTCGCCGTTGAAGTCGCCGACGGCGACCGAGAACGGCGCGTCGCCGGTCGCGTAGTCGACCTTGGCCGCGAACGTGCCGTTGCCGTCGCCCAGCAGGACGCTGACGCTGTCGCCGCTGTGTGTTGGCCGTCGCCAGGTCCTGCTTGCCGTCGCCGTTGAAGTCGCCGACGGCGACCGAGCTGCGGCGCGGCGCCGGTCGCATAGTCGACCTTGGCCGCGAACGTGCCGCCGCCGCCCAGCAGGACGCTGACGCTGTTGCCGACGTAGTTGGCCGTCGCCAGGTCCTGCTTGCCGTCGCCGTTGAAGTCGCCGACGGCGACCGAGGCGGGCGCGGCGCCGGTCCCGTAGTCGACCTTGGGCACGAAGGTGCCGTTGCCGTTGCCCAGCAGGACGCTGACGCTGTCGCCGTTCGCGTTGGCCGCCGCCAGATCCTGCTTGCCGTCGCTGTTGAAGTCGCCGACGGCGACCGGTACGGCCCGGCGCCGGTCGCGTAGTCGGCCTTGGCCGCGAACGTGCCGCTGCCGTTGCCCAGCAGGACGCTGACGCTGTTGCCGTTGGTTGGCCGCCGCCAGATCCTGCTTGCCGTCGCGATTGAAGTCGCCGACGGCGACCGAGACCGGCGCGGCGCCGGTCGCGTAGTCGACCTTGGCCGCGAACGTGCCGCCGCCGTTCCCAGCAGGACGCTGACGCTGTCGCCGTCGTCGTTGGCCGTCGCCAGGTCCTGCTTGCCGTCGCCGTTGAAGTCGCCGACGGCGACCGAGTGCGGCATGAAGCCGGTCGCGTAGTCGACCATGGCCGCGAAGTGCCGCTGCCGCTGCCCAGCAGGACGCTGACGCTGTTGACGCTGAAGTTGGCCGCCGCCAGGTCCTGCTTGCCGTCGCTGTTGAAGTCGCCGACGGCGACCGACCACGGCCCGCCACCGGTCGCGTAGTCAGCTCCGGCGGTGAACTGCAGGGCGCCTGCAGCAGGCCCGGCCTGTTCAGCAGCACGCTGACGGTGTTGTCGTTGCTGTTGGCGGTCGCCAGGTCCTGCTTGCCGTCGCCGTTGAAGTCGCCGGCGGCGACCGAGGCCGGGGAGCCGCCGGTCGCGTAGTCGGTCTTGGCCGCGAAGCCGCCGCTGCCGTCGCCCAGCAGGACGCTGACGCTGTCGCCGCCCGTATTGGGCGTCGCGAGGTCCTGCCTGCCGTCGCCGTTGAAGTCGCCGGCGGTGACCGAGTACGGGCCGCTGCCGGTCGCGTAGTCGGTCTTGGCCGCGAAGCCGCCGCTGCCGTCACCCAGCAGGACGCTGACGCTGTCGCCGACCCCATTGGCCGTCGCCAGGTCCTGCCTGCCGTCACCGTTGAAGTCGCCGACGGCGACTGAACGGGGGCCGCTGCCGGTCGCGTAGTCGGTCGCGGCCGCGAAGCCGCCGCTGCCGTCACCCAGCAGGACGCTGACGCTGTCGCCGCTCGCGTTGGCCGTCGCCAGGTCCTGCCTGCCGTCGCCGTTGAAGTCGCCGGCGGTGACTGAGAACGGGGCGTTGCCGGTCGCGTAGTCGCTCTTCGCCCCGAAGCCGCCGCTGCCGTCACCCAGCAGGACGCTGACGCTGTCGCCGACCGCATTGGCCGTCGCCAGGTCCTGCCTGCCGTCGCCGTTGAAGTCGCCGGCGGTGACCGAGTACGGCGCGCTGCCAGGCGCAGTCGCGTAGTCGCTCTTCGCGCCGAAGCCGCCGCTGCCGTCACCCAGCAGGACGCTGACGCTGTCGCCGACCTCGTTGGCCGTCGCCAGGTCCTGCTTGCTGTCGCCGTTGAAGTCGCCGGCGGTGACCGATTCCGGGTAGCCGCCGGTCGCGTAGTCGGTCTTGGCTCCGAAGCCGCCGCTGCCGTCACCCAGCAGGACGCTGACGCTGTCGCCGCCCGCGTTGGCCGTCGCCAGGTCCTGCCTGCCGTCGCCGTCGAAGTCGCCTACAGCGGAAGAAGCGGCCCGCGGCCGGTCGCGTAGTCGACCTTGGCCGCGAACAGACCGATCGTGAAGCCGGTGTCGGAGGTGTCGGAGCCAGCATCGTTGGAGACGCGCACCAGGGCCTGGCTCGTGGCGGGGCCGCTGACAGTCCAGGACTCGGACCCATCGTTCGGCGTGGAGCCGTAGAGCGGCTCCCAGTGGGTGCCCAGGTCGCGCGAGAGCTCGATTGTCACAGCGCCACCGCTGCCGGGGGTCCACGTGATGTCTGCTGCCAGGCCAATCACCCAGCTCTCGCCGCCGTTGGGGCTCGTGACTGTGGGGGGAACATCGAGGGCCGGAGTGACTACGGCACCCTTGTCCGTGACCGTGGTCACGTTGCCCGCGCCGTCCATGACGTCGACCACCACAGCCAGCTCATCTGCCGGGACAGCGGGAAGGTCGAACTGCACGTCATAGGTGCCGTCCGGGCCCTGGACGACGCCGGAGAAGGGGAAGTACGCCCTGGTGCCGTCACCGACGTGGGTCACGTCGACGCGCGAGATGCCGCTCGCGTCAGATGCATCGACCTTCGCCGTCACCGTGTCCCCCAGCTTCGAGAGGCTCACGGTGCTCACGGTCGGGGACAAGTGGTCGTTCGGGTCTGCTCCGGCCGGCTGCCGGACGAGCTTGACGGTCAAAGCGGACCACAGTCGTTCGATGCCGGTGACCGTCTCGGCGTCGGACGCCGAGGTCGCGCGGAACTGGCCTGGCAAGATGACCAGCTTCTGCTCGTATCCGCCCTTCGTCTCGATCGTCGTCAGTGTCACCGGGTCTGCCGGCCACCACCCGTCCGTGGACACCTGGAACTCGACCGGGTACGTCTCCCATTCGGTCGTCCAGCAGGCGATGGCCGGGTCGAAGGGGTCACGCTCCACGTAGGAGCCGGCCGTCACACGGGCGGCGGAGAAGCGGACGTCGTTCAAGCCGAGATCCACGACCAGCCGAGGCTGGATCGGCCTGTCGGCCGTCGCCTGCGCATCGCCGTCCGCGGTGACGTACTCGCCGTTGGCGCCGGCATCCTTGAGCACCAGATCGGCTGAGACCTGGCGCGGAGGCTGGCCTTCCTCTTCGATCGTCACGGTGAAGCTGTGCAGGAGGGTGCTGCCGGCCCGCCCGCTCGCCGGCGCGCCGGGTCGGGCCAGACCGTCGCTCGCCGCCGTCGTCGCCACGCCGTTACGGGCGCTGGGCATCGTCGGCTGCACGGGTGCGGCCAGCGTGTACTGCGGCATGCCGTACATGGTGAACTGGATACTCGACTTCTCGTCGTATGGAGTAAGGGTGGACAGAGAGCCAAGGTACTGGCGTTTGGCGGCGGCGAGGGCCAGTCCAATCGACTGGCGGCCGCCGCCGGACGTCGCCGTGATCTGCTCGGCGAAGAGCCCGATGAGGGCCTCGGTGCCCGAGACCGTGACCGTGTCGCCGAACCCGTATCCGGTGCTGGCTACCAGGACCCCGCCGGTGCGCGCCATCGCCTGCGGGATGTCGAGGCTCGGGTCGAGGCCGTAGTCCGGATCCACCGTGCGCGACTGATCGTCGGGCACGTTCAGGCCGACATGGCAGCCCATGGAGAAGATCAGCTTGCCGATGAACTCGTTGGGGTCGGCCACAGTGCCGGTGATGTCGGTGCCCGAGATGAACTCGGTATCGTCCCACTTGGCGTCGGGGTCGTCGGACTCATCGTTCGGCATCTGGTTGTAGCCGTAGGCGGAGATCCCGCCGAAGTGCGCGAAGTGAGCGTTGAGGCCGCCGACGTCACGCGGGGCCTTGAACAGCCCGTTCTGCACGTCCTCGGCCTTCCATGTGTCAAGAAGGAGGGATGGCAGGCTGAGACCCGCGGCCTGCAGCGTGGCCTGCACTCGCTCGACGCCGTTCGTCATGAAGTCCTGACCGGTGACGATCGCCGTCGTGCCGTCCAGCCGGCCGGGATCTCGCAGCGCCTGCGTGCCGTCCGGCGACCTGCCGAGGAAGACGTTGATCTGCGCGGCGATCTCCACCGGCTTCTCCACCAGCCGCGACACGGCCATGTCGGGGATGTACAGCGCGTGCTCGTTGTAGGCGATCGGCTCCGCGTCGACGTAGAAGTCGTCGGTCAGCATCATCTCCCGCCACATGCTCGCCAGTAGCGGGCTGTCGTACTTGAGAAAGGCGCCGGCGTCCACGTACTCGCGCTCGTTGCCGAGCACGGTCTCGTCCTGAACGCGACGCTGCGGTACCACCTCGTCGCTGCCGACCAGGACCACGTACTTCACCGTGTCGTGGGCGGTCAGATACTGGCCTATTTTGCCGCGGATCCTGTCGGTGACCGCGTTGGCTGCGTCGGGCTTCCAAGGCTCGACGTCCCAGTCGTCGAAGTCGACCGACGGCAAGGACATCACCTCGCCCTTCACCCGCGGGTCTGCACAAGCAGCCCCGAGGGCGCCGAGGACCGTGTTCCAGCCGTCGATGCCGTAGAGCGCCGTGACGCGCTCGGCCTGCGTGACGAAAAGGGTCAGCGGCTGCTGATCCGGCTGCTCGACCTTCATCTGGACCTGGTCGGTGGCGCCGTCAGTGACCAGCGGATCGTCCTTCGGCGTGTTCACGTAGGACAGGACGTCGAGCGGCTGTGAGGTCTCGACCTGCAGGGTGTAGGGCTCGGTCTCGGAGAAGGCGCCGTTGGCCCCTTTCACCGCGATATACGTCTTGCCCCCCACGAAGTCCGTGGTGACGAGGACGACCTCTGTCGCCGTTCCCGGCGTCGCCGAGAACCGGAGCCGCTTGCCCGCCATCTGCTGGTTGTTGAAGCCCAGCTCCTCGGCGGTGATGTTGACCCCCGACGTCTGATCGTCGCTCTGCCCCGTGAAACTCATGTCGGCGAACGAGTAGCCGTCCAGGCTGTTGCCGGTCGTCCCGCCCAACTGCACGAAGTACATATCGTCGAACGGCGAGCGCAGGTGCGGCGAGCGGAGATGAGGAGTGATCAGGAACGGCGACCTGAGGTGCGGTGCATCTTCGACGTCGGACCGGAGGTGCGGCGAGCGGAGATGCGGAGTGTCGATGTAGGGCGATCCCAGATACGGCGAGCGCAGGTGAGGCGAGCGCAGGTGAGGCGAGCGCAGGTGAGGCGCATCCTCGAGCGACAGGGAGTAGAAGGGCGAGCGCAGGTGAGGCGAGCGCAGGTGAGGCGAGCGCAGGTGAGGCGACGGATCCCACGACGAACGCAGGTGCGGGGCACTCGCGAACGAGGATTCCTGGAAGGCCGCGTCCTGCATGTCTGCATCTGCCGCCGCGTCCGCGCCGAGGTCCTGGATCACCGCCACGTCGTAGTCCCGTGGCAGGTCGCGGAGAGTCACGAGGACTTCAGTCCCGTAGGGTAGCGGCGCTCCGACTGGCGTGCCGTCCGCCAAACGGACCTCGAAGATGTCGACGTCGCCGGCCGACTGTACATATGAGAGGTGTGCCTGGCCGCTCGTCAGCGTGGTCGCGGTATCGAACGCGGCGTTGCCCCCGCTCCCTTCGTCGCGCATCGGGTCGGGAGCGACGACGTTGACCTTGAACGAGTCCGTTGTCGGCGTCTCGAGGTCTGAGTCCGTGACGCTCAGCGTACCGCCGCGGACACCCGCATCACCGTCCACCACTCCAGTGGTGCCCGAGATGAAGCCGGACTCCATTGCCGGCACGTCGTCCTCAGTCAGTGTGCCTGCCGAACTCTGCCCGTCTATGGCCCAGCTTGCCGTGTGCACGTCGGTCCAGCCCGGGTCGAGGAATCGGGCCACGAGATCTGCCGACCCGCCCCGGAGCACGTCGACGTCCAGAGCGTGGATTCGCGGTGCTTGCGGAAGCACGTTGATCGTCCTGCTCGTGACACTGGCGGCGTGCGTCGTCGTGTCGATGACGGTGAGCTCCACCACGTAGTCCATGGCGGCGTCCGGCACCATGTAGCCGACCGGGCCTTCCGCCCAGGTGTCGGGTCCGGGATCGTCGGCGCCCCGTGCCATGGACCACTCCCAGGTCCGACCCTCCTGACTACCGTCTTGATCGCCTACATCGGGCAGGTCGCTTGCGTAGAGGCCAACGGCGTCGCCCTCGTACACGGTCTCGGGCTGCACCGCGAACACAGGCGCATCGATCGTGAAGTGCGACGAGGACGACCCCTCGTTGCCCGCGAGATCCGAGACCGTGACGAGCAGCGTGTGCTCACCGTCGTCCAGCTTCGTCGGGAAGAGGTAGCCGGAGCCTGCGGAGAAGCTGTGCCCGTCGAGGGTGACCTGGGCCGCGGACTGCTGCGGGTCGAACCCGCTGCCGATGGCACCATCCTCCGGCGTGAACAGCAGGGCAGGCCTGTTGTAGCCGGTAGTGCTGCCGTCCGCTAGGGACTGCAGCGTCACGACCGGCGGAGTGCCGTCGATCCCGAACGAGCACTGGCCGTCAGCGGTCGGGGTCCCGGCGGCACCGATCAGCTGGTAGGACACCGTGTGCCAGCCCTCTGCGGAGATCTCCACCATGTACGGCGGGAGCGGCTGGTCGACCGTGATCCACTCGCCTCCGTCCAGCTTGTACTCGATCCCCCCAAGGCCGGAGGCCCCGGGATCGACGTCGAGGAGCAGCGTGACGGGCTGGGTGGTCCAGCCTGCGCCGGTGGTGGGATAGCCGGACACGGAAATGGCCGGCGTGCTGCTGCCGATGTAGACCTTGGCGGTCTTCACAGCTTCGACGTTCGCCGGGGTCGCCTTGTCGGTCGAGTAGTAGAGGATCGTGTGCTCGCCCTTGACGTCAGCCGGGACATCGACGCTGGTGCCGACAGTCCATGCGCCGCCGTCGAGCTTGAACCAGGTCTTGTCGACGCCGGATAGATCGTCGGTCGGCGCGAGGGTCACGGTGACGGCAGCGCTCTGCCAGTCGGGTGGGGCGTTGTCGCGGGTCACGGGCGCGGTCGTGTCGATCTTGACGGTGATCTCGCCGCTCCCGCTGTTGCCGGCCCTGTCGGTCGCCGTGAAGGTGACCACGTAGATGCCCTCGTCGGTCAGCTGCAGGCTCTCGCCCGAGCCGCTCTCCCCAGTTGCGCCGTCCTTGGTGCAGCTCCAGGTGACGCCGTCGAGGCCGGAGAGGGCGTCGGCGGCGTGGGCCGCGACATCAACCGAACCGCCGACCCAATCGAAGTCGGGAGCTTTGTTTGGGGTGAGCGTCGGATCCGTCTTGTCAAGCTTGACCACCACTGGCTCGCTCGCGAGGCTCGCGTTGCCGGCCTTGTCGCTGACCGTGAAGGTGACGCTGTAGGTGCCCTCGGCGCGGAGCGGCACCGAATCGCCGGTGCCGACGGTAGGCGTGTTGCCGCCGTCCTTGGTGGAGCTCCAGTGCCAGGTGGCGGCGTCGATGCCCGAGCCGCCAGGGTCGCTGCCGGTGCCGGTGACCGTCGCGTCACCGTTCTCCCAGCCGAAGCCGTTGCCCGTCGGGCTGGCGGCTCCGCTCGCGCTCGGCGCCGTCTTGTCGATGTTGATGACGAGTTGTCTTGGCTGCCTCTCTATTGCCGATGCTGTCCTCTGCCCAGTACTGAACTGTGTACGTGCCGTCGGGGGGGCGGGGTACGGGACAGCGGGAACGGTGAACGAGCCGGTCGAGCCGGTGTAGCCGCCCGGCATTCCGTCGATGACTGTGTAGTAGGTCCCAGAAACGGTGGCCCAGTCGTTGGCGACTGAGGTGAAGGAGATCGCGACGGGGCTGGTCTTGTACCAGGCTGCCGGAGGAAGGGCATTCCCGTTCACCTTCGCTGTGGTCGTTGGCGGGAGCCACGCCGAACACCTCGGCTGCCTACGATCGGGTCGTAGGCGATCGAGGCGCTGCTGCTGATCGTGCACCGATCCGCTGCAGAGCACCGAACCGACGATCTTGCCGGTGCTGCTCTGAATGAAGCCGCCGTGGCGGTTGCACAGCAGCCCGTAGAAGGTGCCCGTGCTGGCGTACGTCATCGTCTTCGCCGCGCCGGTCACGAGGATGGTCACGGGGCTGGCCGCGCTGCCCAACGTCCCTGGGCGCCGGCGATGGTGAGGCTGCCGCCGGTGACTAGAAGGCTCATGTTCCACTGGCTGCTGCTGCCCGAGAGGGTGGTGCTGCCCGCGACGTAGGTCGGTCCCCAGCTTCATGAACGTCCCGCCGCTCACGGTGAGAGTGCCGCCGACGCGGAGCGAGTCGATGCTGATCCTGGCCGCAGGGTTGGTGATGACCACGCTCCCGGTCACGTACACCGAGGCGAAGGTGTACGTGCCGGAGCCGGTGATGATGAGGCTGCCGGTCACGTTGATATAGGGGAAGGTCCGATCGGCACTGCCGATGATCGTGAGGCCCTTGGGGTACTTGGTGCCCACAGGCTGTGCCTGTTGCGAAGCCAGCGTGAGCGCGGCGATCTGCGAGTCGGGCATGAACTGGCTCAAGCCCAAGGGTGGGAAGGAAGGATCTGTCCCTAGAACTCTCTTGACCGTGCTCAGACTGCCCGAGCTCGTGTTGATCAGCTTGCCCTTGACGTAGAACGCTGCGCTCGGCTGCGGCGGGGTGCCGACCATCGGACTCGTGATCTTGGAGGTGCCACTCAAGATCACATTGCCGTCGGCATAGAGGGCTGGCGGCAGATAGGTCGAGGCGGCGCGGACGGGCGCCCGCCCAGAATGCGATCGAGCGCTCCGGCCGACAGAAGGCCGCACGCAGCAGCGAGCAGAAGCGGGATAGTACGGATTGACGTGCGCATGATTCCCCCAGTCAAGCAGACGACCCCATGACAGGCTCCAGGCACAACAGCGTCCGGCCCTGTATCGTACAAACGCTTCTTCTCATGCTTCGGCCCGAGACCGGGACCGGTGGATACCCAATGTGACGTCCGACGTGCGCAGGAGTCGGCTGCGCTCTGTGAGCAGCGGCGCAGCGACCGCCAATCACAGCGAACCCCGCAAATGGCTGTGACGAGAATCGGCGCCGGAGATCCCGGCAGTAGACGTCGCAGTGCGCGAAGTGCTGGTGCCCGGTCCGAGGCCGGCCCCCAGCCCGCGGCTGGAGCCGCCTCGCGGACCGCACGCGACTGGATTCCCATCTCCGGAGCCCCCTCCATGGAACACGCGCACGCGGCATGTGCAGTGATTCACATATCACTACGGGGCATCGCAAATCAACGTACGTGCCTGGGACGTCGAGCCCCGTCGTGCGGTGAAAGCCCCCGGAAGGCGATCCGTCGATGCAGAGCCGCCCACGAGTCGCATCCTCGCGGCCGTCGCGCGTTACCAGGATAGGGTGAGAGGCGGACAGAAGCTGTGCCAGATGGAGCAACGCCGCGGCGGGGGCGCTGGGCGCGCGGGCGCAGCCGCCCGCGCCCCTCAGAACCGCGGCCTACTCGTGAGTCTCGCTGCCGCCGTTCGACGCCGTGGCGCCTGGCGCCGGTCCCGCAGGCGCGCCCGGCACGAGCGGGCTCTGGTCGACGGCCTCAAAGATCTTGTGCAGCGCCGAGACGAGAGCCCCTTGCGAGTGACCGCGGTAGCGATAGCGCACCAGCGCCTCGATGGCGCGGCGCTCGGTGAGCACGTTGCGGCCGACGAGCAGCCGCTGGAAGAAGTCGTCGGCCGAGGCCATCATGAGCGTGGTGCTGCAGGCCACGACCACGCCGGCCTCGTCGACCTCGAGCACCACGCCGACGCGCTTGTACATCGCCTGGTGGCTGACGTCCTGCGGCAGGCGCGCGTAGCCCGAGAAGAGGAAGGTCGTCGGCGCGCTCGTCATGTGGGCAGCCTAGCACAGGCACGCTCGCGAGCGTGCGGGGGCGGCGGTCCTGTTGCATCGCCGCCGCCCCCGTGTATCATGAATCCGCTGCCGCATCGCCCGGGCCGGCGGCGTTCCCACCGGCCCATCCCTCAGGCCCTGCTCCCCAGCTGAGACGCACCGTGCTCGCTGGGGTTTCCGCGTTAAGGGGCCCCTCACCGACTCGAGGAGGGACAGCAGATGGCCGAGCACAACGGCCTCGACGGCAAGCTCATGACGATCGGAGAGGCCGTCGAGCGCTTCGTGCCCGACGGCTGCCAGATCGCCGTCGGCGGCTTCACCATCACGCGCAACCCGATGGCGGCGGCCTACGAGATCGCCCGGCGGCGCATCAAGGACCTGCACCTCGTCGCGCACTCCAACGGTCAGGCGCTGGACGTGCTCGTCGGCGCCGGCTGCGTGCGCCGCCTCGACATCGCCTACGGCGGTAGCGGCCGCTTCGCGCCCACCTGCATCCGCTTCCGTAAGGCGGTCGAGCGCGGCGAGCTCCTCGTCGAGGACTACACCAACAACATGATGAGCCTGCGCTTCCTCGCCGGCGCCCTGGGCGTGCCCTTCATCCCCAGCAAGTCCGGCCTCGGCACCGACGTGATCGCCCGCGAGGGCTTTCCCCCGGAGCTGCGCGGCACGGACGGCGTGCCCTCGCACAAGGTCATCGTGATCGACAACCCCTTCGCCGACGGGGACGACGAGGTCGTCCTCCTCCCCGCCCTCACCCCCGACGTCTCGATCGTCCACGCCCAGCAGGTGAGCACCGACGGCACGGTGCGCATCAGGGGCCTCAGCTTCGCCGACCTGGAGCAGTGCAAGGCCGCGAGCGCCGTCATCGTCACCTGCGAGGAGATCGTCCCCGAGAGCTACCTGCGCCTCGATCCCGACCGCAACGCCCTGCCGCCGTTCCTGGTGGATGCGGTGGTCCTGGCGCCGTACGGCGCGCACCCCACCGCCTGCCCCTACTTCTACGACTACGACCCCGTTCACCTCAACCACTACAAGGCGGTCGCCAAGGACGACGCGACCTGGGCTGCCTACCTCGACGAGTGGGTGTACGGCGTCGAGAGCTGGGACGCCTACCTCGACAAGGTCGGCGGCGCGCAGCTGGCGCGCATCAGGGCCAACACCGTGGCCGGCTACGCGCCCGGCCTGGACCGGAGGTGAGGGAGATGAGCGAGACTCAGACCGCCGCCGGCGCGAGCGCGGCCCCCGCCTACTCGCCGCGCGAGATGATGGCCATCGCCGCCGGGCGCTTCATCAAGGACGGCGACGTGCTGTTCGCCGGCACCGGCGTGGCGATGCTGGCCGCCACCGTGGCCAAGCGCATCCACGCCCCCCACGCCCACATCTTCTTCGAGACCGGTGGCATCGGGCCCACGCTCGAGGAGCTGCCCATGGCCGTCGCCGACCCGCGCGTGATGGCCTTCGCCAACCTCAACGCGGGTCTCGTGGAGGCCTTCAGCTACGTCGCCAACCGGCGCCTGCACACGATCGCCTTCCTGGGCGCCGCGCAGATCGACCGCTTCGGCAACATGAACTCGACGGTGATCGGCGACTACCTGGCGCCGAAGGTCCGCTTCAGCGGCAGCGGCGGCGCCTGCGACGCCGGCTCGCTGGCCAGCGGCTACATCGTCTTCATGCAGCACGGCGTGCAGAAGTTCGTCGAGAAGCTCGACTACCTGACCACGCCGGGCTGGCTCAGCGGCGGCGACTCGCGCCGCCGCGCCGGGCACCGGCGCGGCGGGCCCATCGCCGTGGTCACCAACCTGTGCGTGCTCAAGTTCGACGAGGCGACCCACGAGATGTACCTGGCCGAGCGCTACGAGGGCGTCACGCCGGAGCAGGTGCAGCAGAACACCGGCTTCGCGCTCGACGTCTCGCGATCCTCGGTGGCCGAGCCGCCGGACGCCGAGGAGCTGCGCATCCTGCGCGACGAGGTCGACCCGCAGCGGCTGATCCTCGGCTGAGCCGGCGCAGCCCCGACCGCCCGGCGCCTGTCGCGCATAGCCTTACTCAGGTTGAAGTTCGAGGTTGAGATAACAAAATAAAAACACAACAAAAAAAAAATAAAAACAACACACAAAACAAAATAATCAAAAAAATCATAAAACAACTACACAAACACAACAACAACAAACACAACAACAACAAACCCAACCCAAACATAAAACACCTACCAACCAAAAAACAAAAACACCCAAAACAATACAAAACACACACAACAGCAAACAAAACCAACAAACACAACCACATAAAACAACAACACACACAACACCCACACAACAAAACCAAAAACACCAACAAAAACACCCAACCAAAAACAACACAAAACCACAAAAAACACCAAAAACCACACCAAAACAACAAACACACAACAACCCAACTACAACACAACCAAACACACCCAACCAAAAACAAAACCTAACCTAAAACACAAACCCAAACACAAAAACCAACTCCTCCCCCCGACCTCGGCCGCGAAGCCCCCACCGCCCGCCCACCATCACACCCATAAAAACACACACCACAACAACATACCACACACCACACCTCAATCACACCAAAACCACCACAACACACAACACAACAAACACCAACACCAAACACCACGCCTGCCGCACGCATAGCCTCACGTCAGAAGCTCGAGGTCTCCATCGAGATCACCAACCCACACAACACCACACAACCACAACCTAACAAACCAACCACCCCACACACAAATCATCCCCAATCCCACCACACCAAACTCACCAAACCCAACAACAACTCAAACAACACCCCTACACAAAACAAACACAAACCCGCGAAGCTGCGACTATCGTGCGAAGCGCCGGCCCTTGCGCGTCGCCTCACAAGTTGTGAGAATCGCGGCAATCGGGCTGATGGCTGGAGGGTATCCCCATCGACGCCCGGCCAGTGTCTGGCGCGTGGGTGACGTTCGCCGACGTACTCCCTTGAGGGTTCCGATCCCGGGTGTCAGGCTCGAAACATAGGAGGATTTCGCATGGGCGAAATCAACACTGGGACACCGCGTTCGTCCTCATGTCGGCAGCGCTCGTCGCGCTGATGACACCCGGCCTCGCGTTCTTCTACGGAGGCCTCGTTCGCCGCAAGAACTTCCTGGCGATCATGATGCAGTCGTTCATCTCGATGGGCGTGGTCACGTTCATCTGGGTGCTCTTCGGCTACTCGCTGGCGTTCCGCGGCGACCTCTGGGGGGTGATCGGCAACTTCGACTGGGCGCTGCTGCGGGCGTCGGCGAACTGCCGGGCCCCTGGGCGCCCACCATCCCCGCCCGGGCCCACTTCGTCTACCAGGAGATGTTCGCCATCATCACCCCGGCGCTCATCACCGGCGCGTTCGCCGACCGCGTCAAGTTCAAGAGCTACCTCTGGTTCCTCGTGTTCTGGAGCGTCCTCGTCTACATCCCGTTCGTACACTGGATCTGGGGCGGCGGCTTCCTGCAGCAGTGGGGCGTGCTCGACTTCGCCGGCGGCATGGTGGTGCACGTGAGCGCCGGCTTCGCCGCCCTGGCCTCGGTCTGGGTGGTCGGCAAGCGCAGGTTCATGAAGGGCGAGCGCAGCATCCCCCACAACATCGCCTTCGTCGCGCTCGGTACCGGTCTGCTGTGGTTCGGCTGGTTCGGCTTCAACGGCGGCTCGGCGCTGGCCGCCAACGGCATCGCCGCCCAGGCCTTCGTCAACACCGACATCGCCGGCTCGATCGCCATGTGCACCTGGTTGTTCATCACCTGGTGGCGGGACGGCAAGCCGAGCCTCGTCGGCGCGCTCACCGGCGCGGTCGCCGGCCTGGCCTGCGTCACGCCGGGCGCCGGCTACATCCCCACCTGGGCGGCGTTCTTCGTCGGCATCCTCGCGGCCGGCACCTGCTACGCCGCGGTGCGTTTCAAACGCATGGAGTGGGACGACGCCCTCGACGTGTGGGGCGTGCACGGCGTCGGCGGCGCGCTCGGCACCATCCTCGTCGGCGTGTTCGCCCTGAAATCGGTGAACCCGGCCGGCGCCGACGGACTGCTCGCCGGCAACGCCGCGTTCCTCGGCAAGCAGGTACGGGCTCACCGTGGTCTACGCCGCTACCGTTCGTCACGTCGGTCTGATCCTCAAGGTCATCAACATGATCGATCCGATCCGCGTGCCGGACGAGGTCGAGCAGAAGGGCCTCGACAGCGAGCTCACGGCGAGACCGCCTACATGCTCGACCTGAGCACGACGACGCGCGTCCCCGGGCGCCGCCCGGCGCCCGCACGTCAACAGCGCCGGGGCGGGGCCGAGAGGGAGCGGCCCCGCCCCTCCTCACGTCTCAAGGGTGCGGACCGCACCCGCCGCGTCAGCTTCAGGGGAAGCGCCGGCGCAACGGCTGCGGCGCCGCCGGGATCTTGACCATCCCCTTCATGGAGCGCGCCAGCGCCGCAAGCGTCACGACCATCACGGCCCCGGCGGCGGCCAGCGAGAGGGGAAGGAGCAGGGCTGCGATGGCCAGGCGCAGGGGATCGTGCACGCGCCGGTACTGCGCCCCGCCGTCCTTCACTTCGATGAACCCGAGGGGCGCCGCCTGCACACCGCCGCCGCCGCCCCAGCCGTCCTGGTCCTTCTCCTTCCGCCCGCTGCCGCCCCCGCCGCCGAACCCCCAGCGCACGCGCGCCACCGGGATGACCGTCACACCGTCGCGCTCCACGGGCGTGCCGAACACCGCGCTCGCCGCGGCCTTGGCGCCGAGGCGCTCCGCCAAACGGCTGAGGGCGTTCTCGGCCGCGTCCGCGCGGGCCTCCTTCTCGGCGTCCTCAAGGGTGTCTGCCATGACTCCTCCTCACTTCGTGGCCGCGCTGCGGCCGTCGCCGTCCACTTCAGGGTGTGTACCCGGCTGGCGAGAGAAGAAGCCAGGGAAGCGATGGTGAGCCAGGCCCGTACGCGGCAGGGGCGCCGTGGCCCTTCGGCCGCGGCGCCCCGCTGAGGACTGGCTCCTCGGGTAGGACTCGAACCTACAACCCTTCGGTTAACAGCCGAATGCTCTACCGATTGAGCTACCGAGGACCGCTCTGGAGGCAAAAGTATAGGCCAGGACACGCCCCCGGACAAACATGCCGCGCCTGCCGGGAGGCCGACCTTGGCTGCGCGCGCCCGGTCGGCTAGTGTGCGTCTCACGACTTTCTCGGGCTGGGCGCCGGCCGGTGCCCTCGACGTCAAGGAGGCGCGCTCATGGTCGTGTTGCCAGACTCCCCGCTGTCGCTGTGGCTGGACCAGGGCGGCCCGGCCGAGCCGGAAGCCCCCTTGAGCGGCGACCTGGACGTCGACGTCGCGGTCATCGGCGGCGGCCTCACCGGCTTCGCCACGGCCTGCGAGCTGCGCCGCGCGGAACCCTCGGCGAGCGTCGCCGTCCTCGAGGCCAAGACCGCCGCCTACGGGGCCAGCGGCCGCAACGGCTCGTTCGCGATGACGGTGGTCGGCCTGGGGCTTGGCACGACGGCACTCGTGCGCGGCAAGAAGTTCCTCGCCCGCGCGCACGCCTACATGGAGCGCTGCGTCGACGAGCTCGAGCGCTTCATCGACGACGAGCAGCTCGACTGCGACAAGATCCGCCCGGGGTTCCTGCGCGTCGCGACCACGCCGGGCTACGTGAAGCGCCTGCAGGGGCAGGTCGAGCTCGTGCAGTCGCTGGGCTTCGACGGCATCACGTGGATCGACGCCGACGAGACCAAGGCCATGGTCTCCTCCCCGCGCTACCTCGGCGCCCTGTGGGAGCCGCGCCTGCTGCTCACCGACCCTGCCAAGCTCGTGCGCGAGGAGAAGCGCCTGGCCCTGCGGCTCGGCGCCCGCGTCTTCGAGAACACGCCGGTGCTGGCCGTCGCGTCTACGGCGCAGTTCGGCGCCCCCACCGACGGCTTCAGGCTGCTGACGCCCGGAGGCTCGGTGAGCGCCGGGCGACTGGTGTTCGCCACCAACGCCTACTCTCATCTCTTCCCCGACCTGGCGTCCAAGCAGGTGCCGGCCTTCACCTACATGATCGCCACCGAGCCGCTGAGCGACGAGCAGCTCGCCGCGATCGGCTGGGAGGGCCGGCAGGGGCTCGAGGACGCGCGGAACCTGATCCACTACTACCGGCTCACGCCGGACCGCCGCCTCGTGATGGGCGGCGGTCCGGTGGGCCTCAAGGCTCGCAACGACCTGGACCGCGACCGCGACGAAGACGCCTGGCGGCACCTCGAGGAGCACATCCATTGGCTGTGGCCGCACCTCGGCGGTCTGCGCGTGACCCACAAGTGGGGCGGCCCCTTCTCGGTGACGATGGACCTCACCCCGGCCCTGGGCTACGTCGGCGAAGGCCGGCGCGCCGTCTACAGCCTGGGCTGCATCGGTCACGGGGTGGCCATGAGCTACCTCAACGGCAAAGTGCTCGCGGAGCTGCTGCTGCGGCCCGAGCAGCCGTCGCCGCAGGAGTGCCCGTTCGTCAACCGGCGGGTGCTGCCGTGGCCGCGCGAGCCGCTCGCCACGGTGGTCAAGCATGCGCTGCGTGACTACCTGCGCGCCGAGGATGCGTTCTACGAACGAGGGTCGGCGCGCGTCTGAGGCGCGCCGCGCCTGGGGCGCTCAGTCGAGGAAGTCGCGCAGGCGCTGCGAGTCGCGGTACGCCTTGAGCTTGGCCAGCGTCTTGGCCTCGATCTGGCGGATGCGCTCGCGCGTGACGCCGAACTTCTGGCCGACCTCTTCGAGCGTGCGCGGGTGCTCGCCCTTGAGGCCGAAGCGCAGCTCGATGACCTTGCGCTCGCGGTGCGTGAGCGTCCCCAGGACCATGTTGAGCTCTTCCTTCTGCATGATCTCGCTGACGGCCTCGACCGGCATGGTCGCGTCCTCGTCCTCGATGAAGTCGCCGAGCTGCGAATCCTCTTCCTCGCCGATCGGCGTCTCCAGGCTCACGGGCTCCTGGCTGATCTTGAGGATCTCGCGGACCTTCTGCGGCGTGGTGCCCATCTCGGTGGCGATCTCCTCGGGCGTGGGCTCGCGGCCGATGTCCTGCAGCAGCTGGCGCTGCACGCGGATGAGCTTGTTGATGGTCTCGACCATGTGCACCGGGATGCGGATGGTGCGCGCCTGGTCGGCGATGGCGCGCGTGATCGCCTGGCGGATCCACCAGGTGGCGTAGGTGCTGAACTTGTAGCCCTTGCGGTAGTCGAACTTCTCGACGGCGCGGATGAGGCCGAGGTTGCCTTCCTGGATGAGATCCAGGAACAACATGCCTCGGCCGACGTAGCGCTTGGCGATCGACACGACGAGGCGCAGGTTGGCCTCGATGAGCTTGCGCTTGGCGTCCATGTCGCGGCGCTCGATGCGCTTGGCCAGCGACACCTCTTCCTCGGCGGTGAGCAGCGGCACCTTGCCGATCTCCTTGAGGTACATGCGCACGGGGTCGTTGGTGGGCGTCTTCACCGAGAGGTCGAGCTTGGGGATGATCTCCTCCTCGACCTTGACCTCGGGGCCGTCGCCGGCCGGCGCCCTCGCCCTCGATGATGTCGATGCCGAGGTCGGCGAACAGGTTGTAGATACCGTCGATCTGGTCGGCGGTGAGCTCGACGTCCTGCAGGGCGTCGGCGATATGGTCGCTGGCCAGGTAGCCCTGCTCACGACCCTCTTCCACGAGCACGCGCACCTCGTCGATGGCGAGCTCGGCGGACTCCGTCGGTTTGCTGCGGTCTTCTGCGAAATCGGTCAAGTGTGTCGTCCCCTAGCCTTGGTCGGACTCCTCGTCCACCGGGATCGTGCGGATCGCCTCGCGCAACGTGCGGCGCACCGCCTGCAGCCTGATCAGCTCCGCGCCCTGCTTCCCACTTTCGTCGGTCTTCGCCGTGACCTTCAGCCTTGCGATGAGGCGGCTCACGTGGGCCTCCTGCACCCGCAGGAAGAGCTCGTCCACGACGGTGGCCGTGAACCTCTCCCGGCCGGCTCTGACGACGACCTCCGCAAGAGCCTCGCCGTCGTCGTCCTCTTCCGCTGCTCGCGCGACGGATTGCAGGGTATTCCCTGCTGCTTCGCGCTCCAATCGCGCTTTCACGACGCGTAACGCGGCGCGCGTCTCGGCCGTCGCGAAGAAGCTCTCGTCGACGCCGGCCAGCACGGCGCGGCCCTTCTGGGGCTGCGCCAGGCAGCCGGCGAGAAAGCGCACTTCGAGCTCGTGAGCGCCGCCCACGGCGGCCGCCGCACCGCCGCTCTGCGGCGCCCGGCGGCCTTCCCCGGCGGCGTCTCCGCCTTGGGCAGAGCGTCCGCTCCCCGCAAGCAGGTAGCGCACGCTCTCGGCCGAGAGCTGCAGCTTGTCTGCGACGTACCGCAACTCTTCGTCGCGCTCGATCGGCGTCGCTGCCTCAGAGAGGACCCCCCTGAGTTGCGCAAAAGCGCGTGCCCTTCCGTCGGGCTTGTCGAGGTCGTGAGTCGCGAGCGCCACGCGAACGTGGAATTGTAACAACGTCTGCGCGCCGGCGGCAAGCGCGCGAAAACCGTCGCCGCCGGCGCCGGAGAGCACGTAGTCGGCCGGGTCGAGACCGTCCGGGATGCGGACCACGTGCAGGCTGAGACCCATCTTGCGACCCAGCGTGAGCGCGCGGCTCATGGCGCCGAGGCCGGCCGCATCCGCGTCGAAGCACAGATAGAGGTTCCTGGTCACGCGCGCGAGACGCTTGAGCTGCTGCTCGGTGAGCGCCGTGCCCATGCTGGCCACGACGTTGGGCACGCCGGCCTGCGCCAGGGCGAGCACGTCGGTGTAACCCTCCACGACGTAGACGCGGTCCTCGCGTCCCGCCGCCGCCTTGGCGGCGTGCAGGCCGAAGACCGCCTCGCTCTTGTGGTACAGGGGAGTCTCGGGCGAGTTGAGGTACTTGGGCTTGTCGTCGCCCATGGTGCGGGCGCCGAAGCCCAGCGTGCGCCCGCGGTCGTCGGCGAGCGGGAACATGACGCGCCCGCGAAAGCGGTCGTAGGGCCGCTCGCTCTTGCCCGGCACGACCAGGCCGGCGTCGAGCAGGTCCTGGTCGCTGAACTTCTTGGCGCGCGCCGCCTCGCGCAGCTTGTCCCAGCCCGCGAGGCTGAAGCCCAGGCGGAACTGGCGGCAGACGTCGTCGCCCAGGCCGCGCTGCGTGAGGTACTCGCGGGCCGGCGCCGCCGCCGCCGCGTCGTGCAGCACCCGTTCGTAGTAGGCCGTCGCCTGTTCGAGGAGGGCACGCAGGCGCTCGCGGCGGTGACGCTGCGCATCGCCGCGAGCGCTCGACTCCTCGTACTCGAGGGCGATGCCGTACCTGTCGGCCAGGTACTCGACGGCGCCCGCGAAGTCGAGGTTCTCCTTCTCCTGCACGAAGCCGAAGAGGTTGCCGCCGCGGTTGCAGCCGAAACAGTAGTACAGCTTCTCCGCGGGGTTGACCGAGAACGACGGCGTGCGCTCCTCGTGGAACGGGCAGCGGCCGCTGTAGTTGGCGCCGGCCTTGCGCAGCTCGGTGTACTGGCCGACGATCTCGACCATGTCGGCGGCGGCCTGGACCTGGTCGATGCTGGCGCGGGCGATGAGCGGCACCTCAGGTGCCGCCCTTCTTGCCCGCGTCCCGCGCCTTCTCCTGCCCCTCGAGATAGCTCAGGCCGGCGCCGAGCCGGCGACGGCGCTTCTTCTCGGGGCGCGGCGCCCTGTCCCAGCTGCGCCAGTTACGCCCAAGATGGTCGTAGGCCAGGATGAGCAGCACCATGAGCCCCAGCATCCAGGCGAGGTAGAACAGGGCGAACAGCACCCACATCTCGGGCGAGGAGGCGTCTCGCGGCACCTCGCCCGCAACCGCCGCGAAGTGCCCGAACGAGAGCCACCCGAGGCCGAAGACCACGAGCGCGGGCACCGCGGCCAGCACGACCGCGGCCAGCGTCACGAGGCCGGTCAGCAGGCGAGTGCGGTCCATCGCCTCAAGAGATGGGTGTGAGGAAGCGCGCCATGAGCACCTCGTCATGATAGCGCCCGGCACGGTGGTACTGCGCGCGGCGCAGCCCCTCGCGCACGAACCCGTGCCGTTCGTAGAAGCCGATGGCGCGCCGGTTCTCGGGGAAGACGCCGAGCGTCAGCGTGCGCACGGCGTGGGCGCGTGCCCACGTGGCCGACGCCTCGAGCAGCGCGCCTCCCACCCCCAGGCCGCGCCAGGGCTCGCCGACCGACATGCCCACCGAGGCGACGTGCCCCGAGCACGGGTGCGGGTCGGGACGCAGGGCGAGGTTGCCGACCAGCTCGCCGTCAAGCTCGGCGGCGAGCTGCAGGCAGCGCGGGTCGGCGAGCGCGTCGGCTGATGCGCCGCCGCCAGACCCCGGCGCCGAACTGACCGGGCATCATGAGCAGCGTGACCTGCGGCTCGGCGGCGATGGCGTCGAGCAGGCGGGCCAGCGGACGGGCGTCACGTGCGCGTGCGTCTCGCACGCGCAGCTCGCGCCCGTCCGCCAGCGTCGCCGCGATCTCGCCGCCCAGCTTGGCCACGCGGCGCCTCCGCCTACTTCTCGAGCGTGAGCTCGCCGCGCTCTTCGACGGCGGCCTGCGCCGCGGCGAGCCGCGCCACCGGGATGCGGAACGGCGAGCAGCTCACGTAGTCCATGCCGGCGCGGTGGCAGAACTTGACGCTCTCGGGATCGCCGCCGTGCTCGCCGCAGATGCCGACCTTGAGGCCGGGCCGGGTGCTGCGGCCGCGCTCGATGCCCAGCTCCACGAGCTGGCCGACGCCCTCCTGGTCGAGGGTCGCGAACGGGTCGGACGGCCAGATCTCCTTCTCTTCCGAGACGTACAGCGGGAGGAACTTGCCGGCGTCGTCGCGGCTCACGCCGAAGGTCATCTGCGTGAGGTCGTTGGTGCCGAAGCTGAAGAACTCGGCGACTTCGGCGATCTGGCCGGCGGTGAGCGCCGCGCGCGGGATCTCGATCATCGTGCCGACCAGGTAGTCGACAGAGACGCCCTGCTCGGCGAAGACCTCCGCGGCCACGCGGCGCACGACGGCCGCCTGGTCCTCGAGCTCCTTCTTGATGCCGACCAGCGGGATCATGATCTCGGGGTGGACGTCGACGCCCTCCTTCTTGACGAGGCAGGCGGCCTCGAGGATGGCGCGCGCCTGCATGGCCGTGATCTCAGGATAGGCGACGCCCAGGCGGCAACCGCGGTGACCGAGCATGGGGTTCGCCTCTTTGAGCTCCTCGACCTTGGCGGCGATCTGCTCCGCCGTGACGCCCATGGCCGCCGCGACCTCCTGCTGCTCGGCGGCGGTGTGCGGCATGAACTCGTGCAGCGGCGGGTCGAGGGCGCGCACGGTCACCGGGCGCTCGCCCATCACGCGGAAGATGCCCGCGAAGTCGTCGCGCTGCATGGGCAGAAGCTTGGCGAGCGCCTTCTCGCGCTCGGCGACGGTGCCTGCGAGGATCATCTCGCGCACCGCCGTGATGCGCTCGCCGCCGAAGAACATGTGCTCGGTGCGGCAGAGGCCGATGCCCTGGGCGCCGAACTTGATGGCGTTGGCGCTCTG
The DNA here is from genome assembly GCA_963700035.1 of uncultured Thermoleophilia bacterium. Classification (GTDB taxonomy): domain Bacteria; phylum Actinomycetota; class Thermoleophilia; order UBA2241; family UBA2241; genus CAIXSE01. The sequence continues at coordinate 95,275 of CAVOWE010000023.1, read as the reverse complement.
GTCGGGCTGGTCGGCGTTGGCGCGCACCAGCAGCCGGCGCTCGGCGTCGGCCCACTTCATCATGTCGTCGTAGTACTTGAAGGTCTGCGAGTCCTCAGGCTTGAGCGAGCCCTCGAGGAGCACCTGCAGCACCTCGCTGGGACGCGTCTCGAGGCGGCCGACGATGACCTCGCCGGTGAAGCCGTCGATGGAGAGCCAGTCGCCCTCGTTGACCACCTTGTCGTCCACGGTGATGGTGCGCGCCTTGTAGTCGATGTCGAGCGCTTCGCAGCCCACGACGCAGACCTTGCCCATCTGGCGGGCGACCAGGGCGGCGTGGCTGGTCATGCCGCCGCGCGCCGTGAGGATGCCCTCGCTGACGGTCATGCCGCGGATGTCGTCGGGGCTCGTCTCGACGCGCACCAGCAGCACCTGCTTGCCGGCGGTCTTCATGGCGTCGGCGTCGGCGGCGTTGAAGGCCACCTGGCCGGCGGCGGCGCCGGGGCCGGCGGCCAGGCCCTTGGCCAGGACCCGGCCCTCCGCGACGGCGGTGCGCCGGCTCTCGGGCGAGAAGATGGGCCGCAGCAGCTGGTTGAGCTGCTCGGGCTCGACGCGCATGAGCGCCTCCTGCGGCGTGATCATGCCCGCCTCGCACATGTCGACGGCGATGCGGATGGCGGCCAGGCCGGTGCGCTTGCCGTTGCGCGTCTGCAGCATGAACAGGCGGCCCTTCTCGACGGTGAACTCGAAGTCCTGCATGTCGCGCAGCTCGCGCTCCAGGGTCTGGCGGACCTCGAGGAGCTGCTCGTAGGCGGGCGGGAAGACGTCGGCGAGCTCGCTCACGGGGCGCGGCGTGCGCACGCCGGCGACCACATCCTCGCCCTGGGCGTTGACGAGGAACTCGCCGTAGAAGACGTCCTCGCCGGTGGCGGGGTCGCGGGTGAAGGCGACGCCGGTGCCGGACTCCTCGCCGGTGTTGCCGTACACCATGGTCTGCACGTTGACGGCGGTGCCCCACGTGTCGGGGATGTCGTAGAGGCGGCGATAGGCCACGGCGCGGTCGTTGCCCCAGCTGCCGAACACCGCGGTGATGGCGCCCCAGAGCTGCTGGCGCGGGTCATCGGGGAAGTCGTTGCCGGTGCGCTCCTTGACGGCGGTCTTGAACTTGACCACCAGGTCCCTGAGGTCGGCCTCGTCGAGGTCGGTGTCGTACTGGATCCCCTTGGCCTCCTTGGCCGCCTCGAGGATCTCCTCGAAGGGGTCGCGCTCGTCCTTGTCCTCGGGCTTGCAGCCGAGCACCACGTCGCCGTACATGGAGACGAAGCGGCGGTAGCAGTCGTAGGCGAAGCGCGGGTTGCCGGTGGTCGCGATGACGCCCTGCACCGTGGTGTCGTTGAGGCCCAGGTTGAGGATGGTGTCCATCATGCCGGGCATGGAGGCGCGGGCGCCGGAGCGCACGCTGATGAGCAGCGGATCGGCGGCGTCGCCGAACTTCTTGCCCGTGTCCTGCTCGAGCGCGGCGAGCGCGGCGGCCACTTGTTCGTCGACGCCGTCGGGGTAGTCTGCGTTGGCCGAGTAGTGGTTGCAGACCTCGGTGGTGATCGTGAAGCCGGGCGGCACCGGCAGGCCGATGCTCGTCATCTCGGCGAGATTGGCGCCTTTGCCGCCGAGCAGGTTCTTCATGCTCTTGTCGCCCTCGTTGAACTGGTAGACCCACTTGCTCGACATCAATCACTCCTCGGGGTAGATACCTTCTTCACGCCTGCGACAGAGGCAGGCGGCTGAACTCGCCGATGCGGCCGATCAAAGCCGTGACGGCGGCGAGCTGCGCCAGCCGGTTGCCGCGCACGGCGTCGTCGTCGGCCATGACCATCACGGCCTCGAAGTAGCGGTCGACGGCCGGCCGCAGGCCGGCCGCTTCTTTCACGGCGCTCTCGATCTCCAGATGGGCGAGCGCGTCGAGCAGCGGCCCGCGCGCCGCCTCGCAGGCCGCGGCGAGCTCGCGCTCGGCGTCGTCGGTGAACAGGGCCGGGTCGACGGAGCGAGACCCGGCCGCCGCGTCCTTGGCGGCCAGCGCCGCGCAGCGGTTGTAGGCGGTCACGGCGTCCTCGAAGAAGTCGCGGCCGGCGAGGGCGGCGAAGACGCGTGCCCGCGCCGCCAGGGCCGGCACGTCGCCGGCCGGCGCGGCCAGCGCCGCCTCGACGCTGGAGAACGGCAGGCCCTCGTCGAGCAGCAGCACCTGCAGGCGCTCGCGCACGAACGCCGCCGTCTCGGCGACGATGACGGCGCGCCGCTCGTCGTCGAGGCCCTCGACGCCCTGCAGCTCGAACTGGTCGACGGCCGAGGCCAGCAGGCCGGTGATGGGGAAGCGCAGGCTGTACTCGAGCGCGATGCGCACGATGCCCATGGCCGCGCGCCGCAGCCCGTACGGGTCGCGCGAGCCGGACGGCTTCTGGCCGGCCACCCACGCGCCGACGATGTTGTCGACCTTGTCGGCGATGGCCAGCAGCCCGCCGCTCAGCGTGCTCGGCAGCGGCGCGGTGGCCGACAGCGGCTGGTAGTGCTCGCCCACGGCCGCGGCGATGGCGTCGCCCAGCCCGCCGGACTCCGCGTAGATGCCGCCCATGACGCCCTGCAGACCGGGGAACTCGATGACCACCTGGCTCACGAGGTCGGCCTTGGCCAGCCGCGCCGCCGCACGCAGCGTCTCGGCGAGCGGCGCCGACGAGCCGTTGCCGCCGGTGCGGGCGCCTGCGGCGCCGGGCCCGGCGGCCAGACCGGCCACCAGTCCCTGCAGCCGGTGCGCCTTGTCGGCCAGCGAGCCGAGCTTCTCGTGGAACACCACGGCGCCGAGACGGTCGGCCATGGTGTCGAGGCCCTCGGCGACGTCGCGGTCGTAGGCGAACTCGGCGTCGTCCAGCCGGCCTTCGAGGACGCGCTCGTTGCCGCGCGTGACGAGGTCGGCCGCGCCGGGGTCGGCGTTGCTCACGTAGAGGAACGCCGGCAGCAGGCGGCCGTCGCCGTCCCTCACCGGGAAGTAGCGCTGATGGCTCTGCATGGCCGTGATGAGCACGGGGGCAGGCAGCCGCAGATGGCCGGCGGCGAGCGCTCCCCGGGCGACGCTCGGCCACTCGGCGAGGTACACCGCCTCGGCCAGCACGTCGCCGGGGTCGGACCACTCGCCGCCGAGCTCGGCGGCGTGCGCGTCCAGGCCCTCGACGATCAGGCGACGGCGCTCGTGCTGCGAGACGACCACCTTCTGCTCGGCGAGGTGCTTCTCGTAGTGCTCGGCCCTGTCGATGATGATCGGCGCGCCGAGCACCCGGTGGCCCTGGGTCACGTCGCCGGAGGTCAGGCCGTAGAATGTGGCCGCCACGGTCTTGGTGCCGAGCTTGCAGACCAGCCAGCGGATGGGACGGGAGAAGCGCAGGTAGTCGGCCTCGCCCGCGGGCCGGCTGCCCCAGCGCATCCCGCGCGGGATCTGCAGGCCCGTGACCAGGGCCGGGATGAGGCCCGGCAGGACATCGACGGCGTAGCGACGCTCGGCCTCGACGCGGACCACGGCGAACTCCGTGCCGTCGACCACCTCGCGGCGCACGTCCTCGGGCTGGGCGCCGCGCGAGCGCGCGAACCCCAGCCCGGCCTTGGTGAGGCCGCCGCCGGCGTCGTAGGCGATCGCGGCCTTGGGGCCGCGGTAGTCGTCGGTCTTGGCGGTCTGGCGCTCGGGCACGCCCTCGACCAGCACGGCGATGCGCCGCGGGGAGACCAGCACCCTGAGATCGGGGGCGCCGCTCTCGAGAAGGCGCTCGGCGTCGAGGAGCTTGTGCGCGAGCCCCGGAGCCTCCGCGGAGCCCTCGAGCTGGCGGACCACGGACTCGCAGACCTTGAAGGGCAGCTCTTCGCAGCCGATCTCGATCAAGAGGGTGCTCATGCGCGACCGTCCCCGAAGACCTCGAGGTACAGGCCGGCGACCTTGCGCGCGAGGTCGCGCACGCGCCCGATGTGCATCGTGCGGTCGGTGACGCTGATCACGCCGCGCGCGTCGAGCATGTTGAAGACGTGGCTGCACTTGAGCACCTGGTCGTAGGCCGGCACGGGCAGACGCGCCTCGAGGCAACGCCCGGCCTCGTTCTCGTGCTCGCGGAAATGGCGGTAGAGCATGTCGGTGTCGGCGACCTCGAAGCTGTAGCGGCTGAACTCGCGCTCGTTCTCGCGGTAGACGTCGCCGTAGGTGACGGTCACCGTCTCGCCGTCCTCGTCCCACTGCGACCACACGAGGTCGTAGACGCTGTCCACGCCCTGCAGGTACATGGCCAGGCGCTCCAGACCGTAGGTGAGCTCCACGGTGATCGGATCGAGGTCGAAGCCGCCCAGTTGCTGGAAGTACGTGAACTGGGTGGCTTCCATGCCGTCGATCCAGACCTCCCAGCCCTGCCCCCAGGCGCCCAGGGTGGGTCCCTCCCAGTTGTCCTCGACGAAGCGCACGTCGTGCTCGGCCAGGTCGATGCCCAGCGCCACCAGCGACTGCAGGTACAGGTCCTGGATGTCGGGCGGCGACGGCTTGATGACGACCTGGTACTGGTAGTAGTGACCCAGGCGATACGGGTTCTCGCCGTAACGCCCGTCGGTGGGCCGCATGGAGGGCTCGACGTAGGCCGCGCGCCACGGGCGCGCGTCCAGGCAGCGCAGGAAGGTCGCCGGGTTGAACGTGCCGGCCCCGACCTCGGTGTGATACGGCTGCACGACGACGCAGCCCTGCCGTTCCCAATAGGCCTGCAACCTGGCGATGATCTGCTGGAACGTGGGAAGCCCGTGCAAGGCGGCTTCACCCGGGGCGTGGTCGGTCACGTGTCCTTTCGGTCGGAGTCGCCGATTCTAGCAGGGCCGCTACCGGCGGGCCAACGGCGGCGCTGACGCGCCGCCGGGCGGCATGGACGAGTGTTCCATCGTCGCTGTTGTCAGTCGCGGGTACAGTACCTTCAACGGACGGCGCGCGAGCACCGTCCGTGTGGGGCGGCGCGACGGCGACGCGAACACCCGGCCACGGGTGCGACGGCGACGCGAGCGCCGCGCCCGTCTTCTTGGGGGGTCGACCGCCACCCCGTTCATCGTGCGGCGCGCGCGAAGCGCAGAGCGCGCAGGCGAGACCCCGTGTGGTAGCCGTACAGGTCGTGGACGTCGCGCAGAGCCTCGGCGACGGCCGCCGTGGGCTCCGCCGCGCGAAGCTCGGCCAGCGGCCGTCCCAGCGCCTCCCGCAGCGCCTCGATGGCCGCGGGCGTGATGGGCACCGCGTCCTCCAGGCACTTCTCGCAGACGAGGCCGCCGCGCGCCGCCGAGAACCCCAGAGCGCGCTCGCCGGCGCCGCACGCCGTGCACTGGTCGAGCACCGGCATGTAGCCGGCCTCGTAGAGGAGCTTGAGCAGCGCGCCCAGCACCAGCGGCGCCTCCAGGGCCGGCCCTCGCAGGCCTGTGTCAAGCTCCTTGAGCGTGTTGCGCAGGAGCGCGAACACGCGCTCCTCGGGCTCGTGCTCCGGCGTCAGACCCGCGACCGCTTCGCAGACGACCGCCGCAGCCGTGAGGGCTTCGCGATCGTCGCGCAGCCTGAGGAACACGTCCACGAGGTGCGCCTGCGTGACCGTGTACAGCGTGCGCCCCTGGTAGAGCATGAGGTCGCAGACGTTGAAGGGCTCCAGCCGCCCGCCCCACCTGGACGTGGTCTTGCGCACGCCCTTGACCACCGCGTCGACGCGCCCCAGCTCGCGGGTGAACAAGCGCAGGATCCGGTCGGCCTCGCCCAGAGGCCGCGAGCTGAGGACGATGGCGCGGGCCTTCTCGTTGCGCATCGTCAGCTCCCGGCGCCGGCCGTCGAGACGCGGGCGAAGACGACGCGGGGGATGCCGGCCAGATCCGCGCGCTCCTGCGCCGCCTCGAACGCGCCGGTCGCCGCGAACAGCGCCCGCACGGCGGCGGCCTGCCCCGCCCCGACCTCGACGGCCAGCACGCCGCCGGAGCGGAGGCGGGCGGCGGCGGCCGGGATCAGGCGGCGCTCCACGTCGAGCCCGTCTTCGCCGCCGTCAAGCGCCAGACGCGGCTCGTACTCGCGCACGTTCGCTTCGAGGGTGCGGTACTCGGCGTCGGGGATGTACGGCGGGTTGGAGACGATGAGGTCGAAACGCTCGCGCGGCAGCAGATCGTCGAGCAGATCGCCGACGCGGATGTCGACGCGGCCGTCGAGGCCGAGGCGCGCCGCGTTGCGGCGCGCCACCTCGACGGCGGCCTCGCTCACGTCGGTGGCCACCAGACGCACGAACGGGTTCTCTGCCGCGAGGGCCAGCGCGATGCAGCCTGAACCGGTGCCCACATCGAGCGTCACAGGCTCGTAGAGGCCGGGGGCCGCGGCGCCGCCCGGCCCGGCGCCGAGCACGCCGCCGGCGGCGTCACCCCCGGCCGGCACCGCGGCCAGCGCCTCGAGTGCCACGTCCACCAGCGTCTCGGTCTCGGGCCGCGGGATCAGCACCGCGGGCGTGACCTCGAGCTCGATGCCGCGAAAGGCGCGGCGCCCGCGGATGTAGGCCACGGGCTCGCGGGCCTGGCGCCTCACGAGGTAGCCGTCGAAACGACGCTCCTCGATGATCGTGAGGACCCGTTCGGGCGCACGGAACAGTTCGGCGCGGCCGACGCCGAGGGCCGTGGCCAGCAGCAGCTCCGCGTCGAGACGCGGCGAGCGCGACCCGCTGGCGCGCAGCCACTCCGTGGCTGCGCGGAGCGCGTCGCCCACGCTCGCCGCCACGTTCACTCCCCGCCGGCCGCTGCCAGCTGCTTGCGCCGGTCCTCGGCGGCCAGGGCCTCGGTGAATTCATCGAGCTCGCCCTCCATCACTTCGGCGATGCGATGGCTGGTGAGCCCGATGCGGTGGTCGCTCACGCGGTTCTGCGGGAAGTTGTAGGTGCGGATCTTCTGGGCGCGGTCGCCGCTGCCGACCATGGTGCGCCGCGCCGCGCCGCGCTCCTCGTCCTGCTTCGTCTGCTCGAGCTCGAAGAGGCGCGCCCTCAGGATGCGCAGGGCGCGCTCCTTGTTCTGCAGCTGGCTCTTCTCGTCCTGGCAGCTGACGGTGACGCCGGTGGGCACGTGCGTGAGCCGGACCGCCGAGTCGGTGGTGTTGACGCTCTGGCCCCCGGGCCCGCGGGCGCGGAAGATGTCCACGCGCAGGTCGTTCGGGTGGATCGCGATCTCGATGTCCTCGGCTTCGGGCAGGACGGCGACCGTGGCGGTCGAGGTGTGGAGGCGGCCCGCGGCCTCGGTGGCCGGGACGCGCTGCACGCGGTGCACGCCGCTCTCGTACTTGAGCGCCGAGAAGGCGCCCTGGCCCTTGACCTCGAGCGTGACTTCCTTGTAGCCGCCGTTGTCGTTCTCGTTGGCGCTCAGGATGTCGACCTCGAAGCCCTTCGCCTGCGCGTAGCGCGTGTACATGCGCGCCAGGTCGCCGGCGAACAGCGACGCCTCGTCGCCGCCGGTGCCGGCGCGGATCTCGATGATCACGTCCTTGGCGTCGTTGGGGTCGCGCGTGAGCATGCGCACGCGGATCTCCTCGCTGAGCTCCTCGAGCCGGCGGCGGCCCTCGCCGAGCTCCTCCTGCGCGAAGTCGCGCATCTCGGCGTCGGAGGAGTCGTCGCCGAGGAGGCCTTCGGCGTCGGCCACCGTCCGCTCCGCCTCGCGGAAGCGCCGCGCGAGCTCGTAGACCGGCTGCAGCTCGGCGTGCTTGCGGGCGATGCCGGCGTAGCGCCCGCGGTCGCCGAGCACCTCGGGGTCGGCGAGCTGCGCGTTGAGCTCCTCGTAGGAGCGCTCGATCTCGTCGATGAGGTTGTCGATGGCGGCCATGCGCAGAGCTTACGCCATGACCTCCACGCCTTTCGACCGGCGGGCGGTCCTGGGGCTCGAGCTCGATGATCTTCTCGAGGGCGGCTATGGCCACCTCGACCTGGGCGCTGTCGGGCTGCTTGGTGGTCATCCACTGCAGTGCCAGACCGGGCGACATGATGGCCCGCACGAGAAAGTTGTCCTCGTGGCGGCCGGCGAACTTGATGATCTCGTAGCTCACGCCGGCGATGAGGGGGATCAGGATGACGCGGCTGAGGATGAGCAGGTACCACACCGGCCGGCCGACGAACGCGAACACGAAGATGGCCACCACCATCACGATGAGCAGGAACGACGTGCCGCAGCGCAGGTGCAGCGTGCGGTAGTGCTCGACGTTCTCGACGGTGAGCTCGTCCCCGTGCTCGAGGGCGTGGATGCTCATGTGCTCGGCGCCGTGGTACTCGAAGACGCGGCGCAGGTCCTTGATCTGGGTGATGATGGCGAGATAGACGAGGAAGATACCGACGCGCACGCAGCCCTCGACCGCCCAGAACAGGTAGCCGTCACCGATCCACTGGCTGAACAGCCCGGTGAGGAACAGGGGCGCCACGAAGAAGAGGCCGATGGCGAAGGCGAAGGCGACGATGAGCGTGCCGCCGAGCTCCTTGCGGCTGAGCTGCTGCTCCTCCTCGCCGATGGACTCGTTGGCCGACATGGTGAGGGCGCGCACCCCGATGACCAGCGACTCGACGAGCGCCACGACGCCGCGGACGACCGGGATCTTGAGGATCGGATAGCGCACCATCCAGCTGACCAGGGGGAACTCGTGAATGCCGATGGTGTCGTCGGGGCGGCGCACGGCCAGCGACCAGTGGTCCACGCCGCGCATCATGACGCCTTCGATGACGGCCTGGCCGCCGACCTGGGCGCGGCGCGCCCACAGGGCGGCCGGCGTGACCACCGCGAGCGCGTTACGGATGAGGCGCGTGATCATGGCGGAGACGGGGGCGTGGGCCGCGCGAGAGACGCTCAAGCGCGCGCGGCCGCGGGCCCGTCGACGTCTTCGGGCTTGTACGGCTTGCCGCAGGTCATCTTGCCCTCCGGGCACGTGCCGTAGAGGCAGCCGGGGCCGCTGCCCTCGAAGAGGTTGGGCGCCAGCTCCTTGACCATGTCGCGCATCTCCCAGGCGAGCGCCCTGATCTCCCACTGCGCGCGATTGCAGCAGCGCACGCGGAAGAAGTGGCGCAGCTCGCGGGCGTTCATGGTGACGACGATCTTGGTCTCGGCGGCGTTGGGGAGCACGAAGCGTGCGTCTTCCTGCACGCTCTCGCGGGTGCGGCCCTCGGCGAGGCCCAGCTCGACCAGCCTGTCGTAGGCCACGCGGGCGTGTTCCATGGCCTCGAGAACACCGCCTCGGCCTCGGGGTCCGCGGACACGGAGGGCGGGACGATGAAACTGTCGCCCGCCCCGAAGTTGACGTACCGCTGCGACTGCTGGTTGTAGCTGGCCAGGCGGTGCCGCACCAGCTGGTGCGTGAGGGCGCGCGAGACGCCGTCGACGGCGAAGCTGAAGGAGGCGTGCTCGAGGGCCGAGTGGTGACCGGAACGCACGAGGATGCGCACGAGCTTGGCGACGTCGTCGGCGCCCATCTCCTGCTTGAGGTCGGCGGCCGACACGGGCGCATAGCAGAGCCGACCCGCGATCGCGACGGCGCGGTCGGGGTCGGGCGTGTGCTGGAGGAGTGTGAGGCGGAGCTCGGCGCTCACCGCAGGGCTCCCGTCACGCCTGAGGGGCTTCAGCCTTGGTGGGCGTGGCCTCGGGTGCCTCGGCCTTCACGGGTCCCGCCTTCACGGCCTTGGCCTTGACGGGCTCGGCCTTGACGGGCTCGGCCTTTTCGTAGCGGCGCTTGAAACGCTCGACGCGCCCACCGGAGTCGACCAGCTTCTGCTTGCCCGTGTAGAACGGATGGCACTGCGAGCACAGCTCGACGCGCAGGTCCGGCTTGGTGCTGCGCGTCGTGAACGTGTTGCCGCAGGAGCAGTGCACGGTCGCTTCTTCGTACTTCGGGTGGATGTCTTTCTTCATGGCAACGGATCCCTTCTGGGAGCAAACCCGGATCACTCGCGGACGGCCCACGCGGGCCGAACCGGCATGATAGCACGGAACGCGGTCTCGCCTGAAATCGTTCCCGGCGTCAAACGCGCGCCGGCGCGACGCGCCGGCGCGGCCGTCAGCGCGAGTTCTTCTGCAGCGCGCTGAGGAACTCGGCGTTGCTCTTCGTCTCGCGCACCTTCTTGATGAGCAGCTCGATGGCGGCGGCCGGCTCGAGGCTGTGCAGCACACCGCGGAGCTTCCACACGGCGGCCGCCTCGGCGGGCTCCATGAGCAGCTCCTCCTTGCGCGTGCCGGTCATCTCGATGTCGATGGCCGGGAAGATGCGCTTGTCGGCGAGGCGCCTGTCGAGGCGGATCTCCATGTTGCCGGTGCCCTTGAACTCCTCGAAGATGACCTCGTCCATGCGCGAGCCGGTGTCGACCAGGGCCGTGGCGAGGATGGTGAGCGAGCCGCCCTCCTCGATGTTGCGCGCCGCCCCGAAGAACTTCTTGGGCGGGTACAGCGCCGTGCTGTCGACGCCGCCCGAGAGGATGCGGCCGCTGGCCGGCGTGTTGAGGTTGAAGGCGCGCGCCATACGCGTGATGGAATCGAGCAGCACCACGACGTCGTGGCCCATCTCGACGAGACGCTTGACGCGGTCGAGCACGAGCTCGGTGACCTGCACGTGGTTCTCGCTGGGCTGATCGAAGGTGCTGGCCACCACGGTGCCGACCACCGAGCGCTGCATGTCGGTGACTTCTTCAGGACGCTCGTCGACGAGCAGCACGAAGAGGTCGATGTCGGGGTTGTTGGCGGCGATGGAGTTGGCCAGCTTCTTGAGGATCGTGGTCTTGCCGGCCTTCGGCGGCGACACGATCAGGCCGCGCTGGCCTTTGCCGATGGGACAGAGCAGGTCCATGATGCGCGCGGCCGTGTCGTGTTCCTCGGTCTCGAGGCGCAGGCGCTCCTCGGGGAAGAGCGGCGTGAGCTGCTCGAACATGGGGCGCTTGCGCGCCACCTCGGGATCGACGCCGTTGACGCCGTCGATCTTGAGGAGGGCGTTGTACTTCTCGTTGTCCTTGGGCTCGCGCACCTGGCCGAGGATCTCGTCGCCGCGGCGCAGGCCGAAGCGGCGGATCTGGCTGAGCGACACGTACACGTCGCGGTCGCCCTGGGTGAAGCCGTTGGTGCGCAGGAAGCCGAAACCATCGGGCAGCACGTCGAGGATGCCGGTGCAGGGGATCGACGGGCGATCGTCGCGCGGCTCCTGCCGCGGCTTCTCGCGATCGCGCTCGCGGTCGCGGCCGCGGCGGTTCTTGCCCTTGCCGCCGCCCTGTTGCTGACGCTGCTGGCCCTGCTGGCCCTGGCGACCGGGCTGCTGGCCGAAGGACCGCTCGCCGTCGCCGGCGGAAGAGTCGGAGGGCGCCGCGGCGGGCGCATCTGCCGCGGGGGTATCGCCGGTCGGACGGTCTGCCGGCGGAGCCACGGGCGGCGCAGCCTGCCCGTCACCGCCGGCGGCGGGCGGCGCGGCCGTCTCGACGGGCGGCGCGGCCGCCTCGGCGACCGGCGCGTCGGGCTTGACGGCCTTTGCGGCCCTGGCCGGACGGGCGGGCTTCGCGACGGGCTTGGCATCGGCAGGCGCCTGCGCCGGCGCCGCCGGCGAAGACTCCATCGCCGGCACGGCCGGCTCGGTCGGTACGGTCATCTGGTCTGTGTGTTCATCAGTGCTCATGGGCTCCCGGGACCTCTGACATCGCCCCGCGCGGCCTGCAGCCGTCTCGCCGGAGAGATGTCGAACGAGTAGAGGTGGATGATGTGGTGGAAGACGGGGTCCGTGCGGACTCCGGTGCAGAGTATGTCATATCGCGCAAGAGATTCCCACTAACCTCGATGACGGCCGGACGGCAAGCCATGTGCTCTCTCCGTGATGTGCGGCCGCCGCGGGCCGCCGGATCGCTGTGGGATGCCCTCGCCCCTGAGACGCCGGGGCGCCCGGCGAGAAGAGAGGCCGGGTCGGGGATACACAGTATATCGGACGCGCCGCGCAGAACTGAAGCGGTTCAGGAGCCGGATGCAGCGCTCTGTTCGTCGACACGCCGGAGGATGGCGCCCAGTACCTCGCTCAGGTTCTCGTCGAGGCTCGGATTGTCCACCACCGGGACGTCCAGCGCCGCGGCGCGACCGACGATGTACTTCTGGATGCGGCGGATCTGGGCGAAATGGTCGAGGTAGCGGCGCAGCGGCCGGATGCCGCCGGTCTCCCACTCGCGCACCGTGAAGTTACCCTGATGACGGGCCTTATCGTGCACGGCGAGCACGAACTCGAGCACCAGCGCCTCACGCCAGCGTGAGCGGTCGAGGAAGCCGGGCACGATGTGCACGCCCTCGATCACCATGCGCTGGGCCTCGTCGATGCCTCGCGCGACGATCGCCTCGATGCCCACGGAGACGGCCTTCGTCTGCTCCATGAACCCGACCTTGTTGAGGTCCGTCTCGCGGGGCACGGGTACGCGCACCGCGGAAGCGGCGTCGAACGAGGACGTGTGGATGGCCGGCATGAGCTCGGGCGCAAAGAAGGCGCGCATCGTCTGCCGCACCATGTCGGTGCTGATCACGCGGGTGATGCCGAGGCGATGGGCGAGCTCGGTGGCGAGCGTGCTCTTGCCGACGCCGGTAGCGCCTCCGATGAGGACGATCAGCGGCGTCTCGAGGCGGCGCAGGGTCTGCCATTGGCGAAAACGCTCGATGAGGATGTCGCCCTGCGGGTCGCCGATCTGCTCGCGCGCGATCTCGTGCAGGTCGGCGAGGGTGAGGGCCGCCGGCCCGCGGCGCCGCAGGCGCCGCTCCACGGCGGCCGCCACGCCGTACGCCTGCTCGGGCGCCAGCCCGGTCGCCATGAGCGTCTGCGCCATCAGTCCCTTGCTGAACGGCGCCCCGTCGCTCTCGTCGATGAGCCGCACGACAAGGTCGTCATCCACCGTCGGTCCTCCCCTTGCGGGCGCGCGCCCCGGCGGCGGCCGGCCGGCCGCGGTCGCGCGCCGCGAAGCGCGCGGCGGCCAGCCGCTCGAGCTCGTCCACGACGCCGCCCAGATCGCCCTCGCGGGCGAACGGCTCGTTGTCGCAGAACACGAGCTCGCGACCGGCCGCGGCGGCGGCCTCGGCGACCACGTCCACCGCCGCCGCCTTGATCTCGGTGAGAAAGACGTCGGCGTCCTTCGCGGCGCGCGCCACGTCCGCCGCCAGCTTGCCGCGGTCGGCGAGGCCGGTCGAGACGAGCACCACGTCCGCGCCGTGGTCGTCGGCGAGCGCCTGCGCGAGCCGCGGCACGGCGCCCTCGGGCGCCGTCGTGAAGAAGGCCACCCTGCGGCCGCGGACGGGCTGCGCCGGCCGCGGCCGGAACACCGTCTGCACGATCCGCAGGCCGGGATTGACGGCCGCCGCGGCGGCGGCCAGCGCCGTCACGTCGCCGGCCTCGGCGAACGGCGGCTCGCACTGCGTGAGCACGAGCGCGTCGCTGAGGAGCAGCCGGTAGGTGCCGAGATAGCCGGCCACGTACTCGAGCGGCTGGCCGGCCCCGGCCACGCAGAGCGTGGCGTCGCAGGCCACGGGCGGCACCACGGCACCGCTGCCCTCGAAGACCGCGAGCGCCGCGCCGCTGGCTTCCACGAGCGGCAGCGCCTCGCGCACGTTGTCGGCGAACGGCGCGCCGCCCAGGCCGCCGCCGCAGCGGCGGCAGCCGATGGTGGTCACGCCGGCCAGGACGGCGTCTTCGTAGCAGTCGCTGGCGGCGTGGCGGCCGGCGCGTGAAGCGGCCAGCAGCTCGGCGGCGCCCAGGCCGTCGGCGCCGAGCAGGAGCTCGGGCTCCGGGGGGCCTCCGCGGCCCATGGCGACCACGACCACGGCGCCGTGGCCGGCGAGCCGGCCGTCGAGCCGCCGTGCCAGCCAGCCGCTCACGGCCGTCTTGCCCACGCGCTTGCCGGTGCCGATCACGCCGAGCGCCGGCATGGCCTGCAGGCGTGCGAAGCGCTGCGGCCGGACCTCCGCGTCCGCGGCCACGTAACGCGCGCCCTCGGCCAGCGCGGCGCTCATCAGGAGGAAGCGCTCGCGGTAGCCGATGATGGGCTCGTCGGACAGGTCGACAAGGGCGTCGGCGCGCGCCTCGCGCAGCACCGCGCGCACCGCGTCGAGCACGGCGGCGACGTCGTCGCCGCCCGGCTCGACCGCGGCCAGCCGCGGCAGGCCGAGCTCGCTCGCCAGGCCACCCAAAGCCGCCTCGGCCCCGGCCGCGAGGCCCGGCGCGGCGGCGAAGCCGCCGCGCAGCTTCTCGCGGCCGCCGGCGAAGATGCCGGCGACCACAACGTAGCGCCGCCGCAGCCCTTCGAGCGCGGCGGCCACCACGGGCGGATAGTGCTCGCCGTCGATCACCACGACGGCGCGCGGCAGGGTCTCCCCTATCGCCTTCCCTCCTCGGGAACGGGGCAGATGTACTTCTCGAACGACCCCGTGGACGGCACGAAGTCGATGAGCGTCTCCGTGCCGTGGAACGGGTACTTGCGCACCACCTCCACGCGGTCGCCGTCGAGGCGCACGATGTTGTAGCAGGCCTTGGTGTGGCCGCGCAGGCGCTGCGAGCTGCAGGTGCCGGCGTTGACCACGAACAGGCGCTCGAGGCGCCAGGCGTACGGTACGTGCTTGTGCCCGCCCAGCACCAGGTGGACGTCGCACTCCTGCAGTATCTCGAGCAGGTCGCCGGCGTCGTAGACGATGTTGCGTTCGCGCCCCGTTCCCGGCACCGGCAGGAGGTGGTGGTGCAGCATGAAGATGCGCAGCGCGGCCGGTCCCGAGAACTTCTCCTTGAGCCAATCGTAGCGCGCCCGGCCGATCTGGCCGTGGTCGAGGTCCGGCTCCGTCGAGTCGACGGCCACGATGGTGACCCCGCCGAAGCGCAGCGTCTGCCAGCGGGGGCCGATGAGCTCCTCGAAATGCACGTAGCCGACGTTGCGGGCATCGTGGTTGCCGGGGATCACGACGAGCCGGGGGCACTCGATGCGCTCCAGGTACTCCTGCGCCACGAGATAGTCCTGGCGAAAGCCCATCTCGGTGAGGTCGCCGGTGCAGAGGACGATGTCGGGGCGCAGCTCGTTGAGCTCGACGACCACGCGGTCCATGAGCGTGGGCACGAAGTACGGCGAGCCGGCGTGCAGGTCCGAGATGTGGGCGATGGTCAGCGGCGCCATGGTCATTCCACCACTACGATACGCCCCGGGCCCTGTTTGTCGAGGACGGAGAAGCTGGTCTGGCTGCCCTCGCGGCGGAAGCGCAGCCGCATGGTCGTGCGCCCCACCCTGAGGTTGGACAGCGTCACTTCGCCGAGCCACTTGGGCAGGTCCGGGGCGTGGACGTACACGATGTTCTCCTCGGCCTGCGCGTAGATGCCGACCATGGACTGGAGGATCATGTAGAGGGCGCCCGCCGAGCAGGCGTCTGGCGAGCAGGCCATGGGGAACGACACGGGCTTGTTGATCGACTGCCGCGTGAAGCCGCAGAACATCTCCGGCAGACGCGAGTACTCGTGTGCCACGGCAGACTCCACGAGGCCCCAGGCGAGGCGGTTGGACTCCTGCACGTAGCCCTGCTTCTTCATGCCGTTGGCGATGATCGCCGTGTCGTAGGGCCAGACGCTGCCGTTGTAGAAGCTCACGGGGTTGTAGCCCTTCATGTCTTTGCTGAACGTGCGCACGCCCCAGCCCGTGAACATGTCGGGCGCCATGAGGCGCTTGACCACGGCGGCGACGTGCTCGTCGGCGACGATCCGCGACCACAGCGCGTGACCGATGGTCGAGCAGACGGACTTCACCTGCTTCTTCTCGCCGTCGAGCGCCATCGCGAAGAACCCTTCGTCCTCCATCCAGAAGCGCTCGTTGAAGCGCCGCTTGAGGTCGGCCGCCTCCTGGGCCAGGCGCTCGGCGCGCTGCACGTCGCCGAGCTGTCCGTAGAGGGCGGCGAGGCGACGTTTGGCGTAGTAGACGTAGCCCTGCGTCTCCGCGAGGGCGATAGGGCCGGTGGCCTGTGAGCCGTCGGTGTGAAGGACGGCATCGCCGGCGTCGCGCCAGCCCTGGTTGCGCAGGCCGGCCCGCGAGCGGCGCTCGTACTCCACGAACCCGTCGCCGTCGAAGTCGCCGCGCACGTCCAGCCAGGCGAGCGCGGCGTCCACCGCGTCGCGGCGGAAGTCGAAGCCGTCGAGGTCGCCGGTCCACATCGTGAGCTCGGCGACCAGCAGCAGCCACAGCGGCGTCGCGTCGACCGAGCCGAAGTACGGCGTGTGCGGGATGGCGCGCAGGTTGGCGAGCTCGCCGCGACGCAGCTCGTGCATGATCTTGCCGGGTTGCTCCTCTCTGAAGGCGCTGTCGTGGGTACCCTGGGTGCTGCCCAGGAAGTCCACGGCCGCCTGCGACCAGCGCAGGTCGAGGAGCAGGGTCTCGAGGCCGACCAGCAGCAGCTCGCGCCCGAAGGGCGCCACGAACCAGGGGACGCCGGACAGCGCGATGCGTTCACCGTTCACGGTGGCGGCCAGCATGCGCAGGTCGTCCTGGCCGCGGCGCAGCACGTGGTTCACCTGCTCGTTGTCGGTGAAGATGTCGGTGGCGCCGGAGTCCCAGCGCTCGTGCTCGTGTCTCAGGGCGCCCAGCTTGGCGTTGAAGTCGCCGGCGCGCGGCTCGGGGGGGTCTGGCGCGACGATGCTCACGTCGTAACGCAGGACGGCGCGTTCCCCTGGGCCGAGATGCAGGCGGTACCGCGCCCGGCCCTGCCTCACCGACTCGGGCGGGTCGGTGAAGGTGACCACGGTCTCGCGCAGCACGTCGTCCAGGCCGAGGTAGCTGAGCGTGAACCTGTCGCCCTCGACCTTCGGCGCCAGCCGTGTCCCGCGCTTGCGGCGCCGTAGCCCACGCACCTCGAAGAGGTCCGCGAAGTCGGCCTCGAAGTAGAGGTCGAGCACGAGCTCGACGCTCTGGTGATGGAAGTTGCGCACGCGCAGCAGCTCGTGCAGGCGGTCGGCGAGGAAGCGTGTGCGCCGCACGTGCACGCTCGCCTGCGGCAGCGTGTGCCCGTCCGGGGTGCGAGACTCGAGGTTGGTGAGCTCGACAGTGGCCGCGTAGCCGCGCTCCGCCGTGGACGAGAGCAGGACCGGCTGGCGACCGGCGATCGTGAGCTCGTACCGGCTCAGGTAGCGGGTGTCGCGGTAGAAGAGGCCGAGCACCGAGTTCTCGCTGCCGGGCGCCTGGCCGAGCGCGTCGCTGTACAGGAAGAGGTCGCCTTCCTTGAGCGCCAGGCGCGGGGTGCTCCCGCCGCTCATCACGTAGCGCTCGGCGGTCGTCGTGACCACCGGTTCTGCGGCGGCGCCGGCGAACCGCTCCTGCCCTGTGGAGTTGCGTTCGGGTCGTGCTGGCGACGTGGTCATGACTCTCTCTCGTGCTTCGCTGGCGTGAGACCGGCTCTTCGCCGCCGGCCCCCCAAGGCCTGCGGACGACGCGGAGTTCTTACCCCGTGGCCTCGAGGAACAGGCGCATGAGCTCGGCGCCGCTGGCGACGAACAGGCCTGTGGCGGCGGCGTCGGTCTCGCCGAAGGCCATCGCGCCGCCGCCGCCCGAACCCGGGAGCGGCTCGCTGATGACGAACGGCACGGGCGGGTCGGCGTGCGTGCGCGTGGACAGGGTGGTGTGGTGGTCGGGCAGCACCATGGCGGCCGGCCGCAGCGGGGACGAGAGGATAGGGGCCAGCACCTCGGCGTCGACGCGCTCGATGGCGCGCACCTTGGCGCGCAGGTCGCCCATGTGGGCCGCCTCGTCCGGCGCCTCGACGTGCACCCACACGAGATCGTGGTCGTCCAGCGCCACGACGGCGGCCCGCGCCTTGGCGCCGTAGTCGGTGTCGAGGCCGCCGGTGGCGCCCGGCACGTCGATCACATCGAGGCCGGCCAGCCGGCCGATTCCACGCACCAGGTCCACGGCGCCGACGACGGCGCCGCTGAGCCTGTAGAGCTCGCTGAAGCGGGGCATGCGAGGCGCCCTGCCTTCGCCCCAGAACCAGACGCTCGTGGCCGGACGCAGGCCGGCCAGCACCTCGTCGGCGCGGCGCTGCAGCCCGCTGAGCGCCTCGGCCGCCGCGGAGCCGGCCGCGCCGGCGACCGTCCCGGGCAGATACCCGGCCACCGGACGGTCGAGGATGTCGTGCGGCGGCGTGCAGGGCACGAGCTCGCCGCCGCGCCAGACCAGGAGGTTGCGATAGCTCACGCCGCTGTGGAACTCGAAGGGCCCGCCGCCCAGCGCGGCCTGCAAGGCCGCGATCAGGCCGCGGGCCTCGTCGTTGCCGATACTCCCGGCCGTGTGGTCCTTCATCACGCCGTCCACGACCGTGACGAGGTTGCAGCGGTACGAGACGTCGCCGGGGCCGAGCTCGACGCCGATGCTGGCGGCCTCCAGCGGGCTGCGCCCGCTGAAGACGGCCGCCGGATCGTAGCCCAGCACGGCCAGGTTGGCGACGTCGCTGCCGGCCTCCATGCCGACGGGGACGGTCCGCACGAGCCCCACGACGCCGCCGCGCGCGAGCCCGTCCATGCACGGCGTGTGGGCGGCCTCGAGCGGCGTGCGTCCGCCGAGCGCCATCTGCGGCTCGTCGGCCATGCCGTCCGGCACGAGCAGGATGCGTTTGCGCATCACGTCAGCCGCCGCCCAACGATGCTCAACGCCGGCATCAGCCGGCGCCGCCGAGCACCATCATCGGCAGCCCTGCCAGGCCGTCGTACTTGGGGCGATACCGCTCGGTGTCGTAGCAGCGCGCCGACGTCGACCACCTTCTTGGTGGCCACGACCTCACCGATGGGCACCGACCCGTACCTGCCGTCGGTGAGCGCGACCATGCGGCCGGTCTCGCCGCGCAGGATGAGGTCCACGGCGAGGTTGCCGTAGGCGGTGGGCACGATGCAGTCGATCGCGTCGGGCGCTCCGCTGCGCACCAGGTAGCCCAGGTTCATGCTGATCATGTCGATCTTGCGGCCGCCGTTGAAGCGCGGCGCCAGCTCCTTGATCCCGGCGCTGACGCGCTGGCCGATGCCGCCGAGCTTGGCGTGCCCGTACTGGTCCTTCTCGCCGCCCTCGAAGATCATCTCGCCGCCCGCCGGCATGGCGCCTTCGCTGACCAGGCAGACCGAGAGGCGGTCGGGGTGCGCGTTGCGGTCGGCCACGAGCAGCTCGGCGAGCCGCTCCACGTCGAACTCGTGCTCGGGGATGAGGCAGCGCTGAGCGGCGCCCGCGAACGTGGGCAGCAGCGCCGTGAAGCCCGCGTAGCGCCCGAAGACCTCGAGCACGACGATACGTTCGTGCGAGGCCGCCGAGCTCGTGACCTGGCGGGCGAGCTGCACGGTGCGGCTCACGCAGGTGCCGAAGCCCATGCAGTAGTCGGTGCCGGGCACGTCGTTGTCCATGGTCTTGGGCAGCGCCACCACGGGGAAGCCGCGGCGGCCCAGCTCAACACCGTAGCTCAGCGTGTCGTCGCCGCCGGCCGGGACCAGGTAGTCGACCCCGAGGAACTCGAGGTTGGCGAGCACCTCGTCGGTGAGGTCGTTCTTCTCGGCCGCGTACTTGCCCTTCAGGTGCTCGGGGACGTCCTTCGCCGGCACGGCGCTGGGCCGCGTGCGCGAAGAGTGGAGGAACGTGCCGCCGGTGTAGGCGTGCCGGTCGACGAGCTCCGCGGTGAGCGGAACGACGCACTCCGAATTGTCCGCCTCGGCCTCGCGGCGCAGCTCCACGAGGCCGGCCCAGCCGCGGCGGATGCCGACCACGTCGAAGCCCTCATGCAGGGCGCGCTGGGTGACGCCGCGGATGGCCGGGTTGAGCCCCGGCACATCGCCGCCGCCGGTGAGGATGCCGATGCGCCCTTTCCTGCCTTTGTCCATGACTGCCTCCTTCACACTCAGGTCTCGCCCTCGACACGGATGAAGGCGGGCTCGCCCTGCACGTCGGGCAGCGCCTTCATCTTGTCGAGGGCGGCGAAGAACTGAGCCTCGCGCACGGGGTGCAGCAGGAGCACGAGCTCGGCGGCGTCGCCGCCGCCCTCCTGCACCATCGAGGCGATGCTCACACCGTGGTCGCCGAAGAGGGACGCGATCTTGGCCAGCACGCCGGGCTGGTCGCTCACCCGCAGGCGCAGGTAGAAGCTGGAGACCATGTCGGCGTCGGCGAAGAACGGCACATCCTTGTAGCACAGGCAGTTCTGCACGAAGCTGCCCTTCACGGTGTTGACCACCGAGATGATGTCGCCGATGACCGCCGAGGCAGTCGGCACGCTGCCGGCCCCCGGGCCGAAGAGCATGATCCTGTCGAAGGCGTCGCTCTCGAGGAAGACGGCGTTGTAGGCGCCCGTGACCCCGGCCAGCGGGTGCGTGCGAGGGATGAACGCCGGGTACACGCGCACGTTCATGCGCCCGTCGATGAGCTTGGCGACGCCCAGCAGCTTGGCCACCAGGCCGAGACGCACGCCGTGGGCGATGTCGGCGGACGTCACGCCGCTGATGCCCTCGTAGGCGACGTCGTCCAGACCCGTGCGGCTGTGGAAGCCGATCGAAGCGAGGATCGCCATCTTGGCGGCGGCGTCCTTGCCGCCGACGTCCTCGGTGGGGTCCGCCTCGGCGTAGCCGAGGCGCTGCGCCTCCTTGAGGACCTCGTCGTACCCGGCGCCCGTCTCGGCCATGGCGCTGAGCATGTAGTTGGTGGTGCCGTTGACGATGCCGAAGATCGTCTTGACCTCGGCGGCCACCAGCGACTCGCGGAGGACCTTGATGACGGGCACGGCGCCGACGGCGCTGGCTTCGAAGCGCAGATGGACGCCGCTCGCCTCGGCCGCCGCGAACAGCTCGGCGCCGTGCTGCGCCAGCAGCTGCTTGTTCGCGGTCACCACGTTCTTCCCCGCGTGCAGCGCGCGGAGCTGGAAGTCGAGCGCCGCGCCGACGCCGCCGATGAGCTCCACGACGACGTCGATCTCCGGGTCGTCGAGGATGTCTTCGAAGCGCGTGGTGAGCAGCGCCGGGTCGAGGCCGGGTGCGGCGAATCCAGGGTCTCTCTCCAGCACGCGCTTGAGATACACCCGCTTGCCGGTCGCGAGAGTGATGTCCTCGGCGTTCTTGGCCAGCAGCTTGCCCACGCCGGAGCCGACGGTGCCGTAGCCCAGGAGTCCGATGCCTACCTTGTCCACTGTGGTGCCCTCCGCGGTCGGGGGAAGCTCAACGCGTCACGGCCCCAGAGGGCGCTGCAGACGCAGAACGTCCTCCCAGGTCTCTCGCGCGATGATGACGCGCGCCCGGCCCTCCGCGACCATGACCACGGCCGGGCGCGGCTGCGCGTTGTAGTTGTTGGCCATGGCGTAGCCGTAGGCGCCGGTGCCCGGCGTCACGAGGATGTCGCCGGGCTCGGGGGGGGCGATGTGGACGTCGCGCACCAGCACGTCGCCCGATTCGCAGTGCTTGCCGGCGATGGTGACCACTTCGCTCGCCGGCACCTCCGCCTTGCTGGCCAGCATGGCCTCGTATCGCGAGTCGTAGAGCATCGGCCGCAGATTGTCGCTCATGCCGCCGTCGACGGCCACGTAGGTGCGCACCCCCGGGATGACCTTGACCGTGCCCACGGTGTACGCCGTGACCGCGGCCTTGCCGGCGATGCTGCGCCCGGGCTCGACGAAGAGCTTCGGCATCATCATGCCGTGGCGCTCGGCGCCCTCGCGCACCGCCGAGACGCTCGCCTCGGCGAACTCCTCGATGGAGCTCGGCATGTCGGCGCTGGTGTAGCGGATGCCGAGGCCGCCACCCATGTTGAAGATGCGGCATTCGAAGCCGACGTCGCGGCGCCAGTCGTCGAGCGCGATGAACAGCACCTCGACCTCGCGCCGGTACGAGTCGAGCGCGAAGATCTGCGAGCCGATGTGGGCGTGCACGCCGACCAGCTCGAGGTGGGCCGCGTCGCGGAGGCGGCGCACCGCCTCCTCCGCGCGGCCGTCCGCGAGCCCGAAACCGAACTTGCTGTCTTGCTGGCCGGTCTGCACGAAGTCGTGGGTGGTCGGCCGCACCCCGGGCGTGACGCGCACGAGGACCTGCTGGCGCCGCCCGCGCGCGGCGGCGGCGGCCTCGAGGCGTCCGATCTCCTCGAACGAGTCGACGACGAAGTGCCCGATGCCCGCGTCGAGTCCGGACTCGATCTCGGCGACGGACTTGTTGTTGCCGTGGAAGTAGATGCGCTCGGGCGGAAAGGCGGCGGCGCGGGCCGCGGCCAGCTCGCCGCCGGTGGCGACGTCCAGAGACAGGCCCTCCTGCGCGACGAGCTCGCACATGGCCCGGCAGCTGAAGGCCTTGCTCGCGTAGACGATCTCGTAGCGGTCGGTGCGCGCCCCGAAGGCCGCGTGATAGGCGCGGCACTGGTCGCGCAGCGACTGCTCGTCGTAGATGAACAGCGGCGTGCCGAACTCGCGGGCCAGGTCCACCACGTCGCAGCCGCCGATCTCGAGGTGGCCGGCGGCGTTATGGACGGTGGTGTGCGGGTAGATGAGTGTGTGGGTCACGGGCGCAATCCTACCATCGCCCGGAGCGCGCCAGCCCGGCCGGAGCGCCCGGGACGAAGAAGTGAAACGATCTCGCAGGAGGCCTCTCATGCCGGCACTGTCTCCGGCACCACTCGAGCTAAGAGTCCTGGGGCTGGTTCGTCATGTGGACCGCGCTCGGCGCCGCGGCGACGTTCGCCTCGCTCTCGCTGCAGATCCTGGTGGCTCCGCTCGTCGCGGTGGTCGTGCTGGTCCTGGTCGCCCGAGGAGCGGTTTCGCACGCCGCTTTCGGGCTGCTCGCCGGAGCCGGGCTGGTCTCGCTCTTCGTCGCCTACGTCCAGCGCAAGGGACCAGGCGTCGTCACCTGGCACACGGCCACAGCCTCGGGCGCCGACGAGTACCTCGACCCCAGACCCTGGCTGACCGCGGGCCTGCCTCCTGGTGGCCATCGGCCTCGTCGCCTTCCTCTGGCGTCGGCGGAGCTCCACGTAGCGCGCCGGCGAGCGAGCGATGCCGGGGCGCGCCTGCGCCCCGGCCGCTGCGGCTCAGTACTCGATGCCGGGGCGCGCCTCGACGCCGGCGTCGTAGTAGTGCTTGAGCGGCCGCATCTCGGTGACGAGGTCGGCCGCCGCGACAAGCTCGTCGGGAGCGCGGCGGCCGGTCAAGACGAGCTCGACCGCGGCCGGCTTCGCGGCCATCATGGCGAGCACGTCGTCCACCGGGACCAGCTCGAAGAACACGGCCGTGACCAGCTCGTCGAGGACGACCAGGTCGTAGTCGCCGCTGTCCACCAGAGCCCGGGCCTTGGCGAGACCCGCGGCCGCCGCGGCGAGGTCCTCTTCCGAGGCCTCGCCCTTGAACACCCAGTGGTCGAGCCCGCACTGCTGCACCGGCACGCCGAGCCTCTTGAGCGTCACGATCTCGCCCCAGGTGGGGTCGGATTTCATGAACTGGAGGACGGCCGGCCGCAGCCCCTGCCCAAGGGCGCGCACGATGAGCCCCAGAGCGGCCGTCGTCTTGCCCTTGCCGTCCCCGGTGTAGATCTGCACGTACCCTGCGCGCACGGCGGTCACGGCGTCACGTACCGTAGTCGAAGAACCCGGCGCCGCTCTTGCGGCCCAGCTTGCCGGCCGCGACCAGCTCGCCGAGGATCCCGGCGGGCCGGTACCTTGCGTCGCCGAGCCCGCGCTCGAGGGACTCGAGGATGGCCTTGGTGGTGTCGAGACCGACGATGTCGGCGACCGCCAGCGGTCCCATGGGCCAGTTGGTGCCCAGCTTCATGCCGGTGTCGATGTCCGCGGCGCTGGCCACGCCTGCGGCCAGCGCGTGCGCCGCGTCGTTGATCATCGGGAACAGGATGCGATTGACCACGAAGCCCGGAGAGTCCGTGACCGTGATCGGCGTCTTGCCGACCGCCTCGGCGTAGGCCCTCGCGGCGGCCAGCGTCGCGTCGCCGGTGAGCTCGCCGCGCACCACCTCGACGAGCGCCATCATCGGCACGGGGTTGAAGAAGTGGATGCCGACGAAGCGCGCCGGGTTCGTCACGAACGCCGCGAGCCTGGTGACGGGGAGGCTCGAGGTGTTGGTCGCGATGATGGCGTCGTCGCGCAGGGTCGCCGCGGCGCGCGTGAACAGCTCCTCCTTGATCGCCATGATCTCGGGCGCCGCCTCGACCAGGAGGTCCGCGTCCGCGCCGGCGGCCATGTCGGTGCTCGTGGTGATGCGCGCCAGCGCGGCGTCGCGCGCGGCCGCCTCCATCCTGCCCTTCTCGACGAGACGGCCGAGGCCCTTCTCGATGCCGGCCATGCCACGCTGGATGAACTCGTCGGCGACGTCGATCATCACGACGTCGAGACCGGCGACGGCAGACACCTGGACGATGCCGGCGCCCATCTGGCCGGCGCCGGCGACGAGCAGCTTCTTCACGGTCACAGGCTCCTCCTTTTCAAGCGCGCGCGGGCCGCTCGTGCCGCCCGCGTCGCGACGGTACTGCCTCCGGGAAAGCGATGCTCATGGTACCGCAGGCGACGTGAGCGAGCACTCGCCCAGCGCGCAAGGTGCGCGCGCGACAGGACCGTCGCGGTCCTGTTACCATGAGCCCATGGACGCTGCGCCCAAGATCATCAGCTGCGAGGTCCTGCGCAACGAGGTCGAGCGCGTGAACCCCGGGTACGAGGTCGAGTTCTTCGAGGGCGCGCTGCACGACTATCCGGACAGGCTGCGCACGGCCGTGCAGGAGCGCATCGACGCGACTCCCGGCGAGCGCGACATCCTGCTCTGCTGCGGCCGCTGCAGCAACGGCACGGTCGGTCTGCAGGCCGGTCCGCACCGCCTCAAGCTCCCCGCCGTCGACGACTGCATCTCGTTGCTCCTCGGCTCGAAGCAGCGGTACCTCGAGGAGCACGGCCGCCAGCCCGGCACCTACTACTACACGCGGGGCTGGATCGATTTCATCGACGACCCGTACAAGGAGTACCTCAAGATCCTGCCCAAGTACGGGGAGGAGAAGGCGGCGCGCGTCGCGCGGCTCATCTTGGAGCACTACACGCGTCTCGCGGTGATCGAGACCCCCGGCGTCGCCGGCCTCGACGAGAAGCGAGCGTACCTCGAGACCGTGAGCGCCTTCTACGACCTGCCGCTCGAGCACCTCACCGGCTCGCTGCGCTTCCTCGAGAAGCTCATGAGCGGGCCGCACGACGAGGAGTTCCTCATCGTCGAGCCCGGCGACGTGCTCGAAGAATCCCGCTTCTGGGCGCTGGCCCAGGCCTGAACCCGCGCGGCTCGCGGGCGCCCGCGTCCGCGACGATCGCGGCGGCACCCTCCTGGCCGATCGCCACCCCCCGCTCTGCGGCGAGATCAGCCGGCCGGCGGGGAAGCGCCGCCGCGCGGCTTCTTGGCCGCCGGCTTCTTCGGCGCGGTCTTCTTGGCCGCCGGCTTCTTCGCGGCGGGCCTTGCCGGTGCCTTCTTGGCGGCGGGCTTCTTGGCGGTGGGCTTCCGTGGCGCGGACTCCGCAGCCTGAGGCTGCTCGTCGGCGGGCACTTCTGCGGCCGGCTCTTGCGCCGGCGGCTCAGCGGCGGCTGGTCGCGCCGCCGGCGCAGCTCCCGCAAGGTGCACGGCCTGCGCGTACCCGAGCTGCATCTGCGCCAGCGTGGAGCGCACGTCGCGGGTGCGGTCCACCCCCTGCTCGCGCTCCACGACCTCCAGGTTGGCGCGCAGGAGCTCGATCGCCAGCCGCGCATCGCCGAGGTCGCGCAGCTCGCTGGTCTCGTCCGTGAGCCCCATCTTCTGGTAGCCGAAACTCACCAGGCTGATCATCGTGTCGTAGGCGAGATCGAAGGCGTGCAGGCTCTTCAGCTGCTCGCGGAAAGCCCGGGCGCGCTCCTCGTCGGTCGGCGCGCCGCCGGCGCCCTGCTCGTCGCTCATGCCTGATCCTCCTGAGTAGCGGCGGTTTCCGGGAGAGAGATCGCGTGGGCGCGGCGCACGGTCCCGGCGAACACCTCGGGCAAAGTCTCACCCTCGAGGTGAGCCTTGACCTGCTGCTGAGCGCCGTTCCCCTCGCGCAGCATGCGCCCGACATCTTCGAGGTGAGTCGTGAGTCCCAGGGCCTCGGCCTGCGGCGCCGCGATCTCGATGAGATGCCGGATCGCGTCGCCGGCGGTCAGCTCCTCCCCCATGGCCCAGTCCACGAGCTTGCCGTCCATGCCGTACCTGATGGCCCGCCAGAGGTTCTCCTCGATGTACCGCGTCGGGAGGATGGGCAGCGGCATGCCTTCATCGTAGACGCGCGCAAGGTGCGCGATGAGACCCACGGTGAGCGACGAGATCGCCAGGCTCTGCCAGGCCTCGGTCTGGGCGTCGCAGATGCGCACCTCGACGGTGCCGAAGCGGTGATGCGGGCGCACCGACCACCAGATCTGCGTGAACTCCTGAATGCAGTTGGTGTCGACGAGCTCCTGGTAGAAGCTGCGATGCTCCGCCCACGTGCCGAACACGTCCGGGATACCGCAGCGCGGGAACATGCGCACGAAGGTCTGCGTGCGCGCCGAGTGCAGCTGCGTCCACACGCCCTCGATGAACGGCGAGTTGGCCGACAGAGCGAGCAGGTGCGGCAGGTAGGTGCGCAGCGCATCGCAGACGGCCACCGCGCGATCGCAGCCACGCACGCCGACGTGTACGTGCGCCGCCCACGTGTTGTTGCGCCAGGCGACGTACTTGAGCCTGTCTTCAACGAGCCGGTAGTGGGGCGTGTCGATGATCTGCTGGTCTTTCCACGGCGAGAAGGGGTGCGTGCCTGTGGCGCCGAGGGCAAAGCCCTCGCGGTCCGCGAGGGCGAACAGCTCGGCGCGGTTGAGGAGCAGCTGCTTCGCCGCCTGCCCGAAGTGCAGGGTACGCGGCGTGGACACCTCGATCTCCGAGCGGAGCAGCTCGCCGGCGATGCGCCCGCGCAGGCGCTCACCCGCCGCCTCGCGGAGCGCCTCGAAGCCCGGCGTGAGCTCGAGGGTCTCGACGTCGAGGACGTGGAACTCCTCCTCGAGACCCAGGTCGAAGTCGAGGGCCTGCTCGAAGCGGGCCTCGACCTCCTCGAAGTATGCGTCGTGATCGGCTGCCATGCGTCCTCAACTCTACCGAATGGGGAGCCGCTTCACACACGCGACTCTGCGCCCGGGCGTGCTCCGTCGCGCCGCAGGCAAGAGAAGGGGCGGCCGCGCTCCCGCGCGGCCGCCCCCTTGCGAGCGTGTCTCGTCAGTGGCGCGAGTCTGCGCTCACCCCACCCCGAGGATGCTCTTGGCCGTGGCCACCGCCTCGATGGCGTCCTCGGCGTAGCCGTCGGCGCCGATCTCGTCGGCCCAGGCGCGGGTCGTGGGGGCGCCGCCGATCATCACCTTGACACCCTCGCGCAGGCCGGCCGCTTTGAGCGCCTCGATGGTCTTCTGCTGGTTGGGCATCGTCGTGGTCAGCAGGGCGGAGAGCAGGAGCAGGTCGCAATCGGTCTCCTTGACCTTGGCGACGAAGCTCTCGACGGGCACGTCGCAGCCCACGTCCGTGACCGTGAAGCCGGCCGCGGAGAGCATGGTACAGACGATCGTCTTGCCGATCTCGTGGATGTCGCCGGCGACCGTGCCGGCGACGGCCACGCCGAGCGTCGCTGCGGCTGCCGCCGGCGGCGTCGATGGCGGGCTGCAGGACGGCCACCGCGGCCTTCATCGCCTCGGCCCCCTGGACCAGCTCGGGGAGGAAGAACTCGCCCTTGCCGAAGAGGTCGCCGACCTCCTCGATGCCCTTGACGAAGCCCTGGTCGAGGATCTCGCCGGGGGCGAGCCCGGCGTCGAGGCCCTTCTGCGCCAGGGCGGCGGCCTCTTCGGCCTCGCCGTCGATGACGGTCTGCTTCATCAGTTCGTAGAGCGCTTCTGCCACTGGATCCTCCTTACAACAACTACGTCCGCAAGTCCGCTCGGCACATCCTTCGCTGCCGGCGACGCGCGGGTCCTGTCCCGGCAAGAAGTCAGTGGCACGCAGGGGGAGACCTGTGGCCCCCACCACGCGTGACGGAAGGCTATCCGAAGGGACGAGCCATTGGCAACCGGAGAGAGGGGATCGACGAGGCAGATCGGAAGACGGGGGCCGGCCGGCGAAGGCGCATGCGCCACCACCGGTCGGCCCCCGCGATTCGTCCGGGAGGCCGCCTTGCGGGCGCCCGGACTGCGGGCCGACTCGCCCGGTCAGGGCGAGGGGTCTGCCGCCGCCCGGGCTTTCACGTCGAGGGCGATGTACACGAGCTTCGCGGGATCAGAGCGATCCACCCGCCCGCGCACCTTGACCCTGGCGTCCAAGGGCACCTCGGCGAGCGTCGCGGTCCTGCAGCCCTCGGCGGTCACGATACGCACACGCGCGCCCTCGCCCAGAACGAGCGGCAGTTCGCTGCCCCGATACGACTTGACCGGCTTGCTGCCGGCTTTCACTTTCACGGTCAGGCCCGTGTCGCCGACGTGGGCCACCGTGCCGACGAGCTCGAACTTGAGCTTCCCTTTGCCTCCGCCGCCACCGTTGCCCGCGGCCGCTAGTGGCACGACGGCGAGCGCCAGGGCCACCGCCAGCACGAGCACGATCCATCTCTTCGCCACAGCCGCCTCCTCGATCAGAGGTCACCGATGCGATCACTCCACCATCGTCGATCACTCCACCATCGTGTTAACGACCGCCGCGAGCAGAACTTGAGACGGCGGCGAAGCGCGGCCTCGCCAGCTCTGGCAACGACGGCCGCACCTCTCTGGACCCGCCAAACGACGCGGCCGCAGTGGCGGCCGATCGGCCGGCCGAGGCGCGCCGGCCGGCCGGAGTTGCGCGCGGCCCCAAAACGGATAGCATTACGCGCGGCACAGGGCGTGGTAGGGGAAAGGAGCCCGTGTGAAACTCAGCCTCGTTCCGAAGGACCACGACTACTTCCGGCTGTTCGCGGAGCAGGCCGCCAATCTCGACGCGGCAGCGCAGCTTCTCGTCAAGTTCATGAACGACGGCGACCGCCAGTCCATCGCGGCGGCGATCCTCGAGCACGAGCATGTGGGCGACAAGATCGTCCACGACATCGTGCGGCGCCTCAACAAGTCGTTCATCACGCCCATCGACCGTGAGGACATCTACGACCTCGTGGCCACCGCCGACGAGGTCCTCGACAGCATCGAGGAGGCGGTGGGGCTGGTGGTCATCTACCGCGTCGACGAGGTCACCACCTACGCCCGCCGCCAGGCCGAGGTCATCGCCAAGGCCACGCCGATCCTGCGCGAGTGTATGGACAACCTCGAGAAACCCAAAGGCCTCGACGAGCGCATCATCGCCGTCAACAGCCTCGAGAACGACGGCGACCGCATCGAACGTGAAGCCATCGCCAGCCTCTTCGAGGGCGATACCAAGTGCACCGACATCATCAAGTGGAAAGACATCTACGAGACCCTCGAGAGCGCCATCGACGAGTGCGAGCACGTGGCCAACGTCATCGAGAGCATCGTCCTCAAGCACAACTGACCCGAGCACAGACCGTGGTCCTCCTCATCGCGATCGTCGCCCTGGCGCTCGTCTTCGACTACACCAACGGCTTCCACGACACCGCCAACGCGATCGCCACCTCGGTGTCGACGCGCGCCCTCTCCCCGCGCGTCGCCGTCATGATGGCCGCGGGGCTGAACCTCCTGGGCGCCCTGATCTCCACCAGCGTCGCCAAGACCGTGGGCGAAGGCATCGTCGATACGGACCTCGTGACCCTGCAGGTGGTCATGGGCGCTCTCGTGGGCGCCGTCGTGTGGAACTTCGCCACGTGGCACTTCGGCATCCCGTCCAGTTCCTCCCACGCGCTCTTCGGCGGCCTCATCGGCGCCATGATCGCCAAGGCGGGCGTCGACGGGGTCATCTGGAGCGGGGTCGTCGAGAAGATCATCCTGCCGATGGTCTTCTCGCCGCTCATCGGGTTCCTCGGCGCGTGGCTGCTGATGACGGGCCTGATCTGGCTGGTGCGCAAGCGCCAGCAGGGGCCCGTCAACAAGTGGTTCCGCCGCCTCCAGCCCATCTCGGCGGGGTTCATGGCCTTCTCCCACGGCGCCAACGACGCGCAGAAGACGATGGGCGTCATCGCGCTTGCCCTCTTCGCAAGCGGCACCATCGATACGTTCTACATCCCTACCTGGGTCAAGTTCGCCTGCGCGATCGCCATGGCGCTCGGCACCTACTCCGGCGGCTGGCGTATCATCCACACCCTCGGATCCAAGGTGATGAAGCTGGACCCCATCCACGGGTTCGCCGCCGAGACCACGGCCGCCAGCGTCATCCAGATCGCGACGCACTTCGGTGTCCCCGTCTCGACCACGCACACGATCACGGCCTCGATCATGGGCGTGGGCTCCACCCAGCGCCTCTCCGCCGTCCGCTGGGGCGTCGCCGGCAACATCGTGACCGCGTGGGTCCTCACGCTGCCGGCGGCCGGCCTCGTCGGCGCCGGGGTCTACCTCGCCGGCGAAGCGATCAGAGCGCTGTTCTAGACCGCCGGCCCCGAGGAGCGCCGGCCGGCGCCGGCTTCCCCCGCGAAACGCGCGTCCGCTTCACTTCGCGTGCAGCGAGCGACTACCATGATGGCTCGCCCATATCCCCACACCGCCCGGCCGGGCGACAAGCCGCGGCGACCGCCGCGGCAGACCCGGCCGCCTCTCCAAGGAGCGTCATGAAGATCCGTCTCATCGAGCCCGAGCCTCCGGGCATGCACGTGTACGCCAAGGTCCTGCTGCCGCGCCTCGGCCTGCCCATCATCGCCGCGACCCTCAAAGCGCACGGCCACGACGTCCTCATCTACAGTCCGCAGATGGCGCCCGTCGACTGGGACGACGTGCACAGCGCCGAGCTCGTGGGCATCTCGAGCACGACGTCCACGGCCGACCACGGCCTACGAGTTCGCCGACGGGCTGCGTGCCCGTGGCATCCCGGTCATCATGGGCGGCTCGCATGTGACGTTCATGGCCGACGAGGCGCTCGCACACGTCGACTACGTGGCCCGCGGCGAGGGCGGCGAGCAGATCATGCTCGAGCTCATCGAGGCCCTGAACGGCGCGCGTGAGCTCGAGGACATCGGCGGCTTGTCGTTCCAGCGTGACGGCGAGGCCGTGCACAACCCGCTGCGCGAGCGCTGCTACCGACCTCGACAGCCTGCCGTTCCCCGACCTCAGACTGCTGGTCGGCAACGAGAAGCTCACGACGATGCCCATCATGACGAGCTGGGGCTGCCCCTTCGCCTGCAACTTCTGCTCGGTCACGGCGATGTTCGGGCGCAAGTACCGCTTTCGCAGCGCCGAGAGCGTGATCGCCGAGATCAAGGACAAGCGCCCGGCGCGCATCTTCTTCTACGACGACAACATGGCCGCCGACAAGAAGCGTCTCAAGCAGCTGCTGCGCATGATGATCGACGAGGGTCTCGTCATCCCCTGGTCGGCGCAGGTGCGCACCGACGTGGTGCGGGACCGGGAGCTGCTCGAGCTCATGCAGAGGTCGGGCTGCGAGCTCGTCTACCTCGGCCTCGAGTCGGTCAACCAGGCCACCCTCGACGGCTACGAGAAGTCACAGACCGTCGACGACATCGTCGAAGGTATCCGCCTGCTGCACGAGTACGGCATCCGCAGCCACGGCATGTTCGTGCTCGGCGCCGACACCGACGACGTGCAGACGGTCCGCGACACCGTGACCTTCGCCATCAAGAACCGCATCGACACGGTGATGCTGAACATCCTCACGCCGCTGCCCGGCACGCCGCAGTTCGAGCAGCTCGACGCCGAAGGACGCATCTTCGACAAGCGCTGGCATCTCTACGACGCTCACCATGTCGTGTTCGAGCCGAAGCTCATGACCCCGTACGAGCTGCAGATGGAGGACCTGCGCGGCTACATGCGCTTCTACTCCCTGCGCACGTGGCTGCGCTACATCTTCGCCCTCAAGTTCACCAAGCAGCTGCTGTTCCACGGCTGGGGCATGGTCATCATCCACAACTGGCGCAAGGACGAGCGCAACAAGGCCTTCATCAAGGCGCTCAAGCGCATGTGGCCGCGGCCCACACCGCCCGGCACCGTGAGGAGCATCAGCGGCGACGGAGGGCTCAGAGGGTCGTGACCTGCCCCAGGAGCACGACCTGGTACAGTGCCGCGACGCTCACCACCCACGGCAGACGCGTCGCGACCCAAGAGCTGCGCTGCCGCCGGAGGTTGTCAGGACAGGCGGCGGGTGTTAAGGTCTCGTACTTAAGTTCGGTGAGCGTGTCTCCCCCTCGTGGGAGGCTCGGCAGACCCAGAGCTACATACTCAGGGCTCACCTCAACGAGGGCGTGTCTGCCCCGGCGACGCGCCCAAAAGGAGGCGATGCAGTGAACGGTACACGACGAATCGCAGTCCTCGCCCTCCTTCTCGGCACCCTCCTCCTCGCTTTCACGTTCTCCACCCAAGCTTCCGCCTCCCCCATCGCAGACAAGAAGGCACACCTGCGCGCGGTCCAGGCGAAGCTGCAGGGCGTCTACCACGAAGCCGACATGGCGATCGAGAAGTACAACCAGGCCACGAGCCAGCTGGCCACGGTGCAGCAGCAGATCAGGGAGAACCAGCATCTGCTCAAGGTCGCCCAGTACAACCTCGACGTCGCCAACACGCAGCTTGAGTCGCGCGTCGAGAGCATCTACAAGACGCGCGACGTGGGCATCGTCGACGTCCTCTTCGCCTCCAACAGCTTCGACGACCTCGTGACTCAGCTCAATCTCATGGAGCGTCTGGGCAACAGCGACGTCGACACCGTCAGGTCCATCGCCGCCTACGAGCGCGACATCAAGGACCGCCGCGTCAAGCTCGACGCCGACAAGAAAGCCGCCGCCAAGCTCGTCACCGAGCGCGCCGCGCAGAAGGCCGAAGTCCTCGCCGTGCAGGGCCGCCTCGAGCAGATGACGGCCGGCATCAAGAACGACATCCAGCGCCTTCAGGAGCAGCAGGCCGCTGCCGCTCGCGCCGCCGCTCGCGCCGCCGCTGAGGCGGCCACCGGAGGCGGCACCGACATCGGCGGCGGAGGCGGCTCCGTCCCCGACCCCGGCGGCTCGGGCCGGTCCGCCGTGGTCGCCATCGCCCAGCGCTACCTCGGCGTCCCCTACGTGTACGGCGGCGCCAGCCCGAGCGGCTTCGACTGCTCCGGTCTCACCATGTACTGCTACGCGCAGGTCGGCATCGGCCTGGCGCACGGCGCGACCATGCAGCAGCAGGCCAGCACCCCGGTGCCGATCAGCGCGCTGCAGCCGGGCGACCTCGTGTTCTTCGGCAACGCCAGCTTCAGCCACCACGTCGCGATCTACGTCGGCGGTGGCAGCATGATCCACGCCCCGCACACGGGCGCCGTGGTGAGCTACGGCTCCATCAGCGGCGCCTGGATCGGCGGCAGGTTCTAGTACTCAGGCGAGCCCTGAGGGCGGTTCCCCCACGTAGGGAACCGCCCTCAGGGCTCGAATACGTTCAGCACCCGTGCACCCGCAGCGGCGCACGCGCGTCTCTCGTCACCCGCGCGCGAAAGGAACCCCGGAGCGTGAAGCGTACGAACGGCACACGGCGCGCGGCCCTCGCCCTCGTCTTCGGCGCCTGCCTGTTCTCCCTGGTCTGCGCCGCGGCTTCGCCGGCGTCGCCGATCTCCGACAAGAAGGCTCGTCTCAAGGCGGTGCAGGCCAAGCTCGAGACGGTCTACACGCAGGTCGAGACGGCCGTCGAGCAGTACAACCAGGCCACGAGCCGGCTCGACGGCGTCGAGCTGAAGATCAAGGAGAACCAGCGTCTCCTGGACGTCGCCGAGAAGAACCTCAGGACGGCCAACAAGCAGCTCAAAGTACGCGCCCAGACGATCTACAAGTCGCGCGACGTCGGCATCGTCGACGTCCTCTTCCAGGCCGACACCTTCGACGAGCTGGTCACGCAGCTCGACATGATGAACCGCATCGGCAACAGCGACGTCGACACCGTCAAGGCGATCGCCGCCTATCGCCGCGACATCAAGGACCGGCGCCTCAAGCTCGAGGCGGACAGGAAGACGGCGGCCAAGCTGGTCACGGAGCGCGCCGCGCAGAAGGATCAGATCCTCTCTCTGGAGAGCAAGCTCGAGAACATGACCAAGGGCCTCACGGCCGAGATCAAGCGCCTGCGTCAGCAGGCCGCCCGGGCCGCCCGGCTCGCGGCGCAGCAAGCCATGGGCGGCCCGGTGCCGCCGCCGCTCGACCCGAACAGCCCCGGTCATCCGGAGATCGTCACCATCGCGCAGCGCTACTTCGGGATCCCCTACGTGTGGGGCGGAGCGAGCCCCAGCGGCGGCTTCGACTGCTCCGGACTCACCATGTACTGCTACGCGCAGATCGGCATCAGCCTCGCCCACGGCGCCACGCTGCAGCAGCAGGCCAGCATACCGGTGGCGCTCAGCGACATGCGGCCCGGCGATCTGGTCTTCTTCGGTAATTCGAGCTTCAGCCACCACGTCGCCATCTACGCCGGCGGCGGCAGCGTGATCGAGGCGCCGCACACCGGCGACGTCGTGCGCTACGGAGCCTTGAACGGCCGCGGCGCCTGGATCGGCGGCCGGTTCTAGGCCGGCTCAACGCCGCCAACGCCTGCAGGCGCCGCCGCCCGGAGGTAAGCTTTTGGCGTCAGATGCCGAAGTAGGTCCCGGAGACAGACAACGGATGATGGGGATGCCACGTGAAACCCATAGATGATCTGCTCAGTGAGATGATGGCGCGGAACGCGTCCGACCTCCACATCAAGGCCGGGAGCCCGCCGGTGATCCGCGTCGACGGCGAGCTCCTGCTCCTGGACGAGCCGCCGCTCACCCCTGAAGACACCAAGGACGTGGCGGCGTCGATCATGACCGACAAGCAGATCCGCCGTTTCAGCGAGCACAACGAGATCGACTTCGCCTACTCGTCGCCCAACCTGGGCCGCTTCCGCGTCAACGTCTTCCGGCAGCGCGGCAGCATCAGCGTGGCCATGAGGCAGGTCACGACCAAGATCCCTTCGTTCGAAGAGCTGCACCTGCCGGACATCATCAAGCGGATCGCCCTGGAGCCGCGCGGTCTCGTGCTCGTCACCGGCACCACCGGCTCGGGCAAGACGACCACCCTGGCGGCGATGATCGACCACATCAACAACACGATGCGCCGCCACGTCGTGACCATCGAGGACCCGATCGAGGTGCTCCACAAGGACAAGCGCTCGATCATCAACCAGCGCGAGATCGGCCTCGATACCGACTCCTACATCTCGGCCCTCAAGTACGTGCTGCGCCAGGACCCCGACGACATCCTCATCGGCGAGATGCGCGACACCGAGACGGTGGCCGCGGCGCTCACCGCCGCGCAGACGGGTCATTTCGTGATGAGCACCCTGCACACCATCGACGCCACCGAGACCATCAACCGCATCATCGACTTCTTCCCGCTGCATCAGCAGAAACAGGTGCGCATCATGCTCGCCGGCACGCTCAAGGCCATCGTGTCGCAGCGCCTGCTCACGCGCGCCGACGGGGCGGGCCGCGTCCCGGCCATCGAGATCATGATCACCACGAACCGCATCCGCGACTTCCTCCTGAACCAGGATCAGGCCATGCTGATCGGCGATGCCATCAAGGAAGGCGACTTCTACGGCATGCAGACCTTCGACCAGGCGCTGCTCAAGCTGTACGAGGACGGTCTGATCACGCTCAGTGACGCGGCCCAGGTGGCGAGCAACCCGCACGACTTCAAGCTTCTCGTGCAGCAGCAGGGTCACGACGTCAGCCTCATGACGTTCTAGAGGCGCGGAGCGGCAAGACCCGGCGCGGGTGGAGGCGGGCGCCGCGTAGGCGCCGGTCCCTAGCTCAGGACCCTGCGTCCCTCCAGGTGCAGGTCGACCTTGCGCTTGATGCGCTGCAGCGCGTTGTCGACGGTCTTGCAGTCGCAGCCGAGCTCGTTGGCGATGCGCTCGTAGCTGAGACCCTGCAGATACAGCCGCAGCACGCGGCCCTCGAGATCCGACAGCATCTGCGTGAGGCACCCGGTGAGGCTGTCGACCTCTTCCGAGCTGATCACCTGGTTGACCGGGTCGTGCGTGCTCGGCCCCGGCAACACGTCGCCCAGGGAGCAGTCGCCGTCGTCCGAGGAATCGTTGGGCGACTGGCTGAACGAGAGATAGCCGTTGAGCGGGACGTGCTTCTGGCGGGTGGCCGTCTTGATGGCGGTGATGATCTGCCGGGTGATGCAGAGCTCCGCGAAGCTGCGGAACGAGGCCAGGCGGTCGTCACGATAGTCGCGGACCGCCTTGTAGAGGCCGAGCATCCCCTCCTGGATCAGGTCCTCGGCGTCGCCCCCGGCCAGGAAGTACGAGCTCGCCTTGAGCCGCACGAACTGGTGGTAGCGCAGCATGAGCGCGTCGAGCGCTGCCTGGCTGCCGCGGCGATAGGCCTGGACGAGAGCGAAGTCGGCACTCTCACCAAATGGTTGAGGGTTGTGAGACGATCCCGGACTGCGACTGTGGTCGGCTTGGCGCGCCATTCCTTGCCCCCACCTCTGCTCGTTTACCCCTGCAAAACCCGGGGGCGGAGGGCCTCCGGGTCGTCATTGCGGCTTGTTGCGCATCTCCTCCAGCTTGCGCAAAGTCTCAGGGTCTACTTTATCCTCAAGCCGTGAGAGCATTCTAGTGGAGTCTTGGGCAGAGTCAAGAGCCTGCCCGCTGTCCGCGCCGAGAAGGTCGACGCCGAGCTCCTGTGGGGTCATGCGGCTCACGCCGGCGCGCGCCGCCGTCCGCTGGACCTCCTGGTCGGCCGACACCACGACCACGGAGACGTCGGCGGGCTGCCCCGCGATGCGGCGCGCGATCAGCGTGTCGGCCGTGAAGCGCCCGCCGGCGAAGCAGACCTCGACGGGCGCACCCTTGAAGGGCACGCAGCTGGAGCTCTGCGGGCCGTGCCCGTCGAAGACCAGCACGGCCTTCGCGCCACGCACCGCCGCGTAGCTCGCGAGCCTGTCGGCGAGCCAGTCGCGGCGCGCGAAGATCTCCTCCTTGTCCGCGCCGCGGAAGAGCGCGTGGAGCACGTTGTAGCCGTCGACGATGTACAACGTGCCGGTCACGCGCCACCTCGCGGACGGCCGGACGGCGCGTGACGGCTCTTGGAGCTGCCGGCGGCGGCGCGCCTGGCGCCTGGCCTCGAAGAGGAAGAGGGCCGCCGCGACGCTCACGTTGAGGCTCTCGACCGGCTCTTCCACGGGGATCGAGGCCAAGGCATCGCACGTCCGCGCCACGAGCGGCCGCAGGCCGCGACCCTCGGCGCCGAAGACCAGGACGAGGCGGCCGCTGAGATCGAGATCGAGATACGAGACGCCGGCCTCGCCGGCCGCCCCGTAGACCCAGGAGCCGGCGTCCTTCGCCGCCTTGAGGAAGCTCACGACGTTCGTCACCTGAGCGACCAGGAGGTGCTCGATGGTCCCGGCCGACGCCTTGACGGCGGCCGGCGTCACGGAGGCCGAGCGGTGCTTCGGCACCACGAGGCCCCCGGCTCCAGCCGCCAGCGCGCTGCGCGCCGTGGCGCCGAGATTGCGCGGGTCGCTGACCTCGTCCAGCACCACCACGATCTGGGCGCGGAGCACGTCCTCCACCGTCGCGTAGGAGAAGGCGTCGACCTGCAGCGCGGCGCCCTGGTGGTCGCGGCTGCCCGTGAGCTCGTCGAGGGCGTGCGTGTCCGCCGTCTCCACGGCAAGGCCCGGCGGGATCGCGAGCCGCAGCGCCTTCAGGGCCGGCGCGGTCGCGGCGAGCCGGTGGACGCGCCGCCGCGCGCCGGCCGCCAGCGCCAGCCGTACCACGTTGCGTCCGTAGATCCACTCCATGAAGCTACCTCATGCCCGTCGCCGGACGCCTGTATGCTGGACGCATGCCGTTCGACGTCTCCGCAGGATCCTTCGCCGCCGCGGCGATCACCGTTCTCTTCTGGTGGACGGTGCTGTCGCCGCTCGCCCTGCTCGCGGTCGCCGTGCTGTGCGCGCGAAGGCTGCGGCTGCGCCTGTGGCTGACGCTGCTGGTCCTCGTACCGCCGATCCTCGTCCTCTTGCCGGTCACGGCGATGCACTCGGGGCCGGCGCGCGTCGGGACCGCCGCGGCGGCGCTCCTCGACGGGGCGGGCGTCGTCCTCGCCGTCGCAGCGCTGGCCCGCCTGGCCCCGCGCCCGGAGCTGGCGGCGCGGTACGCCGCCGCCGCGCTCGCCCTCGGCATCGGCGGCGGCATGCTCGGCTCCGGGGCGCTCGTGGGCGCGCTCATCTTCGCCTGACCGGCCTGCTCACGAGGTGCGGACGACCTGCGTGCCCTGAGGCGTGTCGCGCACCTCGAAGCCGGCCTCCTGCATCTCGTCGCGCAGACGGTCGGCGTCGGACCAGCGCTTCTCAGCCCGGTAGTGGTCGCGCAGCAGGCAGGCATAGGAAGCGTCGGCGCAACCCAGGCGGTCGGCGTACACGAGCGCGATGTCGTCCCAGCGGCCGTCCGCGGCGAGCCGCGCGGCGGGCAGCAGAGCGACGTCCCCGGTCACGCAGGCCAGCGCCTCGTCGCCGGCGACCGTGCCCGCCGCGGTGATCTCCGCGGCGGCGGACGGCGCCGGTATGAGCAGGAGGCCGAGCGACTCCGCGAGGACGCCGCGGACGGCCTCGAGCGCTTCGCTGTCGAGCGGCGTCTCGCCGCGGTCGACCTCGGAGAGATAGCGGTGGGTCTCGCTCACCAGGGCGAAGAGCTCCCCCAGCGCCGCGGCCGTGTTGAGATCGTCGTCCATGTGTTCGGCGAACGCGAAGCGCGCGGTCTCGGCGCGCAGCCTCAGGTCGGGCCACTCGCCGCGCCGCGCCGCCCTGGCCGCGTTGGCGACACGGAAGTCGATGTCGCCCAGCGCATCGCGCAGGCGCCCGTAGGCGGCCTTCGCCTCGTCGAGCTTCTCGGTCGAGAACTCGAGCGGGCTGCGGTAGTGCGTCGTGAGGAAGTAGGTGATCACCACAGCAGGCTCGTAGCGGTCGAGCACCTCGCGCAGGAGGAAGATGTTGCCGACGCTCTTGGCCATCTTCTCGCCTTCGCTGCGGATCATGCCGTTGTGCATCCACACCGTGGCGAAGGGCAGGCCGGCGGCCTCGCTCTGGGCGATCTCGTTCTCGTGATGCGGGAAGATGAGGTCGCGCCCGCCGCCGTGCACGTCGAAGCCGGCGCCGAGGTAGCGCAGTCCCATGGCCGAGCACTCGATGTGCCAGCCGGGCCGGCCCCTGCCCCAGGGGCTCTCCCAGGCAGGCTCGCCCGGCTTGGCGGCCTTCCAGACGGCGAAGTCGAGCGGGTCGTCCTTGCCGGGCTCGCTGTCGACGCGCACGCCCTCCTCGAGCTCGTCGATGCGC
The DNA here is from genome assembly GCA_963700035.1 of uncultured Thermoleophilia bacterium. Taxonomy (GTDB): domain Bacteria; phylum Actinomycetota; class Thermoleophilia; order UBA2241; family UBA2241; genus CAIXSE01. The sequence goes on along the minus strand of CAVOWE010000023.1, from coordinate 55,839 downwards.
TGCTTGCTGAGCTTGCCGTACTCGGCGAAGCTGCGCACGCGGAAGTAGACGCTGCCGTGCGCCGCGTAGGCGTGGTCCGCGCTGATGAGCTGGCAGACGAGGTCGATGATCTCGGGAATGGTCTCTGTGGCCTTGGGCTCGACGTCCGGTCGCGGGATGCCGAGCCGGTCGGTGTCGGCGACGTAGGCCGCGGTGTACTCATCGGCGATCTCGGTGGAGTCGCGGCCCTCGGCCTTCGCCTTGGCGATGATCTTGTCGTCGACGTCGGTGATGTTGGTGACCAGCGTCGTCTCGAGGCCGCGGTGGCGCAGCCAGGAACGCAGCACGGCGAAGGTCACGTACGGGCGCGCGTTGCCGACGTGGATCAGGTTGTACACCGTAGGGCCGCAGCAATAGACGCCCGCCTTGCCGGCGTCGCGCGGCGCGAACGTCTCCTTCTGGCGGGTGAGTGAGTTGAAGAGCCGGATCAAGGCGTGTCTCCCGAGGTCGTCGTGGGCTCGCCGGCAAGGCTGCCGGAGAGGGCATCGTGCAGTCGGCTGAGGGTCTCGTCACGCTCCAGGGCGGCGAGCACGAACGGCAGCTCGGGTCCGTGCTCGGCGCCCGTGAGAGCGATGCGCAGCGGCATGAGAAGGTCGCGAGCGCCGATGCCGCGTTCCTTGCCCCAGGCACGGTACGCGACGAGGAGGTCCCTGGCGGCGGCGGGATCGAGCCACCCCGGCGCCTCGGCGCGCAGCTCGCGGAACCAGGCGAGCTGTGGGGCGGCGGCGGCCGGCGCCGCCGCGAGAGCCGCCGGCGGAGCCGGCGGCTCCAGCACGGCGGCGGCCAGCGCCGCCGCCTGCCCGTACGCCACCAGCGACGGCTGAAAGGCGGCCGCCAGCGCCGCCGCGGCTTGCGGCGGCGTGCCGGCCGGCAGACGGGCCGCGAAGAGGCGCTCGTGGACCTCGGCGGCGAGCCCCATGATGTGCTCGTGGTCGAGCCAGTCGAGCTTCGCCTGGTCGAACACCACCGGGCTGGGCGAAAGCCGCTCGATCTCGAAGTCGGTGATCAGGCGGTCCATGCCGAGCACTTCGTCCTCACCATGCGACCAGCTGAGCAACGCGAGGTAGTTGACGAGCGCCTGGGGCAGGTAGCCCAGCTCACGGTAGTCGCCCACCGCCGTCGCCCCGTGGCGCTTGCTGAGCTTGCCGCCGTCGGCCCCGAGTACCATCGAATGGTGGGCGAAGCCGGGCACGGGCGCCTCCAGCGCCCGAAACAGCAGGACCTGGCGCGCCGTGTTGGTGAGGTGGTCGTCGCCGCGGATGACGTGCGTGATGGCCATGTCGCGATCGTCGACGACCGTCGCGAAGTTGTAGCCGGCGACGCCGTCCGAGCGCACGATGATGAAATCCCCCAGGGCGGCGTGGCCGACGACGACGGGACCCCGGATGAGGTCGTCGATGACGACGTCGCCGTGCGGGATGCGGAAGCGCAACGCCGCCGGCTCGCCGGCGGCGAGGCGGCGCCGCACCTCGTCCGCCGCCAGCCCGAGGCAGCGGCCGTCGTACCGCGGCGCGCGGCCCTCGGCGTGCGCCGCCGCGCGCAGCTCCGCAAGGCGCTCCTCGGGACAGAAGCAGTGGTACGCGTGACCGCCGGCGAGCAGCCGGTCGGCGGCGGCCCGGTAGGCGCCGAGCCGCTCGCTCTGCCGATACGGCGCGCATGGCCCTCCCACGTCCGGGCCCTCGTCCCAGTCGAGGCCGAGCCAGCGCAGATCGGCGAGGATCGCGTCCTCGTGCCGGTCTTTCGAGCGCGCGGCGTCGGTGTCGTCGATGCGCAGCACCAGATCGCCGCCCGCGTGTCGCGCGAAGAGGAAGTTGAACAGCGCGGTGCGCGCCGAACCGATGTGCAACGTGCCGGTCGGGCTCGGCGCGAAGCGGACTCTTACCCTCGACTCAACGCTTATGGTTGCTCCCCTGAAGTCGTCGATTCCCCTGCAAATCGGCTTCAGTCTATCATCAGACCGAGGACCGGGCCTCGCGGGCGTGCCTCGGGCGCCCGCGCCACGTGCGCGGGCGCTTGTCCGGCCCGCCGCGGTTCGCTAGAGTCGCGGGGATGTACCCCCTCAGCGACCGTCCGCTCCAGAGGCCCGCCCCCGAGGGTGACGACGTCGCACGTCGCTCACGGGGGCGTCTCCCTGGGCGCGGCTCATGACTCACGACCAGCGCGACACCCCGTATCTCGACGCCGTCCTGCGCTACCGCGCGGCGGACTACACGCCCTTCCACACGCCCGGGCACAAGCGGGGAAAGGGCGCCCCCGCAGGACTCCGGGAGCTTCTCGGAGACCCGTGCCTGCAGGTCGACATCGCCATGGCCGGCGGCGTGGAGGACACGCGCGAGTCCACGCACCTCATCCGCCTCGCGGAGGACCTCGCCGCCGAGGCCTGGGGGGCAGACCGCTGCTGGTTCCTCGTCAACGGCTCCACGAGCGGCATCCACTCGCTGATGCTCACGTTGTGCGGCCCCGGGGACGAGGTGATCGTTCCGCGCAACGCCCACAAGTCGATGCTCGCCGGCCTCATCTTCTCCGGCGCCATGCCGATCTACCTGGAGCCTGCCGTCGACCCGCTCTGGGGCATCCCACTCACGGTCAGCGCGGAGGCCGCCCATCGGGCCCTCGCCGAGCACCCGGCGGCCAAGGCCATCTTCGTGACCTCGCCCACGTACAACGGCCTGGGCACCGACCTCGCCGCCGTGGCCGCCGCAGCGCACGCCGCGGGCGTCCCCTTCGTCACCGACCAGGCCTGGGGGCCGCATCTGCGCTTCTGCCCCGAACTGCCCGTGGACGCGATGACGGCGGGCGCCGACGCCGCCGTGGTCAGCACGCACAAGCTCATCAGCGGCATCACCCAGACCTCGGTGCTCATGGCGCGCGCGGAGAGGATCAACCTCGCGCGCCTCGACGGCATGGTGGCCATGACGCAGAGCACGAGCCCGCAGGTCCTCATGTACGCGAGCATCGACGCCGCGCGCCAGCAGATGGCCACGCGCGGCGCGGAGCTCTGGCGCGGGGCCATCGAGCAGGCCCGGTGGGCGCGCGCCGAGCTCAACAGCCTCCCTGGAATACGCTGCCTCGACGACGAGGCCGTCTCGCGCCTGGGCGTGGCCTCGTTCGACCCCACACGGCTCACGATCTCGAGCGGCGACCTCGGCCACAGCGGCTACCAGCTCGAGACGGTGCTCCGCGACGACTACCGCATCGCCGTCGAAGCGGCCGACCCGCTCAACGTCGTGCTCAACGTCACCTACGGCGACTCGCACGCCGACCTCGAGAAGCTGCTGACCGCGTTCCGCGACTACGTGAGCCGGCAGGCCGGCGGCGGCTCCGCCGCCACGTACCGGCCTGCTCGCCCACGCCCCGGCGTTCACCCGCCAGGTGCTGTCGCCGCGAGAGGCGTTCTTCGCGCCCTCCGTGGCCCTGCCGCTGGCGGAGTGCGCCGGTCGCGTGAGCGCCGAGATGGTCACGCCGTACCCACCCGGCATCCCGGTCCTCGGTCCGGGCGAGGCGATCTCCGACGAGATCGTCGCGTATCTGCACGAAGGCGCGACCGCCGGGCTCAAGGTGCACGGTCCCGAGGACCGCACGCTGCACACGGTGCGCGTCGTCGCCTGAGCCGGAGGTTGCGCGGCTCCTCCCTCGAACTGTGAAGTCAGCCGGCCGACGAGACGCAAGGAGGCACTATGGGCATCCGCAAGACCATCGCCATTCTGCTCGTACTCGCCGGGCTGTCCGGCGCGACGGCTGCGTGCAGCGCCAGCGTCTCGACCGGCGACTCGTCCACGCCCGGCGGCAGCAAGACCTACACGAACGACAAGTACGGCTTCAGCCTCACCTACGACACGATGTTCGTTCAGAGTGAGATCACGGGCGGCGCCTCCGGCGGATCGGGGTCCGTGTTCGACGTCGTGTTCGCCGACCCCGAGGGCGCCCAGATCGGCGGCGATCTCGTGGACGGCATCCAGGTCTCCGTGTACAAGCTGGCGCGGACCGTGAAGCCCGGTGAGATCGCCGGGCTCAAGAAGGAGTTCCAGGGCCTCGTGACCGAGCTCCTCGGCTCCATCAGCGGCGCCGAGGCCACCGAGCCGCTGAGCCCGACACAGATCAACGGCGTCCCCGGCTACACCTTCGGGTACGCGTACACGGAGGATTCCGTCGACGTCACCGCCACCACGTACTTCCTCCTCAAAGGCCAGTACGAGTACCAGGTGACCGAGCAGGCCAGCCGGGAGAACTGGACCAGGCTCAGCCCGCAGCTCCAGGCGGCCGTCGACTCGTTCACCGTGGAGTGACGCGCCGCCGAAGATCGGCGGCGCGCCGCCGCGTCAGGCCTTCTTGATGCCCAGCGATGTCGCGGTGAACAGCGGATCGAGCACGAGATCCTTCGCTTCGATGGCGACGCGCCCGCCCTCCTCGCGGTCGACCACGCAGAGAAGCACCGGCACCTCGAGCCCGGCTTCGCGCAGCTTGTCGACCGCCATGAGGGCGGCGCCGCCCGAGGTGACGATGTCCTCGACCATCACCACGCGCTGCCCGGCCTCGGCGCGGCCTTCCATCGCCTTGTTCGTGCCGTAGCCCTTCTCGCCCTTGCGCACGATCACGAACGGCTTGCCGCAGGCGAGCGATACCGCCGTCACGACGGCCACCGCGCCGAGCTCGGGCCCGGCGAGGAGGTCGAACGGCTCGTAGTCCGGGAGCTTCTGCGCCAGCCCCGCGGCGATGTCGCGCAGCAGGTCGGGCTGCGTGGAGAACAGGTACTTGTCGAGGTAGAACCTGCTGCGGCGACCCGAACGCAGAAGGAAGTCGCCATCGACCGCGCTCCCTTCGCCGGTCGGGGGGAAGGCATCAGGTGCCGCCGATGGCCATGCCGTCGATGACCACCGAGGGCGTGAGGATGCTGCCGCCGGGCACCCAGCGGGCGTCGTCGCCCAGGGCGCGCACGTGCGTGAGCATACTGATGATGTCGCCGGCCAGCGTGACCTCGCGCACCGGCGTGGTCAGCTCGCCGTCCTCGATGAGGATGCCGCTGATGCCCACCGAGAACTCCCCGGAGATGGGATTGGCGCCGGAGTGCACGCCGACCGCGTCGCTGACGAGGACGCCGCGCTCCAGGCCGGCGACGATGTCGGCGAGGGGCGTCACGGGACCGCTCACGACGAGGTTGGTGGGACGCACGCCGGGAAGGCCCGAGTACGAGCCGCGCAGGCCGTTGCCTGTCGATCCACGGCCGGCCTTGCGCCCGGTGTAGGTGTCGTAGAGGAAGCCCTGCAGCACCCCGCCGCTGATCAGCGGCGTGCGCCGGCAGGGCGTGCCCTCGCCGTCGAACGGCGCGCTGTCGAGGCCGTCAGGCAACGTGCCGTCGTCGACGAGCTCGAGGATCTCGCCGGCCACCTGCTTGCCCTCGCGGCCGGCGAACAGCGAGCGGCCCTTCTGCACGGCGTCCGCGGTGAGCGCCGAGCTGAGCACGCCGAAGAAGGCGGCGGAGACGAACGGGTCGAGCACCACCGGCGCTTTCATCGAGGGGCACTTGCGGGCGCCGAGCAGCCGGCAGGCTCTCTCGGCGGCCTCGCGCCCGCAGGCGGCCGGGTCCAGCTCTTCGAGGGCCCGGCCCACGGTGTACGAGTAGCCTGTCTCGACCTGGTCGTCTTCTTCGGCCAGCACGTAGGCGAAGGCGTAACACTGGTTGGCGCGGTAGCTGCCCCGAACTCCGGCGCTGCTGGCGATGAACACCTCGCCGTCGCCGTCGGCGTACATGGTGTCTTCGACCGTCTTGACGCGCGGGTCGGCGGCCAGGGCCGCGGCTTCGACCGCCATCGCCAGCTCGATGCGGCGCTCGTCGGTGGCGCGCACGAGGCGCTCGTCGAAGGGGCGCACATCGGCCGGCGCGCCGGACGGCTCGGGGACCGCGGCGAACTCGTCCGGGTCGCTGACCGCGGCGTGATCGATGGCGCGCTGCACGACTGCGTCGAGCGCGCCGTCGCCGAGGTCGGAGGTGTAGGCGTGCCCGACGGCGCCGTCCGCGAAGACGCGCACCCCCAGGCCGCGGCGCTGGGCGGCGGTGAGCTGCTCGACCTCCTGCCGGTAGACCTTGATGCGTCGCGACGTGGAACGCTCGGCGAAGACCTCGACGTCGGGCGCGCCCTTGAGGCGCGCCCGCTCGAGCACGGCGTCGAGGATGTCGAACATCAGCCCGTCCCCCCCACCGTCATCTCGGCGATGCGCAGGGTGGCCTGCCCGGTGCCCACAGGTACGCCCTGGCCGTCCTTGCCGCAGACCCCGGTCTTCACGTCGAAGTCGGCGGCGATCATGTCGATGCGCATGAGGATATCGATGCCGTTGCCGACCAGCGTGGCGCCGCGCAGCGGCGCGGTGAGGCGGCCGTCTTCGATGAGATAGCCCTCGGCGACGCCGAAGACGAAGTTGCCGCTGGCCGGCTCGACCTGCCCGCCGGCCAGGCTCTTGGCATAGAAGCCCCGCGGCGTCGCCGCGATGATGTCGTCGGCGGTGGCGTCGCCCGCGGCGATGTAGGTGGTGGTCATCCGCGGGATGGGTACGTGACGGAACGACTGGCGCCGGCCGTTGCCCGTGGGCGCGGCCCCGGCCTCGCGCGCCCGCAGCCGGTCGTACAGGTAGCCGGTGAGGCGCCCGCGCTCGATGACCAGCGTCTTCTGTGTGGGCACGCCTTCGTCGTCGAAGGCCTGCGAGCCCCAGCCGTTGGGCAGCGAGCCGTCGTCGAAAGCGCTCACGATGGGCGCCGCGACGACCTCGCCCATCTTGCCCGCATAGATGCTGGCGCCCTTGGCGATGGCGTCGGCCTCGAGGCCGTGGCCACAGGCCTCGTGGAACAGCGTGCCGCCGAAGCCATTGGCCATGACCACGGGCATGGCGCCCACGGGCGCCGGCCGCGAGTCGAGCATGGTGAGCGCCTTCCCGGCGGCCGCGGTGGCCACGGCGCGCGCCGTGGCCTCGTCGACCAGCTCGAACCCCGCGCTGCCGCCGACGGTCTCGTGGCCGGTCTGGATGACGTCGCCGCGGCGCGCCACGACCTGCATCGTGAAGCGCGTGCGTGTGCGGTCGTCGTACACGAGGTCGCCGAGGGAGTTCGCGATGAGGACCTTCTGGCGGGTGTCGCCGTACCCTGCGATCGCCTGCGCGACCTCGCCGCCGGCGGCTCGCGCGGCCTCGTTGCCGGCGCGCACCAGCTGCGCCTTGCGGGCGATGGCCACGGTCTCCGGCGGGACTTTGACGGCGTGCCGGCCGGGGTCGCTGCGCACCAGGCCGAGATCGACGATGACGGGGCCGCCGTCGCCGCCGCGTACCGCCGCCGCGACGGCGTCGGCGGCGGCGGCCATGCCGGCCTCGTCGAGCGCGTCGCTGTAGGCGTAGTAGGTGTGCTCGCCGGAGAGCAGGCGCACGGCGGCGCCGACCTCGCGGCCCCCGCTCGTCTGCTCGATACGCCCGTCCTCGAGGCGCAGACCGAGACTGTCGCGGTCCTCCACGAAGACCTCGGCGAAGTCGCCGCCGCGGCGCAGGGCGCGAGCTATCGTGGCCCGCAGCAGCCCTTCGTCGAACGCGGCGATGTCCATCAGGCGCCGATCTCGAAGCTGCGCCGCACTGCGGCCGCGGCGCTCTGCAGCTCGGCGACTCCCGGGTCGCCGGCGGCCAGCGACTCCTCGCCGCCGTCCTCGAAGCCGAGCTGGACCGGCGACGGCGCCGCTGCCGCGCGCTTGCGGCGCACGTACACCGCCGCCCCGGCAAGACCGAGGGCGACGAAGATGATGGCGGCCGTGCGGAGTTTCACTGCCCCTCCTCTTCGGCGAAGGCGTCGCCAAGACAGGTGCGCAGGTCGAACAGGAGGAGCCCCACGGCCGGTCGCGGGCCCGTGACGGCGGCGATACGCCGTCCGCGCGCCGCAAGCATCGCCACGGCGCCGTTCGTGTCCTGCACGACGACGTGGTCGAGCGGGCTTTCTGCGAGAGCCGCGGCGCGCTCGAGCGCCGCCTCCCAGAGCCGGGCGGAAGCGGCCGCCAGGTCGGCGGCCACCGCGCCGGGTCCGGCGGCGGCGATGTCGCCCTCAGGGCCCAGCACGGCCACGCCCTGGATATCGGTGGAGACGTTCAGAAGATCGTGGATGGCCTCGTCGACGGTCACTGGCCCCTCCCTGCGGGTGCGGACGGGAAGCTACTCTATCACCGCCCGGCGGCGGCGGGCCGCCCACCGTCGGGCGAGAACGTGCAGAGCATCTCGCAACGCTCCCCGCCGCAGCTGATCCGGCAGTCGCCGGGGCTGATGCGGAGGCGTCCGAGGCCGGCGGTCACGACCTCGAGCACGCCCTCAAGGAAGGCGCGATGCATGGCGCAGACGAGGTCCGGGTCGGCGCCCGAGAGCTCGCGAAAGGTGCAGTTGTTGACGACGACCTCGAGAGCATCGTCTTTCCAGGCGACCTCGGGGAGCAGACCCTTGGTCGTCGGCGACGCGCCAGACCAGCTCGGCCGCCGCGGCGGCGTCGCGCGGCGCGTGGGCCTCGCCTGCCAAGGCGTGCCGCCCCTCTGCCGCGCCCGCCTCCCGGCAGACGCGCAGCGCGTCGTCGCGCGACCCCCCGGCCGACAACGACGAGAGCGCCAGCTGCGAGAGCAGCTCGTAGCGCCGTGGGGGAAAGCCGAACGTGACCACGAGGTCGCTGAGCCGATACAGCTTGGCGGGCCGACCGCCACCGCTGGTGCGACGGAAGTCGGTGGCAAGAAAGCCTGCCTGCTCGAGCTTGGAGAGGTGCATGCGGGCCACGTTGGGATGCAGCCCGAACCGCTCAGCGATGTCCGCGACCGTGACGTCAATGAGGGGATGCTCGGCGATGGCCCGATAGATACGGTAGCGGGTATGGTCGGCCAGCACTGCCGACAGCTCGTGATCGCGGTCCACGCACCTCCCTCCGGGTGATCGCCTTCGAGCGATAGTACAGTCCGCAGGTTCACCTGTAAACACCGTGCGTGTAGTGCCAAACCGCCTGACAGGCTCGACGACCGGCGACGTGCGGGCTCGGAGAGCCGGGTCAGGCCTCGATCACGTACCGCGAGGAGATGCTCACCGCAGGCCGCAGCGTAGCCGCCACCGAGCAGTACCGTGTCTCCGACAGCTCGATGGCGCGCTGTACCTTCTTCTCGTCCAGCGCGCCCGTGAGGTAGTAGACGACCTCCAGAGAGATGAAACGCTTCGGGTGCTCGTCGGCCTTCTCACCGTGCACCTCGACGCGCAGGCCCTCGAGCGGCTGACGCATCTTCTGCAGGATCGAGACGACGTCCATGCTGGTACAGCCGGCCAGGGCGACGGCAAGCAGCTCCATGGGCGTCGCCCCCTGCCCGGGCTCGTCCAGCCCGGAGGCCATGTCCAGTCGCCCGTGCGCCGTGACGCCCTCGAGCAGCAGTCCCTCCCTCTTCCAGCTCACGACCACGGGTTCGCTCGTCGCCATGCCGTCCCTCGCTCCCTCCGCGGGCGTGACCCGCGGTCGACTTCGGTGTCTGCACAGGTATACCGTGCGCTAAACTCATCGACGGCGGCGCCGCTCCCGGCGCGCCGCCGGAGCGACCACAAGCTGAGGAGCCCTCGTGACCATCCTGCAGGCCATCATCCTGGGCATCGTCCAGGGACTCACCGAGTTCCTGCCGATCTCGAGCTCCGGGCACCTGCTCATCGTCCCGTGGTTGTTCAACTGGCACTTCCTCCTCGAGAACCCGGAGCTCAACAAGACCTTCGACGTCGCCCTGCACCTGGGCACCTTCTTCTCGCTGGTGGCCTACTTCTGGCGCGATATCGGCAGACTGCTCTCTGCCTGGGTGCGGACCATCGTCCACCGCAAGCTGGACTCCCCGGAGGGCAGGCTCGCATGGCTGCTCATCGTCAGCACGATCCCCGCGGCGATCGTCGGAGTCGCCTTCGAGGACGTCATCGTCACGCGGCTGGGACAGCCGTGGATGATCGCCGTGCTCATGATCGTCTTCGGCCTGGTGATGTGGGTCGTAGACCACACCGCGCGGCTCGACCGTGACGTCGACGCACTCACCTGGGGCGACTCCCTGATCATCGGCGTGGCCCAGGCGCTCGCCCTCGCCCCCGGCGTCTCGCGCTCCGGGATCACCATGGTCACCGGCCTGCTGCTGCGCCTGAACCGCGAGGCGGCGGCGCGCTACTCGTTCCTCATGAGCATCCCCGTCATCGGCGGCGCCGCCGCGTACAAGGGCCTGCAGGTCGCCCAGGACGGCCTTCCGGCCGGCACCGCCGCCCCGTTCGCCGTCGGGATCGCCTCGGCGGCGCTCAGCGGGTTCGCCGCGATCTGGTTCCTGCTGGCCTACCTCAAGCGGCACAGCTTCGACCTGTTCGTGATCTACCGGATCGCCGTCGGCGTCGGCATGCTGATCCTCATCATCACCGGGGTACGCGCGGCGACCGGCATCTGAGCGGTCCCGTCGTATAGAATCCTAGGCCCAGCGACCAGGAGTCACCGGTGCGCAACCTCTCTCGCGGCGACCGCGGCAAAGAAGTCCTCGACGTCCAGACCCGCCTGCGCGGGCAGGGCTTCGAGCTCGGCCGCGAGGGCGTCGACGGGTTCTTCGGCCCGAGCACCGAGCTCGCCGTACGGTCCTTCCAGCAGCAGCGCGACCTCCTAGTCGACGGGCTCGTGGGCGCCAACACCTGGCGCGAGCTGGTGGAGGCGGGCTATGCCCTCGGCGACCGCCTGCTCTACCTGCGCGAACCGCCGTTCCGCGGCGACGATGTGCTGGCCCTCCAGGTGCAGCTCAACCTGATGGGCTTCAACGCCGGCGCCGAGCGCGGCGTCCACGACGACGACGTGGAGCGCGCCGTGCTCGAGTTCCAGCGCAACGCCGGCCTCCCCGTCGACGGCATCGTCGGCGAGAGCACCATCGTCAAGTTCGCGGCCCTGCGCAAGGCCGAGACGGGCGGGGAGGGCAAGAAGATCCCGGAGCGCGACGGCGGCTACGTGGAGGCCCACAGCCTCATCGGGCAGACGGTCGTCGTCGATCCCGGTCACGGTGGTCCCGACAAGGGTCGCGTGTCGGCGAGGGGTCTGGCCGAGAAGGACTTCACCCTGGCGCTCGGCCTGCGGCTTGCCGAGCTGTTGCGCGCCGAGGGCTGCCGCGTGCGACTCACGCGGGAGCGCGACGAGGCCGTGCCGCTCTACGCACGCGCCGCCGCCGCCAACGACGCCGGCGCCGGGTACTTCGTGTCGTTGCACGCCGACGCGAACGAAGCGCCGGCCGCGCGCGGCGCCGCCTGCTTCTACTTCCAGCGCGGCCACTACTACTCCGAGCACGGCCGCCTTCTGGCCGAGTACATGGGGGCGCGCCTCGAAGGGGCCGGCGCGACGTGCCTCGGCAGCTTCGGCCGCAACTTCGGAGTACTGCGCGAGACGCGCGCCATCGCCGTGCAGGTCGAGCCCCTCTTCCTCAGCAACCCGGAGGAGGAACGCCTGGCGTCACGCCCCGACCACGTCGAGACCCTGGCGCAGGCGCTGGTCGGCGGCCTGTCGGACTACCTGGCCCGGGCGCACCCGGACGACGGCTCCACATGACCGCGGACGAGGCCATCTGCGTGCGCCTCACGGCGACGCAGGCGCAACGCCTGCGCGAGCTCGGCGCCGACGCGCGCATGCTGGATCGGGTCTTCGCCGATGTGGCGGCCCGCGACGCGACGTTCAAACAGCTCGAGGACGGCCTCGTGCGAGACGGGCGCCGGCTCCTGCAGGAGCTGCGCGCCGGCGGCCGGGCGCCGCAGCTGGTCGAGCTCGAGACCCGCCTGCGGACGGCCCTCAGCGGCGCCGGCTTCGTGCAGGTCGTCACGCCGGTCATCATCACCGCCGACGCGCTCGCCAAGATGGGCATCGAGCATGGCCACCCGCTCCGCGAGCAGGTCTTCTGGCTCGAGGACGGCCGCTGCCTGCGCCCCATGCTGGCGCCGAACCTGTACACGCTCCTGCGCCGGCTGGGGCGCATCTGGAGCCGGCCCTTCGGGATCTTCGAGGTCGGGCCGTGCTTCCGGCGCGACAGCAAGGGCGCCAGCCACCTCAACGAGTTCACGATGCTGAACCTCGTCGAGCTGGGGCGGCCGGCGGAGGAGTGCCGGGCGCGGCTCGAAGAGCTGGCCGCGCTCGTCATGCACGCCGCCGGCATCGAAGAGTACGACCTGGTGCGCACGGAGTCCGAGGTCTACGGCGAGATGGTCGATGTCGAGGTGAAGGGCGCCGAGGTCTGCTCGGCCGGCTGCGGCCCGAATCCGCTGGACGGCAACTGGGGCATCGTCGAACCGTGGGTGGGTCTGGGCTTCGGTCTTGAGACGGCTCATCATGGCGCGCGAGGGCTACCCCAGCATCGAGCGCGCCGGCCGCAGCCTCAGCTACGTGGATGGTGTGCGGCTCAACATCTAGTGTCCTGGCGCTCGTCCCCGCCTTCGGGACGATCCCCTGTGCGGCCGGCGTACGCGCGGGGGGCGGGCCTCACGGCCCGCCCCCGAAAGCTCGCGATCTCCGGCCGGCCGCCGGGCCCCCTACTTCCCCAGCAGCGCGTCGATCTTCTTGACCCCGTCGCTGGCGTCCTCGGCGTAGGCGTCGGCGCCGATCTGGTCGGCCCAGCGCTGCGTGCAGGGGGCGCCGCCGACCACGGTCTTGTAGGCGAGGCCCTCGTCCTTCACGGTCTTGATGACCTTGCGCTGCTCCTCCATGGTGGTGGTCAGCAGGGCGCTCATGCCGATCACGTCGGCGTTCTCTTCCTTGGCCCTGGCGATGAAGCTCGCCGCGGGCACGTCGCGGCCGAGGTCGCTGACCTCGTAGCCGTTGGCCTTGAGGTAGGCGATCACGATGGCCTTGCCGATGTCGTGCACGTCGCCCTGCACGGTGCCGATGACGATGCGCCCCTTGACCTCGGCGGCCTCGCCCTCGAGGGCGGCGTTGGTCACCTCGGTGGCCCCGGCCATGGCGTCGGCGCTCATCATCAGCTCGGGGAGGAAGAGCTCGCCGGACTCGAAGAGCTCGCCGACCTCCTGGATGCCCTTGACGAAGCCCTTGGCCATGATCTCGCCGGGGGCGATGCCCTGGTCGAGGGCGCGCTGCGCGACCTCTTCGGCGGCGGCGCGGTCACTGGTGATGATCGCCTGGGCTGCTTCTTCGTAGATGTCGGCCATGCCTTGGACTCCTCCCAACGTCTCTCAACAGCTACACCGCACAGCTAGGTATGGCGGGTGCAGAACGAGAAGCGGAGGCGCTCCGCAAGCCGGATGCGCCGCGACAGCCCGGAAGCCGTCCTCGACAGCACTCCGCCGCTCCCCCATCCTGCGACGAGACGCAGTATACCAGTCACGCGCGGGGCAGCGAAAGCGTCGACATGTCCGAGAGCGCGTCGCCCGCACGGCCGTGCTAGCATCACGGCGTGAGATACCGCGGCGCCGTCATCCGACCCCCCAGCGAAGCCTCAAGCCTGATCGTGCAGGTCACGTACGGCTGCTCGAACGACACCTGCGACTTCTGCGGCACGTACCTCGACAAGCCCTTCGGCGTGCGCCCCTTCGACGAGGTGGTCGACGACGTCATCGGCCTGCCGTCCAGCGTGCGCGGGCGCGTGCGGCGCGTCTTCCTGGCGGACGGGGATGCCCTGGCTCTGAGCCCGCGCAAACTGCACGACATCCTCGACCTGCTGCACCGCGCGCTGCCCGACCTGGAGCGCGTGAGCAGCTACGCGAACGCCCGCAATCTCCTCGCTAAGAGCGTCGAGGAGCTCACCGGGCTGCGCCAGAACGGGCTCGACCTCCTGTATCTCGGGCTCGAGTCCGGCGACGACCAGACGCTCGCCGACATCCACAAGGGGATGACGGTCGCCGAGCAGATCGAGGGCTGCCGGCGCGCCTCCGAGGCCGGCATCCAGCTCTCGGTCACGGCCATCCTCGGACTCGCCGGCAGCGCCCGTTCTCTCGAGCACGGCAAGGCCACCGGTGAGGCCTTGTCGGCCATCGACCCGGCGTACATCGGCATCCTCACGCTGATGCTCACCCCGGGCACGGCCATGGAGCGCAAGGTGGCGAGCGGCGAGGTCGTGCTTCCCGACTCCATCGGCATGCTGCGCGAGCTGCGCGAGATCGTGGCCGGCCTCGACGTCAGCGATTGCCTCTTCCGCAGCAACCATGCGTCCAACTACCTGCCCGTGGGCGGACGCCTGCCGCAGGACAAACAGGCGCTGCTCGCCGCGCATCGACAAGGTGCTGCTCGCGCCGGAATCCGTCCAGCTGCGCCCCGAGAGCTGGCGGCTGCTCTGACGCCGGTCGGTGCGCGGTGCATCTGCGGCGCTACGCACGTTGACCCGACTTCGCCGGTCAGTCGCGCAGATGCGAGCCGTACCCCCGTTTGAAGTGCGTGGCCGCGTACTTCTGCAGCTTCCACTCGGGGATGCGGCACTGGGGGCAGGCCTCCGCGTACCATTTGTTGCGCAGCCAGCGCGCGGCGCGGCTCGTCTTGGAGTCGTGCACCACCATGTGCTTGTCGCAGTGGGTGATCACGACGGCGTAGGAGCCGCGCTCGTCGAACTCCTTGATGCCGTGGAGGATGCCGCGCCGCGACGGCCACAGCTTCAGCTTCTCGACGAGGCGGAAGAGCGGGACCTGTTTGCGGTAGTACCGCGCCTTGTTGGGGTCGGTGGGCATCGGGGCCAGCAGTGTACCACTCCCGGCAGGAGCCGATGCCCACGACGGCGAAAGTGAAGGCCCTGCGCTCGACGACCTGAGGCGGACCATGAACCGATGCACCCCTACGCGAATGACCCGCGGGCCGTCGGCATCGCTGCTCGTGGGTGTTCTCGCCCTTGCCTTCGCCGCCGCCCTGCTGGCCGCCTGCGGCGGCTCCGGCGGCGGCTCATCGCCCGGCCCTACGGCCACGGCGACCGTGACGGCGACGCCCTCGACTTCGCCCAGCCCCACGACGGCGCCCACAGCCGCCCCGTCACCGACGACCTCGCTCTCGCTGTACTTCCTGCGCGGCGAGGAGCTCGGCGTCGCCGAACGTCGCGTCCCGCAGACGACGATGCCGGCGACGGCGGCGCTCACGGCGCTGCTGAAGGGCCCGTCGCCCGCCGAGCGCGCCGCCGGCCTGACGAGTGCCGTGCCGCGCGGGACTCGCCTGCTCGGCCTCTCCATCGAGGGAACGACGGCGCGTGTCGACCTCTCCGGGCAGTTCGCCGCGGGCGGCGGCAGCCTCTCGATGCAGGCGCGCGTCGCGCAGGTCGTCTACACGCTGACCCGGTTCCCCACCATCAAAGCCGTCGACTTCATGCTCGACGGAGGCCTCGTCGAGTCGCTGGGCGGCGAGGGTCTGATCCTCGACGCGGGGCAGACGCGCGCCGACTGGCGAAGCTTCGAACCGGCCATCTTCGTCGAGCGGCCCGGGGTCGGCGCCGTGCTCGGCAGCCCGTTCGTCCTCGAAGGCACGGCCAGCGTCTTCGAAGCCACGTTCGCGGCGCGTCTCGTCGACGCCGGCGATGGCGAGATCGCGAGCGCCACGATCCAGGCCTCGCGCGGCGCCCCGGACCGCGGCCGGTACCGCAAGACGATGACCTTCAGCAGCACGACGGCGCGCGGCACGCTGGTGGTCTTCAGCCAATCGATGGAGGACGGCTCGCGCCAGAACGAAGTGCGCATCCCCGTCTTCTTCGCCCAGGAGTAGAAGGCCCGACGGCTACCCCGCGGAGAGCCGCCCGGCTCTGGTCGAAGAACGCGATCGTCCGTCCGGGAAGATGCGCATGGCGGGGAGTGCGGGAGTCACACCCGCCTGCGTGGGTTTAGAGCCCACGCTGATCCTTCCGATCGACCCCCCGCGCACGACGATTCTACTACGTCTTCGTCGCGGCGCGTCGCCCGCTCTCTCACGCCGAGAAGCGACGGCTGTCCTTGCCCGCCTCCCGGCGCCGGTCCACACTCCTGACGAGAGGTACACGAGGGGGAGGTAGCCATGGCTCTTTCACCGCTGCGCAGGCCGAGCCCGTGCTTCGGCGCGAACTACGACCGCATGATCATCGTCCTCATGATCGTCGCCGTTGGCGCGTTGCTGGCCATGCCGGCCGTGGCCGGTGCACACGTCGACAAGAAGTACAGGGCGGAGTACAAGCAGACCCTGACCTCGTACACCAAGATGTTCTACCGCTACGAGGACTCTTACGTCGGCATGGAGGTGTCGGTGACCAGCCTGGCCGATCAGATGAGGCCGCTGGTGGGCTCCACCGACCCCAACGACAGGGCGAACCTGTTGGCGATGGAGCACCAGGCGGCGATCACCCACGCGAACCTCGACAAGCTGATGGTGGGATGGAACAAGACCCTTAACAAGGCGTTCAAGGGCTTTCGCGCCAAGGGGCTCAGATGGTTCGATTCCAGGGCGCAACGGGCGCGTTTCGTGGACAAGGCCGTCCTCATGCAGTCCGCCTTCACCTATCTCCTGACCGTGGGCGCCTTCCCTGCGTTGTCCCAGGCCGCGCTCATGCTGAGCAACGATCCGCCGGCGTTCGATCTGGAGGCACAGAAGATCGCGGAGGGAAAGGACGCAGCCGAAAGGGCCGAGAAGATCTTCGTCGAAGCCCTGGCCGCGCTGCGAAGGATGACCTAGCGGAGACCGCCTCGCGGCAGACCCGCGACGACGAGGCCCGCGCCGGGCTCCGCGGTCTCAGTGCCCGTCAGACCAGCGCCCGCGCCACCATGACCGCGACCCCGATGGCCAGCGGCTCGTGGATGTGGCGCGCGCCGAGCGCGGCCTGGGCGGCCGGCGTGAAGGCGGACGGGAGGCCCGGAACGGCGGCGACGGTGATGGACGAGACGTCGCCGGCGTCGATGAACCCCCCGGATGGGGTGGCGTCGAAGATGAGGTCGCAGCGCGCAAGACCGTCGGCGAGCGTCACCGGCTGCACCCTGAGCCCGACGTCCAGCGCGGCGCGCAGCCGCGCCTGGTCGGGCTCCACGACCTCGACCGCGGCGCCGCGGCTCACCAGGCGCCGCGCGGCCGCGCGGCCCACCGGGCCGAGCCCGAGAAGGAGGACGTGGCGGCTGAGGAGGCTCCCGGCCGCCGCCTCCAGCGCGGTCACGTAGCCGTCGGCCGTAGCCGGGTCGTCGTCCACACAGCGACCGTTGCGGGTGTTCAACGCGACGAAGCGGTGATCGTCGGCGAGGAACACCACCTCCGCCGGCCCCTCGAACGCCTCCTGGATGCCGCGCACGTCGGCCTGCGCCGTCACCCAGGCTTCGCAGCCGAGATGCCGCAGGATGGCGGCCACGCAGTCGCAGAAGCCGCCGATGACGCCCTCCCCGCTGGTGATCGGCACGGCGGCCACGCGCGCCCCGTAGAGGGGCACGCAGACCGGCGGATGCGCGACCGTGCTCATGGCGAGCTCTCGCAGGCCGAGACCGCTGAGCTCCCGAAGCCCGGCCTCGAACTCGCCGAGGCGATCGCTGAGCGCCTTGACGTCCTGTGTGGTCAGCCTCGTCACGATCGCGTCGCCTCCGTATGTACTGGATCACCAGGCTCGGGCGCCAGCTCGAGTCTCTCGTGGCTCGCCAACTCGTCCGCGGCCTCGGCGGCACGCGCCCGAGCCTCAGCCACGCTCGCCCCCGTGGCGATCAACGTGGCCGCCCAGGCGCGCGCTCCGTGCCGATAGTCGGTCAGGGCTTCGTCGGCGCCGAAGAAGCCGCCCACCAGCTGCAGAGGAGCCGCGCTCCCCATGACATGCTCGCCGGCGACCTCCAGCAAACCATCGTGAGCGTGGACGTGCTGATACACGCAGGCGCGGCGCGGCGCGCGGTCGACCCGCGGGGGGGCGCCGGTGCGCGCCGTGTCGTGCAGCAACTCGACGATGTTGAGCCCGCAGGACCAGTACACCGCGGTCGGCGTCTGGCTCGGCAGCCGGGCGTCGATCTCGAGCACTTTGGGCTCGGGACCGCGCACCATCACCTCCACGTCCATCAGCCCGTTGAGGCCGAGGCCCGCCGCAAGACGCAGGGCTGCGGCGTCGAACGCGGACAGCACGCCGGGCGCGACGGCGCGGTCCCAGGCGGACGAGCCGCCGGGGCCGGCGGCCGCAGGCTCTCCGGCCCCGGCCTCCCCCACCGGCGCCACGACGCGCTTGCAGTCGTAGCCGGCGTCGAACTCCAGGCCGGTGACCTGCAGCGGGACGGCGCGGCCGCCCCAGGCCAGCACCTCGAGCGACAGTGACGGTCCGGCCACGTACTCCTCGACCACCGGCCGATGCCCTCCGGCCGCGAGGCGCGCGAGCGCGGCGGCAAGCGCGGCTTCGTCCGCGACCACCGAGACGCCCTCGCTGCCGCTCGCCGAGTCGGGCTTCACGACGGCCGGAAAGCCGCAGGACGGCCACGGCAGCGGTCGCGGCACGTCGAGCTCCGCGAACAGCCTCTGTGAGGCGAGCTTGGACTCGCTGATGCGATAGGCGTCCAGGTCGAAGAGCAAGGGGACGCCCCAGGCCGGAACGCGTGCGGCCAGCCACTCCAGCGTCCCCAGGTCTTCGCAGGCCGGCAGCACGGCGTCGCAGGCGGTCACCAGAGCTCTCGCGCGGGCCTGGTCGGCGACGATGTCGGCGATCACGTGGCGGTCGGCGAGCCCGGCGGCCGGCGGAGCCTCCCGGCGGTCCACGAGGACGGTCTCCCAGCCGGCCTTCGCGGCCAGGTAGACGGCCTCGGTGCCCTGCAGCTTGCCGCCGACGACGAGGAGCCTCACGCCAGGGCCTCGGGGCGCGAGTGCGCCGCGGCAAGCCAGGCACGATACTCAGCGACCGTCCCCGGGCGGAGCCCCAGCCTCGCCAGGTGCGGCAGCACGCCGGCCACCGTCCGCTGTCCCTCGTCGATGTCGAGCTCGGCCTGCGACACGCCGGCCAGGCCGACTGTCGGCGGCACGATGGAAGTCACCACGTTGGCGCCCGCGTTCAGGCGCCGCTCCAGGCCGCGGATGCCCTCGACATCGAGAGAGGCCGGGATCAGCGCGTGGGGCATGGCCAGCCGCATGGTGGCGATGGTGAGCAGCTCCGCCTCGCCTCCGGCCGGTGGAACGTCGGCCAGAGGCGTACCCGCCTGCGGCACGAACGTCATGACCCGGACCTGCTCCCAGGCGGCCGCGCGCATCGCCGCGATGGAGTGGGCGCGATCCGCCTCCGTGTCGCCGATCCCCGTGAGGATGCCGTCCTCGACGAGCAGCCCGGCGCGCCGGGCCGCGCTGCGCGCGGCGACGCGCGCCGCGAACGGCTGGCCGGTGCGCAGGCGGTCGTACAGCTCCGGATCGTGCGTCTCCTGGTACAGCGCGTACCAGTCCGCCCCGCGAGCATGGAGGCCGGCCAGCACCTCGTCGGGCACGACGCCGGGCGACACCATGACCGGCAGGCCGCCGTCGTCGCGCACAGCCGCCACGAGCTCGAGAAGCCCGGCGTAGCCGGGGTCGTCGTGGATGACCGGGTCTTCGCCCATCGTGAGGTCGAGCAGGACGACCCCGGAGCCTGCAAGATCGCGGCAGATGGCGACGACCTCGTCCAGCGACTTGCGATAGCGCGGGCTCTCGGCGTTGTCGGCGCGGTAGAAGCAGAAGGTGCACTCGTTGCGGCAGTAGGTCGAGAAGTACACGAAGCCGTACAGGAAGACGGCGTCGCCGGACTTCCTGGCGCGCGCCTCGCGGGCGGCGGCGAAGACGGCCTCCGCGGCGTCGCCTCGAGCGGCGAGAAGCTTCGCAAGGTCCGGCTCTCCGAGCCGTTCTCCGGCGAGCGCGCGACGGCAGAGGTCGCGGACTTCGCGCGCTGTGTGCTCCAAGGAGTTCCTCCCCTTCACCATAGCCGCTGGGAGAGTGCCGGACGGCGGCTCGAAGGCCGCGTCAGGCGAGTGTACCGAGGCGCGAAGGCGACTGGCAAGCCGACGGACGGGCCTGCCGGCGCCTGGGCGAGCGGGCGCTCAGCGGAACTCGAGCACCTCGCCGACGGGGCGCCGGGATGTCGCGTTGACGGCGCCCGCCGGCCGGCCGATGGGGACGACGGCGACCAGCTTGGCCGGAGGCTCCATGCCGAGCAGCTCCTCGATGGCGGGCGCCGCCAGCACCGGAGCCGTCATCCAGCACGAGCCGTAGCCGAGAGCGTGCGCCGCGGTGCACAGGAGCTGGACGGCGGCGCCGATGCTCTGCAGGTCGGGGCGCGCGCGCAGCCTGTCGCGCTCCTCCACGCCGAGGCCGCGGGCGAGCAGCATCTCGTCGGCGCGCGTCAGATAGGGCAGGCCGAACACGGTCATCACCAGCGGCGCGTCGACGAAGAACGTCGCGTAGGCGCGCAGCGCCTTGATCTCCTTGCTCTTGCCCGCGAGCTCCGGCCAGGCGGCCATCTCGTCGATGGCGTCGTCGACGGCCTGACGCAGCGCCACCTGCGTGACGGCGTCGTCGACGGCCACGAACCGCCACATCTGGGCGTTGCCGGCGTTGGCGGCGCGCACCGCCAGCTCGACCATCGCGGTCACGTCCTCCCGCGGGACAGGGTCGGGGAGGAAGCGGCGCACGCTGGCGCGGCCGCCGACGGCGCTCTGGAGGCTCGCGTCGGCGAGCTTTCGTCTGGCGGCGTCGGCATCCATGGGCGAGATGCTACCAGAAGGCGACAGACCCAGGGCGGGCGCCTTGCGGCGCCCGCCCTGGGTCCGAGCGTCTGCATACGTCGAGACTGCGGTTCAGCCGCCCGCGATCGGTGGCAGGACGGTGAGCTTGTCACCGTCGCTGATCGGCGAGTCCATGCCCGCGAACGCGTTGATGTTGCGCCCGTTGAGGAACACCCCGGCGTACATGCGCCCGTCCTCGCGGAAGATGCGCAGGCGCATGCGCGGCTCGACGCTGATCGCCTGATCGATCACCTCGCGCACGGTGGCGCCCCGGCACTCGACCTCACGCCTCCCGTCGGCCGTGGTCATGCCCACGGGCAGTCTGACGTACGCAGTCGCCATGTCGATCAGGCCTGAGCCAGCTCCTTGTCTCTCTTGTCGACCTTGAGGTCGACGGCCAGCACGTGCGGGTTCTGGCAGAAGGCGATGCACTGCGGCTCGCCGTCGCACAGGTCGCACTTGTAGGCGACTTCCCTGGTGGGGTGCTCGTGGATGACGCCCGTCGGGCACACGTCGTAGCACTCGCCGCAGTTGGTGCAGGCGTCGTCGTCGACCACGAGGACGTAGCCCTTGACCGTGTCTCCGACCTTCTCCTTGCCGGCGAACTCACCCTTGACCTTGACCGTGATCTCCTTGGTCAGGATGGCGTCGTTGGGGCAGGCCTCCTGGCACTTGGAGCAGCCGGTCTGGAGGCAGGTGTGGCCCTTGATCGCGGCCGTGGTCGGGTTGCACTCGCTGAAGAGGCGCGCGACCGACGGCCGGTACGCGCCCTCATGGTACGCGGAGCAGGCCAGCTCGCACATGTGGCAGCCGGTGCACTTCTTGCTCGAGATCATCACGTGAGGCATCTGTTCTCCCTTCCTTCGGCGTGACGCCGTCAGAGGCGTACGTCGACGCCGAGCTCGGCGAGCTTGGCCTCGCTGGGGACGCCGTTCTCGTCCCAGCCTCGCAACTGATAGAACTCCTGCAGCGCCGCCTTGAACGTCGCGGTGCCGATGGACCTGCCGGCGGACGCGCCCGTCGTGTGGGCGCCCTCCGCCGCGTAGAGCTTCTGCGGGATGTCGTCGGGCTCGACGCCCTCGCGCAGGTTGAACAGACGTCCGAGGTTCCAGACGCGCTCGCCGATCTGGAACACTTCATCCTCGCTGAACTCGCGCTTCCAGGCGTGCTTGAGGATCTGCGCGATCTGCTCCGGCGTGATCGCCCAGAAGTCGCACCAGATCCCGCTGAACTTCACCGAGCTGAAGTTCTCGCCGATCATGCCCTCCGCTGGGTTGCCCGAGATGACCTTCTGGGCCTTGCCCACGAGACTGTCCGGCGGCAGCGTGCCCCCCACGATCTCGTCGGCGATGGGATAGGTACGCATGTGACAGCCGCCACGGTCTGACGTGGCGTAGCCGAGGCTCATGCCGAACGCCCCGCGCGGGTCGTAGCCCGGCAGCTCCAGGTTCTTGACCTCCATGGCCAGCTCGGGATGACCGTACTTGGCGGCGAGAGCCCTTGTGCCCAGCGCCAGCTCGGCGCCGATACCCTCGCGCTTCGAGATGAGCTCGGGCGCCTTGACATAGCCCTCGGCCTCGCCGAAGCGCAGGCCGAAGTCCTTGACGCCCTTCTCGGTGAGGTCCATCGCCAGGGCGACGACGGCGCCGCTGGAGATCGTGTCCAGGCCGAGCTCGTCGCACTCCTGGTTGAACTTCGCGAGCGCGGCGATGTCGCCGATGCCGCAGTTGGCGCCGCAGATGGCGATGGTCTCGTACTCGGGACCCTCGCCGGCGATGCCGTCGACCTCGTGGAACTGCCGGCAGCCGATAGCGCACTGGTAGCAGGCCCGGTTCTTGGTGCGGATCTTGATGAACGCGTCGGAGTTGATGCCCTCCATCTGGTCGAAGGTGCCCGAGGACCAGTTGCGCGTGGGGATGACGCCCGCGTCGCTCATGATCTGCCCGAGGACCGGCGTGCCCTCTTCGTTGGCCCACAGGTTGTCCTCGGTGAGGACGTACTCCGTGTGGATGCGGTACATGTCGGCCAAGAAGGCCTTGGCGTCGCCGACGGGGACCGAGCCGGTGCCGCGCACGGCGATGGCCTTGAGCTTCTTGCGTCCGAAGAGCGCGCCGTGACCGCCCCTCCCGGCCTTGTGGTACTGGTCGGTGGAGAGGCAGGCCCAGACCAGCTCGTTCTCGCCGGCCGGGCCGATGGACAGTGTCTTGGCGTCCTCGTCGAAGTCCCGGCGCATGGCCTCTTCGATCGCGGAGGTCTTGAGGCCCCAGTACTTCGGCTTGGCCGGGACGAACTCGACGACGTCGTCCTTGATCGTCACGACCACCGGCTCGGAGGATTCACCCTTGATGATGATCGCGTCGTAGCCGGCGAACTTCATCTCCGGGGCGAACGAGCCGCCGACGTAGCTGTCGTTGAGGATGCCGGTGGCCGGGCTCTTACAGCCCACCACGAGCCGCGACGCCGTGCTGACATTGGTCCCGGCGAAGGGGCCAGTCATCAGGATGACCGGGCTCTCCGGAGCCCACGGGTCGACCTTCGGCGGGACCTCCTCCCACATGTAGCGCAGCAGCAGGCCCTTGCCGCCGATGTACTTCTCTGCCCACTCCATGTTGAGGGGCTCCACGGCGGAGGTGCCCGCACTCAGGTCGATCCTGAGCACTTTCCCTTGGTAGAAGTCCAACGCGTCCTCCTGACATAGGCTTCGTCCCCCGGCCGCGGCTCCGTGCGAAGGAAGCCCCTTGAGCAATGGGACGACGGGATCACAGGCCCCGCCATTCTAGCCAACGGGCGGAAGCGGGGCAACAGCGCGAAAACGGCAGCTTGCAGGGCAAAACGGAGCCGAAACCGGCCCCGTGTTGGCCATCCTGGCCGGCCGCTAGTGTCGGATGTGCCTGTCGGCGCGCCCGCACGTTGACCCGCCTGCGGCGGCCAATCGCGGCCGGGGGCTTCGGGCAGGTCCCTGATGTTCTCGGCCGCCTGCCACTTGCTGTAGTTGTCGGCCATGGCGTCCATCAGCTCCTTGAGGAAACGCGCCGACAGATTGACGCGGCTCACGACGACGCCCTGCATCTCGTCCCCCTCGGCGCTCTCGTGGTCGAGACGCACGAAGGTGATCGAGAACTCGTAGTCCGAGTGGCTGACGTTGGCGAAGTTGGCGTAGACGCCCGCCATCATCTCCGGGGTGGCGTGCAGGTTGATGTGCTTCTCTTGCTCCTCCATGGAGCCTCCTTTAGGCGCGCCCGGCGGGCGGGCGGCGCGCTAGCCGTAGATGCGGCGGGCGATGGCGGCGGCCATGCCGCTGGTGCCGGCCGAGCCGCCGAGGTCATACGTCACGTCCTTGCCCTCGGCGACCACGGCCGCGATGGCGTCCTCCATGCGGCGCGCCGCGGCGTCCTCGCCGAGGTGCTCGAGCAGCAGCACGCCCGAGCGCAGCAGCGCCATAGGGTTGACCTTGTCCTGGCCGGTGTACTTGGGGGCGCTGCCGTGCACGGGCTCGAACACCGCGATGTCGTCGCCGAAGTTGGCGCCCGGAGCCACTCCCAGGCCGCCGATGAGACCGGCGCACAGGTCGCTGACGATGTCGCCGTACAGATTGGGGAGCACGAGGACGTCGTAGAGCTCCGGCTTCTGGACCAGCTGCATGCACATGTTGTCGACGATGCGGTCCTCGAACTCGAGGTCCGGGTACCGCGCCGCCACCTCGCCGGCGACGCGCAGAAAGAGCCCGTCGGTGCACTTCATGATGTTGGCCTTGTGCACCGCCGTGACCTTGCGGCGGCCGTGCCGGCGCGCGTACTCGAAGGCGAAGCGCACGATACGCTCGCTGCCTTTGCGGGTGATGATCTTGATGCTCTCGGCCGCGTCGTCGCCGACCATGTGCTCGATGCCCGCGTACAGGTCCTCGGTGTTCTCGCGGACGACGACGAGGTCGATGTCCTCGAAGCGGCTGCGCACGCCCTTCATCGTCTTGGAGGGGCGCAGGCAGGCGTACAGATCGAGCTCCTTGCGCAGGGCCACGTTGACGCTGCGGAAGCCCGTGCCGACCGGCGTGGTGATCGGCCCCTTGATCGCCACCTTGGTGCGCCGGATCGAGTCGAGGACGTGCTCGGGCAGCGGCGTGCCGTACTCCTCCATCACGCCCAGGCCGGCGTCGTGCACTTCCCAGATGATCGGCACACCGGTCGCGGCGATCACGGTCTCGAGGGCGGCAGCCAGCTCGGGGCCGGTGCCGTCGCCGGGGATCAGGGTGACTGTGTAGGTCATGGGTCTCCTGCGCTCTCGGGTGTCGACGGGCCGCCGGCGCCCGCGGGCGGTCAGCCCTCCGGCAGCGCGAAGCCGCCGTGCTGCTTGACGTGCGCCACCAGCCCGCCGTCGTTCAGGATGGTCACCATCACCGGCGGCAGAGGGATGAACGGGATGACGGCTCCGGTCGTGAGATCGCGCACCTCGCCGGCGGCCAGGTCGATCTCGAGGCTGTCCTGCTCGCCGATGCCGCTCGTGTCGCACTGCAGCACGGGCAAGCCGACGTTGATGGCGTTGCGGAAGAAGATGCGCGCGAAGCTCTGCGCGAGCACGGCGCCGGCGCCGGCGATCTTGATGATGCGCGGCGCGTGTTCCCGGCTTGAGCCGAGGCCGAAGTTGCGCCCGCCGACGACGAAGTCGCCGGGCGCCATGGACGCCGCGAACTCGGGACGCGCGTCCTCGAGGACGTGCTTGGCCAGCTCGGGGAGGTCGGTGCGCAGGTGGAACAGGCGGCCCGGGGCGATGTGGTCGGTGGAGATGTCGTCGCCGAAGAGCCAGGCGTTGCCGCGCAGCAGCCCCTCGCGGAGCGGTGACCCTTCGGCGCCCCGCTCGATAGCATCCCCACGAAGGCTATTCACGTGATCCATTCCTCCTCGCTGACCGTCACGCTGTTCATCGCCAGGCCGGGTTCGCGGGCGCGCTGGGGATCCCGCTCGGGGATGGCCTCGAGGACGTCCATGCCCTCGATGACGCGCCCGAACACGGCGTGCTTGCCGTCGAGATGGGGCGTGTCGCGGTACGTGATGAAGAACTGCGAGCCGTTGGTGTTCGGGCCGGCATTGGCCATCGACAGGATGCCGGGCTGGTCGTGCTTGAGCGCCGGGTGGAACTCGTCGGCGAAGCGGTAGCCGGGGCCGCCGCTGCCGCTGCCGGTGGGGTCGCCGCCCTGCGCCATGAAGCCTTTGATGACGCGATGGAACGTGACGCCGTCGTAGAAGCCCTCACGGGCCAGGAACACGAAGTTGTTGACCGTCGTGGGCGCCTTGTCGGCGAAGAGCTCGATGACGATGTCGCCCTCGTCGGTGCTGATCGTGGCGATGTAGCGCTTGGCGGAGTCGATGACCAGCGCTGGCGGTGCGTCGTACTGCTCGGCCACGGGTCCTCCTTCCTAGAGAAGTTCGCGGGGGTCGGTGATCTCGCCGGCGACGGCCGTGGCGGCCGCGGTGCCCGGCGAGCCCAGATAGATGGACGCCTCGGGGTTGCCCATGCGCCCGTGGAAGTTGCGGTTGGCGGTGCTGAGGCAGACCTCGCCGTCGGCGAGGATGCCCTCGTGGATGCCGACGCAGGCGCCGCAGCCGGGATTGGTGATCACGGCGCCGGCATCCCAGAACACGTCGAACAGGCCCTCGGCCGCCGCGGCCCGCGCCACCGCCTGCGAGGCCGGCGTGACGACGAGGCGCGTGTGCGGCGCGCGGCGGCGCCCGCGCAGCAGGCGCGCCGCCGCGCGCAGGTCGGCCAGCCGCCCGTTGGTGCACGTGCCGATGAGCACCTGGTCGACCCTGGTGCCCTTGAGCTCCGCGGCCGGCGCCGTGTTGTCGACGGTGTGCGGCCTGGCCACCATGGGGATGATGGCGCCGGCATCCAGCTCGATGACGCGCTCGTAGCTGGCGCCGGGGTCGGCGGCGAGCGGCCGCCAGGCCTCCTCGCGGCCCTGCCCGGCGAGAAACGCGCGCGTCGCGTCGTCGCTCGCCATGAGGCCCGCCTTGGCGCCGGCCTCGACGGCCATGTTGCTGAGCGTGAAGCGGCCGGGCATGAGCATTGCATCGATGCCCGGCCCGCCGAACTCGAGCGCCTTGTAGGTGGCGCCGTCGGCGCCGAGGGCGCCGATCAGCGTGAGCATCAGGTCCTTGGCCTCGACGCCGTCGCGCAGCTCGCCGGCGACCTCGATGCGAAACGTCTCGGGGACCCGCAGCCAGGTCTGCCCGCTGGCCATGCCGACGGCGACGTCGGTGCTGCCCATGCCGGTCGCAAAGGCGCCCAGGGCGCCGGCCATGCAGGTGTGCGAGTCGGCGCCGATGACGAGGTCGCCGGGCTTGGCGAAGCTCTCGGCGACCCTCTGGTGACAGACGCCCATCTCGACGTCGCTGAGCGTGGCGCCGGAGGACGCGCAGAAGGCCCTGATCGTCTTCTGCGCGTTGGCCAGCTCGCGGCGCGGCGCCGGAGCGGCGTGGTCGATGAAGAACACGCAGGTGGGCGCCTTGACGGTGGCGGCGCCGAGCTCCTCGAGCTGCTGGATGGCGAGCGGCCCGGTGCCGTCCTGGGCGATGGCCACGTCGACGGCGGCCACGACGATCTGGCCGGGCACCACCGCCTCGAGGCCGGCGTGCGCGGCGAGGATCTTCTCGGCGAGGGTGAGCAGCGTCACGTGGGCGCTCCGGCGCCTTCGGCCGCGGCGGCGCCGTTTGCGCGGTTGCCGATGGGCACGGCGTCGCCGAGGCGCGCCAGGTAGTCCTGGTAGATGTACATGAGCTCCTTGTCGAACAGCGCGCGCTTGAGCTCCACGGCCGTCTTGCGCACCAGGGCGAGCACGCCGTCGCAGTCGGCCTGCGTGAGCTCCAGGCCGAACTCCTGGAACTTGCGGTAGATGGTGCGCGACCCGGAGTGCTTGCCCACCACGATCTGGCGTTCGAGGCCGACGTCCTCGGGGGCGAACGCCTCGTAGTTGAGCGGGTTCTTGATGACGCCGTCGGCGTGGATGCCGCTCTCGTGGGCGAAGACGTTGGTGCCGACGATGCTCTTCCAGGCCGGGATGGTACGCGCCGAGGCGGCCGCCACGTACTCGCTGAGCTCGCGGAAGCGGCTCGTGTGCAGACCGACGTCCACCTTGCCGAGGTACTTGAGCGCCATCACGACCTCTTCGAGGGCGGCGTTGCCGGCGCGCTCGCCGAGGCCGTTGACGGTGGTGTTCACGTAGGTGGCGCCGGCCTTGATGCCGGCGAGGGCGTTGGCCGTCGCCATGCCGAAGTCGTCGTGCGTGTGCATCTCGATGTCGAGGCCGCCCTGCTTCTTGAGGAACGTGATCACGTTGAAGGTATCGAAGGGGTCGAGGATGCCGAGCGTGTCGCAGAAGCGCAGGCGGTCGGCGCCCTCCTCCTTGGCGGCCTGGCAGAAGCGCAGGAGGAACTCGAGGTCGGCGCGCGAGGCGTCCTCGGCGTTGACCGACACGTACAGGTTCTTGTCTTTGGCGAAGGCCACGCACTCGCGGATCTGGTCGAGGACCCACTGCCGCGACTTGGCCAGCTTGTGCTCGATGTGGATGTCGCTGGCCGACATGGAGATGGCCACGGCGTCGACCCCGCAGTCGAGCGAGTGCTTGACGTCGTCGATGACGGCCCGGTTCCAGGCGAGGATGGAGGTGTCGAGCCCGAGGTCGACGATCTCCTTGATCGTCGCTTTCTCGTCCCCGCCCATGGCGGGGATGCCGACCTCGATCTGGTGCACGCCGACCTCGTCGAGGAGCTTGGCGATGCGGATCTTCTCGTGGTTGGAGAACACGACGCCGGCCGTCTGCTCGCCGTCGCGGAGCGTCGTGTCGTCGATGCGCACCGCCGGCTCGGCCGGCCTGGCCCGGGCGATGACGAAACTGGAGAGGTCGCTGGTCATACGCACCTACCTGTCGACGCGGGTGCCGCCGCGCGCCCCGGCCCCGGGGACGGCGCTACTGTGGGACGTGCCTGCGGTGTGAGAGAAGGACGACGCGCGATGTCGCATGGCAACGCGCGGCTGCAGGACGTGCTCATTGTCCCACAGGCGCACGAGGGCGGGCAAGGAGTCTCAGCCGTCCAGCGCCTTGCGCAGCAACTCGTTGACGAGCTGCGGGTTGGCGCGGCCGCTCGTGGCCTTCATGACCTGCCCGACGAAGAAGCCCAGGACCTGCTGCTTGCCGCCGCGGTACTGAGCGACCTGGGCCGGGTTGTCGGCCACCACGCGGGCGACGGCGGCCTCCAGCTCTGCCGTGTCGCTGATCTGACCGAGGCCGTGCTTCTCGACGATCTCCTCGGGCTCGGCCCTCTCCGCGATCATCCTGGCGAAGACGTCCTTGCCGGAGCTCGTCGAGACCGTGCCGTCTTCGACGAGCTTCACCAGCTTGGCGAGGCGCTCGGCAGTCACATGGCCGCGGCCGGCCTCGAGGCCGGCGGCGTTGAGATGGGCGAGGTACTCGCCCATCGTCCAGTTGGCCGCCGGCTTGGCGCCGGCCCCCAGAGCCACGACCTCCTCGTAGAACGCGGCCAGCGCGTGCGAGCTGCCCAGGACGAGGGCGTCCGCACGCGACAGACCATACTGCGCTACGAAGCGCTCCACGCGCGCCGCCGGCAGCTCCGGCTGCGTCGCGCGCAGCTCTTCCACCCAGGCCGGGTCGATGACCAGCGGCACCAGATCGGGCTCGGGGAAGTAGCGGTAGTCGTGGGCCTCTTCCTTGGAGCGCAGCGGAGTCGTGGTACCGGTATCCGGGTCGAAGTGCAGGGTCTCGAGGTCGATGCGGCCGCCGGCCGCGATGATCTCCACCTGGCGCGGGATCTCGGCCTCGAGCGCCTGCTGCAGGTAGCGGAAGCTGTTCATGTTCTTCAGCTCGGTGCGCGTCCCGAGCTCCTCGCTGCCCTCCGGCCGCACGCTGATGTTGGCGTCCCAGCGGATCTGCCCTTCTTCCATGTTGCACTCGCTCACGCCCAGCTCGATGACGAGGTTGCGCAGCTGCTGGAGGAACTCCCGCGCCGCCTCCGGCGACGGGATGTCGGGCTCGCTGACGATCTCGATGAGCGGGGTGCCGCCGCGGTTGAAGTCGACCATGGAGAAGTCCGAGCCGGCGATGCGCCCGGCGTCGCCGCCCGCGTGCACCAGCTTGGCGGCGTCCTCTTCCATGTGCACGCGGTTGATGCGGCAGCGGAGCTTCTCGCCGCCGACCCAGTACTCGAACCACCCGTCGACGGCGAGCGGCTCGTCGTACTGGCTGATCTGATACGCCTTGGGCAGGTCGGGATAGAAGTAGTTCTTGCGGTGGAAGATGCTGCGTCGGACCACGCTGCAGTTGAGCGCCAGGGCGATGCGCGCGGCGTACTCGACGGCGCGCTGGTTGACCACGGGCAGCGCGCCGGGATGCGCCAGGCACTTGGGGCAGGTGTGCATGTTGGGCGCGTCGCCCTTGGTGACCTCGCAGGCGCAGAACATCTTGGTGCGCGTGTCGAGCTCCACGTGCATCTCGAGCCCGATCACCGGCTCCCAGGCACTCATTCCTGTGCCTCCGTGCGTGACACGGCAGCCGTGCCGGCGCCCGAATCCTGGAACGTGGGCGCCGGCGCGAAGCCGATGGCGCCCTCCAGAGCGTGGGCGGCCTGCAGGATGCGATTCTCGCTGAACGCGGGGCCGATGAGCTGGAAGCCGACCGGCAGCCCGTCGCTGAGCCCGCAAGGGATGCTGATCGCCGGCAGACCGGCGAGGTTCACCGGGATGGTGCAGATGTCGCACATGTACATGGACAGCGGATCGGCGGTGCGCGAGCCGGCCTTGAAGGCGACCGTGGGCGACGTCGGGGAGGCGATGAGATCGACGTCGGCGAACGCCTGCTCGAAGTCACGGCGCACCAGAGTGCGCACCTTCTGGGCGCGCCCGTAGTAGGCGTCGTAGTAGCCGGCCGACAGGGCGTAGGTGCCGATCATGATGCGCCGCTTGACCTCCGCACCGAAGCCCTCGCCGCGCGTGCGCTCGTACATGTCGAGCAGATCGACGGGGTCGGCGCAGCGGTAGCCGTAGCGGACGCCGTCGTAACGCGCGAGGTTCGCGCTCGCCTCGGCCGGCGCGATGATGTAGTAGGCCGGAAGCGCGTACTCGGTGTGCGGCAGGCTGATCTCCGTGCACCTGCCGCCCAGCGCCTCGACGCGTGCGATGGTCTCGTCGAAGCGGGCGCGCACGCCCGGCTCGATGCCGGCCGCCAGGTACTCCGCGGGGATGCCCACGCGCAGCCCGTCGAGGCGCTCGGCGTCGGGGAGCGCCACAGGCTCGGGGAGTGCGACGCTGGTGGCGTCGTTGGGGTCGTGGCCGACGATGTGCTGCAGCAGGAGAGCGCAGTCGTACACCGAGCGCGTGAGCGGCCCGATCTGGTCGAGCGAGCTGGCGAAGGCCACCAGACCGTAGCGGCTCACGGCGCCGTAGGTGGGCTTCATGCCGACGATGCCGCAGAGCGCCGCCGGCTGGCGGATTGATCCTCCGGTGTCGCTGCCGAGGGCCCAGAGCGCCTCACCGGCGGCGACGGCGGCGGCGGAGCCGCCGCTGGAGCCGCCCGGCACCGTGGCCAGGTCCCAGGGGTTGCGCGTGGTCTGGTACGACGAGTTCTCGGTGGAAGAGCCCATGGCGAACTCGTCGAGGTTCGTCTTGCCCAGCATCACGACGTGGTCGTCCCACACCTGGCGGACGGCGGTGGCCGTGTACACGGGCATGTAGTCGTGCAGGATCCGGGAGGCGCAGGTGGTCGTGACGCCTTCCGTGACCATGTTGTCCTTGATCGCGATGGGCAGGCCGGCGAGCGGGCCGCGCATGGCCTGCATCTCGCGGTCGACCTTGGTGGAGTACTTGGCGGCGTTGTCGTAGGTCACGCGGATGTAGGCGCGCACCCGCGGCTCGACGGCGGCGATCTGGTCGAGGTAGACCTTGACCAGCTCGGCCGACGAGATCTCGCCGCCGACCAGCAGGCGCTTGGCGACACGGGCGGTGAGCCGCAGCGGGTCCAGCGCGGTCACCGTCAGCTCATCCTCGGCACGCGGAAGCAGTCGTCGTTCACGGCCGGGGCGTTGCGCAGGGCGTCCGTGCGCGAAAGGCCCGGCCGAGGCTTGTCGGGCCGGGTGACGTTCACCACGTCGAGGACGTGGGCGGTGGGTGGTACGTCGGCCGTGTCCAGCTCGCTCATCTTGTCGATGTGGGCGAGGATCTTGGCCAGCTCGCCGGTCATGCGCGCGACCTCGTCTGGCTCGAGACGCAGACGGGCGAGTCTCGCGACGTAGCGGACGTCGTCTTCACCGATCATGGTGGGTCCCTCCTGCGACGGGTCGCAAAAAGCGGGACGGCTATACTACTCCAGCCCTCGGGGAGGGACAAGAAAAGGGGCCCGCCGGCTGTGCCAGCCGGCGGGCCCCTTCTGAGCACGCGTGCGTCAGGCGACGGGCCTCACCGTGGATGCCTGGAGCCCCTTGTCGCCCTCGGTGATCTCGAACTCCACCCTCTGCCCCTGGACGAGCGTCTTGTAGCCGTCCATGGTGATCTCGGAGTAGTGCACGAACAGGTCGTCACCGTCCTCCCGTTCGATGAAGCCGTACCCCTTCTCGTTGCTGAACCACTTCACAGACCCTTGCGCCACAGTGACATCCTCCTACGAAAAAACCTCGTGCTGGCCTTGCGGCCGGCGGAGCCCCCCATGCGGCGCCGCACACACGCGGCGAGCGTACATCACGCGTCAGATGCTGTAAACGAGTCCGGGTCGCCGCGGGAGGCGACAGTGGCGCCGAAGGCACGGGGCGTTGCCTGGAGTGGCACGCGTTCGAGCGCGCCGCGGCGCAGACAGGAAGAGGGCGGCGCCTCCGTGGAGGCGCCGCCCTTCTACGCTGCTGTCTGCGCCGCGATCAGGACGGCGGGATCGCCGAATAGATCTGGTTGGGATCGATACCTTCTCTGCGGTTCTTGGCGTACATGTACGCCACCATGCCGAAGCCGAACACGATGATGGCGGCCATGCCGATCTGCGAGTACGTCGTGGTGAGCTCGAGACCCACGTAGAGGATCATGTAGAAGCCGATGCCGAGCACGATCGCCCCGATGATGGAGATCGCCGGCAGCCCGAACCACTTCTTCTGGAACGTGGCCTTCTCGAAGAGGTCGGGCCGCGTGAACGGCAGGAACAGACCCGCGAGGCCGACGGTCCAGATGAAGAACAGGGCGGTCCAGTCGAGGATCGCGAGCATGACGCCGGCCGACGCCGTACCGGCCGCGTCGCCGAGGCCGATGAAGCAGCCGACGAGGGCGACCACGCCGATGAAGTGGGTCGCGGTCGTGGGCACGCCGTTGCTGTTCACGGAGCACAGCCTGATCGGCAGCTGGCGATCGAAGGACATCGCGAAGAGCCCCCGCACCGAGGCCATCCAGATGATCACCGACGTGTTCAGGAACCAGAACATGAAACCGATCCCGAGCAGGATGGCCAGCCAGGCCATGCCGCCGTCGATGGCGGCGTAGAACGGGATCGACGGGATCGGCGGCGTGGCGCCTCCCATGGCAGCCTGCAACGCCGCATTCGTGGCATCGCTGGTGTTGTAGAGCCAGCTGTAGTTGCGGATGAACTCGGAGCCGAAGCTCACTCCCGGCAGCCACGCGTTGAGCATGTACAGCGCCGTGACGGCGACGAAGCCGATGCTCATGCCGCGCATGAAGCTCGTGCGCGGGGTCTTGACTTCGCTGCCGACGAACGAGATCGCCTCCATGGCGGTGTAGGCCCAGAAGACGGCCATGAGCATGCCGCTGATGCCGCCCCACATGCTCAGCATCGCGTCCTGGATGCCCTGCTCCTGGGCGGCCAGATTGACCTTCTGATACGCACCGGCGCCGTACACGTCGTTGAAGGACTTGGCGCCGTCGCTCACGGCCATGATGATGAGGGCCGCGATGGACAGGACCAGGGGCACGTAGACGAGGACGCGGATGAACCACTTGAGCCTGTCCATGCCCCGCAGCTCGAAGAACCAGATGACCACCGTGGCCGCCAGCGCGATGTAGAGGCGATTGTAGTTGCCGGCCAGCCACGTGCCCGAGTCGGTCATCCACGCCGTGCCGCTCATCTCCCCGCCCACCTGCATGCACGAGGAGAGGATGTTCAGCATGATGTAGTTGAGGAACCCGACGGAGAACCCGTTGGATATGACCCACAGCCAGTTGGGCAGGAAGCCGAGGAACGGGTGCGTGGCGCGCGAGATCACGACGTACATGGCGCCGCTGCGCGGGAACGAGCTCGCGTAGATCGCCACGAGCATCACGGGCAGCAGCCACAGGAGGCCGCCGAGCAAGAACGCCAGCACCATGTTGCCGCCCGGGTAGATCCCCGGTTGCTTGACGGCGTAGTAGGTCATGCCCGAGGCGGCAGGGCCGGCGATAGTGATCAGCAGAACGTCAAGCCAACTCATCTCGCGCACGAGGCCCGATGCCTTTCGCGCGAAAACGATAGTCTCTTCAGCCATGGCTCACCAGAATCCTCATTTCTATCGCGAGGAGGTGACGAGGTCACGATCCTGCGTGTTGACGATGACGGCTCCGTGAAGCGCGGCGCTACGGGCGATCTCCTCCGGCATCACCTCCCTCTGATGGAGACGGTCGCCCAGGGACTTGGCGTCGATCTGGATACGCCAAACGAGCGCCCTGACGGGCGCCCGGCCGGCGCTCAGATGCAGGTGGCTGGCGGAGGTTGGTCGACGGTTTCGGGCGCGAGGATGGAGAGCTGCTTGCCCATCGCGGCCTCCCCCCGGTCGGCGTGCGTGCCGCCGGCGGAAGCCGACGGTCGACCGCATGCTACAGGGGGGGTCGGCGAGGCGTCAAGGCCCCGCCGCGCCTCACAAAGAACGCTCACCGACGTGGCCGGCCGCCGCAACGAGGCGCGGGCTCAGCAGAGCGAGGCCCAGAGGCGGTGCCTCTGTCCCCTCGAGCTCATCGCGCGCCTTTTCCGCTTCGCCCTTCTCGGCCGCTGGAGCTCACTACAGCTTCACCGGCGATCCCGAGCACTTGCTCGGGTGAGGCGGCCGATCGCTCTGACATCCGTGTCTGACGGGGCGCTGCGGAGCCTTGACGCCCCGCCGCGCCCCACTGTAGCATGCGGCCAACCGTCGGCGCCCGCCGGCGGCAAGCACGCCGACCCGGGGGAGGCGGTGATGGGCAAGGCGCTCTCCATCCTCGCGCCCGAGACGGTCGACCAACCTCCGCCAGACACCCGTACCTAGGCGCCGGCCGGCGCCGTCAGGGTACCTGAGTGGCGCACTCCGGATCGATGCCAAGTTCTTGACCGATCGCCTTCATCGAGGTGACGGCCGGACCAAGAGTCGGTTGCCTCTCCCTGCAAGAGGGAACCCTCTCGTTTCTCACAAAGGAGCGGAGCAGATGAGGATCTTCTTCTCGGTCGATGTGCACGGCGCGGAAACAGTGTGGCGCAAGTGGATCAGCGCCATCAGCATCTACGAGTGCGACTGCCTGATGCTCTGCGGCGATCTCGCCGGAAAGGCGCTCGTGCCGATCATCGACTTCGGCAAGGGCTACTCCAAGTCGGGCTACTTCGGCCAGGAGGTCAAGCTGAAGAGCGAAGAGGAGATCGTCGAGTGGGAGCGGAAGCTCGGCAACGGCGGCGTCTACTCCTGCCGCATCGACAAGGGCGAGCTCGAGCAGATGAAGAAAGACCCCGACCTCGTCGACGCGACCATGAAGCGCGAGGTCGTGAACCGCATGCGCAACTGGCTGGAGATGCTCTGCGAGAAGATCGACACCTCCAAGGTGAAGTCGATCGTCATGCCCGGGAACGACGATCCGCGGGAGCTCGACGAAGTCATCAAGGAGTTCGGTGACCGCGGCATCATCTACCCGAACGACAAGGTCGTCGACCTCGAAGGCCACGAGCTGATCAGCCACGAGTACGTCACGCCCACGCCCTGGGACACGCCGCGCGAGACAGACGAAGAGGGTATGGCGAAGATGCTCGAGGAGAAGATCGGCTGGCTCAAGGACGTGCGCAACTCGATCTGGAACATCCACTGCCCGCCCAAGGACACCGACATCGACACGGCGCCCAAGCTGAGCGCCGACCTCAAGGTCATCTCGGGCGTCGGCGGCGTGGAGATGGTCCACGTGGGCTCGCAGGCGGTGCGCGACGCGATCGCCAAGTACCAGCCGATGCTCGGCCTTCACGGCCACATCCACGAATCGAGCGGTTTCACCTTCATCGGGGAGACCCTGTGCATCAACCCCGGCTCGGAGTACGGCGAGGGCCAGCTCCGTGGCTTCGTCGTCGAGCT
Source organism: uncultured Thermoleophilia bacterium (assembly GCA_963700035.1). GTDB lineage: Bacteria > Actinomycetota > Thermoleophilia > UBA2241 > UBA2241 > CAIXSE01. The sequence goes on along the minus strand of CAVOWE010000023.1, from coordinate 19,816 downwards.
GTCCCCCGAGAAGGTGGAGAAGTACTGGAAGGTCCAGGGCTGAGATCGCCCCTGCAGTCGCCATGCTCACCGGCCGTTCTGGACCCTGAGCGGGTCCACGCGTGAAGTACCGATCCTTCCTTTTCGTCGGCATCGTCCTCTTCGTGGCCCTGCTCACCTGGTCGGTCTCGACCATCGTGGGCTCGGCGGTCGCGGGTGGCCGCGAGGACTTCTCGCAGTGGCGCACGGAGCACATGGGGCTCTACTACGCCATCTGGGGTGCCGGGGTCCTGGTCGTCGCCGTGCCGCTGCTGTGGACGGTCGGGCGTCGGCTCCGCGCTCAGGAGACGGCGCACGACAAGGAGGTGCTCCTGACACGCGGCATGGGCCGGCTTACCGGCGAGGCCCTGCGCGGCAGCGAACCGGCCACTGCCAAGCTCATCGAACTGCTCGACGACGACGAGGGGGTGATCCGCTGTCAGTCGGCGCGCGCCCTGGTGATGGTGGACAAGCCCGAGTCGAACAAGGAGCTCTTCCGCAAGGTCTCCTACTGGCCCGGCGACCAGAAGGCCGCCATGGTCGACGTCCTGAGGAGGATGAAGGACCCTCGCGCGCGCGCACTCATGGAAGTGCTCGCGAACGACCGCAGCCGGCTCGTCGCGGGACGCGCGCGCGCCGCCCTCGCGGCGACCTCCGGCAAGACCACCGACATGACCGACATGATCGCCCGGCGCAAGCGCGAGGCGGCGGCGATCGAGAAACGCGCCGCCGCCAAGAAGAAGAAGATGTCGCGAGGAGCGGCGGCGCGCACGGCCACTCCGGAGCCTGAACCAGCGCCGTCCGCTGCTGCGGCAGCTCCGCCCGCTGCCCCTGCGGCCACGAAGCCGCCGCAGGGGACGCCGGCGGACGAAGCCGCCGAAGCCGGCGCGACCGGCACGACGGAGCCCTCCTCGCCGTAGCGGCAACGGCGCCGCGGGGGAAGGCAGGCGTGCGCGAGTGGGGCGCCGCGCCGCTCGCGCGAGGAGACCCGCGCGGCCTCAGCCGTCTTCGCGCAGCGCGCGGCGGAGCATCTCTTCCCAGAGCCCGAAGAGCGGCTCGAGGTCCACCCCCTCGGGATCGAGCAGCTTCTGCACGGCGAGGCCGTCGGTCATGGCGACCATGAGGGAGGCGAAGCGCCGCAGGCGCTCTTCGCCGAGCGACGTCGCGTCGCCCATGCCGCCGGCGTACAGGTCGCGGTACCAGTCGTACAGACCCGCGACCCGCGAGCGCAGCTCCTCGTCGAGGAGCACGTGCGGGAAGATCGCGAAGAAGTCGCGAAAGGCGTCGCGGTCGTCGACGAGCTGGCGATCGCCGGCGACCAGGGCGTGCACGCGCCCCTCCCCGGGCGGCTGCACGCGCGTCTCCGCGACGGCGGCCAGGCTCTGATCGTGCGCCAGCGAGTCGACCACGGCGGCGATGAACGCCGCCTTGCTGCCGAAGTAGTAGCGCACCGAGTCGCGGTAGGCGCCCGCCTCCGCGGCCACGCCCTCGACGGTGAGCGCCTCGAAGCCGCCGCGCGCCAGAAGCGTGCGCGCGGCCGCCACGAGGCGCCGCGCCGTCGGCGACAGCTGCGCCGTGGGGTCGTCGTTCATCCTCTCGTGGTCCGGCATCATCTCGTCATCTCCCTGTTCCACAGTACCACCGCCGCGGCGGCCGTCGCGGGCCGAGGACCGCCGCGCAGGGACATTGCGCCGTTGCGGATTCCGCGGTAGAGTGACCTCGAACTTCGGTCGGCTGTACGAACTATACCGCAAATCGGGCAAAAGACTCGCGACACAAGGCGCAGGACTGGGGGAACGAATGCAGGACAAGCTCAAGGCAGAGGCCCTACGAGAAGCGCGCAAGGCGCTCGATCTCATGGCGCGATCCGAGCTCTCACGCGCCGAGCAGGAGGCTGTCGTCGGCGACTGCCTCGCGAACTTCGAGAAGTACGTCAACCCGGGCATCCTCGAGTACCGCAAGTCGTGTTCGACGGACTACACGGCCGTCGAGTGGCGCGATGAGGGCAACGTCTTCTACGACGTCCACGGCAAGGAGTTCATCGACTGCCTGGGCGGGTTCGGCATCTACATGCTCGGTCACCGGCACCCCACCGTTGTGAAAGCGGTGATGGATCAGCTCCAGCACCAGGCGCTCCACTCGCAGGAGTTGCTCGACCCGATGCGCGGCTACGCCAGCGAGCTGCTCGGCAATGGTCACGCCGGGCGAGCTGCAGTACTCGTTCTTCTGCAACTCCGGCACCGAGGCCAACGAGGGCGCGCTCAAGCTGGCGAAGCTGTTCGCCAAGCGCAAGAAGGCCAACCACAGCAACGGGGTGATCAGCTGTCTGGGCGGCTTTCACGGCAAGTCGCTGGGAAGCCTGAGCGTCACAGGCAAGGCCGCGTGGCGCGAGCCCTTCTACCCGCTGGCTCCGAACGTGCGCTTCGTCCCCTACGGCGACGCCGACGCGCTCGACAAGGAGCTCAGGGTCTGCGACACCATCGGCCTCGACATCGCCGCCTTCATCGCCGAGCCCGTCCAGGGCGAGGCCGGCGCCCGCGTGCCGCCCGACGATTTCTTCCCCAAGGTCCGCGAGATCTGCGACAAGTGGGGCGTGCTCTTCATCGCCGACGAGGTGCAGACCGGCATGGGCCGCACCGGCACGCTCTGGGGCATCGAGCACTGGGGCGTGGCCCCCGACATCATGACCCTGGGCAAAGCGCTGGGTGGCGCCGTCATTCCGGTGGGCTGCTTCGTCTCGACGCCCGACGTGTTCGAATCGTTCATGGAGAACCCCTACATCCACACCACGACGTTCGGCGGCAATCCGATGGCCACCGCCGCCGTGATCGCCGCTCTGCACGCGACGCTGGACGAGGACATCCCCCGCCAGGCCGCCGAAAAGGGCGCCTGGCTCATGGAGCGCTTCGAGGAGCTCCGCGCCAAGCACCCCGATCTGCTCCACGAGGTCCGTGGCCTGGGCCTGCTGATCGGTCTGGAGTACTGCAGCGAAGAGGCCGGCTACGCAGTGGCCAGCGGCCTCTTCGGCGAAGGCGTGCTCACCGGCGGCACGCTGTTCAGCGCCAAGACCTTCCGCATCGAGCCGCCGGCCACCCTCACGCAGCACCAGATGGACGAGGTCGTCGCGCGGCTGGATCGCGTCATGGGCCGCGTGCAGGCGCAGATCGACGAAGGCGCGCTGCCGGCCCACTGAAGCCCGGCCGCCGGCCGCGACCCCGGACGGGTCGCGGCCGGCGGCTCGCGCCGTCAGGCGCGCTCGGCGTTGCCGTCCACGAGGATCGCCTGGCCGGAGATCTTCGCGCCGGCGTCCGAGCAGACGAACAGGATCATCGCGGCCACGTCGTCGGCGGTGATCATCGTGCGCAGCGAGACCGCCGCCAGACGCTCGTCCAGCACCGCGTCCTCGGTCATGCCGCGGTTCTGCGCCTCTGCGGCGATCACGCGCCGGAGGCGCTCGCCGTCGACGTCGCCGGGGCAGATGGCGTTCACGCGGATGGCGTGGGGACCCAGCTCCATGGCAAGGGTCTTGACGAACCCTATGAGACCCCATTTGGTGGCGACGTACGGGCCGCGGTAGGGCAGGCCCATGGTGCCCGCGTTGGACGACATGATCGCGATCGATCCGCCGGCGGCGGCCTTGAGGTGCGGCACCGCCGCGCGCACGCAGAGAAAGGCGCCGGTGAGGTTCACGTCCAGCGTCCGCCGCCAGCCCTCGACGTCCATCTCCTCCACGGGCGCCGCCGGCCCGGCGACGCCGGCGTTGCTCACGAGCACGTCGAGCCCTCCTAACCGGGCGACTCCCTCGGCCACGAAGCCCTCCACATCGGCCTGCTGAGAGACGTCGGCCCGCAGCCCGCCGATCGTGGGGTGCGCCGCCAGATAGGCGGCGACCGCCTGTGCGTCGACATCGCAGATGAACACCCGCGCCCCGGCCTCCGCGAAGCGTGCCGCGATCGTCGCCCCGATGCCGGCAGCGGCGGCCGTCACCAGCACGCGCTTGCCGGCCATGTCTTGCCGGATCATGCGTCCTCCTCGTTCGGTCGCGCCGCGTCGTCGTCTGCGCTTCGCAGGACGATGCGGGCGTCGAGGGCGAGTGCTCCGGAGGGGAGCACGAGCAGCGGGTTGACCTCCACTTCCTCGACCTCCGGGTGCGCAGCCGCGAACCTGCTCAGAGCCGCCACCGCAGCCGCGGCGGCGGCGACATCGAGCGCGCCTCGTCCCCGCGCGCCGGTCAGCAACGGCGCGGCGCGAAGCTCCGCGAGCAGGGTCCTCGCTTCACCGGCCTCGAGGGGCGCCAGAGCCGTACGCGTGTCCCGCAGGAGCTCGGCGTAGACCCCGCCGGAACCGACCAGCGCCACGGGGCCGAACAGGGGGTCGCGGCGGCAGCCGACGATGAGCTCGATCCCCTGGTCGAGTGCCGCCATCCTCTCCACGACGCAGGCGGGCGGCGCAAGACGAGCCTCGAAGTCGGCCAGGGCCGCGAGGAGCGCGGCGGCGTCGCCGAGTCCGAGGGCCACAGCGCCGGCGTCTGACTTGTGCAGGAGGCCGAGCGCCTTGAGGGCGACCGGGTAGCCGAGTTCCTGCGCGGCGGCCAGCGCCTCCTCGGCGCCGGTCACGCGCCGGCCTTCCACCATCGGCAGGCCGGCGGCAGCCAGGACCTCGCGCGCCTGCCAGTAGTCCGGAGCGCCGGCGAGCGAGGCGGCCGGCGGTGGAAGACGAGGCACTCCAGAGGGCCTGGCCTCGGCGACCCGCACCAGAGCGGCGAGCGCTCCAACAGCGGAGGCGATCTCACGGTACACGGGCACGCCGGCGGCCCGCAGGCGCACGGCCGGCGCGGCGTCGGGATACACGGTGTTCACGACGAGCGGCTTGCCGGCGGCCTGCGCACACGCCGCCATGGCCTCCGCGCCCTTCACCTCTGCCGCCACCAGCTCGATGAACTCGGGGAAGCGCGCCGCCCAGTAGCCCAGCTGGCCCACCGCGAACACCGCGTCGACCTCGTCAGCACCGGCGACCACGGGCACTGCGCGCGCATAGGCGTCGGGCTCGGTCGTGCCGAGGGCGAAATCCAGCGGGTTGGCCCCGGCGCTCTCGGGGAGCGCCTCGCGGAGACGGCCTGCCAGGGCGGCGCCGAACGCCGGGACGCGGAGCCCTGCGGCCTCGAGAGCATCGGCGGCGATGCCGCCGTGGCCGCCGCCTTCGGTGATGACGGCCACTCGCCTCCCGCGCGGCCGCGGCGCACCGAGCAGGCCGGCAGTCACCTCGAACAGCTCTCTCGGCGTGTCGACGCGGAGGACGCCCGTGGCGCGGCAGACCGCGTCGAGCACCGCCGCCGAAGTGGCCAGCGACCCCGTGTGCGAGCGCGCCGCGCGCGCACCGGCAGAGCTGCGCCCCGGCGCCAGCAGCACCACCGGTCGCCCGGCGGCGACCACGCGAGCCGCGGCCTCGGCCAGTGCGCGGCCTTCGCGAAGCCCCTCGGCGTACAACGCGACCACCCGCGTGGCGTCGTGGTCGACGAACCCTTCGAGCACCTCCGCTATGCCCACATCGGCCTGGTTCCCCAGCGTGACGTAGCGCGAGAACCCGCAGCCCCAGGCGCGGGCCCGGGCCACGAACTCCTCGCCCATGGCGCCGCTCTGCGAGATGAAGCCGATCGCCCCCCGCGGGACGTCGAGGTAAGCCACGGCCTGCAGGCCGGTGGTGTGATCGGCGAGCCCCATGCAGTTGGGCCCGATCATGAGCGCGCCTGCCTCGCGCAGACGAGCGGCCGCGCGAAGCTCACGGGCCGCGCCGCCCTGCCCCGTCTCCCCGAGACCCGCGAAGAGCGCGACGAAGGCCTTCGAGCCGAGCGCCAGCGCCTCGTCCAGGGTCGTCTCGAACGCGGCCGCGGGCATCGCGAGGATCACGAGCTCGGGTGTCTCGGGGAGATCGGACAGCGTGCGGTAGGCGACGCGTCCGTGCATCTCCCCGCCGTTGCGGTTGACCAGGTACACGGGCCGCACGGTCTCGGTGCGCAGCAGGCGCGCGGCCACGTCGCCGCCCCACTTGGAGGTGTCGGCGGACGCTCCGACGACGGCCACCGAGCGCGGGTCGAAGAGCGGCCGCAGGTCGCGCGTCGGTATGGGCGATCGTCGTGTCAGCGGGATTCCCCGGGTCGAGGGCGCCGGGCCGTGGGACCCGGCGCCAGAAGCCTATGCAACCGGCGCCGCGCGCTCAAGGGGCGCGGCTCGGGGGCGCTCCGGGAGGCCGCCGGGCCGCGGCGCGCACGAAGCGCGAGGGCCGGGGCGCCCACGGCGCCCCGGCCCTCGCGTGCGTTGCTGCGCGTCGCAGGCGGCGGCCTTGATCAGCGGCGCCGCGCCGGCGCGGTCACCAGTCGGAGAAGCCTTCGTTGTACCAGATCTTCTTGGTGCCCTTCTTGGCGCGCTTCTCCCACTTCTTGGTCTTGGGCTCGCGGTCGATGCGCGCCCGCACCTCGTCGGCGACCTGCCTGATCTTGGCCTTCTGGTCGTCGCTCAGGGCGTCGACGGTGCCCACGTGCTCCTTGACACGGTCGAGGTTCGTGGTACCCGTGTACCAGAAGCCCCAGTCGTCGGCGAAGCGCCGGGCGATGTAGCCCTCGTTGACCTTCTTGGTATCGTCCTCGCCGAACTCGGCGACCGTGAACAGGTACTCGATGTCCTTGAGGTCCTTGTCGTTGATCTCCCAGATCTGCAGCTTCTGCAGCAGGATATCGGCCAGCGACACGCTCCACGGATCCGATTCGAGCCGGCCGTCGTAGTTGACCTCGTGGCAATAGTCGAGCTTGTCGATGAACACGTCGATCATCGGGACCTTGCCGCCGAAGTAGATGTGGCGGGTGGTGCCGGTCATCGCCATGGTCTGCAGGTCGCACTCGTAGCCGACCGACTCCATGAACTTGATGAGATGCTTGCGCGTCTTGCCGTAGGTCGCGAAGTCGATGTCGGTGAAGTAACGGTCACCGAGGCGCTCGAGCCTCGCGTACAGGTCGATCTGGTCGGGGAAGTAGTAGTGCAGCGCCAGCGGACCCATCACGCGCATGATGATGCCCTGCTGTTGCGCCGCCTCGGCGATCCGCTTGCCCTCCTCGAGGAACACCTCGGGCTTGGGATACTGGTCGAGCGGGATATCCTTGGGCAGGATGAACTGACCCATCTATCGCCCCCTTTCGGGATCGGCGTCTCGATGAAGCACGTAGTCTACGCGCCGATCAACCCGACGTGAAGACGTAGTCCTTCACCTTCTTCTTGTCGAGCATGACGATGACGCCCTTGAGGATGCCCTCGGAGTACTCGCTGCCCGGGTTGATGAGCAGCGTGCGACCGGCCTTCTGGGCGCCGCGGGACTCGTGGATGTGGCCGTGGAGGCCGAGCAGCGGCTGGTTCTCTTCGATGACTCTCTTCGCTCCCAGGCTGCCGGCGTGGATCTTCTCGTCGGCGGCCATCGTGAGGTTCTCGTCGAGCTTGGGGCACAGGTCGAGCGAGTACCCGTACGGCGGCACGTGGAAGTTGTAGATCGCCGTCTCCTGGTTCTTGACCAGCGCCACGAGGCCGCGCAGGTGCGTCTCGAGGTCTTCCTCGCTCATCTCGCGCGGGGTGTCCCACGGCGTGGGGTTGGACGCCGACGAGGTGATCATCTCGTGGTTGTCGATCTCCACGACGCGCTTGTCGCAGGGATGCACCAGCTTGGCGTTGTCGATCATGTCGTCGATCACGAACCAGTCGTCGTTGCCGGGAGCCATGTACATCTGATACGGCTTGCCCTCGAGACGCTCGTCGGCGAGGTCGAGCCATTCCTGCACGCGCTGAAACACCAGGCTCTTGAACAGCGCGTCGATCTTGGCGGGGTCGCTACGCGTGTCGTTGAACTCCTCGCGCGTCTGGTGGACCCAATAGTAGCCCGCGTTCTCGGTGATCTTCTTGATGTCGGCGAGCTCTTCTTTGGTGGCGATGTCGCGGTGCTGCCCCATGAGGGTGCACTCCCACGAGTCGTTGCCCTTCTCGACGAGCGGCACGAGCACCTTGCCGGTGAGGTCACCCATGAGCACGGCCAGGTCGGCGCCGTAGATCGGAAGCGCATTGAGGAACTTGCGATAGCACACGTTCGAGCCGTGGATGTCGGTGACCATGAAAAGCTTGTTCATCTGCACACTCCAGAGACAGTAAGGGGCGGGAGCGGGCGCTCCCGCCCCTTAAGGTACTGCTACATCACTCAGGCGGCAACTCGCCGTAGGTCATCGACACGTCGACGCCCACGCGCTTGCTGCGCTGCTTCCAGAACAGGTACCAGATGATACCCGCGATCCACGTCACGGCGATGAGGATGCCGGTGTTCGTCTCGAAACCCTCGAGGTTCGTGGGGGCGAAGAAGAAGAAGTAGGCCAGGATGCCCAGGTAGACGATGTCGACGATGGCGCCGATCGTCACCACCGGGATGCCGGCCAGCTTCCACGTCTTGTACGGCGAAGCGTCCCAGATGCCTTTGGAGCGCTTCACGTAGGGGAACATCAGGGCCGCGATGGCGGTCACGCCGAACACCGAGAAGATCTCGAGGGCCGTGACGGCCAGGCCCTGCATCGATTCGTTCTGCCAGAAGACGTACACGGCGATCATGATCTGGCCGAGCACGAAGCACAGGATGTGGTTCTTCACCGGACTTGCGAAGCGCGGGTTGATGTCCGTGAACCACTTGGGACCCATGCGGTCCATGCCCCAGGCGAAGAGGATGCGCGGGAAGGCCAGGTACGACAGCGCGATCCACCACAGGTTGAACGCCAGGAACGACAACACCGAGATGAACAGGATGATCTTGTTCTGGTTCACCATGGCCAGGAGGCCCAGGAAGTTGGTGCTCCACGGCACCGTGTAGCCTTCGGGCAGGCCGTTGTAGTCGGCGTACATGGCGGCCGAGAAGAAGTTGAACTCGACCATGTGGTACAGGCCGACGGCCGCCCACAGCATGAACACGCCGGGCACGATGATGGCGAAGAGGTTCGACAGGATGATGGTCTTGTCCGGGCGCTTGACCTCGCCGGCGATGAACGTGATGCAGTAGCTGTAGGCGAAGAGCCACGAGCCGGCGACCATGACCCCGAACGTGTCGTACCAGTTCCACGAGGTGGGCATGTCTGTGCCCGCCATGCTGTTGACGCCGGCGAGGAAGGCATCGTAGTTGAGGGAGCCGTACTGCTGGGCGATGCTGTTCCAGCCGGCGACGAAGTCGGCCTTGTTGTAGAAGGAGATCGCGGCCAACAGCACCGCGCAGCCGCCGATGCCGAAGAGCATGACGACCTTCTGGATACGCGCGAACCACTTGATGCCGAACACCACGAACAGGAAGGAGATGATGTTGGCGACGGTGGCGATCAGGAAGGCGCCCCACGCGTAGCCCAGGCCGCCGAAGAAAGTCTCGGTGGCGGAGTCGTACAGCCACTCCCAGCCCATGAACTGGGACATCATCACCATGCCCGGGTCGGCCGTCCACGGCGCCAGCACGTAGATCCACATGATCCACACGAAGGCGTTGCCGAACGACTCGCCGATACCCACGATGGGGTGGATGATGCGCGAGTTGTAGATGTACTCCCCGCCCGAACGGGGCATGGAGCCGCCGAGCACGCCCCAGACGATCGGGAAGCCGATGCCGGCGAGGATCATCGAGATGATGGTGGCCCAGATGAGGTTGCCACCGAGGTAGACGCTCACGCCAAGGCCGGTCATGACCCAGATGGAGGGCGTGAGCCCCTGGTTCATGAAGCCGACGCCGAAGGCGTCCCACATGGAGAGGCCGCGGACGAGGCCGCTGGCTTTGCGGGCAAAGGCTAGTTCTTCAGCCACATTTCCCCCTTGCTGGTCCGAGTCTCGCCGCCGTGGGCCCCCCTGGCGACGCTACGCGGGTTGATGGTCGGAGACACGGGAACGCTAACGCCTCAGCCGATCGCCCTCCCCTCTTCAGCGGCCTCCACGGGCACATGCCACTGATAGACATCCTTGAGCTTCCACGGCACCATGGCGAGCTTGGTGCGGGTGACTCCAGGGACCTTGCCGATGACTTCGTTGACGAAGCGCAGGAGCTCCTCGGTGTCGCGCGCGTAGACCTGCACGCTGAGGTCGCCCTCGCCGACGGAACCGGCCACGTAGCTGACGGTGGGGAACTCCACGAGCTGCGCGGCGACGTCCTGCAGCTTGCCGGGGGCGACGTCGATGAGGACGTCGCCGATCACGGTGAAGCCTACGGCCTGAGGATTGACGATGGCGCTGATACGGATCACGCCCGAGCGCACCAGCCGCTCGATGCGGTAGCGCACGGCGCGCTCGGACACGTGCCCGATGCGTCGCGTGATCTCGGCCGACGAGATGCGGCCGTCCTCGAGAAGAAGTGACACGATGCCGCGATCGATCATGTCGAGGCTGAACGGCACCCTGACCCCCCTGGTCTCGCGCCCATCTGCTGGGGCTATTTCAATACCCAGCGTCGGAAAATGTCAAGAGCCGGGCGCCTTTGGTAGGATTCGGCAAGCATACGAATTTCGCACGGTGCCGAATCCTACATCGAAGCGCCTCCGACGGAGAGCCGGCGGATATGGCTCAACGCAGCCTGTTTCGGTCGTTCGGCCGAATCCGGACTTCGCACCCTCGACAGCCCAGGCGAGGACCGGCCGACCACGTGACACGGGCGGGGGCGGCGCGCCTCACGGCGCGCCGCCCCCGCCCCTTCAAGCCGTCGAGATGCCGACGGCAGCGGGATGTACGCAGCGTCACTCCGGCGGCAGCTCCCCGTAGGTCATGCTGACGTCGACGCCGACCCGCTTGCTGCGCGCCGCCCAGAAGAAGTACCAGACGATGCCGAGGATCCACACGATGCCGTAGAGGATCCACGACTGGCCGTTGGAGTCTTCCAGCTCCCCCGTGAAGATGAGGTAGTAGAAGAGGATGCCCAGGTAGACGAGCGAGACCACGGCGCCCCAGCAGACCAGCGGGATACCGAGGAACTTCCACGTCCTGTAGGGCGAAGACTCCCAGATCCCCTTGGAGCGCTTCGCGTAGGGGAAGATCAGGGCCGCGATGGTCGTCACCGCCCACACGGAGACGATCTCCATGCCGGTCACCGTGAGCCCCTGCATGTAGTCCCCGAGCCAGAAGGTGTAGAGCGCGATGGCGATCTGACAGAGCACGAAGCAGAGGATGTAGTTCTTGACCGGGCTCGCCCAGCGCGGATTGATCGACGTGAACCACTTGGGGCCCATGCGGTCCATGCCCCAGGCGAAGATGATGCGCGGGAAGGCGAGATAGCTGAGCGCTACGTACCAGAAGCAGAACAGCATCATCGATCCGCCAGCACAGATGGCCACGAACCAGTTCGGGTTGGCGACGTAGGCGAGGCTCATGTAGCTCGGCAGGAAGGGCAGGGTGTAGCCCTCGATGCCCAGCGCGTTGTCGATGTACATCGCCGACGAGATCCAGTCGAACGCCATGAGGCGATACATCACCAGCGCGGTCCAGAGCATCATCAGAGCGGGCACCAGCACGGCGAAGAAGTTGGCCCCGATGAGCGTCTTGTCGGGGCGCTTCACCTCGCCGGCGACGAACACGCAGAAATAGGCGTAGGCGAACAGCCACGAGCCGGCCAGCATGATGCCCAGGGTGCCGTAGAGGTCGCCGCTCGTGGGCACCGGCCCGCCGATCGCCGCCGCGACTGCCGGCACGACCTCGGAGTACTTGAGCGAGTCGTACTGCGCGGCGAGCGCGTCCCAGTTCTCCTGGAACCCCGCCTTGCTGGTGAGCATGATCGACCCGGTGATCACGATGGCCCCGCCCAGGGCGAAGGCCATGATCGCCTTCTGGATCGAGGCGAAGATCTTGACGCCGAAGACCATCGTCAAGAGGGCAAGGATGTTGGCGATGGTGGCGACGACGAAGGTGCCCCATTCGTAGGATAGGCCGCCGAAGAAGGTGCCTGCGGCGGAGTCGTACAGCCAGGTCCAGCCCTGATACTCGGCGATGATGACGAGCCCGGGGTCGGCGATCATCGGCGCCAGCACGTACACCCAGAAGATCATGACGAAGGCGTTGCCGAAGCTCTCGGCGATGCCGACGATCGGGTGGATGATGCGCGAGTTGTAGATGTACTCGCCGCCCGAGCGCGGCATGCTGCCGGAGAGGATGCCCCAGACCAGCGGATAGCCGAAGCCGACCAGCGCGAGTGAGATGAGCGTCGCCCACACCATGTTGCCGGAGAGGTACGTCCCAAGCCCCCACGAGGTCATGTACCAGATGCTGGGCGTGATGCCCTGGTTCATCAGTCCGACGGCGAAGGCGTCGATCATGGAGAGGCCGCGGACCATGCCGCTGGCCTTGCGCGCGAACGCGAGTTCTTCTGCCATACTTCCCCCCTTTGCGATGCGGACGCCGGGTCGGCCCCCAACGCAGGTCCGCGGTCCATGCCACTCAGACGAACCGGTGTCTCATGCACCTCCTCGAGGCCGCCGCCGGGAGCCGGAAGTCGCTACCTGGTCACGCAGCGAACGATATGTCGCACGAAGGGGTGAGGGCAAGGGGTAAAGAGGGAGCCGGCCATCGAAATGCCGGCCGGCGGCGCGGACGAGCCTCGACGCCGTTGGCGTCAGCCGCCGCGCTGCGCGGCGACCGCGGCGGCGATCTCGTGCGGGCCGCTGACGACGAGCACGGCGTCGAACTTGCAGGCCGCGCGGCAGGAGTCGCACCTGATGCACAGCTCCTGGTCGATGGCGTGCGGCTGCTTCTTCTCGCCGCGCACGGCGTCCACCGGGCACTTCTTGGCGCAGAGCGTGCAGCCGGTGCAGGCCTCCGGGTCGATGGTGTAGGCGATGAGCGCGTCGCACGACAGCGCCGGGCAGCGGTGCTCGGCGATGTGCGCCTCGTACTCGGCGCGGAAGTACCGGATGGTGGTGAGCACCGGGTTGGGCGCCGTCTGGCCGAGACCGCAGAGGCTCGTCTTCTTGATGGTCGAGGCGAGCAGCTCGAGGCTGGCGATATCGCCGTCTCTGCCCTGACCCTTGGTGATGCGCTCGAGGATCTCGAGCATGCGCTTGGTCCCGAGGCGGCAGGGCACGCACTTGCCGCAGCTCTCGTTCTGGGTGAACTGCAGGAAGTACCTGGCGAGGTCGACCATGCAGGTGGTGTCGTCGGCCACGACCATGCCGCCGGAGCCCATGATGGCGCCGGTGGCGGCGAGGCTCTCGTAGTCGACCGGCGTGTCGAGCAGGCTCGCCGGCACGCAGCCGCCCGACGGGCCACCCAGCTGGACGGCCTTGAACTCCCGGCCGTCCTTGATGCCGCCGCCGACGTCGAAGATCACGTGGCGCAGCGTGGAGCCCATGGGCACTTCGGCGAGGCCGCCGTTGACGACCTTGCCGGCCAGCGAGAAGGCCTTGGTGCCCTTGCACGAGTCGCTGCCGACGGCGGCGTACGCCGCGGCCCCGTGAGCGATGATCCACGACACGCTGGCGAAGGTCTCGACGTTGTTGATGTTGGTCGGCTTGCCCCAGAGGCCGGAGACGGCAGGGAACGGCGGCCGCTTCCGCGGCATCCCGCGCTCGCCCATGATGGAGGCGATGAGCGCCGTCTCTTCGCCGCAGACGAAGGCCCCGGCGCCTTCCTTGATCTTGAGCTTGAAGCCCCAGCCGCTGCCGAACACGTCCGCGCCGAGGTAGCCGCGCTCCTCGGCGGCGGCGATCGCGAGGCGCAGCCGCCGCACGGCCAGCGGGTACTCGGCGCGCACGTAGATGAACCCCTCGTGCGCGCCGATGGCGTACGAGGCGATCAGCATGCCCTCGATCACGGCGTGCGGATCGCCGTCCATGATCGAGGCGTCCATGAACGCGCCGGGGTCGCCCTCGTCGCCGTTGCAGATGACGTACTTGACGTCGCCGGGCGACGAGCGCGCGAACTTCCATTTGGTGCCGGTGGGGAAGCCGGCGCCGCCGCGCCCGCGCAGGCCCGAGGCGAGGACCTCCTCGACGATCTCGTCGGGCTGCATCGTGGTGAGCGCCTTGCGCGCGGCCTCGTAGCCGCCGCGCGCCAGATACTCGTCGACGTTCTCGGGGTCGATGACGCCCACGTCGCGCAGGGCGATCCGCGTCTGCTGGCTGTAGAACGGGATGTCGTGTGCACACGCGACCCGCGCGCCGGTGCCGGGATCCACGTAGAGAAGCTTCTCGACCACGGCGCCGCCGCTGAGGTGCTCTTCGACGATGCGCTTCACGTCCTTGACCTTGAGGCGCGGATAGTACGTGTCGCCGTCGCTCACCACGGCCAGCGGGCCCTGCGAGCAGAGCCCGTGGCAGCCGATGATGGTGACCTCGACCTCGCCGCCCAGCCCCGCCGCCTCGACCTCGGCGACGAAGGCGTCCCGAACCTTCATCGAGCCGGCGAACACGCAGGCGGTGCCGGCGCACACCGAGACCCGGCGCTTGCCGTTGCGCTCCGCGGAGACCGCGACCTTGACGCCCGCGGCCGGAGCGCCCGTCGCCTCAGTCATCGCCGCCACCGGCTCCCGCCGAGCCGGCGCCCGCTGGGTCGAGATACTGTGCTTCGAGGCCGAGCTCCTTGACGAAGTCGCGGATGGCCTTGCGCGTCTGGTCGGCGCTGAGGTTGCCGTACGTCTCCTCGTCGATGCGCATGACCGGCGCCTGGGAGCAGGCGCCCATGCAGGCCACGGAGCCGAGGCTGAACTCCATGTCGGCGGTCGAGGCGCCGTCGGGGACGTCGAGCTCCTGCTCGAGCGCCTCGGTGATGCGCGTGGCGCCGGCCACATGGCAGGCCGTGCCGTGGCACACGAAGATCTTGTGTCGTCCGCTCGGGACCGTGGAGAACTGCGCGTAGAACGTGATGATGCCGAAGATGCGCGACGACGGCACGCCGGTGAGGCGCGCGATCTCGTCGACGGCAGGCTCCGGCACGTAGCCGAACTCGCTCTGGGTACGCTGAAGCAGCGCGATCAGGTTGCCGTGCGCGTCGCCCTCCTCGACGATGAGGGCGACCTGCTCGAGGTCGCAGCCATCGGGCTGCGAGGCGTCGGTGGGGACCTGGTCGCTGCGCACTACTCGCCTGGGCATCGTTTCAACTCCACGTCACGTTCCGCGTCCGTCGGGCGGCCGCGGCCGGAGGCTGCCGGCCGCCCTTCTTCCCATCACGGTATTTGGGACCCTATTGAACCACGTCCGCGCTGCTCGCGCCTCGCGCCTGCGGGCGGCCCTCCGGCGCGGACGTCGCGGCGCGCCGCTCAGCGCGCCCCGGTCTGCGCCTTGCAGGCGACGAGCGCGTTCTTGAGCAGGATCACGTTGGTCACGGGGCCCACGCCGCCGGGCACCGGCGTCGCACTGCCGGCGACCTCGAGGACACCCTCCCACTCCAGGCTGCCGACCTGCTTGCCGTCGTCGCCGCGCATGGTGGTGACGTCGATCACCACGGCGCCGGGCTTCACCATGTCCTTCTTGATCAGGTTGCGCACCGGCGCCGCGCTGATGAGGACGTCGGCCTCGCGGCAGGCGGCGGGCACGTCCTTGCTGAACACGTGCACGACGTGGACCGAGGCGTTGCGGTTGAGGCAGAGCAGCGCGACCGGCTTCCCGACGATGTTCGAGTGGTTCACGATGGTGACGTCGAGGCCCTGCAGCTCCACGCCCTCGCGGTCGAGGATCTCGATGCAGGCCGAGGGCGTCGCCGGCGCGAACAGCTGGTCGCCGAGCAGCACGTGCCCGACGTTGGCCGGGTTGACGCAGTCGAGGTCCTTGACCGGGGAGATGGCGTTGAAGACCTTGTTCTGGTCGATGCCGCCGGCCATCGGCATGAGCGCCAGGATGCCGTGCACGCGGGCGTCGTCGTTGAGCGTGTCGATGAGGGCGAGCACTTCTTCCTCGCTGGTGCCGTCCGGCAGGGTGCTGTTGTAGTAGTTGAAGCCGACCGTGCCGGTGTTCTTCTCGATCTGGCCGCGATAGAACTGCGCCCCGCCGTCCTCGCCCACCAGGATGGTGGCGACGCCGGGCGTCACGCCGCTGGTCGCCAGCTTGGCGACCTCGGCCTTGATCTCTTCCCGTACTTGTTCGGCGATCGCTTTGCCGTCGATGATCTGAGCTGCCATGGCGTCCCTCTCGTGTGTCGTTGGGGGTCGGTCAGAGCTTGGAGAGCGTGATGCCCAGGACTTCCGCGCGGAGCGCCGCGGCCTCCGCCTGGACCTCGTCGATCTCGGCGGCGGCCTTTGCCACGTAGGCCTCGTCCTTGATGGACCCGAGGTTGATCCTGACGTTGAGCGCGGCGCCCACCACGGCGGCTTCGCCGAGGATGGCGCCTATGCCGGCGTCGGTGACCGCCTGCGGGTTGCCGATACCGGCGGCGACCTTGGAGAGGCGGCACACCTCTACCGCGACGCGGCAGATCTCGAGCGGGACGTCGGCGGCGATGATCAGGCCATCCTGGATGGCCTGGCTGCGCGCCGCCTGCTCCTCGGCGGTCTCTTTCGGCATCTTGTACGCGACGATCACGCCGTTGTAGGCGGTGGTGTCTTCTTGCAGGAGCTGCTCGAGGCGGCCGCGAGCCGCCTCGGACGCCTCGACGAGGGCGACGATCTCGGCCTCGACGTCGGCGAACTTCTCGCGCCCGCGTGTCAGGTTGCAGACCATGCCGACGAGGGCGGCGCCGAGGGCGCCGACGCAGGCCGACACGCTGCCGCCGCCGGGCGCCGGCTTGTTGCTGGATGCGTCATCGAGGTAGACCTGCAGCGGTTCGCTGCAGTACATGGTGGGAGCGTCGCTCACGTGTACCTCCGCACTGGGGCCCCGGCGCGGCGCATCTCGGCGCGTTGCCCGGAGCCGCCGGGGGCGGCTCCGCGAGGCGCCGGCGCCGTCAGGCGGCCGGCGCCCCGGGGTCGCTTCTCAGGTTCTCAGAACAGGCCGATGATGCGGCCGGTCTCGACGTCGATGTCGACGTCGACGGCGGCCGGCCGCTTGGCCAGGCCGGGCATGGTGCGCATCTCGCCGAGCAGCGGGTACAGGTACCCGGCGCCGGTGGCCGGCCTGATGTCGCGGATCGGCACGCGGAAGCCGCGCGGCCGGCCCTTGAGCGCCGGGTCGTGGCTGAGCGAGAGGTGCGTCTTGGCCATGCACAGCGGAAGCTTGTCCAGGCCCTGCTCGGTGAACTGCTTGATCTTGGCCTCGGCCTCGGGCAGGTAGTCCACGCCGTCGGCGCCGTAGACCTTGGTGGCGATGGTCTCGATCTTCTCCTTGATGGAGGCGTCGAGCGAGTAGAGGAACTTGAAGTCGCCGCCCTTGTCGGCGGCCGCCTTGACGACCTCGGCCGCCTCCTGGGCGCCGTCGCCGCCCAGCGCGTGGACGTTGATCGGCACGGCGTCTTCGGCGCCGGCCGCGATGGCCTCCTTGCGCACGATCTCGACCTCGGTGTCGCGGTCGAAGGCGAAACGGTTGATGGTCACGACGACGGGCAGGCCGAAGAGCTTCATGTTCTCGATCTGCTTGGCGAGATTCTCGCAGCCCTTGGTGAGCGCTTCGTTGTTCTCGGCCTTGAGCAGCTCCGGGTCGACCGGCAGGCCGCCGTGCATCTTGAGGGCCCGCATGGTGCAGGTGATGACCACGGCGCTGGGCACGAAGCCACCGTAGCGGCAGATGATGTCCATGAACTTCTCGGAGCCCAGGTCGGCGGCGAAGCCGCTCTCCGTGACCACGTAGTCGGCCAGCTTCATCGCGACCTTGTCGGCGATGATCGAGTTGTTGCCCTGGGCGATGTTGGCGAACGGGCCGGCGTGGATGAGCGCGGCGTTGCCCTCGAGCGTCTGCATCAGGTTGGGCTTGATGGCGTCCTTGAGGAGCACCGTCATGGCGCCGCCGGCGCCGATGTCGTCGGCGGTGAGCGGCTTGCCGGAGGTGTCGTAGCCGAACGTGATGCGGCCGAGGCGCTCGCGCAGGTCTTTGAGCGAGGTGGCGAGGCCCAGGATGGCCATGACTTCGGAAGCGACCGTGATGTCGTAGCCGGTCTGGCGCGGAAGGCCGTTGAGCCTGCCGCCGAGACCGTTGACGATCTCGCGCATGGCGCGGTCGTTGAGGTCCACGCAGCGCCGCCACGAGATGGTGAGCGGGTCGATCTTCAGCTCGTTGCCATGCATGAGATGGCTGTCGACCATGGCGGCCAGCAGGTTGTTGGCGGTGCCGACGGCGTGGATGTCGCCGGTGAAGTGCAGGTTGAGGTCTTCCATGGGGAGGAGCTGCGAGTAGCCCCCGCCGGCCGCGCCGCCCTTGATGCCGAACACCGGGCCGAGCGACGGCTCGCGCAGGGCGAGCATCGTGTCGATGCCGACCGCGTTCATCGATTCGACGAGGCCGACCGCGGTGACCGTCTTGCCTTCGCCGAGCGGCGTGGGAGTGATCGCCGTCACGTTGATGATCTTGCCGTCGGGCTTGTCCTTGAGGCGCTCGAGCAGGGCCATGTAGTCGATCTTGGCCTTGTAACGACCGTACAGCTCGAGCTCGTCCTCCAGGATGCCCGCCTTCTCGGCGATCGCCTGGATGGGCTGCATGGTGGCGGCCTGGGCGATCTCGATGTCGCTGGGCACCGGGGATCTACGAACGGGCTTCGCAGACGAAGTCAACGCGTCCTCCTTTGTTTCCACACTTCCGCGCGTCTCATTGGGGGGAGGCCCGTGCCGGGTGGCACGATGAAGGGGCTCCTTGTGATGGATTCTACAGGTGCGTGATCGAGAGGGTCAATTTGGCCAAGGGACGAGAGAAGAGCCGGGCCGGCGGGGCGCCGGGACGGCGCCCAGACCCCGGCCTCAGGCGCCGCTCAGGACTCGCTGAAGCGCGTACGTGCGGCTGCTTGGGCGGCCTCGTAGACGATCTTGGCGGGCCGCCCCACCGCCGCCGCGACGCGGCGCACGTCCTCGTATTCCGGAGAGACCGTGACGAGGCGGTCGCCGACGTACCCCAGGCGGACGCCCACCTTGAGCTTGCCGATGGTCACCGTCTCCCGGCGCTCCTCCTGGTAGATGCGTCCGACGGGGAGCACGCGCACGCCGAAGGTCGATGTCTCGCTGAACAAGAGGTCGGCGAGGCGCTGCCGGTCCGCCGCCAGGGCGAGGACGTGCAGGACGACGCCCGGACGCCCCTTCTTCATCGTCGCCGGGCTCATCCAGACGTCTGCCGCGCCGGCCTCCCGCAGCGAATCGGCGGCGTGCGCGAGCAGCTCCGCAGACAGGTCGTCGATGTTCGTCTCGAGCAGCACGTGGTCGAGCTCCACTGCTTCGTGCGCGGCCGGCGTCTCGGCGGCCGCCTCGGCCGCTGCTTCTTCGGCCGCCGGCTCAGGCTCCACGTCGGGCGTAGGCGCTTCGTCCTCCGCCGCCACTTCGTCGGGCGCCGGCGCGTCCGACTCGGGCGAAAGAGCGGTCCCGGAGGGCGCTTCGCTTCGCTCCTCGTCCTGTTCGCGTTCCGGGCGGCACACCCCTCCGGCCACTCCAGAGGCGATACGCCGCACGATCCCGCTCTTCTCGTCGCGCAGATCGGGCTTTCCGCGTTGCTCGTCCATCGTGCCCTCCCGCTCCTGCGCCGGCTCGATGAGCAGCGCGTGAAGTACGTTCGGCCGACCGGGCATCTCGCGAGTGCCGGCGCCGTGACCGACCGCCGCGACGACCCCGGCCGGCGGCGGACCGAACTCGTCTGTGAAGGCGGCGAGCAGGGCCGCGCCCGTGGGCGTGGTGAGCTCGCCGAGGTCGGGGCTGCCGTCCGCGACGGCGGCCG
>CAVOWE010000022.1:0-63089 GCA_963700035.1 uncultured Thermoleophilia bacterium | reverse complement strand
TCTGCCCGGGACGAGCGCCCGCGTCTGACAGCGTTCGTACCCTGTCGCACGTCCCCGCTTGCCTATCTCGCATCACGATGCTAGCATCAGGCATCATGACTCAGCTTCGCCGGACCACCGTGAGCGCGCCGCAAGCCGCCATCCGTACGCTAGAGGCAGAGGCGCAGCGCCGAGGCACTTCCCTCGCGACCCTCCTCCGCGAAGCGGTGGAGGAGAAGGCACAGGCGCTGCGCGCGAGGCGGCGTCCGCGGGTCGGCGTGGCACGTTCCAGCGATGGCCGGAGCGCCGCCGAAGTCACGGCGGAGCCGGTCGCCGAAGAGCCGCGCTGACGGTGGCGCTCATCTGCGACACGGGACCGCTGCTTGCTGCGCTCGACGCCGCCGATCCCGATCATGAACCCTGTGCGCGGCTGCTGACGGACGCGGACGAGGATCTGGTCGTGCCGACCCTCGTCCTCGCCGAGCTCGACTACTGGTGCGCCCGCCGGCTGCCACCTGAGGCCTGGATCATCTTCCTCGACGATCTGCTCGCGGGGGTCTACCGCGCCGAGCCGCCGACGGGCGCCGATCTGGCCCGCTGCCGCGAACTGCAGGCTCGGTATTCGGACCTCGCGCTCGGGGTCGTCGATGCCAGCGTCGTGGCGCTCGCCGAGCGCCTGGCCGAGTCGCAGGTCGCGACGCTCGACCAGCGTCACTTCCGCGCGGTACGGCCGGCCCATGTCGAGGCGCTTGAGCTGCGACCATGAACGCCTCAGGCGTGGCCCGTGGTCGTACCGGAGGAGGGACCTGATGGGGGACCCTGCAGTCAAGTCGTCAAGATATGACGTCATCGTGGTCGGGTCGGGGCCGGCGGGAGTCTCGGCGGCCATCAATGTGGCCAACCGTAAACGCGCCGTCGCCTTGATGGGTGGCCAGGCGCCGTTCGGCCGCATCCGCAAAGCGCCGTGGATCGCGAACTACCCCGGGTTCACCTCCGTGAGCGGAGAGGAGCTGGCGGCCGCATTCGAGCGCCACCTCGACGAGTTCGACGTGCCCGTCATCGGGGAGAAGGTGTCGAAGATCATCCGCGGCGAAGACGAGTTCGTCATCTTCGGCGAGCGTGAGGTCTACCACGCCGGCGCGGTGGTGCTCGCCACGGGCGTCTACCGCGAGGCCGAGATCGAGGGCGAAGAGGAGCTCGTGGGTCAGGGGGTGAGCTACTGCGTCACCTGCGACGGCAGGCTGTTCGCGGGGCGCCGCGCGGCCTTCATCAGCTACGCCCCCGAGGGTGAGGAGGAGGCAGCGGCCCTCGCCGAGGACTTCGGCGTCGCGGTCACGTACCTGCCCCTTTACCAGGGTGACTACCGCCTCCCGGAGGGCGTGCGCGTGCTGCCGGGAGCGCGACCGAAACGACTGACGCGAGTGGACGGCCACATGCTTGTGTCGCTGCCCGCTGAGGACCTGCAGGTCGATGCGGTGTTCATCTACAAGAACAGCGTCTCTCCGCGCACCCTGCTGGACGGCCTGGCCTCCGACGGCCGCCACGTGACCGTCGGCAGACACATGGAGACCAGTGTGCCGGGGGTCTTCGCGGCGGGGGACTGCACGGGAGAGCCGTATCAGACGGCTAAGGCAGTGGGCGAGGGTCAGGTCGCGGCGCTTCAAGCCGTGCGTTTCCTCCGCAAGCGCACGGAGACCGCCCCTGCCGGTCCAGGCGACTCAGGTCGGGAGCCATCATGAGGGCGATCGTGCACACGAAGTACGGCTCTCCGGACGTCCTGCGGCTCATGGAGGTCGAACGACCTGTGCCGAAGGACGATGAGGTACTGATACGCGTCCATGCGACGACCGTGAACCGCACCGACTGCGGGTTTCTTCGCGGTGAGCCCTTCATCGTCAGGCTTTTCGGCGGTCTCCTCCGACCCAAAGCGACCATCCTGGGCAGTGAGCTGGCCGGAGAGGTGGAAGCGGCAGGCAAGGACGTCACGTCGTTCAGGCAGGGCGACCAGGTCTTCGGATTGACCGACCTCCATTTTGGCGCTCATGCCGAGTATGTGTGCCTGCCTGAAGACGCTCCCATCGCCACGAAGCCGGCGAACATGGACTACGAAGAAGCGGCGGCCGTCTGCGATGGGGCGATGCTCGCCATCGCGTTCATCAGAAGGACAGATCCCGGGAAAGGACGGCGGATCCTTGTCAACGGAGCCTCCGGATCCATCGGTTCTGCCGCGGTGCAGCTCGCCAAGTACTACGGGGCGGAGGTCACGGCTGTGTGCAACACCAGGAACCTGGAGCTGGTGAGATCCCTGGGCGCCGACGCGGTCATCGACTACACGAGCGAGGACTTCACCAGGTGCGGTCAGAAGTTCGACGCCGTCTTCGACGCGGTCGGCAAGAGCTCGTTCCGGAAGTGCAGCAAGCTGCTGAACAAGGGCGGCGTCTACCTCTCCTCAGACCTCGGCTTCCTGGCGCAGAATCCCCTGTTGTCACTGTGGACCCCGGGGATCGGCGGCAAGAGGATCAAGTTCCCGATCCCCAAGGTGAACAAGAAGGACGTGTGCTTCTTCAAGGAGCTCGTCGAGGCAGGCAAGTACAAGGCGGTCATCGACAGACGCTATCCTCTGGAGCGGATCGTCGAGGCCTATCGGTACGTCGAGACGGGGCAGAAGACCGGCAATGTCGTGATCACCACCGCCCCGGGTCCGGGCGGGTGATGGCCGCGATGCCGTGAGAGGTCGCTCCGAGCGGACCTGACCCTCGGTCGGCGTCCTCAGCTCTCGGCTTCGGCTCGCAGGCTCCACACGGTTCCGGGCGGAGCGGCCGCCGGCCGCGGCAATCTGGCGGCGAGCACGGCCACCACCAGCGGCAGCGCCGCGAGCGCATAGAGCACCGAGCTCGGACCCGCGGCATCGCCGAGCAGGCCGAGGGCGGCCACGATGAGGCCGCCGACGCCGCCGCACAGGCCGATCGTGAGACCCGTGGCGAGACCCATGCGAGCCGGCAGATACTCCTGCGCCAGCACGAGCGCGACGCTCACGTTGGCGTTCACGGCGACCCCGATGATGACCACCACGGGGATCATCGCGGCGTAGCTCAGGCTGGGCAGCAGCGCGATCGCCGGCACGAGGATAAGCTGTGGCGCGAGCAGGACGAGCCGGCGCCCGTAGCGATGCGCGGCGATGCCGCCCAGCAGCGTGCCGGCCGCGGCGGCGGCGAGCAGCACGCTGGTCATCACGTTGCTCGCCGCGGGGCTCGTCGCCCGCGCCTGGACCAGGAACAGGGCCACGTACGTGAGCAGTCCCGTGCTGACCCCGGCCGCGACGCAGAACATCGCCACGAGGCAGGCGAACGGGCGCCACTCCGAGCCGCGTTCGTGGGCCTGCCCGTGCCGCTGGTGATCGACCAGCGGCTTCAGGCGGAAGCGACGCAAGGCCATGCCGACGAGCACCGCCGCGGCGAACGGGATGAGGGCGATGACCAGTGTCCCGTGCAGGCCCAGAGGGGCGAGCACGGCCGCCACGACCAGAGGGCCGACCGCGTAGCCGGCGCCGCCGCCCACCGAGAAGACGCTCATGTCTGCGGTCACCCGGCTGCTCGAGGCATGGCGCGCCCAGCGCGCACCCTCGGGATGATAGCTCGCCACCCCGGCGCTGCACACGGCGACGGCGATCAGCGTGAGGGGGAAGCTCGTGGCGACGCCGACGGCGCCGATGCCGACGCCGGTGACGATGAGCCCGGCGGGCAGCAGCCAGTGTGACTCGCGGCGGTCGCCCTGGGCGCCGATGAGGGGCTGGAACACGGCGTGCGCGACGCTGGCGATGAGGGCGAACACGCCGGCCGCAGCGTAGCTGTAGTGGCGCTCCACGACCAGGAAGGGCAGCAGAGCGAACAGGGCGCCCGAACACAGGTCGGCGCACCCGTGACCCAGGGTGAGCGCGAAGAGGGTAGCGCGGGAAGCAGGCCGGCGACTCGCGGCGCCGCTCATGCGGAGCCGAAGCTGGCGGCGCCGGCCATGGGGGTTGCGACCCCGGCCATCAGCTCCGCCTGTCTACCGTGCTTCGCATCACCTGGGAGTGTACCGTGCCGGGGCTCGTGGGGATTCACGGCCTGACGTGGGTCGGGGCCCGGTCGACCTCATCGCCGAGCGCAGAGCCGCCTTCGATCGTCTCGACGACTGCGGTCGTGAACGCGGTGGTTGCGGCAGCTCCGAGCCCACTGGTAGCTTGAGCACGGCCACTCGGATCACGGGTCGTCCGTCGCCGAGGCCGGGGGGTCGAAGACGATCGATCGGCGAGCAACGGAAGAGGACGTCGGCGGCGATGGCGACGTGCCGTGTTCCGCCGACCTGTTGCTCGCCGCCCTGGCGGCCTGCCAGGAGACCACCCTGCGCATGGTCGCCGCGAACATGGGCATCGACCTCGAAGAGCTGGAGGTTTCGGTCGAGGCCGACTGGGACCCGCGTGGCACGCTGGCGATGGGCAAGGAGTTCCCGATCGGCATCACCGCCGTGCGGGCCCACACCCGCGTGGTGGTGGGCGGGGACGAACGCGGAGAGCGCGCCGAGCGGCTGCTGCGCAGCGCCGAGCGCTACTGCGTCGTTCTCAGCACGCTGCGCGCGGGGGTCCCGGTCGAGTCCACCTTCGCGCTGGAGAGCCTGTAGCCAGGACCTGCCGCTGCCGGGCGGCGAGTCTCGTTCTCTCTATGAGCTCCGCCGTGCGAGGCGTGCAGCTCTCACGGCGCTCGGCGCCGGTCGTCGCCTTCACCTCATCCCAGAAGGCATCCTGCGCCGCGCGCGTCAGCGGGCCCGGTACCTCGTCGAACGTGTGGGTCTCGATGGCGCCGACCGGCTGGACCTCGCGCCCCGTGCCGGCCGCGAACGCCTCCCGGCATTCCAGGACCTCCGCCCGCGTGCAGGGCCTCTCCTCGACCTCGAGCCGCTTGAGGAGTACGCGCCGCGTGATGGAGTCCAGGATGTCGTGGGTGAGGGGCGGCGTGCAGAGAGCCCCGTCCCGGGCCACATAGAAGAACGCCGCGTTCTGCACCTCGAGCACCCGTCCGTGGGGCGTGACGAGAAGCGCTTCGTCAAAACCACGTTCGACGGCCAGTCGCCGCGCCAGCATGTTGCCGGCGTAGGAGAGCGTCTTCGCGCCGCGAAGCACGCGCCGCGGTGTGTCGACGACCAGCGCCAGACGAAGGCGGACGAGCAACGGCGGGATGGGTTCGGCGAGAACGATGCGCTGCCCGCCTCTCGTCAGCACCAGCCGCAGATCGTAGCTCTCGCGGCCCAGCGCGGCGACGAGCGCCTCGATGTCACGCTCGAGTTCCTCGCGGGGGCAGATGAGACGGACGGTCGCGCACGTGCGCTCGAGCCGCTCCAGATGCTCGGAGAGCGTGAACGGCCGGCCGGCATACACGCGCACGAACTCGAAGGCGCCGTCGCCGCGCAGCAGGCCCTCGTCGCAGGCAGGCACCGTCGCCGTGCCCACGCTGCAGAGCCGGCCCCCGACCGTCGCCGGGTAGTCCTCGGGCCGGCGGACGAGTTGGTGTCTGGTGTCGCGCTGCGTTCCCACGTCGTCCGTATGCTATGTCCGGCACCCGGTGCGCACCAGCTCCGTCGCTGCACCGCGGGCAGGCGCCGAGCGTGACCGAGACGGTGGCGCGACCGAGGCGCTCCTGCACGACCTTGGGGCGGACGCCCGGGCGCAGAAGCATCGCGGTGTGGGCGTGGCGCAGGTCGCAGCGGCGCCGGCGTCGCAACGGCCAACGGTGTCTCTGAGCAGCTGCGAGGGTACATCAGAGGTGCCCGTCGCAGATGCTTGGCATGGCGAAGCGTGACACGGCAAGCAGGATCAGGTCTGGCGTGACACCTCGAGGCGCGGCAAGGTAGGCACGTCTTGGCACGGCTGCCTTGTCAGCAACCTCCCAAGCTGCGGCGGGCTTCTCCTTGATGCAACGATCGTGAGACCGCCAGGAAGCGAAGAACGAACGAGAAGGAGGATCTGCCATGCCCGTCGTAAGGTGGGAACCGTATCAGGACGCCGCGAGCCTGCGGCGTCTCTACCACATGTTCGGCGCTGCCATCGAGCGCAGCTGGATGCCGGCCGTCGACATCATCGACACGCCCTGAGGCCTACGTGCTGAAGGTGGAGCTGGCCGGCATGCAGCCCGAGGACGTGCACGTCGAGCTCGAAGACGATGTGCTCACGATCAAGGGCGAGCGCCACCAGGAGGAGAAGCTCGGACACGGAGCAGTACCAGAGCACGGAGTGGCACTACGGCGCCTTCCAGCGCAGCATCTCGCTGCCCCGCAGCGTGAAGCGGGAGGCGATCGAGGCGACCTACGAGAACGGCATCGTCGAGGTGCGCGTCCCCAAGGCCGCAGAGGTCACACCGCAGCGCATCGAGCTCAAGGCAAAGGGCGAGGGCAGCGCGATCGACACGGGGCAGGCGACCTGAAGAAGCCGCCGCCGAACGTGAGCGCCGCGACGAAGACGCTCGTGAGAGGGCTCGAGGAGTGCGCCGGGGTGCCCTATTCCTCGTCTGGGGGAATAGATACTTGCTCGGTCAAACGGCCGTAGCGTCGCGGGCCGGCAAGGGCAGACTCGGCGACGGATGCGGCTACTCGTCGAGAGGACGATGCCACATGCCTGCACTGACCTCCCGGAAGACCTTCGACTGCGAGATCTGCAGCGCGGTCCTCAAGTCGCAGCGGGACCTCGATAACCACATGTGCCTGCTTCACGACGAGTGCGCTGAGGCGCGCCTCGGCACCCCGATCACGTTTCGCTGCGCCACCTGCGGGGAGGCCTTCGCGCGCCGCGGCGACCTGCTCGCTCACCTGCGCCAGCGCGGCCACGGCCACCCCGCGGAGCGGGACAAGGTGCGGCCGCCGGGTGCGCGGCGCCCGCGCGGTCGGCCTCGGAGTCGCAGCGGCTGAACGCCGGTCTTCGTGGCGGCGGCTGACGCTCCGATCATGCGCTCCGCGGCCGGCGCGCGGATCGAGGCGCCGATGAGGAGGATCGGCGCGCACTGCTCGCCGCCTTCCAGGAGCGGCACATCACGTTCGTGCCGGGCCGCCGCGTCAGCGCGCTGAACACCGCGCGCGGCGTCGCCGTGCTCGACGACGGCAGCGAGAGGCCCCACGACCTGTTCCTGGGCGCGCCCGCATGCGCGGGCGCGCCCGCAGCTCCATCCACCTCAACCCGCGGTCCAGCGGCGAGACCTGGGATGTCGAGGTCTCGGGCGAACGCAACGCGACCATCGAGGCCGGCGGCTGGCTGGTGCACACCGACCACTCCACCGCCCCCGAGTTGCACGACGTGGAGCGCTCCCAGTCGGTGGGCTCACGGCTGCGAGTGGAACGGGGCGCGATCTGGTCGCCGCCGGGCTGGCGCGCGCGGCGACGATCCCTTCGAACTCATCGCCGCCGTACTGCACGACCACGCCAACGCGCCCACGTACCACTCGACCTCGGCGGCCGCGACGTGAGAATCCGGCGAAGTGGGAAGACTCCCGCCAAAGGCTCCCCGATCGAGGTGCGGGAGCGGGTCGAAAGGGAGGGAGGAGTCGTGGCCATCATCACTGCGTCCATCAAGGTCGACGTGCCGCTCGAGTTCGCCGATCTCGAGTGGAGCGAGTTCCTGTTGGACTCGCTTCTGAGCGGCTACACGCGCGGTCTCACCGACGTGGAGCCGCTGATCGACGAAGATGACATGAAGGCCGGCAAGGTCGACTTGACGACTGAGGGAGACCGGCTGGTGAACGTGGTCGTCGAGCTCGACTACACGCCGCGGAGCACGGACGCGGCCGCTGAGGAGATCGCGCACGCCCAGGCGACACTGGAGCGCGATCTCGAGAAGTACCGCCTGTTCGTGCTGGACCGCTGCGAACGGATGCAGTGCCGGCCAAGCTGAGGTCGCGGTGAGCCGGCCGACCTAGCGTTCGCCACGCGGGCCGAGTACGCGCGTCCGCGGGCCGGCTGCCGCATACTCAGGCCATGAGCGATGGCGAGAACCGCCTTCCGCCGGCCCACTGGGAGTCGTGGAACCCGGTCACCGGGTGCAGCAGGGTCTCCGAGGGCTGCCGGCACTGCTACGCCGAGCGCTTCGCCGAGCGCTGGCGCGGCATGGCAGGGCACTACTACGAGTTCGGCTTCGATCTCCAGCTGCGTCCGCAGCGCCTCGAGCTGCCGCTCCACTGGCGGCGGCCGCGGCACGTCTTCGTCGACTCGATGAGCGACCTCTTCCACGAGGACATCCCCGACGACTACGTGCGCGCGGTGTTCGCGGTCATGGAGCGCGCGCCGCAGCACGTCTTTCACGTGCTGACCAAGAGACCGGCGCGCCTGCTGGCGCTGGCGTCCTCGCTGCCGTGGCCGGCCAACGTGTGGATGGGCGTCACCGTCGAGAGCGGGCGCTACGCGGCGCGGGCGGATGCGCTCCGCCGCGTGTCCGCCGCTGTGCGTCACGTCTCGGCGGAGCCTCTGCTCGGGCCGCTGGACGCTCTCGACCTCACGGGCATCCACCTGGTGGTCGCCGGCGGCGAGTCAGGCCCTGGGCGCAGGCCCCCGCAGCCGGACTGGCTGCGCGGCCTGCGCGACCGCTGCCTCGCCGCCGGCGTCGCGTTCACCTTCAAGGGCTGGGGCGGGGCCGCCCAGGCGGCGGGCGGCCGCTTGCTCGACGGTCGCGAGTGGCAGCAGTCGCCGCCGTTCGCCCTCAACGGCGACGGGGCCCCGGTGCAGGGGGCGCTGTTCTGAGTCGTCGGCGCCCCGGGCGCCCGTCGATGGTCAGGAAGGAGAGGGATGAAGATCCATCTGGTGGACGGCACCTACGAGCTCTTTCGCAGCTACTTCGGCGCCCCTCCGAAGAAGGGCCCCGACGGTCGTGAGGTCGGCGCCACCGTCGGCCTTCTGAGGAGTCTCTTCATGCTCGTCTCGACGCCCGGAGTCACGCACGTCGCCTGCGCCTTCGACCAGGTCATCGAGTCTTTTCGCAACGAGCTCTTCCCCGGGTACAAGACCGGCGAGGGCGTCGCGCCCGACCTGTTGGCCCAGTTCCCCCTCGCGGAACGAGCCGTCGCCGCGCTCGGCATCGTGGTCTGGCCGATGGTGGAGTTCGAGGCCGACGATGCCCTGGCGACGGCCGCCTCGCGCTTCAAGGATCAGCCCGGCGTCGAGCAGGTCGTGATCTGTTCGCCGGACAAGGACTTGGCACAGGCGGTCTGCGGCGTGAGCGTCGTCTGCTGGGACCGTCGCCGCGACATCGTCCTCGACGAGGACGGCGTGATCGACAAGTTCGGCGTGCGGCCGCGCTCCATCCCGGATTGGCTGGCGCTGGTAGGGGACGCCGCCGACGGAATCCCGGGGATCCCCGGCTGGGGGGCCAAGTCGGCGTCCGCGGCGCTCTCGCGCTTCGACCATCTCGAGGCCATCCCGGAGGACCCTCGCCGGCTGGAGCTTCCCCTCGGCCGCGCGACCCGCCTCGTGGAGAGCCTCGCGGCGCATCGCGAGGAGGCCTTGCTCTACCGACGCCTGGCGACTCTCCGCGTCGACGTTCCGCTGGAGGTAGGGCTGGCCGACCTGGAGTGGCGAGGCGCCAAGCCGGAGCTGAGAGAGGTCTGCCGGGACCTGGGCGCTGAGGATCTCCTGAGGCGCGTCGCGGAACACGGCGACAGTCTGGCCTGAGGGCGCGCACGCCGTCGGCAGAGGGCGGCGGTTCGGCGGCACGGCGCCGGGTGGGGGAGCGGGGCGGGGCCTCGAAGGGCCCCGCCCCTCCCGTTCACGCTTCTTCAGCCCGCGGACGCCGCCGCAGCACCAGCCAGACGAGCAGGCCGATCACCACCACGGCCGCAGCGGCCACGGCGATCCACAGCCCGGTCCTGCTGCTCGTTTCCTCGACCGACTGTGGCTTCAGATCGACGTACGACTGCACGTTGCCGGTCGTGAGGAACGCCGGTCCTGTTCCGTCGTTCATCCGTACCCAGCCGGTCCACTTGGCCGTGTTGTAGGCCTGCAGGTACTGCGGGTAGCTGAGCACCACCCAGGGCGTCTGCTCGTACATGATCTGCTGCATCCGCCAGATGAGGTCCTTGCGGGCGTCCGCGTCGAGCGTCGCCGCCTGCTGGCCGTTGATCTTGTCGTACTCCGCATTGGCCCAGCAAGGCTCGTTCGTGTTGCCGATCTGGGCGCCGATCTCGGCCGAGAGCGTCTGGCCGGGGTCGCTGTAACCGGCCCAGTCCCAGACGTACATGTCGAAGTCGGGGATGTAGGCGTCGCCTTTGAAGTTCCAGACGCGGGCCTGAAGAGCTCCCGGGTCGAGGATGGAGAGCTCGGTCTTCAGGCCGAGCTTCTTGAACCAGCCGGCGAGGAGCTTGAGGACGGTCTGCGCGGGCGCCGATTCGGTCGTCGTCCACAACCGCAGGCTGATCGGCTCGCCACGATACTGGCGGATCCCTCCGTCGCCTCGCGGGTACCCGGCCTCATCCAGCAGCTGGCCGGCCTTGGCCAGATCGAACGGATAGAGCTCATCGGCCGGCGGCTGCCAATGGAAGTCGGGGTCCTTCCACGTGTCGGGCGGCAGGATCGTCGTGCCCGGAGCGGCTTTGCCGTTGTAGGCGATATCGCACAGCGACTGCCGGTCGATCGCGTAGTTGAGGGCGTTGCGGAAACGCCAATCCTTGAGCACCGGGTTGCCGAGCGACTCGCCCTCGTAGCAGTTGAGGTTGAGGTAGTCCCAGTTGTAGAAGTTGTAGGCCACGGGCTCGATCCCGGCGACCGACCCCAGCGAGTTGAACTGCCCCTCCGGGATGCCCCAGGCCGCGTCCATGCCGCCCGACTTGAGGTCGGCGGTCATGGAGTCGGCGTTGGTGTAGTAGAGGAAGAGGATCTGGTCGAGCGTCGGCCGCGTGCCCCAGTAGTAGGGGTTACGGTCCATCTTGATGTAGCCGCCCTTCTTGAACTCGGTGGTGATGAAGGGGCCCGTGCCGACGATCGGCGGCTTGTTGACGTAGCTGGTCTGCGCCTCCTTGGGGTCCACCTTCTCCCAGACGTGCTTGGGCAGGATCGGCAGGAAGATGTGCTCCATGTCGGCCTTGGGCCGCGAGCAGGTGATCTGCACGACGTCGGGCGCGAGCGCCTTCGCATCCTCGATGCCGACCGTGGCGATGGCCATGTTGAGCATCTGGTTCTTGACGATGTAGTTGTAGGTGAAGGCGACGTCGTCGGCGGTCAAGGGCTGTCCGTCCGACCATTTCACCCCCTCACGCAGCTTGATCGTCCACACCTTCCCGTCGGCCGAGATGCCGCCGTTCTCCTGCGTCGGGAACTCGCGGGCGAGGTCGAGCGTGGGCTCAAGCGAGTTGAGGCCGAAGCCGAAGAGGAAGCCGTAGTTGATCGACCAGATCTCGTACGTGGGGTTCTGCCAGCCGATGAAGGGGTTCAGGTTGTCGGGCTCCGTCGTCCAGCCGATCCTCAGGGTGACCTTGCCGGCGGACGGCGACGGGGAGGGACTGCCGGCGAGGGCCGACGCCAGGCCGAAGACCAGGGCGACGCCCAGGACGGCGACGGCCACTGCCGTCAGGACGAGACCCCTGGAGCGCGTGCGGACGCTCATGCGATGCTCCTTTCGAAGGCTGGGCGCCGTGACGGCGCGTCGAACCAGGGCAGCGCCGCAGCGAAGGCCGCCGCGGCGCGGAACACGCTGACGTCGTCGTAGGTCCTGCCCACGATCTGAACGCCGAGCGGCACGCCGTCGCGTGAGCGCCCGCACGGCACGACGAGCACCGGGCAGCGGCTGCACATGTTGAACGGCAGCGTCATGCCGTGACGGTACATCACCTCGAGGTCGTAGTCAGCAGCGGTCGCCTTGAGCGCGGGGACCCCGAACACGGGTGCGATCAGGACGCGGTGGTCCTCGAGGATGTCGGCGATCGCGGCGTAGACCTCGCTCTCGATCTCGAGCGAGCGGAAGTAGCCGACGTTGGGGCGGGCAGCGTCTTCGGCGAACTCGATCGCGTACGACGTCATCAGCTCACGGTGCTCCGGCAGCGACTGAGCGATCAGGCTGCCGAAGATCGTGGCGAAGTGGGCGCGAGCGGCCTCACGCAGGTCGTCCATCCGCAGCGTAAGCTCGACGCCCTCGACGGCGGCGCCCAGCGCGCGGAAGGTCTCGGCGGCGGCGGCGATGTTGTCGCGCACCTCGTCGTCGACCTGGAATCCTCCCAGGTCGGCGCTGACGGCCACCTTCCAGCCGCCGATACCCTCTGGATCGGGCGGGATGCTGAGCTTCGGCCGCAGCGAGACGATGTCCTCGCGATGCGGCCCCGCCATCACGTTCTCGAGCAGCCGGCAGTCCTCGACGGTACGGGCCATCGGGCCGTCGTGACAGTAGTGGTCGAGATTGAAGGGCGGAGCCTGAGGCACGCGGCCGTAGGGCGGCTTGAAGCCGACGACTCCGCAGAACGAGGCGGGGATGCGGATGGAGCCGCCGATGTCCGAACCGGTGGCGAGCGTGGACATGCCGGCGGCGAGGGCGGCGCCCGAGCCGCCCGACGAGCCGCCGGGGCTGTACGCGAGGTTCCAGGGGTTGCGCGTGACGCCCCAGATCCGCGAGTCGGTGACCGCGGCGCAGCAGAACTCCGGCGTGGACGAGCGCGCGTGGATGATGCCACCGGCGTCGATGATGCGCTGGATGCAGGCGGCGGTGCGCTCGGCGACGTAGTCCTTCAGGATCAGCGAGCCCTCGGTGCACGGCTGGCCGGCGACCTCGACCTCATCCTTCACGGCGACCGGAAGCCCCTCAAGCGGGCGCGGCCGGGCGCCGCGGCCCGCGTAGCGGGCCTCGGCCCGCCGCGCCCCCTCGAGGGCCTCGTCGAAGAAGCGGATGGGCAGCGCGTTCACCTCGCCGTCGACGGCCTCGATGCGGGCGATCGTCGCCTGCATGAGTTCGACCGGGGACAGGTCGCGAGCGCGGAACAGCGCCAGGGCCTCGCTCGCCGTCAGGTAGTGGACGTCTTGCACCATGTGACCCTCCTCGGTGTCGTCGGCCGCGTCGTCGTTCCGCGGCTCACCACGCATTGTGGCCGGAGCTCGACGAGCTCGCGCTCGTACGGCAGCAGGCCGCGCTCTTCCTCGAGGGCCGCATCGATGCGCGCAAGGATGCGATCCAGCTCGACATGCCGTCGTCGAGCTGCTCGATAGAGTCCAGGCGATAGGCCGTGAGCGGGTCGGCGAAGGCCGGTGAGAGAAGACCAGCCTCGTCGTTGCGGCGCAGCGTGTCGGTCGAGATGCCGGTGAGCCCGGCGAACCTGCCGATGGAGATGTGGTGGGCCGCTTCCCTCTCGCCGTGCACCTCGCCCCCGAGCCTTCGACGCGATGAGACCCTCTCAGTCTACAGCTCGAACGGGGCGACGGCGTCGAGATGGACCTGTCGGCTCAGTCCCCTCGGCGACGCGAACCGTCTCCGCGTCGGGCATCGTGGTCTGGCCGACGGCGGAGGTCGGGGGTTCGACTCGAAGGGTCGTCCGTCTTCAGCTAGACTCCACGCGGGTGGCGGGCGGGCATGACGCCGGTTCCCCATGGGGCATGAGCGCACCCGTTCTCCGCGCCTGCCGGCCCGTCATGGGACCCCATTCGGGAGGAGCGGGATGACTGGGCTGCAGGCGGCACTCGAGGGCATCGAGCGTTTCGTCGCCGAGCGCCTGCCGCGCTCCGACGCGCCCGGCGTGGTCGTGGCGCTGACCGACCGCGAACGGCTCCTGGGGGCTGTCGCGGTGGGAACGGCCGACGTCGCCGCCGGGCGTCCGGTGCGGCTCGACGACCGCTTTCAGATCGGCTCGATCAGCAAGTCGTTCGCGGCGATCATCGCGATGCAGGAGGTCGAGGCCGGGCGGCTCGACCTGCGGGCCCCGGTGACCGACTACGTCCCCTGGTTCGAGGTGCGTTCGCGCTTCGGCCCGATCACGCCGCATCACCTGCTGACCCACAGCGCGGGCCTCATCATGGGCACCGACTTCGGCCTCGACGGCGTGCACCAGGTCTGGGCCCTGCGCGAGACCGAGTGCACGTACGCGCCGGGAGAGCGCTTCTACTACTCCAACGACGGCTACAAGCTGCTCGGCCTTGTGCTCGAGGCGACGAGCGGCACGCCGTTCACCGAGCTGCTGGGTGAGCGGCTGCTGGGGCCGCTGGGCATGGAGGACAGCGACCCGGCGATCACGCTGGCGACGCGGGCGACGGTCGCCCTGCCGCATCAGCGCGCCTTCGCCGATCGGCCGAGCCACCCCGGGCAGCCCTGGACGGTCAGCCCCTGGTACGAGACGGCGACCGCCGACGGCAGCATCGTCTCGACGGCCGCCGATCTGTGCGCGTACGCGCGCCTGCTGCTGGCTCGCGGCGATGCGCCTGAGGGACGCCTGTTCTCCGAAGACAGCTGGGAGCGCCTCACGCAGCGCGCGATCGAGGACCCCGACGAGTCCGGCGCCTGGTACGGCTACGGCCTGATGACGCGCGAGAAGGACGGCCGTACCCTGATCGGCCACTCGGGGTCGATGGTCGGCTACAGCTCGTATCTGATGACCGACCCTGAGGCCAGGCTGGCCGTCGTCGTGCTCATGAACGGGATCGAGGACCGGACCGAGCTCGTGCGCTACGCGCTCGAGGCGGGGCGGGCGGAGCTGGCGGGGGCACCGGTGCCCCCGCCCCCGCCGCCCGCCGACCCCACAGTCGTCGACGACGCCGGAGAGTTCGCGGGCACGTATCGCCTCTGCGGCGGTCCCGGCGGCGGTCCCGGCGGCGAGCTCACGCTCGCCGCCTCATCCGGCCGCCTCCTCCTGCGCGCCGCCGGCGTCGAGGTCGCGCTCGAGCGGCGCGCACCCGATGTCTTCGTCGCGCCGCATCCCGACTGGGATCGTTACTACCTGCGCGCCGGCCGTGACGCGGCCGGCGCGGTCACCGAGCTCTTCCACGGCCCCGGCTGGTACGTCTGCGACCGTTACTCCGGCCCGCGCGAGTTCGCGACTCGTCCCCACTGGCGCTCGCTCGTGGGTCACTACAGCTCGTGGAACGCCATGCTGCCGGACCTGCGCGTCATCGAGCGCAAAGGCAAGCTGCTGCTCAGTGCGCCGTGGGTCGACGCGCCGGGCGGCGAGATGGAGCTCGTGCCGCTCGGTGAGACCGGCTTCCGCGTCGGCGTCGAGGAGTGGCGACCGGACCGCCTGAGGTTCGACGCGATCGTCGACGGCCGCGCCACGCGCGCGCTCTTCAACCAGGCTCCCTTCTACCGCGCCTTCACGGCGTAGGCTGCCGGCGAGGGTGCGCCTTGCGCCGCCGAGCCCCGCCCCGGACCGATCTCCGCAGGGCGGGTCATGCGAGAATGCCCGTCCTCTCGACCTGGAGGCGCGATGCGTGCCAGTGACAGACCCGAGTCTGAGCACCCTGCGGATCGCACCATCCGCCCCAGCATCGTCGACGGCTTCACGCTCATGCTTGCCGGCGACCTGATCTCGTCACGTCCGCTGGCGCCGAAGCTCACGCGCGACTCCCGCCTTCGCCGCCGTCGCGCGTCTGCTCGGCGAGGCGTCGCTGGCGCTCGGCAACCTCGAGACCGCGATCGTCCACGCGGGCGCCGGAGGCGCCACGCGTCGCTCCAGCCAGTACTCGCCGCTGATCGAGTCGACGTCCTTCGCTCGAGCGATACCATGCCTTCATGTCTGCGCCAGAGACGGCCTGCACGATACGGGCGCCGACGACGAGCCATCACCGTCGGCCATCCGTAGAAGGCCTTCTGCCGGAATGCGGATCGATGCCGAGCATCGCGGCGCCGTCCGCGACGCGACCGGGCTCGCCGAAGTGCGGTCGACGTGTCAGTCCACTCGTCGGCGGAGGTCGCCGTTCACCGCGCCGTCGGATCGTGAACCAGACGATCGTCGCTCGGCGGCAGGCGGCCATGACGTAGGGCCGTCGGCCGGCTTGCCCTTGAACGGCTGGTCGGGCGCACGCGACGCCCGATCGAGCGCGTTCTTGAGGACGCCCGGCAGCGAGAAGTTGTATTCGGGCGAGACGATCAGGACGGCATCGGCGGCGGCGATGCGGGCCCTGAGGCGCGCCGCCTCGGCCGGAGAGCCCTGCTCGGTGCGGATGTCGTCATCGCAGAGTGGCAACGAGCCGATGTCGGCCTCTTCGAAGGTCAGATCGGCGGGCGCCAAGGAGACGGCGGCGTCGTAGGTCATGCGGTTGTACGAACGGCGACGCAGACTCCCCACCAGTGCTACCACGTGCATCCGGCGCTCCCTCCGTAGGATCACTCCCGGCTCGTGTTCCCGCAGGGCCGGTTTCTCACGCTTTCGTGCCCTGCGGATGACCGGCGTTGCTATACTCGGCTCCCAAGCCCAGGAGGAAGCGCAGCCGTGTCCGAGGCTCTGACCGTTCGTGAGCTCATCCAGCAGACGGACTTGGGTCTCGACCTCGTGGCGGACGCCGGCCTCGAGCGAGTGATCCGAGGCATCCACCTTTCGGACCTCGAGGATCCCACCCCGTTCATGACGCCCGGGATGGTCCTGCTGACGACGGGGGAGACGTTTGCCGCCTCCCCCGTCATGGGCGTGCGACTGCTCGATCGTCTTGCGGCGCTCGACGGGGCTGCTCTGGGGGTCGGAGTAGGTCACTATCTCGACCACGTCGATCGGCTCATCGTGGCTCACGCCGGCGAGCTTCGCCTGCCGGTCTTCGAGGCGCCCCTCAGCGTGCCGTTCAGGACGATCACCAGCTACGTGTATGACGCCCTCGCCTCCACTGATATGCACCGCCTGCGCCGCAGCCTGGCGGTGCAGGGTCATCTCCTCGACCTGATGCTCGAGGAGCGCGGCGTCGAACAGCTCGTCGCCGAGCTGGCCGCGATCCTTGAAGCCGACATCATGCTCTTCGACTCCAGGGGTGGTCTCATCGCCCGGGCGGGCGCCGGCCGTCGTGGCCGCGAGCGCCGCGTGTGGGCGTCGTTCAAGGAGGCCGCCGGCGACATCGGCCCGCTCGGCATCCTCGAGGACGGCACAGACCGAGTCTGCGTCCGGCGGGTGGTCGTGCACGGAGTCCTCGAGCGCGTGCTCGCAGCGGTGTTCTCGGGCTCCTCTTCCGCGGAGTTCGTCGACACGGCGCTGTCGTTCGCGAAGCGGCTGCTGATCCTCGAACGCCTTCAGGAGGGTGAACAGATCATCGTCCGCCGCCGCATGCGCTCACTGCTTCTCGACGACTTCCTCGCCGACCACGGCTCCCCCGACGACTACCGTCCTCGTCTTCAGGAGCAGGGCGTGATGCTGGGCAGCCCCTGGCGCATCGCCGTCTTCGACATCGATGGTTTTCAGCGCGAGGTGACCACCCGGCATCTCAGCGAGGAGCGCATCTACGCGATCAAGAGCACCTTCATCAACACGGTGGACAAGTTCCTCGGCGAGCGTGGCCTTCCGTTCCTGAGCTCCGTCAAGGGCGATTCCGTCGTGAGTCTGCTCGTGCTCGGGGACCGGCAGCCTCAGGCTGTCGCTGCCCTGCTTGCCGCGGCGAGGGCTGCGATCGAGGAGGAGCTCGCGCCTCTGCAGATCACGACGGGCTGCTCGGGGCCGGCGACAGGGCTCCAGGGCGGGGGCCGGCACTACGGCGATGCCCTGGAGGCGCTGACGATGGCCCAGGAGGGGCTGGGCGTCACCTCCAGGGTCGTCCTTTTCGACGAAGCAGGCGGTCGCTTCCGCCTCGTCGAAGGCCAGAGTCTCCCGGCCCTGCGTGCCCTGCGCGGGCGTCTCATCGCTCCGCTCGAGGCCTACGACGCGCTGCACCGCACCACGCTCGTGGAGACCCTGAGGATGTACGTCGACCACTGCCTGTCGCCGAGCGAGACGGCTGAAGCATTGATCATCCATCGCAGCACGCTGCGCAAACGGCTGCGACGCATCGAAGGCCTGATCGGCGTTGAGCTCGGCCGCATGGACGACATCGTCGAGCTGCACCTCGCCTTGCGCGCGGCCGAGTTGCTCAGGGCCCAGGACCGGGTCTAGCGGGACCAGGCTCCCGGTCAGATCGCGGTGATCCGCACCACTGCGGTCAAGGTCTTCATTTGTCCTCCTTCGGTGCCGCAAGAGAGCGCAAATGCTCACCGCCATTCCGACGTGACTGCTTCTATTGTCGCGCCTTGGGCGACCTTACGCCGCGAACGTCTATCAAGGGGAAGGTGTGCGATGGATGACGTGAGTGCGAGTGGAAGCAGCGGAATGGGCGACACCGACGAATGGGAGGCCAGTCGCCTCGAAGGGTTGGGTTACGAGCAGCAGCTGAAGCGCGAGTTCGGCTTCTGGCATGCGGCTGCTGTCGGCTTCGCCGACATCTCCCCGATCGTCGCCATGTATGGCATGTTCGCCCTGGCGCTCGCCTCAGCCGGCCCCACGATGTTCTGGGGCCTGTTTCTGGTGCTCGGAGGCATGACGCTGGTCGCTCTTGTGTTCGGCGAGATCGCCAGTCGCTGGCCGCTGGCGGGCGGCGTGTATCAGTGGACGCGGCAGCAGGTAGGCACCAACTGGGCGTGGTTCGGCGGCTGGGCCTACATGTGGACGATGGTCATGGCCATGACGACGACCGCGTACGCGGCGGCCACCTACGTCGCCGCCGCCGTCGGCTGGGAGCCCAGCAAGCCGGCGCTGATCCTGCTGGCTCTTGCCTGGATCGCCTTCGGGACCTTCGCCAACACCATCGGGCAGTGGGTGCTCAAGGTCTTCGTGATGGCGTCCATCTGCGCGGAGTTCATCGCTTCGATCGGTCTCGGTCTCGTGCTCATCATCGGGTACCGGGTCAACCCGATCTCGGTGCTCTGGGACAGCTTCGGGACGCACACGGGCTCCACGTTCAACTGGGTGTCGGTGGCGTGGCTCGGCGCCGTCGCCTTCATCGGGTGGTCGTTCCTGGGCTATGAGGCGTCGGGGGCCATCGCCGAGGAGGTCAAGAAGCCCGAACGCACCGTGCCGTGGACCATCCTCGTCGTGTTGCTCGGCGTGGGCGCGGTCGTCATCTTCACGACGCTCGCCTGGATCCTGGCCCTGCCCGACATCGGCGCGGCCATGACGGGCGGAGTCGCCGACCCGATGGTGCAGACTCTCGAGTATCACCTCGGCAGCGCCGTGACGAAGCCGATCCTCGTCATCATCGCCCTCGGCTTCACCGCGAGCATGGTCGCGTTGCAGACGGTCGCCTCACGGACCGTGTTCTCCTTTGCACGAGACCGCATGATCCCACTTCACGGGTTCTTCCAGGGGCTCACGAAGACGCACAAGCTGCCGGCTCGCGCCATCATCTTCACCGGCTGCCTCGCCGGCCTCATCCTGCTCATCAACCTCGGCTTCGAGAAGGTGTATGCGACGCTCGTATCGTTCGTCGTGGGCGGGTTCTACATCGCCTTCCTCTTCCCGGTGGTCGCGGCGCTCGTCCTGCACCTGAAGGGCAAGCACGAGCCCGGCCCGTTCAGCCTGCGCGGCTTCAGCCTGATCGTCACCGTGGGTGCGGTCATCTGGCTCGTCTTCGAGACGGTCAACATCGTGTGGCCGCGCTATCCCGGACCTGCCCTGGTACCAGAACTGGGGCACCCTGATCATGATCGGCATTCTGACGGCGCTCGGCTTCGTCGCCTACCTTCTGGCGCCGTCGCACGAGTCCAGCGAGATGATGTGACACACCCCCAGGGCGGCGCCGGCTGATGGCCGGCGCCGCCACACCGGCCTTCGCGCTTCGGCGCGGGCGTTCGCGTGGTCGGAGGTGCACGCGGACGACGGTGACGGGGCCATCCTCAAGGAGGTGACGCGGTGGTCGCAGGATCCCCGGAGAGCAAGGTGGCAGTGGTGGTCGGCGCCGCCGGAGCGGTCGGCATGGCCGTCGTCGAGCGGCTGCGCGCGGAGGGCTTCGCCGTGGCCGGCATGGACGGCTCGGCAGGGGCCGGCGACGCGCAGTGGGCGGTGGACGTCACGGACCGCGTCGCGCTCGCGGCGGCCGTCGAGGAGGCGCGGCGCGATCTGGGACCGATCTCGGTCCTGGTCGTCGCGCCGCACGAGCACGACGCCGCGGCCATCGGCGAGATGGCGCATCGGCGCTGGCAGAAGCTGCTGCACGCGCATCTCGGCGCCACGACCAACGCCTGCGCGGCCGTCGTTCCGGCGATGGTCGAGGCGGGGTCGGGCACGGTCGTCATCATGTCGTCGTGGCTGGCGCTGGCCGGCATCCCCGGTGAGGCCTACCAGGCCGCGGCGAGCGGCACGCTGCTCTCCTTCACGAAGGGCTTCGCCATGGAGGTCGCGCCGGCGGGCGTGCGGGTCAACTGCATCGCGGTCGGCCCGACGGCAGCAGAGCTCGAGCACGGCGCCGGCCCGGCCGGCGCCGGCAGGATCGACCTCCCTCTGGGCCGCTGCGCCACCCCGGAGGAGGTCGCCGACACCGTCGCCTTCCTGATCAAGGACGGCGACTTCTACGTAGGGCAGGTCTTCGAGCCTTCAGCAGGGGCGGTGGTCTGAATGGGCACGCTGGATGGAGTCACCGCGCTGGTCACGGGTGCCGCGCAGGGCATCGGCAGGGCCACGGCCGTGCGCCTCGCGGCGGACGGTGCGCGCGTCGCCGTCAACGCCCGCGTCGACGACGAGCGGCTCGCCGCGGCCGTTGCCGCTGCCGGCCACGGCGCCGTCGCCGCTCCCTGCGACATCGTCGACTGGGACGCCTCGCAGGCCATGGTCGAGAAGGTGCAGGACGAGCTTGGCCCCATCGAGGTGCTCGTCGCGAACGCCGCCCGCATGACCATGAAGCCATTCCTGGAGCAGGCGCCGGAGGAGTGGTGGCAGCAGATCGACGTCAACCTCACGGGCCATCTGGGCGTCATCTCCGCCGTGCTGCTCCGGCATGCGCAAGCTGGGGCGCGGTCGCATCGTCATCGTCAGTTCCTACTGGGGCGTGATCGGCTGGGAGAACGCGACGGGCTACGGCTGCACGAAGTCGGGGCTCATCGCGCTCACGCGCTCCCTCGGGCGCGAGCTCGCGCCCGAGGGCATCTACGTGAGCGCCGTCGCCCCCGGCGTCATCGACACCCCACAGTTGGAGGTCGACGCCAGGGACGCGGGCCTGCCGCTCGAGGAGATGCACAAGATCTACGCCAAGGGCATCCCGGCGGGGCGCATCGGCAGGGCCGACGAGGTCGCCGCGACCATCTCGTTCCTGGCCACCCGGACGGCGGCCGCCTACGTCGGCCAGACGCTGCACCCGAACGGAGGCGAGATCCGATGCTCGATGTGAACGCTACGCAGCTGTTCGTGCCGCAGGAGTCGTGGCGCGCCGGCAGTGCGGCCGTCGCGCTGCTCACCTTCGACGTCGATGCCGAGACGCCGCTGCTGGCAGAGGGCGAGCAGTACGCGGAGCACCTCTCGACGATGTCGCACCAGGCCTACGGGCCCAAGGTGGGCGTGCCGCGCATCCTCAAGATGCTGGCGCGCAAGGACAAGCAGGCCACGTTCTTCTTCCCCGGGCTCACGGCCGAGCGCTGGCCGCGCGCCGTCGAGCTCGTCATCGAGGCCGGGCACGAGGTCGCCCTGCACGGCTACACGCACAAGTCACCTGTGTACAACACGCCGCAGGAGCAGGTGGACGAGATCGAGCGCGGCCTGGCCGCCCTCGACAGGTTCGGCGTGAAGCCGGCGGGGTACCGCGCGCCGATGTGGTCGACCGCCAAGAGTACGATGGAGGCGCTCGCCCGCTACGGCATCCGCTACGACTCGTCCCTGTTCGACGACGACCGGCCCTACCTGCTCGACACGCCCACGGGGCGTCTCGCGGAGCTGCCCATCCATTGGTGTCTGGACGACTGGGAACAGTACATCTACCTGCCGGACCCCGACTTCGGGCACACCATCAACCGGCCCAGCATCGTCGCCCAGCTCTGGACGGAGGAGCTCGATGCGATGCGGGACACGGGCTCCCTGGCGGTACTCACCTGCCACCCCTTCTGCAGCGGCCGTCCGTCCCGGCTCCGCGCCATCGAGACGTTCATCGATTTCGCGGAGAGCTGCGGCGACGTGAGCTTCCGCCGCGCCGACGAGCTCGCCGAGGCGCTGCTGGCGACTCCGGAGGCGGCGCTCAGCGCGGAGCGGACCGAATGAATGCGAGGTTGACATGAGTGACGTGCAGACCACCAGCCGAGTGGCGCCAGTTCAACGCGCACGGACGTGTGAGGAAGCTCCTCCTGTGCCCGCCCGACTACTACGAAGAGCTGCCGATCAGCGAGATAGCGGCCGTCAGCATGGACTCGGGCGACAGAGTCGACCTGGCGCTGGCGAAGCGCATGCACGCGGACCTTGCCGCCTGCCTTGAAGGGGCGGGCATCGAGCTCGAGTGGGAGACGCCTCACCCCGAGCATCACTGGCAGGTCTACACGCGCGACTTCGGGGTCAACACCCCGGCCGGACCGCTGATCGGCAAGTACAAGTACGAGCAGCGCTGGGGTGACGAGGAGTTCGCCCTTGAAGCCTTGGCTCGCCTGGGGGTCGAGATCGTCGGGCGCGTCTCGCAGGGCGCCGTCGAGGGCGGCGACAGCTGGCTGCTCGACGAGACCACGCTGGTCATCGGGTCCGGCAACCGCTCGACGCTGCGCGGCATCGAGGACGCCGCCGCGATCATGAAGCCGCTGGGCGTGGAGGTGGTGCCCGTCGAGTTCCTCGCCAAATGGAACCACCTCGACATGATCTTCTCGGTCGTGGCCGAGAAGCTCTGCCTCTACAGCCCCGATGGTCTGCCCGGCGGTTACGGGAAGCTCCTCAGGGATCGCGGCTGGAGGATGCTGGAGGTGCCGCTCGAGGAGGTCATGAAGACCGGCTGCAATGTACTCGCCCTGGGCGACGGCAAGGTCCTGTCGTTTGAGGAGAATCCTGTGGTGAATCAGATGCTCGAGGCCGAGGGCTTCGAGATCCTGGCCCCACCCTTGCGGGAGTTCACGAAGATGGGCGGCGGTCCTCACTGCCTCACCTTCGAGCTGCAGCGCGACAAGTAGCGGCGGCCGAATCGGCACGTTCGCGAGACGGCCCGCAGATCGGATACGTGCTCCAGCAGTCGCTCGCCGACTTCTGAGAGTGCGCGCACAGTCGAGAAGGGAGCGGAGATGTCAGACAACG
The DNA here is from genome assembly GCA_963700035.1 of uncultured Thermoleophilia bacterium. Taxonomy (GTDB): domain Bacteria; phylum Actinomycetota; class Thermoleophilia; order UBA2241; family UBA2241; genus CAIXSE01. The sequence goes on along the minus strand of CAVOWE010000022.1, from coordinate 39,945 downwards.
GGCGCGAGAGGCTCGCCGGCCGCGTGGCGTTGATCACGGGCGGCAGCCGGGGCATCGGCGCCGGCATCGCGACGGCCTTTGCCGCCGAGGGCGCCAGGATCGCCTTCACGTACCACAATCGCGACGACCGGGCCCGCGAGGTCGTGGCCGAGATCGAGAATCTGGGCAGCGAGGCGCTGGCCATCAAGGCGGATGCAGGGAGCGAGGCGGATGCGAAACGGGCGGTCGAGGAGACCATCGCCCGTTTCGGCGTCATCAACATCCTCGTGAACAACGCCGGTGCGATCGGCGCCGAGGTGCACGTGGCCGACATGTCGGTGGACCAGTGGGACCTCCTCATCAACACCGACCTTCGCGGCGTCTTCCTGGCGACGCATTTCGCGCTGCCACACATGCCCACAGATCCGGTCGGCAAGATCATCAACATCGGCTCTGAGCTCGCCCTCAAAGGTCGCGCCGACTTCGGGCACTACTGTGCGGCCAAGGGCGGCGTCATCGGATTCTCGTTCGCGCTGGCGCACGAGGTCGCCCCCGGCATCTGTGTCAACGTCCTGGCTCCCGGACCGATCGAGACCGACATGATCCTGGCGGACATGGAGCCCGAGTGGATCGAGAAGGAGAAGGAGATCCCGGCCGGCAGGCTGGGCAAGGTGTCGGAGATCGCCGCCGCGGCGGTGCTGCTTGCGTCCAGTGACGGCGATTTCTTCATCGGTCAGGTCGATGAGCCCCAACGGCGGCGCCGTGTTCCACTGAGGCCCCACGCGCCGCAGTCCCAAGGAAGGCGCACATGACAGCGAACATCGCCGTCCCCATCGCGCTCGCGGTCCTCGTCTACACGCTCTTCGGGACCTTCAACGCCCAAGCCGGGGGCCGCATCGATGCCGCCTTGAGCTCGGCCATCTTCAACGGTCTGGCGGCCGCCATCGCCATCGTCGTGGTCGTCGCCCAGAGGCTCGGCGGCTCAACGCCGGTCGCCGTGCGCCTCTCCGGAGTCGTGTACTCGGTGCTCGCCGGCGTGGCGGTCGGAGTGTTCTCGATCGTGCTCATCAAGATCTACGGGCGGGGCGGTCAGCTCTCCTCCGTGTTCCCCACGATCTACGGAGGGGCGATCGCCTTGACCGCCGTCGTCGGCTGGCTGGTGTTGAAGGACGACGTCACGCCCCTGCGCCTGGCGGGTGTGGGCGTTATCGTGGCCGGCATCGGCATGCTCGCCGTGAGTTGAGGGTGGACGGCCCACCCCTCCAGCGCGTCATGGTGCCTGTCTACGCGTCCCAGCAGGCGGCGAACTCACGCACGGCGGACTCCGTCAGAGGGTGCGCCGGGAGGCCGCGAAGCACGTCGAGCGGAGCGGTGATGTCGTGAGCGCCGTGGAGGATCGCAGCGACGACCTGCGGGGCGCTCTTCAGGCTGGCGGCGAGGATGCGCGTGCTGCTCTGCAGCCGCGCCAGCACCGCCGCCAGCGAATCGACGACGGCCATCCCACCGTCCGCATGCCGGGCCGCCCTGTCCACGTAGGGGATGATCCAGACGCAGCCGGTCTCGTGGGCGAGCAGCGCCTGGGCGGGTGAGTACACGGCGGTGAGGGCGCAGCGGATGCCGTCGTTCGTCAGGGCGGCCGCCAGCCTGACGGCGTCCAGGGTGGCCGGCAGCTTGGCGACGACACGGTCGGGCGCGAGGGACGCCGCGGCTCGCGCCTCGTCGTTCATCTCCTCGTACGACGTGCGCGTCGGCTGGTAGCAGATCGGGCCGTCCGGGAAGGCGGCGAGCAGGCGCTCGAGATGCGCCAGCGGCTCCTTCGTCTCTCGGGCCATGAGCGCGGGGTTCGTCGTGATGCCGTGGACGAAGCCGAGCTCGGCCGCCGCCGCCGCGTCGTCCACGGACGCTGAGTCAAGCAAGATCGCCATGATGCCTCTCCAGCCTTCTGGGTCGTCGGGCTCGCGCGACCGGGACGCCGGAGCGGCGTGGTCGCGACGGCGCAACCCTCCCATGCTGCGAGCGCCGCTTCAAGTGCAGCGCCGATGGGCGGACCACGAAGCCGCACGCGCCGGCGGCGCCCCGGCTCCGGCCGTACATCACTCGTGCCGGAGCCGGTCGTGGCACTATGATTGGAGGCGGGTGGACGAGTGGCGGCCGGGCCGGTCGTGTCCGGCGGCCTCGTGCGAGGGAAGGGCGATCAGGAGCGATGCTGGAGGATAGACAAGCCGTGATGGACGCGACGCAGGCGATCCTCGCGCGCCGACCGTCCGATCTGACGGTCGCGTGGGCGCAGCGCATCCTCGACCACCATGCCTTCGGCGCCACCGTGGCTGGGGTCGAGGTGCTCTCCGTCGATGTGGGCACGACCACGCGCGTGCGCCTCGCGGTCGACCACGATGGGCCGCCGGCGCTGCCCCGTCGCTGGTTCGCCAAGCTGCCCTCGCTGTCGCCGCGCGCGCGCTTGATCACCGCCCTGCCGCGACTGCTTCACGCGGAAGCGCGTTTCTACGGAGAAGTGGCGCGGGCGATCCCTGTACCCCTTCCGCCGATCCTGGCGACGCAGAGCCGGTGCGGATGGGGCGCGACCGTGGTGCTCGCCGACGTGACGGAACGCGGCGCCGCCGCCGGCGCCCCCGGGGATGCGTTGACGGCCGCGCAGGCGGCCCTGGTGGTCGAGCAGCTGGCCCGGCTCCACGCGCTGATGTGGAGCGCGCCGAGTCTCGACCAGGAGTATCACTGGCTGGCCGGTCGCGTGCGGCGCTCCGAAGACCGGCTGGGGTCTGCTCTGGCAGTGCCCCTGATGCGGCGAGGGTTGCGGCGCGCCGGGAGCGCCGTGCCCACGGCCCTCCACGGCCCCGCGCTCGGGTACGCGCGCCGGCGCCGTCAGGTCATGCGTTTTCTCGCGGACGGCCCTCGCACCCTCGTGCATCACGACGTGCACCCCGGCAATCTCTTCTGGCGGGAGTCGGGACCGGGGCTCCTCGACTGGCACCTCGTGCGCATCGGAGAGGGCATCGGCGACGTCGCGTACTTCCTGGCCACGGCGCTCACGCCGGAGACCCGCCGGGTGCATGAAGCGGACCTCCTCACGCGGTATCGCCGGGCCCTCGCGGAGCACGGCGTCGGGGCGCGCGATCTCGTCAACCTCAGGCAGAGATACCGCGCCCACCTCGTGTATCCGTTCGAGGCGATGGTGGTGACGCTGGCCGTCGGCGGCATGATGGCGCTGGAGAGCAATCTCGAGCTCATCCGGCGGGCGGCGGCCGCGGTCGCGGACCACGAGGCCTTCGCGGCCGGACCGATCGGCGCTGCGGCGGAGGTCTAGACCCAGCCGCGCTCCTCGTACAGGCGACAGCCTGCGGCGAGCGCGGCCGCGATCTGTTCGACGAGCTCGGGCGTGAGGTGCTTGAGGTGGAAGCACGACTTGCCGTTCGGCGTCGCCAGCAGCTCGGGCCCGAGCACGGTGCGCGGATCGCCGTCGGCGTAGACGGGCATGAAGAAGGGCCGTCCTGGTGTTTCCCCGTCGCGGGCAGGCGTAGACTCACGGTCCGGGAAACCCGATCCACGAGGTGAGAACGATCGCTCGTCCGGTCGAATCGAATCGCCCAGGCGCGCTCGCGCGCCGCACGTTCCGTGCCCTGCGCCTGTACAACTACCGCCTGTTCTTCGTCTCCCAGATCGTTTCGATGAGCGGCACCTGGATGCAGGCCGTGGCGCAGAACTGGCTGGTGCTGCAGCTCACCGGCAGTGGTGTTGCCCTGGGCATCACCGTCGGTCTGCAGTTCGGCCCCGTGCTCGTCCTCGGCGCCTGGGCGGGCGCGCTCGCCGACCGCGTCGACAAGCGGCGCCTGCTCATGGCGACGCAGTCGGCGGCGGCGCTCTTCGCGCTCGCGCTCGCCGCGCTGACGTTCACCGACGTGGTGAACGTCTGGATGATCTGGATGCTCTCCGGCCTCACCGGCATCGCCACGGCGCTCGATCTGCCCTCGCGGCAGAGTTTTGTCTACGAGATGGTCGGACCCGACGATCTCGCCAACGCCGTGGGGCTCAACGCCGTGATCATCAACTCTTCGCGGATCGTCGGTCCGGCGATCGGCGGCCTGCTCATCGCCGCTGTCGGGGTCGCTCCCTGCTTCCTCTTCAACGCGGTGTCGTTCGTCGCCGTGATCGTGGCTCTGGCAGTGATGCGCACCGCCGAGCTGCGCCCCAGCAAGCCGGTGCGCCGCCAGCCCGGCCAGGTGCGCGAGGGGCTGCGCTACGTGTGGCACACGCCGGCGCTGCGCATCCCGCTCGTGATGCTGGCCGTGGTGAGCACGCTGGCCTACAACTACTCCGTCGTGCTGCCGCTGCTCACCAAAGACGTGTACGGCCGCGGCGGCGGCGCCTACGGCGCCCTCTTCGCGGCCATGGGCGTGGGCGCGCTCGCCGGCGCGCTGCTCATGGCCAGCAGGGCGCGTCCCTCGCGCCGCCTGCTCGTGGCCAGCACCTTCGCCTTCGGCGTGGTCACGGTGCTGCTCGCCGCGGCGCCCGGCTATCTACTGGGGCATGGCACTCCTCGTCCCCATGGGCGCCGCCGGCATGCTCTTCATCAACACCGTCAACTCGCTGCTCCAGCTCAACGCCGACGACGCCATGCGCGGCCGCGTGATGGCCCTCTGGGCGGTCGTGTTCCTGGGCAGCACGCCCATCGGCGGGCCGTTGACGGGCCTCATCGTGCGCGGCTTCGGGGTGCGTGCGACGGTGGCGGTCGGCGGCGTCGCCGCCCTGGCCACCGCGGGCGGCGCCTTCTGGGCGCTGCGGCGCCGGCAGCTGCAGGCAGGCACGTGCGAAGCGCCCGTGTGCCTGCCCGACGGGCCGGCGCCGGGCGACGCCGTTTGCGAGATTCCGTGCACGCCAGGAGCCGCCACCGGCGCCCCGGCGGCGGCGACGGGCGGCGCTCCGCGGTCGTAGTATTGAGAATCGCCGCCCGTTGCCGATGGAGGAGTGGAACGGCCGTCCACCGCTGGTCTACCGCAGAGCGAGGTGCGCAGTGCTTCTCCAGGGCAACCTGAAGGAGTTCAGTCTCCCCAACATCTTCCAGCTGGTGAAGATGAGCGCCAAGTCAGGGGCGCTCACGATCCGCCGCGGCGAAGAGTGGGGCAAGATCTTCTTCCGCAACGGCCTCATCTACTACGCCTTCTCGGTGCCGCAGCACCTGCCTCTCGGCGAACGCCTGGTGAAGACCGGCGCCATCAGCGCCGAGCAGCTGAAGACGGCTCTCGCGACGCAGAAGAAGGCGGGCGAGGGCGCCCGCATCGGAGCCATCCTTCTCGGCAGCGGTGTCATCGATCGCGGGACGCTGGAGCAGGCGGTCCGCGAGCAGATCCAGGACACCGCCTTCAAGTTCTTCAGCTGGCTGGACGGCGAGTTCGAGTTCAGCGCCGACGAGAAGGTCACCGACGAGGACATCCTCGTCGAGATGAACGTCGAGAACGTGATCATGGAAGGCTGCCGCCGCATCGACGAGTGGGAGCTCATCTTCGAGCAGCTCGGCTCCCTGGAGCGCGTCCCGCACCTCGCCTACAGCGAGCGCGTGGAGGAGCGCGGCGAGATGACGCTGACCGCCGAGGAGTGGCGCGTCATCGTCCACATCGACGGGCGCGCGGACATCAACGTGGTCCTGCGCGACTGCGGCCTCGACCGCTTCCACGGGGCCAAGGTCATCTACAGCCTCTATTCGAGCGGGCTCATCACGGTCGGCGAGCCCGCCATCGAGGGCATCGGCAGAGGCTTGAGCGTGGCCGTCCGCGGACCGATCGACATCTACAACGAGGTCTTCCTCAACACGCTCACCGACTCCAACGTCGTCAAGCAGCTGCGCGTGGAGCTGATCGACGAGAAGGAGGTCGAGATCCCCGTGGTCGCCGGCCAGCTGCCGTCGAGCAACGGGGCGGGGGAGGATGCCGCGGCGGCCGAAGAGGTCATCGTCTTCACGGCCGCCGCCTCGGCGCCCGAGCAGGCCTGGCAGCGGCTCGCCGGCGAGAGCTCGGCCTGGGTGCTCCTGGCCAACGCCAACGACCAGGACAGCCTGCGCGCCACCCGTGCCGATCTGGCGTTCGTGCGCGCCTTGGGCGACGTGCCGCTGGTGGTGGCCACCTACGTGTCGATGGCCGACGACGAGCTGAGCCCCAAGCAGGTGGCCAAGGCCCTGGGCGTCGACGCCAGCGTGGCGGTGATCCCCTGTCATCTCCGCGACCGCGACTCGGTGACCGGCGTCGTCAAGGCGGCGCTGGAGCTGGTCGAGCGCTGAGTCGGCGCCGCAACGGCGCGACCAGCTTGTCAACGCCCCTCTCGCGGGAGAGGATTGCTGGCGCAAACGGGCTCGCAGCCGCTCCCGTACGAAAGGACACGACCCCATGTACTACCCCAGCTACCGCATGCGGCGCCTGCGTCGCACGCCGGCTATCCGCAACATGCTCCGCGAGACCACGCTCGCGATCGACGATCTCATCTACCCCTTCTTCGTGATCGCCGGCGAGAACATCAGGAACCCGATCTCCTCGATGCCGGGGTGCTTCCAGCTTTCGATCGGCAACCTGCTCGGCGAGGTGCGCGAGGTGGTCGACCTCGGCATCCCCGCGATCCTGCTGTTCGGCATCCCCTCGCACAAGGACCCGGCCGCGACCGGCGCCTACGACCCCGAAGGCGTCGTGCAGATGGCCGTGCGCGCCATCAAGGACGAGTTCCCCGAGCTCGTGGTCATCACCGACGTCTGCCTCTGCGAGTACATGGACCACGGGCACTGCGGCGTGGTGCAGGACGGCGAGATCGTCAACGACGTCACCCTCGAGCTGCTCGCCAAGATGGCCGTCACGCACGCCGAGAGCGGCGCCGACTTCGTCGCCCCCAGCGACATGATGGACGGCCGCGTGGCCACCATCCGCAACGCGCTCGACGACGAGGGGCTCCCCGACACGGCCATCATGGCCTACTCGGCCAAGTTCGCCTCCGCCTTCTACGGCCCGTTCCGCGAGGCCGCCGAGTCGGCGCCGGCGTTCGGCGACCGCCGCACCTACCAGATGGACCCGGCCAACGGCGAAGAGGCCGTACGCGAGGCGCTCCTCGACATCGAGGAGGGCGCCGACATCATCATGGTCAAGCCGGCGCTGCCGTATCTCGACGTCATCCACGCCGTGAAGCAGGAGACCAAGTTCCCGCTCGCCGCCTACAACGTGAGCGGCGAGTACGCGATGATCAAGGCCGCCGCGGCGAACGGATGGCTGGACGAGGAGCGCGCCGTCATGGAGGCCGTCACCGGCATCAAGCGCGCCGGCGCCGATCTCGTCATCACCTATCACGCCAAAGACATCGCGCGCTGGATCGGGTGAGGACGCGGACACGGGGACGCGCTCCGCGGCGTGACGCGCCCGCGTTGCGCCGCCCGCCCGTGTCTGGCACACTGGGAGAGGTTTGCACCATCCAGATGCACAAAACCCCCACGGTATGAACGCGCGGCCCGGCGACGCCGGAGGCGCCCTGGCCCCGCGCCGCCGCGCGTCATCGCCTGGGAGGTCACGCGCAGCTGCAACCTCGCCTGCGTGCACTGCCGGGCCTCGGCCGTGCACGGGCCCTACGAGGGCGAGCTCAGCACCGCCGAGGCGTTCAAGCTCGTCGACGAGATCGCCTCGTTCGCGAGCCCCATCCTCATCCTCACCGGCGGCGACCCGCTGATGCGGACGGACGTCTTCGACATCGCCGAGCACGCCATCGGCACGGGCCTGCGCACGGTGATGTCGCCGAACGGCACGCTGGTCACTCCTGAGGTCGCGCAGCGCATCAAGGACGTCGGCATCGCCCGCGTGAGCATCTCGGTCGACTTCCCCAACGCCGCCGAGCACGACGCGTTCCGCGGCGTCCCCGGAGCTTTCGACGGCGCCGTGCGCGGCATCCGCAACTGCCTCGACGCCGGCGTCGAGGTGCAGATCAACAGCACGATCACCAAGCTCAACGTCCACTATCTGCCGGCCTTGCTGCAGCTGTCTGAGGACCTCGGCGCCGTGAGTTTCCACCCCTTCATGCTGGTGCCCACCGGGCGCGGCAAGGAGCTCGAAGAGCAGGAGCTGCCGCCGGAGGAGTACGAGCGCGCCCTGGAGTGGATGTACGACGCGCAGCAGGAGTCGGACCTGTTCATGAAGCCGACCGACGTGCCCCACTACTGGCGCGTCATGCGGCAGCGGGCCAAAGCCCAGGGCCGTAAGCTCGAGGTACACCCGCACAGCCACGGCGGCATGAACACCCTGAGCCGTGGCTGCCTCGCCGGCATCGGCTTCTGCTTCATCAGTCACATCGGCGACGTGCAGGGCTGCGGCTACTTCGACAAGGTCGCCGGTAACGTGCGCGAGCAGACCTTCCCCGAGGTCTGGCGGGACTCACCGCTGTTCAACGAGCTGAGGGACTTCGACGGCCTCAAGGGCAAGTGCGGCGCCTGCGAGTTCAAGAAGGTCTGCGGCGGCTGCCGCGCCCGCGCCTACGAGGCCACCGGCGACTACATGGCCGAGGAGCCGTACTGCGCCTACGTCCCGCGTGGGTGGTGTGCTCCGGCGAGCGGCTGAAGGCCCGGCCGGACCCTCACTCTCAGGTCGAACGAGAGACTTTCCGCCCGGTCAGCGCTCGGTGTGCTTCTCGAGCAGCACCGAAGCCTCCGTGAGCCCGACGTCGAAGTAGAGCTTCTGGGCGGCCTCGTTGGCCGCCGCGGCGCTCACCGAGATCTCCGCGCAGCCCGCCTCCTCGAGCAGCCGCACGGCGGTCTCGAGCAACTGCCGCCCGATACCTTCGCCGCGGCGGCCCTCCGCGATGACCAGCGACTCGATGAGGCCCGAGTCGGCGGCGTGGAAGAGGCCGGGCACCATGGCGTAGCTCAGCAGCCCGACGGTCGCGTCCTCGTCGACGGCCAGCAGGATGTCGCTGACCGGCGAGGCCAGAAAGTGGCGCACGTAGTGCTCGTCGATCGTCGTGGGATAGTCGAAGGTGACGGCGAGCTCCTGGATGAGCTCGACGACGGCGGGCTCGTCACCAGGACCGGCGGGGCGGATGGTCACAGCCATGGCTTCACTCTCCTGCTCGCGGTTCGCGCGGCGCTCCTCGCCGTGCGCTTCGGCGGCGGCCGGCGTCTTCCTCTCGCCGTCACCATGACGCCTCCTGCGAGGGAGGGCTGCATCGTCCGCATTTCGGGTACATCGTGCAGCGAGTCACTCGCCGTCAGAGGCGCGTAGTATATTCAACGCTTCTCGCAGTCTTATCTTCTCCGGGAGGGTCGAGTGAAGACAGAGACCTCTGCGCGCCTCTTCGACGAGGCGCGGCGGTACATCCCCGGCGGGGTCAACTCGCCGGTGAGGGCGATGAAGAGCGTCGGCATGCCCCAGCCGCTCTTCATCTCCCGCGCCAAAGGCGCCCATATCTGGGACGCCGACGGCAACGAGCTCGTCGACTTCGTCTCGTCGTGGGGCCCCATGATCCTGGGCTGGGGCCACCCCGACGTCGTCGGCCGCCTGCGCACCCAGATCGACGCGGGCACGAGCTTCGGCGCGCCCACCGAGCTCGAGGTCGAGCTGGCGCGCCTCATCTGCGAGGCCGTGCCGTCGGTCGAGCTGGTGCGCATGGTCAACTCGGGCACCGAGGCCACGATGAGCGCCGTGCGCGTGGCCCGCGGCTTCACCGGGCGCGAGAAGATCGTCAAGTTCATCGGCTGCTACCACGGCCACTCAGACGCCTTCCTCGCCGCGGCCGGCAGCGGGGTGCTCACGCTGTCGCTGCCCGATAGCCCAGGCGTGACCAAGGGCACGACCGCCGACACTCTGCTGGTGGAGTACAACGACGTCGAGTCGATGACCCGGCTGTTCGATGAGCGCGGCGAGGAGATCGCCGCGCTCATCGTCGAGCCGGTGGCCGGCAACATGGGCGTCGTTCCGCCCGAACCCGGCTTCCTCGAGGCCTGTCGCGAGCTGTGCACCAGGCATGGCGCCCTGCTCATCTTCGACGAGGTCATCACCGGCTTCCGCGTCGCCTGGGGCGGCGCCCAGGAGCGCTTCGGCGTGTTGCCCGACCTCACGACCCTGGGCAAGATCATCGGCGGCGGCCTGCCCGTGGGAGCCTTCGGCGGCCGCCGCGACATCATGGAGACGGTGGCTCCGCTGGGCTCCACCTACCAGGCCGGGACCCTGTCCGGCAATCCCCTGGCGATGGCAGCGGGGGCGGCCACGCTGCGCGTCCTCGGGGAGCCGGGCGTGTACGAGCGTCTCGAGATGCTCGGAAGCGCCGTCGCGGCCGGCCTGATCGACGCCGCGTCGGCGGCGGAGCGCCCGTTCACGCTCAACCGAGTCGGCCCGATGATGACGCTGTTCTTCTGCGAAGGGCCGGTGCGCAGTTTCGCCGACGCGAAGCAGGCGGACACCGAGCTGTTCTCCGCCTACTGGAGGCACATGCTCGAGAGCGGCATCTACCTGGCGCCGTCGCAGTTCGAGGCGACGATGATCTCCCTCGCCTTGACCGACGACGACATCGCCCGAGCCGCCGCGGCTGCCGCGGCGTTCTTCACCGGCTGAGGAGGGGGAGCCTTGCGCAACGTCGACAAGAAGGACGTTCCCGCCGTCACCGTGCCGCGCCTGGCGCTGTACCTGCGCAAGCTCCGCGAGCTGCGCGCTCGCGGCGTGGAGCGCGTCTCCAGCAAGGATCTGGCGGAGATGATCGATCTGAACGCCGCCCAGATCCGCAAGGACTTCTCGTACTTCGGCGAGTTCGGTACCCGCGGGGTCGGCTACGAGGTCGTGCGACTCGTGGACGAGATCTCCCATTGCCTGGGACTCGATCACTCGTGGAACGTGATCATCGTGGGCGCCGGCCTGCTCGGCACGGCGCTCGCCCGGTATCGTGGCTTCTCGGAGCAGGGCTTTCGTCTGGTCGCCATGTTCGACAGTTCGGCGACGGTGATCGGCGCCAGCTACGGCACGGGGCGTGTGCGGAGCATCGCCGACCTCGAGGACTTCTGCGGCCGGGAACACGTGGACATCGCCCTGGTCACGGTGCCGGCGGGAGACGCGGACGGCACCGTGGGGCGCCTGGCCGCGGCCGGCGTGAAGGCGGTCCTCAACTTCGCGCCCGTCAAGGTGCACGCGCCGGAGGATGTGCTGGTCCGTCAGGTCGACCTCTCGAGCGAGCTGATGTCGCTGTCGTTCTATCTGGACCGGGGACAGGCCTGAGGTGGTCGACGCGGCGGCCGTGACGGCGGGACTGAGCGCCGCCGGGCTGGCCTTCGGCCCGCCGGTGGCCACTCCGGCGGCCCTGCGCTGGGGGCCTCTGTTCGACGCGCTGGGCGGGGACGACGACGACTACGTGACCGCCGTCGAGCTCATCTACGAGGGCTACCTGTTCCACTATCGCCGGAGCCGCGTCAGCGAGACGCCGGCGGATGCGCGCGAGACCACGCTGCTCGCCGGCGACTTCTTCTACGCGCGCGGTCTGCGGCTCATCGCCGCGCGCGGCGACGCCGACGCGGTCGGGCTTCTGGCGCGCCTCATGGCCGCCTGTTCGCAGCTGCGCAGCGTCGGCGCCCCGTTCGCCGACGACGACGCTCTGTGGGCGTACACGATGGGCGGTCTGGCGGCGCTGCGCGCGGGGGCGCCGGCGGCGACCGCCGCCGGCCTCTTCGAGCGCTTCGACGCCGCCGTGGCCGGCGGCGCCGCCGTCGACGTGCGTGGCCTGGCGCGCACCGAGGCGCGGCGCCTGCGGCTGCGCGACGCCGCGCCCCTGGAGCGCGAACTGAGCGGCGAGGACGCCGGCGCGCCGGCGAGCGCCCAGCCGTCCGCACCGGATGCCGGGCGTCGCCATCCGAGCCGGCCCCCCAGCTCGTTGCCGTCCGACGCCCGCCGCTCCGTCTGACCCCGCCGGGAGGTGACCGTGGACCTGCGCGCCTTCATCGACCTGCTGGAACGCGAGGGCGAGCTGGTGCGCGTGTCCGCCGCGGTCGATCCGTATCTCGAGATGGCCGAGATCGCCGACCGCGCCAGCAAGGCGCACGGGCCGGCGCTGCTCTTCGAGCGGCCGCAGCGGCCGGCCGGCGTGGCGGGGCCGGCCGTCTCCGTGCTCATGAACCAGCTCGGCTCCTACCGGCGGCTCGAGCTCGCCCTCGGGGCGCCGCTCGACGAGCTCGCGGCGCGCATCGCCGGCCTCGTCGAGCTCCAGGTGCCGAGCAGCCTCATCGGCAAGGTCAAGGCGCTCGGCCAGCTGCGCGAGCTCGCCTCCTACGGCCCCAAGATCGTCAAGAAGGCGGCCTTCCGCGAGGTCGTCGTCGACCCGCCCGACCTGGCACGTCTCCCCGTACTGACCACGTGGCCCGGTGACGGCGGCCCCTTCATGACCTTGCCGATCGTCGTCACGAAAGACGCCCAGGGCCGCCGCAACGCCGGCATGTACCGGCTGCAGGTCTACGACGGGCAGACGACCGGCATGCACATCCACATCCACCACGACGGCGCCGCCAACTTCCGCGAGGCCGGCGACCGCATGGAGGTCGCCGTGGCGCTCGGCACCGACCCGGCGGTCACCTACGCCGCGACGGCGCCGCTGCCGCCCGGCATCGACGAGTTCATGTTCGCCGGCTTCCTGCGCGGCGAGCCGGTCGAGCTTGCGAAGTGCTCGACCGTCGACCTCGAGGTCCCCGCCGATGCGGAGATCGTCCTCGAAGGATACGTCGAGAAAGGCGACGTGCGTCGCGAGGGACCCTTCGGCGACCACACCGGGTACTACTCGCTGGCCGACGACTACCCGGTCTTCCATCTCACGGCCATGAGCCACCGCCGCGACCCCGTCTACCCGGCGACCATCGTCGGCCGTCCGCCCATGGAAGACGCCTATCTCGGCAAGGCCACCGAGCGCCTCTTCCTTCCGCTGCTCCAGCTCGTGCAGCCCGAGATCGTCGACATGGACCTGCCGATCGAGGGCGTCTTCCACGACTGCGCCATCATCTCCATCCGCAAGACCTATCCCGGCCAGGCGCGCAAGATCATGAACGCCGTCTGGGGGATGGGCCAGATGATGTTCACGAAGTTCGTCGTGGTGGTCGACGAGCACGTCGATGTGCACGACTACAGCGAGGTCACCTGGCGGGTGTTCAACAACGTCGACCCCGCCCGCGACACGCTCATCGTCGCGGGTCCGCTCGACGTGCTCGACCACTCCAGCCCTCTGGCGCGCTACGGCTCCAAGATGGGCATCGACGCCACCAAGACGTGGCCCGAGGAGGGCCACGGGCGCGAGTGGCCCGACGAGCTCGCGATGGACCCGGCCGTGAAGCAGCGCGTCACGGCGCGCTGGCAGGAGTTCGGGCTGCCGTTCGCCTAGACTGCGGGCCTCCGCACTTTACGTCGGACGGCGTCGCTTCTACACTGCTGTGTACACTCTCGACGCGCTGGTGTGCGCGAGGAGGCCCACGTGCCGCACTACCACAAGCACATACGGCGCAACCTGTTGATCCTCTCGCTGGCCAACTGGGTGGTCGCCATCATCGCCTGGACCATCAGCGCCTATCTCGGCATCGCATCGCCCGCCAGCATCTTCGTGTACGCGGTGCTGTTCGTGATCGGCATCTTCGCCGTCATCGTCGCCGTGGTCAGCTTCCTGCTCGAGAAGTTCGCGCACGAACCGGGGTACGCCGACGCCGCGGCGACGGAGCCCGCCGACGCCGCCGAGCCGGTCGTCGGGACCGGCGCCTGACGCCGGCGGCCGTGGCTCCTTCCGGGGGCGCCGCCGGCGCCGCCGTCTCCAAGCCCACGCTCTTCGCGCGGCTCATCAAGATCGAGCACAGCGTCTACGCGCTGCCGTTCGCCTATGCCGGCGCCTTCCTCGCCGCCGCGGGCATGCCGTCCTGGAGCGACCTGCTGTGGATCACCGTGGCCATGGTGGGCGCCCGCAGCGCCGCCATGGCCCTCAACCGGCTCGTCGACGCGGAGCTGGACGCGCGCAACCCGCGCACGGCGGCGCGCGAGCTTCCCGCCGGGCGGCTCGGGCGCCGCGAGGTCTGGATGTTCACCGTGGTCTCGGTGGCGCTCCTCGTGCTCGCCGCCTTCAACCTCTCGCCGCCGTGCCGCTACCTGTGGCCCATACCGCTGGCGGCCTTCGTGCTGTATCCGTACACGAAGCGCTTCACGTGGTTCTGTCACTACGCCCTGGGGCTCACCCTGGGGCTCGCTCCGGCGGCGGCCTGGGTGGCCGTCGCCGGCGAGCGTGGCGCCGCAGGCCTGGCTGCTGTTCTTCGCCGTCGGCCTCTGGGTGGGCGGCTTCGACGTCATCTACGCGCTCTTCGACCTCGACTTCGACCGCGCCCACGGCCTGCACTCCGTGCCCGTGGCCGTGGGCGAACGCGGGCGCTCGTCGTGGCCGCGGCTGTCTCCCATGCCGCCACCGTCGTGCTGCTCGCGGCCGTGGGGCTGCTCTCCGGCCTCGACTGGATCTACTGGCTCGGCCTCGTTGTGGTCGCCGCCGTGCTCGCCTGGCCGCACGTCGACATCGCGCGCCGCGGCCTGCGCCGGGTCGGCATGGGCTTCATGACCATCAATGGCGCCGTGGGCCTGCTGTACGGCGCCGTGGTCGTCGTGGCCGTGCTGGTCGGGTTGAGCGGCGGGCGCGGCGCGGCCGGCGCGATGCCGCTGCGCCGTCGCTCCCGCGAGCCTGCGGCGTCAGGCCGAATCGGCTCGCCGCCACATACCCGGGATGGTACAATGGCGACGCTCGATGGGCGGCCGTGGAAGGGGCGCCTCCCATCGTGGTCTTGCCAGCGAAAGCAGCCGAAGGGGTTCGTCCGCTTGCCCGAACGCGGTCACCGATACCGGCCGAAGCCTCGTGCGTGGTACCGCGCACCATGGGTCGCCGTGCTCGTCGTCGTGGGCTTCATCGCCGTGCTGGCCGTCGTCCTTGTGATCCCCGTGTGGGCCACCAACACGTCGGCGTACTGCATGTCGTGCAAGGCCACGAAGCCCGCCGGCGAAGCGTGGGAGACCTCCACGCACGCCAAGGTGTCCTGCGTAAGCTGCCACGTGCCCCCCGGCCTCGGCAACGCCATCAAGTGGCGCAGCCGGGAGTGGCTCAACATCTGGGCCGACTACCTCAACGTGCCGCGGGTGCCCAGCAAGGGGCAGCGCCCCGGCAACGAGAACTGCCTGCAGTGCCACTCGCTCAACCGCATCCCCGACGAGAACGGCGACATCCGCATGCCTCACGACGTCCACGTCGATCTGCGCAACCTCACCTGCGCCGACTGTCACAACGAGGTCGCCCACCCCGAGCCGGGCAGCTCCGGCACAGGCGTGTCCATGGCGGTCTGCTCGATGTGCCACAACCAGAGTGGGGCGCCGGCCGAGTGCAGCGTCTGCCACATCACGCCGCCACCGACCGACGTCCACCCCAAGGACTACCTCGAGACGCACGGCGCGCAGGCGCTCGCCGACCCCGGGTCGTGCCTGCGCTGCCATCACAGCGAAGCGGAGTTCTGCGACCCGTGTCATGCGAAGCCCACGCCCGACCACTTCTCCGGCAGTTGGCGCTACGCCCACGGGCCAACGGCTGAGGAAGATCCGCTCGGCTGCTCCGGTTGTCACGACGAGGACACCTTCTGCGAGCAGTGCCACCGCGTGAGCCACCCCGTCGATTGGGAGCAGGCTCACGGGCGGGTCGCCGCCCAGGATCCCGGCGCCTGTCTCGTGTGCCATCCGCAAGGCATGTGTGATGGTTGCCACGAGCAGAAGGGCGTGAGTCCATGATCCGGCGTCCCGCCGATTGTGATGGCCGTGCTTGTGGCCGCCGTATGTCTCGGTCTTGCCGGCGTGGCCGCCGCCTCCACCTCCACCGCCGAGTCGGCGCTCAACGCCTCCGGCAACGGCGACTGTTTCCGCTGTCACGGGCAGCAGGACGTGAAGGGCCAGACCATCGAGGTCGATGGTCAACAGAGGAGCATCTACGTCGACAGGGCCGTCTACGAGGCATCTCGCCACGGCAACCTGGCGTGCACGAGCTGCCACATCGGCTTCAAGCCGGGGCCGCACGATGCCGGCCAGACCAACGCTTGGCTGGTGACCGCGAAGCTCACGGCCTGCAACAACTGCCACGCCGACCAGTTCGAGATGTACCGGGGCTCGTTCCACGGCAACCTGGTGTTCGGCGAGTCGAGCGGCGAGGCGCCGGTGTGCGCCGATTGCCACGAGCCGCACAACATCATGCCGCCCGACTCTGCCGGCTTTCCGCGCGAGCATCGACGGTCTCTGCGCGCGCTGCCACGCCGAGCACTGAAGACCTACCTGGACAGCTACCACGGCAAGGCTTTCTATCTCGGCGACGCCCAGACCGCCGTCTGCACAGACTGCCACGGCGGTCACAAGATCCTGCCGCCATCCGATCCCGAGAGCATGGTCTCCGAGCAGAACCTCGTCGCCACCTGCGCGCAGTGTCATCCGGGCGCCAACGAGAACTTCGTCGGCTTCATGGTGCACGTCGACCCGCAGAGCCCGAGCTCGTCGTTCGCGGTCTGGACGTTCTGGATCCTCTACATCATGCTCATCGCGGTGGTCTTCACGTTCGGCTTCGTGCACACGGCCCTGTACATCTACCGGGGGATCAAGGATGGCCTCTACAGGCGAAGCCCTCACGGCTGAAGCCGCGCCCAAGAAGGTGCGCACGCGCATCGAGTACCGGCGGTTCAACGTGTTTCACCGCTGGATGCATTTCCTCGTCTTCGTGAGCTTCACGGTGCTCGTCTTCACGGGCATGCCGCTCAAGTACAAGGACACCGAGTGGGCGCGCTGGTTCATGGACCTCTTCGGCGGTGTCACGGCGGCCGGCGTCTACCACCGCATCGCCGCCATCGTCACGGTGTTCTACTGGACGCTCGAGTTCACGTTCATGGTCGTCATGGTGCTGCGCAGCCGGGGCAAGCTGCTGCGGAGCCCCGGCTCGATGATGCCCGGCAAGAAGGACCTGGAGGACATGATCGGCATGTTCGCCTGGTTCTTCGGCAAGGGCCCCAAGCCGCAGTTCGACCGCTACACGTACTGGGAGAAGTTCGACTACATGTCCCTGATGGCCGGCACCGTCATCATCGGCATGACCGGGTTCATGATGTGGTTCCCGCTCTGGTTCACGAAGGTGCTGCCGGGCATCTTCCTCAACATCGCCCTCGTCATCCACTCGAACGAGGCGCTGCTGGCGATGGGCGTCATCTTCATCTTCGTGCACTTCTTCAGCGCCCACGTGAAGCCCGAGAGCTTCCCGCTCGACAAGGTCATCTTCACGGGTTCGCTGCCCGTAGACCACTACAAGGCGGAGCGCCCGCTCGAGTACGCGCGCCGCGTGCGCGAGGGCACCCTTGATGACGTCCTGGTCGAGAAGCGCATCACCTGGAAGACCTACGCGGCCGACGTCTTGTGGTGGACCATCACCGCGTTTGCCGGTTTCTGCGCTATCCTGATGACGGCGTTCATCATCTGGTCGGTGTTCGATTGACCCGCGACGTCGAGTCAACGAGCGGGGAACCACCGAACCGGGGACCGGCGCGGACGCGGGGGACCGGGTGTGTCGCTCGCGGATAGCCGCTGGGGCGATGGGGCGCCGAGACGAGGCCGCCGTGGCGGCCGGGAGGTGAGGAAGGTGGCTGGTCGACGTCGGCACGTGCTCGCGGCCGTCGCCGTCTTCGTGCTGATCTGCGCCGGCGCGGTGCTGGCGCTCTCCTCCGCGCCCGCCGTGGCGTTCGACGGCTGGACGCACGACGGGGCCTCCACCTGCGCCTCCTGCCACAACGGCCAGCCGCTCACCGACGCCACCTGCACGACGTTCTGCCACGGCAGTCGCTTCAAGAGCTTCCCCGGCAAGCAATGCTGGTCGTGCCACGTGCCGGGCGAGGACACCACGCCCTTGTCGACTCCGAGCGCGGCCTGCAGCCAGATCTGCCATCTCTGGAACCAGGCTGTGCGCGCCTACACGATTCCCTTCACGCACGGCGTCCTGCCTCACGACGGCGCCGCCGGCTACGGCAAGACGTGTCTCGATTGCCACCAGACCAGCATCTCGATCGTCGATCCGGGCGGCAGCCCGCACCACAGCGGGCAGATCACCCCGCCGCCGACCTGCGAGGACTGCCACAACGGCAGCGACGCGGTGCTCAAGAGCACCCACGACGACCAGCCGTGCACGGCCTGCCACACGGGCATGAACTTCCCGCCGGTGCCGGCGACCTGCAACCGGTGCCACCCGGCCGAGACCTTCGGCACACCGAACTGCCTCGCCTGCCACGCCGCCCAGGTGCACAACACCAAGCCGCAGCCGCCGGCCTGCTCCGACTGTCATGGCGACGGCTACAAGCAGCACGCCGGCCAGGTCGCGTGCCTCACCTGCCACACGGGCATCGCGGCCCTCCACCACGGGCAGTCCACGACCACCACCGCAGAAGAACTGCCGGGCCTGCCACGCCAAGCGGCACGCGGGCCGGAACGTTCGCCCAGCGCAAGTGCGCGACGTGCCACAAGGGCACCGGCACGGGGCCGGCCACCAAAGCGCAGCACTCGACGAGGATCACGAAGAAGTACGTCTGCTCCACGTGTCACTCCCAGAAGCTGCACGCCAGCGCCCTCGGTTCGGGGATCACCAGCTGCCGGCAGTGCCACAAGGGTAGGTTCCACGCCGGTCAGCGGACGCCACCCAACAGCGTTTGCACGACCTGTCACGGGCGTGCTGCCCGGCACTCCGACGGGTACGCTTGCTCGCTGTGCCACAGAAGCGTCGTGCACTCGGCCAGACCGTCCATCCCCAGGATCCGCTACCGCTGAGGCATGGGCTTCCGTCTCACCACACGCGGCCTGACGATCGCCGCCATCGTCCTCACGGTTGTGGTGGTGAGCATCGGCGTCATGCTCACCGCGACGTCGACGCCGCAGTTCTGCGCCCTCTGCAAGAGCCACGTGCCGTACGTCGAGGAGTACAAGAAGTCGGCGCACAACGGCGTCAACTGCGAACAATGCCACAGCAAGCCGGGCCCGTTCTTCTTCCTCACCGCCAAGCTCGAGGCCCTGCAGCAGCCCATCGCCCAGATCACCGGCGACTACGAGGAGCCCATCCTCGGCTTCGTGCTGAATCAGTCGTGTCGCCGCTGTCACAACAACGACCTGTTGTTCAACCCGGTCTCCAAGAGCGGCATCCGCGTGCAGCACAAGCACCTCATCGAGGCGGGATTCCTCTGCATGCGCTGTCACTCCACGCAGGCGCACGGCGACGCGGTGCCCGAGGGCTCGCGTACCTACCCGAGCATGGACCAGTGCCTGATCTGTCACAACAACCAGTACGAGGCGCCGGACGGGCAAGTGGCCACCTCGCGCTGCGACCTGTGCCACACGAAGAGGGACTACGGCGCCGTCCCCGCAACACACGACGAGCCCGACTGGTCCACACGCCACGGCGCGGTCGGCATCCTCTCCACGTGCAGCGCCTGCCACATCAAAGAAGACGCCTGCTCGAAGTGCCACAGCGGCGTGCTCATGCCGCATCCCACGGAGTGGATCTCAGAGCACGGCACGGACGTCGAGGCGCGCGGCGTCAACGAGGCGTGCAACCAGTGCCACGACACCAAGCTCTACTGCAGGACGTGTCACCAGGTGGCGATGCCTCACCCCGACGACTGGATCCCCACCCATCCCGAGGTCACGGCTCGCAAGGGCTCCGACACGTGCTTCAACTGCCATGTGGTCGCCAACTGCCAGGCGTGCCACGCGAAGCACGCCGGTGGCGATCCGCAGGCTCACAGGCTGCTCGACGGCGCGAAGTTCACGCTGCCGCCCACGCCGTCGCCTGCTTCGTCGCCGATCGCAGGGGGTGGGTGAAGCGTGGCTGAGCGCAAGCCTGCCAAGAGCCGCGTCCTCCTGGAGGGGCGCATCCCGGGCGGCTGGATCCTGGGCGTGCTGGGGGCGCTCGGCGTGCTCTTCGTGGCCGCCGTCATCGGCTTCTCCGCCGTGAACCGCATCGACACCTGCGAGGTATGCCACATCATCAAACCCGAGGTGGCCACCTACAAGCAGACCGCGCACTATCGCGCCGGCGTCGGCTGCCAGAAATGCCACACCAAGCCCGGCGTGTTCAACTACCTCGTGCGCAACCTGCAGGGCGCCACCAACCTCATCCTGTACGCCTCCAACCAGTACGAGCGGCCGCTGACCACCTTCGTGGGCTCGGGCAACTGCGTGCAATGCCATCCCAAGTCCCAGATCGAGAAGGATCTCGTGGTCGGCAACATCCGCATCAACCATATCGGTCTGCGCGAATCCGGCTACCAGTGCCTGACCTGCCACGCCAATATCTCCCATCCGGGCACGCGGCCGGCGATCTCGCGCGCGAGCCAGAACAAGATGTCCATCTGCGCGCGCTGCCACGACGGCAAGCAGCTTCCCGACACGTGCAGCACCTGCCATATCAGCGGCGTTCCGGCGGACGCGCCCAAGGTCGCCATGCACCTGAAGGTCCCGGCCACGCAGTGCCGTGGCTGCCACGAGCAGGAGGAGTTCTGCAGTGACTGCCACAACGGGCTGGAGATGCCGCATCCGAAGCGCTGGAATCGGATCCACGGTGGCGTGGTCCTCGACCGGGGCAAGACGATCTGCGTGTCGTGCCATCTCGAGAAGGACCCCCTGTTCTGCATCGACTGCCACGGCCTGCCCATGCCACATCCTGCCGCCTGGACCAGCGGCCATGGCACCTACGCGCAGAACCACCCCGAGAAGTGCATCAGATGCCACGGCAAGAATAGCTGCATCGCGTGCCACGGCCTGCCGATGCCGCACCCGGCCGGCTGGGTGGGGTCGCACCCGAGCACTGCGATGTCGTCGCCGGGCCTCTGTACCAAGTGCCACAGCAGCGCGTTCTGCACGGCGTGCCACGGCGTGGAGCTGCCGCACGGCAGCGCCTTCGTCGCCGACCACCCGAATCACGTGTACAACAGCGGCAGCATCTGCATGAAGTGTCATGGCAACGGCGGCACGGGCCCGCAGGGCTGCTGGGGTGGCCAGTGCCACACCGGCTCCATCAACTGACGACCGCGGCCCAGACCGCTTCCGGGAGCCTCCCATGACCCAGACACCTCCATCCACGGTCTTCATCGGCGTGAGCGGCGCCAGCGGGGCGCCCTACGTGCTGCGGCTCGTGCAGGCGCTCGCGGCGGCCGGCTGCGGTCTGCAGCTCTGCGTATCCGACAGCGGCGTGCTCGTCCTCGAGCACGAGCTGGAGCTGGTGGCGCAGGGTCGCGACGCCGTGACCGCCGCGTTCCTCGAACGGGCCGGCGCGGCCGCGGAGGTCTACGCAGCGGACGACCTCGCGGCGCCTCCGGCCAGCGGCAGCAGCTTCCCCGACGCCGCCGTGATCTGCCCGTGTTCCGTGTCGACGGTGGCTCACATCGCCCTCGGTACCACGCGCACGCTGATCCACCGCGTCGGCGACGTGGCGCTCAAGGAACGGCGGCCGCTCGTGGTCGTGCCGCGCGAGACGCCGCTCACGCAGATCCACCTGCGCCGGCTGCTCGAGCTCGCCGAAGCCGGCGCTATCGTGCTGCCGGCGATGCCCGGCTTCTACTCGCGGCCGCAGACGCTGCAGGACGCCGTGGACCACGTCGTCGGCAAGGTCATCGCGGCGCTGGGCTTTGCGCAGACCCTGTTCCCGCCGTGGGACGGGGGCCGGCGCTGACGCCCGCGGGCGCGCCTGCCGGCGCGCCCGGCGACGGGCGCGCCCTCCCGGTCGACCGCGACCCACAGCGCATCGCGGCCATGTTCGGCGGCATCACTCCCCGCTACGACCTCATGAACCGGCTCATGACCGGCGGTCGCGACGGACACTGGCGCAGCGTCGCGGCGCGAGAAGCGGCGCCGACGCCGGGGGACCGCGTGCTCGACGCGTGCTGCGGTACCGGCGACCTGTCGCTCGCCCTTTCCGAGGAGTGCCCCGGCTGTGAGGTCGTCGGTCTCGACTTCACCGAGGAGATGCTCGAACGGGCCCGCGAGAAGGCCGCGACCCGGCGGCGCCGCGGACCTTCTCGCGCCGGCGTTCGTGCGCGGCGACCTCCTCGACCTGCCGTTCGCCGACGGCGAGTTCGCCGCGGTCACTGTCGGGTGGGGCGTGCGCAACGTGCCCGACATCCCTCGCGCGTTCGCCGAGATGAGGCGCGTCACGCGCCCGGGCGGACGCGTCGTGTGCCTCGAGTCGACGCAGGCTCCGAATGGCGCGGGTAGGCGGTTCCAGCGAATCTGGATGGGCCGCGTGGTGCCGCTTCTCGGGCGCCTCGTCACCGGCGACGCCACTGCCTACGCGTACCTTCCGGCCTCCGTCGAGGCGTTCCCGCGCGTTGGGGAGCTTGCGGCGATCATGGCCGCCGCGGGTCTCACACGTATACGCTACCGGCGCTTCGGCTTCGGGGCTGTGGCCATCCACGTCGGGGACGTGCCGGCGGACGTGCCGCCGGCCGCGACTCCGTGAGCAAGCCGGCCCTCACGTGGCGGTCGGCCGTTCAGAAGCGGCGCTACGCGCGCGGGATGGAGCTGGTGGAGGAGCGGCTGACGGCGGTCGCGACCGCCTGTCCCGGCGAGCTCGGCGACGCGTGCCGTGCGACGCTCGCCGCCGGCGGCAAGCGCGTGCGCCCGCTGCTCACGCTGCTCTGCGCGCGGCGGGACGCGGCCCTCGGCGAGCCCGTGCTCCGCGGCGCCGCGGCGGTCGAGCTTCTGCACATGGCGACCCTGGTCCACGACGACGTGCTCGACCGCGCCGAGCTGCGCCGCGGCCGGCCGACGGTCGCTCACGCCTACGGCGTGGAGACCGCCGTCTCGGCCGGCAACTTCCTGCTCGCCCGCGCCTTCCAGGAGCTGGTGGGAGCCGGCGAACCGGCGGCGGTCGATGTGCTCAGCGCCGCCGCCGTGGGCCTCTCGGAGGGAGAGGTCATGCAGCGCGACGACGCCTACCGCGTCACGGTGACGCAGGCCGAGTACGAGCTGCGCTGCGAACGCAAGACCGCCGACCTGTTCGCCGCGGCTTGCCGTCTCGGCGCCGTGCTCTCGGGTGCCGGGGAGCAGGCGGCGGCGCTCGCCGAGTACGGCCGCCTCATCGGCCTGGCCTTCCAGGTGTTCGACGACATCCTCGACTGCAGCGGCGACGAGGCCAGCACCGGCAAGCGGCCCGGAGCCGACGTGCGCGACGGCACGGTCACGCTGCCGCTGATCTTCACCCTCGAAGTCCATCCCGAGCTGGCGCCTCTTCTCTCTCGTGAGGGCCAGGGCGCCGCCGAGGTGGCGACCGTCCTCGCGGCGGTCGCAGCCAGCGGCGCCCTGGCGCGTGCCCGCGCCGTCGCATTGGGGTACATTGAGGAGGCCCACAGGGTCCTTGGAGCCTGTCCGGACCTCGTCGAGCGTGACTTGCTCGCCGAGGTCGCGGCGCAGGTCGTGGACCGCTACAGCTGACACGTCTGGAGCCGATCCCGTGAACCCCAGTGACATCTCCGCCCTCGCCGCGCGCGCCGGTCTTGAGGGCGTCTGGAACGCCGTCGCCGGCGGCGATCGCCTCGATGCCGCGCAGGCCGCCGCGCTGCTCGAGAGCCACGACATCCTCGCCCTGGGGGCCATGGCCGACTTCGCCCGTGCCCGCGCCGTCGGCGACGAGGTCTACTTCATCAGCAACCGCCACATCAACCACACCAACGTGTGCCGCAACCGCTGCCTCTTCTGTGCTTTCAGTCACGACGAAGGCGACGCGGACGCCTACACCCTCTCGATCGACGAGGTCGTGGACAAGGCCCGCGAGACCTTGGCCGTCGGCGGCATCACCGAGATCCACATCGTCGGCGGCGAGCACCCCGACCTCCCGTTCGAGTACTACCTCGAGATGGTGCGCGCCCTCAAGGAGCTGGCCCCCGAGGTGCACATCCAGGCGTTCACGGCCAGCGAGATCGCGCACTTCGCGAGGATCAGCGGCAAGAGCGTGGACGACGCGCTGGCCGAGCTCAAGCAGGCGGGCCTCGGCTCGTTGCCGGGCGGTGGGGCCGAGGTCTTCAG
Organism: uncultured Thermoleophilia bacterium; assembly: GCA_963700035.1. Classification (GTDB taxonomy): domain Bacteria; phylum Actinomycetota; class Thermoleophilia; order UBA2241; family UBA2241; genus CAIXSE01. Next base: position 15,880 of record CAVOWE010000022.1, on the reverse strand, counting down.
CGGCCGCGTGCGCGCCCTCATCTGCGAGCAGAAGATCAGCGGCCAGGAATGGCTCGACGTGATGCGCGCCGCGCACGGCGCCGGCCTCAAGTCGAACGCCACGATGCTCTACGGCCACGTGGAGACGCCGGCCGAGCTCGCCGATCACATGCTGCGCCTGCGCGAGCTTCAGGACGACACCGGCGGCTTCAACGCCTTCATCCCGCTGTCGTTCCAGCCGGCCAACACGGGCCTGAGCGACCTCCCGGGGCCCACCGGCTTCGACGATCTCAAGATGCTCGCCGTCGGGAGGCTCGTCCTCGACAACTTCCGCCACATCAAGGCGTTCTGGATCAACATCGGGCTCAAGCTGGCCCAGGTCTCGCTGGTGTTCGGCGTCAACGACCTCGACGGCACCGTGGTCGAGGAGAAGATCAGCCACGCCGCCGGCGTAGATACGGGGCAGGAGCTCAGCAAGGCCGAGCTGGTGCACGTCATCCGCGCGGCCGGCCGCGTGCCGGTGGAGCGCGACACGCTGTACAACGTCGTGCGGCGGTACGATGGCGACGATGCCTGACCGCGCGCCGGACCTCGCGGACGGCGCGCCCATCGGCGCGGTGCGCGTCGGGCGCATCGAGTTCGTCAACTGCTTTCCGCTCTACCACCACTTCGCGCGCGAGCTGGCCGCGCGCGGCGTGGCGGCCACCATCGTCGAAGGCTACCCTTCGGAGCTCAACGAGATGCTGGTGAGTGGGGCGATCGACGTGGCTCTGCCGTCCTCGATCGCCTTCGCCCGCGACGCCGCCGAGCTGGCCCTGCTGCCGCAGGTGTCGATCAGCTCGTTCGGCGCCGTCGACTCGGTCCAGCTCTTCACGCGCGTCCCGCTGAGCGATGTGCGGCGCATCGCGCTCACCGAGAAGAGCGCCACCTCCATCTGCCTGCTCAAAGTGCTGTGCCGGGAGTGGGGCCTCGAGCCCGAGTTCGCGCCTCGCCGCGGGTCGCTCGCGGAGGTCCTCGCCGACTTCGACGGCCTGCTGCTCATCGGCGATGAGGCTCTGTACGTGCTGCGCGCCGAGGTCTACCCGTACCACTACGACCTCGGCGCGGAGTGGCAGGAGGTCACCGGCCTCCCGATGGTCTTCGCGGTGTGCGCCGGGCGCCGCGAGTTCACGGCCGCCCGGCCGGCGGCGGCAGCCGCCGTGGGGGCGGCCCTGCTGGCTTCGCGCGACGACTGCGCCGCGCACCCGGCCGAGACGGCCGCCGCCGCGGCGCAGCGCTACGACTTCAGCCAGCGCTACCTCATGGAGTACTTCGACAAGCTCAAGTTCGGCTTCACGCCGGAGTATCGCGCCGGCCTGGAGGAGTTCTACCGGCGCGCCGCGGCCCTCGGCGAGCTCGCGCGGATCCCCGACGTGGGTGCGGCCGCCGCGGACGTGCCGACGGCCACCGCGCCGGCCGGGACCCCGCTGAGGCTGGCGCCCGCCGTGCCCTGCACCAGCCTCATCTTCCGCCGGCCGATCCCCGCCGACTACGAGCGGGTCGTGGGCGTCATGGCGGCGTGGTGGGACGGCCGCGACCTGCGCGGCATGCTGCCGCAGATCTTCTTCGAGCACTTCCGCAGGACGTCGCTGGTCGCGGAACACGAAGACGAGCTCATCGGCTTTCTCGTCGGCTTCCTCTGCCCGGACCACGACGACGAGGCCTACATCCACTTCGCCGGGGTGCACCCGGCCTGGCGCCGCTCCGGTCTGGCCAGCGATCTGTACCGGCGCTTCTTCGCTCTGGCCCGCGCCTCCGGACGCCCGCTCGTGCATGCCGTCACCGGGCCGTTGAACGCAGGCTCGATAGCCTTCCACACAGCCATCGGCTTCACGATCCTTCCCGGTGACGAAGATGTCGACGGGCGGCCCGTGAGCGCGGACGGCGGACCGCTCCGCGAGCACGCAGTCCGCTTCGAACTGCGCCTCGACGAGGCGCACGCCGGTCCGGGGGCAGGGCCGTGAGCGGCGTCGGCCCTGCGGCCGCGGGCCGCCTCGACGACGCCGAGGCCCTCGCGCTGCTCGAAGGCGGCGACCTGCTGGGCGTCGGCGCGCGCGCCGACGCCGTCCGCCGCCGCCTGCACCCCGGCGACGAGGTCACGTTCATCGTCGACCGCAACATCAACTACACCGACTACTGCCTCTCGGGTTGCCGCTTCTGCGCTTTCTACAAGAAGCCGGGGAGCGGGGAGGGCTACCTGCTCGCCGAGGCAGACATCCACGGCAAGATCGAGGAGACGCTGGCGCTTGGCGGCACCGCCATCATGATGCAGGGCGGGCTGCATCCCGACCTCGATATCTGCTGGTTCGAGCAGGTCTTCAGCGGCATCAAGGCGCGGTACCCGATCCACATCCACTCGCTCTCGCCGCCGGAGATCGTGCACATCGCGACGATGAGCGACCTGAGCGTGGAGGAGACGCTGCGCCGCCTCCACGCCGCCGGCCTCGACAGCCTGCCCGGCGGCGGCGCCGAGGTCCTCGTCGACAGAGTGCGCAGCGCCATCAGTCCCCACAAGATCCCCACCGACGCCTGGCTCGACGTGATGCGCGTCGCCCACGGCCTCGGCATGAAGACCACCGCGACGATGATGTTCGGCTCGCTCGACACGCCGGCCGAGCGCATCGAGCATCTGCGCCGCATCCGCGACCTGCAAGACGAGACCGGCGGGTTCACGGCGTTCATCCCCTGGACCTTCCAGGCCGGCAACACGGAGCTTGCCGCCGGCCACACGCCCGCCACCGGCTTCGACTACCTGCGCCTGCTGGCCGTCAGCCGCATCTACCTCGACAACGTGCCCAGCATCCAGGCCTCCTGGGTCACCCAGGGCCTCAAGCTGGGGCAGGTGGCCCTGGCCTTCGGCGCCAACGACATGGGCTCCACGATGATCGAGGAGAACGTGGTCGCGGCGGCCGGTGTGCGCAACCAGTGCGACGTCGAGGAGATGGTGCGCCTGATCCGCGCCGCCGGGCGCACGCCGGTGCAGCGTGACACGCTGTACGGCGAGGTCAGGCGCTACTAGCGGCGGCGCCGCTGCCCGCCGCGGCCTCGGCGGCGCTACTCCATCCCGTGCGGCGGCTGGCTCGCCGCCGCCGGCCGCGACTCGTCCCCGAGCCGCTCGAGCTCGGCTTGCCGCGGCATCGGTCCGGCCGTCTTCAGGCGCTTCCACTCGCGGTGCAGGATCGGCGCCGCGATCATGAGGCCGATCAGGTTGATGGCGCCGCCGAGCGCCAGCACGTAGCCCGAGATCCAGCCGTAGAGGATGGGCGCGGTGAGCGAGCCCAGCAGCCCCGCGGCCTGCATGGCAGTCGATTCGACGCCCGTCACGGTGCCGATCCAGCGGCGCGGGCTGGCCTGGATGAGCAGCGCCTGCTTGGCCGGGTACGAGAAGGCGATGGCCAGGCCTTCGAGGGCGTTGACCACGAGGAAGAGCGTCATGTTGGTGGTCACGCCGTAGAAGATCCAGGCGAAGGCCGAGATCGTGTAGCCGCCGACGAACAGCCAGTAGCGGCTGTAGCGGTCCGCCGCGATCCCTCCGACGAACGAGAGCAGCATGGGCACGCTGAAGACGATCCAGGTGAGGCCGATGAAGGTCATCGAGGCGCCCAGATGCTCCAGCCAGAGGCTCCAGACGACGTCGAAGGCGCCCATCGCGTAGTGGCTCGTGAAGGCGATGATGAGGAAGGCGATGATCGCCGGCGTGAGGATCGTGCGGATGGGCGGGCGCGCGGCCTTGCCGGTCCCGCCCGGCTTTTCGATGTCGCGTGCGGCGCTGCGCGCGCCGCACCTTGAGGGCCGCCGGCTCGCGTACGAAGGCGATGACGGCGACCAGCGAGAGCGCCGAGAGGGCGGCCCCGACGTAGAAGATCGCGTAGAAGCCGTCTTGCCGCCGCCGACCAGGCTGTAGAGCGGCGCGGCGATGGCCGGCCCCAGGATCAGCCCGCCGAACTGCGCCGTGGTCAGGAAGCCGTAGGCCTTGCTGCGGTTCTCCTCCGTGGTGATGTCGGCGACGAAGGCCTGCGCGGCCGGCCCGAACGCCGCCGTACCGATGCCCTCGAGCAGGCGGAAGAGCACGAACCAGTACGGGTCCGTGGTGGTCGTGAACAGCAGGAGCGCGACCGTGTAGAGGGCGGCGCCGGCGACCATCACGGGCTTGCGCCCGATGGTGTCGCTGAGCCAGCCGAGGGGCGACGAGAAGAGCAGCGTGCCCAGATAGAACATCGAGGCGACCACCCCGATCATGAGCATCGAGCTGTGGGCCTGCTCCTTCAGGAAGATCGGCAGGTACGGGATGATGGCGCCGAAGCCGATCCAGGTGACGAAGCTGCCGGCCGACACCACGCCGAGCTGAAGCCAGCTCGTGCGCGGCGCGGAGGCGGGCGCGGGCATCTGTGCGTCGTTCAGGGGGGTCATGATTCCTTTGCGCGTCCGCGATTCGAGGGCGCGGCCCCAGCGGGCGCCCTGCGGATGTCACGCCAAGGCTATCACCCCGGCCCGGGCGCCCGAAGCCGAGCGGCGGGCCTGGTCTTCGACATCCGAGCCCGCACCCCAGCTCGGCGGCGGCCGCCCCCTCGCTCTCGGACTCGAGCCTTCGGCGTGACCCCCGGCCGGCTCAGGCGTCGCGGATGTCGCGCACGAACAGCGCGGCGAGGCCCGGGATGGCCATGATCACCCCCGCGACGATCAAGAGGGCGCGCACGTCGAACACGCCGGCCAGCGCCCCGCCCACCAGCACCGAGAGCGCGTAGGTGCCCTGCGTGAGTGTGAAGCGCGCCCCGAACACGCGGCCGCGCAGACGCTCGGGGATGACGTCCTGCAGCCAGGTGTCCAGGGCGATGAGCGCCACGGCGTTGGCGAGTCCGAGGACGGCGAACGGGATGCAGGCCTGCCACACGCCGTCGGTGGCGGCGACGACGATCAGGCTCACGCCCATCGCCACCCAGCCGAGCGCCATCGCCAGACCTTTGGGCACGCGCGTCGCGAGCGTGGCCAGGGCGAGGGAGCCGGCCAGGTAGCCGATGCCGATGACGGCCTCGAAGACGCCGAACGCCTCCGTCCCGGCGTCCAGCACCTGGACGGCCAGCAGGAAGGTCAGCGGGTAGCTGGCGCCGAGGCCGGCGACGAAGGCGACCACCATCAGTGTGTTCATGAGCAGGGCGTGGTGGTGACGGAGAAAGCTCAGGCCCTCGCGGAGCTCGTGCCAGAAGGAGCGCGCGGTCTGCTCCGCCGCCGCGCGCACCGGCGCCTGGTAGCGCATGAGCATGAGGGCGCCGGCCGACACCGCGAAGGTGACGGCGTCGATGCGGAAGGCAGTGGCGGTGGACACGTAGGCCAGGAGGAAGCCCGCCGCGGCGTACCCCACGATCTCGGTGAGGTTCTCGCCGGTGGCGAGCAGGGAGTTGGCGCGCATCAGCCGGTCCTTGGTGACGAGGTCGGGGAGGATGGCGAGCTTGCACGGGTCGAAGAAGACGGCGGCGCTCGCCACCACGAAGCTCAGCGCGTACACGGCCGGCAGTGAGCGGGTGGCGGCGAACGGTACGAGGAGCACGAGGCCCCCTCGCACGATGTCGGCGGCGATCATCACGGCGCGTTTGTTGAAGCGGTCGATGATCACTCCGGCGAACGCCCCGAACAAGACGTACGGCAGGGTGTAGAGGGCGAAGACGGCGCCCGTGCTGAGCGCCGAGCCGGTGCTCTTGTACACGATCCAGGGGAAGGCGACCATCGCCAGGCGGTCGCCCATCTGCGAGACGAACTGGCCTGCCCAGAGCAGCAGGAAGTTGCCGTTGCGCGCCAATGACACCGACGCCGGGTTCGTGGCAGCAGCGTTCGCCTCGATCGTGATCCTCCCTACCGGAGACCCCCGAGCGGGCCTCCGGGCCCTTGACTGACGTGCGGGCCCTCCGGCCCGCCGACGTGGGTGAGCCTACGTCATTTGGGAGGTCAACGGGAGAGGGAATCGGCTCAGAGGAAAAGTGTTGTCCATTCTGGCAATGCCGTTGGCACGATGTGCCCGGAATGTCCAAGCGCTGAGGGTATGCGCAGCGGACCGTGCCTGCGAGAGTCCAGACACGGGAGTCGTCAACCATTTGTTATCGGCAGTGACGACGGAAACTTTAGGGGGAATGATGATCCGCTTCGCCGCCAAGATGCACTGACGCATCATCTCGCCGACCTGGGACTTCGACGTGTGGAGGGAACGATGATCCGCCTCGCCGCCAAGATGCACTGACCTTCGAGTGTTCACCTGACTGAGGATTCAAAATGAGCAAGAGAATCGAAAAGACGCTCGCCTCCCTGCTCTTCGCTCTCGTCACCAGTGGTGGCGGCAGCAAGATGCACTAGGTCTACCGCAAGAGCGGCCTAAAGCTCTGACGCGAACGTGCCGATAGACCAAGCACCTCTCACGGGCTGGGGTGCCTTGGCAACTGCTGAACGCAACTATCGCGTTCTAACCGCGTGTCTCGCTGCGCTGGCGGCGAGTGCAGTCGCGTACTCAGTCGTCTTCCCGGGGCCGATCCCCCTCTCTGCCGCCGTCGTTCGCGATGCACTTATTCTGGCGGTGCTTGCAGTCATCGCCGACGAGATGGCTGTCGAGGTCTCGGATCGGGTCACCCTCACCGCCGGGAATCTCCCGATCCTCCTTGCGGTGATGTACACGGGGCGCCTCCCCGCCATCGGCTTGGCGCTGCTTCTCGGCCTCTGGGGCGCATGGCGTGAGACGACTCGCACGGTAGTCGTCTACAACGCGGCGAACTTCGTCGTTGCTGCCTTCTTGGCCTCACTTGCCTTTGACGCTGCGATAGGTTTCTTCGACGCATCTCTGACGACGGTCTCCGTGGGGCTTCTGGCGGCCGGCGCCATCGCGGCCGTCGTGTTCGAGGCCGCGAACCTCGCTGTGGTCAGTGTGGGGATGTACGTCAAGTACGGCAGGCGCCTCCGCGCCTTCTGGCGCGAGGAGATGCCGCCGTTCCTGCGCTCGCTGGCCATGCTGGCCTTGCTGGGTCTGGTCGTCGCTGCTCTCTACGCCCAGGCGGGCATCATCGCCGTGGTCCTCCTCTTCGTCCCGCTCCTGGCGAGCCAGTACATGTTCAAGCTCCTGGTCCGCGAGAAGGATCACCTGGCCAAGCAGAAGGAACTCAGCGACCAGTACCTCGAGATGAACATCGGCCTGGCGGCGGCGATGGTCGTGCTTCTCGACAGCAAGGACGAGTACACCGCGCAGCACTCCGCGGCCGTGGCGATGTACTGCCGCGACATCGCCACCGCGCTCGAGTTGCCGGAGCACGACGCCGACGCCCTTCACCTGGCCGGGCTCCTGCACGATCTGGGCAAGGTGGGCGTGCCCGATGCGGTGCTGCGCAAGACGTCGGTGCTCGACGCCGAGGACTGGGTGTCGATTCGCGAGCATCCCGAGAAGGGCGCCGAGGTGCTCTCGCACCTGGTCGCCTACCAGGAGGTCGCCGACATCGTGCGCTACCACCACGAGCGGCTCGACGGGAGCGGGTATCCGAGCGGGATCCACGGCGAGAGCATCCCCGAGCTCAGCAGGATCCTGGCCGTGGCGGACTCGTATCACGCCATGACGTCCGACCGGCCGTACCACGCGGCGCGCAGCTCGTTCGAAGCGCTCAAGGAGCTCCGCCTGATCGCCGGTCACACGCTGGACAAGCAGTACGTGGAGGTCCTCGCCCGGGTGCTCCGCGACAAGGATCTCGCCTACCGCGACGGAAGCTCGACCGACTTCAGGGGCGAGTACGAGCTCGGGCGCATCAACCTGCGTCTGCGCGGGAAGGGGCTGACCGACGTCAGCGGCCTCGCTGAGGCGCGGGAAGACCCAGCGGCAGGCTGACCACGCTGCGGGCCGCGAGGCCTGCCGCCACCGCCTTCAGCACGTCCAGCCACACGAACGGCGCGACTCCGGTGACCAGTGCGGCGTCCATGCCGATGTGCAGTTGCGCCGCCAGCCAGACGGCGCCGAGCGCGTAGATCGGCACGAGGCCGAGCAGGCCGGCGCCCACGAAGCGGGTGAGAGAAGTCCGGTCTTCGCCGCAGACCGCGCCGGTCACCAGCGCCGCCAGGACGAAGCCCCACAGATAGCCGCCGGTAGGCCCGAACAGGACGCCGAGCCCCGACGTGCCACCCGCGTACACAGGGGCGACGAGACCGAGGGCGAGATAGGCGAGAGTGCTGAGCGCGGCAAGACGCGGTCCCAGCAGCATGCCGGCCAGGAGCACGAACAGCACCTGCAGGGTGAAGGGCACGGATCCGATGGGGAGCGCCACGAAAGCGCCGCCGGCGATCAGCGCTGCGAAGACGGCGGCGTACGTGAGCTCGCGGGTGGTGGTGCGTGACAATCGTCAACCCCGTGCGTGTGAGCGGAGGTGACAATCTAGGAGCCTCCCGGGCGGCTGTCAAGACATGGACGCAGCCGCCCGGGGCCGACCAGCCACGACCCAAGGCCCGGGCTCAGAGCTGGAGCGTCACGTCGCCGGAGTGGAAGCGCCTGATCTGGCGCTGGGGCAGCTCGACGAGAAGTGCGCCGCGCTCGTCGATGCCGGCTGCCCGGCCCGCGACCGGACCTTCCCGGGTCTGCACGCTCACGCCCTTGCTCAGCAGGTAGTCGCGTTCGCGGAAGCCGCTGAGCGCGCGCTCGAACCCGTTTGCGACGCGCGTCGGCGTAGTGCGCGTCGAGCGCGAGCAGCAGGCGGGCGAGCAGCTCGCTTCTGTCCACGGCCTCTCCGCCGGCCATCTTGAGCGACGTCGCGGTCCTGCGCAGCGCCACGGGCAATTCGCTGTACTCGGTATTGACGTTGACGCCGATGCCGACCACGACCCAGTCCACCTCGTCCTGCTCACCGGCGACCTCGAGCAGGATCCCGCCGACCTTGCGGTCGCCGATGAAGAGGTCGTTGGGCCACTTGATGCTCACCGGAGCCGTAGCCAGGGACTCGATGGCCTCCGCCGCGGCGCAGGCAGCGACCAACGTGAGCAGGTGGGCCTCGCTCATGGGCAGGGCGGGCCGCAGAAGCACCGAGAAGAGCAGGCCCTTGCCGGCCGGCGAGGTCCAGCGGCGGCCGAGCCGGCCACGCCCCGCGGTCTGCGCCTCGGCGATCACCACGGTGCCTTCGGGGGCGCCGCTGCCCGCCAGGGACTTGGCCTCGACGTTCGTCGATTCGATCTCGTCGTAGTAGCGATAGGAGCTGCCGAACCTGCTGTCGACGGTGCGGTCGGTGATGTGGCCCATGGAGAGCCGGCACGGCTCTTCCTCGAGCCGGTAGCCGCGCCGCGAGACGCCGAGGATGCGGTAGCCGCGGTTGCGCAGCGACTTGACGTGCTTGTGCACGGCGTTGCGCGAGATGCCGAGCTTGGCGCTCATGGCCTCGCCCGACACGAAGCCGGGGCTGTCGCGGAGGATGTCGATGACGGTCTTCTTGCGCTGGCTCATGTGGTTCGACTCGACGTAGACGACAGAGGTTGGTGATTCCATCTTGTCTCCTTGTTGGATCCTGCGACTGCGGATGCAGGCTAACGGGAGACGTGGTGCGGTGAATCATACCCAGGTTGTAGTTCGGGCGTCCGGCCGGGTGGAGAGTCGCGCTGCGCAGCGTCAGGGACGGTCGCTCGAAGGCCCGCCGGCTTCCTTGTAGGCGAGGATCGCCTCGACGCGGCTCTGCACGCCCAACTTGCTGAGGATGTGATTGACGTGCGTCTTCACGGTCGTGGGCGCGAGGAAGAGCTCGGCGGCGATCTCCGGGTTGCGCCGGCCCTCGGCCATGAGCCGCAGTATCTGGCGCTCGCGTCTTGTGAGCTCCGGGAAGAGCGCACCGGGCGTGAAGGACACCTCGGGGCGCTGTTCAAGGGCGGCCTCGATCGCCTGTGCCAGCGCGCGACTGCGGATGCCCTGGGTCACGGCGAGTACGCGAGCGAGCACGTCGTCTGAGGCTCGATCTGCAGCAGCCTGCACCGCCGGCGCGGCCAGTGCCGGGCGGTCTGCGGCCAGTGCCTCGACCAGCCCGGCGAAGCCCCAGTGACCTGCCAGGGCGTGCATGAGGCGTTGCGCAAGATCCTGAGACGGCACGCTCTCCAGAGCGACCGCCGCGACCGCGGGCCTGGGACAGAGCTCCTGCGCCAGGAGGTGGAGATGCCCCAGCTCGAGCTGACGGGGCACGCCGTCTCGCAGCAGCTCCGTGCCGAGCGCGACGTCGCCCGATGCCTGAGCGACGATGGCGGCGTAGAGCTGCGCTTTCAGAGCGACGAACGAAAGGCCGGCGCGAGACGCGCGGCGTGAGACGGCCAGGAGCCGCAACGGGTCCGCGTCTCCGAGCAGCGCCCGGAGGTAGACGAGATTCGCCTGCGTGTTGAGCGCGATGTAGGGGTCTCTCTCGAAGGTGACGCATGCCGCGGCCTTCGTGCACGGTGCGAGCGCCGCCTCCAGGTCGCCGGCCCGACGCAGGAGCGTGGCCTCGTGGCTATGCATGCAGGCTTCGTGGGTCGTTTCAGCGGTGAAGGCTGCCCCCTCCATGGTCTTCTCGCACGAGTGCGAGGCCCTCTCTCGCGTGCCCTTGGGATCCCCTGAGCAGGCCGATGTTGTCCGCGACCATGTCTGCGGTGGGGGTGTAGCCGCAGCTCTCGGCCACCGCGCGAGCCTGCTCGAAGAGCGCCAGGGCCTGGGCGTAGTGGGAGAGCCCCAGCTCCACCACCCCACCGGTGTTGAGTATGGTGGCCCTCACGGCGCCCGACGTGTCTGCGGGCTGAGGGGCCGGCAGCGCGGCGCGCGCCGCTCTGAAGTCTCCCTGGTAGTAGGCCGCGTGTGCGCGCAGCGCTCTGGCCCGGATCTGCTCGGCGGGGGTGGCGCGGCCGGACAGCGCATCGGCGGCCGTGAACGCGGCCTCCGCATCCTCCCAGCGGCGCATGTCGAGCGCCGCCGAACCGAGGCCGAGGAGCGTGTGCATCCTCTGCTGATCCGTTTGTGCGTGAGCGAGCGCGGCCTCGCAGGCGCGCAGGGCCTCTGCGGTGTCTCCTTGCCAGAAGAGCGCGCACTCTCTCATGGACAGGGCGTGATACGTGCCCCACTCGTCCGCGACGGCTGCGAACGAACGGGCAGCTCGATCGATCTCGCGGAGCGCTCTGGGGTAGTCGCCGCTGCGGCTGTGGAGCTGCCCGGCCATGAGCCTTGCCCAAGGCTCGGCGGGGCCTGCCTCCGGTGGCAGTCTGTCGAGCCAGGAGTGCAGCCTCTCCATGGAGAGGCTCTCCAGCCCGGCTTCGCCGCCGCGCGCGACGACGGCGAGGGCGTCAAGGGGCTGATTGGCGTTGAGGTACAGCTCCACCGCCATCTCCGTCTCGCCGACATCCTCGAGCGCCGCCGCCGTCTCGTGCTGGAGGCGGCGGAACGCCGGCTCGCCTTCCTCCTGGAGGTATCTCTGCCTCAGGAAGTCGCGGAACAGATTGTGATAGCGGTACGCACCCTCCTCGCCGGTCGCGAAGGTGAAGACGCGGTTCGCCGCAAGATGGGCGAGGTAGCGGTGCGCCGCGTCGGTGCCGGCGAGCCGGTTGGCCAGCTCGGCGGTGATGTTCTCGAGGCAGCACGTGCGCTTGAGGAACGAGCGGACGGGCGCGTCCTCGCGGCGGTACACCTGCTCCGCGAGGTAGGAATAGATGTCCTGCTTGAGGCGGGGGTCGGAGAGAGCCAACTCGAGCGAGTCGAGGTCGAGCCACTCGAGGGCCAGGCCGGCGAGCACGATGCTCGCCGGCCAGCCCTCGGTGAGCGCGACCAGGCGCTCGATGTGCTCGCGACGCGGCTGGTGGCCGGTGCGCGCGGCGAGCACCGCCAGGGCCTGCTCCGTGTCGAAACGCAGAGTCTCGGCGCCTATCGAGGCGACGTCGCCGGCGAGACGCATCCGGTTCACCGAGAACGCGGGATCGTAGCGCGTGAGCACGATGAAACGCAGATTCTTCGGGAGATCGGCGAGAACGTAGTCCAGCGCGCGATTGAGCTCCGCGGACTCGGCCGCCTCGTGGTAGTCGTCGAGGACGATGTGGACATCACGGTCGATCCTGCTCTCGCACTCCTTGACGAACATGGCCTGCAGGTGCTCGATGGGAAGGGGGTTCTCGGCGATGGTCCTCAGGCGTTCGCGGATCGCCTCGCCGAACTCCGCGAACCGCTCTCTGAGAGCCTCGGTGAGTGAAGCGAGGAAGATGACGGGATCGTGGTCGAGGACGTCCAGCTTGTACCAGACGCTGTCGAGACCCAGGAGCGCGATGGCCGCGGCGGCGACTGTCGTCTTGCCGTAGCCGGCGGGCGCGCACACCAGCGACAGCCGACGTCGTGTGGCTCGCCTGAAGTCAGCGAGTGTATCGGGGCGCAGGACGACGTCGTCTACGCGCGGGCGAGCGAGTTTCGCCGCCACCGGGCTTGGAGTCTGCGACCCTGCATTCAACCTGCATAGCCTCGGATGCCGGGGGGCCGTTGCCAGAGAGCGGCGCGTACTATAGCAGGGGCGTCGCCGTAAGAGGGGCCGATTGGGGCCCGGGATGGTTGACGTTTCGGCGGGCCGGCTCAGTCGACCAGGGTCGCCGTTGCCCGCGGCGTCTGCCAGATGAGGCCTAGCGCGTCACCCGCAGCTCGAGCGGCGGGCCCAGCACGCCCGACTCGTAGCGGACCGTCTTGAGGCTCGCGTTCTTCGGGACGCTGATGACCACCTTGCCGCTCGCCGAGGCGCCGGGACGCAGGCGTTTCAGCGGGAACTGCTCGGAGTCTGCGACGCCGAGGTCGCTGCGGTTGAAGGGCCCCCAGCGCGTACCTTTGCCGTCCACGATGACCACCGACAGGGGGTCGACCTTGTACGACGGCCGGCGGTCCAGGTTTCTCACCGTCACCTTGAGCAGCACGAGCTCGTTGCCGGACTTGGGGCTCGTGGTCCACATGCCGCTCGTCAGCGAGCTGGGGTAGGTCATGGAGCTGACGGTGAAGGCCAGACCGCCGCCCTTCGCCGTCTGGCCCACTTTGGGCACGCGTTTCACGGGCGGCGCCTTGACCGTCTTGCCGTTGAGGCTGATCTCGATGTCGGGATCGGCCACGTAGGTGACGCTCTTGAGCTCCGTGCCCTTGGGCACGCCGTAGGCCACCATGCCGCGCACCTTCTTGCCGGGGCCGAGGGTGCGCGCCTTGAGCGCCGTGAACTCGTCGGGGAAGTCGGCGATGGACTGGCTGCCGTCGCCGGCCCAGTACTTGTCCTCCATGGTCACGAGGTGCACGTTCTCCGGGTCGACCTCGTGGGCGGTGTCCTGCAGGTTGCGGATGGTCAGGTCGACGATGAGGTAGACGTTCTTCGGCGACTTCATGCTGAGCACGTCGCCGTCCTCGGTGGTGATCTTCGTGTAGGTCTTGACGGAGTGCACCGTCACGGCGACCTTGTCGTTGGCGGCGCGCTCGCCGACCGCGGCCGAGCCGCCGCTGTCGCCGCCGCAGCCGGCGAGCAGCAGCGCGGCGGCCAGCGCGAGCAGAATCAGCGCGAGAGCGGCCCGGCGTGAGTGGAGTCCTGAGTGCGCGCCTGTCGCGCGCATCCTGAGTGAAGTCCCCATGATCCACCTCCCGTTCCCGCTTGTCAGTGGCGTGCTCCTCGCGCCGACCGGCACGTGCCCGTGGTCAAGTGTTCGACGGCACGACCTGGACCGCCTCCCCCTCACGGGCTCACATCCGATTCGATTGTACCGTCGCCAAACGGCACGGGTGCGTGGGACGGGTCGCCGGAAGCCGGGCTTGCGGGGCGGCCCCTACCGCGGCGGCGCCGCGGATCCCCTGCCGAGGAGGCCTTCGGCCAGCTCGACGGCCTCGGCGGGCGTGCTCGCCCGCCGCACCCCGTCGAGCCGGCCGCCCTCGGGCGGCGTGATCTCCCAGGTGTCGAGCAGGATCACCGGCTTGTCCACGTTGCGCGCCAGGGCGATCTCGCTGAGCGTGCCCCAGGCGCCGCCCACGGCGATCACCACGTCGCCGCTGGCCACCACGCTGAGGTTGCGCGCGTAGCCCATGGCGCTGCATACGGTGTAGGTGAGGTCGGGGGCGGCGCGTTGGCGATCGGCCTCCGGCAGGATGCCGATCGAGACGCCGCCCCTCTTCTTGACGCCGCGCGCCACGGCCTCCATGACGCCGCTGCGGCCGCCGCAGACCACGACGCAGCCGCGCTCCGCGAGGAGCTCGCCGAGCTCCTCGGCCTTCGCCGCCAGCTCGGGGGTGGCGCGGCTGGCGCCGATGACGCTGACGTAGCGCGGAGCGCTCACGGCGCTCCCTCGGCGCCGGGCGTCGCGCTCCGGTCGGGCGACGCGTCCCCGGGGCCGGGCGGCGCGAAGCGGCCGCGCCCGGCCTTTCTGTCCGCCTCCTCGCGCCTGAGGCACGCCCACGGCTTCTTGCCGGGCGAGCCGTAGAAGATCCTGAAGTCGGGCCGGTAGCCGCGACCCTCGTACAGGCGCACGGCCATGTCGTTGCCCGTGTCCACGCCGATCTCCACGTCCTCTACGCCGCGGCGCTCGAGCTCAGCGTCCATGGCGTCCATGAGCGCGCTGCCCACGCCGTTGCCGCGTGCGCCCTCGGCGACACTGAGGTGGGCGAGCTCGGCGTGCGTGTCGCCCGTGTACCACACCGGGTCCGGACCCTCGATGCGCACGAAGAGGTAGCCCACGGCCTCGCCGCCGCGGCGCGCGACGAGGGCGAAAGCATCGCCGGCGAGCGCCTCCAGGATCTCCTTGCGCTCGAGGTCCCACGACTCATCCGAAGGGCGCACCGGCACGATGGCGTCTGGAAGCCCCGCGACGTGATCGAGCAACGCCTTCCACAGCGGCGCGATCTCGTCGATGTCGGCGGGGTCGAGCTTCTCGATGGTGATGCCGGTGGGCACGGTGCAGGCTCCTTGGAGGGCGTGTGTTGCATGAGACTACCGCACGCCCACGGTGTTTGGCACGTGCGGCGTGACGGCGATGCATGGCCGGTCCGCCGTCACGACGGTATGATGAGAGAAGGTGGGCGCCGAGCCACGGGGCGCGACTGCTGGTCCTTCCCGCCGCCTCGACTGTCTCGCGTGACCCGCCGGCCTGACGTCACGGCGAGGAGGGGACCATGAGACCAGCCCATCGCGTCACGACCATGGGGATCGTCGCGGCGATCGTCTGTCTGCTGTGGGCGGCTTGCTTCGCCGGCGCCGCTCGCGCGAGCGTCGACTACCTGTCGGCGTCGTTCGTCGACACGAACGACCGGCTGGGTCGCCGGCATCGACAACGCGAGCGGCTCGCACCAAGGTGTGGAGAACGCAGCAATGGCGGAGTCACATGGAAGCAGGTCAGCCTCGTCGTCGCCGCCGGTGGCGGTGTCGGTTGGGTCGCCTTCGTGAGCAAGACGACGGGCGTCTGGGGCAACGGCAGTCTGCTGCGCACGACCAACGGCGGTCGCACCTGGACGAGCGCGTCCACCGGGGACCTTGGGATCCTCAACGAGGCGTGCTTCGCGACAGCCGACGTGGGCTGGGCAGGGTGCTCGTACGGCTCCTCCGAGTCCGGTGGCGCGATCGCCGCGACCAGCGATGGCGGCGTCACCTGGAAGATCCAGAAGGACTTGCCGGGCCCCGACGGCTCGGGCGGCGTGTCAGACGTCAGCAGCCCTTCCGTGAAGCGCTGTTACGCCCTGAAGTGGGGCGTCGGCGAAGGCGTCTGGACCACCGAAGTGCGGCGGCGGCGATTGGATCTTGCGGCCGCTGCCCCACATCTCCGGCGGGGCGTACACGAGCTACCGGGACATCGATTTTCCCGGCGAGGAGACGGGCTGGGTCGTCGGCGATGCCGGGACCATCCTCAAGACGGACGACGGCGGTGA
>CAVOWE010000021.1:0-178062 GCA_963700035.1 uncultured Thermoleophilia bacterium | reverse complement strand
GGCGCGCTGGCTGCGGACGATGCTCTCGAGCATGTCGTCGGTAGTGACGCCGCGCGAAGGCTCGCCCTCGGCAAGAGCCTCGGCGAGCGCCTCTGCCGGTAGGCTCAGCAGTCTGTCGACCGTATCCAGCGGCTCCGGCGGCGGACCGTCGTCGAGCGGGGTCCCCGCGGGCGTCATCATCGCTTCCAGCTCGGCTCCTCCGTTGTCGGACGGTCGGCTGACGACCGTCTTCGTCTTCGTCTTCTCACTCTTGCCGCGTGGCATCTCGCATCACATCCAGTGGCGCGGACCTGCCGGTCCACAGCTCGAACGCCGCTGCCGCCTGCCGCACGAGCACTTCGCGGCCGCCGATCACGGTAGCCCCGCGGGCCCGCGCCTGACCGAGCAAGCGGGTCTCGCTGCGGGTGTACACAACATCGACTACGACTTGCCCCGCAGTGACAGTATCGGTCAAAGCCTCAGGGACTTTACTCTCTCCGTCCATTCCCAGCGAGGTTACATTGACCAGCAGACGCTGCTCGGCCACCAGGGTCGGCGTGAGCTCCTCCAGCGGCAGCCGGCGACAGGTGGAACCGGGGACGGCCGCGGCCGTGAGCGCCACGAGGCGCTCGGCCGCCGCGGCCGTGCGGTTGACCACGGTGAGCTCGACGCCCAGTCGCGCGAGAGCCAGCGCGGCCGCGCGCGCCGCTCCTCCCGCCCCGAGCAGAAGACCCGGGGCGCCGCGCAGCGCGTCGCCGCAGACGTCGACGAGGGGGGCGTAGATGCCCTCGACGTCGGTGTTGTAGCCGAGCAACTCGCCGCCGTCGACGACGATCGTGTTCACGGCCTCGGCGAGCGCCGCGTCGCCGGTGACCCGGTCGAGGTACTGCAGGACCGCGCCTTTGTGCGGGATCGTGACGTTGGCGCCGCGGAAGCCGAGGGCCGCGAGGCCCTTCACCGCGGCACCCACATCCTCGTCCCGCACCGGCAGCGGCACGTAGACCATGTCGAGGCCGAGCGCCGCGAAAGCCGCGTTGTGGATGGCCGGCGACAACGAGTGCGCCACCGGCCGGCCGATGACGCCGATGAGCTGCGTGGTTCCTGTGACCGTGGTGCCCCCTCAGGACAGCGCCGTGCGACGCCTTCGCCGTCCCGTAACATTTGCCGTCGCGGCGGCGGCTCCTGCGGCGGGTCGGGTCGCGACCTCGCCGGGGGGTCACTGACCGTTGGCTCTGGCCTTCTCCTGATCGACGAGGAACTGCGCGTACTCCTTGGAGAAGTAGTGCCGCCCGGTGCCGTCGTTGCGGGCCACGTAGTAGAGGTAGTCGACGTTCGCGGGGGCCGCAGCCGCCTGCAATGCGGCCAGCCCGGGGTTGGAGATGGGCGTCGGCGGCAGGCCGGGATGCTTGTAGGTGTTGTAGGGAGAATCGATCTTGAGGTCATCGAAGGTGAGCAGCGGCTTGGTCTTGCCGAGGGCGTACTGGATCGTCGCATCGATCTGCAGGAGCATGTCGACGCGCAGACGGTTCCAGATGACGGCCGCCACCACGGGCCGCTCCGCCGGCACCAGGGCTTCGCGGTCGATCATGGAGGCGATGATCACCACGTCGTAGGGCGTGAGGTTGGCTTTGAGGGCGCGGGTCATGTCGACCTTGGCGAAGTTCGCGTCGAACGCCGTGAGCTGCTTCTCGACGAACGCCCGCGCCTTCACCTTGGGGAGCACTTCGTAGGTCGCCGGGAAGAGCATGCCCTCGAGCGTGGTACCGGTCTTGTAGCCGCCGAGGCGGAACGGCGGCGGATCGTCGCGCGCCACGGCCACGTAGCCGGCCGCGGTGATGCTCTTGACCTTGGCCGCGATCAGGTGTCCGGCCTGCTTGAGCGTGGTGCCCTCGGGGATGCTCACCTTGACGGTGGGCGGCTTCACCCCGCGCGCGAGCAGGGCGACGAGCGTCTCGTAGGGCTCGTTGCGGTGGAAGGTGTAGGTGCCGGGCATGAATCTCGTGGCGTAGCCGTCCGACTCGGCGCGGATCACGAACGCGCGCGCGTGTTTGACCACGCCCTGCGCTTCGAGCTCGCGGGCGATGGAGCTCAGGGTCGCGCCCGTGGGCACGACCACCGTGACTGTGCCGCCGAGCTCGCCGGAGGCGAAGTAGCCGCGGGCATAGCCCGCGCCGAGGCCGAGGATGAAGGCGAAGATCGCGACCAGCAGGTAGCCGAGAAAGCGGCGGCGGCGCTTGCCGGGCCGCGAGTGGCGCGTGCCGCGGCGACCGGCGAACAGCGGGTCGTCGCCGGTGAAGGACGGTTCCAGGTCCGCCCAGGCGTCGGAGGGCCTGCGGCGGGTGGGCGCGGCGGACCGTCCCGATGAAGGCTGCGGGAGCCGCGTGCCGGTGTCGTCAGGGCTGCCTGTCACCGCTCGTCCTCAAGTAGTCCTCGAGCAGGGTCGCCGCCGCGCGCGCGTCGCGCGCGGCCCTGCCGCCGCGCTGATCGGCAAGGCGCGTCGTGAAGCGCTCGTCGTACAGCTCGACGGGCAGATCGACGGCGGCGGCGAGGCGGGCGGCGAAGGCCCGCGCGCGCCTCGCCTGGGCGTGTTCCCGCCCGTCGAGCGACACCGGCAACCCTACCACGACGCACCCGGGCGCCTCGCGGCGGACGAGGGCGACCAGCGCCGCGAAGCCGGCGTCCGTCTCGACCCTGTCGAGGACGGTGAGCGGCCGGGCGAGCGTCGCCGTCTCGTCGGAGATCGCCACGCCGGTGCGCACGGCGCCGTGATCGAGCGCCAGGATCCGCACTCAGGACCCGAGCAGCTCGCGGACCCGGGCGACGCCGGCCTCGAGACCGGCGGGGATCCCGTCGACGGCGGCGCCGCCGCCACGGGCAAGGGTCGGCTTACCGCCACCCTTGCCTTCGACGGCGGGCATCATGGCGCGGAGCACGTCCTGCGCGTGCAGGCCGCGGCCCACGGCCGCGTCGGCGGCCGCGACCACGGCCGCCACCCGGCCGTCCACCGCGGCCATGAGCAGGAGCACGGAGTCGGGGCGCCGCTCGCGCAGCTCGTCGGCGAGCGCCAGAAGCTCGTCGGCCGCGTCCACCTGCGGCGACGCGGCCACGACGCTCATGCCGCCCACCTCGAGCGCTTGCTCGAGCAGCTCGCCGGCGAGGTCCGTGCGCTCGCCGCTCTCCGCGGCCTTGAGCTTCTTCTGCAGCTCACCCACTTTGACCTCGAGCGCGTCGACCGTGGCGGGCACGCGGTCCGGCTTGACGCCCAGCGCCGCGGCCATGTCGTCCCAGGAACGCTCGAGCTCACGGTAGTGTTCGCTGGCGGCGGCCGAGGTGATGGCCTCGACGCGGCGCGTGTTGGCGCCCACGGACTGGCTGCTCAGGATCTTGAACAAGCCGATCTGCGACGTCGACGAGACGTGCGTGCCACCGCACAGCTCGCGGCTGAAATCGTCGATCTCGAGGACGCGCACGAACTCCCCGTACTTCTCCTCGAACAGTCCCACCGCGCCGATCTCGGTGGCGTACTCCCTGGTGGTCACGAACGGGCGCACGGGGTGATTCTCGACGATGCGCCGGTTGACGAGGTCCTCGACCTGGCGCAGCTCGTCGGCGGTCAGTGCCCGGCGCACGCTGAAGTCGAAACGCAGGCGCTCGGGCCGGACCATCGACCCCGCCTGCCGAACGTTCTCGCCGAGCACGATGCGCAGGGCGTTGTGGAGCAGGTGGGTCGCGGTGTGGTTGCAGGCCGTCTGGTGCCGGCGCACGGCGTTGACCATGGCCTTGGCGCGCTCGCCCGCGACCACGGCGCCCTCGATGCGGCGCGCGACCACGACCTGGTCGTTCTCGAAGCGCACGACGTCGTCGACTTCGAGCTTGCCCGAGTCGGTGTGGATCCAGCCGGTGTCCGCGACCTGACCGCCACCTTCGGCGTAGAACGGCGATTCGGCGAGCTTGACGGCCACGCGGCCGTCGGCGAGCTCGCCGCACACGCGGATCACGGTGAAGACTTCGAGACGCTCGTAGCCGACGAACGACACGGGCAGGCCCGCGTGGTCGCGCTGGAACTCCTCGAGCTCGCCGGGACCGGAGTCGAAGGCGCCCGCCCTCTGGGCGGCGCGGGCGCGCTCGCGCTGCTCCTCCATGAGGTGCTCGAAGCGCTCCTCGTCGACGCTCATCTCCCACTCCGCGGCGATCTCGCGGGTGAGGTCGAAGGGAAAACCGTAGGTGTCGTGGAGCTCGAAGGCGACCTCAGCCGGCAGTTCCGCGCCCGCGTCGCGGGCGCGCCGCAGGGCCTCGTCGAGGATGCCCATGCCCTGCTGCAGGGTGTGCCGGAAGCGGACCTCTTCCTCGCCGATCACGCGCACGATGTCCGGCCGGGCCGCCACGAGTCGCGGGTAGGCGTCGCCCATCTGCTCGACGACGCTCTCGGCGAGCGTCGCCAGGAACGGCCGCTCGAGGCCGATGGCGACGCCCTGCTGCACGGCGCGGCGGATGATGCGCCGCAGCACGTAGTCGCGCCCGTCGTTGCCGGGCAGGACGCCGTCCATGACCAGGAAGGCCGCGCCGCGCGCGTGCTCGGCCATCGTGCGCAGGGCGCGGTCCACGGCCGGCGACGCCGAAGGCTCGACGCCGGCCAGCTCCGCGCCCCGGACGATCAACGGCACGAAGAAATCGGTGTCGAAGACGTTGCTGACGCCCTGAGTGATCACGGCGATGCGCTCGATGCCCATGCCGGTATCGATGCTGGGCTTGGGCAGCGGCGTGAGGGCGCCCCCCTCGTCCATCTCGTACTGCACGAACACCAGGTTCCAGTACTCGAGGAAGCGATCGCAGTCGCAGCCCGGGGCGCAGTCGGGGTCGTCGCAGCCCATCTCGGGACCGAAGTCGTAGTAGAGCTCGGAGCACGGCCCGCACGGCCCCGTGGGCCCTGCGGGCCCCCAGAAGTTGTCCTTGCGCCCAAGTCGGATGATGCGCTCGTCGCCGAACCCGTGCGACTTCCACAGCTCTACGGCCTCGTCGTCCGCCGGCACCTGGTCGTCGCCGCCGAAGACGCTGACCCACACCTTGCCGCGGTCGATGCCGAAACGGTCGGACAGCTCCAGCGCCCAGGCGATGGCGTCGGCCTTGAAGTAGTCGCCGAACGAGAAGTTGCCGAGCATCTCGAAGAACGTGAGGTGACGCGCGGTCTTGCCCACGTTCTCGATGTCCGAGGTACGAAAGCAGCGCTGGCACGTGGTCATGCGCGTGGCCGGAGGCGTCTCGACGCCGAGGAAGTACGGCTTGTACTGCTGCATGCCGGCGGTCGTGAAGAGGACGCTGGCGTCGCCGGCGGGCACGAGGCCGGCGGGCTCGCCGGGGAGGTGCCCTTTCTCGACGAAGAAGTCTCTGAACAGGTCGCGGATATCGGCAGCGTTCACGTTGGGGCCTCGCGTGGTCTGGGGTGGGATCGTCTACTTGGGGTCGGCGCCGGAAGGCCGCAGGATCGGGGGGGCGTCGAGCTCCCCGATCTCCTCGCGCAGCTTCTCGAGCGAGCGCCTGATGAGGCGCGAGACGTGCATCTGCGAGATGCCCACCCGCTCGGCGATCTGGCTCTGCGTCAGGCCCTCGAAGAAGCGCAGATGGAGGATGTAGCGCTCGCGCTTGTCGAGCTTGGCGAAACCGGGCGCGAGCGTCGTGCGGTCTTCCATGGTGTCGTAGGCCTCTTCTTCGCCGCCGAGGTAGTCGATGAGACCGGCGTCCTCTTCGCCGCCCTCGCCGTTGGGCGAGGCCTGCAGAGACACGGAGTTGTAGGCCTGGCTGGTCTCGAGCGCCTCGAGCACCTGTTCCGGGGTGGCGTTGGCCGCCTCGGCGAGCTCGTTGATGGTCGGCGAGCGCTGCAGCTTGGGCACGAGCTCGTCGATGACCTTGTTGAGGCGGATGTTGAGCTCCTGCAAGCCGCGCGGCACGCGCACCGACCAGCCCTTGTCGCGGAAGTAGCGCTTGATCTCGCCGACGATGTTGGGCGTCGCGTAGGTGGTCAGCTCGACGCCGCGGCTCAGATCGAAGCGGTCGATGGCCTTGATGAGTCCGATGGCGCCGACCTGCACGAGGTCGTCGAACTGCTCTCCGCGCGAGGCGTAGCGGCGCGCCAGGGAGCGCACCAGCGGCAGGTACATCGTGATGAGCTGCTCGCGCGCCGCGCGGTCGCCGTACAGGTGATAGCGCCGCAGAAGGTACTGGTCGAGCTTCTCGGAGTCGTCGCGCCCGCGGCCCTGCGCATCGGCGACGGGACCGCCGTGCGCGGGGGCCTCATCCTCGTCCTCGGCGGCGAAGGCTCGCGCCTGGCCCGGCGGCGCCTCGAGGTCGAGCGGGTCGTTGACCCTGCGCTCGTCCGTCGCCGCTCATGCCGGGCCGTCCTTGCGCCGCTTCACAAGGACGATGCGGTACGCGCCTCCCTCGTCTTCGAGCACCACGTCGTCGACCGTGCTGCGCAGCAGCATGCAGAGGTCGAGGCAGTCCTCGGCGTGCGTGGTCACGTCGGCGCGCAGCTTGGCGGACTTGAAGGTCCCCGCGGTGAACCGAAGGACGTCGTCGTCGAGCAGGACCTCGACGCGCAGACGGTCCAGGGCATCCGCGTCGAGGGCCGTGCGCAGTAACTCGCCGGTCGCCAGGTAGATGTCTTCGAGATCGTCGAGGGAGAAATCGAGGCGCGCGCCGAGACCGCCCAGCACCATACGCACGGTGGACAGGGCGTTCAGCGTGGCCGGCACCTCGAGGTCGATCCTCTCGGCCATGCGCCGCCTCAGACGTCCGCGGCGGGCGGCGCGCTCGCCGCCGTCAGCTGCTTCGTGAACTCGGAGTCGCGGGAGCGGGCCGCCGCCTTGCCCTCATCGAGGGCCAGGGCGGCCTTGCGCTTCGCGTCGCCGGCCCAGCGCCGGGCGTCGGACGGCAGCTGCCGGAGGATGTCGCGGTAGCCCTCGCCGGTGCGCGCGCGGCGCTTCTGCACGTAGTACGCGAGCGCCGCCCCGGCGGCGATGCCGCCGGCGACGAGCTTGCCCGTGAAGCCCATGTCAGGCCCCGTCGGGCTGCGCGTCCGCGGCGTCGGCCACGGCCTCGCCGGCTGCCGCCGCTGCGTCTGTCGCAGCCTCGCTGGCCGACGCCGCCCCGTCTTCGCAGCCTCGCCGGCCGCCGCCGCGGTATCGGTCGCACCGGCAGCCGCCGTGGCAGCCGCGTCGCCGACCGCTTCGGCGGCATCCGCCGCGGCCTCGCCGGCCGGGGTCGCGACGCCGGCCTCACCCGGCGTCTCAGCGGACACGTCCTCGTAGCTCCAGCCGGCGGCCGCGCCCGATGCGGTCTCGCCGCTCTTGTCGCGCTTCATGAAATTGGACACGGCCGACTGCACGCCCGCGCTGAACGCGGCCGCCTTGCGCGCGGGAGTCGTGACCGCGCCCTCCAACGAGGAGGCCATCTTGTCGAGCTTGTCGGTGATCCCGGCCACGTCCTTGGTGATCTCGTCGGCGTTGCCCAGGTTGGCGTTGACGCCGTCGAGCGTGTCGCCGGCCTTCTGCATGAGCGGGATGCCGTTCTCGTCGACGTCTGCGAGCACCTTGTCGACGCGTTCCAGAGCCTTCGCTGCTTTGAAGAGCGCGTAGGCCAGGAAGATGGCCACGACCACGAAAAAGAAGGCGGCGGCGTACCGCAGCACGAGTGACGGGGTGCTCATCGCGGCAGTCACGAACATGGTGTCCATGCACCTCTCCTTCCAGACCGAGTCAGTCTCCTACTCCTGCACGAAAGCGTATCATACTCCCTCGGCGGCTCAGGCTGGCGTCGAGGCGCTCAGGCCCGTCCCGACAGCACGCCGCCGCCGACCACCACGGCGTCACGATAGAACACCGCCGACTGCCCCGGAGCCGCACCGGCGAAGGGCTCAGCGAGCCGCACCAGGACGCGCTCCGCGCCGAGACGTTCGAGCGCGGCGACGGGCACCGCCGGCGAGCGGTAGCGCAGCTGCACGAGCAGGCCGTCCCCGTCGCCCAGTCCGCGATCCACGAGATCCCGCACCGTGACCTCGAGTACGTTCAGCTCGTCGCGGCGGCCGACGACGACTTCGTTCTCGGCCGCCCGGCGCGCGAGCACGAACAGCGGCTCGGTCGACGACACGCCGAGGCCGCGTCGCTGACCGATCGTGTACCGCCACTGTCCCTGATGCGTCCCGAGCACGGCGCCATCGCGGTCGACGATCGCCCCGGACCGCGGCTCGAGGCCGCGCTCGTCGAGAAACCGCCGGTAGCCGTCGACGGCGAAGCAGACCTCCTGGCTCTCGGGCTCGCCGGCGACAGGCAGTCCGGCGACCTCGGCGGCCGCGCGCGTCTCGCGCTTCGTCGACTCACCCAAGGGGAACTCGAGCCGCGCCAGCACTTGCGGAGTGACGGCCCACAGCATGTAGGACTGGTCTTTGGCGCGGTCGGCGGCGCGCGCCACGTAGGGCTCGCCGTCGCGCCACACGAGCCGGGCGTAGTGGCCGGTGGCGACGCGCGCCAGGCCCAGCTCGTCGGCCAATCCGACGAGCGCCGCCAGGCGCCTCGGGTTGCAGCTCGCGCACGGGTTCGGCGTCTCGCCGCCCAGGTAGGCCGCCACGAACGGCTCGACGACGGCTGCCTCGAACTCGGCCTCACGGTCGACGAAGTGGTGCGGGAGGCCGAGCCACGCGGCCGTCTGACGGGCGCGCTGCAGGGCGCCCGGCGAGCAGCAGCTGCGCCTGTCGCCGCCGGCCCACAGGCGCACCGTCGCCGTCTCCAGCGTGCGTCCTTCGTCGATCAGCCTCAGCGCCGCGACGGCGCTGTCCACTCCTCCGCTCAGGGCGACGAGTGCTCGTGTTCTTTTGGGAGTGCCTTGAGGATCCGAGGGACATCCGCCTCCCGGCCGGCCTTCACCAGGTAGTCCTGGATGGCGAGGTGAAGGGCGTCGGCGGCCAGGTTGGAGCAGTGCATCTTGTTGGGCGGCAGGCCGCCGAGAGCCTGGGCGACGGCCTTGTTCGAGACGTCCGCCGCCTCGGCGAGGGTCTTTCCCTTGACCATCTCGGTGACCATGCTCGACGTGGCGACGGCCGCGCCGCAGCCGAAGGTCTTGAACTTGACGTCGGCGATGCGGTCGTCGTCCACGTCGATGCTGATGCGCATGACGTCGCCGCACACGGGGTTGCCGATCTGGCCGACGCCGTCCGCGTCCTCGATCTCACCCACGTTCCGCGGGTTGCTGAAGTGGTCCATGACCAGGTCGGTGTACATGCCTCAACCTTTCACGTAGAGCGGACTCATCTGCCGCAGCTTGTCGACGATCGGCGGAAACACCTCGATGAAGGCGTCGGCCTCGGCCTGGGTGTTCTCGCGGCCGAGGCTCAGACGCAGGCTGCCGTGAGCCTCCTCCGCCCCAAGGCCCAGAGCCAGGATCACGTGTGACGGCTCGAGCGAACCGGAGGCGCAGGCGGAGCCGCTCGACACCATGAACCCCTGGGTATCGAGCTGCAGAAGCATCGACTCGCCCTCGATGTAGCGCACCGTGAAGGCGACGTTCCCGGGCAGTCGCTCGGTACGGTGACCGAGGTACCTGACGTCGGGCACGCTCGCCAGGATGCCGCGCGCGAGGTGGTCGCGGAGCGCCTCGAGGCGCGGCCGCGTCTCGGCCATCTCCGCCTGGGCGAGCTCGACGGCGGCGCCCAGGCCGACGATGCCCGGCACGTTCTCGGTGCCCGAGCGCAGGCGGCGCTCGTGCCCGCCGCCGTGGATCAGGGGCGTGAGCCGCGTGCCGCGTCTCACGTACAGCGCGCCGATGCCTTTGGGGCCGTAGAGCTTGTGGCCGGACAGGCTCAGCATGTCGACGCCGAGCGCGCCGACGTCGATGGGCACCGAGCCCACGGCCTGCACGGCGTCGGTGTGGAACACGGCGCCCTTCTCGTGGGCGAGGCGCGCGAGCTCGGCGATGGGCTGGATGGTGCCGACCACGTTGTTGGCGTACATCACCGAGGCGAGCTTCGTGTCGTCGCGGAAGGCCTGCTCGTAGGCATCCACGTCGATGACCCCGTCGCCATCGACCGGGATGAAGTCGACGGCCCACCCAAGGCGGTTCAGGGCGCGCGCCGGCTCCATGACCGCCGGATGCTCGATGGCGCTGATGATGAAGTGGCCGGGCTCGAAGCGCTGCAGATAGCCGATCAGCGCCAGGTTGTCGGCCTCGGTGCCGCCGGCGGTGAAGACGATCTCCTTCTCGCCGGCGCCGAGGCCGGCGGCCACCTGGGCGCGCGCCCGTTCCACGGCCACGCGGGCCTCACGTCCCAGACGGTGAAGCTCGGATGGGTTGCCGTAGCGATCGCAGAAGAACGGCAGCATCTGCTCGAGGACCCGGGGGTCGACCGGCGTGGTCGCCGCGTGGTCGAAGTACACGCTCGTCATCTCGGCACGGCCTCCCGTGTGAGGTCTTCCAACGTGATCGAGCTCAGGGCGCCGCTGATGGCGCTGTCGAGCCGGCGCCACACGATGCGCGAAGCGCAGGATTCGGCGCGCTCGCAGCCGCCGTCGTCGGGCACGCAACCGACCAGGGAGAGCGGCCCCTCGAGAGCGGTGACGACGTCGCCGACGGCGATGTCGCCGGGAGGCAGTGCCAGCTGATAGCCGCCGCTGACGCCACGCGTGGCCTTGACCAGGCCGCTCTCGCGAAGGCGCGCCAGGATGCGCTCCAGGAAGGGTGCGGGGATGCCTTCTCCCGCGGCGATCTCAGGCAGCGGCACCGGTCGCCGGCCCTCGCGAGCCGCGAGGTACACCATGGCCCTGAGCCCGTACTCGCAGCGTGATGAGATGCGCATCGGTGTCCCGTCGTCGCCCGTCTCGAATCCCAACCGAAAAGGTCGGCATTATGGTACCACGACAGGCGACACGGTCAAACCGATCTGAAGAGAAGAACGCGCGGGGCCGAGGGTGCGCGGCGCCCGGGTCAGAGGCCGCGCACGGCGTCGGCCACGACCTGCTCCATGACCTTGCGGCCGATCCAGCCGGTGTAGAGCTGGGCGACTTCTCCGCTGCCGCGGATGACCGCCAGGATGGGCGGGTTGCTCACGCGCAGCTGCTGCAGCGTGTCGCCCAGCTCGGTGGTCTTGCGGGCTTCGAAGGACATGAAGGAGCTGTCGGCGCCGAACTGCGCCTTGACGTCGTCGAAGTAGCTGAGCATCTCCATGTCGTCGGCGGCGCCGTCGATGTACACCAGAAGGACGAGGGGACGCTGCTCCTCGAGGCGCGAGGTGATGAACGAAGGGGTCTCCGCGGTGGGCGTGAGCTTGAGCGGAGCGTAGCCGGTGATGCCGTAGCTGCTCACCGTGTTGTACGAGGCCGGGGCGGGAAGGGCCGCCGCCGGAGCGTCGCCGGCCGCCGCGAACACGCGCACCGCGACGACGCCGCCGAAGAGGGCTGCGCCGACCACGAGGATCAGTGCGGCGGTGATCAGGAAGGCTTTGTTGCGCCTTACGATGCCCATGCCGGCCTCCGGGGTAAAGGGCTCCACCTTGCCGTGCTCGCATTATTCTCGAACCTGCTCTCGCAGGTGGGTGCTCTCCCGAGGCATCCACGGATGCGCCGGAGTGCGAGCTCCCGATGTGTTCGTGTTGGCTCGAGAATGTCACGAGGTCACGAGCAAGGTCGAGCCGCGCCATCCTAGCAAACGTCACCTGTTTCAACAAACTAGTCGGCAGCCCTGCAAAAACCTTGAGGAAGGCGGTCGAGCGGCGACGCGGGCCGGCGGGTCAGCCGAGCCTGAGGCGAAGCTCCTTGAGCTGCTCGGCCGTGACCGGCCCGGGCGCCCCGGTCATGGGGTCGCCGCCCGATGAGGTCTTGGGGAACGGGATGACGTCACGGATCGAGTCGGCGCCGGCGAGGAGCATGAGGATGCGGTCGAAGCCCAGCCCGATGCCGCCGTGCGGCGGCGCACCGTACTCCAGCGCCTCGAGGAACCAGCCGAACGACTCGTCGATGCGTTCGTCGTCCATGCCGAGCGCGCGCAGGATGGCGCGCTGCACGCCGGCGTCGTGGTTGCGCAGCGAGCCCGACCCCAGCTCGACGCCGTTGAGGACGAGGTCGTACTGCGCCCCTCGGACCGCGAGCGGGTCGCTCTCGAGGAGCGGCATCGTGGCCGCGGTGGGCAGGCTGAACGGGTTGTGCCCGTAGGTGAGCCTGCCCGTCTCCTTGTCGATCTCGAACAGCGGGAACTCCTCGACCCAGAGCAGCGCCCAGCGGGCGCTCGGCGCGGGCGCGAGCAGCGCGATCAGCGCCGCGCGCAGGGCGCCGAGGACCTGGGCCGCGGTGAGCGCCTCGTCGGCGGCGAAGACGACGAGGTCGCCGGGCGCCGCGGCCGTGCGTTCCACGAGGGCGCGTTGTTCGGCCTCGCCGAGGAACTTGACGATGGGGCCGCGCAGGGCGCGGCCCTCCTCGACGAAGACGTAGGCCATGCCTTTGGCGCCGTGCTCCTTGGCGAGCTCCGTGAGCTTGTCGATCTGCGCCCGGGAGAGTGCGGCCCCGCCCGGCGCGCGCACGGCGCGCACGACGCCGCCGCCCTCCACGGCGCCGCGGAACACCTTGAACTCGCTGGCCGCGAAGACGTCCGATAGCTCGGCGATCTCGAAGCCGTAGCGCAGGTCGGGCTTGTCGGTGCCGTAGCGCAGCATCGCCTCGTCGTAGGACAGGCGCGGCAGTGGCGTGGATGGCGCCGTCTCCCCCACGCCCTCGAAGATCGCCTGCATGAGGCCCTCGAGCAGCTCGCGGATCTCGGGGACGCCGAGGAACGACGTCTCGATGTCGATCTGCGTGTGCTCGGGCTGGCGGTCGGCGCGCAGGTCCTCGTCGCGAAAGCAGCGCGCGAACTGGTAGTAGCGGTCCATGCCGGCGACCATGAGGATCTGCTTGAACATCTGCGGCGACTGGGGCAGCGCGTAGAAGCGATGCGGCTGCAGGCGCGAGGGCACGAGGAAGTCTCTCGCGCCCTCCGGCGAGGACCGCGTGAGGTCGGGCGTCTCGATCTCGAGGAAGCGCTGCTCGTTGAGGAAGCCGCGCGCCGCCTGCACGGCCTTGTGCCGCAGCTCGATGTTGGCCAGCATGGGCGCGCGCCGCAGGTCGAGGTAGCGGTACTTGAGCCGCAAGGTCTCGTCCACGTCCACCGCCTCCGCGGCCTCGATCTCGAACGGCGGCGTCTTGGCGCGGTTCAGGATCTTCGACGGCCGCGACGCGCACCTCGACCTCGCCGCTCGGCAGGTTGGGATTGACCGTCTCCGGCGACCGCGCGACGACCTCGCCGCGCACCGCGAGCACGTACTCCGGGCGCGCCTGCTCGGCGAGCGCGTGCGCCTCGGCGACGCGCGACGGGTCGAACACGAGCTGGACCACGCCGCTGCGGTCGCGGAGGTCGATGAAGATGAGATTGCCGTGGTCGCGCCGGCGCGCGACCCAGCCGGCGAGACGCACCTCGCGACCGACGTCGGCGGCGCGCAGCTCCCCCGGATAGGCGTCGCGAAGCATCAGGAGCCTTTCCCCAGACGGGCCGCGAGCCCGAGCCGCCAGGCCGGCGGCGGCGAGGTCCTCTTCCCCGCCGCCGTCCATGGTGCGCAGGCGCACGAGGTCGGCGCCGACCTCGTCGAGGCCGAGAAGCACGGCGAACGCCGCGCCGCTGCGGCCGGCCTGCTTGAGCTGGCCCTTGGGGCTGCGCCCGGCGAGGTCCAGCTCGGCGGCCAGGCCGGCCCCGCGCAGTTGCTGGGCAAGGCCGAAGGCGGCGGCCCGTACCTCGTCGCTGAAACTGACGACGTACACGTCGGGCGCGCTGGGCGGCAGCGGCCGGTCGCGCATCGCCAGGGCGATGCGCTCGAGGCCGCTGCCCCAGCCCACGCCGGGCGTGGGCGTGCCGCCGATCTGCTCGATGAGCCCGTCGTAGCGGCCGCCGCCGCCGACGCCGCTCTGCGCGCCGAGGCGGTCGGACTCGAACTCGAAGGTGGTGCGCGTGTAGTAGTCGAGGCCGCGCACCAGGCCGAAGTCGAGGTGCGGCTCCAGACCCGCCCGTTGCACGAGCCCCAGGACCGCGTCGAAGTGCCGGCGACAGTCGGGGCACAGGTGGTCGACGAGGCGCGGCGCCTCGTCGAGCACGGCGCGGCAGCTCTCGACCTTGCAGTCGAAGGTGCGCAGCGGATTGAGGTCGAGCCGTTCGAGGCACTCGCCGCAGAGCTCGCCCTCTCGCCCGCGCAGGTAGCCGCGCAGCGCGTCGACGTAGGCCGGGCGGCAGGCGGCGTCGCCCATGCTGTTCATGTTGAGCCGCACGCCCTCGACGCCCAGTTCCGCGAAGATCGCCGCCAGCAGCGCGATCACCTCCGCGTCGACCGCCGGGTCGGCTGAGCCGATGGCCTCGGCGCCGATCTGGTAGTGCTCGCGATAGCGCCCCGCTTGCGGCTTCTCGTAGCGGAACATCGGGCAGTGGTACCAGACTCTCACCGGCTGTGGCAGCTTGTGCATGCCATGCTCCACGTAGGCGCGGCAGATGGGCGCCGTGCCCTCGGGGCGCAGGGTCAGCGAACGTGCACCCTTGTCGGCGAACGTGTACATCTCCTTGCGCACGATGTCGGTGGCCTCGCCGACGCCGCGCTCGAAGAGACCGGTCTCCTCGAACTCCGGCGTGACCATGTGTCGGTATCCGTACGCGGCAAAGACGCGCGCCGCGGTGGCGACCGTCGCGTCGCGGCGCGCGGCCTCATCGGGGAGCAGGTCGTAGGTGCCCTTGGGGGCGCGCGGAGCGCTCACCAGCGGTGTTCGGGGTCGTAGCGGAGTGGCGAGAGGAACGGGTTGAGGGCCAGCTCCCGGCCCAGAGAGGTGTCGGGACCGTGGCCGCAGTGGACGGCGACGTCGGGCGGGAAGCGCCGCACGAGCCCGGCGATGGAGTTGAGCAGCTGGTCCATATCGCCGCCGGGCAGGTCGGTGCGGCCGACGCTGCCCTGGAAGATGAGGTCGCCGACGAACAGGTGCTCTTCGCCGAGGGCGAAGGTGTAGGCGCCGCGCGAGTGCCCCGGCGTGGGGATGGCGAGTACCTCGATGGGCAGGTCCAGGGTCTGCTCGCCGCTGATCGTGAGAGCTCCGGCCACCGGCTCGATGTCGAAGCCGGCCATGGCGCCGAGCCTGCCGTCTGACATCTCGAAGGCGTCGAGCTCGCCGACGTACACGGGGACCTGGAAGTGCCGAGCCAGCGGCGCGACGCCGCCGAAGTGGTCGAAGTGGCCGTGCGTCACGAGCACCGCGGCCGGGGCGAAGCCGAGCTCGGTGAAGGCCTCGACGATGACTCCGGCTTCGTCGCCCGGGTCGATGACGAGGCCGGTCTGACCCTGCACGACGACGAAGCAGTTGGCCTGCAGCGGGCCGAGCGGGAGGGCGAAGACTTCGAGCGGATCAGGCATGGTACCTCGAGTGGTCGGCGTTCGGGCGTGAGCGTATCAGACCGCGACGAGAACGGTCGACCGGCGCCGCCGTCATCGTGACGCTGCGCTGGGGAAGGGGCGCTCAGGGGGGCGCTCGCTTCGCTCGCTCCGCTCGGCGAGCAGGCCGCTGCTCGCACGGGGTGACAGGGCCACCCCTACCTCGCAGCGGCCGCCTCGCGAGCCCCCTGCGCACCCCTTCCCCAGCTCCGCTCGCTGGTGTGGCAGGCTCGACGCCTCCATCGCCGCCGTCTGATCCGCTGTCGCCTCACGTGGTGGGCGCGCCCGGGGCGGCGCGCCTGCGGCGCCGCCCGGCCGCGCCGGCCCTTCAGGCCGATAGATCCGCTGGTCTTGGGCAGAAGGGGGGCAGCTGCGTTGAAGGCCTTACGCAGTCCGCGGAATCCTAGTTGGGCAGAACAGGCCGGCGTCCTGTCGTCACCTGCTATTCACGCTTAACGTTAATAACGCGTGACGTTACTATCGTTGCATGATCGTCTCGTTCAAGGACGGCGACACGAAGAAGCAGGCCGGCGGGTCAGGCGCTTCGCGAACATCGAGGCGGTCGCGCGGCGCAAGCTGCGCCAGCTGCAGATCGCCGCACGCCTCGACGACCTGCGCATGCCGCCGGGCAACCGCCTGGAGGCGCTCAAAGGTGACCGAGGTGGCCAGCACAGCATCCGCGTCAACGACCAGTACCGCGTCTGCTTTCGCTGGACGGTGGCAGGAGCCGAAGACGTCGAGATCGTCGACTATCACTAGGAGCATGACGATGCAGAAGCTCAAGCCCGTGACCCCCGGTGAGCTGCTGCGCGAGGAGTTCCTTCTACCGATGGGCCTCTCGCAGTACCGCCTCGCCAAGGAGATCGGCGTACCGGCGCAGCGCATCGGCGAGATCGTCGCCGGCCGTCGCTCGATCACCGCCGATACCGACCTGCGCCTCTGCCGTTTCTTCGGCCTCTCGAACGGCTACTGGCTGCGCGCACAGGCGGCCCACGACACCGAGGTCGCCGAGGAGGCGCTGGCCGACCAGCTAGCGCACATCAAGCCGTGGTCGAGCACCGCCGCATGATGGCGGTGGGTCTGCCCAGCAAGCGGATCGAGCGGACAAACCACGGCCACGATAGCAGGCTCGGGGCCAAGCGCGGTGGGGCCGTGGTCTGCAGCTCAGCCGCCGTGCGTTCGCCCCAACCCTGCGCACTTGACACCCAGCGCACGGAGATGTACGCTTTTCCGTACGCATCAGGAGGTCCGCGATGACGACCATGAGCGCCACCGAAGCGCGCAAGCAGCTCTACAAGCTCCTCGACGACGTCTCGCAGTCGCACGAGCCCGTGCAGATCACCGGCAAGCGCGGCAACGCCGTGCTCGTCTCGGAGGACGACTGGCGCGCCGTGCAGGAGACGCTGTACCTCGTCTCCATCCCGGGCATGCGCGAGTCCATCCTTGAGGGGATGGCGACTCCGGCCGATGAGCTCGAGGGCGAGCTCGCCTGGTGAGCTGGCGGCTGCTCTACACGAAGCAGGCGCGCAAGGACGCGAAGAAGCTCGCCGCCGCCGGCCTGAAGCCGAAGGCGCAGGAACTGCTCGCGATCCTGGAAGCCGACCCGTTTCAGTCGCCGCCGCCTTTCGAGAAGCTGGTCGGCGACCTCAGCGGCGCCTACTCGCGCCGCATCAACATCCAGCATCGCCTCGTGTACCAGGTGCTCGTCGACGAGCGCATCGTCAAGGTGCTCAGGATGTGGACCCATTTCGGGTGAGGCGAACAAGCGGATCAAGCTGGCTCGCAGAAGCGTCGCGGCAAGCACGTGGCCGCGCTCTGCAGCTTATCGCGCGGCGCGTTGGCCGACACTCGACATCTGGACTATAATGTATAAGGCTGATGTATACATTAGGAGTGGGCCATGGTGCGGACGCAGATATACCTGACGGAAGAAGAGAGAGCCGGTCTGGATGCAATTGCCAAGGCCACAGACAGGAAGCAATCGGAAGTTATTCGCGAGGCCGTGGATCGGTTTCTGGACCTGACCAGGGGCGACCGCCGAGCGAACATCCTGGATGAGGCCGCCGGCATGTGGAAGGACCGGAGCGACTTGCCGGACTTTGAGACGGCGAGACGCTCTTGGGACAGGGGCTGAGATCATGACGAAACCCGTCTTGGTCGATACCGACGTGATGGTCGACTTCCTCCGGGGCCATTCGAAGGCCGTCGCGCTGGTTCACGCACAGTCCGCACGGATCATCCTGTCGAGCATCGTTGCTGCGGAGCTCTACGCGGGCGTGAGGGGCGATGGGGAGTTGATCACGCTCGATAGCCTCATTCAGCTATTTCGTGTCGTCCCTGTATCCCCCGAGCTCGCAAGAGCAGCCGGGCTCTACAAGAGGGACTATGCAAAGTCCCATGGCGTCGGTTTGGCCGACGCCATCATCGCCGCCACAGCCCAAGCCGAGAACGCCGATCTGAACACCCTGAACACCAGGCACTACCCCATGATCAAGGGGCTGAAGCCGGCCTACACAAAGACATCCGGAGGCCAACCAAGCGTTCCAGGCGACGCTTGACAGCGCGCCTGAACGCCCAACGTCATGTGCGGCACATGGATGCGTCGACCGGGCGCGAGTCCGGCCGATAACGAGATGTGGAGGGGCGCGTGAGGGCAACTGCGATCAATGGCAGCCCCCAGAAGGACGGGGGTACCACGGCTCTCGTCCTGAACCCGTTCCTCGCAGGAATGCGGAGCGCAGGCGCCCAAGTCGACTTGATGTACGCGCGCGACATGCGGATACGCCCGTGCGACGGCGATTTCGCGTGCTGGTTCTCCACACCCGGCAGATGTCGATACCGGGACATGGACGACGCACTCTCTCAGCTGCGTGAATCCAGCATCTGGGTCTTCGGGATCCCCCTGTTCCTTCCGATGCCGGGTGAGGTCCAGAACCTGCTGAACCGCCTCATGCCTCTCTACCGCGGATCGCTGCGAGTGGTCGAGGGCCGCCGGATGTACGCGCAACGCGAATCTGGCCTGCGCCTCAAGCGGATGGTCCTCGTCTCGTCGTGCGCCTTCTGGGGACTGGAGAACTTCGACAAGCTCGTGCATCCGATGCAGGAGATCGCCACGGCCGCCGACGCCGAGTTCGCCGGTGCGCTGCTACGCCCCCACTCGGGAGTGTTCGCCCGATTGCTCAAGACCGGCGATGAAGCGGCAAGCCAGCTAGTCGCCGCGGCCTCGGACGCAGGACGCGATCTGGTGCAGAACGGGACGATCTCGCACGACGCGCTTGAGACTGTACGGACCCCATTAGTGTCGTTCGACGACTTCGTTCGAGAATGGGACGTCAGCGTCTAGGAGATGCATTCGCTTGCGAATGGCCCGCACTCGGCAGGCGCAATGGCGTCTAACAGGCGGATCAACCCGACGCGCAGAGGGTCGGCGGTAGACGGATGGGTAGAGGCGCGCAGGTTATGAGCCTCAACGTTGGGCGGACGGTTCTCGGTAACACTGGCGTGTCCGCCTCTGCGTGGTCTATCGTAGAGGGGTCGCAAGGAGGCGTGATCATGCGTTCGTACCACTTCGTCGTCGAGCGTGACCCCGACAGCAGCCTGCTGGTCGGCTACGTGCCGTGAGCCGGCAGGGTGCCCACAGCCAGGGCGCCTGCCGACGAGCTGCAGCAGATCCTTCGCGAGCGCTCACCTGCGATCGCCGCTCGAGGATCGGCGTGGCGGCGCTGGCAGTCCGAGTCCGTCGACGCGCACCGTCCGGCGTCACTCTGCCCGTGGCGCAGCCTGCCGGATCCTCGAGTCGCAGGACGTCGCTGCTGCCGGACGGTTCCCGCGACCTGCCCTGTCGCGAGGCTCGCCAGGTGCCGCCGCTACCGACGTTCTTCTACCGCGTGACGCTATCCACGCCGTCTGGCGTGGTCGCGAGCTGCTGCGCATTCGCGCGACTCCAGCTCGCCGTGGCGAGTTCCGGTAGCCGACGTTGAGCGCGTCATGTGAGTTCAAGACCGAAGTGCAACACATGCGCCGATGAGCATGACTGCCGATCATGCTGGGACGCAACGCCAATACCGGAGGCGCCGAGCGTCACCGGCGGCCCAAGCGCGCGGAGGGCTGAGCCTCGAGGTTCCGGTTGTGTCGGTCACGCCCGAGCGGAGCAGGGGCAGGGGGATGCGAGGGAGGCTCGTGAGGCGCCGACGCGAGGTAGGGGTAGCGCAGCTACCCCGTGCGAGCGGAGGGCTGCTTGCCGAACGGAGCGAGCGTAGCGAGCGCCCTCCCGAGCGCCCCCTGCCCCTGCGCAGCGCCGCGAACGCGGCAGAGGCCGGCTACCGGCTCAGCTGGCGACGACGCGGTAGGCGTCGTAGACCGTGTGGATGCTGCGGATGTTGGCGAGGATGTTGTCGAGCTGGCGCACGTCGCCCACTTCGAGGGTGAAGCGGTCGCGGACGACGCCGTCGGGCAGGGTCTGCATGGTCCCGCCGACGATGTTGACGCCCGAATCCGAGAGCGTGCGCACGAGGTCCTCGAGCAGGTGGTTACGGTCGAGCGCCTCGACCATGATCTCGACCCTGAAGGCCATGCCCCCGAGCCCCTGCCAGTCCACCTTGGTGAAGCGCTCGGGGTTCTTCAGGAGGACGCGGGCGTTCTTGCAGTCGCCGCGGTGGATGGTGATGCCCTTGCCGAGGGAGATGTAGCCCACGATGTCGTCGCCGGGGATGGGCTTACAGCATTTGGCCATGCGGATCATGATGTCGCTCATGCCTTCGACGACGATCCCGAAGTCGCCGGAGAGGGCCTGCGGTTCGTCGACCTCCTGCACGGGGCGCGTGGGCAGCATCTCCGGCGGCGGCGTGGCCTCCTTCATCGTGCCCGAAGCCTGCATCACCTTGTTGGCCACGGTCTTGACGGGCACGCGGCCGGAACCGAGGGCCACGAACAGGTCGTCGGGCTTCGCGAAGCCGATCTCTTTGCAGATCTGCCCGAACACCTTGGAGGCGAGGATCTTCTGGGCGGGCAGGCCCTCGCGGCGCAGCGCTTCCTGCAGAAGGTCGCGGCCCGAGTGCTCGCTGTCTTCGCGCTGCTCGCGGCGGAAGTGCTGGCGGATCTTCTGCCGCGCCCGCGGCGAGTTGACGATGTCGAGCCAGTCGCGCGACGGCCCGTGGCTCGACTTGCTGGTGATGATCTCGACGATGTCGCCGCTGCTCAGCTTCGTGTGCAGCGGCACGATGCGGCCGTTGACCTTGGCGCCCACGGTGTGGCTGCCGACGTCGGTGTGCACGGCGTAGGCGAAGTCGACCGGCGTGCTGCCCGCGGCGAGGCTCTTGACGTCGCCCTTGGGCGTGAACACGAAGACCTCGTCCTCGAAGAGCTCGACGCGCAGCGTGTCCATGAACTCGCGCGGATCGCCGGTCTCCGACTGCCACTCCATCATCTGGTGCAGCCAGGCCAGCTTGTCGGGGTCGCGCTCGCCGCGTTCTTTGTAGAGCCAGTGCGCGGCGACCCCGAACTCGGCGGTCTGGTGCATGTCGAAGGTGCGGATCTGGATCTCGAGGGGCTTGCCGCCCGGACCGATGACGGTGGTATGCAGCGACTGGTACAGGTTGAACTTGGGCATCGCGATGTAGTCCTTGAAGCGCCCGGGAAGAGGCTTCCACACGGAGTGGATGATGCCCACAGCGCCGTAGCAGTCCTTGATGGTGTCGACGAGGACCCTCAGGCCGGTGAGGTCGAAGATCTCGTTGAACTCTTTGCCGCCGCGGCTCATCTTCGAGTAGATGGAGTAGAAGTGCTTGGCACGGCCGCTGATGTCGGCGCCGATGCCGGCTTCGTCGAGCTCGGCGTTGAGGAAGCCGGCCGCCTCGTCGACGTAGTCCTCGCGATCGGCGCGCCGCTGCGCCACCCACTTCTGGATCTCCTGGTACTTGCGAGGATGCAGAGAGGCGAAGGCGAGGTCCTCGAGCTGCCACTTCATGTTGTGGATGCCCAGCCGGTGCGCGAGGGGCGCGTAGACCTCGAGCGTCTCCTTGGCCTTCTGGATCTGCTTCTGCTTGCTGAGATAGCAGAGCGTGTGCATGTTGTGCAGGCGGTCGCAGAGCTTGATGAGGATCACGCGGATGTCGGTCGCCATCGCGATGATCATCTTGCGGTAGTTCTCGGCCTGCTCCTCCTCCTGGGAGGTGAAGTGCATCTTGGTGAGCTTGGTGACCCCGTCGACGAGCATGGCGATCTCCTCGCCGAACTGCTCCTCGATCCAGGCGAGCGGCGTGCCCGTGTCTTCGACGACGTCGTGCAGCAGCGCCGCGGCGATGGTGACCGAGTCGAGCTTGAGCTCGGCGGCGTTGAGGGCGGTGCCGACGGGGTGATGGATGTAGGCCTCGCCGCTCTTGCGGCTCTGCCGGCCGTGAAGGCCGCAGGCCGCGACGAACGCCCGGGTGATGAGCTCGCGGTCGGCGTCCGGGTTGTACCGGGCGATGGCCGCGAAGAGGTCGTCGAGGAGCGGGCGGTACTTGTCGGGGACCTGCGTCAGATCCCGGCCGTCAGGCAGGTCCGCAGGAAGTCGCTTGTCTGAAACAGTGTGTGCCATACCTTGTATGTGTCGGTCTGAGTGACGTCGACCTTACTCTGCGGCCGCTCAAGATGGTAGCCGCCGGCCGCGTCGACCTGCAGCAGCCCGGCGTCGCGCAAAGCCCTCAGGGCCGCCGCCGTGGCGCCGGCCGAACGCAGGAACGGGTCTCCCTCAAGAAGTTCCTGGGCAAGCGCTTCGTCAAACCGGCCGGACCCGGCGCTGAGGGCACGCCAGGCGCGCCGCATCGTGGCGTCGAGGTCGAGCTCGGCGGCCGCGACCTGCGCGGCGAAGCCGGCTTCGGCGCGGCCCCAGAGAGCGTGCAGCCACGCCTCCGGCGCCGCGCCGGCGACCGCCGCGAAGAGGCTCTCCGTGAAGGGCGGGTCGAGGAACACGACGTGAGCGAAGCCCGCGGCCAGCCGCGGGCGCGCGGCCACCACGTCGTAGCCGGTCATCACGACGTCGGGGCCGGCCAGCGCTTCGCCCAGCCGGCCCACGCACGCCGACTGCAGGTACAAGGCGCGGCGCGCGAGCTGCGGCGAGAGCACGTCGCGGCTGAGCAGCGGGCGGCGGCGGGCGACGTCGGCGACGAGCACCAGCACGCGCTCGCCGCCCGCCGCCAGCGAGGCCAGCGTCGAGACGGCCGCCCGGCCGCGACGGTCGAGCAGGCGGCCATTCCGGCGCGCCTCGGCGAGCGCGGCAGGCTCACGGTCGCCCGGCCAGGACGGACCCTCGAGCAGCTCGTCCCACAGAGCGCCGCCGGTGAGCCGGTCGCGGGCACGACAGGTCGCAGGCGGTCGCGCACACGTCGCGCTCCGGCGCGCCGAGCCGATGCAACCCCCTGACCTCGGCCTGGGCGCTCACGGCGCCGTTGTACTCGTTCTTCGACAGGCCCAGCGGCACGTCGAAGCGGCCGGGCGCGGTGAGCTCCTGCAGCTTGTCGAAGTTGAAGTGGATCGCCTGGCAGGTGGCGCCGTCGCAGCGCACCCGGTACTGGGCGTGCCGGTGGTCGCGCGTGAGGCGCGGCCCCACCACCTCCGCCCCATGGAGCAGCAGCGTGACCTTGCGATTGCCGAAGCCGTGTGGAGCCAGGAGTTCCAGCTCGTCGGCGAGCCCGAGGGTGAGATCGTGGCCGCCGACGACGGCGTCCACGAGCTGCGTGCGCACCAGGTCGGCCTCGCTGAGCATCGCCCCGGCCTGGGCCACGAAGGCGTCGCGAAAGGCCGGGATGTGCTCGCGCCGCAGCCGCAGGCCGCAGGCGGCGCGATGCCCGCCGAAGGCGAGCAGGTGCTCGGCGCTGCGCTCGACGGCGCCGAGCAGGTCGAAGCCCGGGATGCTGCGCCCGGAACCCTTGGCCTCGTCGTCGCCCTCGCTGAGCAGGATCGCGGGGCGGTTGAAGCGTTCGGCGACGCGCGAGGCGACGATGCCCACCACGCCCTCGTGCCAGGCGGGCGACGACAGGACGAGGGCCGCCGGCGGCGGGTCGGGGACCATCTCGGCGGCGGCGGCGAAGATGCCGGCCTCGATGGCCTGGCGCTCCTGATTGAGCTCGTTGAGACGCAGCGCCATGGGCAGGGCGGTCTCGCGATCGGCGCAGCCGAGCAGCTCCAGCGCCAGCGAGGCGTCCTCGAGGCGGCCGGCGGCGTTGAGCCGCGGCGCGAGGCGAAAGCCGACGGTGCCGGCGTTGACGCCGTCGGCCTTGACCCCGGCGACTTCCATCAAGGCGGCCAGCCCGGGGCGCGGCGAGCTGCGCAGGCGCCCCAGGCCGATGCTCGCCAGCACGCGGTTCTCGTCGACGAGCGGCACGATGTCGGCGATGGTGCCGATGGCGACCACATCGCTGAGCGGGCGCAGGGCCAGCGGCACCTCGACGCGCGCCTCCGACGGGCTCTTCGAGCAGTGCGTGCGCGAGCTTGAAGGCGACGCCGACGCCGGCGAGCTGCGGGCACGGGTAGCCGGGCAGCTTGGGCGTGACGACCACGCAGTCCGGCGGCGGGCCCTCCATCTCGTGATGGTCGGTGACGATCACGTCCATGCCGAGCTCGCCGGCGCGGGCCACCTCGGCGCGCGCGTTGATGCCGCAGTCCACCGT
Organism: uncultured Thermoleophilia bacterium; assembly: GCA_963700035.1. GTDB lineage: Bacteria > Actinomycetota > Thermoleophilia > UBA2241 > UBA2241 > CAIXSE01. The sequence continues at coordinate 153,969 of CAVOWE010000021.1, read as the reverse complement.
GACGAGCAGCTTGACGCCGCCGGCCGCGAGCTCCTCCACGGCGGCCGCCGAGACCCCATACCCCTCGGAGAACCGGTTGGGCAGATACCAGCGCACGTCGGCGCCGAGCTCCTCGAGGACGCGCACCAGAAGGAACGTCGCCGTGATGCCGTCGGCGTCGTAGTCGCCGTGGACGGCGATCGCCTCGCCGCGCTGCAGCGCCTTGTCGAGGCGCCGGCGGGCCTCGCTCATCCCCGCCATGAGGTACGGGTTGTGGACGCGGTAGTCCGGATGAAGAAAGGCGTGCGCCGCGGAAGGATCGCCGAGGCCGCGGCGCACGAGGACCTGCGCAAAGACCTCGCTGACGCCGAGCTCCGCGGCAAGCCGGCGGACGTCGGTGTACGAGACGGGCGCGATGCTCCAGGAACCGGGATCGATCACGGTAGCTTCACCGCGCGAGTGTACCGCGCCGGGACGACGGATGAGGTCCGGCCGGCGGGGTCAGGACGCCGCAGGCGGCGGAGCGTCCGCGGCGTCCGCGGCCGGCGCCTCCGCGCTGTCGGCGGTCTCGGTCGCCGGCGCTACGCTCGTCACGGCCGTCTCGGCCTCCGGCGTCCGCGCTGACCACGGCCGTCTCGGCCTCCGGCGCCGCGCTGATCACGGCCGTCTCGGCCTCCGGCGCCGCGCTGACCACGGCCGTCTCGGCCTCCGGCGCCGCCGGCGCGGCGAGGCGAGACTCGTCGGCCGCGGTGGCGGGCGCCACGCCGGTGACCGCCGTCTGACCGCCGGGCTCGACGTCGACGACGGCCTGCGCGGGCGCGGGCCTGGGCAGCTTTGCCTCGGCGGCCCGCAGCCGCTCGTAGGTGGCCTGGAGCTCCTTCTCGAGCTTGCGCCGCGTCGCGACCGCGCCCGATCGCGCGAGCAGCGCCGCGACCACCCCGGTCACGACGACGACGCCCGCGATGACGACCGCGACCCAGAAGAGCGAGACCGCGGTCCAGGTGCCGGCGACGAAGTCGATGTCGAAGAGCAGGTCGTTGTTGACGGCGCCGAGGACGACGAGCAGCAGAGCAACGACGACCAGGACTATGAGAGCGTTACGCACGAGGACCTCCGGTAGTCTCTGTCACCGCCGAGTATAGCAACCGTCCCCGCGGGACGCCCGGAGGGTCGCCCGAAACGGCTGACCGCTGTCTGTCGATGACGCTCGGCGACACAGGGGGAGGTCAGGGCGTCGTCACCACATCGGCGCGCCCGACCTCCGCATCGAGCCAACGGTCGAGGGCCTTGGCGCGGCGACGGCGCGTCAACTCCGTGGCGATAGACTCGCGCGCTTCCGCGAAGGGCACGACGCGCGACGGACGTCTGGCGAAGACCTTGTACACCTGCCACTTCCCCGCGGACCTCACCGGGTCCGCTACGCCCCCCGGCGCCACGTGCTCGACGACCGTCAGCACCTCACCCGGGACGGTGAACGCCAAGACCCAGCCGACGTCACCGCCACGGAAGCGGGTCTGGGGGTCCATGCTGTAGCGTCTGGCGACCTCCGCGAAGCTCGCGCCGCGCCGCAGGAGCCGCACGAGCTTCTCCGCCAGCTTCTCTCCGGGCACGGTGATCTTGCCGAGGCGGTACGACGGGCCCCTCGTGTACAGGTCGGCGCGATGGCGATCGTAGAACGCGCGCACCTGGGTCGGCATGGCCTCCAAGCTCGCGTGCTTCGCGTCCGCCACGGCCCGCACCAGCAGGCTGTACCGTACCGCCTGACCCAGCTGCTCCCGCGTCATCGAGGCCCGCTCCAGCGCCACGTCCAGCGCCTGGGCTCCACCAGCGTTCTGCTCCACCCCGGACACGCGCCGCGCCACCGCCTCGTCCCCGATGCTGATGCCCAGCCGTTCGGCCTCCCGGCGCACGAGCGCGCGGCGCACGGCCTCGTCACGGGCCGCGACGGCGTCGTCGCTGCGCCCCGCGAGCCGCGCCTCGGCGCTGACCGTGTCGACCTGGGCCTGGGTCACTTCCTCGCCGGCCACCCGAGCCACGACGGCATCGGTCGTCGTCGGTGCCCCCGGACTCGGAGACGTGTCGGACTTGCCGCAGGCGCTCAGACCGGCCACGATCACACCGGCGACGACAGTGGCGATGAGCAGAGGGCGCGACGCACGGCGGACGCGGTGGCGGAGCATCATGACGATCCGATGTAGTCGGGGAAGTCTCGTGCTGTCGCGATCAATCGTCCGAGCGGGCCAGCGCGCCGTCGAACGGCTGGTTGGGGACCGTGCGTACGCCGCCGGTGAAGCGCGCCGGGAAGTAGCACGCGACCTCATGTCGCTGGCCGGCGTCGCCGCCCGTGCTCGACAGCGTGGGCATCGCCGTGGTGCAGATCTCCTGGGCCCGCGGGCAGCGCGGGTGAAAGACGCAGCCCTTGGGCGGGTTCGCCGGGCTGGGCACGTCGCCCTCGAGGATGATGCGCCGCCGCGCTCGCTCGGTGGTGGGATCGGGGATGGGCACCGCCGAGAGCAGCGCCTCGGTGTAGGGGTGCTGCGGGAAGTCGTAGAGCACCGCGCTGTCCGAGATCTCGACGATCTTGCCGAGGTACATCACGGCGACACGGTCGGAGATGTGCTTGACCACCGAGAGGTCGTGAGCGATGACCAGGTAGGTGAGGTCGAACTCGTCCTGAAGGTCCTCGAGCAGGTTGATCACCTGGGCGCGGATGGACACGTCGAGGGCACTCACCGGCTCGTCGCAGATGATCAGCTTCGGGTTGAGCGCCAGGGCGCGGGCGATGCCGATGCGCTGGCGCTGCCCGCCGGAGAACTCGTGGGGGTAGCGCTCGGCGTGCTCGACGCTCAAGCCCACGGTCTCGAGCAGTTCGAAGACTCGCTTCTTGCGTTCGGCCTCGGTGCCGATGTTGTGGATCTTGAGCGACTCGCCGATGATGTTGCGCACTCTCATGCGGGGGTTCAACGAGGCGTACGGGTCCTGAAAGATGATCTGCATGTCGCGGCGCAGCGTCTGCATATCGCTGCGCGAAGCGGCCATGACATCGACGTCCTCGAACACGATGGTCCCCGCCGTCGGGGCGATAAGGCGCAGCACCGAACGTCCCGTGGTGGACTTGCCGCAGCCGCTCTCGCCGACGAGGCCCAGCGTCTCGCCCTTCTCGACGGCGAAGCTGATCCCGTCCACGGCGTACACGTAGCCGGTCGTCCGCTTGAGGATTCCCGATTTGATGGGGAAGTGCTTCTTCAGATCCTTGACTTCGAGCAGGCTCACGCGACGTGCTCCCGGAAGTGGGCCAGCCCGGCGCGGAGCTGGAGACGCTCCTCGCGGGGGATCCAGCAGTTCAGACCGTGCTCGGGACCGACGATCTCGAGCGCCGGCCACTTGTCGCGGCACTCCGCGCGCACGTACGTACAGCGCGCCGCGAACGGGCAGCCGGCGGCAAGCGTGATGAGGTCCGGCGGCTGGCCCTTGATCGGCGTGAGGCGTGTCTTCTCCACCTCGTCGAGCCGCGGCAGCGAACCGAGGAGGCCCCAGGTGTACGGATGGTGCGGGTTGTAGAAGATCTCGTCGATGCCGCCGTACTCGACCGTGCGACCCCCGTACATCACCATCACCTTGTCGGCGATCTCGGCGACCACCCCAAGATCGTGAGTGATGAGGATCACGCCGCTCTCGTAGCGCTGCTGCATCTCCTCGATGACTTCGATGATCTGCGCCTGGATGGTGACGTCGAGCGCCGTCGTAGGCTCGTCGGCGATCAGGATATCGGGGTTGCAGCTGATCGCCATGGCTATCATCGCGCGCTGGCGCATGCCCCCGGAGAATTCGAACGGGTACTGGTTGACGCGCGCCGGGGCGTCGGGGATGCCCACACGGGCGAGCAGATCGGCAGCCATCTTCCACGCCTCGCCCTTCGACTTGTCCTGGTGCAGCGTGATGGCCTCGGCGATCTGCTTGCCGACCTTGACCACGGGGTTGAGGCTGGTCATCGGATCCTGGAAGATCATGGCGATGTCGTTGCCGCGCACTTGGCGCATCTCGGGGTCGCTGAGCGTGCGGAGGTCCCGCTCGCCGAGCATGAGGGAGCCTTCGACCACCTTGCCGGGCGGGTCGGGGACGAGGCGCATGAGCGAGAGCGCCGCGACCGTCTTGCCCGAGCCCGACTCGCCGACGATGCCCAGCGTCTCCTTGCGATCGAGCGTGAAGCTGACGCCATTGACCGCCTTGACCACGCCGGCGTGGGTGAAGAAGTGGGTGGATAGCCCGTCGACCGTGAGAAGTCGCTCGCCCATGCCTACTCCTTGAGCTTGGGGTCGGTGGCGTCGCGCAGCCCGTTGCCGAACGAGATGAACCCGAAGACGGTGACGACCAGGAAGAAGCTGGGGAACGCGAGCATCCACCAGCTGCCGGCGGCGAGGTAGGTGAGGTTGTCGGAGATCATCTTGCCCCACGAAGCCTCGGGCGCCTGGACGCCGAGGCCGAGGAACGCCAGCGCGGCCTCCGTGGTGATGGCGCCGCCGATGCCCATGGCGATGGCCACGTAGATGGGCGCCATGGTGTTGGGCAGGACGTGGCGAAAGATGATCCGCAGGTCGCCGGCCCCCTGGGCGCGTGCCGCCTCTACGTATTCCATGTTCTTGACGCTGAGCACCGAGCCACGGTTGAGGCGCGCGTAGGTCGCCCAGCTGAGGACGCCGATGGCGATGAACACGCTGCCGAACCCCGGCGGCAACACGGTGAGGAGCAGCAACACGAAGAGGATGAACGGGAAGGCGAAGAACACGTCGGCGGTGCGCATGATGACAGTGTCGACCGCACCGCCGTAGTAGCCGGAGATCGGCCCCAGGACCAGGCCGATGGCCAAGGCGATCGCCACGGCGATGACGCCCACCAGCATCGAGATGCGGGTCGCGACCAGCACGCGCGAGAAGACGTCGCGGCCGAGGTAGTCGGTGCCCATCGGGTGCGACAGCGAGGGTGGCGAGCCGAGACCCTGCGGCGACAGCGCGTAGTCGGTCTTGATGGGGTCGTAGGGGGCCACGTACCCGCCGGCCAGGTACGCCACGGTCTCGACGCTGCCGACGAGGACGAACACGATGATGATCCCCATGCCGACAAGCGCCAGCCTGTTGCGCTTGAGGCGGCGCCAGGTGTCGGCCCACAGGCCGAGCGGCTTGCCCCCGGCGGCCCTCTCCTTCTCCCGGGCGAACTCGTCCTCGAGGAGGTCGCGCTCGCTCAGGGTGCTGACGGTGAGGTCCTCGACGATCTCGTTGCCGGAGGTGTCCTGATGATTCTCGGGCACTCAGTCCTCCAGACGGATACGGGGGTCGACGAACGCGTAGCCGAGGTCGACGAAGAGGTTGGCGAAGACGTAGACGACGGTGGCGAAGAGCACCCCGCCGGCGACCACGGGGATGTCGCGGGCGCCGATCGCCTGGTAGATCATGAGGCCGATGCCGGGGCGCGAGAACACCGTCTCGGTGATGATGGCGCCGCCCATGAGGGCGCCGAGGTCGATGCCGGCGATGGTCATCACGGGGATCACGGCGTTCTTGAACGCGTGCCCGGTGATCACCTTGCGCTCGGAGAGCCCCTTGGCGCGCGCCGTGCGCACGTAGTCGGTGCGGATGACCTCGAGCATCGAGGCGCGCTGCATGTACGAGATGTAGGCGACCTCGATCATGCCGAGCGTCACCGCCGGCAGGATCAGCGTGGCGATGCTGTTCCAGGAACCCGGGATGATGCCCAGCACGTTGTCGCCGGCGCCCACCAGCGGCAGCAGGCCGAGCTTGAGGCCGAAGAACCACTGCATGAACAAGCCGAGCACGAAGACCGGGATGCCCCAGATGACGAGCGCCGTCGTGGTGAGCGCCGTGTCCCAGAACGTGTACTGGCGCAGCGCCGAGTAGACGCCCAGAGGAATGCCGAGCAGCTCGATGAGGACCGCCGCGATGGCCAGCTGGATCGTGAAGGGAGCGTTGAGCCTGATGAGGTCGGTGACGGGCTGCTGGAGGTAGTACGAGTCGCCCAAGTCGCCGCGCACCAGCCTGCCGACGTACTTGACGTACTGGACCGGCACGGGCTTGTCGAGCCCGAGCCTGGTTCGCACCTCGACGACCTTCTGCGGCGTGGCGTTCTTGCCCGCCACCAGGGTTGCCGGGTCGCCCGGGATGAGGAAGAGGATGGCGAACGTGATGACCGTCACCCCGAGGAGGACGATCACCATCTGGAAGAGCCGTCTGACGACGTATGCGATCATGCGGCCACTCTAGCGCAAAGTGAGCAGGTCGTCACCCACGCGGGAGAACGTGACACGGCGGTCCGCCGCTCGAGCGGCGGACCGCCGTGTCCATGACGCGCTGCAGTCAGGATGTTCCGGCTGCCTGCGCCTCTCGGCACGCTACTTGACCCAGACCTTCCACATGTCGACGAAGCCCAGGGGATTGTAGATGAAGCCGCCGAGGCGGTTGTTGGTGGCGCGGAAGGCCAGCGGGTAGGAGATCGGCACGGCCGGGGCGTCGGCGAGCATCAGCTTCTCGGCCTGGTGGTAGACGTCGTAGCGCTGGGCGGCGTCGGCCGTGCCCCGCGCCTGCTTGATCAGCGCATCGAACTCCGGGTTCTTGTAGAAGCTACTGTTGAGATTGCCCGGCTGGTTCGACTCGAACAGCGGGTAGAGGAAGTTGTCGAGCGAGGGGTAGTCGCAGAGCCAGCCGGACCGGCAGACCTGGGCCTCGCCCTTTGCAACCTTGTCGAGGAACGTCGCCCACTCGAACTGGGAGAGCTTCACGGTCAGGCCGACGTCCTTCCAGCCGGCCTGCAGCACCTCGGCCGTCTTCTGGTTGGCCTCGTCGGTGTTGTACCAGTAGCTCAGCGTCGGGACCGTGAGGTTGGCGAGGATCGCCTTGGCGCCCTCGGGGTCGTTGGTCTTGTAGGTGTTCAGGTCGGGCACCCAGCCGGGCAGGCCCTTGGGGGTGAAGCTGGTGGCCACCGTCGCCTGCCCCTCATTGACGATGTTGACGACGCTCTGCGCGTCGGCGGCCATGTACATCGCCTTGCGCAGCTCGAGACCCTGCGCGCCGCCCACGACCTTGTCGTTCATGTTGAAGACGACGTAGTCGTTGGCGATGTAGGGCCAGCCCTTGGCCGTCCACTCGCCCGACTTGGTCTGCGGCATGTTCTGCGCGGCCCTGACCTGGCCCGGCGGGACGGTCGTGTAGTCCACGTCGCCCTTCTGGAACTGGAGCCACGAGGTCTGCGAGGAGACGATGATCGGCATGTAGATGGTGTCGACGTACCCGGCGTTGGCCTTGTCCCAGTAGTCGGGATTCTTGGCCATGTCGATGGACGCCTTGTGCTTCCACTTGGTGACCATGTAGGGGCCCGTGCCCACCGGCTTCTCGTGGTAGGCCTTGTAGCCGACCTCGTTGATGTAGTCGACCGGCATGCACCCCTGTGACGGCGACCAGCAACACCGACAGGAACTCCGCGAAGGGGTACTTCAGCTTGACCACGAACGTGAAGTCGTCCGGCGCGCTGATGCCGGTGAGGCCCTTCTTCGGGTCGGTGGCGTAGCCGTCGTCGCCGCAGCCCTCGACCACCGACATGACGTAGGAGAAGTTCGACGCGTTCTTCGGGTCGGTGACGTAGTTCCACGAGTCGACGAAGTCCTGCGCCGTGACCGGGCGGCTGACCGGCGGGGCGAACGTGATGCCCTGCTTGAGCTTGAAGGTCCACGTCTGGTTGTCGGTGGTCTCCCAGCTCTCGGCGAGGCCCGGCGCCGGGGTGAGGTTGCCCTGATCGTCGACCACGCCTTAGACCAGGGTCTCGAACGCCTGGTGGACGACCTGCATGCCCTCCGACTCATAGGCCAGGATGGGGTCGATCGCCACGGGATCCGAGCCGAGGACGAAGTTGTACGTGCCGCCCGGCTTGGGCGTGCCCGCGGCGCTCGGGCTGGCGCCGCCGCCGCCCTCGTCGCTGCTGCCGCAGGCCGCCAGCAGCAGGCCGGCGATGATGAGGACGCCGGCCAGGATGACCAAGCCGCGCCACTTCGTGGTGGATCTCTTCATTGCGACCTCCTTGGAATGACTAAGACCTGTCCCCCCGCATGTTCAGCCCCTCGTTCGCACCTCCCCTTGCGTTCGTGAGCACTGCGGTGACTTGGAGAGCGTGCCGGCTGCGGCGCGAGGCTGCACCGGCGTCAGCCGATCCGCCAGACCAGCAGGAACGACGTGACGAACCAGGCGACGCCGCAGATGATGGTGTAGCGCGTGAGGTTGCGCTCCATCACGCTGGCCGACGAGGCGAACGAAAAACCGGTGATGCTGGCCATGCCGGCGTCTTTGCCGGAGTGGATGAGGATGAGCACGATGAGCAGGACGCTCTCGATAAGGAAGATGGCGGTCAGCACTGCGTTCAGCAAGGGTCTACTCCTCTTGGGCGCGGACGTGGTCGCGGATGTCTCCGGATGCACCATTGTTACACCTCGGCCACCGCTGGACAACACGCGCAGCCACGGCGGCGGCTACCTCACCCAGACATCCCACATGTCGACGAAGCCCATAGGGTCGCGCGCGAAGCCCCCGATGCGGTTGTCGGTGACGAGGAAGTCGCGGAAGAAGTACAGGGGGATGGCGGGCATGTCGGCGAGGATGAGCTTCTCGGCCTGCGCGTACAGGTTGTAGCGCTGCTGGGCGTCCTGCGTCCCGCGCGCCTGCACGAGCAGTTCGTCGACCGCACTGCTCGAGTAGCCGGTGAAGCTGCCGCTGAGCGATCGCTCCGAGGAGAACAGCGGGTACAGAAAGTCGCCCATCGACGGGTAGTTCGCGATGTAGCCCGTGGCGAACAGCTCTGCCCCGCTTTCCGGGTCGTCTCTCGCCAGCTTGTCGAACAGCGCGGGCCCCTCGAAGTCGCTCAGCTCGACGTCGATCCCGGCGGTCTTCCAGCCGGCCTGCAGGATCTCGGCCATCTCCCTGTCGCGTGTATCCGAGATGTACCAGTAGCCGAGTCTCGGAGTCACGCCGAGGCCTTGCACGATCGCCGTCGCCGAGCCGAGGTCGTACGCGTAAGGATTCTGGTCGGCGCGATGCCCGGCGATCCCCGGCGGCACGTAGCCCGCGGCCAGGAGCGGCACGCCCTCGCCGGCCTCGGCGACGACGGCCTCGGCAGCGGCCGCCTCGCTCAGCGCCTGGCGCAGCGGCAGATCGCCGGCGAGCGCCGCGTCACGCATGTTGATGCCGACGAAGCCCACGGCCGGGCTGGGCCATGCCTCGGCGGTCCACTCACCCGATTCCACCGCGGGGAGGGTCTCGGCGGCCTTCACCTGGCCGGGGGGCACGCGCGAGCAGTCGAGGTCCCCCGTCTGGAACTCGAGCCACATCGCGGAGGTCTCGGCGATGATGGGCATGCTGATCCTGTCCACCCAGCCCGCGTTGTCGGTGTCCCAGTAGTCGCTGCTCTTGAGGAGCTGGATCGAGCGTCCCTCCTGCCACGATCCGACCACGTAAGGGCCGGTTCCGACGGGCCTCCGGCCGTACTTCTTGTCGCCGACCTTCTCGATGTACTCGACGGGAGTCACGGCCGCCACGGTGTGGCCGAGGATCATCGGGAGCTCGGCGACGGGGTAGCGAAGCCTGACCTCGAGCGTGTAGTCGTCGATCGCCCGCACGCCGCTGAGGCCCTGCGTGGGATCGACCTGGTACCCGTCGTCATCGCAGCCCTCGAGCGGCGCCAGGATGTACGAGACGTACGACTGGTTCTCCGGGTCGGTGACGCGGTCCCAGGAGTCGACGAAGTCCTGCGCCGTGACCTCGCGGCCGACCGGCGCCTGGAAGGTCACGCCTTTCTTGAGCGTGAAGGTCCACGTCTGCGCGTCGGTGGTCGCCCAGCTCTCGGCGATGTCGGGTTCGGCGACCATGTCGCCGGCCTCGTTCATCTCCCACTTCACCAGGCCCTGGAAGACCTGGTGAGCGACCTGCATGCCGTCCGGCTCCTGGGCGTTCAGCGGCTCGATAGAAACCGGCTCGGCGCTCAGCGGGAAGTTGTACGTGCCGCCGGCCTTGGGGGCGTCGGCGTCGTCGGTGGCGACGTCGGTCGTGCCGGCGCTGCCGCAGCCGGCCAGGACCAGGACGGCGCCGATCAGCACGATGCTCAGGCCCCGCTTCAGTGCGCAAAGGGCGGCGCCGGCGCGAGCGGGCGCGCTCATCCGGCCGGCTCCAGGAGACTGGCGCCGGTCATCTCGGCCGGCTGGGCAAGGCCCAGCAGGGCGAGCGCCGTCGGCGCCAGGTCGCACAGCCGGCCCCCCTCGCGCACGCGCACTCCCGTCGCAGTGGCGATGAACGGCACCCGGTTCGTGCTGTGCGCGGTGTTGACGCTGCCGTCGGGCTCGAGCATGTGGTCGGAGTTGCCGTGGTCGGCGGTCACGAGGCAGACGCCGCCGAGGCGGGTCGCCAGCTCCACGACCCGCCCCAGACACTCGTCGACGGCCTCGAGGGCCGCCACCGCCGCGGGGATCACGCCGGTGTGCCCGACCATGTCGGCGTTGGCGTAGTTCACCACGGCGAAGGCGAAGCCGCCGGCGGCGAGCGCCGCGACCAGCTCGTCGGTGACGCCGTAGGCGCTCATCTCGGGCTTGTGGTCGTAGGTGGGCACGTCGCGGGGGCTCGGCACGAGGATCCTCGTCTCCCCCTCGACCGGCTTCTCGACGCCGCCGTTGAAGAAGAAGGTGACGTGCGCGTATTTCTCGGTCTCGGCGATGTGCAGCTGGCGCAGACCGTGCGCGGCGAGCACGTCGGCGAGCACGTTGGTGGGGTGCTCCGGCGGGAACGCGACGGGCAGCCCGAACTCCTTCTTGTAGCGGGTCATGGTGACGAAGTCGACGGCCGGCGGATGCGGGCCGCGCTCGAACTCGGCGAAGCCCGGCTCCGCGAAGGCGCGCGTGAGCTCGCGGGCGCGGTCCGGGCGGAAGTTGAAGAAGAGGCACACGTCGCCGTCGGCGACGCGGGCGTCGACGCTCCGGCGCCACGACGGTCGGGCGCACGAACTCGTCGTTCTCGCCGCGCTTGTAGGCGGCGTCCACCGCCGCCTGCGCGTCGGCGGCGAAGAAGCCCTGGCCGTAGACCAGGGCGTCGTAGGCGAGCTTGACGCGGTCCCAGCGCGTGTCGCGGTCCATGGCGTAGTAGCGGCCGCTGACCACTCCGTAGCGGCCGAGGCCGAGATCGTCCATCTTCTCCTGGATCTCGGCCAGGTAGCCCTTGGCGCTGCGCGGCAGCGTGTCGCGGCCGTCGAGGAAGGCGTGCACGACCACGCGCCCCACCTTCTCGCGGGCGGCCAGCTCCAGACACGCCTTCAGGTGCCCCATGTCGCTGTGCACGCCGCCGCCCGACACCAGACCCATGAGGTGCAGCGTGCTGCCGCGGCCCACGGCCTTGGCGCACGCCTGCTTGAGCACGCGGTTGGTGAAGAAGTCGCCGTCGGCGATCGCCTTGCTGATGCGCGTGAGGTCCTGGTAGACGACGCGGCCGGCGCCGATGTTGAGATGCCCGACCTCGGAGTTGCCCATCTGGCCCGGAGGCAGACCCACCGCCGGGCCGGACGCCTCGAGGGTGCCGTGCGGGCACTCGGCCATCAGCCCATCGAAGACGGGTGTAGAGGCCAGGCTCACGGCGTTGCCGGGACCGGCGGGCGCGCAGCCCCAGCCGTCGAGGACCATGAGCACGACCGGCCGCTGCACGCGGCCCGTCGGCGACAGGGCCGGGTCGCCGGGGTCCGGGGTCAGGGACCGCCCACCCGGAGGCGGACCCGGCCCCGCGCCGGCGACCTCCTCGCCGCTCAAGCAGGCGGCTCCACGAAGCGCACGATGCGCGCGAACTCCTGCGCGTCGAGGCTCGAACCGCCGACGAGCACGCCGTCGATGTCGGGCTGCGCCATGAGGACGTCGATGTTGCCCGCCTTGACGCTGCCGCCGTAGAGGATGCGCACCCCGTCGGCGGCGTCGCCGAAGCGCTCCCGCACCCGCCGCCGCACGAAGCTCACCGTCTCCTGGGCCTGCTCGGGCGTCGCCGTCACGCCGGTGCCGATCGCCCAGATGGGCTCGTAGGCGATGGCGACGAGAGCGAGCTCCGCGACGCCGACCTCGCCGAGACCGGCGTCGAGCTGGCCGCCGACCTTGTCCTCGGTGCGGCCGGCCTCGCGCTCCTCGAGCGTCTCGCCGCAGCAGAGCACCGGACGCAGGCCGGCGTCGAGGGCGGCGCGCACCTTGCGTGCCAGGTCGGCGTCGTTCTCGGCGTAGTACTGACGGCGCTCGGAGTGCCCGAGGATCACGTAGGGCACGCCCAGCTCGCGCAGCATCGGCGGGGCGATCTCGCCGGTGAAGGCGCCCTCTGCGGCGAAGTGCATGGTCTGGGCGCCGATCTGGATCGCGCTGCCGGCGGTGGCCGCCAGGGCCGTCTCCAGGTCGATGGCCGGCGGGCAGATGAGGATGTCGCGGTCGGACACGCCGGCCACCGCCGCTGCGAAAGCCGCGAAGAACTCCTTCGTCTGCGGGCGTGTCTTGTACATCTTCCAGTTGCCCGCCATGAGCGGCCTGCGGCCTGCGGCCGCGCTGCTGCCACGATCCATGAGCGCCTCCACGCCGGGCAGGGCCCGGCCCTCCAGGAATTCCATCGATGCGCCGCCGCCCGTGGAGACGTGCGTCATGCGCGCCTCCAGACCGAAGCGGCGCGCCGCCGCCACGGTGTCGCCGCCGCCGGCCACGGTGACCGAGGCGCTCGCCGCGATGGCCTCGCCCACGGCCTTCGTGCCGGCGCTGAAGTCGTCGAGCTCGAACAGGCCCATCGGCCCGTTCCAGTAGATCGTCCCCGCGCTGCGCACATGGCGCACGAACTCGGCCACGGTCTCCGGGCCGATGTCGAGCGCCATCTCATCGGTCGCGATGGCGTGCGCGGGCACGACCCTCGCGGGCACCCCGGCGGCGGCGTCCAGAGCCACGACCACATCGCGCGGCAGGACGAGCTCGCAGCGAGTCTGCCCGGCGGCGGCCAGCACCCGGGCGGCGACGGCGACCTGGTCGCCGTCGCCCTTCGACAGGCCGATGCCGTAGCCCTTGGCGGCGAGGAACGCATTGGCCATGGCGCCGCCGACGAGGATCGCGTCGGCGGCCCCGAGCATCTTCTCGATGACGCCGATCTTGTCCGAGACCTTGAGCCCGCCGAGGACGACCACGAACGGCCGCGCCGGGTCGCGCAGCAGACGCCCGAGGATCTCGAGCTCGCGGATCATGAGAAGGCCCGCCACCGGCGGCAGGTAGTGCGTGACGCCCTCGGTGGAGGCGTGGGCACGATGCGCGCTGCCGAAGGCGTCGTTGACGTAGACCTCGGCAAGGCCGGCCAGCCGCTTGGCGAAGACGCCGTCGTTGGCCGTCTCCTCGGGATGGAAGCGCAGGTTCTCGAGGAGGAGGACCTCGCCCGGACGCAGACCGCCCGCGGCCGCCTCGACCTCGGGCCCGACGCAGTCGGCGGCCGTCTTGACGGGGCGGCCGAGCAGCTCCGCCAGGCGCGCGGCCACCGGAGCCATGCGGAGGTCGTCGACGACCTGGCCCTTGGGCCTGCCGAGATGGGAAGCGAGCACCACCGAGCAGCCCTGGTCGAGCAGATAGGTGATGGTCGGCAAGGCGGCACGGATGCGCGTGTCGTCGACCACGCGGCCGCCCTCGAGCGGCACGTTGAAGTCCACCCTCACGAGAACGCGCTTGCCGGCGAGCGGGTAGTCGGTCAGCGAACGCTTCATGATGCGTGCAGCCTCCTTGGCTCCGCGGTCAGATGACCATCTGGACGAGGTCGACGAGGCGGCAAGAGTAGCCCCACTCGTTGTCGTACCACGAGATGCACTTCACCAGCTTGCCCTTGGCCATGGTGAGCGCCGGGTCGAAGATCGACGAGTGGCTGTTGCCGACGACGTCGATGCTGACGATCGGGTCCTCCTGGTACTGCAGGATGCCCTTCATCGGCCCCTCGGCGGCGGCCTTCATGGCCGCGTTGACATCGGCGGCGGTGACCTCGGTGGAGAGCACGGCGACGAGGTCGGTGGCCGAGCCGTCCGGCGTCGGCACGCGCAGCGCGAACCCGTCGAGCTTGCCTTCGAGGTCGGGGATCACGAGCGCCACGGCGCGCGCGGCGCCGGTGGTCGTGGGGATGATCGACTGGGCCGCGGCGCGGGCGCGACGCAGGTCCTTGTGCGGGAAGTCGAGGACCGGCTGGTCGTTGGTGTACGCGTGGATCGTGGTCATGAAGCCCTTCTCGACACCGAAGTTGTCGACGAGGACCTTGGCCATGGGCGCCAGGCAGTTGGTGGTGCAGCTGGCGTTGCTGATCACGTCGTGCTTGGCCTTGTCGTACATCTCTTCGTTGACGCCCAGGCAGATGGTGACGTCGGGGCCCTTGGCGGGCGCCGAGATGATGACCTTCTTGGCGCCGGCCTCGAGATGCTTGGCGGCCGCCGAGCGCTCGGTGAAGCGGCCGGTCGACTCGATGACGACGTCGGCGCCGAGCTCGCTGCCACGGCAGCTTGGCGGGGTCGGTCTCGCTGATCACGCGGATACGCTTGCCCTCGATGACCAGGGCCTCGTCCTCGACCGCGACGGTGCCGGGGAAGACGCCGTGGACGGAGTCGTACTTGAACAGATGGCCCAGGGTCTTCGCGTCCGTGAGATCGTTGATCGCCACGAACTCGATGTCGGCGCCCTGCCTGAGCGCCGCGCGGATGACGAGCCTGCCGATGCGGCCGAAGCCGTTGACGCCTACTCTCACACTCATTTCACCCTCCAAGTCGGTTGATGCCACAGCCTACCAGAGCCGGCCCCGGTCGGGGGCGTCCGGGGCGTGGCTTCACAGCGACTCGGGCGGCACCGGACGCGCCAGAGTGCGGGATACGGCCCAGGAAGATGTTGCCGGTGCGCCCGTCGATGGACAGTCACTCGCCGGCGTTCCATCTCGTCCCCGGCCAGGCGCGCCGAGCCCTCGCGCTCGACGACCTCCAGGTCCATGCAGTCGACCACGGCGGTCTTGCCCAGACGCTTGGCGGTCACGGCGGCGTGCGACGTGGCCCCGCCGCGGGCCGTGAGGATGGCGCTGACCCGGGCGATCATGGCGATGTCTTCGGGCACCGTGTCCGGCCGCAGCAGCACGATGTTCTCGGCCGGAGCCTCGGCCAGCAGCTGGTCGATCTGTGCGGCGTTGACCGCCACGCGCCCCGAGTAGGCGCCCCCGGCGACGCCCATGCCCACCGCCACGGGAGGTCCGTAGTTGGGTGACGCCGTGTCGAAGTAGGCCGCATCCTTGGCCTGCTCCTGGACCACGCCGCGTTTCTGCAGCACGTAGAGATCGGCGGCTGCCGGCGACTCGAAGGTGAACTCGATCTCTTGCGGATCGAAGTCCCGCTCGACGACCAGCTCGCGCGCCACCGCCAGGAGCTCCTGGTAGACCTCAGGGTAGTCTCGTTCCAGAGAGTGCTCCGTGCCACGGTACGTGGAGCTGCCGAGCCGCTGGGCTTCGGAGATGGGCAGCGGGAACACCAGCCCACCGACCAGGTCCTCGCCCTGGCTGCGCACGGCGAAGTCGCCGAAGAGCCGCACCCGGCGACTGTACGGCTCGAGGGGGTTGTGCGTGAAGGTCACGCCGGAGCCCGACTCGCGGCTGAGGTTGCCGAAGACCATGCGCTGCACGACCACCGCCGTGCCCCATTCGTCGGCAACCCCCGTGTACTGCGCGGTAGATGCGGGCGTGGCGACGAGTCCCACGACTCGAGCACCTTGAGGATGCAGGAGATGACCTGGTCGAAGGGGTCGTCGACGAAGACGACGCCCTCCTCGCGCGCCCGCAGCCTTGTAGGCGAAGGCGATCTCGCGCATCTGCTCTGTCGTGAAATCGATCTTCTGCCCGACCCCGTAGCGGCTCTTGAACTCGGTCGATGATGGCGTCGAAGAAGTCCCGGTCGATGCCCTCGGACATCGCCCACGACTGCAGAAAGCGCCGATAGCCGTCCCAGGTGGCCCATCCGCGTCGCGGGTCTGCCGACAGCGCTTCCGCCGATTCGTCGTTGAGGCCCACGTTGACGAACGTGGTCATGAGTCCGGGCATGGACATCGCCGCCCCGGAGCGGATGGACAGGAGCAGCGGCCGGGCTCGATCGCCCACGCGCGAGCCGGTCTGCCTCTCCAGCCGGCCCAGAGCCTGCCGCACGCGCTGGACGGTGTCGGCATAAAGGGGCCGGTACGACATGGCCGGCATGGCGCTGAACAGCTCGGTGGTGAGGATGAACCCTTCGGGCACGCGGAGCCCGTACGACGCCATCTCCTTGAGCCCCAGGCCCTTGTAGCCCAGGCTCCGCCGGTCGTCGGTGGCGGCCTTGGGCCTGTGGATGGGCGACACGAGCCGCTCGGTGTCATAGTTCATCATGCGCGTGAGCGCCTGAACGCCGAGGCGCCCGTTGAGCAGGGCGATCTGGCGCAAGGCGGCGGCCGTCGTAGCGGTCGAGCGCCTGCATCCCCAAGGCCGACACCAGCACTTCACGCAGGACCATCTCCGCGACGGCGTCCACCGACATGCCGCGCGCCTCGCACTGGCGAGGGTCGTTGGTGAGCACGGCATGGAGCACCTGGTCGTGGCTGAGGATGGACGTCGAGGAGAGCTCGGTCACGCTGCTCACGAGGAACTGGAACACGTTCTCGTATTGGCCGAAGGTGAAGTTGCGGCTGCTGAAGCTGGCGTCGAGCAGGGCCAGGTTGGCGCCGAGGGCGCGCGAATCGACGCCGTCGATGGACAGCGCCCGCTCGAAGCGCCCGATGGCGGTGCTCATGCGGCGCAGCGTGGCCCGGGTCACGTAGGGCTCCATGCCTTCCGCGACGAGATCCTCCAGTAGCCTGTCGACCAGGTTCTCGACGCGGAACGACAGGCCCAGCGCATCGAACTTGGGCTCGCTGTAGTTGCCGTAGATCGAGGGGATGCCGGCGGCGATGTGGCGTTTCTGGTAGATGTTTTCGGTCGCCACCGAGGGCGTCGGGCTGAGAACGATGGCCTTCAGAGCCTGCAGGACGTCGAGAGCGGCGTCGAGCAGGCGGTCCCGGGCGGCCGGGAGCGGGCGGGCCTGCCAGGCGGTCAGCGCCCGCTCGAACCTGCGCCGCACCTTTGCCTCGAGCTGCCGGTGCCGGCCGACCGCGGCACCCACGTCATCGGCCGACAAGGAGTACTTGTTGGCGACCAGCTGGTACGTGCGCACCAGCAGCGCCACGCGGCGCCGCTCGATGGCAGAGGCCGCCCCGTCGCCGGCGGCGGCGCCCGTGTCCAGCAGGTCGAGCTGGGTCTCGAGCTCAACCGGGGTCAGCGTCAGAAGCCGCCCCAGCAGTTCCTCGAGCTGCGGCGCGGCAAGTTGCTCCTGCAGGGCCAGGAGCGTCGCATGGGGGCCTCTCGCCCATTCCGGCTCGCCGCGCACCAGCTCCAGTGTGTTGGCGGAGAGGAACGGCTCCAGAGCCGAGGGCTCGAGGGTCATCCAGTAGTGAAGCACGGCGCGGCAGAACGCCACCATGCGGTTCGACGACTCGGCGTGGAGCTGCTTGCGCAGAAAGTGCATGAGCGTGTCGCGGCGCCCGCAAATCTCGTCGATCTGAGTGGAGACGGCGCGCAGCTCGCCCTCCGCGCCGACTTCGTTGAAGTACACGGGCAGGGTGCGCAGCAGTTGCTTGGCGACGAAGTAGATGGGGCGGATGTCGGCGTCCAGGAAGCGCGACACGTCTCGCTGGAAGAGGTCGGTGTCGGCGATGTAGACGCCGCCCAGGCGGAGCTGCACGTTGAGAGCCGCCGCCAGGCGCTCGTAGAGCGCGGGGTTCGACTCGATGATGTGCATCCAGCAGCGGATCTTCGGGAGATGGAAGGGATTGACCACGGTCTCCCACTCATCGGTCGCGCCGCTGATCTCGGGGTACTGAAATTTCCAGTAAAGGATGTCCGCGATGAGGTGATCGACCGCCTTGACGTTGCCGGCCTCGCCGATGGCCACGCCGATGGCCTCGTAGCACTTGAAGCGCATGAGGAGGAACTGGTTGTCGCGATCGCGGAAGAACTCCGTGAGGCGGCTCAGGATCCTGTCGACGTCCAGGTGCCGCTGCGGGTGGAGCATCTGCTTGACGACGCCCAGCAGGTCGGCCATCACCTCGTTCTGGCGATAGCCGAGGGTGTCGTCTTTGAGGAAGTAGAGGCAGACCGCGAAGCGGTCCTCGAGGTTCTCGACCTGGAACAGCCGGCCGATGGCACGCCCGAGGACGTCGGAGAGGACCGGGTACTGCTCCGCGGAGAGCAGCTCCTCGTCGGGCGCCTTGCCGGCCCCGCGGACGAGGGCCGACAGGCGTTTGCCGGCGAGAAAAGCGAAGCACTCGGCGATCGCCGCGGGATCGGTGAGGCCGGCCCCTTGCGCCGTCGCCCAGCCGGGCACGTCAAGGCGCTCCTCGACGTGGCGATAGCCGAGGAGCAGCACACGGCGGTACAGGCCGAAGTAGACCGGCGCCAGCGCCGGCCGCCGGCCGGTCAGCGCGACCAGATCGCGCAGCAGGGCGTCGCGCTCCAGAAAGGCCACGGGCTGCACGGGCAGCAACCGGACCAGGGACTCGCCGATCATCTCGAGACTGTCGTCGTAGGTCGAGCCGTGCTGCCCGTTCAGCGCATCCGTGCACCACTGAAGGAGCCCGCGCAGCAGAGGCGAGGCCTGCTCGGCGGTGAGCGGCGAGTCGAGCAGCCCGAGCACGAGTTCCGCAAGCAGCCCGAACAGGCTGGAGCGGTCCGCAGAGCGCTCGAAGTAGGGCCAGTTGCGGAGGAGCGTCGTCTGGAAGCCCTCGACGAGCATGTCGGCGTTGCGGAAGGTATGGAAGTACTCGCCGACGGTCTCGGTGAGGGAGGTGCGCACGCCGTGTAGACCCTGCACCGCCTCCACGAGCGGCAGGTAGCGGTCGGGGATGACGACGGTCTGCGCGGTCCTGCCGATGTTGGCGCGCAGGGCGTCTGAATCGAAGGGTACTGGCGTGGTTCTCACGATGACCTCAATGATACCTTGGCAGCCGCCGGCAGACGCACCCGGCGGCACGGGCCATGCCGTAAGATGGGCATCGTCGAGCTAACGCAGGGGAGGACCGCAGGCCATGAGTGAGCAACGCACGCTCGGTATCAACGGGTTGGGCCGTATCGGCAAGCTGGTGCTCTGGTATCACCTTGGGCGAGACGACTTCGACCGCCTCGTCATCAACGTGGGCCGGCCGGTGGGGACGTCGCTGGACGCAGTGGTCCAGTACGTCGCCAAAGACAGCACCTACGGCCCCCTGCACCGCTTTCTCTTCGGGCAGTCGGGCGTGCGAGACATCCGCGTCGTCGACGAAGAACGCGGCCTCATCAGCGCCTACGGCAAGGAGATCGTCGTCTTGCGCGAGGCCCGCGACCCCAAGGACATCCCCTGGCGCGATCACGGCGTGTCGCTGGTCGTCGAGTGCACCGGCACTTTCAGAGACCCTCACGCCGAGGCCGACGCGTCCAGGGGGTCGCTCCGCGGCCACCTTGCCGCGGGAGCCCGCGTCGTCGTCCAGAGCTCCCCCTTCAAGAGCAAGCAGAAAGGCGCCCCGCTCCCCGACGACGCGGCCATCCTCATCCACGGTATCAACGACTATCAGTTCGACCCGGCCACCCACAAGCTGATCTCGGCGGCGTCGTGTACCACCACGGCGCTGGCGCACATGATCCGCCCGCTGCTCGAGCGCGACCTCACGCGCAACATGATCACCGCCGGCATGAGCACCGTGCATGCGGTCACCAACTCGCAGCCGGTGCTCGACGCCGTCCCGCAGGCCGGCGCCACCGATCTGCGCAAGACCCGCGGCGCTCTGGGCAACGTGGTGCTCACATCGACAAACGCCGCCGCGGCCCTGGAACTGGTCATGCCGGAGATCGGCCGCATCGGCTTCATGGCCGACTCGGTGCGGATCCCCACGGCAAGCGTGAGCCTCATCATCCTCAACGTGACGTTCCAGAGCGAGACGCTGGCCGACGGCACGGTCTCGGTAGAGCGCGACGTCATCAACGCCATCTATCGTGAGGCGGCGGACGGCGAGGCGAAGGGTCTCCTCGTGCTCAGCGACGAGCAGAACGTGTCCGCCGACATGCTGGGCGAGAACGCCGCCGTGGTCATCGAGGGTGTCGAGACGCACACACGCACCGGCTTCATGGATCTGAGGGTCCCAGCCAAGAGTCCGGGCAACGCTTCGGAGTGCGAGACGGTGCGGCTGCCGCTCACCCACGTCAAGGTCTTCGGCTGGTACGACAACGAGATGGGCAGCTACACCTACCGGCTCGGCGAGCTGACCACGCGCATCGCAAAGAGCATGTAGGGCGCGCGGCGCAGGCGCGGCGACGGGCCGCGCTTCCGCGTCAGGGGTCGAGCTCGGCGGCGCACGCCGCGAGACGCCGCAGGCGATGGTTGAGGGCCGACTTGCTCAGCGGCGGGTGGGCGCGCCCCGCCAGCTCCTGCAGGCTCAGGTACGGGTAACGCAGGCGCAGCTCGGCGACCTCACGTAGCGACCCGGGCACCGTCGCCCAGGCGGACGAGGCCATGAGACGGCGGGCGGCGGCGGCCTGCCGCTCCGCCGCCGCCGCCGCCCGCCGGGCGTTGGCCTCGTCGCAGTTGGCCAGCCGATTGGCGCTCTCCCGCACCGTGCCCAGCACGGCATGCTCCTCCCAGCGCAGGCAGCCTTCGTGGGCGCCGAGCACCGCCAGAAGGTCGGCGCCCGTCTGCGAGCGCTTGCTGTAGCAGGCGACGTTGCGGTCGCGCTCCGCAAGCTTGAACGGCAGGTCGAGGCGCGCTAGCAAGCCGCGCACCTGCTCGGCAAGCCCGACGTTCTCGACGGTGAACTCGACGTGCACCGGCGCCCCCGGCGCCGAGATCGAGCCGCAGCCCAGGAAGAGGCCGCGCAGGAATGCCGTGAGGCAGCAGCGCTGCTCGACCACGCGCCGCGGCACGGTCATCTGCACGCGCAGGTCGTCGGAGAGCACGCCCAGCTCGTTGAGCAGCTGCAGGTCGCGCGCCTCGTCGCCGAGGAGCACCTCGTAGCGCAGCCCGAGCGGTGCGGTGTCCATGGTGCGCAGCGACGATTCCACGTGGAAGCCCTTGAGTATCCCGAGAACGTGGCGGGCGGTGGCCGGCAGGCCCAGCGAGATGCGCACGCCGAAGTGCCCGCCGGGCCCGATCTCGAAGACGCCGGCGCCGAAAAGGATGCCCGAGAGCTGCGCCCGGCGGCAGTGCTCCGCCGCCGGCACGACGGTGCCCAGCTCCAGTTTGACGTCGCGGGTGAAGCCCACGGCGCTACCTCACGATACGGATGAGCGCCTGAGCCAGACGCTCCGAGTCGTGACGCACGACGTCGCTCTCCGCCGCCACCTTGGCGTGCGTCACCTTGACGCCCGCCCCTCTCAGGCGGTCCTCGTCGACGACCACCGGGCGAGCGCCGAAGCGCCGGTAGCTGGCGACCAGGTCCGGAGAGACCTGAGGGTCGTTGACCAGCACGACGTCGATGAGTCCGGCGAGGCCGTGCCGGTACAACGCATCGAGGTGGTCGGCGGCCGTGTAGCCGTCGGTCTCGCCGGGCTGCGTCATGACGTTGCACACGTACACCACCAGCCCCCTGTTCTCCTTGATCGCGGCGCGGACCTCGGGGATCAGCAGGTTGGGGATGACGCTCGTGTACAGGCTCCCAGGGCCGAGGACGACGAGGTCGGCCCTGCGCAGCGCCGCGATGGCCTGCGGCAGAGGCCGCGGCGCTGCCGGCGTGAGCCAGACCCGCCGCGGCAGGCGCTCGGCCGCCGTGATCGTGCTCTCGCCCGCTGACCTGGTCGCCGCCCTCGAGCTGCGCGTGCAGCACCACGTCGTCGAGCGTGGACGGCAGCACGCGGCCCCGTACCTTGAGGACTTGGGTGGACTCCTGGACGGCGCGTTCGAAGTCGCCGGTGACCTCGGCCAGGGCGGCCATGAAGAGGTTGCCGAAGCTGTGGCCCTGGAGGCCGCCGTCGTCGGGGAAGCGGTACTGGAACAGGCGGCTCATGATCGACTCGTCGTCGGCCAGGGCCACGAGGCAGTTGCGCAGGTCGCCCGGCGGCGGCATGCCCATGTCGCGGCGCAGCAGCCCCGAGCTGCCGCCGTCGTCGGCCATCGTCACCACGGCGGTGAGGTTGCTGGTGTGCGTCTTGAGACCGCGGAGAAGCGCGGCAAGACCGTTGCCGCCGCCCACGGCCACGACGCGCGGGCCGCGCGCCAGCCGCCCGGCGGCGCGGATCTCGCCGGCCGTCTCGGGACCGGCACGTTTGAAGAGCCAGGCCCGACGCGCCCCGATGGACAGCGCGACGGCGCCGAGGACGACGGCGTCGAACGCCAGGAGCACCGCCGCCCAATGCCTGTCCTGCAGCCAGCCCATGCCCAGGCCGCGCGCGAGCTGCGGCGACCAGAGACGCCGACGGCGAAGATCGCCGCGTAGACGAGCAGGACGCCGCCCGCGAACGCGAGCAGCAGCCAGCGTTTGATCCCGAGGCCGGGATACATCCACTCGAGGGAGCGGCGCATCAGGCTCTCGTGATGTCCCGGTGGCGGACGACCGTGTAGTAGCCCTGCTTCTCGTAGCGCTCGCCGATGAGCTGCGCCATGGTCACCGAGCGGTGACGGCCGCCGGTGCAGCCGACGCCGATCGTGAGGTGCGCCTTGCCCTCGGCCGCGTAGCGCGGGAAGAGGAAGTCGAGCAGCGGGAACAGGCGCTCGAGGTACTCGCCGGTCCCCGCCGATTCCATGACGAAGTCGCGCACCTCGGCGTCGAGCCCCGTGAGCGGGCGCAGGCGCAGATCGTAGTGCGGGTTGGGCAGGAAGCGCACGTCGAAGAGCAGGTCGGCGTCGATGGGGATGCCGTACTTGTAGCCGAACGACACCACGGCGAAGACGATGTTGGTGCGCCGCGTGTGGTTGATGAGGTCCTCGTTGAGGCGCGCCTTGAGCTGGTGGATCGAGGTGTCGCTGGTATCGATCACCAGATGGGCGCGCTCGCGCAGACCGGCGAGCAGCCCCCGCTCCTTGCGGATGCCGTCGATGACGCTGCCGCCGACGGCCAGCGGGTGCCGCCGGCGCGTCTCTTTGAAGCGCCTGACGAGCGCCTCGTTGGACGCCTCGAGGAAGACGAGCGTGTACTCGACGCCGCGCTCGTGCAGCTCGTCGAGCAGGTCCTCGAGCTGGCTGAAGTACTCGCCGCCGCGCACGTCGCTGACGACGGCCACGCGGTCGACCTTGCTGCCCGTGCGGCGAAAGAGGTCGACCAGCGTCGGCACGAGCTCCGGCGGCAGGTTGTCGACGCAGAACCAGCCGGCGTCTTCGAACGAATCCATGGCCTGCGACTTGCCGGCCCCCGACAGGCCCGTGATGATGACGAACTGCAGCGCCTCGGTCACGCCAGCCTCCCCTCGGTGACAGGCACGCCCTCGAGCTTCAGCAGGCGTTCTTTCCAGGCCGGGTCGTCGCCGTACTGCCCGAGCCGGCCGTCGTTCCTGACGACGCGGTGGCAGGGCAGGATCACCGGCAGCAGGTTGCGCGCCATGGCCGATCCCACGGCGCGGTAGGCGTGGGGACGCCCCGCCGCCGCGGCCAGCTCCCGGTAGCTCACGGCGGTGCCGTAGGGCACGCGCGCGAGCGCCCGGTACACGTCGCGCTCGAAGTCGGTCAATCCCTGCGCGTCGGCGTAAGCGTCGACGTCCAGATCGAAGGCCACGCGCTCGCCGGCGAAGTACCGCTCGAGCAGGTCGCGTCCAGCGGCTCGACGGGCAGCTCGGCGGCGCAACGGCGGCACTGTCCGGCAGTTCCAGCTCGAGCGCAAGGTCCCCGGCCACCAGCACCGTGCCCACGCCGAAGCTGGTGACGTAGTACTCCTCGGAGACCGGCCCGAGGGCCGCGTATCGTTCAGCCCGCCTTGTGAAGATGCGCATAGATCTCCCTCGCCACTTTGCCCGGCAGCCCCGGCACGCGCTCGAGCTCCTCGCGAGAGGCGGCGATGAAGCGCTCGGGGCTGCCGAAGTGCTCCAGGATGCGCCGCCGCCGCACGGGGCCGACCTGCGGCAGCTCGTCGAAGACGGATCCCTGGCGCAGGTCGGCGTCCCGCCGCTGTCTATGGTACGTCACGGCGAAACGGTGCGCTTCGTCGCGGACGCGCTGCAGCAGGAGCGAGCCGGGATCGTCGGCCGGCAGCGGCAGCGGCTCGCGGCGCCCGGGTACGAAGACCTCTTCGCGCTGCTTGGCCAGGCTGACGAGGTCGACCGAGGCGCCCGCCTCCCGCAGCGCCGCCTGCGCCGCCGAGAGCTGGCCCTTGCCGCCGTCGACCACCACGAGGTCGGGCAGCGTGGCGAAGCTCTCGTCGTAGTCGGCGGCGGCGGCGCGGCGCTCGAAGCGCCGCCGCAGCACCTGGTTCATCATCGCGAAGTCGTCCTGCCCCTGCACGTCGCGGAGCGCGAACTTGCGGTAGTGCGCCTTCTTGGCCACGCCGCCCTCGAAGACCACCATGGCGCCCACGACGTGCTGCTCGCCGAGGTTGGAGATGTCGTAGCACTCGATGCGCAGCGGCAGCCCCTCGAGGCCGAGGCCGTCGCGCAGGCTCTCGAGCGCCTCGATGCGCGCCGTGCTGCGGCGCGCCAGGCGCTCGGCCTCGGCCTGCGCCGCCAGCTCGGCGTTGCGGCGCGCCAGCTCGAGCAGGCGGCGCTTGGGGCCGCGCTTCGCGGCGCGCACGGTGACCTTGGCGCCGCGCCGCGCGCCCAGCAGCGCCGCCACCCCGTCGCTCTCCTCGAGGGGCGCGACGATCTGCGGCGGGATCGACGCACCGTCCCAGTAGAACTCGAGCAGGAACTCCTCGAGCACCTCCGCCGGGTCGCGGCCGGCGGCGTTCTCGACGTAGAAGGCCTGGCGGTCGACAACGGCGCCGTCGCGCACGCGGAACACCTGCGCGTTGGCGCCCGGCTCGCCCTGATGCAGCCCGATCACGTCGAAGGCCTCGCCGCCCTCGATGCGCGCCGCCTGCCGCTCGTGCACGTGTCCCACGGCGGCGAGCCGGTCGCGCAGCATCGCTGCGCGCTCGAACTCCTGCGCCGCGGCTGCGGCGGCCATCTCGCCGGCGATGCCGCGCTCCACGGCGCCGAGGCGGCCGCGCAGGAAGTCGATGGCCTGCTGCACGACCGCCATGTACTCCTCGTGGGTGACGCGCGCGTCGCATGGAGCCAGCGAACGCTTGATGAAGTACTGCAGGCAGGGCGACCCGCTGGGGCGGCCCGGCTTGACTCCCCGGCACTTGCGGTACGGGAAGATGCGCCCGATCACGTCGAGCGTGTCGCGCACCTTGCGGGCACTGGAGTAGGGCCCGAAGTAGAGGTTGCCGGGCACGTGCCGGCCGCGGAAGAAGCGCACGCGCGGCCACTCGTCGCGCAGCGTGATCTCGATGAACGGGTAGCTCTTGTCGTCGCGCAGACGCAGGTTGAACGGCGGCCGCGACTCTTTGATGAAGTTGTCTTCGAGAAGCAGCGCTTCGCCTTCGGAGGCCGTGACCACCCACTCGATGTCGCAGGCCTGTTCCAGCATCTCGGGGGTGCGCCCGTGCGGCGTGCCGCTGCGGCGGAAGTACGACGAGACGCGCTTGCGCAGCTCCTTGGCCTTGCCCACGTAGAGGACCTCCCCGGCGGGACCCATGAAGCGGTACACGCCGGGTTCGTTGGGGATGCGCTTGAGGATCGCGCGGAGGTGGTCGAGGTCGCTCGTTTGGCGCGCTGCGTTCGTCATCGTCTCGATTGTAACGCCCACGTCGCGGGCAAGGAGGTGACGCTGGCGGCGGCCTGCCGGCGCTATCCGGCGATCCGGTCGAAGCGGCCGTCCATGCAGACACTGATGTCCGTCGTGACGAAGCGGCCGTCCCGGAAGAGACTGAAGATGGTGGCGGGCGTCGGGGCCGCCTGCGCCTGGTCCATCGTCTCCAGCTTGATGACCGTGAGTGGCAGATCCCGCTTCCTGGCCGTCTCGGCCAGGGACTCTCTGACGTGGAACTCCGTGTAGGGGCAGCGCTCGGAGTAGTAGGCGACGAGGCCGCTCTTCTCCTCGCACTCTCCACTCCGGACCGAATCGCCGAACGACGGTGGAGCGGAGGACTGCCTCGAGGTCCATCGCCAGGAGGCTGAAGCCGGAGGAGGTGCTGTCGCAGACCGTGAAGCCTTGTCCCATCAACCATCTGGTGTCGCTCATGAAGTGGAACTTCTTCGTCCCGACCACGGTCACGAGGCCGTCCTTGCGTTGGTCTCGTGCGGCTTGGATCGCCGCTCGGAGAAGAGCCTTGCCGTGCCCTTGGCCCTTGTACTTGCCCGATACCCAGAAGCACCCGATCATCAGGTAGCCGGGGGCCCTCACCGGCGCCCACGCCTTCTCGGCCGGACCGTACTCGATGAACACCTTGGCGCGTTCGTCGAGCCTGCGGAACACGTAGCCGTCGTCGAACGCTTCTGCCAGCCAGTGCTTCTTGAGAGCGTAGCCGTCCGCGCACTTCTTGTCCGAGAACGCGCAGCAGATGTGCTCGGACCCGATGTTCGACCGCGTCAGCGTCAGATAGGTCATCAGGTCAGCCGCCGCGGTCCAGCACAGCGAGGATGGCGCGGGCGTCCGCCGCCATGCTCCGCGGCCACCAGGACCTGGACCGCGCCGAGGCCCACTCCGGCGCCGGGAAACAGCCACCCGGCGTAAGCGCCGCGGACCTCGACCGGGATTCCGGCGGACTCGAGAGCGGCTGCCAGGATCGACCCGCTCACGCCGTCTGGCGGCAAGGCGACCACGACGAGGTCCGCGTCGCCGCTCATCGGGCACCGGCTTGTCGCGCATCGACGGCCTGCCGAGCCTCGGCCGCCTGAGCAGCGAGCGCACGGGCGAGGAACTCACCAGTGTGCGAGATCCCGCCGAGGGCGGCGAGGTCTTCGGGAGTGCCCACGGCGACGATGGCGCCGCCCTCTTCCCCGCCCTCGGGCCCGAGATCGACGATCCAGTCGGCCGATTTGATGACGTCGAGGTTGTGCTCGATGACGACCACGGTGTTGCCCTGGTCCACGAGGCGCTGCAGCATCTCGAGGAGCTTGTCGATGTCGGCGAAGTGCAGGCCGGTGGTGGGCTCGTCGAGGATGTAGAGCGTCTTGCCGGTGGCGACCTTGCTGAGCTCGGCGGCGAGCTTGACGCGTTGCGCCTCGCCGCCCGAGAGCGTGGTGGCCGGCTGGCCGAGCTTGATGTAGCCCAGGCCGACCTCGTCGAGCGCCTTCAACCGTCGTGCGATGCGCGGCACGTTGGCGAAGAACGCCACGGCGTCCTCGACGCTCATCTCGAGCACCTCGGCGATGTTCTTGCCCTTGTACCAGACCTCGAGCGTATCGCGGTTGTAGCGCTTGCCCCGGCAGGCCTCGCAGGGCACGTACACGTCGGGCAGGAAGTGCATCTCGATCTTGATCTGGCCGTCGCCCTTGCAGGTCTCGCAGCGCCCGCCCTTGACGTTGAAGCTGAAGCGCCCGGGCTTGTAGCCGCGCAGCTTGCTCTCGGGGGTCTGCGAGAACAGCTGGCGGATGTGGTCGAAGACGCCCGTGTACGTGGCCGGGTTGCTGCGCGGCGTGCGGCCGATGGGCGACTGGTCGATGTCGATGACCTTGTCGAGGAGGCGCGCGCCGTCGATGCCGTCGTGGTCGCCGGCGCGCAGCTTGGAGACGCGGCTGAGACGGCTCGCCATGCCCTTGTAGAGGATCTCGTTGACCAGCGTCGACTTGCCGGAGCCCGAGACGCCGGTGACGCAGGTGAAGGCCGACACGGGGAAGGCGACGTCGATGCCGCGCAGGTTGTGCATGCTGGCGCCGCGCACGGTGAACCACTCGAGAGGCAGGCGGCGCTGGCCGGGCAGGGCGATGCTCCTGCGCCCGGCCAGGAAGTCGCCGGTGAGCGACGCCGGCTGGTCCATGATCTGGCGCGGCGTGCCTTCGGCGACGACGCTGCCGCCGTGCTCGCCGGCCCCCGGCCCCATGTCGACGATGTGGTCGGCCGAGCGCATGGTCTCCTCGTCGTGTTCGACGACGATGACGGTGTTGCCCAGGTCGCGGAGGCGCAGAAGCGTGTCGATGAGGCGCCGGTTGTCGCGCTGGTGCAGGCCGATGCTGGGCTCGTCGAGGATGTAGAGCACGCCGACCAGGGCCGAGCCGATCTGCGTGGCCAGGCGGATGCGCTGCGCCTCGCCGCCCGACAGCGTGGCCGAGGCGCGCTGCAGGGTGAGGTAGCCGACGCCGACGTCGTTGAGAAAGGTGAGGCGCTCGCTGATCTCCTTGATGACGCGCCCACCGATGAGCCGCTCGGTGTCGCTGAGCGCGAGGCCGTGCAGGAAGCCGAGCGCCTCGCGCACGCTCATCAGCGTGAAGTCGTTGATGTTGCGCTCGCCGAGCGTGACGGCGAGGCTGGTGGGCTTGAGCCGTGCCCCTTTGCAGTCCGGGCACGGCCTGTCGGCCATGTACTCCTCGATCTTCTGGCGCACCTGCTCCGACTCGGTCTCGGCGAAGCGCCGCTGCAGGTGCTTGAGGATGCCCTGGAAACTGGCGGTGTAGTGGCGCATGCGGCCCTGGTAGTTGCGGTAGCTCAGGGGGATGCGCTCCTTGCCGGTGCCGTACAGGAAGAGGTCGCGCTGCTCCTCGGTCAGCTCGTCCCACGGCTTGTCGGTGTCGACGCCGAAGGTGGTGGCGATGGACTCGAACACCTGCTCGAGCCAGCCGAACGAGAGCTGCCCGTACGGCAGCAGCGCGCCCTTGTCGATGCTCACCGACCCGTCGGGGACGACGAGCGCCGGGTCGATCTCCTGCGTGGAGCCGAGGCCGTGGCAGGTGGGGCAGGCGCCGTGCGGGCTGTTGAAGCTGAAGATACGCGGCTGGATCTCGGGCAGCGAGATGCCGCAGTGCACGCAGGCGAACTTCTCGCTGAAGGTGAGGGTCTCGCCGTCGGCGGTCTCGATCTCGACGAGGCCGTCGGCGAGCTGGGCGGCGGTCTCGACGGAGTCGGTGAGCCGCCGCCTCAGGCCCTCCTTCATCACCAGCCGGTCGACGACCACGGCGACGTCGTGCTTGAACTTCTTGTCGAGGTCGATGTCCTCCTCGAGCTCGCGCACCTCGCCGTCCACCTTGACGCGCGTGAAGCCGTCGGCGCGGAACTGCTCGAACAGCTTGCCGTACTCGCCCTTGCGGCCGCGCACCACCGGCGCGACGACGCTGAACCTGGTGCCGCCGTCGAGGTCGCAGACCCGGTCCACGATCTGCTGGATGCTCTGCCCCGAGATGGGGCGCCCGCAGTTCGGACAGTGGGGATGGCCGACGCGGGCGTACAGCAGGCGCAGGTAGTCGTAGATCTCGGTGACGGTGCCCACCGTGGAGCGCGGGTTGCGCGACGTCGTCTTCTGATCGATGGAGATGGCCGGAGAGAGGCCCTCGATGCTGTCGACGTCGGGCTTGTCCATCTGCCCGAGGAACTGGCGGGCGTAGGCCGACAGCGACTCGACGTACCGCCGCTGTCCCTCCGCGTAGATGGTGTCGAAGGCCAGCGACGACTTGCCCGACCCGGAGAGGCCGGTGATGACGATGAAGCGGTCGCGCGGCAGCCTCAGGGTGATGTCCTTGAGGTTGTGCTCGCGGGCGCCGGTGATGACGAGGTCGTGGTTCACGTTCTCAGTGTGACAGGTCTGGCAAGGCGGGCGGGACGGCGCCGTCAGTCGATGAGCAGGAGCCCGGTCCAGCGCGGGTGCTCGGCGGCCGGCAGCTCGATGGCCAGGCCGGCCGCCTCGGCGGTGGCGACGACGTCGATGCCCACGGCCTCCATGGACGGGCCGCGCCTCGAAGGGATGGTTGCAGGGCTGCCCGTCGGCGCCGGCGCAGACGTCGCAGAGCACGCAGTCGCCGCCGGCGAAGGCGGCCGCGAAGCGATAGCCCATCTTGAAGGCCTCGGCCTCGAGCGCCGTCATGAGGCGGGCGAACTCGTTCTTGCTGTCGCGCAGCCGCGCCTCGTAGGCGGCGGTCTGGGCGTTGACGCCCGTGCCGCCGCCGTTGCCGCCGGCCTCGGCGGTACTCGTGGGGCCTGCCGCCGCACCCGGCGCCTGAGCCTCGGCGTAGCCCATGCCGTCGAGCGCCTCGTCCACGGCCGCCTGCGTGAGCGGGATGTCCAGCTGCACCACCAGGGTATCGGAGTAGCGCGCCAGCGCGGCGCGGGTCTCGGCGGCCGTGGGCGTGTGCGGCGGGCACATGAGATTGACGCCGTAGCTGGCGCACAGCGGCACCCGGCACTTGAGATTGACGCGTTCGTCGACGACGACGGCGCGGGCGGGCAGCGGCGCCGCGCTGCCGGCGCCGAGCGCCCGCGCCCTCGCCACGATCTGCTGGATGTGCAGGGCTTCAGCCAACCTTGCTCCCCCTCCGGTCGAGCTCCTTGGCGAGCTCCTTGATCTCGTCGCGTAGCTTGGCAGCATACTCGAACTTGAGCTGGTCGGCGGCCTCGAACATCTCGGCCTCGAGGCTGGCCAGCAGCTTCTCGAGGTCGGCGCTCGGCATGGCCATCTTCTTGGCCACGGACTTGGCGGCACGGCGGCCCCTGGTGGGCACTGCCGCCGCGTCGCTCATCATCGTGGCGATGTCGCTGACGCCCTTGACCACGCTGACCGGGATGATGCCGTGCTCCTCGTTGTAGGCCGTCTGCCGGGCGCGCCGGCGGTCGGTCTCGCCGACGGCCACCTCCATGGCCGCCGTCATGCGGTCGGCGTACATGATGACCTTGCCGTCCACGTGGCGCGCGGCGCGGCCGATGGTCTGGATGAGGGCCGTCTGGCCGCGCAGGAAGCCCTCCTTGTCGGCGTCGAGGATGGCGACCAGCGTGACCTCGGGCAGGTCGAGGCCCTCGCGCAGCAGGTTGATGCCCACGAGCACGTCGAACTCGCCGAGACGCAGATCGCGCACGATCTGGATGCGTTCGAGCGTGTCGACCTCGCTGTGCAGATAGCGCACCTTGAAGCCGTTCTCGAGCAGGTAGTCGGTGAGGTCTTCGGACATCCTCTTGGTGAGCGTGGTGACCAGCACGCGCTGGTCGAGGTCCACGCGCCGGCGGATCTCGTTCATGAGGTCGTCGATCTGACCGTCGGTGGGCCGCACCTCGACCTGTGGGTCGATGAGGCCCGTGGGGCGGATGATCTGCTCGGCGATGTTGACGCTGTTGGCCAGCTCGAACTGCGCCGGCGTGGCGCTCACGAAGACGATCTGCGGCACCTTGGCGAGGAACTCGTCGATGCGCAGCGGGCGGTTGTC
Organism: uncultured Thermoleophilia bacterium; assembly: GCA_963700035.1. GTDB lineage: Bacteria > Actinomycetota > Thermoleophilia > UBA2241 > UBA2241 > CAIXSE01. Next base: position 122,557 of record CAVOWE010000021.1, on the reverse strand, counting down.
GAGAGCGCTCGGCAGACGGAACCCGTAGTCGACCAGCATGTTCTTGCGCGACTTGTCGCCCTCGGACATGGCGCGCACCTGGGGCAGCGACATGTGCGACTCGTCCATGAAGCAGAGGAAATCGTCGGGGAAGTAGTCGAGCAGGCAGTTGGGCGTGGCTCCGGGCTCCTTGCCGAGCAGGATGCGCGAGTAGTTCTCGATGCCGTTGCAGAACCCCATCTCGCGCAGCATCTCCATGTCGTAGAGGGTGCGCTGGCGCAGGCGGTGCGCCTCGAGGATCTTGCCGTGGTCGTCGAACCACGCGCAACGCTCGTCGAGCTCGCGCTGGATCTCGACCAGAGCGCGCTCGACGGCCGGGCTGTCGGTGACGAAGTGCGTGGCCGGGTAGACGGCCACGTGCTGCGGCTTGTCGAGGACCTCCCCGCCGACGGGATCGAAGCTGACGATCTGCTCGACCTCGTCGCCCCACAACTGCACGCGGATGGCGGTGTCCTGGGCGGCCGGCCAGATCTCGACGGAATCGCCGCGTACGCGGAACTTGCCGCGCGCCGGCTCGAAATCGTTGCGCGCGTACTGGATGTCGACCAGCTTGCGCAGCATCTCGTCGCGGTCGACGGTGTCGCCGACGCTGAGCAGGACCATCTTCTCGAGGTAGTCCTCGGGCGAGCCCAGGCCGTAGATGCAGCTCACGCTGGCGACGATGACCACGTCGCGGCGCAGGAAGAGCGCGGTGGTGGCGGAGTGGCGCAGCCGGTCGATCTCGTCGTTGATCGAGGAGTCTTTCTCGATGTACAGGTCTTGCGCCGGGACGTAGGCCTCGGGCTGGTAGTAGTCGTAGTAGCTGACGAAGTACTCGACGGCGTTGCCGGGCAGGAACTCGCGGAACTCGTTGCAGAGCTGCGCCGCCAGCGTCTTGTTGTGGGCGATGACCAGCGTGGGCTTCTGGACCTTCGCGATGACGTTGGCCATCGTGAAGGTCTTGCCCGAGCCGGTGACGCCGAGCAGCGTCTGGTAGCGGTCGCCGCGCAGGATGCCGTCGCTCAGCGCGGCGACGGCCTCGGGCTGGTCGCCGGTGAGGCGGTAGTCGGCCTCGATGACGAACTCGTTCATCCCGTCGACTCTACCAACACGAACACACGTTCGCAAGGGCCGGCGCGCGAGTCACGAGGCCCGGCGCAGCCGATCGCCGTAGGTCTGCAGGTAGGCCTTGCGCGCCTCGAGCACGCTGCGCACGTAGGCGCGCGTCTCGGCATAGGGGATGTCGGCGACGCGCAAGGCGTGGCCCGCGGCGCGCGCCGAGGCCGCCCACTCGCTGGCCGCGCCGGTGCCGGCGTTGTAGGCGGCGACGGCCGCGACGCGGTCGCCGCCGAACAGATCGAGGGCGGTGCGCAAGTAGTAGCAGCCGTAGCGGATGTTGACGCGCGGGTCGTCGAGGTCGGCGGGCACGAAGGCCACGCCGCCCGTCTCCCGCGCGATCTGCGCGGCCGTCTCGGGCAGGAGCTGCATGAGCCCGACGGCGCCGTGGGACGAACGCGCCTGCGCGTCGAAGCGGCTCTCGGCGTAGATGACGGCCGCGACCAGAGCCGGGTCAAGGTCGTTACGGCGCGCGGAAGTCCTGATGGCGCCCTCGTACTCGAGCGGGTACACGGTGCGCGCGTACCAGCTCGGGGCCTGCACGCCGCCGGAACCCGCCGATACCCAGAGCGCCACACCGGCGAGACCCGCGACGACGGCCAGAGCGAGGCCGAACAGGAGGAGGCGCCTCACGGCGTGCTCTCGCCCGCGCCGCCCCCTGCGGCCGCGCCGGCGCCGGCGAGGATCTGCGCCACGGTCTGCCCCACGAAGTCCCTGAGCGCCTTGCGCTCGCCGGTGTTGTGGAACACGAAGTCGCTGCGCGCGATCTTCTCGTCCTCGGGCATCTGCTGCGCCAGGCGGAGCTCGAACTCGGCGTCGGTGAGCTTCGCCGTGAGGCGCCGGCGCCGCACCTCGGCGGGCGCCGTGATGAGCATGACGAAATCGAACGCGGTCTCCATGCCGGTCTCGAACAGCAGCGGGACTTCGACGGCGATGACGGCCGGGCGCGGCCTGACCTTCTGCTGGGCCACGGCCCACTCATCCACAGCCGCGTGCACGTGCGGGTGCAGCAGCTGCTCGAGCCACTGCAGCTCGTCGTGGTCGCGGAAGACGATCCCGGCCAACGCCTGGCGGTTGACGTGGGCGCCGGTCGTGACCTTGTGCCCGTAGCGCCCCTGGATGGCGGCGATGATCGCTGGGGCGATCGTAGAGCCCGTGCACGATGTCGTCGCTCGAGACCACGGCGGCCCCGCACTCGTGCAGGTAGGCGAGCGCCGTGGACTTGCCGGAGCCTATGCCCCCGGTGAGCCCGAGGCGCGGTATGCGGTGTGGGATGCTGGTCATCTGGTGTCACACACGGTCGGAGGGCGGACGCGGCGCCGGCCGGCGCCGCGTCCGCCCTCCACGTGACTCGGATCAGGCCTCGGGGGCCGCCTCGTCGCCGGTCTTGGCTTCGTCGACCGCCTCAGCGGCTTCGACGATCTCTTCGGCCTCGTCGTCGGCCTTGCCGCCCGCCGGGAAGACGTCGTCGCTCAGGCCCAGTTCGGGCTCGTGCTCCGTCGACGAACTCCTGGGCGGCCTCTTCGACGATCTCGGCGGCCACTTCGACGACCGCCGCGTCCTCGAGGGCCTCGACGAGCTCCTCGACGGTCTCGGCCGACGCGATCTCGGCCTCGACGATCTCGGCGGCGACTTCGACCGCCTCGGCGGCTTCGACGATCTCTTCGGCCTCTTCGACCGCCTCGGCGGCTTCGACGATCTCCTTGGCCTCGGCCTCGAGCTCGGCCTCGCCCTCGGCGACCTCGGGCTCAGGCGGAGCGATGGGCCTCAGGGGCTTGACGTTGTCGCCGTCCACACGCTTGATGCTGAGGCTCAGGCGGCGGCGCTCGGAGTCCACCTCGATGATCTTGACCTGCACGATCTGGCCCACGGAAACGACCTCGTCCGGACGCTCGACGTGGCGGTTGGCCAGCTCGCTGATGTGCACGAGGCCCTCGATGCCCTCGTAGATCTCGACGAAGGCGCCGAAGGCGACGATCTTGGTGACGCGGCCCTCGACGACGTCGCCGACCTTGTGCTGGGCGACGATCTTCTGCCACGGGTCTTCCTGGGTCTGCTTGAGACCCAGGCTGATGCGCTGGCGGTCGCGGTCGATGTCGAGCACCTTGACCTTGACCTTCTGGTTGACCTGCAGCACTTCGGACGGGTGGTTGATGTGCGTCCAGCTGAGCTCCGAGATGTGGATGAGGCCGTCGATGCCGTCGAGGTCGACGAAAGCGCCGAAGTCGACGATGTTGCTGATGGTGCCCTCGACCACGTCGCCCACATTGAGGTCGTCGATGATCTGCTGGCGCACTTCCTTGCGCTCCTCTTCGAGGACGGCGCGACGGCTGAGCACCACGTTGTTGCGGTTGCGGTTCATCTCGATGACACGGCAGTTGAGCTCCTGGGTGACGTACTCCTGGAGATCCTGCACGCGGCGGATGTCGACCAGCGAGGCCGGCAGGAAGCCGCGCACGCCGAGGTCGAGGATGAGGCCGCCCTTGACGACCTCGATGACGGTGCCGGTGACCGGCTCGCCGCTCTCGAAGGCGCCTTCGATGCGTTTCCAGGCCTTCTCGAAGCGGGCGCGCTTCTTGCTGAGGATGAGGCGCCCGTCGGCGTCCTCCTTGGTCATGACGAGGGCGTCGATCTCCTCGCCCAGGGCGACCTCTTCGGAGGTGTTGACGTTCTTGCGGATGCTGAGCTCGTTGACCGGGATGACGCCCTCGGACTTGTAGCCGATGTCGACGAGGACCTCGTCCTTGTCGATGCGCACGACGTTGCCGGTGACGATGTCACCCTCACCGAAGACGGTCATGGTGATGTCGTAGTTCGGGACGATCTCGCCGTCAACTTCGATGAGGTAGCCCTCGCTGCCCTCCACGATCCTGGGGTCGTTGGCCGCCGCGAGCTGTGTGTCGATGGGTTTCTCTGCCATGTGGTGTCGTTGCCTCCCGGTCAAGGATGCGGTCCGTCGTTTACAGGATAGGAAAAGGCCCGCGGACCGCAGCGGGCCGAAACCATGGGAGTATAGCACGGGCAGGGCGGCGCCGGAAGGCGACGAGCGCAGGGCCGGTCTCGACGGCAGCGACCGTTCCTCAGCCTTTGGCCGCCACCCAGTCGGCGCCCACGCCCACCTCCACGTCGAGTGCCGGGTCCATGTCGTAGGCGCCGCACATGGCGTCGCGCAGCAGGGGAACGCACTCCTCGATCTCGGCGTCGGGGCACTCGAGGACGAGCTCGTCGTGCACCTGGAGGACAAGCCGCGAGCCCAGCGTGCGCCGGGCGAGCTCGCGGCTCACCGTCACCATGGCCACCTTGATGATGTCGGCGGCGGTACCCTGCAGCACGGTGTTGACCGCCAGGCGCTCGCCCAGCGAGCGCAGGCGGAAGTTGCTGGAGCGCAGCTCCGGCACGGCCCTGCGCCGACCGAACAACGTGGTCACGTAGCCGTCCCGGGCCGCCTGCGCGATCACGCGCTCGCGGAACTCGCGGACCTTGGGGTACTTGGCGAAATAGGCGTCGATGAAGGCCTTGGCCTCCTCCACCGGGATGTCGACCTGCTCCGACAGGCCGAACGCGGAGAGGCCGTACATGATGCCGAAGTTGGTGGCCTTGGCGTGCTCGCGCTGACGCTTGGTGACCTCTTCCGGCGGGATGCCGGCGACGGCCGCCGCGGTGACGCGGTGCACGTCCTCGCCGCGGTGGTAGGCGTCGAGCAGCGCCGGCTCCTGCGAGAGCAGCGCCATCAGACGCAGCTCGATCTGCGAGTAGTCGGCGACCACCAGGCTGCAGCCGTCCTCGGCCACGAAACAGGCGCGGATCTCGGCGCCGAGGTCGGTGCGCACCGGGATGTTCTGCAGGTTGGGGTCGGTGCTCGAGAGGCGCCCGGTCGCGGCGACCATCTGCTTGAAGGTGCTGTGCACGCGCCCCGTGCGCGGATCGATGTGCTGCGGCAGCGGCTCGAGGTAGGTGTTGAGCAGCTTGGTGAGCTCGCGCCACTCCTCGACGGCCGGCACGATGGGATGCTGGTCGCGCAGACCGCGGAGCACGCGCGCGTCGGTCGAGTAGCCCGTCTTGCCCTTCTTGCCGGGCTCCAGGCCGAGACGCACGAAGAGGATCTCGGCGAGCTGCTGCGGCGAGGCCACGGTGAACTCCTCGCCGGCCAGTCGAAGGATCTCGTCGTGCAGCTCGTCGACGCGGTCGCGCAGGCGGGCGGTGATCTCGCCGAGCCGGTACGGGTCCATCTTGACGCCGGCCGCCTCCATCTGCGCCAGCACGTGCACGAGCGGCAGCTCGATCTCGCGGAAGAGGCGCTCGAGGCCGAGCTCGACGAGGCGCGGGCGCTGGGCCGCGGCCACGCGCCACGTGAGCACCGCGCGCGTGGCCGCGGCCGCCTCGGCGCGCGGGCCCTCGACCAGCACGGCGCCGTCGTCGGCGCCGGCCAGGGCGAACAGGCCGCGCTCCTTCTCGGGGAGCTCCGGTGCGAGCAGGTACGCGGCCACCGCGGTGTCGAAGCCGGGCCCGCACGGCGCCGTCGTATAGCCCGGCTGCGCCTTGGCGTCGTGCACCACGGCGTGCGCGGCGAGGAGCCACAGCGCGGCCAGTCGGTCGGCGCCGGCGGCGGCGACCTGGACGGCCTCGCCGCCGGAGTGGACGGCGACGGCGAAGCCGTCCTCGCCGTCGTTCCGCGGTTCGAACGCCACGGCCGTCTCGGCGCGCTCGAGCGCCGCCGCCAGCGGGCCCACGTCGGGCTCGTGCGCGAGGCGCGCGCCCGGTAAGGCGGCCGTGCCGGAGCCGGCCTGAGCGCCGGCCGGCCGCGCGGCAGCGTCACTGCCGGCCACCTCGCGCAGCCGCCTCCGCAGCGCGCGGAACTCGTACTTCTCGAAGACGGCATCCACGCGCTCGACCGGCAGTACGTAGCCGCCGCGTGCCACGAGCGCGACGAGGTCCTCCTCGAGCGGCACGTCGAGCACCATCGTCGCCAGGCGTTTGGAGAGGCGCGCGCTGCCCTCATGCTCGGCCAGCAGCGCGCGTCGCTTTTCGCTCTTGACCTCGCCCAGGCGCTCGTACAGCGCGTCGATACTGCCGAACTGCTGCAGCAGCGCCGCGGCCGTCTTCTCGCCGACGCCGGGCACGCCGGGGATGTTGTCGCTGCTGTCGCCCTTGAGCCCGATGTAGTCGGGGATCTCGGCGGGCGTGACGCCGAAGCGCTCCAGCACGGCCGCCGGCGTGTAGATCTTGACGTCGGTGATGCCGCGGCCGGTGCTCATCACCCAGATGTCGTCGTCGACGACCTGCATCGCATCGCGGTCGCCGGTGACGACGATGGAGCCCACGCCCTGCCGCTTGGCCTCCTCGGCGAGCGTGCCGAGGATGTCGTCGGCCTCGAAGCCCGGCTTCACGAGGTTGACGATGCCGAACGCCTCCATCAGTTCGGGAAAGCGGCTCCACTGCTGCGACAGCGGCTCCGGCATGTGCGGCCGCTGCGCCTTGTAGTCCTCGAACTCCTCGTGGCGGAAGGTCTTCTCGCGCGCGTCCCAGGCGACGACGATGCTCGCCGGGCGGTACTCGGTGACGATCTTGAGCAGCATCTGGCTGAGCCCGTGGAGGGCGTTGGTGGGAAAGCCGTCACGCGTGGTGATGCTCTCGGGCAGCGCGAAGAAGGCCCGGTAGGCCAAGCTGCTGCCGTCGAGCAGGAAGAGGCGGTTCTCGAGGGATCGGTCGGCCACGGTCACGATTCTACTCCCACGGCTCACTGCGTCAGCGCGACACCCACTGAGTCTCTGCGGGCGGGCGTGCTCGCAGGCGCATCTGCGCCGGCGACCCTCGCTCCTCTACGCTCGACGGATCACCAGCAGGACGTGAGTGCCCAAGGGGCCGCAGGTGAACTGCACCGCGTCGCACAGGGCGCGCATGAAGTGGATGCCGCGGCCGCTGCTCTCTGAAGCCTCAGGCACGCAGATCGGCGTGGCGTCGATGCCCCCGCCGCCGTCCACGACCTCCACGGCTACCTCGTCGTCGTAGCAGAAGAACCGGACGAGGATGTCATCGTCGGCACCGTGGGGCGAGCCGTGCACAAGCGCGTTGGCAAGCGCCTCGGCAACGGCGACGCTGAACTCGAAAAGCTCGGCGCCTCGCAGCCCGGCCACCTCGGCGAACGCCGTGACGCGGCGCCGCGCGACGGGCAGCGCGTCCGGGCTCGCCGCAAAGACGAACTCGTGCTCCCAGAGAGGCTCGGCCGGCAGCGCCACAGGCTCGTCGCCGGGGGCTACCTCCGCTGACGGGTGCGGCAGCGGCGGCCGGACGAGGCCGGCGTCCGCCAACACCGTCCTGGCCGCAGACTCCTCGACGGCGACCACGAACTCCCCGCCGCCGCGGTGGAAGCTCTCCGCCGCCTTCTTCAGCACGCCCACCTCGTCGCGGCCCAGCGTCGTGCCGGGATCCACATCGAGGATGATGTCGGTGGCTCCGGACTCGCGGCAGAAGTCCAGCCCGGCGCGCAGATCGCCGGACAGATCGCCGTCGGACCCGCTGCCCCACCGCACCACGCACACGCCGCCGCGGAACTCCGCCGAGACGTGACTGTCCAGACGCTTCGCCGGGTGCTCCTCGGTCAGACATCCGCCGGCTTGCGTCGCTTCGCTGTCGTAGGTCACCGGCGGCTCGAAGCGGCAATCCTCTTGACCAGGCCAGCCGCCGAACGGGTACGTGCAGTGCATCGCGTGCAGCTGCTCGCCGAGATCGTCGAAGCGCGCGTGGATGCGCTCCACCGTCTCGTCCGTCATGGTGAACGAGCGGACGCCGTCGAGGAACGCCTGGCGCAGCGCGTCCATGCGCAGCTCGAGCTCGTCGAACTCGGCCCGCCACGCGTCCACGTCGCCGGGTCCTGGGTTTCGCAGATCGCGGGTCTCGCTCATCGGTCCTCCGGATTCGTCGTGCGGCTCCTCTCGCCTGATACCCGGCCCTCCGGCTTCACAATCGCATCATCGGCGCCGCTCGCAGGGTAGACTGCGGGCCGACGGAGCCGCCCGGAGGGCGGCGGTATCGGCATGAGGAGGCGTGATGGGTTCACGGGAGTTCGCCCGCGGCCGGCGGGTCGTGGCGCGCCTGTCGCACGGCGGCGACCTGCTGGCGGAGATCGCCGCGGTGGCCGACGAACACGGCATGGCGACGGCCGAGCTGCGCGCCATCGGCGCCCTCAGCGAGGCTCGCCTGGCGTTCTACGATCAGGAGACCAAGACGTACGGGGAGTTCGACGTGCCCGGCGCCGTCGAGCTGGTGGGCCTGCTCGGCAACGTCTCGCGCCGCGACGGCGCGACGGCCGTCCACGCCCACGCCACGCTGGCCGGTCACGACGGCGCCTGCGTCGGCGGCCACGTCGTCCCCGGCTGCCGCATCTTCGCCTGCGAGCTCGTCCTCCAGGAGCTGCTCGGCGAACCGCTCGAGCGCGGCTACGACGAGGTCACGGGCCTGCCGCTCTGGCGCGGGCTCTGACGCGGCGGCGCACACGGAGTACGACCAGGGCGATCGGACCCGCGAGCAGCGCCGCCAGGATGAGCGCCGCGGGCCAGTGGAAGGCCCCCTGACCGTAGAGGCCGAGCTTGATGCGGACCACGGCGACCACGGAGCGCAGCACGTCGCCGGCGGTGAACTCCTCGGCCTCTCCGATGCCGAGGGCGTACTCGCCCCTCTGCCCGGCGGGTTCGTACACCACGAGGTAGTACGTCACGCCCGGAACGAGATCGACACGCGTCTCACCCCCGCGGTAGTAGCTGGTGAAGCTGAACGGCTCGTAGAACCCCTCCCGCGCCGCCGCGGCGGGGTCGGGGACGACCAGTACTCGCAGAGAGGCGCCGGGGACGAACGACGCAGCGGTCGAGGCGGTCCGCAGCCGCTCGACGATGGACGCCGGCGCGCGGCCGGCCGCCGGCAGCCCCGGCCCGATGAGCGCGAACGCCGGGCGGAAGTCGCCGTACGTGTCGCTCTTCGGCACCAGCATCTCGACGGGCGTGCTCGCCGGCCGGGAGACCGTGAGGCGATACGCGTCGAAGGCCTCGCCCGGCGCCAGCGTCCCGTAGACCGCCCGCGACACGGCGGCGTCGGGCAGGCGGATGGCTCCGGGGAAGGGATCGCTCTGCACGGCGGGCGCGTCAGACGGGCGGTCCGGCTCGAGGAACGGCACGTGGGCGGCGGCGGGCGGAGCGGCGCTCAGGGCACAGAGCGCGAGGAGCGCCGCCGCACCGAGAGCCGTACGTGATCTCCACAAGGGTCTCATGCGCGAGTGATACCGCCGGGCGCGGTCCGTCAATCCCTTCGGGCGGCACGGCACCCGGGACGCACGCGGACATCTCGTGAGTGAAGGAGGGAGTGGTGTCGGAAGGGGGACTTGAACCCCCATGAGGTTAAACCCTCACTAGGCCCTCAACCTAGCGCGTCTACCAATTCCGCCATTCCGACACGGAGGGAAGCAGAGTATAGGAAAGTCGCGGGCGAACTTCAACGCGATGCGGCCCGTAGGGCGAGTCGCGAGTCGGCCCGCCGCGCGGCGCCGTTCATGACGATGGGCGGGTGCCTGCTTCGCAGATCCCGCCCATCGGCGGCGCCCCCTTCGGTGCCCCATCGTGCTCGAGGCTGTGGCCTGCAGAGACCATGGCGCCGACTACTCTTCAGTCGACCAGAGTATAGTGCCGGCTTGTCCGTGGAACAATGTTTCTTGCGGAGTGAAGCAGAGACCGGAGGGAGGCCGGCATGAGCGCACGCATCCTGGTGGGCAGCTGTTCGTGGACCGACCCCACGCTGATCGCCAGCGGGCGCTTCTATCCGCCGGGCGTGACCAGCGCCGAGGCGCGGCTCCGGTATTACGCCGAGCAGTTCCCGATCGTCGAGGTCGACTCCACCTACTACGCGCCGCCTTCTGAGCGCAACAGCGAGCTGTGGGCGGCGCGCACCCCCGAAGGTTTCGTCTTCAACGTGAAGGCCTACGCGCTGCTCACGGGGCACCCGGCGCGCGTCGAGCGCCTGCCCGGGTGGCTTCGCGACGCCCTCCCGGCGGAGTCCCTCGCCAAGAAGAACGCCTACCGCAAGGACGTCGGCGAGGACGCCGTCGAGAAGCTCTGGGAGTTGCATCGCCGCGCCCTGGCGCCGCTGGCCGGCGCCGGCAAGCTCGGCGCCGTACTCTTCCAGTTCCCACCTTGGTTCGTGAGCTCGGAGGCCAACGCTGCCTACGTGCGCGAGCTGCCGCAGCAGCTGCCCGGCTGGACGCTCGCCGTGGAGTTCCGCGGCGGCGGCTGGATGGATCAGCAGGCCGCCGCCGGCACGCTCCGCCTGCTGGAAGAGGCCGGGCTCGCCTACGTGAGCGTCGACGAGCCGCAAGGCTTCCGCTCGAGCACGCCGGCGACCGTCGCCGCCACCGCACCCCTGGCGATCGTGCGTCTCCACGGGCGCAACGCGAGCACCTGGGACGCGAAGACCAAGGTCGCGTCGGACCGCTTCAAGTACCTGTACACCGACGACGAGCTCCTGGAGTGGGTGCCGCAGGTGCGCGAGCTGGCCCGGCAGACTCAGGCCGTGCACGTGCTGTTCAACAACAACTACGAGGACTGGGGCATGCGCAACGCGCGGCGCATGGCGCAGCTGCTGGACGTCGAGACCGGACCGGCCCAGGCGGCGCTGGACGTCTGAGGCGCGACGCCGGCCGGCGAAGCGGCGCGGACCAGGCTCAGCCCTCCGGCGCCGCCAGGATCTCGCGCATCTGCGCGACGCCGCTGACGGCGATCGTCATGAGGTTCGCTCCTCCGCGCGCGGACGGGGTGCTCTCGGAGCCCGAGCCTGAGCAGTTCGCAGCACGAAGTGCAGACCGTTATCATGGGCGCAGGTGAGTCTCTCTTCCCCGCGGGCGAGGACGGTGACGGTGGCGTTGTACGGTCTCGAGGCCGACGACTGGAGCGCGCTTGAGCGTGAAGTCGTCGACCTCTTCACCGCGCTGCTGCGCGTCGACACCACCAACCCGCCCGGCAACGAGACCGCCTGCGCGCTCGTCCTCAAGGACTACCTGGCGGGCAACGGCATCGAGAGCACGCTCGTCGGCGAACTGCCTGAGCGCCTGAACCTCGTCGCGCGTCTCGACGGCGCCCGTCCCGGCCCCACGCTGACGTTCATGGGCCACACGGACGTCGTGCCGGCCGACGCCGCCGAATGGAGCGTGCCTCCCTTCGCCGGCGTCGTGAAGGACGGCTACGTGTGGGGCTGCGGCGCCACCGACATGAAGAACCAGGTGGCCGCCGAAGCCGTGGCGCTGGCGCGCCTCAAGCGCTCCGGCGCCGACTTCGCCGGCACCGTCAAGTACGCGGCCACCGTCGACGAGGAAGTCGGCGACCATTGCGGCGTGCGCTGGCTCTGCCGGAACGAGCCCGACACGCTGTGCTCCGAGTACCTCGTCAACGAGGGCATGGGCGGCCTGTGGCTGCCGGTGGACGGCGCCAAGGTCTTTCTGCTGGCCGCCGCCGAGAAGGCCTTCGCCCAGTTCCGCATCCGCACGCGCGGCCGCGGCGGCCACGCCTCGGTGCCCGAGAAGGAGCGCAGCGCGGTCATCGACCTGGCGCGCGCCGTCGTCGCGCTCGGCCTGTATGACCCGCCGGCCATCGTGGCGCCGCTCACGGCGCAGTTCATCGACGCCGTCGTCTCCGATGCCGACCTGCGCGCGCGCCTCAAAGACCCGCAGACGGCGCGCGCCGCCGGCGCCGAGCTCCGCCGGCTCGACGCGGAGATCGCGTCGCTGGTCGAGCCTCTGCTCGGCGCCACCTTCACGCCCACCATGCTCGACGCGGGCAGGGCCGTGAACGTCATCCCCACGCATGCCGAAGCGTGCATCGACTGCCGCATCCTGCCGGAGATGACCGTCGCCGACACGCGCGAGCTCGTGGCCGCGGTCCTCGACCCGCTGGGCATCGACTGGGAGTTCGAGTGGGTCGACGTGACCACCCCCAACGCCTCGCCGGCGCCGACGGCGCTCAGCGAGAGCATCGCCCGCGTGCTTCGCAGGGACGTGCCAGACGCCGTCCTCGCGCCCATGTGCTCGGGCAGCTTCACCGACTCGCGCTGGGTCCGCGAGTACTTCCCGGACTGCATCGCCTACGGATTCGCCCCGTTCGTCGCCGAGAGTCTCCACGCCATGCAGGGCGGCCGCGACCACGAGCCCGACGAACGCATCCGCGTCGAGGACGTCACCTACCAGGCGCTCTTCTTCGAGCGCCTCGCCCGCGACCTGCTCGCCTGATGGCCGGGCACGACGAGACGCTCACCACCCGCGACCGTTTTCGTGGCGCGCTGCTGGGCCTCGCCGTCGGCGAGGCCCTCGGCACGCCCGTCGAGTTCCTCACCGCCGACCAGATCGTGGAGAAGTACGGGTTCGTCACCGAGATGATCGGCGGCGGCATCTACGATGTCGCGCCCGGCGAGACCGTCGACGCCACCGAGATGATGCTCTGCCTGGCCGAGAGCCTGGCCGACGTCGGTGGTTTCGATCCCGAGGACGTCATCGAGCGCTACCGCCTCTGGTTCGAGAGCCAGCCCCACCACGTGAGCCTCACGGTGCGCGCGACGCTGCTCAGCTATCGCGCCGGGACGCACTGGGACCTGGCCTCGCGGCGCGCCTTCGAGATCCTCGGCGGCCCCACCGCCGGCAACGGCAGTCTCATCCGCTGCGCGCCGGTCGGGCTGCTCTACTACGCCGACGCCGAGAAGCGGCACGAGCTCTCCCACCGCGAATCCACGCTGACCCACTTCGACCGTCTCGCGGGCTGGTCGTGTGCGGCCTTCAACGACCTCCTCTCGGCGGCGATCCACGGCGACCTGCGCGAACAGGTGCCGGCCATCGCCGCCACCCTCGACGAGGAGGACCGCCGCGTGAGCACCGTGCTCACCGACACGCTCGTGGCCGAGCCCGAGGAGCTCCGCAGCTCGTCCTTCGTGCTCGACACCCTGCAGACCGCGCTGTGGACGGTGCTGCACGCCACGACCTTCGAGCACGCCCTCTGCGCGGCCGTCAACATGGGCAGCGACGCCAGCGCCGTGGGCGCCGTCACCGGCGCGCTGGCCGGCGCGGTCTACGGCGAGACCGGCATCCCGCCGCGCTGGCTCGCGCCCCTCCAGGGGCGCGAACGCATCGCGGCGGTCGCCGAGCGCCTCGCCGATCTCGCGCTCACCCCGACCAGCTGACTGCCGTCCTCCCGCCGCAGACACGCGCGGGTTGCGTTCACTCCGTTCACTCCGTACATTACGCCGTTGACGAAGATCGTGACGGCATGGTGGGGAGGCTCAGGAGTGGAGCAGCACAAGCGTGCCGAGGAGCAGCGCCAGCTCGTGGAGGAGTTCGGACTCCTGTACGAGCAGATGGGCGTCACGCGCATGGCCGGACGCGTCTCCGGCTATCTGCTGATGTGCGACCCGCCGATCCAGTCACTGACCCAGATCGCGGGAGCGCTCGGCATGAGCAAAGCGGCCGTGAGCGGCGCCGCCCACGCGCTGCTGCAGTTCGGCGTCGTCGAGCTCGTCGGTGAGCCGGGGCAGCGCGGCGACTTCTACCGCGCCCTCCCCGGGCAGCCGGACTCCATGCTGCGCCTCGACCACGTGCGCACCCTGCACGCGCTTCTCGACCGCGGCCTGGCGTCGGTCGCCGACAAGGACCAGACGCACTCCAACTACGCCCTCATGCACGACCTGCGCGCCTTCTCCGTGTTCCTCGAGACGGAGATCCCCGGCGTGATCGCCCGTTGGCAACGCCACCGGGCAGCGTCCGCCGCGACGCGTACGACCCGCCGTCCTGACGACCACACCCCCTCGAGCTTCGGAGGCGCCACGTGAGCTGGCTGACCAAGATGTCCCTGCGCAACCGCTCGATGGTCGGCCTCGTGGTCGTCGCCGTGGTCATCTTCGGCGCCATCGCCGTCTCTTCGCTCAAGCAGGAGCTGATCCCCGACCTCACCTTCCCCTATCTCACCGTCTTCACGGCCTACCCGGGCGCATCCCCGAGCGACGTGGAGCGCAACGTCACGACGCCGCTGGAGCAGTCGATCAAGACCACCAGCGGCGTCAAGGAGTACGACTCGTTCTCCAACGAGGGCATGAGCATCATCACCGTCCAGTACGAGTTCGGCACCGACATGGAGGCCAAGCAGGCCGAGGTGCAACAGGCGGCGTCGGGCGCGCAGCTGCCCCCGACCGCCCTGGCCCCCGAGGTCGCGGCGCTGAACTTCAACTCCATGCCGGTGGTGCAGCTCGCCGTCACGTCCTCGCTGCCGCCCCAGGAACTCGCCACGCAGCTCGGCACCCAGGTGGTGCCGCAGCTCCAGGGCATCCCCGGCGTGCAGGCCGTCACGCTCTCGGGCGTGGAACAGATGCAGCTGCAGATCCAGCTCAAGACGGCTGAGGTCGTGCGCCTCGGCGTCTCGCCGACGGCGATCGCGACCACCATCCAGCAGGCGAACCTCACCACCGGAGCGGGCACCGTCACCTCGGGCAGCCTGGTGTACCCGATCACCGTCGCCGCCCGGGCGCAGACCGTGGCCGCCATCAAGCGCCTCGTGATCGCGCCGGCGGACGCCGCGGCCATGAGCGCCGCCGTGGGCGGCGCGACAGGCGCCGGCGGCGTGACGAGCGCCGCCGCCCCCGCCACTGCCGCCACGGCGTCCGCCGGAAGCACCGTGCCCGTCACCCTCGGCCAGATCGCCGACGTGCGCATCGGCTCCGTCACCGCTCACCGCGATCACGCGCACCAACGGCAAGTCGTCGATCGGTATCTCGATCAGCAAGGCGTCGAGCGGCAACACCGTCGACATCGCCAACGCGGTCGCCGAGGAACTGCCCGCCATCACCCGCGACCTCGGCGGCCAGACGAAGATCACCACTGTCGTCGACCAGTCCATCTACATCAAGGAGAGCATCACCTCGCTGTGGCGCGAAGGGCTCATCGGCGCCGTGTTCGCGGTGTTCATCATCTGGGTCTTCCTGCGCAGCTGGCGCTCGACCCTCATCGCCGGTCTCTCGATCCCGCTGAGCGTGGTCGGGGCGCTCATCGTCCTGTACTCGCGCGGCGAGTCGCTGAACATGCTCACGCTCGGCGGCCTCACGATCGCCATCGGCCGCGTCATCGACGACTCCATCGTGGTCATCGAAAACACCTACCGCCATCTGCAGGAGGGCGACGACGTGCGTACGGCCGCCTTCACGGGCACGCGCGAGGTCGCCGGAGCGATCACGGCCAGCACGCTCACCACCGTCGCCGTGTTCCTGCCGCTGGGCTTCGTGCACGGCATGGCTTCCGAGTTCTTCCGCCCGTTCGCGCTCACCGTCACCTTCGCCCTCCTCGCCAGTCTGCTCGTCGCCCTGGTGGTCGTCCCCGTGGCGTCCACGTGGGTGCTCTCCAAGCGCCAGGTCGGCCACCGCGACGCCGACGAGGTCACCCGCCTGCAGCGCGCCTATCTGCCGGCGCTCAAGCTCGCCCTCGGTCACAAGGTCATCACGCTCGTCCTCGCGGTGGCGGTGTTCGTCGGCACCATGACGCTGTCACCACTGCTCAAGACCAACCTCTTCGACAGCTCCGCCCAGAACACCATGACCGTCACGCAGACGCTGCCTCCGGGCACGAGCCTCGACGCGACCATGGCCTCGGCCGCCAAGGTCGAGGCCATCCTCGCGACCACCGAGGGCGTGGACATCTACCAGGTGACCGCGGGGAGCACCGGCAGCCTCTTCGGCGCCGGCGGCGGGACAAGCGCGTCCTCCAGCCAGGCGATGTTCACGGTCACCACCGACCCCGACATGGACAAGCTCGCGATCGTCGACCAGGTGCGCACCGAGGTGGCCAAACTCCAGAACGCCGGCACGATCACGGTCACCGGCGACGACGCCTCCATGGGCGGCATGTCCACCATAGAGGTCCGGGTCTCGGCCAGCGACCCGCTCGTCCTCAAGAAGGCCAACGACGCGGTCCTTGACACCGTGAAGACGGTGGACGGCCTCGCGGACGTCAAGTCCAACCTCAGCGAGGGACGCCCGTCCGCCACGGTGGCCATCGATCAGGCGAAGGCAGCGGCCGCGGGCGTCACCCCGTCGACCCTGAGCCTCTACACGACACTGGTCCTCAACGGCTACCCCGTCGGCGTCGTGCCCACCGCCGACGGCCCGCTACCGGCACAGGTGATGGTGCAGGACATCAAGCTGCCGCCGATCCCCGGCGCCGTGAGCGCCATGCTCACGCGGCTCCCGGTGCCCGGTGCCGACGGCTTGGTGCCGCTGGGCGAGATCGCCACCATCGCCGAGATCAAGGCGCCGGTGCAGGTCACGCACGTCGACGGAGAGCGCACGGCGAGCATCACGGCCGCCGCCGTCAGCAACAACATCGGAGCCGCCTCGAGCGCCGTGACCGAGGCCATGGACGGCGTGCAGCTGCCCGCCGGCGCATCCTGGTCGCTGGCCGGCGCCACCGAGGCGACCAACGACGTCTTCCGCACCCTCGGCATCGCCATGCTGATCGCCATCCTGCTCGTGTACCTCATCATGGTCGCCACCTTCCGCAGCCTGCTGAACCCGCTGATCCTGCTGGTCAGCATCCCGTTCGCCGCAGTGGGCGCCGTGCTCGCGCTGGTGGTCACCGGCACGGCGCTGGGCATGCCCAGCCTGGTCGGCCTGCTGATGCTCATCGGCATCGTCGTCACCAACGCCATCGTGCTGCTCGACCTCGTGGAACAGTTCCGCCGCCGCGGCATGGACGCGCGCAGCGCGGTCATCGAGGGCGGCCGACGGCGCCTGCGCCCCATCCTCATGACCGCCGTCGCCACGATCCTGGCCCTCACGCCGATGGCCCTGGGCATGGGCAAGGGCGGCTTTCTCTCCACGCCGCTGGCGATCGTCGTGATCGGCGGCCTCTTCACGTCCACGGTCCTGACCCTCGTCCTTGTGCCGGTGCTGTACCTCGCGTTCGACCGGCTGCGGCCGCAGAACGCCTACGCGAACGAGACGGGCGACATGGTGCCGCTCGAGGCGGAGACGTCTCCGGGCTGAGACGCGGTGCAGCCGGCCGTTTTCGGGCGTACCCTAGTGGGAAACGCCGACGCGGAACGCGCCGGCCCCACCGGGGTCACCCACCGAAAGGAGACCAGCGTGGCGAAACCAGCCGCCAAGAAGGCCACCAGGAAGACGATCCGCACGAGTACCTCCAAGACGGCTCCGGCCTCCACGGCCGCGGAGCCCGCGGCGCCCCGCAGGCTCACCAAAGCGCAGCTCATCGACGAGCTCAACAAGGACCTCGCCAAGGAGTATGCGGCGCTGATCCAGTACGTGCAGCACGCGTCCGTCATCACCGGGCCGCAGTATGACGCCATCTCGGCCGAGCTCACCGTGCACTCCAACGAGGAGCATCAGCACGCGACCACCTTGAGCGATCAGATCGACTTCCTCGGCGGCGTGCCCGACGTCGACGTCGCCGACATCCACATCTCACCGGACTCGAAGGTCATGCTGGAGCAGGACCTCGAGGGCGAGCTCGACGCCATCGCCCGCTATCGCGAGCGCATAGGTCAGGCCGAGATGCTGCAGGAGTACGGCCTGCGCCGTGCGCTCGAAGACATCCTCGTCATCGAGGAGGAGCACGCCCGCGACCTGCAGAGCGCGCTCGATCTGTAGGCGGCCTTCAGGAAGACGACGCGCCGGGAGCGGCGGGCGGTGACGCGCCGGGAGCGGCGGCTGGTGACGCCCGCCGCTGGCTCTCCCGCTCCCTCACACCCCGACAGAGCAGCGGGTAGAGCGCGGCGCCGGCCAGGCCGGCCGCCAGGACGACGAGAAAGGCTGCGCGCCCGCCGAGGGCGTCCATCCCCCAGCCGGCGTAGAGCGGGCTGAGCGCCTGCCCGCCGATCCAGACCAGGCTCCAGGCGCCCATGTAGCGGCCGCGCTCCTCCAGCGTGCTCATCCCCGAGACGAGGCTCGTCGACAGCGGCACGAACAGCATCTCGCCGACGCTGAAGAGGATCATCAGGAGCCAGAGCTGCCAGAGGCCGAACACCAGCGCCGCACCGCCGATACCTATCGCGAGCAGGGCGCTGGCCAGAGCCAGGAGTCTGATGTCGTCGCGTCCCCGCAGGCGGCGCACCAGCGGATACTGGAGCACCACGACGAGCACCGCATTGAGGGAGAGCAGCAGGCCCCACTGCTCCAGCGGCAGGTGCAGGAACTGGGTCAGATAGACCGGGAACGTGGACACGATCTGCCCGTAGCAGAACAACGGCAACAGCGACACCAGGCAGAAGATGAGGAACGTGCGGTCGCGCAGGATGACGGCGTAGCCTGAGGCGGGAGCGGCGCGCGTCCGCGCCGGCGCCGCCGCGGCGGGCGCGCCGGCCGGCGCCGCGGCGCGCGCCTCCTCGACGACGGGCGGCACCAGACGCTCCGCCGCGGCGGCGATGGCTTCGGCCGCATCGAGCGGTCCGGCCGAGGTGAGCACGGCCGCGGGCTCGGGCCGAGTCTCGGCAAGGCGCACGAGCAGCACGGCGAAGAGGGCCGCGCAGCCCAGCCCCGCGACGCCGAAGAGCCAGGCGAACGAGACGCCGGCGGCCAGGGCGAAGCCCGCCACCGCCGGCCCCGCCACCACACCGGCGTTGACGGCGACGCGGACGATGCCGTAGGCCTCCGCGGTGCGGTCCTGATCCACGAGATCGGCGACCATGGCGTTGCTGGCCGTCAGGAAGAGCGGCCAGCCGAAGGCGCCGTTGAGCAGCACCAGGAGGACGGCCTGCCAGATGGTCGTGACGGCCGCCAATCCGAACGACACGAGGGCGCTGGCGACGAGCGAGAACAGCATCACGCCGCGCCGCCCGCGGCGGTCCGCCCACGCGCCGCCGAAGAGCTGCATGGGCAGGCCGGCGAGACTGGAGGCGCCGAGCACGACGCCGGCCAGGGTGCGGGAGATGCCGAGGCGCTCCGTCATGTAGATGCCGAAGAACGGAAAGACGATGGCCGAGCTGCCCAGATAGAAGAACGTCGCCGCGAACACCAGCCAGAACTGCCCGGGGAAGCTGCCGTAGGCCCTGCGCGCCCGGCCGGCGAGGCGGCGAGGCACGGGTCAGGCCACCTCGGGGCGCCGGCGCCCCGTCTGCGGGGTCTTGTCCCGCCGCCGCTTCCAGCCGGGCGCCAGCGCCAGGAACAGGCCGGCCCCGACCAACCCCTCGACGAGCAGGATCGCGAACGCCTGACGCCCGCCGAAGGCGTCCATGGCCCAGCCGCCGAAGGCCGGCCCGAGCGCGGCGCCGCCGTTCCAGGCGACCGTCCACACGCCCATGTAGCGGCCGCGGACGGCCTCGGGAGCCAGGTCTGACACCTCGGCCGAGGCCACCGGCGAGAGGAGCGTCTCGCCGACGCTCATCACGACGATGAGGATGATCAGCGACCACAGCGACCAGGCGAAGGCCGAGCCGCCGATCCCGATCGCCAGCGCGGCGCTGGCGATGGCCAGCAGGACCATGCGGTTCTTGAAACGCGTGGCGCGCACCAGCGGGTACTGGACCGTGGCGACGATGAAGGCGTTGAGGGCCAGCAGCATCCCCCACTCCCCATAGGGAACGCCGAGGAAGTCGGTGATGTAGACCGAGTAGATCGACCCGAAGTTGCCGATGCAGAACACGGGCAGCACGGCGACCAGGCAGAACACGATGAACACGCGGTCGTGAAAGACGATGCGGTAGCCGCTGCGTCCCTGCGCGTCGCGGTGCTTCTGCGGTGCCGTGGCGCTCGCCGGGCGGCTCTCACGGATCGAGAAGAACATGATCGCCA
Source organism: uncultured Thermoleophilia bacterium (assembly GCA_963700035.1). Classification (GTDB taxonomy): domain Bacteria; phylum Actinomycetota; class Thermoleophilia; order UBA2241; family UBA2241; genus CAIXSE01. The sequence goes on along the minus strand of CAVOWE010000021.1, from coordinate 102,619 downwards.
CCATCAGCGCGCAGCCCGCGGCGGCGGCGAGAAACAGCTCGCGGAAGGTCACGCCCAGGCCGAGAGCCAGGCCGGCCGCTGCCGGACCCACGACGACGCCCAGGTTCATCGCCACGCGGCTGACGCTGAACGCTTCCTGCCGCTTCTCGGGCGGAAGGAGGTCGGCGATCATCGCATTGCTCGCCGTCTGGAACAGCGGCCATCCCAGCGAGCTCTCGACGGCGACCAGCAGGGCCACCTGCCAGACCTGGGTGACGAACGCGAACCCGGCGAACCAGACCACGCCCATGCTCACCGAGAGCATGATCACCCAGCGGCGGCCGAGCCGGTCGGTGAGCTGCCCGCCCCAGAACTGCATCGGCATGACGGCGACCGGCACGAGGCCGAACACCACGCCGATCATCGACATGGAGACGCCGAGCTCCCTGTGCAGGTAGATGCCTTCGAAGGGGAAGGCAGAGCGCGGCCGCCGCCACGTAGATGAAGATGCCGCCGGTCAGCACCCAGAACTGACCGGGGAAGGAGCGGAGCTCCAGCAGGGAGCGTTTCAGGCGGGCCGGCACGCCCTCATGCTATCGGAGTCGGCGTGGCCGGCGCAGCCGTCCCGGCGCACAGTGCGCGGTGTGCCGGTCGGCGCCCCGGTCGCTGACCCGGCTGAGTCGGTCAATCAGCCGGCAGATCCGTCACCCCGACCGCCAGTCCCACCTTCTCCATCTCGGCCATGAAGGCCGTCGGGTCGAGCTGCTCGGGAGCCACGATGCCACGCTGCAGGATCTCCCCTCGGGCGAACTGGGTGACGGCGCACGCCGCCGAGGCGCCGGTCTGGAAGGCCGTGCCCTGTACGCCCCATTTCTCCCACGACTCGTCGTGCGAGGTGGTCTGATAGCGGAAGCGTCGCAGCGGCGCGCCTCCGATCGTGCCTTCGCAGAGCGTGCCGACGCAGACGGCGCCGTGCAGCTTGCCGGCGAGGTCGACCGGCCGCGGGAAGCGCGACGGCGACGAACTGGATGGGCGAGATCATGTGGCCCCGGAAGTCGACCGGCTCGCGCTGATTGAGGCCGAGGATCCTGAAGACTGCAGCGCCTCCACGAAGCGCTCGTCCAGGCCGATGAAGAAGCCGGCGTGCTTGAGCCCCTTGTCGCCGAGGAACATCGGCATGAGCTGCGACTCCTCGTGATCGACGTTGCACAGCATGAGCTTGCCGACCGGCTCCGGGAACTCGAACTCCCTGAAGACGGAGAGGGGCTCGTTGCGCTCCTCTCTGCCGTCCCGGAAGACGCAGGGCGGCAGCAGGCACTCCTCGATCATCGTCTCGACCGAGAACGAGCACGCCAGCTCGTAGCCGTCCACGGTGCCGTTGTCGCCGTCCAGCACCGTGAGCGACTCGACGGTGTCGAACTCGTCGTGCAGGGCGCGCGCGAACACGTCGCTCACGCCCGGGTCGATGCCGAAGGACACGAGGCCGGCGAGTCCGCGCTTCTCGAACTCCTCGTGGAGCGCGAACTGCTCGTCGAGGTCGGCGGTGCCCGTGATCTCCCGCGGTCCGCCGGTGCCCATGTCGAGGTAGTGCCGCTCGGCCTCCAGGCAGGCCTCCATGACCGGGATGTCCCAGGCCGTGGCCAAGGCGTTGAGGACGAAGTCGACGCCCGTCGCGGCCTTCACCAGGGCCACGCGGTCGGAGGCGTCGAGCACGAGCGTCTCGGCTTTGCCCGGCGGCAGCTTCGCGGCGACCTCGCGCAGCCGGCTCTCGTCGATATCCGCCAGGACGACGGCCTCGACCGCCGGCTCCCTGGCGACCACCCGCGCGTTCACCTCGCCCACTGCGCCGACCCCAAGTTGAAGGACTCGCATGCTCCCACCCCTCACGCCTCGCACTTCCGGCCCCGGGGCCCCTCGACCAGAGTCCCACCAGGCCGGCTGTCAGATCTCATCGAGTATTGCAGACGAAAGACAGCTTTTACAGGGCATAGTGCTGCAGAAAGTTGTTCTGCGTATGAGCTGAAAGTTACTCGTAGTTGACTTCCCACAGCAGCACGGCTACCTTCTGCCCATGTTACTCAGCGTCCAGCAGGCCGCGCGGCGGCTCGGTGTGTCGCCGGTCACGATCCGCCGCTGGACCGCGACCGGCTTCCTCCCCTGCACGCGCACCGCCGGCGGCCACCGCCGCATCGACGATCACGACATCGACGACCTCGCCAAGGCCATCGGCAACAGCAACCACCTGGCCGCGCAGGCAGCTCGCGAGCGCGAGGTGGACGTGCTCATCAACACCTCCATCGCGCTTGCCGGCAAGATCGACCTCACTGAGCTCCTGCACGAGATCGCGATGCGCATGACCAGCCTGCTGGACTGTCATTTCTGCGCCATCTCCGAGTACGACGCCGAGGCCGAGGGCCTCGTCACGCTCGCGGAGTACGACCATGCGGGGCGGCGCCTCCCGGACGCCAGCCCCTACAAGCTGCGCGCGTTCCCTCTCACGCGCCGCGTGCTGCAGGACCAGACCACGGCGATCGTCAACGTCGACGACCCCAACGCGGACGCGGCCGAGGTCGCGGAGCTGCGCCGCGAGGGCGATCGCAGCCTCCTGATGGTGCCGCTCATCGTGCAGGGCGACACCATCGGGATCGTCGAGGTCGTCGACCAGAAGCGGTCCCGCCAGTATTCGCGTCAGGAGCTCCGTCTGGCCGGGGCCATCGCCGGACAGGCGGCAGTCGCCATCAAGAACGCCAAGCTGTTCGCCGAACGGCGGCGCAGCGACGAGGACGTGTCCAGCCTGCGCCGCGTGCTCAGCGAACTCACCTCACGGGTGCCGGCGGTGAGCGCCGCAGGGCGCGGCGACCCGGGGGTCCTGGACGCCGTGGCCGGCGCCGTGTGCGAAGCCTTCGGCGCCATCTCGTGCGTCGCCAGCGTCGGCGGCAAGAGCGCCGGCGCCTTCGGCGCCGGCCGACTCGCCGCCCGTCCCGCAAGCCGCCGATGCAAAGCGCGGCGCCAATGCGAGTCTCGTGGTGGCGCGCGACCCCTCAGGGCGCTCCGACCTCACGCTCGCCGTCACGTTCTGCGAGCCGCCCGGCGAGGGCCAGACGGAGCTCCTCGGCTTCGTGGCGGCGGCGACCGCGGCAGTGGTGCTACCGGAGGGCGCCGCCCGCTGAGATCTCCCGGCACGCGGAACGAAAGGCGCCAAAACCCACACGTGACCTGCTCACGCGGTTCGCGGAATATCTCTTTCTAGCAGGGTATTTCCCTCCCGTCGCACGTCCTGGAACTTCGCGCGCTGCGCGTGGGAAACTTCGCCGCGGTTGACGCTGCAGAGGTTCCTCGGTACGGTCTGCTCATGTATCTGAGCGTACAGCTGGCCGCGCGACGCTTGGGCGTGTCGCCGCACACCATCCGCCGCTGGACGGCCTCCGGTTTTCTGCCCTGCACGCGTACAGCCGGCGGCCACCGGCGCATCAAGCAGGAAGACATCGACGAGCTCACCCATCTCATCGGGGGGAGCAACCATCTCGCCGCCCGCCTCGCCCGCGAGCGCGAGCTGGAGACGCTGGTCGAGACCGCCATCGCCGTCTCCAGCCGCCTCGAGGTCCCCGAGCTCCTGCGCGAGATCGCCAAGCAGATGACCACCCTGCTCGACGCCCACATGTGCGTGATCTCCGAGTACGACGCCGCCACGCGCACGGTCTCGGTGCAGGCCGAGTACGACAATCTGGGCAACCGCAAGGTCGACACCATGACCTACACGCTCAACCAGTTCCCGATGGCCCGCAAGGCCATCGATGATCACGAGAGCATCACCGTGAACGTGGCCGATCCGCACGCCGACGCGGCCGAGGTCGCGATCATGCGCCGCGACGGCGACAAGTGCCTCCTGATCCTCCCGATGATCCACCAGGGCCAGGCAATCGGGCTGCTCGAGGTCATCGACCATCAGCGCGAACGGCGCTTCAGCCGCCAGGAGATGCGCCTCGCCAACGCCCTCGCCGGTCAGGCCGCGGTGGCCATGCACAACGCCAAGGTGTTCGCGCAGCTCAAGAGCAGCGACCGGGACGTGCTCGCCCTCCGTCACGCGATCGAGAAGATCGCCGCCGGGCACTCGGCCCTCCTGAGCCAGGCCTCGCCGGCCGGCGTCCTCCAGGCGGCGGCCGACCTGGCCGCGCGGGCACTCGACGCGCTTTCCTGCGTGGCGAGCTGCGACGGGTCCGCCGCCGGCGCGACGGGCGCCACGACCGGCTCCGGAGGCGGCCGCACCACGCAGACAGACGCGGCCCACGTGATCGTCTCGACGACGCCCTGCGGAGAGAGCCAGCTCGCGCTGACCCTCACCCTGAGCCGCGCCGCCGGCGAGGGCCAGGCCGAGCTGCTCGGTCTGATCGCCGCCATCGCCGCCGGCGCGCTCGCGGGTCTGCCCGCCACCTGAAGCCTCGGGGCCGCGCCCCGCCGGACGACCGCCCGTGTCTCCCCCACACCAGCCCTTCGCGCCACGGTCCGCCCCGCCCCCTCTGCTATCCTGAGGCCATGCCCGAGGCCGCTCTTCCCCAGCTCGTCGTGCTCGACACCGAGACCACCGGTCTGGACCCGGAGCGCGACCGCATCATCGACATCGGCGCCGTGCGTCTCGGCCCCGACCTCGAGGTGTGCGACCGTTTCGTGACGCTCGTCGATCCCGGCGTGCCGATCCCGCTGTTCATCACGCGGCTGGTCGGCATCGCCGACGCGGACGTGCGCGGCGCCCCCCCGTTCCGCGAGGCGTTCGCGGCCCTGCGCGAGTTCGCCGGCGACGCGGTGCTCGCCGGCCACAACGTCGCCTTCGATCGCGACCACCTGGCGGCCGGCGCCCGCAGGGCGGACCTGCCGCCACTTGCCAACGCGTGGTTCGACACGCTCGAAGCCGCCCTTCTGCTGTATCCGGAGCTCGACCGGCACGCGCTGGTCATCCTCGCCGCCGAGCTCGGCATCGAGCGACAGGCGCACCGCGCGCTCCCCGACGCGGAGACGGCGGCCGACGTGCTCAAACGCCTCTGTGCCCGGGCCGCCGGCCTGGGCGCCGAGGAGCGAGGGCTGCTGACGTCCGTCCGCTGGGCGCCGCTCGAGCTGCTCGACCGGTTCAGGACGGCGCCGGACGAAGCCGCCCCCGCCGGTCGTCGCGGACGAGTCGCGGGGCGGCGCAGGTACGCTTACCGTCCTGCCGGTCGACGCCGACGGCTGGCGTGCCGAGCTGGGGATCGGCGCGGACGATGGGACGGCCGACGGCGCCGAGGGCGAGGGAGAGCACCGGTCCGCTCCCGGCGAGCCGGGCCTGGCCGCGCGACTCCCCGGCTTCCGCCACCGGCCGGGCCAGGCGCAGCTCGCCCACGCCTCCGCCGACATCTTCGCCGGCGGCGGCGTCGGCCTCTTCGAGGCCGGCACCGGCATGGGCAAGAGCCTGGCGTACCTGCTGCCGGCGGCCTTCGCCAGCGCCTCCGCCGGCCGCCGCGTCGTGGTGAGCACCAAGACCAAGGCCCTGCAGCGGCAGCTGGCCGCGCACGAGCTGCCTCTCGTGGCGGAGGCGCTGCCGCCGGGCTGGCGCTGGGCGCTGCTCATGGGCCGGGAGAACTACATCTGCCGGCGGCGACTCGACGAAGCCGTGGCCGCCGAGAGCGACACGCTGCCGGATCACGAGCGCTCTCTGGCGCTCGCCTACCTCGTCGGTCGGGCGCGCCGCGGCGAGGTCGATCTCTCCGCCCTGCCGTACAGGGCCTCGCGGGAGCTGCCCGCCCTCGCCGAGCTGGCCCGCGAGCTGCGCTCGTCGCGGGCCACCTGCCTCGGGCGACACTGCCCGTCCCGGCGCGGCTGCCACTGGCGGCTGGCCCGCAGCCGCGCCGAAGCGGCGCATCTGCTGTGCGTCAACCACGCCCTGCTGCTCACCGGCCCCGACACGCTTCCGCCCTTCGAGGACGTGGTCATCGACGAGGCGCACCTCCTGTATCACGAAGCCACCGAGGCCTTCAGCGAGGAGGTGGACGCGGTCGCCATCGACCTGTTGCTGGCCGACCTGCGCGGCCGTCGCCGGCAACGGTCGCTCCCACAGCGCCTGCGCGCGGCCGCGCGGCGCGCCGAGCCCGGCGCGGCGCGCGCCCTGGTGGCCGCGGCCGATTCGTGCGAACGGGCCGCGGAGCTGCTGCCCGACCTGGTGCTCGCCGTCGGCGGGACGCTCGCGCAGCTGGGTCTCGCGGCCCGCGACGATGACGCCGAGCCCGGCGAGCGCCCCGGCGGCCGCCGGGGCGCCGCGGGCGCCGACTACAACCAGACCGTGTGGATCACGCCGGGGCTTCGCGAGCATCCCGCGTGGGACCCGTTCGCGATCGCCGCCGGCCTGCTCGCCGAGGGGCTCACTTCTCTGGCGGCAGGCGTGGCGCCGGCCGCCGAGGCGCTCCCCGAAGAGCACCGCGAGCGTGCCGCCGTGATCGCGCTCGCCGAGGATGCGGCGACCTGCGCCGCGCTGCTCGCCGAACTGCCCGACAGCGGCGGCGCGGAGGCCGTCGTCTGGGGCGAGATCGAGGCCGCCTGGCGCGGCGCCTCCGGCCCCGGCGCCCCGCGCGCGGCGCGCTGGACGCTCACGCGCACGCCGCTCACGCCGGCGCGTCAGGTGCGCGGGGCGCTCTGGGACCGCTTGCGCAGCGCCGTCCTCACGAGCGCGACTCTCACGGTAGCCGGCTCGTTCGCGTACTTCCGCGACATGACCGGCCTGGACGCGGACCTCGACGTCGTGGAGCGCATCTTCCCTTCGCCCTTCGACTTCGGCCGCCAGGCGGTGCTCGTGCTGGAGCACGACCCCGACGGCGCCTGGCGGCCGGATGCGCTGGCGCAGCGCCAGGGCGAGCGGCTCAAGCGCCTCGCCGAAGTGACCGGCGGCCGCACGCTGGCACTGTTCACGAACAAGCGCGACATGAACCTGGTGGCGGCCGAGGTCGGGGCGCACCTGGAGGACGACGGCGTCCTCGTGCTGGCCCAGGGTCTGCACGGCAGCGCGGCCGCCCTGGCCGAGGAGTTCCGCACCCACCCGGAGACGATCCTGCTCGGCGTCGATACCCTCTGGACCGGTCAGGACTTCCCCGGCGACACGCTCACCTGCCTCGTCATCGCCAAACTGCCGTTCCCCCGCCAGGACCCCTTGTTCCACGCCCGGCGACGTGCCTGTGACGAGGCCGGCGAACGGTGGTTCGACAAGTTCTACCTGCCCGAAGCCGTGCTCAAGTTCCGCCAGGGCTTCGGGCGCCTCATCCGCACCGAGACCGACACCGGCGTGGTGGTCGTGCTCGACCATCGGCTCACGCAGAAGAACTACCGCCGTGACTTCATCGACAGCCTGCCGAAGCTCGAGGTCGTCGAAGCCGCCCCGGAGGAGATCCCGGCCGTCGTCGAGCACTACCTGCGACGGCTCGCCGGCGACGCCTGAGCGCCGTGGCGGGGGCGGCCCTTCCGGCCGATGTCGATGGCGCATGTCGTACGCAGACCGCTCCTCCGTCTCGTGCTCAGATCAACTGTCATCGATGCGTACTTGTAGGCACGGCTTCCCCGCGCCCGTCAATACCACATCAAGATTTGTTGAAATGAGCCGTCGAGGAGCGTATCCTCGAGGCGCCCACCAGCCTCAGAGAGGAGAAGGGCCATGCCCGAGCAGACGCGCGACGCGACGCCGCCCCCGCGACCGCAGACGCAGGAGCCGTGCTGCCCACTGCCCGCCGGCGTCTCTCCCCTCCCCGCCTCCGAAGGGCTCGATGCGGACGAGGCCGGCCACCTGGCGACGGCCGCCAAGGCGCTCTCCGATCCCATCCGTCTGCGGATGCTCGCGCAGATGACGGCCTCGCAGTGTTGTCGCGGCCCGGCGGCGGCCGGGGCATCCGGCGGGCCGGAGGGCGTCTGCGTCTGCGAGCTGCAGGGCCTCCACGGCTTGGCCCAATCCAAGGTCTCGTACCACCTCAAGGTGCTCCGTGAGGCAGGCCTGATCCACGAAACGAGACGGGGCAAGTGGAGTTTCTACGCCGTCGACGAGACCGCGGCCCGCGCCGCTCTGACGGGACTCGGTGGTCTGCTCGGACTCTAGCGAGCCGCGAACCGCCTACTTCAGCAGCCTGCCGCTCCCCTTGGCGGCCTGAGCGTCCACGCGCTTGAGGACACGCGCCTTGCTGCTCTTGCCGCAGTGCGGGCAGGTGAGCGTCTTGTAACTGTAGTAGGTGCCGTCAGGGTTCTTGCCCACGGCCGACGCGGTGAAGAAGTTGACCGTCGTCGGCACCTGGAAAGGGCGGCCGCAGTTGCCACAGCGGTAGCCGGATCTGCGAGACACGAGACCCACGTACATCCACAGCCCCGCCAGAATGAGCAGGAAGGTGGGCAGGAACCCGCGCCACGGGTAGATGACGAGGATCGCGAAGAGGACGATCGCCAGGAAGATCGCGAGCTTCCAGGTGGTCGACCACCAGTCGTACTTGGTTCGTTCGATGAAGCGGGCCAAACCAGTGCCTTCCTTTCGTCACTCCCAGCGGAAGAAGCGCCACGCCATCACCTCGAAGACGTCGGTGACGGCGAGCAGGATCATGAGGTCCCGACGCAGGGCCCAGGGAAGCTCGCGTCGTCGCTGCCGACGGCGTCGCCGGCGGCCGCGGCCACCCGCGCAGCGAGCGCTGCGCTCACCCGCCGACGGGCCCGGCGAGGTAGCTGACCAGGGTGAAGATGCCGAACAGCGCCGCCAGGACGACGGCCACGAAGGCCAGCGTGACGAAGAAGCCTCCGAAGAACTGTCTGGCCATGATGCGCTCCCGCTCGAAGTGGCTCGGCCGACGCACGCGCGCCACGTCAAAGTATGTCACGCCGATCGCCGCGGAGAAACCGTGGCGTGGTCGGCACCCCCTTCCTCTTCCCGCCGCGGTGCCGTATCGTCGCGTGGACCGCCACTGCCACCCCGTCCGGAGGTCCCCGTGACTGCCATCCTCGACCGCGACCGTCTCGCCGTCCTCAAGGTGAGCGAGGACGAGCTCTTCATCCGCCGCCATCCGCACTCGCAGGCACTGTTCGAGCAGGCCCGGACGCACATGCTGGACGGCGTGCCGATGAACTGGATGACGCGCTGGGCGAGCCCCTTCCCCCCCTACGTCGCCGAGGCTGGCGGCGCCCGCTTCACCTGCGTCGACGGGCACGAGTACATCGACCTTTGCCTCGGCGATACCGGCGCCATGACCGGGCACTCACCGGAGGCAGCCGTGGCCGCGATCTGCGGGCAGGCCGGGCGCGGCATGACGACGATGCTGCCCACCGAGGACTCGCTCTGGGTGGCCGCCGAGCTCGCGCGCCGCTTCGGCCTGCAATACTGGCAGGCGGCGCTCACGGCGACCGACGCCAACCGCTTCGCGCTGCGCCTCGCGCGGCATGCGACGAGGCGCCCGAAGATCCTTGTCTACAACTACTGCTACCACGGCTCGGTGGACGAGACGATCATCACCATCAACGACGGCGTGCCCGGCCCCAAGCCGGGCAATGCCGGCCCTCCCATCGACCCCACGTTCACGACCAAGGTGGTCGAGTGGAACGACCTCGCCGCGCTCGAGGCGGCGCTGGCCCCGGGCGACGTGGCCTGCGTGCTCGCCGAACCGGCGCTGACCAACATCGGCATCATCCTCCCCGAGCCTGGCTATCACGAGGCGCTGCGCCGGCTCAGCCGCGAGACCGGCACGCTGCTGGTCATCGACGAGACGCACACCATCTGCGCCGGCCCCGGCGGCTGCACCCGCGCCTGGGGTCTCGACCCCGACATGGTCACCCTGGGCAAGCCGATCGGCAGCGGCGTGCCCAGCGCCGTGTACGGCTTCGGCCAGACGCTCGCCGACCTCATCCGTGCCGACTGGGACTACCACGCCGCCGACGAGTGCGGCGTCGGCGGCACTCTGGCCGGCAACGCCCTCAGCCTGGCGGCGATGCGTGCCACGCTCGGCGAGGTGCTCACCGAGGAGGCGTACGCCCACACCGTCCCCCTCGCCGGGCGCTGGGCCGATGGCGTGCAGGGCGTGATCGACGAGTACGAGCTGCCCTGGGTCGTGAAGCGTCTCGGCTGCCGCGGCGAGTACTGGCCGCGGCCGGCGGCGCCGCGGAACGGCGGCGAGGCGGCCGCCGCCGAGGACGAGCAGCTCGACCGCTACCTGCACCTGTTCATGATGAACCGCGGCATCCTCATGACGCCCTTCCACAACATGGCCCTGATGGCGCCGCAAACGACCGCGGCCGACGTCGACCGCCACACGGAGGTGCTGCGCATGGCGGTCGCCGCGCTGCTGGCATAGGACAGCTCACGAGATCCGGCTCGCCCGGGCGTCAAGGCCTGCATACGTCGCCGAGTGGGTACGAGATGGGAAACCATCGCACCCACGAGGAGGAAGTCATATGGAAGTCGAGTTCCAGAACGGTCCGGCCTTCACCGTCGCCGTCGCGCGTCTTGCCGGTGGGGAGAAGCTGCGCGCCGAGAGCGGCGCCATGATCAGCATGACCACCGGCACGCAGATCGAGACCACCACCCAAGGCGGCATCCTCAAGGGCCTCAAACGCTCGTTCTCCGGCGAGTCGTTCTTCATGAACATGTTCACGGCGCCGCCCTCGGGTGGCGAGATCCTGCTGGCCTCGTCGCTGCCCGGCGATATGACCTACGTGGACCTTCAGGGCGAGACCTGGCTGTTCCATCGCGACGGCTTCGTCGCCTCTGAGCAGACCATCGACCTCGACACCAAGTGGGGCGGCCTCAAAGGCGCGTTCGGGGCCTCGTCGTTCTTCGTCGTGAGATGCTCCGGGCAAGGCAAGGCGATCGTCGCCACCTACGGCGCCCTGCGCCGCGTGGACCTGCAGGCCGGGCAGCAGTACACGGTCGACTCGGGTCATCTCGTGGCCTGGCCGGAGAGCCTGCCCATCGAGGTGCACAAGGTCGGCGGCATGAAGTCCCTGTTCCTCAGTGGCGAGGGCTTCGTGGTGACGCTGACGGGCCCAGGCACCTTCTACATGCAGACCCGCAGCGAGGCAGCCTTCGTCAGCTGGCTGGTCCCCTACCTTCCCAAGAGCAGCAACTGAGGTTCGGACGAGCGGCGACAGGGACGGCTGTTACGCCGCGGCAGCGACGGGTATGACTACCGTAGACGTTCGTCACCGGAGGTGCAGCATGAGACCTGACGACGGAGACCACGCCAAGGTCCCGAGCCCCAAACGTCGCGAGCACCGGCAGGAGCGGGTGAGCTGGCCTGCGACCGCGAAGACGAAGTCCCCGCCAACGAGCTGGAACAGCAAGACGATGCATCACCCCGCGACCCGCATCGGCGAGATCAAACACGGAAAGACGTGACGGCAGAAGCCGTGCGCCGACAAGGGACGCGTGTGAAGGGCCCGGTGGTCGAAGGACTGCCGGGCCCGGTTGCGTGCGGGGCAGCTCCGCGCGGCCGCCGGCTGGCTCTCAGGCGGTGAGCTTCTTGAGGACCCAGGCCATCGTGCGGCCCAGGTTGACCATGGTCGCAAGGCCTTCCTCGTCGTTCTCCACGTCGCCGATCTCGCGGCCGATGCCGATGTTCCAGTAGCTCGAGCCGATGAGGATCATCTGGTTGATCTGGAACCAGTGGTTGATGGAGTCGAAGGCGTGGATGGCGCCGCCGCGCCTGACGGCGACCACGGCGGCGCCCACCTTGCGCGCCAGCGGGTTGCCGTTCATACGCGTGGCGTACCCGGCGCGCTCCATGAGCGCCTGCGTGGTGGCTGTGCAGTTGGCGTAGTAGGTGGGCGAGCCGATGAGGATGCCGTCGGCGCCGAGCATCTTCTCGATGCACTCGTTGAGACCGTCTTCTTTGAGGCCCGAGCAACGATTGTCCAGGGTCTCGGCGCACTTGAGACAGGCGGTGCACCCGGCGAAGCGTTTGTGGGCGAGCTGCACGAGCTCGGTCTCGATGCCCTCGGCTTCGAGCTCGACGAGCACGCGGCGCAGCAGGATGGCCGTATTGCCGTTCTTGCGCGAACTGCCGTTGAACGCGACCACTTTCATCGGATACCTGATCCTCCTGGAAGTCGATGTGACGCGGCGCGCGAGCGTGCCTACACGACGTTGAGCGACCCGGCGAGGTCGGCGAGATGCCGTTGCGACTCGCGGAGCGTGCAGGAGACGCCGGGCAGCGGAAACGCGAACACGCGCCGCCCGAAGGTGCGCATGAGGTCGTCGTTGAAGCCGTAGCCGCTCTTGTGGTCCCAGCCGAACGAGTACTGGAGGACCTTGTCGAGCGCGCCCTTGTACACGAACGTGAGGATGCGCGGGCGCGTGCGGGTGATGATCCCGTTGACGCGCTCCCAGCCCTCGGTGTACTCGGCCTCGCTGGGCTCCTCGCCGAACGGCCGTGGCACGCTTGCACACGTCGGTCATCCCGAAGCCGTTGTCGAGCAGAAGGTCGTCGGGGAACTCGCCCTGCGCGGCGTGCAGCAGGCCTACCTCGTCGAGGCGCTTCCAGAGCCCTTTGCCCATGCGCCCCTGGAAGTAGTGACCGGCCTCCACGCTGGCCGGCGACGGCGTCTTGCCGATGAACAGCACGCGCAGCGGACCGCGTGCGGGCACGATGTCTGCCAGGGTCGTGACGGGCCGGCCGTCCATCTCGATCTCGATGCGATGGTCCACAGGGCTCCTCTCAGCCACTGCCCAGACGATGGGCGACGCGTACCAGCGCCAGCGTGTCGAGAGCGCAGTACTCGAGCAGGGATCGGCGGACGACTTCGCGACGGTCCGCCGGCGTATCGGGCGCCATGGCTTCGTGGAAGGCGGCCTGTGCCGAGAGGCCGTCCTGCACGTCGTCGAGCCGCGCGTGGTCGAGCTCGGGATCGATGGTCGGGAGCACCGTCTTGAGCGAGTACGAGCCGTTGAGCGCAGGGTGGCGGTAATGATCGCGGGTGAGGCGCAGCAGGTCGACGAGGCGCCCCATGAGCGCTTCGAGACGAGGCGCGAGGTCGGGGAACAGGCGCGCCATCTCCATCAGCCGCCACTTCTCGAAGTCGTGGTAGACGAAGACGGGGCCTTCGCCGGCGAGCGCCGCCAGCAGAGCCTCGGCGGCGGCGCGCATGGGCGGCTCGCCGCTGGTGTCGAGGAATTCGAGATGCTCCAGCTCGCCGGGCCGCGCCTCGACGTGGCACGACCACTCGAAGACGAGCTGCTGGAAGGGCTTCGTGCCGGCCCACACAGGCACGGCGAACTGCACCGTCTCGAAGTCGAGGTAGTACCTGGGATACGGCAGCGCGGCGAGAAAGTCGGGGGCCGCCTGGTCGACGGTGCCCAGCGTGACGTCGATCGCTGCGGCGGGTCGGCAGGCCCCGGCGAGGTCGAGCTCGTCGTCCCGGGCGCAGGGCAGCGTACCCTCCTGCTCGTCGCAGAACGGGATGAACGGGCACTCGAACGGGCGCCGGCACTGGGGGCCCGTCTTGATGGCCGGCAGCGGCCCCGCGAGCAGCTCGTTGAATCCGCGCACCCACCCGGGGATGTGCGCCATCAGCGGGCGCGCCTGGTCGGCGACCGCGATCTCGCGCAGCAGGCCGTGGTAGTCGCCGCCGCCGGGGTACACGAAGTCGGTGTCGATGACGGCCACGCCGAGCACGTCGAGCGGGAGGCCGGCGCCCTCGGTCACCCACGCCTGGATGGCCACGTCCTGCAGGTGATACTCCTTGAGACGCGTGGCCGACTTGACCTCGACCATGCGATAGCGCCCGGCGCGCCGCTCGAGGATGTCGGCGCGGATGAGGACGCCGCTGTGCCGGAAGGTGGCTTCGTACAACGTGATGTCGCCCGGCGCCGCCAGGGCGGCCTCGGTGTCGCGCAGGGCCTGGCTGAGGTTGCGGCCGCCGTCGATGAGCTCGCCGACCCCGTAGAGCTCGCGGGCCACCTCGCCGACGCTGTTGCCCGCGGCGAAACGGCGCCGCGTGTCGGCGCTGTAGACCTCGAGCTCGGGGCGGTGGATGGCGAGCCAGAGGCGCTTGCCGCACTGCAGGCCGGCGGTGATGCGGGATTTCGAGAGGCGGAAGGTGCGCACTTGACCCATTCTATCTCGTCGGAGCGCCGCGCGTGGGAGCCGGCGCCCGAGAGAGGCAGCCGCCCCGCCCGTGGCCCTGTGGTAGGGTCGCGGCCATGAGGCTCATCCACACCGCCGACTGGCACCTGGGGCGGCTGTTCCACAACGTCCACCTCACGCGCGACCAGGAACACGTGCTCGAGCAGCTCGTCGCGCTGGTCGCCGAGGTGAAGCCGGCGGCCGTGCTCATCGCCGGCGACCTCTACGACCGCGCCGTGCCTCCCACCGAGGCCGTCGAGCTGCTCGACCACGTGCTCACCGAGATCGTCGTCGGGCAGGGCGTGCCCGTCGTCGCCATCGCCGGCAACCACGACAGCGCCGTGCGCCTCGGGTTCGCGGCGTCGCTGCTCCGCGAGCGCGGGCTGTACCTGGTGGGCGAGCTGCCGCAGGCGGCCTCGCCCGTCGTCCTGCGCGACGAACACGGTCCCGTCTACGTGCACCCCCTCCCCTACGCCGACGCCGCCGAGGCGCGGTACGCCTACGCCGACGATGCCATCCACGACCAGCAGGCGGTGGCCGCCGCCGGCGTCGCCCGCGCGCTCGCGGCCACCCCGCCCGCCGAGCGCCGCGTCGCGCTCGCCCACGCCTTCGTCGCCGGAGCGCTCGAGAGCGAGAGCGAGCGCCCGCTGAGTGTCGGCGGCGCCACGCAGGTGCCGGCCGCCGTCTACGACGGCTTCGACTACGTCGCCCTGGGCCACCTCCACCGGCCGCAGCGCTGTGGCCGCGAGACGGTCCGCTACGCCGGCTCGCTGCTCAAGTACTCCTTCGCCGAGCACGATCACGACAAGTCGGTCAGCGTCCTCGACATGGGCGCACCCGGCAGCGCCGCCGGTGACGCGGGCGCGGCCGGCCGCGCCCGCGTCACCGTCGAGACCGTGGCGCTCACGCCGCGCCGCGACGTCCGCCGTCTCGAGGGCACACTGGCCGAGCTCCTCGAGCGCGGCGCCTCCGACCCGCGCCCCGACGACTACGTGCTCGCCGCGTTGCTCGACCGGGGAGCGCTGCTCGACCCCATCGGCCGGCTGCGCGGCGTGTACCCCAACGCTCTGTCGATCGAGCGTCCGCTGTACGAGACGACCGGCGCGGCCGGCGTCCGCCGGCCGCGCCCGGGCAGCGTCGGTGACCTCGAGCTCTTCGCCACCTTCTTCGACTACGCCACCGGTGAGCGCCTCGGCGACGAGCAGCGCGCGCAGCTCGAGGCCGTCATCGACGGGCTCGAGCGGCGACGGCGCGAGGCTCCGGCATGAGGCCGCTGGCCGTCACCATGCAGGCCTTCGGGCCCTACGCCGGCGTCCAGACCCTCGATTTCGCCGACCTGCGCGGCGCCGGGTTCTTTCTCATCACCGGACCCACCGGCGCCGGCAAGACCACCGTTCTCGACGCCATGTCGTTCGCCCTCTACGGCGACACCAGCGGAGGCGCCGAGAGCGAGGGCGGCCGCAGCGGCGCCGCGATGCGTAGCGACCACGCCGACCCCGGCACGCTCACGCGCGTCGTCTTCGACTTCTCGATCGGCGACGACCTCTATCGCGTGGAACGCCTCCCGGAGCAGGCGCGTCCCAAGCGGCGCGGAGAGGGCACGACCACTCACCTGCAGGAGGCCACGATGTGGCGCCTGCGCCGTGACGACGGTAGCGGCCTTGACTCTCGACGGCGCGCCCCTGGCCACCGGCTGGACCAAGGTCAAGGCCAAGGCAGAGGACGTGCTCGGCTTCCGCGGCGAGCAGTTCCGGCAGGTGGTCATGCTCCCCCAGGGACGCTTCCAGCAGCTCATCGAGGCCGACTCCAGCGAGCGCGAAGAGATCCTCCGCGCGCTCTTCGACACGGGCCACTACGCCGCCATCGAACTGGCCCTGAAAGACGAGGCCGCCACCCTGCGGCGGGCGGCCGAGACTGTCCACACGCAACGTGGGGAGGTCCTGCATCAGGCGCAGGCGGCGAGCGCCGACGACCTTCGCGAGCGGTGCGCGCGGCTCACCATCGAGGCTCAGGACGCGGCGCAGCACGCCGACGAGGCCGAGATCGCAGTACAAGGCCGCCCAGAAGGCTGCTCGCCGAGGGCCGCGACGCCGCGGCGCGGCTGCGCGAGGCCGGCGACGCCGCAGACCGAGGTCAACGGACTCGCGGGACGCGACGGTGAGATCGCAGGTGCGCCGCGCGGAGCTCGAGGCTGCGCGCCTTGCGGCCGCGGCTCGCCGACGTGGCGCGCGAGGCCGGCGACGCGGAGGCCGACCTCTCGATCGCGCGCGACGCCGCCGCGGCGGCGAGCGCCGCCGCGGCCGAGACCTCGAGCGCCAGCGCCGCGGCGGCCGCGGCGCTCGCGCTCGAGGTCTCCCGCGCGCCGGCCCGCGAGCTGGCCGCCGCCGAGGTCACGCGCCTCAGGAGGCTTCGTGGCCGGCGCCGGCGAGCTGGCCGCGGCCCGCGCGGCGCTGACGAGGGCCACCACCGAGGCCTCGGACGGCCGCGTCGGCGCCGAGGCGGCCGACGCCGCCTGGACGGCGGCGCGCCGGACGACTCGCCGAGCTCGAGACGGCGTGGTGGCAGGCCCAGGCCGGCCTTCTCGCGCGGTCGCTCGGGGACGGCCTCCCGTGCCCGGTGTGCGGATCCACGGAGCACCCCTCTCCGGCCGAGCTCACCGCCGACGCCCCGGCCGAGGACGTCGTCGAGGCGGGCCGCGCGGCCGTCGAAGCGGCGCTCGCGCGGCGCGACACGGCGCGCGCGAGCCTGCAGCAGGCGGCGGCCGCGCTCGCCGCCGCCGAGGCGCTTGCCGAGGAGCGCGCCGCCGGCGTGCCGCCCGAGCTGGCCGACCCCGACGTGCTCGCGCGAGCGCTCCCCGAGGCGGAGCGGATCGAGCGCGAGCTGCGCGAAGCCTTCGAGCGTCGCCCAGACGCGAGGCCCACGCGGCGGAGGTCGCCGCCACCGGCGGCGAGGCGTCGCGCGCCGCCGCGGCCGCTGCCCTCGCGGGCGTCGAGGCGCGCGGCCCGCGAGGCCGGCGCACCGGCTGGTCGCAGCGCCTCGTGGAGGCGGGTTTCGCCGACGAGGCCGCGCGCAGGGCTGCGCAGCGCGACCCGTCCGTCGTGGAGCAGCTCGAGAAGTCCGTGGCCGAGCACGAGCAGAGCACCCTGAGAGCGGCCGAGCGCCTGCGCCTGGCGGAGCAGGCGGCGCAGGGGCTGGAGCCGCCGGACCTCACGCAGCTCGAGGCCGAGGCGGAGGCCCGCGCCGTCGTCGCGCGCAACGCCCGCGAGGCGGCCATCTCACTTCGTGACGCCGCCGAGTCCGCCGAGAAGCAGCTCGCCCGCGTCCACGAGCTCGCCGACGAGGCCGCCGGCCTGGAGGCCCGCTACGCGGTCGTCGGCCGGCTCGCCGACGTGGCCAACCGCCGCAACCCTCGCGGCCTCTCCTTCCAGAGCTACGTACTGGGGGCGTTCCTCGACGACGTGCTGGTCGCCGCCTCCGCGCGCCTGCGCACGATGAGCAAGAACCGCTACGCCCTCGAGCGCACCGAGGAGCGCAGTGGCGGCAAGCGGGCGGCCGGCCTGGGCCTCCTCGTGTACGACGCGTGGACCGGCGCCGCCCGACCGGTCGCTACGCTCTCGGGCGGCGAGAAGTTCATGGCGGCGCTCGCGCTCGCGCTCGGGCTCGCCGAGGTCGTCCAGGCGCACGCCGGCGGGATCCGCCTCGAGACGGTGTTCGTCGACGAGGGCTTCGGCTCGCTCGACGATGAGTCCCTCGACCTGGCGATCAGCTCGTTGATGAGCCTCCACGAGGGCGGGCGGCTGGTCGGCATCATCTCCCACGTGAGCGAACTGCGCGAACGCATCGACGCGCGCCTCGAGGTGAGCGCCGGCAAGTCGGGCAGCAGCGCACGGTTCGTCGTGCCCTGACGCCGCAGCTTGCGTGGCTGGAGTGTGGAGCCGGGGATACTGGAGACATGCACACGCATCGCAGACACGTCGCTCTGCGTCCTGCTGGTCGTCGCCGATCGCGGCCGTGATCGCCTTCGGCACCGGCCTCACCCTGTGCATCGACTGGGGCGGCGCGAGCGCGCCGCCCCACCAGTACGGCCAGCCCGGAGCGCTGATCCTCTCCCTGATGCCCTGACTCTGGCGCGAGAGAGGCGCCGGTACAGGGCGGACGGCTTGGCTCTCGCTCCCCGTGCGCGCGTAGAATCGCCGCAGGTCACCGTTCCCCTCATCGTGGAGGAGTCTCATGCCGCAGCACTCACCCCAGCCCGACCCGTCGCGTCTGATCGCGGAGCTGGCGCTGGACCGCCCGCTGGTCGGTCTCTACGACACCCCCGACCCCGACGCGTTCGCTCCGCTCGTCGCGCCCAGACCGGGATCCGGGCGCGGCCCCTGCGTGTTCCACTTCTACCGTTGCTGGCTGAAGGGCGAGACGCTGCATCTGACCGCCGACAACTTCGGCTGCGGCGGCTGCGGTCGCGCCTTCTTCGGCGTGCAGACCCGCGAGCGTGAGGATTTCATCGACTTCCTCTGGGGCGACGAGGGCCTGCGCGCCTCGCGCGAGCTCATGGCCGACTGGATCGACAAGGCGCCGACGTACCGGCCCGAACATGCTCACGTGCTCGTCGGGCCCCTCAAGCCGGCGCTCGCCGCCTACCTCAGGACCGTCACCTTCTGGGTGAACCCCGACCAGCTCAGCGTGCTGCAGCACGGCGCCTACCACCAGCACGCCTGGGGTGAGCCCGACCCCGTGACGGTGCCGTTCGGATCGGGCTGCTCCGAGCTCGTCGTGCCGTTCCGCGACCTCGATGCGCCGCAGGCCGTGATCGGCGGCACCGACATCGCCATGCGCGGCGACCTGCCGGCCGACGTGCTCGCCTTCACGGTGACGGTGCCGATGTTCGCACGGCTGTGCTCGCTGGGCGACGACAGCTTTCTCGGGAAGGGGTTCCTGGCCAGTCTGCGCAAGGCCCGCGGCGGGTCGCTGGGCTGACGCACGGGTCGGAGGCGGGCCCACGCGTCGCCCGCCGGCGTCCGGTAGAATCCCGCCATGACCCGCCGCGAAGCCCTCCGCCGCCTCGACCGCAACCGTGAGAAGCTGCGCACCTTCAGCGTGCGTCACATCGCGGTCTTCGGTTCCACGGCCCGCGACCAGGCCACGGTGCACAGCGACGTCGACGTGCTCGTCGAGTTCGACCCGCAGGCGCAGGTGGGCCTGTTCACCTTCGTGCGCCTGCTCGACTTCCTGGGGGACGTGATGGGCACGCGCATCGACCTCGCGACGCCGGCCGCCCTGCGCGCGGAGATGCGCGACGAGATCCTCGCGGAGGCCGTGCGTGCCTTCTGAGCCTCCCGACCGTCGCCATCCGGGCTACCAGGAGCGCCAGGTCAAGCTGCGCTTCCGCGACTGGCGCTTTCGCGTGCGCGACATCCTCGCCGCCCTGCGCGCCATCGCCGACTACACGGATGGCATGACGTTCGATGAGTTCGTGGACGACGGCCGGACCATGGACGCTGTGGTCCGCAACCTCATGACGATGGGCGAGTCGATCCGCTGGATCCCCGAGCCCATCCTCGACGCGCACCCCGCCGTGCCGTGGCGCATTCTGCGCGGCGTGCGCAACGTCGTCGTGCACGAGTACTTCGGCGTGGACCCCGGGATCCTCTGGCAGACGGTGCGCCGGGACCTGCCGCCTCTGGAGGCGGACCTCGAGGCGGTCCTCGCGGGCTGAAGCGAGGAACGGGCGGCGGGCGCGCCGCGCCCGACCGCGGATCGCATATACAATCGACCCACGTCCGCGGCGCTGGGTCTGCGGCGCGGAAGGGAAGTCACGTGGAACAGGTGCGCGCTCGCGAGCAGGTGCAGTACGCCGGCCTCGGCTGGCGCTTCGCCGCCATCGCCGTCGACACCGTGGTGCTCTTCTTCCTTCTCGTGGTGATCTTCGCCGTGATGGCCGCCGCCGGAGCGCTCGACCTCAAGGACCCGGCGTTCAGCGGCGGCCTCGACCTCCAGCGCACCGCGCCGGCCTGGATGTACGCGGTCACGTACGGCCTCATCTTCGTGTACTACACGCTGTTCGAGGCGCTGACCGCGGCCAGCGTGGGCAAGCTCGTCTTTCACATGCAGGTGACCACGGACGACGGCGCGAGGCCCTCCGGCATCGCCGTCGTGGTCCGCAACCTCATCCGCCTGCCCGAAGTGCTCTTCTGGTACATCCCCTCGGGCATCTCGTGCCTGGTGAACACGAAGAACAAGCGGCTCGGCGACCTCGCGGCGAGGACCGTGGTCGTGCGGCGCAGCGCGGCGCCGGCGGGAGTCATCGCCGGCGGCATGACGGCGCCCGGGCCCGGCGGCGCGCCGCTGCCCCCGGCGCCGCCTCTCGGGCAGCGGCCCATGACGCCGGGCCTGGCGGTTCCCGCTCCAGCGCCGCCCGCCACATATGCGCCCGCGGCCGCCGCGGCACCCGGCGCGAGCGAAGCCCTCGCCGCGCTCAAGACGGCGGCGCTGGCCGTACGCGGCGCGCATCTCAACTACCTGCGCTTCTCGGAGGTCGAGCTGGCGAAGGACTCGGGGGGGACGGCGGGCGCGCCGGCCGACCAGCCGGAGCCCGAGTACTCGCCCGAGTACGCGGCCGCCTGGTACACGCTCGCCGACGCCGTCATCGCCATGCAGCAGGCGCACGCGGCCGCCATCGCAGCCGCGACGCGGGAGGGCACGACGCTGCCGGCCGTCTGCGCGGACCAGCCGGACGTCACTTACCTCTTCCGCGAGCTCGAGCCCTACTTCACGGCCGGTTCGGACGAGCAGGTGCACGACGCCTACATGAGCGTCGCCCGCGGCGAGACGACGGCCTAGCGCGCGCGCGCGCGCGCAAGGGTCAGCGCCGGCGACGGCCCAGGTCGAGGGTGAAGTAGCTCGTGCCGGCCGCGGAATGGATGCCGATCCCGGCGTCGCGGAACGCGGCGCTGAGGATCACGCGCCGATGGGCGGCGCTCCGCATCCAGAGGAGTACCACCCCCCGCGGCGTTGCCGCCACGGTGCCGACGCGGGCGCTGGCGATGTTCTCCCCGACGCTCCATCCGGCGAACCCGTCGCGTTCGTAGCCGTGGCCGAGTAGCCGCAGACCGAACGTTGCGCCTGTCAACGAGTCGTGCGAGAAGAACGCTCGGTGCGCCATGCTGCGCGAATGCGCCCGCGCGGCGCACATGAGGTCGGCCTGCGGCCGCACGATCGCCAGCCCGCGCGCCACGCGCTCGGCGTTGACGCAGGCCAGGACCTCGCGTTCGAGGTCCGACAGGCCGGCCCGCGCCTGAGCGCCGGCGGGCGCAGCAAGACCGGCCACAAGGGCGACACAGACGATGAGGATCATGCCGAGAGCTGAAGTGACACCTGTGGTACGCCGCATGGGCTCTCCTCTCGCAGGACGCTCTGCGTCGACGACGGTGAGAAGCGCGAGGCTGGGGATGCGCGCCGTGGGATCGCCCGACGCGAGGCGCTGGACCGGCCCGCGCCGCCAGGCCGGCGGGCCGGCATCGGCAAGGCCGCTGCCGGCCCAGTATACAAACCCGACGACAGGATGCCACCCGGCGCAGGAAACGCGTCGCCGGCGCCTGGACCGGCGCTGCGCCACTGCCATCGCAGGCGCTCGCGGTGGTACGCTGGGCGCGTGACCGTACCGGGCGTCATCCTTCACCTGCCACACGGCTCGGCCGAGGTGCCGGCGGACGTGCGGCCGCAGTTCCTGCTCGCGGACGAGGACCTCGTCCACGAACTGCGGCTCATGACCGACTGGTACACCGACGAGCTCTTCGCCCTGCCGCCCGAGGCGGCCGTCACCGTGCGCTTCCCGGTCAGCCGCCTCATCGTCGACCCCGAGCGCTTCGAGGATCCCGAGGCGGAGCAGATGGAAGCCGTCGGGATGGGCGCGGTGTATACCAGGACGTCGCAGGGGCTCGCTCTGCGCGACGAGGCAGAGGCCGCGCGCGAGCGCGAGACCCTGCTGGCGCGCTACTACCGCCCCCATCACGCCGCCCTCGAGGCCGCCACGGCGGCGGCGCTGGCGGCTCACGGCCGCTGCCTCATCGTCGACTGCCACAGCTTCCCCAGCCGGCCGCTCCCGTACGAGTTCAAGGTGAGCGCCGACCGCTGGAAGGTGGTCCATCGCCCCGCGGTCTGCATCGGCACCGACATGACGCTCCCGCCGAACGCACCCTTCGCGCATCCCGGCATGCACACCCCGCCCTGGCTGCGCGAGCGCGCCGCGGAGGCATTAGGGGAGATGCTCTCGCGGTGGCCGGGCGGCGCGGCGCCGGACCCGGCCTCGGCGCCGCACGAGCCGGCGCCGGAGGGAGCCGGGAAGGCCGTCGCCGGCATCGCCTTCGACCGACCGTTCGCCGGCGCCCTGGTGCCCCTGCCCTACCTGGGCAACGATCGGCGCGTCCACGCCGTCATGATCGAGCTGCGCCGCGACCTCTACATGGACGAAGAGACCGGCGGCCGCCTGCCCGGCTTCGCCGGCTGTGCGGCCGCCGTCCAGACGGCGCTGCGGCGGATCATCGCCTGACGCGGTCGCCGCCACGCTGGGATGCCGTCGTGCATGGGGTACTATGAGGCCAGTGATGGTCGACAAGGAGGGGCAACCATGACCAGCGTGTCTTCGCCTTCGTGGCGCCGGACCTCTGCGCTGTTCGCCGTCGGCGTGGTGCTGGCGGCTGTCTGGGCGGCGGCGCTGCCGGCGCCGGCCGCCGCCCGGGTGGCTCCCACGGTCTTTCCCGTGTGCATCGAGATGGGCGGTCAGGCCGGGCCGGACATCGCCGGCACCATGGCGGTGTGGACCGACAACCGCAACGGCAACCTGGACATCTACGGCCGCAATCTCAACTCCAAGAAGGACTTCGCCGTCTGCACGAACAGATTCCACCAGGACAACCCGAGCGTGGCGGCCACGTTGGTCGGCGGCCGCACGGAGTACGTCGCGGTGTGGGTCGACAAGCGCAACCACGACGGCGGCGACATCTACGGACGCAACCTCACCACCAAGCGCAATCTCGTGGTCGTGCGCAGCGCCGCGCTCAAGTGGTTCCCGGAGATCGTCGACCAGTGGGTGGTCTGGATCGAGGCCGCAGACTCCGCTGGTCCGTACACGATCAAGGCCAGGGACCTCGTCGCCGGGAAGACCTACAGGATCGCCACGAGCAGCGTCCTGAGCAGCCTCGGCGTCAGCCGTCGCACGGTCGGGACCAAGACCGTGCACACGGCGGTGTACACGTCGTCCGACGGCGACATCAGCGGCCGCAACCTGCCCGCCGGCGCACCGTTCCGGGTCTCGCAGACGAGCGGGTTCGAGTGGAGCCCCGATATCAGCGCCAACCGCGTCGTGTGGTGGGAGGCCGGTGGCCGCGTCATGCTCAAGAACCTCACGACGGGCAAGCGCACCTATGTCGCCCAAGGCTCACGGCCGCGCATCGACGGGGCCCTCGTGACCTGGGACGGCGGTGGCAAGGGCGGTTCGTTCGCCATCAGCTACAAGGCCGGCGCCGCGGTCTACGTGCGCGACATGGCCGGCGGCAAGGACGCCGTCAAGATCACGCAGAAGAACCTGACGTGCCTCTTCCCGGCGGTCAGCGGGCGGACCGTCGTCTGGGAGTCGGGACCGGCCAGACGCGTGCTCAGCCACATCCACATCTATGGGGCGCGCGTGAAGTAGCAGCCCCGGGGTCCGGTGGCCGAAGCGTCGGCGGCGCTCATCCGCCCAGGAACGCTTGCGCCTTCTCCATCCAGCCGCTGACGGCGATGCCCTGCGGGCATGCGCCCTCGCACTCCCCGCAGGCGGTGCACCGGTCGGCGCGCTCTTCCTCGTCGAGCCAGGTGTAGAAGAAGCGCTGACGCGATACGTCGCCGTACATGTGCGCATCGTTGTAGAGCGTGAGGATGTCGGGGATGGCGACGCCCTGGGGGCACGGCATGCAGTAGCGACAGGCCGTGCACGGGATAGGGCTGAGCTCGCGGTAGAGGTCGCGCACCCGCGCGACGACCGCGAGCTCCTCGGCGCCGAGTAGCCCCGGCCGCGAACGCGCTGCATACTCCAGGTCCTCCTCGACGTGCCGCATGGTGCTCATCCCGCTGAGCACGAACGACACCTCGGGGATGCTCCAGACCCACTGCAGCGCCCACTCGGCCGGGGTGCGAGACACGGGGGCTTCGGCCCAGACCGCCTCGACCTGCGGCGGCAGGTTGCGCGCCAGCATGCCGCCGCGGATGGGCTCCATGACGATCACCCCCAGCTCCTTGCCGGCCGCGAGGTCAAGGCCGCGACGGCCGGCCGAATAGTCCTCGTCCATGTAGTTGAGCTGGATCTGGCAGAACTCCCACAGGTCTGTGGCCGCGAGGACCTCCTCGAACAGGTCGTAGGTGCCGTGGAAGCTGAAGCCCAGGTGGGCGATGCGGCCGTCGGCGAGCGCCTTCTCGGCGGCGGCAAGCTGGCCCTGCTCGACGACGCACTTCCAGTGCGCCTCGTCGAGGCTGTGCAGCAGATAGAACTCGATGCAGTCGGTCTGGAGGCGCTCCAGCTGCGTCGCGAGCAGGCGCTCGAAGTCGCCGGGCTGCTCGACCTTCCAGACGGGCATCTTGTCCGCGACCTTGACCTTGTCTCGGTAGCCGGCCTGGAGCGCCTCCGCCAGCCAGGCCTCGCACTCCTCCTCGTGGTACACGTAGGCGGTGTCCACGTAGTTGACCCCGCTGTCGATGGCGCGCCGCAGCATGGCCGTCGCCCGCGGGTAGTCGATGCGCTTGAAGTCCGGCTTGCCGTCGGCGCTCTCGAGCACGGGCAGGCGCATGGCGCCGAAGCCGAGGGCCGAGGGCTTGAAGTCGAGCTTGCCGAAGTCACGGTACTGCACGAGCGCATGCTACCGCTGTGCGCGCAGCGGCGCGAGCCGCCACCCGCCGGGTGCGCCGGCTGCAGGGATGCCGCGCCCGGCGGCTCGCGATACACTCGCGCCATGACCTCGAGACAGCATCCTGAGATCATCATCCAGGCGCGGCGCGGCGGGACCGTGGAGAGCGTGCACCACGCGGTGGCCGCGCTGGCAGGGCCCGATGGCGAGATCGTCGAGCGCTGGGGCGATCCCGGCATGGTCACGTTCTGGCGCTCCTCGGCCAAGCCGTTCCAGGCGCAGGCCTGGCTCGCCGACGGCACGGTGGAGTACTTCGGCTGGGGCGCCGAGCAGCTCGCCATCATGAGCGCCTCGCACGACGGCCTTGACTTCCAAGCGGGCCTCGTGCGCAGCATGCTGGCCGACCTCGGCCTCTCCGAGGCCGACCTGCGCTGCGATACGGAGCTCAAGGCGCGGCACAACTGCTCCGGCAACCACACCGGCTTCCTCGCCGCGAGCGTGCATCACGGCTGGGACATCCCGACCTACCAGCAGCCCGGCCACCCCGCGCAGGAGGCGGCTCTGCAGATGTTCGCCGCCAGCGTCGGCCTTGACCCGCGGCAGATCCCCACCGCCGTCGACGGCTGCGGCATCGTCTGCTACGCCACCCCGGTCAGCGTCGCCGCCGCGACCTTCGCGCTCATGCCCGACCTGCTGCCCGAGATCAGCGCCGCGATGCGGGCGCATCCCGTCCTCGTCGAGGGCCCCACCTGGTTCGACACCATCATCATGGAGGCGCTGCCGGGGTCGACCAGCAAGAGCGGCGCCGAAGGTCTCGGCTGCGTGTCGTTGCCCGATGGCCGAGGGTTCTCGGTCAAGATCGTCGACGGCGCCGACAGGGCGATGGAGCCGGCCGCCCTCGCCGTCCTGCGCGCCGCCCTGGGGCCCGAGGCCCTGCCCGAGCGCCTGGCGGCGCTCGGCCGCCCGCCGATCAAGAACGACGCCGAGGACGTGGTCGGCGAGCTCCTGGCCCTCGTCCCCGAATGACCGACGCAGCCGGGTCAGCGTGAGGAGCGCCGCCGGGCGCACTTCACGCCGAGGCCGCATGCGAAGGGGGCGGGGCGCCGCGAGCGCCCCGCCCCCTCATCCCTCTTGTCTTCGCGGCCGCGGCCGCGCCGGCCTCAGCGCTCTTCCGCTCTTGGCCGGCGCCGCAGGAGCAGCACCACGATGCCGCCGACCACGAGCACTCCGATGACGATGCCGACGATGAGCCCGGTGCTCGTGCCGCTCGACGTGCTCGACGTCGTCGCGACCTTCGGACCCACCTTGTAGTAGTTGCTCACGTTGTCGCTGATGAAGGCGATGGCGCCGTTCGGCTGCGGGATGCGCTGCCAGCCCTCCCAGCGCGACGTGTTCCACCCCTCGAGCAGCTTCGCGTAGCTGAGGACGATGTAGGGCGACTCGCGATACAGGATCTCCTGCATCTTGTAGGCGATCTCCTTGCGCTTCTGCGCATCGAGCTCCTGTGACTGCTCATCCCAGAGCTTGTCGTACTCGGGGTTGGACCAGCAGCAGTCGTTCTGGTTCTCGATCTGCGCCGTGCGGAAGTAGCCGAGCCGGCGACCGGGGTCGGTGCCGCTCGGCTGCCAGAACCAGATCCACACGTCGTAGTCCGGCTTGTACGTGTCGCCGACGTAGTTCCAGCCGGCGTCGTACAGGACGCTCTCGTCCTCGACCGAGTACTTGATGTCGAGGCCGAGGTCTTTCCACCACCCGGCGATGAGCTTGCCCTGGGTCTGG
The DNA here is from genome assembly GCA_963700035.1 of uncultured Thermoleophilia bacterium. GTDB lineage: Bacteria > Actinomycetota > Thermoleophilia > UBA2241 > UBA2241 > CAIXSE01. Next base: position 75,888 of record CAVOWE010000021.1, on the reverse strand, counting down.
CTCTGCGGCGATTGCGTGCGCGACCAGACGCGGAGCGTGATGTTCTTGTCGCTGTTGTTGGGATCGTTGAGGATGCCGTCGCCGTCGGTGTCGGTGTAGCCCGCGTCGGCGAGGAGCTGCTTGGCCTTGGCCGGGTCGAACTGGTACTCCACATCGGCCGGCGGCTGCCAGTGCCAGTCGAGCTTCGGGTCGTAGAAGTCCACCTCGAAGATCGAGGTCCCGGGGTCGGCGTACCCCTGGTAGGCCAGCTCAGCCATCTTGGTCTTGTCGATGCCCCAGTTGAGCGCCTGGCGGAACTTGGGGTCCCGCAGGACGGGATTGCCGAGCGACGGGCCCTCATAGCAGTTGAAGCAGAGGTAGTCGAACTGCTTCTGCGAGCAACCCGCCGCCACGAGATCGGGGTCGCCGTCCAGCGCACTCACCTGGGCCGGCGGGATGTTGATGGCGAGGTCGATGGTCCCCAGCTTGAGGTCCTGCGCCAGGGTGTCCTGGTTGGTGTACAGCTGGAAGAAGACCTCGTCGGCCTTCGGCGTGCCGCCCCAGTACTGCTTGTTGGCGACGCAGCGCACGTACTTGCCCTTCTGCCACTCGACCACCTGGAATGGGCCGGAGCCGACTATGGGCGGCTTGTTGAGGTAGTTCTTGGCGTCGTCGGCGGTCTTGAACTGGCTCCAGATGTGCTCCGGGAGGATCGGGCACCACATGGAGAGGATGTCCGCCTTGGGGCGAGAGCACTTCACGATGAGCGTCGTGTCGTCCGGGGCGCTGGCGCTCTCGATGCCGTCGAGCGCCGCGAGGAAGGCCGTCAGCTCCAACTTGATCTCCCAGTTGTACGTGAAGGCGATGTCTTTCGCCGTGAGCGGCTCACCGTCGCTCCACTTCACGCCCGAGCGGATCTTGAAGGTCCAGGTGAGACCGTCCGGGCTGCTCGTCCAGCTCTCAGCGAGCCCCGGCTGGGTCTCGAGGTACTGGTCGCCGTAGTTGGTGAGGAAGTCGTAGCTGATGTGCCAGAGCTCGTACGACGCCTGCTGCTGGCCGACGAAGGGATTGAGGTTGTCCATCTCGGGCGACCACCCGACCTTCAGGATGACCTTCTCGCCGCCGGGCGAGGCGCTGGGGTCGGCGGCGAAGGCGCCGCCGAGCCCCCACACGAGGCCGGCGGCCAGGAGCAGGAAGACCAGGAGGACGAGGAACCGTGGCGGCGATATCAAGCGCGCAGACATAGGACCTTCCCTTCATGCGCAGACAAGCTGAGGCGGCCGCCCCCCGGGCTCGCCGCACGGCGCCTCCGGCGCCGTGCGGCGAGCCTACTCGGGGCGCCGGCCGGGGGCAAGGGGCGCGCGAAACGCCACGGCAAGGCCGTCCCCGTGCCATCCACTTGCGGTACACTCTCCCCCGCGCCACACGGCGCGAAGGACGACGACCACCACCGCGGGGAGCGACCATGACACTCAAGATGGGTCTGCCGAAGGGAAGCCTCGAGGCGGCGACCCTCGACCTCATGCATCGCGCCGGGTTTCTCATCACCGTGGCGCAACGCTCCTACTACCCCGCCATCGACGACCCCGAGATAGAGTGCATGCTGCTGCGCGCCCAGGAGATGGCGCGCTACGTGGAGGACGGCGCCCTCGACTGCGGCCTCACCGGCTACGACTGGGTCGTCGAGAACGAGGCCACCGTGCACCCGGTGTGCGACCTCGTCTACGCCAAGCAGAGCTTCGGCAAGGTGCGCTGGGTACTGGCCGTTCCGCAGGCGTCGGATATCCAGACGGTGGCCGACCTCGAGGGCAGGATCGTGGCCACCGAGCTCGTCGGCGTCACCAGGCGCTGGCTGGCGGAACGCGGTGTGAGCGCCAGGATCGAGTTCAGCTGGGGCGCCACCGAGGCCAAGTTGCCCGAGCTCGCCGACGCCATCGTCGAGGTCACCGAGACCGGCTCGTCGCTCCGCGCCAACAAGCTGCGCGTCGTCGAGACCGTACTGGAATCCACGACGCAGTTCATCGCCAACGTCGACGCCTGGCAGGACCCAGAGAAGCGTCGCAAGATCGAAGACATCGCCCTCTTGCTCCAGGGCGCCATCGCGGCCCTCGACAGGGTCGGGCTCATGCTCAACGTCAGGGTGGAGGACCTGGACGCCGTCCTCGCCGTCCTGCCCGCGCTCCGCAAGCCCACCATCTCGCACCTCAGCGACGAGAACTGGCTGGCGGTCAACACCATCCTCGAGGAGCGCGTTGTGCGCCGCATCATCCCGCGCCTCAAGGAGGCGGGGGCCGAGGGCATCGTGGAGTTCCCGCTCAACAAGATCGTCATGTAGGCGCGCCGGGCGCGCGTCTACCGCGCGCCGAACGGGCAGCGCGCGCCGCAGACCGGCCAGGGCCGCTTTCGCGGCCGGCACGGTGAGCGGCGCGTACTTGTCGCGCAACTCGTGCGCGGTGACGGGCAGCCAGATGGAGCCGTCGCGCCCGTCGCCGAGCGGCGTCGCGCGGCCCTGGACGAAGCGCCAGGCCGTGAACGCCGCCATGAGGGCGTCGAGCGAGTCGTGGTCGAAGTAGTCGTCCCACTGCAGCCCCAGACGCCGCAGGGCGAGCACGCGCAGGCGCAGCCCCGCGCGCGTGCTCTTGGGCGGCGGCGTGCCTCCGAGCAGCGTCACGAAGCCGGCGTGCGGATACACCTCGAGGACGGCCGGCGCCTGACCGAGCTCGCCGGGCAACGCGCCCGGGTTCGGCGGCTCGTAGCCGCGCCGGCCGAGGTCCTTGAAGTACGCCCAGCCGATGTGCATCCAGGCGTACCGGCGCGCGTTTTGCCTCCGCCTGCGCGCGCGTGGGGACCTGGTACACGGAGATGCGCCGGTGCAGCAACTCGGCGTCGCAGACGCGTGAATGCGGCGCTCCTCCGGGAAGCGCCCGCTTGGGCCGTTGCGGAGCGTCGACGCCGACGACGGCCGGCCTTTGCGCGCTGACCCACTCGAGCAGCCGTCCCCGGTCGCCGGGTTCGCGCTCGTCGGCCTCGCGCCACTCCATCACGTCGAGCGTCCGCCCGCAGCGCACGGCCACGGCCACGCAAGGGCGGCTGGCGGCGATGTCGATGCCGATCACGAGCGGCGCGGCGTCCATGCCGCAGATGCTACCAGACGCGGAACGGCCCAGGCCGGCAGCGCCCGCGACGTCTCAGGCCGGCAGCGCCCGCGACGTCCTGACCACGAACTCCGGAGGGTCCTGGATGTGACGCTTCACGGTGCACTGGTCCACCGCCCGCACGATGGCCTGCTCGTACTTCTCGGGGAAGCCGTCCGGCAGCCGCAGGTCGAAGGCGATGCGCCCGATCATGCCCTTCTGCGCGTCGGCCTCGGTGGTCATGGCGATGCCGCTGCCCGCCGGATCGATGCCGCGCTGCTTCATGAAGGCGAGCATGAAGATGCCGGCGCACGTGCCCAGAGACGCCAGGAACAGGTCGAACGGCGCCGGCGCGGAGCCGTCCCCGCCGCCGCTCGGCGGCTGGTCGGTCTCCACGGTGAATCCCTTGTACGCGGCATCCACCTTGAGGTTCCCTGGGAACGTGATCTTCATCTCCATGGCGTGATCCTCCTCACGGCTTGACGAGGGTGACGTCGCGCACGCCCCAGCGCTGCCAGTGCGGCGCGTCGCCGCGCGCCACGAAGCCGATCACGTTGCGGCCCTTGGCGTTCAGCATGCTCGCCGGGATGGCGATGGACCGCACGCCGCTCCATTTCCCCTTGGGACCGCGGTCCAGCGCGCCGCCGTCCTGCCAGTTCACGAGGAGCCTGACCTCGTCGGTCTGCACGTCCCAGAGGCGGAAGTGCAGGATCCTTTGGCCGTTCTGCTTCAGCGCCTGGTAGAAGACCTCCTTGGGGTGCGACGTATCGCCGGGGCAGTTGCCCAGGGGCGCGGCGTAGCCGACGTCCCTGGGGAGCGCCGGCGTCTGGATCTTGTTGAAGCGCACGTTCGCCAGCGGCCGCCAGTCGGCGTCGTTCGTGGTCGACCAGTCGTACATGCTGCCGCCGAGGCACCCGGTCTCGCGGAGGGCGCGCACGAAGGCGGTGGTCTCGCTGCCCGACGACTTGTCCCCGACGCCGGCGATCACGTGGATGGGGATCGTGGGCCGGCCGGTCTGCTCGCGCACGATGCTCACGTTCTCACGGGTCTCGTTGTAGGCGTGCGCGTAGCCGTCGCCGTGATAGGTGTAGTAGCCCATCGCCACGATGACGTCGTAGACGGCGGCGACGTCCTTGTAGGGGAAGTCCGGCCAGTAGCTCGAGTTGATCTTCATGCCGGCCGGCGAGGGGATGATGCCGCCGAGAGGATAGGTCTTGCCCACGGCCTTGCGGATCTTCGCCGAGAGGGTCTTGAGGCGGGCGCTGCGCGTGCCGGCCGGTTTGACGGTGCTGTCCTCGATGTCGAGGGCGAACGAGTCGAACTTCTGGCCGTCGGGCGTGCGGAACTCGATGGCCGCCATGGTGCGCCTGTAGTCCTTGGCGAGGTCCTTGAAGCCCGGCAGGTACCAGGCCACGATCTTGATCTGGCGCGCGTGACACTGCTGGATGAAGGTGGTCAGCGCGGCCGGCTTGAACAGGGACGCCGACGCCGGGTTGTGGTAGTTGGCCGTCTCGATGTACAGCGTGCGCACGCCGTGAGAGGCCATGTCCTGGACCGCCGCGGCCGGATCGTTCCAGGCCCGCGGATCGTACATGTCGACCCAGGTGCCGAGGCCGCGGTACGCGCTGATGGAGGCCGCGCCGGCGGCGGCGGAAGCCTGCGGCCGCGCCGCCGCCATCGCGAGGCCGATGAGAACGGTGAGCCCGGCGACGAGGAGCATGCGGCCGGGCCTTCTGAGCCTGTATGGGAGAGTGTGAGAAGGGCGAAGCGTCACGCGTGGACCCCCTGGGTGGCTGTCGCGTTCGTCCCCCAGTATACGACGAGGGCGGCGGGCGGGCCTCCCCGCCCTCCCCGCCGCCCCTCGCGCGCCGGCCGGCCGTGCCTCCCGCCCGCCGCTCTCCCCGCGTTACGCTGCCCGGCCTTCGTGGTAGGTTGCTGCCGACACGACGGCGAGGGAGGTTCCGTGAGCATCGAGTACCTGAGGCAGCAGCTGGGAGACAACGAGAAGATCGTCTACACCGAGCGTCACCACTGGATCTTCCCCATCGCCGAGATGATCAAGTGGATCCTCTTCGCCGTCGCGGTGCTCGTGGTCATCGTCCTGCTGAAGAGCTGGCAGCCCGGATGGTCGTGGGTCAACTGGCTGTTCATCCTCTTCGTCGTGCCGGCGTTCCGCATCGTCTGGGGCTTCATCTCGTGGCGCATGAACGTGTACGCGCTCACCAACCGGCGCGTCGTCGAGGCCACCGGGGTGGTCAACAAGACGGTCGCCGACTCGTCGCTGGAGAAGCTCACCGACGTGGTGCTCAGGCAGGGCCTGTTCGGGCGCCTGCTCGGCTACGGCGACATCGAGGTGCTCACCGCCGCGGCGGGCGCGGGCATCAGCTACCTCAAGCAGATCCGCAAGCCCATGCAGTTCAAGCAGGCCATGGTCAACGCCAAGGAAGACCTCGAGCACGAGATGGGCCAGAGCGGCTGACCGGCGCGGCGCGGCCGTGGGACCGAGCTCAGCCGCCCCGCCGGGCCCGCCGCAGGTCCTCGAGGGTCGGGAACGAGATGGCGCCGGCCTCGCACAGCGTCGCGCAGTGCGAGCAGCCGGCGACGCAGTGGTTCTTGTGAGCGACGATCACCTTCTCGTCCGCCCAGGCGAAGACGTCGTTGTGGCAGAACTCGATGCAGGCGCCGCAGCCCGTGCATGCCGCGGCGTCTATCGTCGGGCCCCACTCGATGATGGTCCCCACCGGTTTCGTCGGCTTCGTCGTCACGTTGTCTCCTTCGCCATGAGCCGCGCCGCGCGCGGTCACTCTGAAAGGGGGTCGCAGCCGACCTCGTCGCGGCCGGCGGCCACCGCCGCCGGCACCGGCTCGTCGGTCAATCCCCAGTACCTGCGCCCGAGCCAGATGGCCACGCTCACGAGACCGATGAGCACGGGTACCTCCACAAGAGGCCCGATCACGCTCGCGAAGGCTTCGCCTGAGTTCAGGCCGAAGACGGAGACGCTGACGGCGATCGCGAGCTCGAAGTTGTTGCTCGCGGCGGTGAACGACAGTGTCGCGGTCTTGGAGTAGTCGGCGCCGATCTTGCGCCCGAAGTAGAAGCTCACGAAGAACATGATCAAGAAGTAGAGCAGCAGCGGCACGGCGATGCGCACGACGTCGAGCGGCAATTGCACGATGAGGTCGCCCTTGAGGCTGAACATGACGAAGATCGTGAACAACAGCGCGATGAGCGTGAGCGGGCTGATGCGCGGGATGAAGCGCTTCTCGTACCACTCCCGCCCCTTCGTTCTCAGCCCGACGAAGCGGGTGATCATGCCGGCGATGAACGGGATGCCGAGATAGATGAAGACGCTCCTCGCGATCTGCCCGATGCTCACGTCGACGGCCGCGCCTTCGAGCCCGAACAGGGGCGGCAGCACGGTCACGAAGAACCAGGCGAACACGCTGTAGAACAGCACCTGGAAGACGCTGTTGAAGGCGACGAGGCCCGCGGCGTACTCCGTATCTCCGCGGGCCAGCTGGTTCCAGACGATCACCATGGCGATGCAGCGCGCCAGGCCCATCATGATGAGCCCGACCATGTACTCCGGGTAGTCGTGCAGGAAGATGATCGCGAGGAAGAACATCACCCACGGGCCGATCAGCCAGTTCTGGACCAGCGACAGCCCGAGGATCTTGTAGTCGCGGAACACGTCGCCGAGCTCCTCGTACCGCACCTTGGCCAGCGGCGGATACATCATCACGATCAAGCCGACGGCGATGGGTACGTTGGTGGTGCCGATGCTGAAGCGATCGATGAACGACGGAATGCCTTCGAACAGCCAACCCAGGCCGACCCCCGCGAACATGGCGAGGAAGATCCAGAGCGTCAGATACCGATCGAGGAACGAAAGGCGCCTCATGAGCCGGCCTCCTGGGGACCATCGAACGTCGTGACCAGCGACGTGGCGGCCAAGGCAGCCCGCAGACGCTCGTGGTCGTAGGAGACGCGCACGAACTCGACGCCGGCCCCACTCTCGTCGAGCCGGCTCGGGTCCACGATCGCGTAGCAGGGCCGCCAGTCGCCGTCCTTGGGGCGGCCCGCGCTGCCCACGTTCACGAAGAGCGTCGCCCCGCCGGGACGCGCGACGCGACGCGCATACGGCAGGTGCGTGTGGCCGAAGAGGATGGCGCGGTAGGGGTTCTCTTCGGCCATGCGCGCCATCGCCGACTCGGGCCGGTCTTCAAAGAGGTACTCGTTGATGCGCCGTGGGCTGCCGTGCACGGCGAGCAGCTCGCCGCCCGGCGCCGCGAGGACGAAGTGGTCTTCGAGGGTGCGCAGATAGGCCCGCACATCGTCGGCCGTGACCGCCTCGGTCCAGGCCAGCGAGACTGCACCCTCGGCGCGCTGCTCGTCTGTCTTGTAGACGCACCCGCAGTCGCCGGTGGCGAAACCGATGCCCTGATCGTAGTTGCCCATCAGGCAGGGAATGCCGCGGTCGCGCACCAGCCGTGCGACCTCGTTGGGATACGGTCCGTAGCCGACGAGGTCGCCGAGACAGATCGTTGTCGGCACGCCGCGGCTCTCGAGATCCGCGAGGACGGCTTCGAGCGCCGGCAGGTTGCCGTGCACATCGGAGAACACGGCGAACGGAGTATCCAAGGTCAGCATCTTCATCTGTCTGCGTTTATATAAGCATGGATTGACCATAAAGGAAAGTGGATGTAAGATCGTCGCACGATCGACTCTGCCCTGCTCTTGAGGAGACGCCGTGGATCACGGCTTCGACCCGCAGCCGCCGACCGCCATCGACGACTTCGTTCCCTTCTTCAAAGCGTTCTGCAACGCCACCAGGGCAGGCCTCGTCGAGCAGCTCCTGAGCGGCGAGCGCTGTGTCTGCGAGCTCACCGCGGACGGCGACGCCAGCCAGCCGCTCGTCTCGCATCATCTCGCCATCCTGCGGGACGCCGGGTTCGTGCGCACCAGGAGCGAGGGCACGCGCACCTACTACTCGATCGACTGGGAGCGCTTCGACGCCTCCCTCGAGGCGTTCCGCGACTTCGTCGCCGAGCGGCGCGCCCGCCCGCAGCCGGGCCCGGGCTGCTGAGGAAGGGCGCGGCCACCTAGCACGCGCTGCCGTCCCTGTCGAGCCCCGGCCATCACCACCCCTGCTCAAGCCCCTCGCGCGTGGTGCCGATAGGGGCTGCATACGGGCGTTCTGGACGAATGACCCAGGCGCGGAGCGCGCGACACGGGCAGAGTGAGTGTGACGGCACGCAGTCGTCACCCATTCACATGAGAGGGCAAGATGCGCGGGAGACCGACACGAGAGCGCGGCTTCACGCTCATCGAGCTGCTCATCGTCGTCATCATCATCGGCATCCTCGCGGCCATCGCCATCCCCGTGTACGCGGCCCAACGCAACAAGGCCAAGGAGACTTCACTCAAGGCCAGCGCCCGCCTCGTGGTGGTCCACGCCACCACGTGCCTCACGGAGAGTGGCCTCAGCAAGACGTACAGGGCAAGCGTCAGCACCGTGCCGACCAGCGCCGCCTACAAACTGGCCGCCACGCAGAACCTCAGCAACGCCCTCGAGTCCATCCTGGAGAACGGCGTCGCGGACAGCAACGGGGACGGCATCGCCAACCCGTACTCGGGCAAGAAGACGATCCTCAACCTCACGAGTGCGAACCTCAGCGCCGCCAACGCGAACCCGGCGGTGCTCATCACGAACGCGACAGGCTGTCGCTACGCGAGCTTCCAGACCCAGAGCGTCGCGATCCGCAACAACCTCAAGGGCTGCATCATCGCCTGCTGGAACACGCTGGCCGCGGTCAACGCCATCGAGGTCTACTACGTGAACAAGAGCGGCACCAAGTCGACCACCGCCACGAAGGTGTCGCTGGCGCCGTGAGCGCGTCGGCCGGCGGCGGCGCAGCCGGCCAGCCGGCTCAGGCCTTCGCCGCGTAGTCCTTCCCCACGCTCCAGCACTTGGCCAGCGGCTTGCCCAGGCCCCAGTACTTCTTGCTTGACATGTCGAAGAGCAGCGGCTTGAGCTTGGCGATATCGACGATGCCGTTGGTGAGCACCTCGATGTCGGCGTAGGTGCCGACGACCTCGCCGACGAAGAGATCGTGCGTCGGCATCTCGATGTGCTCGATGAGCTTCAGCTCCATGGTGACCTTGCATTGCTCGATCATCGGCGCCGTGTCGAGCTCTCCGTAGAAGACGTCGAAGATCCCGCTCTTGTCCTCCTTACGGCCGCTGACCATGCCGATGTGGTCGGTGACCACCATCATGTCCTCCGACGGCAGGTTGACGCTGAACGTGCGGTTGGCCTTGATGCCTTCGTTGGTGAGATGGATCCTGCCCATGCCGAGCGTGATGCCCTTGAGATGAGCGATGCCCACGTGGGCGATGGTGGCGAAATCCGGCTTGCCGTCGACGGTCGCGCCGACGATGGCAGTGACGAGCGGGTAGAGAGCGTTGGTGGCGCCGAGCTTCTCCTTCACGGGAAACCTCGCTGGTCGGAATGGAGTGGTCTGTGCACGGTGCATACCCACGCCGGGCACGCGGGCAACCCGCACCCGCCGGCGCTTCGCACGGGGGCCGGTTTCACAGGCGACCGGTCAGGCGTCATGATGAAGGCGTGGCGACTCGCGAGACAGATGCGAACGGCGGCGCCGGCGCCACTCGCCGGCCGTCGCGCCGGCATCCGCGCCGGCCGCGGGTGCCGGCCCTCGTCGTCATCATCGGCGTCGGTCTCGCCGCGCTGGCCGTCGTCTTCGCGCTCGCCAGCGCCCTCGAGGACGAGCGCCCCCACGGCCCCTACCTCATCGGCGCCTGGACCTTCGGCGACCGCGACTCGCTGGAGCGCGCGGTCGACGCCGGCGCCATCGACGAGGTGAGCGTCGACTGGCTGCAGTCGCGCGCCGACGGCAGCGTGACGGCACCCAAAGCCGATGCCGGATTCATCGCGGAGGCGCGCGACAAGGACTGCCGCGTGATCGTCACTCTCACCGACTACGACGAGGCGATCCTCCAGTTCGACCCGGCGATCGCGGCCGCGATCCTGACCACGGCGGAGACTCGCCGTCGCCACGTCGCGGCCGTGGCCGACTGGTGCCGCGACCACGACGTGGACGGCGTGGACGTCGACTGGGAGGCGCTCACGGCCGGGCAGCGCAACAGCTACTCGGCGTTCGTCGAGGAGCTCGCCCGGCGGCTCCACAAGGATGGGCGCCTCATCGCCGTCGACGTCTACCCCAAGACCCGCGAGCCCGGCGGATGGGACGGACCGCGAGCGCAGGACTGGCGGCGCCTGGGCCGGGCCGTCGACCAGTTCCGCGTGATGACCTACAACTTCTCGGGGTCCTGGTCCGGGCCCGGCCCGCTCTCACCCCCCGCGTGGATGGACAGAGTGCTCGATTTCGCCGAGACCCAGGTGAAACCGCGCAAGATCGTCATGGGCGTCGGCTTCTACGGCCGTGACTGGCGCGGCGCCCAGACCACCGATCTGGTGTGGGCGGACGTCGAGCGGATCCGCTCGGCCGACAAGCCGCGCGCTGCGCGCGGCCCCTCGGCCGAGCTCATGCTCTCCTACAGCCGCGACGGCGCCCGGCACACAGCCTTCTTCCCCGACGCCAAGGCCATCGACGCCAAGCTGCTGATGCTCCTCGAGCAGCACCCGCACATCCGCGGCGTGTACTGCTGGACAATGGGCCAGGAAGACCCTGCGGCCTGGAAGGTGCTGCGCAAGCGCCTGCACTGACCCGTGGTGCACGAGAAGCGGCCGGCGGCGCCTGAGGCGCCGCCGGCCGCTGTGCGGTGTGCGTGAAGCGAGGCGTCCTTACATGGCCGGCGGCACGAGCACCGTGTCGATCACGTGGATGACGCCGTTCGACGTCTCGATGTCGGCGGTGGTGACGGTCGCGTCGCCGATCATCACGGTGCCGTCGGCGCTTGATCTTGACCTCGAGCTGAGCGCCGTTCACGGTGTCGATCATCATGCCGTCGCTGAGATCGCTCGCCATGACCTTGCCCGATGCGACGTGGTAGGTGAGGACGTCCGTCAGGGCGCCCTTCGGATCGGCAAGCAGGGCGTCGAGGGTCTCCTTGGGCACGGCTGCGAAGGCCGCGTCGGTCGGGGCGAAGACCGTGTAGGGACCTTCTCCCTTGAGCGTATCGACCAGGTCAGCGGCCGTCACGGCGCTCACGAGGGTCGTGAAGTCGCCGGCCTCGACGGCGGTATCGACGATGTCCTTCAACACCATCGACGGCGAGGGAGAAGCGGCGGGGGTTGCTTCGTCACTGCTGCTGCCGCAGGCGGCGAGGACGAGCGGTACTGCTACGAGGAGTGCGATGACGATTGCGATGGACCAGCGCTTCATTGTGGACCTCCATAGATGTGTGTCCGCAGCGTGGGAAGACGGGACCACCTGCGGTGGTGAGCTGAGCCGGGAGGACCATCTCAGTGCCTCTGACGGCGTCGCCTGCACCTCTTCTGCCCGCAGACGGACAAACTTACACATCCATGAAGTAACTCTTCATTCGAGTATCTTCATTGAATTGATTCAGCAGCGAACCGGCGCTGCCTGGACCGCGCCTCAGGAGCCCGGCGGCTCCCCGTCCCAGTAGCCGCAGAGCTCGAGCCGCCCGGTCACGCCGAGACCGCGAAAGCGCACCTTGCCCGAGCGTGGGTAGTATGTCATCTCGTCGCTGCGCCGCTCTCCATACGCGAGAAGAGTGAGGCCGAGCGCGTTCGCCAGGAACGCGTGGGCGACCCCGCTCCCGGCGGGACGCACCAGCAGGTCGCCGGCGCTCACCGCGTAGAGCGTCGGCGGCGCCTGCGGCCTTGTGTCGCAGTCGTAGAGCAGCAGGTTGCCCTCGCCCTTCAGCACGACGAACATCTCCTCTTCCGCCGCGTGGACGTGTGGCGGGCAGTTCTGACGGTTGTGCACGACCGTCACGTGATTCAGCCCGGTGGCCCGGGACCCGCCGGCGCGGCCGAGTGCTCGCTCCTTGCGATGGGTATCGCCGAAGGCGGTCTCCACCTCATCGACGGCGTCGACCGACACCACGTTCGCCGGCCGCTCGCCGGGCTCGGGGACCACCAGTTCGCCGGCGGCGACCTCGCGGCCCCAAGGGTGCGGTTCCCCGCCGATCTCGACCCAGCTCTGTCCGAGCCAGGACACGCCGGCGCGCGGCAAGCGCGCTATGGGCGCCGCCCGGCGCGTGCCGAACACGAAGACGTCAAGGCCCTGCTCGCCGGCGATCAGCGTATGCGCCGCCCCTCCGGCGACATGGACGATGCAGTCGCCGGCCATCACCTTGCACGTCTCACCGTCCTGCCAGCTGAGACCGTCTCCGCCGAGGACGTAGAAGATCTCCTCCTCGGCGTCGTGGACGTGGGCCGGCGTCGACCGCCGGCCCGGCTCGATCTGGATGCGCTTGAGGCCGGTAGCGACGCTCCCGCCGGCCTTGCCGAGGTCGGTCCAGGTGGCGCACAACGGCCCGACTTCGACTCTCCTGCCGGGGACCTCTTCCCAGCGGACCAGCCCGTTTGCCGCCATCACGTCTCCTCTCCGTCGGACGCCACCGACGCTCTCTGAGCGCACTCACCTCATGGGCTGAGTCTAGCAGGGGAGCCCGCCGGGCCGCAGAGCTCTGAAGAGACGCCGCAACGCGAGCAGCGACGACGGCGACACGAACGAGGGGCGGCGGCGCGTGCGCGCCGCCGCCCCCGGCGACATGCGGACGCGGGCGGCAGCCCGCGACTGGTCAGGTCCTCGGCTCTTCCGGAGCCGGAGGAGCTTCCGGCGCCTCCGGGACTTCCGTGGCAGGCTCGACCGCCGGCGGCTTGGCGGCCGGCGGCTGCGCCAGCCAAGCGGGTCGGCGGCGGCCTTCCACGCGTCGGCGTCCGCCGTGGGCTGGCGCCGGCCCCGTGCCGGCCACGGTGGCGGCGGTCACAGCGCCCTGACCGGCGGGCGGCGCGATGGGCGGCGGCGCGGCCGGCTGATACATCTGGCCGCCGGCGGGCGGCGTGACGTACGGAGCGCTGCCGTAGACCGGCGGAGCCGGCATGCCGTAGCCCGCGGCCGGCACACGAACCGCCTCGCCGGCCGACCCCAGGTACATCGTGCTGACGTAGCAGATCACGTACGGCGGCACGAGCACGGCGAACACCAGGAAGAGGAAGAAGCCCAGCGCGATACCCGCCCCTTCGCTGCCGCGCGCGACGAGGATGGCGATCAGGACGATGACCAGCGCCGCCAAGGTGACGGCGACGCCGAGAACGACCACCATGCCGAAGGTCCGCCACCAGCCGACACCCTTCACCATCTCCTGGCTGCGCTTGGCGGCGTCGCCGAAGCCCAGCCCCTGGTCGGCGATCAGAGGCAGTACGTACAGCCATATCACGCCGATCCAGATGCTGATCACGAGGCCGATGATGCCGCCGATCAGCGGGATGATGCCGAGGACGCTGGTGCCGATGGAGATGCCGAACAGCACCAGCGCGAACAGCGCGTACGCCCCGAACTTGCGGAAGCCGCTGAAGAGATCGCCGAACTCGACGCCGCGGTCGCCGCGCGCGGCGCCGATCACCATCTCGAACACGCCGCCGTAGAACACCATGGCGACCACCTGGACAAGGAACATGGCGACGATGTAGACGATGACGGCAAAGACGATCATGCCCGCGCCCATCGCGCCCAGCGTCCCGGAGTCATCGTTCAACATGTCGGCGCCGAACGTGAGGCTTGCGCCGGCGAAGAGCGCCGCGAAGATCGCGAACACCACCGCGAAGATGGCCAACATGATCAAGCCCACCACGAGGCCCGCGAGGATCAACCACCCCACGTCTCGGCGCCACAGCTCCCACGCTTTGGCGATCACATCGCCGATACTCATGCGTCCCTCCCCGTATGCGCGCCTGCCGGCGCACCTCTCTGGCGGTCGTACCGCGAGCTACCCTGCCCTACTTCGGCCTCGCTGTCACCTACTCTGCCCCGCTGAGCTCGCCGTGGCCACGCCTCACGCCCCCACGCTGGACCCAGGGGGTTCGGGAGCCGGCGGAGCTTCGGGTGTCGCCGGCCGCGCCGGCGCTTGCGGCGGGGCCGGCTGCGTCACCGCGGTCTGCGTCGCCGGCGGCTCCGACTCATGCGCCTCGGCGGCAGGATACGCCGGCGGCGTGAGTGGCGGCGGGGCCGGCGCGTAGGCCTGTCCTTGTCCTACGGCCGGCGGCGGCGCGGCCGGCGGCGCGCCGTAGGGCGGCGGCGCCGGTGGGAGCGGCGCCGTGCCGTACGGCGCCGCCGTCGTCGAGTACGCCGGCGGCCCGACGGGCGCCTGCCGCGGCCAGCCGAGCACCGCGTCGACGAGCTGGCCCTCGCTGCGCGCCTGGAAGTACATGGCCACGACGTAGGTAAGTACGAACGGGTACAGCACGATCGTGGCGATCGCGCCGATGACCGGGATGAGCCCGAGTGCGAAGCTGACGGCGCCGACGACGAGCTGGAGCAGGAACAGCACGAGGAAAGTCCACCACCAGCCGGTGCCGTGGACCAGGCGTCGGCTCTCGCCCATGGCCTCGGTCACTCCGAGGCCGCGGTCGACGATCACCGGGAACACGTACACCCACGCGATCGCGAGGTACGCGCAGGCGACCATGGCCGCCAGAAGGACGACGGCGCCAAGCCCGGCGAGGATCCCGGAGCCGGCGATCGCCCCGCCGACGATCACGCCGGTGGGCACGACGACGATGGCCGCGAAGATGAGGCCGAGCAACACGCTGGCCCAGATCACCTTGCCGAACATGCTGAAGCCCGAGAACGCGTCGCCGTAGGCCATCTCGCGACCCTCGCGGACCCGCCTGAACACGCCTATGAGGATACCGACGTACAGCGGCACCGACAGGAACAGGGTGACCACGATGATGAGGACGAAGGCGATGACGAGCAGCGCCACGTTCACCGATTCCACGCCCGTGACGGCGCCCTGCGCGTCGACCTGCAGACCGCTGATGCTGGTCGCGAATCCAGCCACGGCGATCACGAGGGCGGCGATCGTGGGCACGATGCTGGCGATCAGCATGCCCACGATCAACGGCCCGATGTCCTTGACGAACAGGCCCCACGCGTCTCTGAACAGCTTGCCGACGTCCACGGCCTCAACCTCCGGCGCCGGGGGAGGCCGGCGCCTGAGCGACGGCCGCGTCGACCAGGTGACCCTGGCCGCTGGCCTGGAAGTACATGCTGAGCACGTAGGCCACGCCGAAGGGCGCGGCCACGAGGCCCAGGATCAGGCCGACGATCGGGATGACGCTGAGGATGCCGACGATCACGCCGACCACGATGGCGCCCACCAGCCAGGTCACGAAAGTGGTGAAGTAGCCGGGGCGCGCGGCCATGTCTTTGCTCTCCGACAGCGCCTCTCCCACGCCGATGCGGCGGTCGCCGATGAGCGGCAGGGCGTACAGCCAGATCGTGGTGAGGATGAGGCCGGGGATGACGAAGAGGAGGTAGCCGACGCCGATCATGATGCCGAGGATCACGGCAGCCACGGCGAACGCGCCGATCTGGTCGAAGCTCTGCAGATCGGCGTACTCTGCGGCGCGACGCTCCCTTACCCGGCGCAGGATCATGTGGAAGGTCACGGCGTACATCCAGGCATAGACGACCACAGAGACCACCATCAGGAGGACCATGGAGAACAGCGCCGACCCGATAGCCAGCCCGGTGAAGCTCCCCGCGTTGATGGCGCCGATGCTGCCGCCCACGGCCAGCCCGACGACCACGTTGACCACGCCGACGATGACGGCCGCGATCAGCGCAGTGACCACCAGCGGTCCCCAATCGAGCCGGAACAGCCCCCATGCGTCTTTGAAGCACTTGCCGATGTCCATGCCGTCGCCCTCCCCCACGAAGTGTATCGCGGTACTCACGTGCGCCCAACAGGGTGTCTTCGCCCCCGGTCGCTGCTACCCTTGACCCAGTCATGCGCGAACTTACCCGCAGAGACTTCCTGAGAATCGCCGGCGTGGCGGTCGCCGGGACGGCTTTGGCCGGGGCCGGCTGCGGCTCCCAGGCGGCCGTTCCGCCGCCTTCGAGCGACCGCCTCTCGACGTCCGCGCCCCCCAAGAGGCGCGGGCGGCCGCCGCTGGCCGTGGCCCGCGGCGGCGACGCCGCGGCCATCACGGCGGCGGCCATCGAGGCTCTCGGCGGCATGAAGATCGTTCGTCAAGCGTGGCGACGACGTCATCGTGAAGCCCAACATCTGCACGGGCTACCACGGGCCGGAGTACGCGGCCACCACCAATCCCGACGTGATCGGCGCCCTGGTCGGGCTGTGCCTGGCCGCCGGGGCCGGCCGCGTGCGCGTCATGGACTCGCCCTTCGGCAGCCAGGCGGACGAGGCCTACAGGGTCAGCGGCATCCAGACCGCCGTCGAGAAGGCCGGTGGCAGCATGGAGTTCATGGCGCCGGCCAAGTTCCGCGACTACACGATCCCCGCGGGACTCGACCTCAAGCAGTGGCCCATCTACTCCGACATCCTCAGCTGCGACGTGCTCATCGACGCGCCCATCGCCAAGGACCACGGCATGACCAGGCTCACCCTGGGTGGTAAGAACCTGCTCGGCGTGATCCTCGATCCCGGCGCCATCCACAGCAACATCGGCCAGCGCACGGCCGACCTGATCAGCGCCTGTCGCCCCACACTGACCGTCGTCGACGCCGTGCGCGTCCTCACCGCCAACGGGCCCACCGGCGGCGACCTGAACGACGTCGAGAAACTGGACACCGTGATCGCCAGCCCGGACATCGTCGCCGCCGACTCCTTTGCGGCCACACTCTTCGACCTGAGCGGCGGCGACATCCCGTACGTCCAGGCCGCCTACGACATGGGCCTCGGCGAGATGGACCTCGACAGGGTCGACGTGCGCCGCGTCTCGGTCTGACCTGCGCGGCCCGCGCGGCCGGCCGAGCCGGCCTTCTGGGGCCGCTCCCCCCCGCCATCTCCATCGTTCACCCCACGCGCAGCCCGATTCCCGCTTGTGACGTGGGGCACAGTAGAAGTATGGCCGCGTCGCGCGCGGTGGGCCGCGCAAAGGGGGAGCCGTGGAATCCGTCGAGATCCTCAAACGGGAGCACCGGACGGTCCTGCTGGTCGTCAAGGCCGCACGGCGCGACCTCGAAGTCGCCGACGAGACCCGCGGGATCGCGGAAGACGAGGTGGAGCGGCTCCTGGACTTCTTCCGTTACTTCACCAACTCGTGCCACGACCCGAAAGAGGAGGACCTGCTCTTCACGGCGCTGCACCGGCGGGGTCTGTCGTGGGACGACTACCCTCTGCGCGAGCTCTTGCGGGAGCACCACGAGATGCGCGTCGTCCTCGACTCGGCGTATGACTGGCTGCCGCTGGTCAAAGCCGGAGACAGCACCGCGCTGATGTCGCTGGTGCACGACCTCATGGTCTATCTCGACCTCCTCGAAAGGCATATCGCCGCCGAGGAAGAGGCCATCTTCCCCATCGTGCAGGAACTGCTCACGGCGCGGGACCTGGCGGAGCTCAGCGACGCGTTCGCGGCGATCGCCTGCGAGGAGCTCGAACAGGGCGTGCACGCCTACTACACCGACCTCGCTCACGAGCTCGTGGGCACGGCCCGCATCTAGCCCAGGTCAGCCGGCGGCGTCCACGGCCGAGAAGTCGCGCTCGCCCAACCCCGCCGCCACGGCGCGCGCGTAGATACCCGCCACGGTCGTCGCCAGCGGCAGTTCCAGGTCCATCGCCGCCGCCGTCTGGCCGACCAGCCCCATGTCTTTGTCGGCCAGCGCCAGCGAGAACGCGGTGCGCACCTCTCCCCCGCCCACACTGTCGAGCTTGCCGAGCACCCAGGCCGGCAGGATCTCGGTGCGGCGGAGGGCGTCGAGCAGCTTCGCCCTCTGGACGCCCTCCGCCTCACCGAGCTTCACGGCTTCGGCGCCCGCCACCATCGTGGCGAGGAGAAACGCGTTCACCGCCAGCTTGGTGGCGCTGCCGGCGCCGCTCGGGCCCATGTGCAGCGTCGCGCGGCCGAGGACGTCGAAGAGCGGCCTCGCCGCCGCGACATCCTCGGCGGAGCCGCCCACGAAGATCACCAGCATGCCTTTGGCGGCCGCGCCGAGACTGCCCGAGACCGGGGCGTCGAGCACACGCACCTCGTGACGGCGGGCCTCCCCGGCCAGCTCCCGCGACTCCGCCGGCGACACCGTCGACATGTCGACCCAGAGCCGCTCGCCCGGAGCGGCGAGAAAGCCGGTCTCGCCCCCCGCGGTGGCGCGCACGGCGGCGGAGTCGGCCAGCATCGTGACCAGATACTCGGCGCCTTCGGCGGCGGCGCGCGGCGTGTCCGCGACGGCCGCGCCGCGCGCCTCGAGAGCGGCGGTCCGCGTCCGCGTGCGATTGTAGACGGCGAGCTCGTGGCCGGCGTCCAGCAGCCGGCCGCCCATGCGCTCGCCCATCATCCCCGTGCCGATCAGCGCTATCTTCATGGCGATTCACCGTCCTGTTCCTCGACGAGTTCGTGCCAGCGGGCCCGCGTGCCGACCTTGGCGCGCCAGCGCCAGGTGCGCGTCTTCGGCGCCGTTCTCGATCGCCTCGGTCAGCCGTGCAAGCGCGGCCCGCACGTGATCTTCATCCGCCTGGCGCGCCAGCCCGTAGCCTGCCAGCGACTCCGCGCAGCGCCGCAGGTTCCGCGTGACGTCGTAGTAGAGCCCCCAGTCCCGCGCGCAGAGCTCGGCCACGTACTCCACGTTGACCGTGCCGGGGGCGTCCTCGTCGGCCAGCTCGTCGTCCTTGAGGAGCGTGACGATGTCGCGCAGGTCGCGCTCCTCTGCGCCGAACACCTGGAGCTTGGTGAGCAGCAGATCGCTGGCCGACACCGTGTACTGCTCGATGGCCAGGCGCTCGCGGAAGTCCACCGTGTGGTCCATGCGAAACACGTCGAGAAACACGTCCACGTGATCCTCGGAGTGGACGGCGTAGGCGCCGTCGGCGCTCTCGTGAACGCAAGGGCGCACGAACTGCGCCTGGCGGAGCATCGTCGCCTCGCGCACGTGGAGGCGCTCGCGATAGCCCAGCTCCTCGAAGAGGCCCACGAGCCCCGAAGCCTCCCGAGCCAGACCCACCATGTCGAGATCCGAGTGGTCGCGGCCGCAGAAGACCAGCTCCTCGCAGTGATCGCGCACGGCGAGGCCGCCGATGAGGCGCAGCGTGAGGCCGCGCTCGCGCGCGGCGTCGACGAGGCGCCGCCCTTCGGCGGCCATCTGCGCGCGACTCAGGAGAAGCGTCTCTGATACGGTCCGGGGTACTCATCTCCCCCGGGTTGTGCCCGCATGAGGCGGCGACGAAGCCCCCGACGCCCCCGTCAGGCCGCCGGCCAAGGTGGTCGGCGCAGCGATCAGCGACCACCCGACCCCGTCCTCGAGCTCACGTACGGCGGCCCAGTCCCGCTGAGACAGCGAACGCGCGGCGATCGGGTCCAGCACCTGTTGCTCTGTCGTCGCCAGGTCGTCGAGAAGGTCGAGCGGCCGCTACCCTTCTCGACGGCGGACCCGGCATCGTCACAGGCGACGGCAAGACGGGGCGGCGCAGCGCCTCGAGCGCCTCCGACTGGCGGTCGCTCCTCAGCGCCGCAGGTCCCTCCTCGCCGAGCACGGCCAGGGCGGCGAACATGCCTGCTGCTCGCGGTGGATCCGCGACTCCACCCCGGAAAGCCGTTCGGCGAGGCGCGCGACGAGCGGGCGACCCGCGCGCCAACGGCGCCGGGAAGGTGATCCACCGAGGCGCTCGAGCTCCGCCCGCAGCCCCGCACACAGGACCGCGACCTGCACCCCTTCGCGGCGCAACGAGTCCAGTGGGTGCCCTTCCGGGATCCCGCTCACGACAGTCTCGACAGACAGGCCGGCCGCCGTCTGGACGCTGTGGTCGGCGGCGGCCTGCGCCTCGGCGAGGCGCCGGTCGTCGTGCGGGCTCAGACGCCTCTCCTTTCGCGGGCCATGGTCGCCCAGCTGCGCAGCTACACCCGGCACAGGCCTCGCTGGCCGCGGCGCGGCGGCGGTGGTATCCTGCCGCTCCCGTCCCCCACGTAGGCGCGGACGCAGCCGCTCATGAGCATCATCACCTTCAACAACGTCGAGAAGTCCTTCGGTGGGCAACGCCTGTTCACCACCGTCGCCTTCGCCATCGACGGGCACGACCACGCCGTGCTCGTCGGCCGCAACGGGACCGGCAAGACGACCTTGCTGCGCCTCGTCTCGGGCGACGAGCACGCCGACTCAGGCACCATCGCGCGCGCGCGCGGCCGGCGCGTCTGGCTCCACGAACAGACGCCGGAGCTCGAGCGCGACCGCCCCATACGCGACTACCTCCTGGAGGCGTTCGGCGAAGCCGTGCAGCTCGAGGAGGCGTTGCGGGCCACGGAGGAGAGCCTCTCCGGCCTCGCCGAGCACAGTCCCGAGCTGCGCGACACGATGAAGGCGTATCAGCAGCTGCAGCGCCGCTTCGAGGCTGCGGGTGGCTACGCCTACCGCAGTCGCCTGAGCGGCGTCGTCGAGGGCCTCGGCCTCCCCGACGAGATGCTCGAGCGCGACCTGCTTTCTCTCTCCGGCGGCGAGCTGACGCGCGTCACGCTGGCGCGAGCCCTTCTGGCCGACGCCGACCTCCTGCTGCTCGACGAGCCCACCAACCACCTCGACATCGACTCGGTGGAGTGGCTCGAAGGCTTTCTGGCCGAGTACCCCCGGGCCTTCGTCCTGGTCACCCATGACCGCAGGCTGCTCGAGAAGGTGGGCCGGCGCGTGCTGGCCGTCGAGCACGAGCACGTCGAGGTCCAGGGGGGCGATTTCGGCACCTATCTGCGCGAGAGCGAGGCGCGCCTCGATCTCATGCGGCGCGAGTACGAGCAGGATCAGGAGAAGATCGCCCAGCTGCAGCGCTTCTACGACCGCTTTCACGCCAAGAAGGACAAAGCAAAGCAGGCCAAGGCCAAGCTGACGCAGATCGAGCGCATCAAGCGCGGGCTGCGGGAGCCGCCCAGGCAGACCAGGAGCTTCAAGCTGGGCCTGCCGCAGCCCAAGCCTTCGGCGCGCGTCGTCCTCGAGATGAAGACGCCGGCCCTCTGCGTCGGCTCCGCCGACGACCCGGCCGGCGTGCGCACGCTCGTACGCGACATCGACATCGTGCTGGAGCGCGGCGAGAAGGTCGCGCTGCTGGGCGCCAACGGCTCGGGCAAGACGACGCTGGTCGAGACGGTGGCCGGGCTGCGCAGCCTCAGCGACGGCGCCGCGCACCTCGGCCACAACGCGCGCGTCGCCTACTACTCCCAGCAGGGCCGCGAGCTCACGGAGACGGACACCTGCCTCGAAACAGTGCTGCCCCTGGTCGGCCACGACGAGGAGCAGGCGCGCAAGCTCCTCGGCCGCTTCCAGTTCGGTCCCGACGAGGTGGAGAAGCGCGTCGAGATGCTGTCGGGCGGCGAGCGCAGCCGCCTCCGCCTGCTGACCCTGCTCGTCGGCGACGCCAACTTCCTGCTTCTCGACGAGCCCACCAACCACCTCGACATGGGCTCGGTCGAGGCGCTCGCCGACGCCCTCGAGGACTACACCGGCACCATCCTCATCGTCACGCACGACCGGCATCTGATCGACCGCGTCGCCTCGCGCGTCCTTGAGATCCACGACGGCGAGCTGCTGAACCATCTCTCGTCGAGCCGCTACTGGGAAGCGAGAAGCGCACGCCTCCTCGGCGGCGCCGGCGAGGTAGTCGAGGCCGCCGGCCGCGACGTCGCCGCGCCCGCCGGCGCCGCCGGGACCCGCCAGACCAAGGAGACCGCGGAGGAGGCGCGCCGCAGGCGCGCCCGCCTGCGCGGCGTCGAAGCCGCCGTGCTGCGCGCCGAGAAGCGGCTCGGAGAGATCGACGCCGAGCTCGCCGAGCCTCACACCTACGCCGATCGCGAAGTGCTCAACCGTCTGCTCGACGAGCGTGGCATCGTCGAAGGCCAGCTGCAGCGCGAGTACAGGACCTGGGAGAAGCTGGTCGACGAAGCAGGCTGAGCCGCGCCGGCCGCGCCGCCGGGATCCGCCGTGAGCACCCGCCGTGCTACGCTGACGACGATGGCCCACCACCCGCGTAGCCCAGAGCCCGCGCCGCTCCGCCCGGACGTCGTCGTCGACCTGCAGGGGCGCATCCTCGGCTGGTACGCCGCCCACGGCCGCGACCTGCCCTGGCGGCGCACCACGGACCCATATGCCATCCTGGTCAGCGAGACCATGCTGCAGCAGACGCAGGTGCCACGCGTGATCCCGAAGTTCGCGGAGTTCCTCGCGGCCTACCCGCGCCTCGAAGACCTGGCGGAGGCGCCTCTGGACGACGTGCTGCGCCTCTGGAAGGGACTCGGCTACAACAACCGCGCCCGCCGCCTGCGCGACTGCGCGGCGGTCGCCGCTGCCGGCAGCAGTCCCGCCGGTCTGCCGCGCTCCTTCGACGGTCTGCGCCGGCTTCCGGGGATCGGCCCGTACACGGCGCGCGCCGTGCTGGCGTTCGCCCACAACGACGATGTGGCGGCGGTGGACGCCAACGTGCGCCGCGTGCTCACGCACGAGCTGGGTCTTCCGGCCGACCTCACCGACGGGGAGCTTCAGAAGGTCGCGGAAGCCGCGCTGCCGCGCGGTCGCAGCCGCGATTGGCACAACGCGCTCATGGACTACGGCGCCCTGGTGCTCACGGCGCGCGCCACGGGCATCGCGCCGCGCAGCCGCCAGAGCACCTTCGTGGGGTCGCGGCGCTGGTATCGCTCGCGCCTGCTGCAGGCGCTGCTCGAGCGCGGGCCCCAGCGCCTCGACCAGCTCGCCGTCGCGCTCGACGTGACTCCGGCTACCGCGGCCGAGCTGGCCGACCTGCTCAGGCGCGACGGTCTCGTGCGCCGCGACGGCGACAGCGTTCGGGTGGCGTGAGGAGGCGCGGCGGTGGGTAGCTTGGGCGCGGGCGGCGTCGCCGGGGAGGTCGCGTGATCTACGACGTCGATATCGTCACGGTGCCCGAGCAAGCCGTGCTCTGCTTGCGCCGGCGAGGGCCGCTCAGCGAGATCGGCGCACGGATGCGCCGCCTGAGGGAGCTCACCGGCGAGGCCGGCCTCACCCCGGCGGGCCCGATGATGGCGCGCTTCTACGACGCAGACGCGGCCCGCCCCGACCTCGACTACGACGTCTGCCTCCCCGTCGTGCCCGCCGAGGACGGCTCTGCCCCCGACGCCGCGAACGAGGCCCGCGGCGGGTGGATCCCCTTTCATCAGGCACTGCGAACGGTGCACACCGGTCCCCACGACGCCATGCAGAACGCCTGGCGCGCCGTGGACGAGGCCCGCGCGGCCTTGGGCTACACGGCGTGCGGGCCGTTCACCGCCGGGAGAGCGCCGGCGACCCGACCGGGTTCGTCACCGAGGTACGCCTGCCCTGCGCGCGCTGAGCGGCTTCGTCAGGTGCGGAACATGGTCAGGAGGAAGACGAGCTCCTCGCGCGCCTGCACGGCGTGCTTGAGATCGGCCGGCATGTAGTAGAGCTTGCCGGGGCCGGCCTCGTACTCCACGCCGTCGAGCACCACGACTCCGTGCCCTCGCAGGATGTGGATGACGGCGGGCACGCTGGCGGTGTGCTCGCTCAGCTCCTGTCCCGGCGCGAAGGTGAAGTGGATGATCTTGTGATGATCGTTCTCGACGATCGACTTGCTGACGATGCCCTGATCGGCGACCTGAGCCATCGCCTCGAGATCGGCGACGATCGGCTGTACTGGTTCCATGCGTGCCTCCGAGGTCCGCTCCACTTCTGTGTCCCCATCGACCGTACCCGCGAAGCGCTTCTCGACACCTTGACCTTGGTCAGGCAGCCCGTTTGACACGATCTGAAGATGGGCATATAGTTTGTGCAGCGTTACACAACATCATTGTTTTTATTTGAAGGAGGGTCGCCATGTCGGTTAGAGTTCTTCCCACGATCAAGCGCTTCTTTGAGGGGACCGCCAGCGTGGTGTTCCCCCCTTCCGGTGATTCCCGTGAGCGCCGGAGCACCAATGACTTCATGAATCAGGACCTGACCGGCAGCGCCCGATTCTACGCACGCTGAGCCGAGAGGCGGTGGGCACCATGCAGAATCGAGTATTCCGTTCGATCGGCCGCTTCTTCGAGGGCACCGGCGACGTCGTCGGCACGCCCTCCGGTGATGCCCGCGGACACATCCGCGTCTACACGCAAGAGACCGTCACGCGCGGCCGCAACTTCTAGCACCGCGGAGCACCCTCCGAACCGCGAGCGACTTCCCCCGGTCGCGCACCGGTGCGACACAAGGCCTCCCGCTCCTTGGCCCGGCCCCGAGATGCCAAGGAATCAAGCGGGAGGCCTTTTCCTGTTCTGAAGGCGACCGTCGGGGCGCCGCGCGCCGCGGCGGACCCCGAGAGCGCGCCGCTGGCTACAGCGAGAAGCACTCCGGGAAGCGGCGCGGCTTCTTCTTGCGCCGCTGATAGGTGCGTGTCAGCTCGATGAAGATGCCGACGTCGCGCTCCAGGTCGCCCTGGGTGCCGTCGAAGTAGAAGGTGCGGATCGGCATGTTGTCGAGGTCCTTCTGCAGGCTCGGGTACACAGCCTCGGTGACGATGCCGTTCATGCAGGTGAACGGGCTGATGTCGATGATGCCGTCGGCGCCCTTGCCGTAGAGGTAGATCGCTTTGCCGCTGCTCAGCACCATCTCGCCGAGCGCGCCGGTGTACGGCAGGTAGGGGAAGCTCATCTCGAGCACGTCGCGCACGTCCTCCGGCTCCTCGTAACCCACGAAGTCGTCCGCGAGGGGGCCATACAGCGCGTGCTCGTCGCGGCGCATGACCTTGGCCTTGAGGAAGCGATAGGCGTTGTCCTTGGAGATGCGCCGCCCCTCGTCGATGAGACGGCGGCGCTGCTCGTCGTCGGTGTACCACACCCACTCGCCGATATCCGCCAGCCAGCACTCCCCGCCCTGCTCCTCGACCACGCGGATGAGGTCGAAGTTGGAGAACGTGTTCTGGCGGCAGAAGATCTCGCCGACCACGCCGATGAGCGGTCGCGAACGGTCGTACGTCGCGGGCACGGCGCGGAAGCGGTCGCGGGCGCGCACCGTCGCCGGGACGAGGGCCGCCATGCGCTCTTTGTCGGACACGCCGTTCAGGCTGACGGCGGCGCCGATCTCTTCGAGGCTCGTCATGTAGGCGGCGTCTGCGCGGCCCGGCTCGTTCTCGTACGGCCGTGTCTTGAGCAGGAGCTTCATGAGGATGTCCTGCGCGAGGACGGCGCGCCAGGCGGTGCGGATGAGGTCGCTCGAGTAGCTGCCGATGGACGAGTACCCATCGCTCGAGGTGATGCTCACGATGGGCACGTCGCCGTACCCGAGCTCGTCGAACTTGGCCTTGATGAGATGCAGGTACTGGCCGAAGCGGCAGGGCCCGTTGGCCGTGGGCATGAGGAAGGCGACGTTGTCGCGGCCTTCGTCCTCGATGATGCGCAGGAAGTCGCCGATGGTGATCTTCTGCGGATAGCACTCGTCGCCGGACGTCACCCGACCGCCGAGGTCGAGCGTGCGCTCGTCCGAGTCGCTGGTGGGCCAGGCGTCGAAACCGATGGAGCGGATGGCCGCCGCGAGCAGGTAGCTGCCGCCGTAGGGCATCTGCGGCAGGTACAGGCGGCGGCCCTCCAGGCCGAAGTCCTTGATGGCCCGCTGGATCTGCGCGTCCTGGACGAGATCAGTGTGCGGTGCGGCTTCGCCGCCCCCCACGATAGCGGACCTTCGCTGGCTACTCGACGACACCGGCCACCTCCTGCACGGGGGCACAGGCGTGCTCACGCTCTTCTCCGGCCTGCGACCACCAGCGCAGGAACCCCTTGCTGTCGAGGTAGGCCTCGCAGCGGGTCATGGCCCCGGCGTCGTTCTGGTGCTCGTCGAACTGCAGCGTGAGGAACGGTTTGCCCGAGGCCTCGCGTACGTAGTGCTTGATGTACGAGTCCGGCCCGCACTTGAAGTTGGTCATGTAGATGAGGTGCAGGTGCTCCTGGTCGCGCACGTAGGTGGCGGCCTGCAGGATCTTGCGCCCGTAGTTCCAGTACATGTTGGGCACCACGGGATCGATGTCGATGCCCTTGATGGGCAGGAAGTCGATCGGGATCACATTGACCCCGTAGAACTTGCGCAGTTTGCGCGGGATGTCCATGTTGATGCCCTTGTCGTACAAGTTGTACGGGCGGCCGATGAGGACGATGCCGAGCTCGCCGGCCTTCTGGAGCGCTTCCAGCGCCTCCAGGCCGGCGCCGAGCAGCGCCTCGCGGAACTCGTCCTGGGCGACGTAGGCGCGGTCGAGCGCTGCGCGCAGCCGCGCCTTGCCCACGCCCAGCTGCGCGGCCATCGCGGCCATGTCACGCACGAGGCCCTCGCGCCCGTCGCGGAACATCACCCGGGGCAGCAGGATCTTGTCGCGGTGCTCCTCCAGCCCCGGGGCGGTGCGCACCACGAAGGGCAGCGTCTGGCCCCAGGGGCAGGCATGCGAGTTGTAGGCCGTGAACTCGGTCTCCTCGTTGACCTGATTGGGCAGGAAGACCCAGTCGACGCCCTCGCGCATGAGCCACTGTACGTGTCCGTGAGCGACGCGGATGGGGAAGCACGGCTCGGCCACCGTGAGGTCGACCCCCGCTTCGCGGATCTGCTTGTCGCTCTCGGGGGACAGCACCGGGCGCATGCCGAGCTCGGCGAAGAACGTCGCCCAGAACGGCAGCCGGTCGTAGGTGTACATGCTGCGCGCGAGGCCGACGGTGGGCGCCGACTCGCCGACACGCTCTCTGGCGGCCTCGTACGGCGCCAGCAGGCGCTTCTCGCGGAACGCGACGAGGTCGGCGATGACCGGCTCCTTGTCGACCTTGGCCGGTTTGCGGTAGCGGTCCGAGCACTTGTCGCCCCAGTAGGTCTTCTGACCCTCGATCGTGAACTGGCGCACGTCGCACTCGTTGGAGCACGCCTTGCAGACGAAGTCGACGACCGTGTAGTCGACCGCACCGAGGTCCCAGCCGCGGAAGGAGCTGGGCAAGCCCGTGCGTTGCGTGCGCTCGCGGGCGAGGAGCGCCATGCCCAGCGCACCGATCACGCCGTTGTACGGCGGCACGATGATCTCCTTGCCGAGGATCTGGCTGAAGGCCGCGGCCACGGAGTCGTTGTAGGCCGTGCCGCCCTGGAAGAAGATGCAGTCGCCGACGGTGCGCTCGCGCACCAGGCGGTTCAGGTAGTTGGTGGCGATCGAGAAGGCGAGACCGCCCACCAGGTCCTCGCGGCGCGCGCCGCGCTGCTGATAGGCCATCACGTCGCGCTCCATGAACACGGTGCAGCGCTCACCCAGCCTGATCGGCGCCGGCGAGCTCAGCGCGAGCCGCGCGAACTCGTCGATGATGTTGATGCCGAGCTTCTCGGCCTGTTCCTCGAGGAACGAACCGGTGCCGGCGGCGCAGGCCTCGTTCATGGCGAAATCCACGACGATACCGTCCTGCAGGCTGATGAACTTGGAGTCCTGGCCGCCGATCTCGAAGATCGTGTCGACCTGGCGGCCGATCTGGCGGCCGATGAAGTCGGCGCCGGTCTTGTGGGCGGTGATCTCGTCGGTGATGATGTCGGCGCCGCAGAGCTCGCCGATGAGCTCGCGGCCGGAACCGGTCGTGCCGACGCCCAAGAGGTTGATGCGCGCGCCGATCTCGTCGTGGATATCGGTGAGACCCTTGGTGACCACTTCCACGGGGCGCGCGTCGGTCTTGGTGTAGATCTCCTTGATGACGCGGCCCTCGTCGTCGACGACCACCAGGTTCGTGGAGACCGAGCCGATGTCGATGCCCATGTAGGCGTCGACGACGCCGCCGTTACCGCCGAAGTCGAACGGCTGCGCCATGTCGCGGAGCAGGACGACCTTGTCCATGCAGAGCGGCTCGGTGACGGGGAAATCGGCCGCCGGCAGCCGGCTGGCGTCCAGATCGCCCAGGCCGGCGCGGGCGTCTTCGTAGTCGGCCTCCATGAGCGCGGCGCCGACGGCGCCCAGAGACGCGTGGAACTCGGGCACGAAGAGATCGCCCTGGTCCAGGTCGAAGGCCTCCTGCAGAGACTGCACGGCGCCCTTGTTGGCCGCGACCCCGCCGATGAAGGCGATGGGCGGCTGCACGACCTTGCCCTTGGCGATGGTGCCCTTGAAATTGCGCATGACGGCGTCGCAGAGGCCGCGCAGGACCTCGGGCGGCTCGTACCCCTTCTGCTGGGCGTGGATCATGTCCGACTTGGCGAACACGCTGCAGCGGCCGGCGATGCTCGCCGCCTTGCCGGCATCGAGGACGATGTCGCCGACGTCCTCGATGTCGTAGAGCAGGCGGCTCGCCTGCTGGTCCATGAACGAGCCGGTGCCGGCGGCGCAGTCGCCGTTGGTCTGGTAGTCGGCGATGCCGGCGCAGCGCGCCTCCTCGCCCTTCTCCAGACGGATGAACTTGGACGTCTCGCCGCCCATCTCGAAGATGGTCTGGGTCTCGGGGTGCAGCGCCGTGATGCCGCGCGTGATGGCCTTGAACTCGTTCTCGAAGCTCGCCTCGAGCGCCTGGCTGATGAGCCTGCCGCCCGAGCCGGTGACGCGCACGCCCGCGATCTTGCTCTGGGGCAGCACGGCCAGAAGCGCGTCGAGAAGAGCCTGGGTGACCTCGCCAGGGCTGCCCTTGATGCGCGTGTAGCGGGCGACGAGGACCGGCCTGCCCTCGGCCACCGTGAGGCCATCGCGAGGGGTCTGGAAGAGGTCGGGGTGCCGGGTGAGCAGATCGGTGTACAGGGCGTGGTCGTCGGCCTCGCCGGCGAGCGCGGCTTTGAGGCTGATGCAGCCGATGTCGATGCCGAGTGAAGTCATGGGTGGTAGACGTGTACCTCCTGCGGGCGCAGCCCGCGTCGCCGACTGCAGAGCCTACCGCTCGCGGCAGGCCGTCGCAAGCCGCGATAACAAGACTACGTTAGTCTTGATTCGCCGTCAACGGGAGCCGCGGGCGGACGGGAATCGTGTACCTCGAGCCGCCGCGGATGTCATCCCCGTGACCGCATCGTGAGCCTGTGCGGCCGGCCGGCGCGCCGCTACCATGGTGTCACGGCGCGCCGGCCGGCCGCTCTCCGTCAACCACACCAGTGGGAGCATCCGTGAACGACTCGACCACGCTCACCAATCGCGAACGCCGCGAG
This sequence comes from uncultured Thermoleophilia bacterium, assembly GCA_963700035.1. GTDB lineage: Bacteria > Actinomycetota > Thermoleophilia > UBA2241 > UBA2241 > CAIXSE01. Next base: position 46,511 of record CAVOWE010000021.1, on the reverse strand, counting down.
AACGTCGCGTTTCTCGGGCAAGCCTTCGCCGCCGCACAGCGCGAGCCGGCCGAGGTCCTCGACGCCGACGAGCGCGAGCGCTTCGCCGCCGAGCCGGCCGCTCAGCCCGGGCTCTTCTTCAAACTGCTCTGCTACGGCGCCCTGGCGGCGCAGCCGGCGCCGGAAGCGGTCGTCGACGCCGACTGGCGCCGTCTCGAGACCGCCGGCGTCGTCGACGCTCTGTTCGCCGACGAGTTCGACCTCAAGCGCTACGCCCTCGACCCTCCCGTGTCCCGCAACGACAGCAAGGGCAAGGTGATCGACTTCACGCGGCTCGCCGAGGCCCGCGAGACATGGAGCCGCCTCCTGCCCCAGCCGGCCGATCCGGACGTCGCCGTCGACGTGCTCCACGCGTGCCTCGGGCGGAGCCCTCAAGTCGCGGGCCTTCTGGGCGGTGCGCGAGATGCGCCGCTACGGCCTTTGGGACGACGACGCGCTCGACCGCTTCGCCTGCGTCCCCGACGGGCGCGTGCGCAAACGCGCCGTCCGCATGGGGCTCATCGACCTGCCGGAGAAGGCCGACACCTTCGCCGACATGAAGGCGGTGTCGCGCGCCCTGCACGCCGTGCTTCGTCTCGGCGAGGCGCCCGACGGCGTCTTCGACCTGCCGATCAGCATGGCCGGGCAGCGCTGCGAGATCTGCGACGCCGCGCGCATGGCCGCCTGCCCCATGCCCCACTGCCGCTGGCGGCGCGAGCACGCCGACGCCTGAACCAGGCCCCCCGCGGGACCGCCGGCCGGGAGATGACCCCGGCCGGCGGTCCCGCAACGCAGCGGGCCGCAATCGGCGGCCACGGCAGGCTCGGGCGCCGGCTCCGCTTGTGAAGTCAGGTACATGACCCACCCCCGTCTAGTGCGCACGCCCGATGCGCGCACTGCCCCGGAAAGGTGATAACTACTAAGGGAGCCGTGTTGAGCGGCCCCACCTGAGCGAAGAAAGGGGGCACCATGGGCGGATGGGAGATACTTGCTTGGCTCGCCATCGCACTTGTGACCGTGCTCCGCGTCGCGCTCGTCGTCGGGATCGTCGCCATCGTCGTCGCCATCGTGCGCGGCGTGAGGGCGTACCAGCCGGCGTCGCACGCATCCTGAGGTTCAGTCGTCGAGCACGGGCCCGGTCCCCGGGTCCGTGTTTTAGTGCACCTTCAGGATCGTGACCCCCGCAGAACCCTCGGCGTTGCCTCCGCGATCGACGGCGTGGAAGGTGAGCGTGTAGGTCCCTCGCGCCGGCGGCTTCCACGAGCAGGTCGTCTTGCCCGGCTTGACACCATCCGCAGTCCACCGTGGCCACTGCGGCTCCGGCCTCGTCACTCACCATGACCGTCACCTTCACGGTCGCGCTGAACGGGTCTCGCACCGAGTAGGCGACCTTCGCGGTGCGCCCGAAGGTCGCCGACGCGGTGGCGGGCACCGTGAGCCGCGGTGCGAAGCGATCGACCGTGACCGACTTCGAGACGGACGTCACGCCCATGCTGCCGTGCGCCGTCACGCGCAGGTCGTAGGTGCCGCTGTCCGCGAACGCCCCGCCGGTCACCTTGCCGTCCCAGGTGGCCGACTGCGGACCGGCAGGGAGCTCGCCGGCCTTGATGGTGCGCAGCACTTCCTCCCCGCGGACCAGCGCCAGGGTGACCTCGGCCCGGCGCGTGAGCTTGAACGACACGGCGACCGTGTCGCGCGTGCCGTCGCCGTTCGGAGAGCAGATCCGCGGGCTGACGCCCGGGAATCCGAGCGTGCGGTCGACCACCGCGGAGCGCCTGACGGTGGCGCTGTTGCCGGCCAGATCGCGCATGACGATCTCCAGGGAGACGCGTCCCTCCGGCGCCGCCACGAGCTTGGCGCCGTCGCTGATGCGCCCGTCCCAGGTGACGGACTGCGTCGAAGCGCCGACGGCGCGCCAGTCGGTGAGCCGGCGAAGGACCTTGTCTCCGTCGCCGATCACCGAGACGCGCGCCGTCCCGCTCTCGCCCGGCTGGAAGGTCACCTTGGTCGCTGTCGGCCTGCCCGTCGCCGTTCGGGCTGAACGCGCTCGGCGCGACCGCGGCGCTCTCGAGGCGCGGCGGCGTGGTGTCGATGTGCACGTCCACCGTCGCCGTCCGCGCCTCGCCGCGCGCGCTCTTCGCGCTGGCGATGAGTGTGTACGTGCCGTCGGGCAGATCGCGGCCGTCCCCGTCCTTGCCGCCCCAGGTCGCGGCGGCGGCGGCGCCCTGGCCGCTCATGCGCCGGACGACGTCGCCGTTCGGCTGGCGGATCTCGATGCTCCAGTCGGCGACCTCAGAGACGGCGAAAGCGACCTCGGCCTTGTCGCGCACGCCGTCGCCGTCGGGGCTGAAATAGGTGCCGGCGACGTCGAACCCGTAGATCTTCGGCTGACCGATGGCGGCGACGGCCTTGCGGATCGCCGGCAGCTGAGCGTAGAGCCTGTCGCCCGGACAGCCGGTGTAGTTGGCGTCACGATGGCCGGCGATGACGGGGAACTCCACGCTCTGGCCGGTGCCGTACTTCTCGCCGTACCCGCACACCAGCGTCGCTCTGCCCTGTGGATCGACGTGATGCACGTCCAGCTTCCAGGCCAGGAGGTGCTCGAGCGCGCTCACCGCCGCGCCGGGCGGCGTCGCCTTGGTGAAGTCCCCGATCACCGAGACGCCGATGCTGCCCGTGTTGAAACCGAGCGTCTGCGCGCCGATCGCGCCTTTGGTGACCCCGCCGTAGCGGCCCTCGTACAGGGTGCCGTAGCGGTCGATGAGGAAGTTGTAGCCGACGTCGCTCCAGTGCAGGGACCGGGTGTGGTAGGCATACACGGCGCGCACGATGGCCGGAGCCTCGGCCCGCGTGTAGTCGTTCCCGCTGGCCGTGTGGTGGACGAAGACCATCTTGACGGGCGCGAAGGAAGGCGACCCGGCGCGGTACGACTCGTCGGCGCCCCACTCGGCGCGGGTCACGATGGCGGGCTTCGTGGTCATGGCGCCCAGAGGCGGGACCAGCTCGAGCCCGGCGACGGCGGCGGCCGTGCGGCGGAGCACGCCGAGCAGGGTGGCGCCGCGGTCGGCGTCCTCGGTACTGTTGAGCGCCACGACCTTGACGCCGCGCAGCGCGAGCGGCGCGGCCTGCAGTCCTGCAGCCTGCCGCGCCGCGACCTGGACGTAGCGGGCGGCGCCCGTCCACAGCGGCTCGGTGAAGGCCTGCGGCCTCGAGCCGTCGCCCTCGGACGCCACCTCGAGCGCGACGGAGTACCACTCGCCCCACGAGCTCCCGTCGAGACTGGTGCGGATCTGCACGACCACCTCGGCGGACTGCGCCGGCGGCCGGCAGATGACGCCCACGAGGTTGAAGCGCAGGCCCGGGTCGATGGTCACGGCATCGTCCGCGGTCCCCGCATCCGGCGCGGCGGCGGCATGCCGGGCCGCGCCGGCCGAGGCGGGTGCATTCACCGGCAGCGGCGCGGACAGGGCGGTCGTCTGAGTACGCACGTCGGGCGTGCGCAGCCACGCCGCCACGGCGTCGCTGGCCCGCGGCGCCAGCCACGTGGCTGCCAGCGTCGCGATGAGGGTGAGTATGGAGATAGCCGCCGCGCGGGCGACCCGCTTGTGGGGGTGAGCTCTCGCCATGTCGGTTTCGGCAGACTCAGTTTCGACAGGGTAGCACGAAAACCTTAGGCAGCCATCCCGCGGCGCCGCGCGGAAGGCGGGCGGCGGGGCGCCGATCGGCGCCCCGCCGCCCGCCTTCTCGCGGCCGCCCGCTGCGGTCTTCTAGCCTACGGGCGCCGGCTCGTCGATCTCGTCGTCGACCTTGTCTGCGCTCAGGCAGTTCCAGATCGGGTTGTACACTCGATTGACCTCGTGAGCGTACAGGTCGAGCTCGGGCTGCAGGTGCGTGAGCATGACGTCCCCGCCGGGGTGCGTGGGCTGGGCGCCGGTAGCCGCCATGATCTCGCGCGACTGCTGCGGATTGTCGATCCACATGCAGGGCATCAGCAGGTTGTGGTTGAACGGCTGGCGGCGGCGGATCTCCCGGAAGAACGGCGAGTTGAACGCCTCCAGGAGGCTGACGTCGCGGATGTTGTCGGTGGCGAAGTGCGTGAAGATGCAGGGCTCCACCCAGCCGGCGCTGTTGATGTGCACGTAGTGCCTGCCGGCGATGCAGCCGTTCACCCAGGGAGCATCGCCCCAGAAGTCGACCGGGAAGATCGGCTTGGTAGCGCGGATGCGCTGGATGTCGAGGCGGAACTGGTTGCGCTCCTCCGGCGTGAGCATCATCGTCGTGTCGGGGTCGCGACCGACCGGCATGTAGAGGAAGTGCCAGCTCAGCATCGCACCCTTGGCGATCAGTGGATCGACGAACTCGTCGCTGACGATGGCCTGCCAGTTGTTCCGGGCGACGGTGCATGAGTAGCCGAAGACCACGCCGGCCTCGCCGAGGTGGTCCATGATCTCCATGACCTGAGCGTGCACCCCAGGGCCCCGGCGCTGGTCGGTGAGCTCGGGTGAGCCCTCGAGGCTGAGCATCGGCGCGATGTTGCCGATCTTGGCGAGCTCGTCGATGGTGTCGTGGTCGAGGAGCGTGCCGTTGGTGAAGACCTGGAAGTAGGCGTCTTTGTTCTCAGCCGCGAAATCGAGCAGCTCCTCGTACATGAAGGGCTCGCCGCCGAGCATCGTGAACAGATAGACGCCCATGTCGTTGCCCTCGTCCACGATCTTCTGAAGGAGGGCCCTGTCGAGATCCTGGTCGGGCGAGTACTCCGCCGCGTAGCAGCCGTCGCAGGTGAGATTGCAGCGCATGGTGGGGCTCATGAGGATCGTCGTCGGCGCGCGCATCCCTGTACGTTCCACGAGGTCCTTGCGCTTTGCCACGCCGCGAAGAAGGTTGTTCACGATAAGACATTCGATGAAGGCGTCGCGACAACGCGGGCTGAGCCTCGAGGAAACGTGTTTGGCGATGAACAGCGCTGGGTGGTCGTCTTTCACCTTGTCGGTGACGAATCGCACTGAGCCCTTGTACTGGTCCGGAGTGATCCTCTCCGCCAGCCGGAAGGCCCTGACGATCTTGGCCTTGTCGTCGCTGGCGGCCAGCTTGAGCATCTGGTTGATCACCTTCCTCTGCACCGCAGTGTAGAGGCCGTCCGCACGACTCATGTGCATCCTCCTTTCCTCGTGCGCGACCGTGCCCAACGGGCGCGCGTTCGCGATGTCGGGAACGTCGTGGAGAGCCAAGAGCCCGGGCGGTACGGCGGAAACGAGGACCGCCTCGAAACGTCGGCTCTTCCCGACGGTCTCTGGGCAACCGTGATCACAGTCTACCACCCCCAGAGCGTCGCCACGGCGGCTACACTTCGTTTGCCAATCTGTCTAGAAAAACCTCATGTTTGGAACAGAGCGACCGATACGGACACTGATAAGGGCAAACCTGTCGTGAGGCAGGGACGCAAAGCCAGAGGTCTTGGATGATCAAGACAGCTCGGTTGCCGGATCCGATCTTCGCCTCCGCGAACCTCGCCTTCAGCTTCCTGCCTCAGCCTGGTGTCCCCACCGCTCGCCACAGGTGAACCCGGTCAACGTCTGCCGGCTCTGAGCAAGCCGGCAGGCCGAGGGAGTACCGAAGTGGAGGCGAGAACGATGAAACCGAGGATCCTCGTCCTGACCGTCGCGCTGCTCTGCCTGCTGGCCGTGCCGAACGTGGCACTGGCCGAGGACGAGCCCGGCGGCAAGATCGACCCGAGCGTCGTGACGGTGCTCGAGGCGACCGGAGGCGTCGTCGCCATCCCCGTCATGGTCAACGCTCCCGGCGCCCTCGACCAAGTGACCGCGACGATCCCGCTGGGCGTCGATATCACTGAGCTGGCGCTCGTCGACAGCGTGGCCGCCTTCCTCACGCCCGCCGAGATCATGGCGCTCGGCGGCTCGAGCTTCGTCACTGACATCTTCGCGGACAACCCCGTGCACGGCTTCGACTACCGGAGCACCATGGATGTGACCAACCTCACCATCGGACTCGCCGACGTGCCCGCCGCAGCCGACGGCAGCCGCCCGGCGGGCGCCGGCGTCACCGTGGCCATCCTGGACAGCGGCGTCACCACCAACACCGACCTCGCCGCCAGCCGCATCGTCGGCTGGAAGGACTTCGTGAACGGCCAGCCGGCGCCCTACGACGACGCCGGCCACGGCACCTACGTCGCCGGGCTCATCGCCGGCGACGGCACGGCCTCCCTGCCGCTCGACGACGGCGGCTGCGCCACCGTCCAGTTCCGCGGCGTCGCCCCCGCCGCCGACATCGTCGGCATCAAGGTGCTCGACGAGGTCGGTCAGGGACGCACGTCGACCTTGATCGCCGGCATCGCCTGGGCGATCGCGCACAAGGACGACTACGACATCCGCGTGCTCAACATCTCCATCGGCGGCAACCCGATCGGCTCCTTCACGCGCGATCCGGTCGACCGCGCCGTCGAGGCGGCATGGCGAAGCGGCATCACCGTCGTCTGCGCCGCCGGCAACGAGGGCGACTTCGGCTCCGGCGGCGTGCTCTCCCCCGGCAACGATCCGTTCGTCATCACCGTCGGTGCGACCGACACGCAGCAGACCGCGGACGTCACCGACGACCGTCGTGGCATCCTACAGCTCAGTGGGCCCGACCCTCTTCGACGAGGTCGCCAAGCCGGACCTCGTGGCGCCCGGCAACCGCCTCATCTCCCTGCGCACGCAGGGCTCCTACATCGACACGAACTTCCCGGGCAATGTGGTCCCCCTGGTGGAATACGCGCCGGATGCTCTGCCCGAGACGGCGTCCAACTACCTGAGGCTGTCGGGCACGAGCACGTCCGCCCCGGTCGTGGCCGGCGCCGCAGCGCTCATGATCGGCGCAGACCCGAGCCTCACGCCCGACGACGTGAAGGTGCGGCTCATGGGAACCGCCGATCACGTCGCCCGCGCCAACGTACACCAGCAGGGCGCCGGGACGCTCGACGTGGACGAGGCCCTGGCCGCGACCACGCGTGCCGACGGGTGGGCTCTCTCCGCCTTCCTCGGCGATGGCAAGAAGTTCTTCAAGAACGGCGACTACAATAAATGGGAAAAGCGAGCGTGGCAGAAATACGGATGGACGAAGTACAAGTGGACCAAGTACAAGTGGACCAAGTACAAGTGGACCAAGTACAAGTGGACGAACGTCGCGTGGACGAAGTACAAGTGGACCAAGTACAAGTGGACGGAGTATGAGTGGGCCAAGTACAAGTGGACGACGCTGATCGAGGGTCAGTAACGCCAGAGTCCACACTCCCCGGCCCTGACAGCGAGACGGCCGTGCGCACGCGCACGGCCGTCTCGCTGTTTGTGGGCCTGCTCGCGGTGGCCGCCGGCGGCGCCGTGGCCGCAACTCTGCTGCGCGATCCGGCGCCGCTCACGATCGACCTCATCGCCTTCGTCATCCTGGCCACGCTGGCGGATCTGCGCGAGATCAAGATGCCCGTCGTCGGCATCGTCACGCTGTCGTTCGTCCCGGTCCTTGCGGCGCTGATCGCCCTTGGCCTCTGGCCAGCCCTGGTGGTGGCCGCGGTGTCCGGCCTGACCAGCGCCTGGTTCATGCGCGACCCCGTCAAGATCGTCTTCAACGTCGCCAACTACATCGTCTCGACGTATGCGGCCGGCCTCGTCTACCTCGCCTTCACCCCGGCGGGCGGCAGCTTCATGAGCAAGGTCCTGCCCACGTTCGGCGCCACCATCGTCGACTTCGCCGTCAATACCGTGCTGCTGGCCGGCGTGATCTCTCTGGCGACCCAACGCAGTCCGCTGCTCATCTGGCGACAGAACTACCAGTGGGGTCTGCCGAGCTACCTCACGGGCTCCACGCTCGCGCTCCTCCTCGCCGCCATGTATCTCTGGCTCGGAGTCCCCGGGATGCTGCTCGCCATCCCGCCGCTCTACCTCATCTACTACTCCTACGACATCTACGTGAAGCGGGCCCGTGACAGGGTCACCTTCGACGCCGAGAGAGACTCGTTTCACGAGGAGCTGTCCAGGTCGACGGAGCTCCACGAGGAACTGCGCGGCGCGCAGCTCAAGGTCGCCGCCGAGATCGAGCGTGCGCGTCGCATCCAGTCCGACCTCCTGCCCGCCTCCATCCCGCACGTCGAAGGGCTGCACCTGGCCCAGCGCATGGAGTTCCTCGGCGAGATGGGCGGCGACTACTACGACTACATCCCCTTCGGCGACGGCCGCGTCGGCATCGTCTGCGGGGACGTGATGGGCAAGGGCCTCGCGGCCGCGCTGATCATGGCGATGGCGCGTTCGCTGCTCCACGACGCCATCGCCCCGGGCAAGGGGCCGGGCCAGGTCCTGGCCGAGGTCAACGACGGCCTGGCCCGTGACCTCGAGGGCCAGCGCCTGCCGTACTTCCTCACGCTGGCCCTGGCCGTGTACGACCCGCAGCGGAACAGCCTGGCGATCGCCGGCGGCGGCCACAATCCTGTCCTCCTCGCCGGCCCGGGAGGCGTGCGCCAGGTGCCCTCGCGCGGCGCGGCGCTCGGCGTGCGCACGGGGCTGCAGTATCCCGAAGACCAGGTCGAGCTCGCCGCCGGCGAGACCGTGGTCCTCTACACCGACGGTCTCACCGAGGCCCGCGACCCCAACGGGGAGCTCTTCGGCCTTGAAAGGCTCGAGAACGCGCTCGAGCGCTGTCATCAGCGCCCACTTGATGAGACACTGGAGTCTGTGTGGGGCGACGTCGCCGCGTTCCGTGCCGAGGCGTCACCCAGTGACGACGCTACATTGCTGCTGGCGCGTCTCGCCTGAAGGGCGGCTCGCGATGGCCGACCGCACACCGAACGGGGGGAGATGACTGATCAAGCGGCCGATTCGGCGGCATCGCTGCAGGTGTTCCGTTACGTCGCCGGCGACGATACCGTGCGTGCGGTCATCGGCGAGATCGAGGCCGATCTGCCCCTCGAAGACCTGGTCGCGCACGCGAGACAAGCCCTCGAGAGCGAGCGCTTCATGTGCTACGCCGTCTCTCAGGCCGGCGACTTCGTCGCCGACGAGCTCTGTTTCGTGCCTCAGGGCGAGCGCTGCGAGATCCTCAGCATCCGCACCAACGGCTGGCAGCGCCACCACGGCGACCACCGCCGCAGCCTCGTGGAGATCCTCAACAACCTGGCCGCGGCGGTCGCCTGCGGCAAGCTTCGCATCCTCGACGAGAGCGAACTGCGGCAGGAGACTCGCGCCGGCACGCAGCTCCTGCGTTTCGCGATCGACGACTCGGCCTCGCTGGCCACGGCGCGCGACGCCGTCGACCTCGTACTCCAGGAGTCCGACATCGACGACCTGACGAGGCAGCGCACGATCCTCTGCATCTCGGAAGCCGTGACCAACATGCTGCTTCACGGCGGCGGTCAAGGGTCGATGACCCTTCGGCGCCTCGACGATCGCCTGCGCGTCGTGGTCGCCGATGAGGGACCAGGGATGGACTTCCTCAACTGGATCGAGCCGCCGACGAAGAAGGGGCAGGCTTCGATGGGGTACGGCTTCAAGATCATCCTCGACTATCTCGACGCCGTCGGGCTGCGCACCGGCCAGACGGGTACCACGCTGCTACTGGACCGCAAGACCGACTGAGGCAGGAGAGCATGCTGCGGACAACGATCGCCCCGGGCCCGGCGCCCACCGTGTTCCTCGCCGGCGAGATGGACCTCGACTGCGCCGACACCTTGCGAGAAGCCGTGGCGGAGGCGGCCCGCGGCGCGCAGACCGTCGTCCTCGACTTCGCCGACGTGGAGTTCATCGATTCCTCGGGCACCGGCATCTTCGTGCGGCTCAGCCTCGACATGAAGAGCCGGGGGACCCCCCTGGCAGCGCGCAACCTGTCTCCCGCCGTGAAGGGTGTCTTCGACATGCTGCGGGTGCGCGAGCTGGTCGGCGACGACGTCTTCCCGGACCAGTCGCTCTAGGTGAACCAGCCTGGGGGGCGCCGCAGGCGCACGAGGCGCCCCGGCGCCTACTTGACCGTCAGCTTGGCGGCCAGCGTATCGACCGCCTTGTTGCCGGCGGCGTCGGTCGCCAGCACGCGCCAAGTGTAGGTCCCCTTCCTCAGCGCGGTCTTGTACCTGTAGGTGAGCACCACGTTGGTCGCCTTCGAGCCCACGGAGACGGTCTTCACGACCCTGCCGCCCTTCACGATCTGGAGCTTCACCGTCGCTTCGCCGCAGCTGACGGCCGCGTCGGCGACTCTGAACTTGAGCGTCACGGTCTTGCCGGCCCGTACGTGGGCAGGCTGCGCCCTCGTCGTGGGGGCCGTTGCGTCGATATTGACGTAGCCGGTCTGCGGCAGCTCGACGTTGCCGCCGTTGTCGATCGAGAAGTAGGTCACGGCGTGGCTGCCCGGGGCGCTCACCGTGAAGGGGCCGCTGTACGCGAGCGTAGGGCCGCCGTCGATGCTGTAGCTGGTGCCGGCGACCCCGGAGCCGACGTCGGTGGCCGTGAGGGTCACCGTCTGGGCGGTGTTGCGCCAGCCGCTGGTGGCGCTGCTCGCCAGCGGCGGCGTGGCCGTGGTCACGGGCGCGACGTCGATATTGACGTAGCCGGTCTGCGGCAGCTCGACGTTGCCGCCGTTGTCGATCGAGAAGTAGGTCACGGCGTGGCTGCCCGGGGCGCTCACCGTGAAGGGGCCGCTGTACGCGAGCGTAGGGCCGCCGTCGATGCTGTAGCTGGTGCCGGCGACCCCGGAGCCGACGTCGGTGGCCGTGAGGGTCACCGTCTGGGCGGTGTTGCGCCAGCCGCTGGTGGCGCTGCTCGCCAGCGGCGGCGTGGCCGTGGTCACGGGCGCGACGTCGATATTGACGTAGCCGGTCTGCGGCAGCTCGACGTTGCCGCCGTTGTCGATCGAGAAGTAGGTCACGGCGTGGCTGCCCGGGGCGCTCACCGTGAAGGGGCCGCTGTACGCGAGCGTAGGGCCGCCGTCGATGCTGTAGCTGGTGCCGGCGACCCCGGAGCCGACGTCGGTGGCCGTGAGGGTCACCGTCTGGGCGGTGTTGCGCCAGCCGCTGGTGGCGCTGCTCGCCAGCGGCGGCGTGGCCGTGGTCACGGGCGCGACGTCGTCCTCTGCCACTCTGCGGATCGTGTGGTTCGCCGTGTCGGCGACGTAGACGTTGCCGGACGCCGTCGCAGGTGACGCCCCCCGGGTAGGAGAAGCGCGCACCGGCACCGCTGCCGTCGGCGCTGCCCTGCTCGCCGACCGCGCCGGCCAGGATGCTCACGAGGCCGGCGGCGGTGATCTTGCGGACCACATGATTGTACGCGTCCGCGACGTAGACGTTGCCGGCCGCGTCGAGGCAGACACCGCCCGGGGTGTCGAGACCTGCGTCTGCTCCTGCGAGGGTGCTCACGTCGCCGGCAGGCGTGATCTTGCGGATGGAGTTGTTGAACGTGTCGGAGACGTAGACGGTGCCTGCCGCATCGCAGGCCACTCCGCCCGGAGAGTCGAGGCCGGCGTCGGGTCCCACGAGGGTGCCGACGTCGCCGGCCGGCGTGACCTTGCGGATGATGTTGTTCCCCGTGTCGGCAACGTACACGTTGCCGGCTGCGTCGCAGGCCACGGCGCCCGGATAGCTGAAGCGCGCGTCGGCGCCGCTGCCGTCGATGTAGTCCTGCTCGCCGATGGCGCCGGCCAGGATCCTGACGACACCGGCAGGCGTGACCTTGCGGATCACGTGGTTCCATGTATCCGCGACGTAGACATTGCCGACCGCGTCGCAGGCGACACCTCCAGGAGAATCGAGGCCGGCGGCCGCTCCCACGATCGTCGCCACATCGCCCGCAGGGCTGATCTTCCGCACCGCGTTGTTGGCGGTGTCCGCGACGTAGACGTTGCCGACCGCGTCGCAGGCGACACCACAGGGTCCGTTGAAGCTCGCCGCGGGGCCCACGCCGTCCGCACTGCCGACGACGTGGGCGGTTCCGGCGAGCGTCGTCACCGTAGCGCCCTGCGCCCAGGCCGGCGCCAGTACTCCCGACCAGACGAACAACACGAGCAGCAACGCCGGCCACGCCGCCGACACCCTGCCGGAGAACACCCGTCGCGTCACGCTTCCCATACGGCGACCCCGCTCGCTCGATGCTGCAGACGGAGCCGGCGCGCACCGCCGCAGCGCAAAGGCGGTCGCGGAGGCGCCGGTCCCGCCGGCCTCGCTCCCTCGATGTATCGACAGGAGTGCCCCGGCGCCTGAGGCCCAAGTATGCAAGCACACCATGGCGGACGGGGCGGCATGCGATGGAAGGCAGACTGGAGCGTCCGGCGCGTCTCAGGAGGCCGCGTCCGGGCTATCGAGGACCCTGCTCTAGCCGCGGCGCAGCGGGCCCATCCCGGATAGGGTCACGATCGTCGCGGAGTCGACGCTGTCGCTCACGCTGGCCACGCACGCTTCGCCGCGATAGTGGTCTCCTCCGCGCGTGACCATCGTCAGCGCCATGCACGAGCCATCCGCCAGATGCCCGCGGAACTCGTCGATGTCGGCGGGCGACTCGACGCGCAGCATCCAGGCGGCTTCGTACCCCTCGTCCGTGACGACGCGCGCGCTCAGGAAACCAAGGTCCCGATGGTCGTGCCGTATCCTGAGCAGTCTCCCGGTTCCCACAGACTCCGCGCCCCCGTCGTCGCCTTCAGCTGTCAGTCTGCCCCACCGTGTCTTCCCCGGACATGCACCGCTGCCGAAGGGCGCTGAGAGTGAAGAGACAGAAGTGGTGGCGAGGGTCAGAATTGAACTGACGACACCACGATTTTCAGTCGTGTGCTCTACCAACTGAGCTACCTCGCCACCGAGAGAACGCGGCCCTCGGAAGAGCGCGCCCCATGCTACCCGCGAGCCTGTGGACGGTCAACCGGACGAGCGCCGGAAGAAGCGCGATGGCCGGCGGGAGCGTGGCTCCCGCCGGCCATCGCCCTTCCGCGCGGCGCCTCAGCCTTCGGAGGTGTCGAGCTCGGACTCGAACTGCACGCGCTCCGGTTCCTCCTCGGGAAGGAAGACCTTGATGAGCTCCTTCTCCATGCCCGGCGGCAGGAGGCACAGCACGTAGTCGCCGGGCAGGATCTCGGTCGAGCCGCGGGCCACCAGGGCGTGACCGGCGCGCACGATGGCCGCGAGCAGCACGCCTTCGGGCAAGTCGATGTCCTGCACGTACTTCTCGGCGAAGGGCGAGTCCTCGCCGACCTCGAGCTCGACGACCTCCACCTGCTCACGCTTGAGCGACAGCAGATGCACGAACTTGTGCGTCGGGAGCTCGTGCATGATGAGGTTGAGCATCGCCGTGGTGGCGCACACCGTGTTCTCCACGCCGAGCAGGTCGAAGGTGGGCTGGTTGAACGGGTTGTTGACCCGCGCCACGACCTTGGGCACACCGAATTTCAGCTTGGCGACCTGCGAGATGATGATGTTGTCCTCGTCGTCGCCGGTGACGGCCACGACGAGATCGGCGCGGCCGATGCCGGCCTTCTCGAGGACCCAGACCTCGGTGCCGTCGCCGAACACGAGGGCATCGTCGCCGAGCAAGTCGGCGATGAGGTCGTAGCGCGACTTACGCTGCTCGACGAGGGCGATCTCGTGGCCGAGCTGCAGGAGTTGACGGGCCGTGTTGAGACCGACCTTGCCGCCGCCGACGATGAGCACGAACACCGCTCAGCCCTCCTGATTCGGCAAGGGCATCTGACAGGCGCGCACGGCGTCGAAGAGCGCCACGCGGACGTCCCGCGTGGGGCACACCGTGTTGATGCCGACCTGCGCGAAGAGCTCGGCGCGCAGCGGGTCGTAGACGCGCGCCACGACGCAGCGGATGCCGTACTTCTTCTGTGCGATCTGCGCGATGACGATGTTGGTGTTGTCGCCGTCGGTGCACGCCACGAACGCCGCGGCGTCCTCGATGCCCGCCCGGCGCAGAGCGTCCCAGTCGAGGGCGCGCCCGACGATGAAGTCGCCGGGGAAGTCGTCGCCGAGCAGATGAAAGGCATCGGGGCTCTCGTCGAGGATGGAGACGTCGAACCCCTGGGTCACGAGGTCGCGGGCGAGGCCGGAGCCGACGCGCCCGCAACCTGCGATCACTACGTGCATGTGTCACCTCTCATTGCTTTGTGGGCCGGCCGGCAGATGCGTCGCCGGCGCCGTCATCCGTGCGGGATGAGACCACGGCGGACTCGCCGAGTGGCGTCGCTGAACCCTCCACAGGATAGCCCTTGGGAACGATGTTCAACAGTACCTCGCACGGCGCGTGGTCCACAACGTAGTCCGTGGTCCGTCCGAAGGCGCGGTCGGCGATGCGGCGCTTGCGCATCGTGCCCATGATGATCACCTCGGAGCGCCGGCTCTCCGCCTCCTCGACGATCGCCCGGCCGGCTGAGCGCGCCGTGATGACGGTCGGTGAGAACCCCACCTTGAACTGCCTGGCGATGAGGGCGGCGGCGGCCAGCACCCTCTCGGCCTTGGCGCGCTCGTTCACGAGCTTGGCGTCGAGAGGCAGGTTGAGCGGCACCTCGATGACGTACAGGCCGTCGATCGCCGACTTCTTCTCGGTGGCGAGCTGGCAGGCGAGCACCATCATCTCGTCGGTCACGCGCGAGCCCACGATGGGCACGAGGATCTGGTCGTAGTCGATGTCCGCCTTCATCGTCTACGGCATCACGACCTTGGCGACGGTACCGGTGAGCGAGTAGCCCTTCGCCTTGCGATAGACGACGTACATGACCAGGCCGATGCCGATCCAGGCGAAGGCGATGAGACGGCTCGTGTCCTGGAAGGCGACGATGACCAGCCAGACGCTGAAGGTGCCGACGGCGCCAAGGATCGCCGTCACCGGGAGCAGCTTGCCCTTCAGACGGAAGTTCAGCGGCGTCCTCCACGGACGCTCCATGTCGGGCTCGCGGATGCGCAGCATGATCACCGAGATGTGGGCGGCGGTGAACGAGATCATGGAGCCGAACACGTAGAGGTCGGCGAGCAGACCGGTGCTGCCCGGCGCCATCAGGACGCACGCGATCAGCCCGAACACGATGATGGACACGTATGGTGTGAGCCGCTTCGGGTGCACGCGGCCGAGGATCGGGGGCAACTGGCGATGCTGCCCCAGGGAGTAGGTCAGCCGAGACACGCCGATGAGGCCGGCGTTCGTGGCGATGACCAGGATCGTCGCCGCGAGGATGCCGACCCACGGTACGAGGATCGCGCGCAACCAAGCCAGGCTGTCGGGCATGAAGCGCACCATCCCGAGCACCGGGTCTTCCTGGTAGTTGCTGCCGAGCTGAGTACCGTACAAGCGAGCCGTCGGCACCCCGTCGACGATCGTCACCTCCCCCTCCGGCTTCTGCGCGGGGATGACCATGGTGCCGTCGACCTCCTCGACCGGCACGTACACGGTCGCTTCCGGGTCGCTCTTGAGCGCCCATGTACCGTCTGGTTCGCTGGGTACCACAGGCTGCGGCACGGTCAGGTGCGTCGCCGGATTCATCGGGACCTCGTTGTAGTTCACGCGCATCGCCGAAAGGCCCGCCAGCGGCATGCCGATGTACACGGCGAAGCACGACGATGATGACGAGGTTGATGGCCCGGGGCACGTCGCGGCCGGGGTTGGTCGCCTCTTCGGCCATGTTCGAGACCGTCTCGATGCCGGTGTAGGCGACGGTCCCGATGGCGATACCGTAGAGGAACTGGCGCCAGGTCGGGGCGATGCCCCAGTGGATCTGCTCGATGAGGATCCGCGGCGCGAGCAGGAGCGCCAGCGCGATGACCATGATCAGCACCTGGGTGGCGAGGTCGAGCAGTGCCAGGATGATGTTGAGTCGCGCCGCCTCCTTGATGCCGATGACGTTGATCGCCACGAGGACGACGGCGGTGATGATGCCGCCGATGGCGTTGTACGGCCAGTTCAGGAGAACGGGCCAGAATACCGACAGATAGTGCGGCACGAAGAGGGCGGAGATGGCGATCGTGGCCGTGTAGACGAGCATCTGGCCCCAGCCGATGCCGAAGCTCACGAACTCGTTGAAGGCGCGCCGCGCGAAGCTCGCCGCGCCGCCTGCCTCGGGCATGGCGGCCGTCGCCTCGGCGTAAGTCCACGCCGTGGTCATGAACAGAAGGCCGGTGATGACGAAGACGATGGGCGTCGCGCCCATCGCCGACAAGGCGACGATGCCTAGAGCGTAGTAGATCGACGAGCCTACGTTGCCGTAGGCGGTGCTGAACAGAGCCGGTACGCCGAGGACCTTCTGGAGCCCTTCGCCCTCTCTGTGCTTGCGGCGCGCCATGACTGCTAGCGCCGGCCTCCTGCCCGTCTGGTGTGATCAGCCGCTGCTCGACCGGCGCGACTCGCGACACCCTGTGATGTGCATCGACGGCAGGAATGCTATCAGGCTTGGCCCTCGAAACCAGAGCCCTGGGCGCCGTCTTCAGCCGATCCACCCGCGGGGTATTCGCGCGGCACCAGGTTGAGGAGGACCTCGCAGGGCGCGTGGGCCAGCACGAAGTCGGCAGTACGGCCGAACACGAGATCGCCGATGCGACGCTTGCGCGTCGTGCCCAGGATGATGACCTCGCTGCGGCGGTCGATGGCTTCCTCGACGATCGCCCGCCCCGCCTGGCGCGCCGTCACGATGTGCGGCGTGAACTTCACCTTGAACTGGCTGGCGATCGTCGCCGCCGCCTTGAGCACCCTGTCGGCCTTCTGCCGCTCGTTCACGAGACGAGCGTCGAGCGGCAGGTTGATCGGCACCTCGATGACGTAGAGGCCATCGAGCGACGACTTCTTCTCCGTCGCCAGCTGGCAGGCGAGTACCATCATCTCATCGCTGATGCGGGTCCCGACGATGGGCACGAGGATCTGGTCGTAGTCGATGTCGGCCTGCATGCTCTCGGGCACGACGACCTTCTCGACCGTCTTCGTGAGCGAGTAACCCTTGGCCTTGCGGTAGACGACGTACATCACGAGCCCGACGCCCATCCAGATGAAGCCGATCGTGCGCCCTTGCGCATGGGTCGCGACGACGACGCACCACACCGTGAAGGTCCCCAGCCCGCCGATCACGGCCAGCAACGGCAGCGTGCGTCCGCCGCCGATGGAGATGTTGAGGGGCGTGCGGAAGGGGCGCGCCAGCTCCGGCTCCTTGAGGCGCAGCCACACCACCGAGACGTGCGCGACCGTGAACGAGATCATGGCCCCGAAGGCGTAGAGGTCGGCGAGCAGCGCCGTACTGCCCGGTAAGATCAGGATGCAGGCCACCGCCCCGAACACGATGATCGACACGTACGGCGTGAGCCGCTTGGGGTGCACGCGCCCGAGGAATGGCGGGACCTGGCGGTGCTGCCCCATGGAATAGGCGAGCCGCGAGACCCCGATGAGCCCGGCGTTGGTGGCGATGATGAGGATCGTCGCGGCCAGGATGCCGACCCACGGGCGCAGGATGGCCTCCAGCCAGCCCAGCGACGACGGGAGGTTGTTGACGATGCCCACCACCGGGTCTTCTCGGTAGACGCTGCCGAGGTGACTGCCGTAGAGCTTCGTGTAGTCGGTGCCGTTCTGGGCGTACACGGGGCCCGTCGGCGACAGCGGTTCGACGTACCACTGCGACCCCTTGAGGATGGCCGGCAGGTACACGTTGTCGTCGGGGTTGCCGGGAGGCGGCGCGCCCTCGAACACGAACGGCCCGTTGGGCATCTTGGGATCCTTGGCGACGACCGCCACCTCGACGGTCCTTCCCGTCGCCTTGTCGACCGGCATCACGTTGTACTTGACGGGCATCGCCGAGAGCGCGGTGATGGAGATGCCGGCATACACGACGAGCACTGCCGCGAGCACGAAGTTGATGGCCCGCGGTACGTCACGGTCGGGTCTGGCGGCTTCCTCGGCCATGTTGGAGACCGTCTCGATGCCAGTGTAGGCGACCGTGCCGATGGAGATGCCGTAGATCAGCTGCTTCCACGTGGGGGCTACCCCCCAGATCACCTGGGACACGAGCAGCTTGGGCGCGACCAGGAGGATGACGCCCAGCACCATGAGCAGGACCTGCGTCATGAGGTCGAGGATGGCGAGCACGATGTTGAGCCGCGCCGCCTCCTTGATGCCCACGACGTTGATGATCACCAGGAAGACGACGGTCACGATGCCGCCGATGGTGTTGGACGGCCAGGTCTTGAGGACCGGCCAGAACACCGCCAGGTAGTTGGGTACGAAGAACGCCGAGATGGCGATGGTGATGATGTAGTCGAGCATGAGCGCCCAGCCGGCGCCGAAGCTCACGAACTCGTTGAAGGCGCGCCGCGCGAAGCTCGAGGAGCCGCCCGCCTCGGGGAGCATCGCCGTCGCCTCGGCGTAGGACCAGGCGGTGGTGACGAACAGCATGCCGGTGGCGATGAACACGAGCGGCGTGACGCCCAGGGCAGACAGCGCGACGACGCCGAGCGCGTAGTAGATCGAGGAGCCCACGTTGCCGTAGGCGGTGCTGAACAGGGCCGGCACGCCCAGGACCTTGTGCAGCCCCTGTCCCTCCCTGTGTTTTCTGCGAGCCATGGTCTCCTGGAGGGCGGTGGGTCAGACGAGCGTGCGCCAGCGGAGCACGGCCATCACGACCAGCAGCACGCCGGCGATGAGCTGGATCGACAACGGCCACACGCCGCCCCAGGCTCCACGCACGATGAGGAGCACCCCGAGGGCGCCGGTGACGATCGCGATGATCTTTCGCGTGGTCCACATGGTCAGGAATCCAGAAAGGCCGACCCGAGATCGAGTCGGCCTGGGCACTGACAGTACCACCGCGTGCGGAGCCGCACAAGCAGCCTTTATACCTCCTTAACAGGCCTGCAAGACGTGGAGAAACGCGACGGCGCGGCGGGCGGCCGAAAGACCGCCCGCCGCGCCTTCAGCGGCGGAGCAGGAACTCCGCCGTGACGTCTACTTGACGAGGAACGGGATGACGAGCAGGGCCACGATGTTGATGACCTTGATCATCGGGTTGATGGCCGGACCCGCCGTATCCTTGTACGGGTCGCCGACGGTGTCGCCGGTGACGGCGGCCGCATGGGCGTCGGAGCCCTTGCCGCCGTACTCGCCGTCTTCGATGAGCTTCTTGGCGTTGTCCCAGGCGCCGCCGCCGCTGGTCATGCTGATGGCCAGGAAGATGCCGGTGATGATGCAGCCCATGAGCACTCCGCCCAGCACTTCGAACCCGTGCTGACGGAAGGCGATGCCGATGATGATGGGCGTGAGCACCGGGATGGCGGCCGGGAGCAGCATCTCGCGGATGGCCGACTTGGTGACGATGTCGACGGCCGTGGCGTAGTCCGGTTTGGCCGTACCGGCCATGATGCCGGGGATCTCGCGGAACTGGCGGCGGACTTCTTCGACCACCTGGCCGCCGGCCTTGCCCACGGCCTTCATGCAGAGCGAGGCGAAGAGGTAGGGCAGCATGCCGCCGATGAAGAGGCCGGCCAGCACCCATGGATTGTCGATCGCGAACGACAGCACGCCCTTGAAGTCGTACTCCTTCAGGAAATGCTCCTGCAGATCGAGCGTGTACGACACGAAGAGGATGAGCGCCGCAAAACCCGCCGAGCCGATGGCGTACCCCTTGGTGATCGCCTTGGTCGTGTTGCCGACTGCGTCGAGAGGGTCGGTGGTCTGGCGCACCGACTCCGGCATGTTGGCCATCTCGGCGATGCCGCCGGCGTTGTCGGTGATGGGGCCGTAGGCGTCGATGGCGACGATGATGCCGGTCATCGAGAGCATCGCCATGACGGCCACCGCGATGCCGTAGAGGCCGGCGGTGCCGCCGCCGGCGGCCGCATAGCTCACGAGGATGCCGGCGGCGATGACGAGCACGGGCAGAGCGGTGGACTGCATGGAGACGGCGAGGCCCTGGATGATGTTGGTCGCATGGCCCGTCAGGCTCGCCTTGGCGATGCTCTTGACCGGATTGTAGCGCGAGGCGGTGTAGTACTCGGTGATCACTACGATGAGCGCCGTGACGACGACGCCGGTGACGGCCGCCAGGAAGAGACGCGTCACACTCGGCACGCCGAAGAGCTGCGCGGCCTTGTTGCCCAGCATCCACTCGGTGATCGGATAGAACAGGGCGATGGCGATGACCGCCGACACGGCGAGGCCCTTGTACAGGGCGTTCATGATGTTGTTGGTCTTGCCGAGGCGCACGAAGAAGGTGCCGATGATGCTGGCGATGATGGAGACGCCGCCGATGACCAGCGGGTAGAGCACGGCCGGCTTGTAGACCACGTCGGCGTCGGCGCTGATGATCAGGCCCTTGGCGATGCCGGTGACGTCGACCGTGCCCCTGAACGTCAGGAAGGCGAGGAGCATGGCGGCGACGGCCGTCACGGCGTAGGTCTCGAAGAGGTCGGCGGCCATGCCGGCGCAGTCGCCGACGTTGTCGCCGACGTTGTCGGCGATGACGGCCGGGTTGCGCGGGTCGTCCTCGGGGATGCCCGCCTCGACCTTGCCGACCAGGTCGGCGCCCACGTCGGCGGCCTTCGTGAAGATGCCGCCGCCGACGCGCGCGAACACGCTGATGAGGCTGCCGCCGAAGCCGAGACCCACGAGGGCGGCGACGTCGCCGGTGGCCCAGAAGTAGCCGGCCACACCGAGGAGCGCGAGACCCACGACCAGCAGGCCGGTGACCGCGCCGCCACGGAAGGCGACCGTGAGGGCCCGTCCGAGCCCTTGGCGAGCGGCTTCTGCGGTGCGCACGTTGACGCGCACGCTGACCATCATGCCGATATAGCCGGCGGCGGCGGAGAGTACGGCCCCGATGAGGAAGCCGACGGCGGCGTGCCAGCCGTAGGTCCAGTCCTTGCCGAGGCCCAGGGCCACGAGCAGGACGACGAAGACGACCGCACCGACCATGGCGATGGTGCGGTACTGCCGGGCCAGATAGGCCTTGGCGCCTTCTTGCACGGCGCCGGCGACCTTCTGCATGAGCTCGTCGCCGGCCGGCAGCTTCATGAGCCACCTGATGAGCAAGATGCCGTAGATCACGGCGATCAGCCCGCAGACGATCGCCAAAAGAATGGCGTTGTTGGAAACGAACGAAGACACTGCGTAGCTCCTTTCTCGGCTCCACGTGGCGCTCTACCCGGACACTGTGTCCGGACGCTCGCCACCCCTTCACTCGCAGGCGTCCCCGACGCCCCTGGTTCTTGCCGTTCGAGAGGACGCCGCTCGCGCGGCGTCCGGCTGCGTCAATCCAGGTACTTGCCGATCAACAGGTCGAGCTTGTCTTTGGTGCCCTGCGGGATGAGCTCGGCCGGCGTGTTGATGGCGAGCTCCACCGCGTGGCGGCACGCACAATCGCGATGTTCGTCAAGCGCCGTGACCACGCGCGTGACGATGGCCTGAGCGGTCTCGACGTTGCGGCGCACGTTGCCCAGCACCTGCTCGAGCGTCACATCCTCTTCCCCTTCGTACCACACGTCGTAGTCGGTGACCATAGCCATGGTGGCGTAACAGATCTCCGCCTCACGCGCCAGCTTGGCCTCCTGGAGATTGGTCATGCCGATGACGTCGAAGCCCAGCTGGCGATAGACGTTGCTCTCGGCACGCGTGGAGAACTGGGGACCCTCGATGCAGACGTAGGTGCCGCCCTCGTGGACCGTGGCGCCGGCGGCCCGGCCGTGCTCCACGAGCAGCCCGCTGACGTAGGGGCAGAACGGATCGGCGAAGCCCATGTGCACGACGACGCCTTCGCCGAAGAAGGTGCTGGGCCGCGCCTTCGTGCGGTCGTAGAGCTGGTCGGGCACGACCACGTCGAGCGGCTTGAGCTCTTCGCGCAGGCTGCCGACGGCGCTGGCGGACAGCACGTAGTGCACCCCCAGCGCCTTCATGCCCCAGATGTTGGCGCGGTAGTTGACCTCGCCGGGAAGAATGCGGTGCCCGCGCGCATGTCGCGGGAGGAAGGCCACCGGCACGCCGCCGATCTCGCCGAGGAAGTAGGAGTCGCTGGGCGTCCCGAAGGGCGTGTCGATGGTGACTTCACGAGCGTTCCCGAGCAGCTCGTAGAAGCCGGATCCGCCGATCACCCCGACCTTGGCAGAACCCTCGATAGCGGACACCGTACCCTCCCTTCGGACCACGCGCCGCGGGAAGTATACAGGAAGCGAGCCGATCACGAAGCGGTGATGGACACATCCACTATACGGACAGAGTGACCGCATGACGAGGAGACGGCCACCTCGTTGCAGCCTCGCGCTCCATCCAGATGAAGGGCAGACGCCGCGGCGCGGGTGTGGAGTGATACGCTTCCCACAGCGGCGCAAAGGCCGAACGCGCTCCGCGCCCGGACCCGCACGCTCGAGCCTCGCTCGTCTCTCCCGCGCAAAGGAGTGGAAGGTGCCGAAGAACAAGGTCGTGCCCATCGAGGAGGCGATGTCCCACGTCGAGAGCGGCATGAGCATCGCCGTCGGCGGTTTCATCGGCCAGGGTGACCCCCTCACCCTCATCGACTACCTCAAGACCATGGACGTCAAGGATCTCACGATCTACGAGAACGACGGCGGGTACCGCAGCCGCGGCACCGTGGAGCTGGCGCTCCAGGGCAAGATCAAGAAGATCGTCGCCAGCCACGTCGGCACGACGCCCGACTACGCCCGTCTGATGAACGAGGGCAAGATCGAAGTGGAGCCGACGCCACAGGGCACGCTCGCCGAGATGCTGCGCTGCGGCGGCGCCGGCCTGGGCGGCTTCCTCACCCCGACCGGGGTCGGCACGGTGGCCGAAGAAGGCAAGCAGGTCATCGAGCTGGACGGCCGCAAGTACATCCTCGTGCCGGCGGTCAAGTGCGACATCGCCATCGTCCGCGCCCACGCCGGCGACACCTGGGGCAATCTCATCTTCCGCGGCACGTCGCGCAACTTCAACGTCCCGGCGGCGATGAACGCGCGGTTCACGATCGCCGAGGTCGAGAACCTCTACACGCTCGGCGAGCTCGACCCCAACGCCATCCACACGTCCGGCATCTTCGTCAACGCTGTGGTGCGGGCGAACATCGAGTACTGCACCCTGCGCGAGGAGACGTTCAATGGCTAACGCGAAGCAGACCATCGCCGCCCGCGCCGGCCGCGAGCTCAACGACGGGCAGATCATCAACCTGGGGATCGGCCTTCCGACCCTGATCGCCAACTACGTCCCGGACGGCGTCGACGTCGTCATCCAGACCGAGAACGGCGCCATCGGCGTCGGCCCCGCGCCCGAGCCGGGCTGCGAGGACCGCGACCGCGCCAACGCCGGCAACCAGCCGATCACGCTCATCCGCGGCGGCAGCTACTTCGACAGCGCCACCTCGTTCGCCATGATCCGCGGCGGCCACCTCGACGCCACCTTCCTCGGCACGCTCCAGGTCGACGAGAAGGGCAACATCGCCAACTGGATCGTGCCCGGCAAGATGCTGGCGGGCATGGGCGGCGCCATGGACCTCGTGACCGGCGCCAAGACCGTGTACATCGTCAGTGAGCATTGCTCGAAGGACGGCGCCTCCAAGCTCATGAAGCAGTGCACCTTCCCGCTCACCGGGCGCCGAAGAGGCCGACGTGATCATCACCGAGCGCGCCCTGTTCAGGCGCTTCCCCGAACGCGGTTGGGTGCTCGAGGAGGTCGCGAGGGGATACTCCCTCGACGATATCGCCGCCTGCACCGACATGGCCTACACCGTGGCGGACGAGATCAAGCTGGACGCGTTCGGCGAGTAGCAGGCGCGACTGCGCCGCCGGCCGGAGAGGCGGCGGCTCGTGCCGAGCCGCCGCCTCTCCGCGTTTCCGCGCCGCGCGCCTGCGGTATCTCTGCAGACGAACGCTCGACGGACCTAGCAAGGGGAGCCCCACGATGTCCGATCTCAAGAAGAAGTTCAGCCGCAAGGAGTGGAAAGACTGCTGCGGCAAGGGCTGCAAGAAGTGCGCGATCGCCCAGACCTACATCGGCGTGTACGGCAAGACAAAAGGCCTCGACAAGCTCGACCAGGACCGCAAGCAGATGCAGGCCAAGAAGAGCGGCAAGAAGAAGGGCGGCAAGAAGAAGTCCAAGTCCTGAGCGCTGAGGCCACGCTGACCGCGCCGCTCTGAGCCGCGCATGGACCCCGTCCCATCAGAGGCCCGCTCCGGGCCGCAGACCACCGGCTTCATCGACATCGGCACCAATTCCGTGCGCCTCACGGTCGTGCGCCTCGAGCCCGACCGCTCCTGGAGCACGATCACCCTGCAGAAAGAACCCGTGCGCCTCGGCGAGGGTGAGTTCGGAGCGCAGAGCGCCCTGCAGCCGGCGGCCATGGACCGCGCCACGCTCGTGTGCCGCAGCTTCGCGGAGCTCGCGCGCTCACACGGCGCCGAGACGGTGGTCGCAGTCGCGACCTCGGCCACTCGCGAGGCCGGCAACAAGGCCGCCTTCGTGCGCCGGCTGCGCGAGGAGGCGGGCATCGATGTGCACGTGGTGTCGGGCCAGGAGGAGGCCCGCCTGATCTTCCTCGGAGTGCTCAGCCGGGTGCACCTCGGCGAGCGGCGCGCGCTCGTCATCGACATCGGCGGCGGAAGCACCGAGGTCGCGCTCGGCGACAACTCGGGAGCCGAGCATCTGGACTCGCTGCGCCTCGGGGCCATCCGCCTCACCGGCGAGTTCCCCGAGGCCTCCGCCGACGCCCCGGTCAGCGCCAAGGTGTACGAGGCGATGCGCCGCCGGGTGCAGGTGGAGGCGGCGCGCATCCGCAGACACCTCGCCGGCGAGCGCATCGACGTCGTGTTCGGCACGTCGGGCACGATCCGCAACCTGGCGAGCGTGGTCGTCCGGGCGCTTCGCAACGACACCCCGCAGCGCGTGGACACGCTCACCCGCGCCGAGGTGCGCAAGGTCGCCAAGATGCTGCGCTCGCTCAGTCTGGAGGAGCGGCGCGCCGTCCCGGGGCTGAATCCACTGCGCGCCGACATCGTCGTCGCCGGCGCCGCCATCCTCGACGCGCTGATGGAGGACCTCGACCTTGCCGCGATCCAGGCGGTGGCCGAATGCGGCCTGCGCGAGGGTCTGGTGGTGGACCATCTCGCGCGCGGCGCCCACGGACCGTCGCCGGACACCCCGACGGTGCGCGAGCGCAGCGTGCTGCAGCTGGCGCGCGCCTGCGCGTTCGACGAGACCCACGCCCGCCACGTCGCGGGCCTCGCGCTCGAGCTGTTCGACAGCGCCGGCGCCGCCGGCGTGCACCGCTACGGCGACGCGCAGCGCGAGCTCTTCGGGCACGCGGCGCTGCTCCACGACATCGGGACCTTCCTCAGCTACAGCGACCACCACCTGCACAGCTACTACCTCATCCGCCACGCCGACCTTCTGGGCTTCGACGAGAACGAGATCGCGACCATGGCGGCCACGGCGTTGTTCCACCGCAAGGCCCGGCCCGGGGCGCGCCACCCGGCCTTCGCGGAGCTCGACCGGCCGACGCGCAAGGCGGTGCGCCTGCTCAGCGTCTTGCTGCGCACGGCGGAGTACATGGACCGCAGCCACTCGGGGGCCGTGGCCCACGCCGCGCTGCGCAAGGACGGGCCGGGCGCCCTCGTCCTCGAGGTCCGCCCGGCCAAGGACTGGCATCTGGAACGCTGGCGGCTGGAGTACCGCCGCGAAGCCGTGGAGAAGGGGCTCGGGCGCAGCCTGACCGTGAAGGCGCTCGGGCCGTAGGCGCGTCGAGCGCCGCGGCCCTTCGCCACCTGATGGCCGCCTCTGACGGCCGGCGCTGCGCTCAGATCTCGGCGATCACCGTGGCCAGTTCGCGGCTGAAGCCGCTGCCGGCGATGGTCGGCCAGACATCGGGGAAGGTGAGGACCAGCCGCTCCATCTCCTCCTGGCGCGCGGCCAGATACCGCGCCGCCCCCGGCGCGACGATGACCTCCACTGGCCCGGGCAGGTCGTGGCCGCCGTGGCGCCACGTCCCCCAGGTGAGGTAGTCGCGCAGCACGCCGCTGGTGACGACCGCGTCCTGAAGGTCGCCGAGATGGTCCTGGAGTCCCTTGACCTTCCTGATCAGCGGCCGGGCGCCGGGCCCGAGCACGTCCTCGAAGAACTCGAGCGTGTAGCGCAGTCCCTTGCAGCCCTTGCGCAGCGCGTGGAAGCGCGGCAGCGGCGTCTCGAGGCCGCCGAGCTGGCCCTCGAAGGCCCACACGACCGCCATGTCCTTGTAGAGGACGCCGGGCAGGACCTGTGCGACGCGCTGCGGACGAGGGTCGGCCGGCGGACGCGCCGAGAGGCGCTCGAGCGGCCCGTCCAGCAGCTCCTCGAAGCGCTCCACGAAGGCGCGGTAGCGCTCGCCGTCGAGATAGTCGACGAGGTGCTCGCGCTGGCGCTCGCGCTCGGCGCGGCAGGCCGCGAGCAGACCGTCGAGGTCGCCGGCGCGCTCGGGCGGCAGGGTGTCCAGGTAGTGCTGCGTCTTCTCCTGGAAGACGTCGAGGTCGCGCACCGCGCCCAGCGTGCGTCCGGTGCGGCGCAGGCCCTTGAGGACCGGGCGCATCGCCTGCCGGTCGAGATACTCGTCGAAGACCCGCAGGGCCATGCGCATGCGCCGCGTGGAGACACGCATGACGTGCAGTTCCTCGGGGTCTTCGCCGAGGCGCGTCCCGGCCTCGTGCTCGAGCATGCGCGCCAGATGGAAGCGGAACGTCTTGACGGCCGCCTCGACCATGGTGTCGGCGGGCAGGATGCCCGGGCGCTTCTTCTTGTCGTCGCCGGCCTCGCCACCCTCGACCTCGGGACTCGCGATCGAGCCGTCGTCGCCGGCAGGGGCCTCGGGCGTTCCGTAGATGCCGGTGCCTTCGACGCGATACCGCGCCAGCCAGTAGCGCACGCGGCGACTCGAGAGGCCGGCCCTCGTGGCGGCCTCGACCTGGGTGAGGCCCTCGTCGAGGGCCAGAAGTGCCCTCGCGCGAGGCGCGCGCGCGTCGTGACCCCCGGCGTACGCCTCATGGGCAGGGCGCTCGTCCGGCGGCAGCAGGCTGCCGTCGCCGCCGGCCTCCACGATCTCGAGGGCGCGCGTGAACTTGGCGCGGGACTCGGGCGTCAGGCCGGGCTCGGCCCGCAGTGCGGCCGCGAGCCGCTCCAGGTCGTCCTCGTCGCCGTCGCCGCGAAGCTCCAGCTCCGCCTCGAACCACCGTCGAGCGCGCCCGCCGGACGCGACGGTGACGTCGTCGAGGCTGAGCTCGGCGACTTCGCGGGCGCCGTCGACGACGCGCCGCGCCAGCCGTTCCTGTTCGAGGAACAGGAACGGCTCGAGCGGCGCCCCCTGTGCGACGGCCTCGACGCGCTCGCGCAGTTCGCCCCCCGGCCACTCGGCCGGCGGCGCGTCGGCGGCGACCAGCGCCTCGAGCTCCTCGCGGCGCAGCACGCCGGCGTCGCCGCTGACGAGCTGCTTCAGCGTGAGGCGCACCCCGCCGCCCGTCTCGCGGCGCCGCAGGTAGTACCCGGCGGCAAGAAAGCGCCGGTCGGCCGTATCGAGGAAGGTGTCGCGGTCGCGCCGGCGCTCGCCGGCGTCGACGTCGTACCCGGCGAGCGCCGGCGCGTGCGCCAGACGGGCGAGCGTCGCCGCATCCGCCGCGGTGTACTTGGCCTCTACTTCCACGCCTTCACTCTCCCGTGATCAGGGCAGGCGTGAGCAGCCACGCCAATGTGCCGTCGTCGAGCTGGGGGCCCTGCACGTCGACGCGCGCCAGGCCTCCCTTCTTGAAGTCTACGCGGCCGCCGCCCGTGAGCTCGGCGACCGTGGCGCTGAAGTCGGGTTCGTGGCCCACGACCATGAGGCTCGCGGCCGGAGCCTCACGCGCGACGATCTCGGCCAGCCCGGCCGCGTCGAACCCGTGGGCCAGGCGCCGGTCGTCGACCAGCCGCGCGCCCATGCCCAGCTCTTCGGCGACGATCTCGGCGGTGCGGCGCGCCCGCGCCAGGGGGCTGGTGACGATGACGTCGGGAGCCAGCCCCATGGCCTTCATGGCGCGCCCCTCGGAACGTACGAGCGCCTCGCCGGCTGCGGTGAGAGGTCTCAGGTCGTCGTCGTCGTGCCAATCGACTCGCGCCCACGCCTTGCCGTGTCGCAGGAAGTAGAGCCGCAGCGTCACTCGTCCTCCTGCTTGCGCACCGCCTCGCGCGCCTGGGCCACGAACCACTCCTGCGCGTTGAGCGGCTCTTCGCCGTCGGCCGGCCAGATGTGCTCCCAGGCGCCGTCCGGATGCAGGACGCGAGTCTTCAGGTTGTCGTTGAGATAGACGGTCAGGATCTCGTCGCGGAGGCGCCTCACGATGCCGGGATCCTGCACCGGGAAGAGGATCTCGACGCGCCGGTTGAGGTTGCGCGGCATCAGGTCGGCGCTCCCCATGAGGATCTCCTCGTCGCCGCCGTTGCGGAACCAGTAGATGCGGCTGTGCTCGAGGAAACGGCCGACGATGCTGCGTTCGCTGATGTTGTCGCTCACGCCGGGGACGCCGGGCCGCAGGCAGCACATGCCGCGCACGTTGAGCTCGACCTTGACCCCCGCCTGCGACGCGCGGTACAAGCGGCGGATCAGAGGCTTGTCGACCAGCGAGTTCATCTTGAAGATGAGATGCGCCTCTTCCCCACGCTGCGCATGGGCGATCTCGCGGTCGATGCGCTCCTCGATGCCGCGGCGCATCGTGGTGGGCGCCACGAGGAACTTGCGATAGTCGCCGCTCGTCGCGTAGCCCGTGAGCTGGTTGAACACCACCGAAGCGTCGGCGCCCAGGTCGTCGTTGCAGGTGAGGTAGCCGAGGTCGGTGTACAGCTTCGTGGTGACGCTGTTGTAGTTGCCCGTGCCGAGATGCACGTAGCGGCGGATGCGGTCGCCTTCGCGGCGCACGACGAGCATGATCTTGGAGTGCGTCTTGAGGCCGACGAGCCCGTAGACGACATGCACGCCCTCGCGCTCGAGGGCCTTGGCCCAGCCGATGTTGCTCTCTTCGTCGAAGCGCGCCTTCAGCTCGAGAAGGACGGCCACCTGCTTGCCGTTGGCGGCAGCCTCCATCAGGGCGTCGACGACCGGTGCGTTGCGGCCCACGCGGTAGAGCGTGGTCTTGATGGCCAGCACGTCGGGGTCGTCGGCGGCGGAGCTCACGAAGTCCACGACCGGATCGAACGAGTCGTAGGGGTGGTGCAGCAGGATGTCGCGGTGGCGGATGGCGGCGAAGATGTCGGCCTCCTCGGCGCCCTCCAGCGCCGCCGGCGTGGACTGCACCAGAGGCTGATACGACAGGTCGGGGCGGTCGATGCGCTGCAGGTCCCAGAGACTGCTGAGGCCGAGCGGCGAGTTGACCGTGTAGATGTCCTGCTCGCCGAGCTCGAGGTTCTCGCTGAGGATGCCGCGGATGCGCTCCGGCATCTGCTCGTCGATGGTGACGCGGATCACCGAGCCGAAACGACGGCGTCGCACGAACCGCTCGATGGTCTCGAGAAGGTCGTCGGCCTCGAGCTCCTGGATGGCGAGCTCGGCGTCGCGGGTCACGCGGAAGGCGTGCGACTCGAGGACCTCCATGCCCGGGAAGAGCGACTGGAGGTTGGCGGCGATGACCTGCTCGAGCCAGGTGAACCACTGTTGCGGCGCCGCGGCAGGATCCTCGCCCGGCTCCGCGGCCGTCCCGGCCGGCGCGGGCGCCGGCACCAGGCGCGGCAGCGAGCTCGGCACCTTGACGCGGGCGAAGCGCTCCTCGCCGCTCTGGTCGCGGATCAGTACGGCGAGGTTGTGGCTCATGTTGGAGATGTGCGGGAACGGCCGCCCGGGGTCGAAGGCGAGCGGCGTGAGCACCGGGAAGACCTGCGCGGCGAAGTACGCGTCCAGGGCCGCCTTCTGAGAGGCGTCGAGCGTGGCGAAGTCGACCATGTGGATGCCCGCTGCGGCGAGCTCCGGGCGCAGCTCGCTGAAGCAGGCGCGCGCCTCCTTCATGAGATCCCAGGCGCGCTCCTGGACCAGCGGCAGGAGCTTCTGCGGGGTGTACCCGTCCGCCGAGACCTCCACGACGCCGGCGTCGACCTGCTGGCGCAGACCGGCGACGCGGACCATGAAGAACTCGCCGAGGATGGAGCCGAGGATGCCGACGAACTTGACGCGCTCGAGCAGCGGGTTGTTGACGTCGCGCGCCTCGTCCACGACGCGCTCGAAGAAGTCGAGCAGGCTGAGCTCGCGATTGATGTAGAGAGAGGGGTCGCGCAGGTCGGCGTCGGCCTTCTCGACGCCGGTGACGGCTTCGCCGGAGAACTCCTCGTAGGCCGCCTCGGTGCTGCGCTTCACGGCCTCGCGCCCGTGATACTCGTCGGCGCGAGAGTTGTCGTCGGTGCCTCGCATGCAGCCCCTCCTTGGCGGCCCGGCTCGCCGTGATCCGGACCTGTGCTCGTGGAACCAGCAGTATACGCCCAACTACGAACGTGAACTCACATTCTACAACAAGGCGGCCGGCGAGTTACCTTGAGGTAACTCGCCGGCCGCCGCCGTACGACTGGCTGGTCAGCCCGCCATGTTCTCGACGCGTTCGACGCCCGGCACGACGTTCTTGAGGTGCCGCTCCACGCCGTTGGCCAGCGTGAGCTGCGACATCGGGCAGCCGGCGCAGGCGCCCTGGAGGCGCACCTGGACGACCCCGTCCTTCACGTCGACGAGCTCGATGTCGCCGCCGTCGGCCTGCAGGGCCGGACGGATGTCGCCGAGCGCTTGCTCGACCTGCTCTTTGAGTTCAGTCATCTGTTGTCACCTCCTCGTCGCTTGCGGGCGGCCGCTTGTGCCCGGCGTTCGTCGCCGTGGATCGGCTAAGGCCGCGAACGTCACAGTCTGCAGCTCCTCGGTGAGAAGCGTCTCGACACCGCTCCAGAACGCGTGGGTGTCGCACACATCGTCGCCGCACGGTTCTACCCGCTGGCGACACCGGCAAAGCAGGATGGGGCCCTCCACCGCCTCGTACACGTCGCGCACCGTGATGCGCGCGGCGGGACGCGCGAGCATGACGCCGCCCTGCTGTCCGCGCTGGGTGCGCACCAGGCCGGCGCGCGCGAGATCCTGGACGACCTTCGCCAGGCGCGCGCTGGGGATGTGCTGCGCGGCGGCGATGTCGCCGGTGTGCAGCACGGCGCCCGGTTCGTGGCGCGCAAGCTCGTACACGGCGCGCACGGCGTAATCGGCCTGAGTGGAGAGCTTCATGTGCTCTTTGTACACGAAGTGGAAAAGAATGTCCAGTTTGGGCCGGCGCGCCCGGGCGCCCGGCTCAGACCTCGTCCCAAGCCCAGACGAGGTTGCCGCGGTGCGCATCTTCGTAGACGTCGTCGACGGCGGCGGAGGCAGCGAGGAACGCCGCCGCCGGCAGATCGAGGTCGTTGCGGCCGGCGCCCGACCTCTTCGCCGCGGCGACCGCTTCGTAGACCCCGCTGATGTAGCGCTCGTTGGCGTCGATGAGCGCCCTGCCCATCGCCGGGCCGTGGCTGGGCACGATGAGTTCGACGGGTAGTTGCTTGAGCTGGCGCAGAGTGTGGATCCAGACGTCCTTGCCGTCGCGCTGGGCGAAGCTGGGCAGCGGCCACTCGAGCGTGTCGCCGGCGAAGAGAAGGCGCGCGGCGGTGAGGAAGACGACGAGCGAGTCCTCGCTGTGCCCCGGCGTGTGGATCAGATGGACGGTCTCGGCCTCGTCGCCGTACGTGAGGCGGTCGCCGAACGTGATGGTGGGCAGCGGCACGCCCTCCGGCGGCTGCAGCGGCACGGACTCGTCGGTGGTGGTGCTGTGCTGAAGGATCAGCCGCGGACAGGCGCTCTGGGCGACGATGTCGACGCCGGGGAAGGCGGCGTTACCGTACACGTGGTCCCAGTGGTGGTGCGTGTTCACGACCACGGTGCGGCGCTCACCGGCGCGCGCGGCCAGGAGCTCGAGCACGGGGTCCATGTCCTGCGGGCGCGTGAGCGTGTCGATCACGAAGGCCCGGGCTGGCGTGAGCGCCACCCCCGCGACGGTGGGAAAGCCTCCGGCGTCGCCGCTCTGGACCCAGACGTCCGCGGTGAGCTGCTCCACGTCTCCTCCTGCTCGTCCACGGCGGGAAGCATGCCCGCCGCCGATAGTCTTCCCCGTCGCGGCGGCTCTCAGCCGACCTGGCGGATGTGCTCGGGGGCGTCCGTGATGAGGGCGAGGCCCGACGCGGTGACCAGCCAGGTGTTCTCGACGCCGATGGCCCCCAAGCCGGGCAGCACGAACTTGGGCTCCAGAGCGAAGACCATGCCCTCGGCCAGCTCCAGGTCGCTGGTCGTGAGCACGGGCAGCTCGTCGAGCTCGAGCCCCACCCCGTGACCGATGAAGCGCACCTGCCCGGCGCCGTGGCCCATGAAGAACGCCGCGAGACCCTCTGCGGCCGCGGCCGCCAGGGCGACTTCGTAGAGAGTGCGGCAGGTGACGCCGGGCCGGGCCGCCGCGACCACGGCCGCCTCGATCCTCAAGGCGGCCTCGTAGGCGCGGCGCAGCTCGCCCGGCAGTTCGCCGAGCGCGAAGATGCGCGTGAAATCCGCGATGTAGCCCTCGCGCACCGAGACGAAGTCGAAGACCACGTGGTCGCCGCGGCGGATCTTCCTGAAGCTCACGCCCTGAGCGACGGCCGGGCTGAGGCCGGTGCCGGCCAGAGGCGTGTCGAGATAGCTCGCCGCCGAACCGCTGACGCCGGTGAGCAGCTGGCCGTAGAACATCTCCTGGTTGAAGCCGCGCATGCGGATGATGCCCTCGTGGCCCAGGCGCCGCGCCTCCGCTTCCACGAGGCCGGCGAACTCGGCCTCGGTGAGGCCTTCGTGCAGGATGCCGGGGATCAGCTCGCAGACCGCGACGGTGAGGGCCGCGGCGGCGCGGATGCGCTCGACCTCCCAGGCCGACTTGACGGCGCGCTGCCGCACGATGTCGCGCCCGACGTCCTCGAATCCCGCCTCCGGAAGAAGCTTCTCGAGGCGCCGGTACTCGGCGACCGGCAGAACATCGAGCTCGAGCCCTACGCGGCGCGGCAGGGCGCCGTAGATCTGCGCCACCAGACCGGGCAGGTCCCGCGGGCTCGCCAGCTCGACGATGCCGGTCAGCGGTGTCTCGAGGCGCGCACGCTCGGCGAGCTTGCGCACGAAGAGCGTCGCCTCAGCGGCCGCCGGCACGTAGAGGAACGAGCGCTGCACCGTGCCGCTGAAGTAGTAGAGGTCGGCGTTCTGCACGATGATCGCCGCGTCCAGACCGCGGGCCGCGAGGCCGGCCTGCAGGCCGGCCAGACGGCCCGCCACCTCGGCGGCGGGGACGAGGGTCGCGCGCGGTTCGACGAGCGGCGGCCGAGGCGCCGCGTCTGCCGGGGTCATCGGCGGCGGCGGGTCAGTCGCGCGATCGCGCCTGGGCCGCTCACGCGAGCGGGAAGTTGGCCGTCCGCCAGAGGACGGCCGCCACGAGGAGGACCACGACGACGGCCAGGAGCGCGGCGTCGCGCGCCCCGAACGGCGCCCGCAGGTCGCGCCGCCCGAACCAGGTGAGCGCCTCCACGGCGAGGACGCCGCCGATGAGGCCGCCCACGTGACCCTGCCAGGAGATGCCGGGCACGACGAACGTGATCACGAGGTTGATGAGGATCACCGTGCCCATGCTCTGGAGGGCGCGCCCCACGGCGCTCTCGCGGTTGTGGAGGCTGTAGGTGAACAGGGCGCCGAAGATGCCGAAGATGGCGGTCGAGGCGCCGATGGTCACCGAGACCGGCGCAGCCAGCAGGTAGACGGCGACGTTGCCGGCCACGCCGGCCACCAGGTAGATCGCCAGGTACTTGCCCTTGCCGGCGATCATCTCGAGGTACGAGCCGCCGATGTACAGGGCGTACATGTTGAAGGCGACGTGAAGCAGGCCGCCGTGCAGCCACATGGCCGTGAAGAGGCGCCAGTACTCGTGCTTCACCGCCACGTAGGCCGGGACCAGCGCCCCCATGTCGACGAGCATCCTCGTGGAGCCTCCGCCCATGGCGCCCACGGCGCCGAACAGCAGTTCGGCGAGGAACAGCGCCACGTTGATGCCGATGAGGACCTTGGTCACCGGCGCGCCGCCGGACATGGCGCCGCCGGCGGCGCCCCAGCGCGAGCGGATCTGGCCGCGCGTGACGACCTTGGCCCGCGAGCCGGCTGCGTTCTGCTCCTTCACGCACTCGGGGCAGCGGAAGCCGACGGGTGCGTCGATCATGCACTCGTGGCAGATCGGGCGGCCGCAGTTGGAGCACGACACGCCGGTCTCGCGCTGCGGATGCCGGTAGCAGTGCTTGACCTCGAGGTCGTCGGGCAGGCGCGTCTCGAAATCCGCCGGCAGACCGTCGCCGGACGGCGGCTGCGGCGCCTCGGGCGCATCGGGGGGCTGTGGTGGGAACATCGTGCTCATGAGCCGTCCTCTACCGCCGTGGGGATGCGCTCAAACAGGTCGCGGAGCCAGCCCGGCATGGGCATGGCCCGGCCGGTGTCGCGCTCGCAGACGGCGAGGCGGGTCCAGCCGGCGACCAGCAGGAGCCCGTCGCGGGTCACCTCGTAGTCGAAGGCGAACGAGGCCGGGCCGACGGACTCGACGCTCACCGAGACCTCGAGCAGGTCGTCCAGGCGCGCGGGACGCAGGTACTTGAGGCGCGCCTCGACCACCGGCAGCAGCACGCCCTCGGCCTCGATGGAGGTGATGGGGTGACCGAGGGCGCGGAGGAGCTCCACGCGCACGACCTCGAAGTAGGTGAGGTAGTTGCCGTAGTAGACGACGCCGGCGGCGTCGGTCTCGGCGTAGCGCACGCGCACGTGCGTCGTGAACCGGGGGGCTGGCGACTCGGGAGAGCTCATCACCCGGAGTGTAGCATGCGGCCGCGCGTGGCCCGAAACCCCGGAGGGGCGGGGCGCCGAAGCGCCCCGCCCCTCCGGGGACTGCCTGTGACGCGGCGCCTCGATCAGGCGAACACGACCTTGGCGGCCTCGTCGAACACGCCCATGGCGATGTCCATCTCGGCGTCGCTGATGTTGAGCGGCGGCAGGAAGCGCACGCCGTTACCCATGGAGCACGCGCCCATGAGGATGACCTTGTGCTTCTGGCACTCCGCGATGAACGCCTTGGCAACGGCGGCGTTCGGCTCCTTGGTGCCGGGCTGCACGCACTCGATGGCGAGCATGAGGCCCTTGCCGCGGGCCTCGCCGATGGCCGGGTACTGCGCCTGCTTGTCCTTCCAGAACTTGAGCAGCTTCTCGCCCTGCCTGGTCGCGTTGGCCAGCATGCCGTCTTCTCTCATCGCCGCGATGGTCGCGACGCCGGCGGCGCAGGCGACGGCGTTGCCGCCGTAGGTGCCGCCCATGGAGCCCGGCAGGCACTTGTCCCAGAGCTCGTGGTTCGCGGCGATGGCGCCGAGCGGGTAGCCGGAGGCGATGCCCTTGGCGATCGTGACGATGTCGGGCTTCACGCCGTAGTGCTCGTGGCAGAACCACGTGCCCGTGCGGCCCATGCCGGCCTGGATCTCGTCGATGATGAGGCAGGCGCCGATCTCGTCGGCGATCACGCGCAGCTCCTGCATGAACTCCCTGGTCGGCACGATGAAGCCGCCCTCGCCCTGGATGGGCTCGACGATGATGGCGGCCACATCGTCGCCGTAGATCTCGGCGCGCAGCACGCGGCGCACGTCCTCGATGGCATAGGCCGTGGGGTCTTCGCTGGCCGGCGTGCGATACGGATAGCAGTAGCGCGCGTGGTAGATGCTGCCGACGAGCGGCTCGTGGTGGCCGCGGTAGTGCACGGCCGAGTCGGTGAGCGCCATGGTGAGGTGCGTGCGGCCGTGGAACGCGCCGTGGAACGCGATGATGCCGGGACGGCGCGTGACCTGCTTGGCCAGCTTGACGGCGTTCTCGACGGCCTCGGCGCCCGAGTTGGCGAACATGACCTCGTCCATGCCGTCGGGCAGGATCTCAACGAGCTTGTCGGCGAGCTCGAGCATCGGCCCATGCCGGTAGATGTTCATCTGAGCATGCGGCACCTTGGCGGCCTGCTCCTGCACGGCCTTCACGACCTTGGGGTGGCAGTGACCGGTGTTGACGACGGCGATGCCGACGACGAAGTCGAGCCACTTGCCGCCGTCGGTGTCGTAGACCCAGCTGCCCTCGGCGTGGTCGAGAGTGATCGGCGCGACCGGGCCGAGGAAGTGGGGCATGTGGTTCATGTGGGCGGGCTTGTCCGTCATGGAAGAACCTCCAAAGAAGACCGTACTGCCGACAGTGACGGCGCGGCGCGCGTAGCGCCTCCGCGCCGGAGAGAGACGATCAGAGGGACGCGAGCCTGCACTGCTGCGACCACTGGCCTTTTCTCCCCTTGGCTCAGCGCGATACTAGCAAAGGGGCGGCCTCCTCCCCCCGCCAAGTCAACGCGCGGAGGACACGTTCGGCAGACTCCGTTTGGCCAACTTGTCCAAGACACGCCGTGTTGACATGGAGGGGCTCCGGGTGGAGAATCGTGACAGATTTCACAGCGTTTGTTCCGTAACGAACGTAGCGGCCGTGTTTCCCTGGGGGAGCTGGAGCCAGCATGGTGTCGAGGAAGACAGTGTCGCGCATGAGCCGCTACCGGCGGTTACTCTCGTCCCTTCGCGCCGAAGGCGTCGAGAGCATCTACTCGCACCAGCTCGCCCGGCACGCCGTGGTCAGCGCCGCGCAGGTGCGTCGCGACCTCATGGTGATCGGCTACTCGGGCAGCCCCAACAAGGGCTACGATGTGGACGCCTGCATCGCCAGCATCGGCACCTTCCTGGACGGCACCGTGAGCCAGGAGGTCGCGCTCGTGGGAGTCGGCAATCTCGGCCGCGCGGTCCTCGCCCATTTTGAGGACAAGACCTCGTCCGTGGCGATCGTCGCGGCCTTCGATGTGGCTGACGGGCTCACCGACACGGTCGTCCACGGCGTGCGCTGCTTCGACGCCGGCCGCATGGAGACCCTGGTGCGCGATCTGGGCCTCGAGATCGCCGTGCTGACCGTGCCGGCGGACGCCGCCCAGGAGGCCGCCGATACGCTCGTGCGTGCTGGCGTCAAGAGCCTGATCAGTTTCGCACCCGTGCCGCTGCATCTCCCCAACGACATCTTCGTCGAGTACATGGACATCACCGCGGCGCTCGAATCCGCCGCCTACTTCGCGCGCCTCGGCGGCCGCGAAGAACTGGAGACCAACGGCGCCGGCGAGATCGAGCCGATGGTCAAGAAACTCGAATCCCTTCTCGCGAGGTCGACGATGAAACTCGAGGATCTGGCCCGCAACATCGGGGCCCGCGTCATCACGCCCGGCCGCCCGGGCGGTACCGAGATCGCCAAGATCTACGCCGGTGACCGCGTCAGTGACCTTCTGAACGAGGCCTCCGACCGGACGCTTCTCGTGAGCAACCTCGCCAGCGTGCAGATGCTCCGCGTGGCCGAGCTCATGGACGTTCCCGGGATCTGCTTCGTGAACGACGTCGAGCCGGACTCCGACGTGGTGGATCTCGCGCGCCAGAACGGCACCCTGCTGCTGGTCTCCCCCGCCGGGGTCTTCGAGACCTGCGGGCTCATCTACCAGGTGCTCTCCGGGGAGAACCAGGGCTGACCCATGGAGCACCTGGCCTACGACATCCGGAGCGGCGATTTCGGCGGCGCGGGCGCCGCCTCGCGCGACCTCAAGCAGCATCTGAAGCGCATCGGCGCCGAGTCCGACGCCGTGCGGCGCGCGATGATCGCCGCCTACGAGGCCGAGATGAACGTGGTCATCCACACCGAGGGCGGACGCCTTGAGGCCACGGTGAGCGACGGCCAGCTCGACGTCGACGTCGTCGACCGCGGACCCGGCATCCCCGACGTGTCGCAGGCGATGCGCGAGGGGTTCTCCACGGCCTCATCCGAGGCCCGTGCGCTCGGCTTCGGGGCCGGCATGGGCCTGCCCAACATCGAGCGGAACAGCGACCGGCTGCGGGTCACGTCGGCGGTCGGCGACGGCACGCGCGTGAGCTTCTCGATCATGCTGCGGCCGGAGGCCGCCGACCAGGGCGCGCGGCCCTCGTCGCTGGGCATCGCCGCCGAGCTCTGCCGCGACTGCCGTCACTGCCTCGCGGCGTGTCCCACGGCGGCGGTGCGCGTGCGCGAGGCGCGGCCGTCGGTCCTTCATCACCTCTGCGTCGACTGCACCTGCTGCATCGCCGCCTGCGACCCCGGCGCGCTGACGCTGCTGGACGCGCCCGACGGACTCGTCCCCGGGGCGGACGGCGTGCTGGCCGTGCCGCCGGCGCTGCTGGCCGGCTTCGGCGACCACGCCGTCGACACCGTGCTGGAAGAGCTGCGTGGGCTCGGCTTCGCCGAGGTCGTGTCGGTCCATCCCTACGAAGACGAGCTGCGCCGCGGCGTCCTCGACCTGTCCGCCGCGTCGGCGATGCCGGCCCCGGTGATCTCGCCCGTCTGCCCCGCGGTCGTCAGCCTCATCGAGGTCAAGTTCCCCTCGCTGGTGCCGCACCTGGCGCCGCTGGCCTCGCCCTGGGAGGCGCTGCAGCGCGACCTCGGCGAGCGCGACGTCACCTACGTGGTGTCGTGCCCCAGCCAGCGCACCGCGCTCCTCGCCCAGCAGCCCACGGCGCAGCGGCGCACGGTCACGCCGCGCCTCGTGCGCGAAGCGGTGCTGCCGCGGCTCGCGGCACGCCGGCGCGCGACGCACGAGACGCCGACGCCGCGGACGCAGGCGGCCGGCGCCGACGACCTCCTCGTGGTCAGCGGCGTCACGCACGTGCTGGCGGTGCTCGAGGAGATCGAGGACGGCAGGCTCAGCGGCGTCGCCAGCGTCGAACCGTTCATCTGCGACGACGGCTGCTTCGGTTCGCCGCTGCTCGGCGAGGACGCCTATGTGGCCGCCTGGCGCTGGGCCGCGGCGGCCGGCGTCGCGCCGTCCGAGGGACGCAGCTACGAACGCGCCCGGCCCTATCGGCCGCGGCCCGGCATCCGCCTGGACCCCGACATGGCCGTGGCCATCCGCAAGCTCGCCGCGCTCGATGCCGAGACCAGGGCTCTGCCCGGCAAGGACTGCGGCGTCTGCGGCGCGCCCACGTGCGCCACGCTCGCCGAGGATATCGTCATGGGGCGTGCCGTGCGTGCGCTCTGCCCGTACGTCATACCCGAGGAGGGGAGCGCGTCATGAAGCTCGAGGACATCGCCCGCGAGCTCGGCCTCACCGAGTTCACACCCGAGGTGACCGGCAATGCTGAGGCCGAGATCGAGCGCGGTTACGCGTCCGACCTGCTCAGCGACGTGCTCGCGCACGCCCCCCAGGGCGGCGTGCTCGTCACGCTGCAGGTGCACCTCAACGTCATCGCCGTGGCCAGCCATGCCGAGATGGCCGCCGTGATCTTCGCCGGCGGTCGCCGCCCCGAGGACGACGTGTGCGCCAAGGCCGTCGCCGAGGGCATCTCGCTCTACGTGTCGCCGGCCGACACCTTCGACGTCGTCGGCCGGCTCTATGCGATGGGCGTGAAGGGGACTCATGCGTGAACGTCTGCGCCGCAGACCTGCACGTGCACACGGCGCTCTCGCCCTGCGCGGAGAACGACATGACGCCGCCGGCGATCGTCGAGAGGGCGCTCGCTGAGGGCCTCGGGATGATCGCCATCTGCGACCACAACAGCACCCTCAACACCGCCGCCGTGCAGGAGGCCGCCGGCACGCGCCTGGCGGTGCTCGCCGGCATGGAGATCACCACCCTCGAGGAGTGCCACGTCGTCGCCCTCTTCCCCGACGCCGAGGCGGCGCAGGCCGCGGGCGCCGAGGTCGGCGCGACGCTGGGGCAGGCCGACGACGGGTACGAGGCGTTCTTCGGCGAGCAGCACGTCCTGGCCGCGGACGGCAGCGAGCGCGCCCGCGAGACCCTCGCCCTGGCCACCGCGACGAGTCTCGACGTCGACGCGGCCGTAAGGCTCGTCCACGTCCACGGCGGCCTCGCCGTCGCCGCGCACATCGACCGCCGCAGCTTCGGCGTGATCGGCCAGCTGGGTCTCTTCCCGGCCGGCGCCGGGTTCGACGCGGTCGAGCTCTCGCGGCACGTCGCCCCAGGCTCCCCGGACGAGGCCGAGTTCGCCGTCCACGGCCTGCCGATCGTGCATTCGTCCGACGCCCACTACCAGAGCGACATCGGCGCGGCGCGCACGTTCGTGTGCTGTGCGCGCCCCACCTTCGCCGAGCTGGCGCTCGCCCTCGCCGGCGCGAGAGGCAGGAGCGTGGGCCATGCATGACCTCTCGCTCTACCTGCTCGACATCATCGAGAACTCGGTGCGCGCCGGCGCCACACGGATCCATGTGGGCATCGCCGCGGATCGCGCCGCCGACAGCCTGGCGATCACCGTCGAGGACGACGGACCCGGTCTGCCCGTGACGCCGCACGAGGCGCTGGATCCCTTCTACACGACCAAGAAGGGCAAGAAGACCGGCCTGGGACTGAGCTTGTTCCGCCAGGCCGCCGAGGCCGCCGGAGGCGGGCTCAGCGTCGGCAGTTCAGCAGCGCTCGGGGGGGTCGCGGTACACGCCTGGATGGGCCTCGGCAACGTCGATCGCCCGCCCCTCGGCGACGTGGCGACCAGCATCCTCACGATGGTCGCCACCAACCCCGAGGTCGACTTCGCCGTCGACCTCGCGGACGGCGACGAGCGGACGTCGCTGCGCGGCAGCGAGCTGCCGCAGCGGCTTCCCGCCCTCGTCGCCTATCAGGAAGCCCTCACATGAACGTCATCTCCCGCACAGCGGATCGCAGTCGAATCAAACGGAGGAGCAGCGAATGAGCGAAGAAGTCAAGTCGTGCACGTGCGGTTGTGCCGAGGAACCGACAGAAGAGGAGCTGCTCGAGCGCCTCGACGCGGTGATCGGCGAGTACCGCGGCAAGCCCGGCGCCCTGATCCCGGTGCTCCAGCTTGCCCAGGGCATCTTCGGCTACCTGCCTGAGGTCGCCCTCAAGCACATCGCCCGGGAACTGCGCAAGCCCTACAGCGAGGTCGCCGGCGTCGTCGGCTTCTACTCGTTCTTCACCACCGTGCCGCGCGGCAAGCACCTGGTCCGCATCTGCATGGGCACGGCCTGCTACGTGCGCGGCAGCGTGCAGGTCCTCGACGCCTTCAAGAAGGAGCTCGGCATCGACATCGGCGGGACCACGGACGACCGCGAGTTCTCGCTCGAGATCGCGCGCTGCTTCGGCGCCTGCGGCCTCGCCCCGGTCATCACCGTCGACGACGACGTGCACCACCGCGTCAAGCCCAAGCGCGTCAACGAGATCGTCGC
Organism: uncultured Thermoleophilia bacterium; assembly: GCA_963700035.1. Lineage (GTDB taxonomy): Bacteria > Actinomycetota > Thermoleophilia > UBA2241 > UBA2241 > CAIXSE01. The sequence continues at coordinate 5,189 of CAVOWE010000021.1, read as the reverse complement.
GCAGTACGCCGCGGAGCCGGTGCTCGCCGAAAGGAGCGCTTGACCATGGCCGACAAGATCACCAGCCCAGATCAGCTTCTCGCGAGAGCGCAAGAGGCTCAAGCCGACCTCGACCTGCGCCAGGGCCGCAAGGAGACGCAGGTCACGGTGCACATGGGGACCTGCGGCATCGCCGCCGGCGCCCGTGACGTGGTCGCCACGTTCATGACCGAGATGAGCGCCGCCGGGGTCACCTCGGTGAGCCTGCACCAGACCGGCTGCGCCGGCCTCTGCGAAGAGGAGCCCATGGCCACGATCACGGCGGCGGACGGGACGATGTACCGCTACGGCCTGCTCGATGAGAACAAGGTGCACACCATCGTCATCAACCACCTCGTCGGCGGCTCCCCCGTCGACGCGTACCTGATCAAGACCTGAGAGCGAGTGACACGACTATGGCTGATGTGAGAACCCATTTCCTGATCTGCACCGGCGGCGGATGCATCGCTTCCGGTGCGCTCGACGTGAGCGAGGCCATGCGCGCCGAGCTCGTGACACGTGAGCTCGCCGGCGAGGTCGAGGTCATCGAGACCGGCTGCCTGGGACCCTGCGTGCAGGGCCCGGTCGCCCTCGTCTACCCGGACGGCGTCTTCTACCAGAACGTCCATGTGGAGGACGTCCCCGAGCTCGTCGAGGAGCACCTTCTCAAGGGGCGCATCGTCGAGCGCCTCGTGAGCCACGCGCCGGGCACCGACAAGACCCAGGCCGAGATGAACGACATCCCGTTCTTCAACCGCCAGGTGAAGATCGTGCTGCGCAACTCGGGCATCATCGACCCGCTGAAGATCGACGAGTACATCGCCCGCGAGGGCTACCAGGCGCTGGCCAAGGTGCTCACTTCCATGACCCCGGAAGCGGTCGTGGAAGAAGTGCTGGCCAGCGGGCTGCGCGGCCGCGGCGGCGCCGGCTTCCCCACGGGGATGAAGTGGCGCTTCGCCCGGCAGCAGGACAACGACACCAAGTACATCCTCTGCAACGCCGACGAGGGCGACCCCGGCGCCTTCATGGACCGCTCGGTGCTCGAAGGCGACCCGCACTCTCTGATCGAGGGCATGGTCATCGGCGCCTACGCGATCGGCGCGCACCAGGGCTACGTGTACGTGCGCGCCGAGTACCCGCTCGCCGTCGAGCGTCTCGAGCACGCCCTCGGCCAGGCCCGCGAGAGCGGCCTGCTGGGCGACGACATCATGGGCACCGGCTTCGACTTCGACCTCGAGATCCGCATGGGCTCCGGCGCCTTCGTCTGCGGCGAGGAGACGGCCCTGATGACCTCCATCGAGGGCCACCGCGGCGAGCCGCGCCCGCGCCCGCCCTTCCCCGCCGTCTCCGGTCTGTGGGGCAAGCCGAGCGTCCTCAACAACGTCGAGACCTTCGCCAACATCGCGCCCATCATCCTCAAGGGCGCCGCGTGGTACGCGAGCACGGGCACCGAGACGAGCAAGGGCACCAAGGTGTTCGCGCTCGGCGGCAACGTGCAGCACACCGGCCTCGTCGAGGTGCCGATCGGCATGCAGCTCGGCGAGCTCATCTACGAGGTCGGCGGCGGGATCCCCGGCGGCAAGGAGTTCAAGGCCGCGCAGCTCGGTGGCCCGTCCGGCGGCTGCATCCCCAGGCAGCACCTCAACGTCCCCGTCGACTACGCCACCCTGCAGGAGCTGGGCGCCATCATGGGCTCGGGCGGCGTGATCGTCATGGACGAAGACACCTGCATGGTCGACATCGCGCGTTTCTTCCTCGAGTTCACGCAGGAGGAGAGCTGCGGCAAGTGCCCGCCCTGCCGCGTGGGCACCAAGCGCATGCTCGAGATCGTCGACCGCATCACCAAGGGCGAGGGCGAAGAGGGCGACATCGAGCGCCTGATCGCTCTCGGCGAGAGCATCTCGCAGACCGCGCTCTGCGGCCTCGGGCAGACGGCCCCGAACCCGGTGCTGTCCACCATCCGCCACTTCCGCCACGAGTACGAGGCGCACATCAAGGACCACTACTGCGAGGCCGGCGTCTGCGCCACGCTCTTCAAGGCGCGCTGCTCCAACGCGTGCCCGGCGAGCGTCAACATCCCCGGCTTCGTCAGCCTCGTCGGCGAGCAGCGCTACGAAGAGGCGCTCAAACTGCACCGCGAGCGCAACCCGCTGGCCAGCATCTGCGCCCGCGTCTGCTTCCACCCCTGCGAGAGCAAGTGCATGCGCGCCGGGCTCGACGGCGCGCTCGCCATCCGCCACGTCAAGCGGCACATGGTCGAGCAGGAGACAGACCCTGTGCTGCCCGAGATCATGGCGAACGAGGAGAACGCCAAGCGCAAGGTCGCGATCGTGGGCTCCGGCCCCGCCGGCCTCTCCGCCGCCTTCTTCCTCGCCCGTCTGGGCTACAAGCCGGTCGTCTTCGAGGCCGAGCCCAAGGCCGGCGGCATGCTCGTGCAGGCCATCCCGGCGTACCGGCTTCCGCGCGCCGAGCTCGAGCGCGAAGTCGACATGATCGCCGCGATGGGCGCCACCTTCGAGTACAACAAGGCACTCGGTCGCGACTTCACCCTGCAGAGCCTCAAGGACGAGGGCTACGAAGCCGTGTTCGTCGGCGTCGGCGCCCCGCAGGGCATGAAGATCGGGGTGCCCGGTGAGGACGGCCCCGGCGTCCACGACGGGCTCTCGTTCCTCAAGCAGTACAACATCCACGGCACCGGCGAGGTCGGCAAGAACGTCGCCGTCATCGGCGGCGGCAACGCGGCCATCGACGCCGCCCGCTCCGCCCTGCGCCTCGGCGCCGAGTCGGTCAAGATCCTCTACCGCCGCACGCGGGCGCAGATGCCCGCCTGGGGCGAGGAGATCGACGCCGCCGACCTCGAGGGCATCGAGATCCTCACGCTCGTCGCGCCCGAGGAGATCGTCCGCGACGCGGACGGCAAGGTCATCGGCGTGCTCTGCAAGGAGATGGCGCTGGGCGACTACGACAAGAGCGGCCGGCGGCGCCCCGTGGCGGGTCACAACCCGACCTTCGTGGTCGAGGCCGACACCGTGATCGCCGCCATCGGCCAGTCACTCGACGCGGCCGCCATCGTCGACGGCACGCCGCTCGAGCTCAACCGCTGGGGCTACTTCGAGGCCGATCCCGTCAGTGGCAAGACCTCGACCGACTGGGTGTTCAGCGGCGGCGACGCCACCACCGGCCCGTCGTCGGTCGTCGAGGCCATCGGCGCCGGCGAGCGCGCCGCGGCCGGCATGGACGAGCTCCTGACCGGCGCCAACCACGCCTTCTGGCGCCGCGACATCGAGCCGCCCGTGTTCTTCGATCCCGACCTCGACCCGGTGGAGATGCCACGGCACGAGGTCGAGGAGCTGGCCGTGGCGGCACGCGTCACGAATTTCGACGAGGTCGAGCTCAGCTGGGCCGCACAGGTAGCCGTCGCCGAGGCGAAGCGCTGCCTGCGCTGCGACTACGGCAAGTACGGCCACAAGCAAGGAGTCTGAAGGATGCCAACCCTTTCCATTGACGACATCAAGGTCGAGGTGCCGGAGGGCACCACGGTCCTTCAGGCGGCCCGCCAGGCCGGCGTGAAGATCCCCACCCTCTGCTACCTCGACGACGTCCAGTCCATCGGCGCCTGTCGCGTGTGCCTCGTCGAAGTCGAAGGTGCGCGCACCCTGGTCGCCTCGTGCAGCCAGCCCGCCACCGACGGCATGGTCGTGAAGACCAACTCCGGCAAGGTCCGCGACGGCCGCCAGATGGTCGTCGAGCTGCTCCTTTCGGAGCACGACGGCGACTGCCAGGTCTGCGGCCGTTCGGCCGACTGCGAGCTCCGCACGCTGGCGCTCGACCTCGGTATCGGCGAGCTGCGCTACCAGGGCGAGAAGACCTTCAAGATGATCGACGACAGCACCCCGGCGCTCATCCGCGACACCGGCAAGTGCATCTCGTGCCGCCGCTGCGTCACGGTGTGCAACGAGGTCCAGGAAGTGGGCGGCCTGTTCGCCCAGGGCCGCGGCTTCGCCACGCTCATCGGCCCGGCCTTCTCGCAGAACCTCAGCGACGTCGTCTGCGTGCAGTGCGGGCAGTGCGCCGCCGTCTGCCCGGTGGGCGCCATCCAGGAGCGCAACCAGATCGACGAGGTCTGGGACGCGCTCGAGGACCCCACCAAGACCGTCATCGTGCAGACCGCGCCGGCCATCCGCGCCGCGCTCGGCGAGTGCTTCGAGTATCCGGCCGGCACCCTGGTGACCGGCAAGATGGTCGCCGCCCTTCGCCGCCTGGGCTTCGACGCGGTGTTCGACACCGACTTCACCGCCGACCTCACCATCATGGAGGAAGGCACGGAGCTGCTGGGACGCCTCAAGAAGGCGCTCGTGGACGGCGAGCAGGTGGCTCTGCCGCAGTTCTCCAGCTGCTCCCCGGGCTGGATCAACTACATGGAGCACTTCAACCCCGACATGCTCGACAACCTCTCGACGTGCAAGTCGCCGCAGCAGATGTTCGGGGCGATCGCCAAGACCTACTACGCCGAGAAGATCGGCGTGAAGCCGGAGGACATGGTCGTCGTCTCGGTCATGCCCTGCACCGCCAAGAAGTACGAGGCGGCGCGCCCGGAGATGAACGACAGCGGCGTGCAGGACGTCGACATCGTGCTCACCACCCGTGAGCTGGGCGCCCTGATCACGCAAGCCGGCATCGACTTCCGCAGCCTGGCCGACGAGGAGATGGACGCGCCCCTGGGCATCAGCACCGGGGCCGCCGACATCTTCGCCAACACCGGCGGCGTCATGGAGGCGGCCCTGCGCACGGCGTGGGAGATCGTCACGCAGACGCCGTTCCCCTTCCCCGACCTGCACGTCGCGCCCATCGAAGGGCTCGAAGGCGTGAAGGTCGCGACCGTCAAGGTCGAGGGCGCCAAGGGCGACTGGGCCTTCCTCGAGGGCGCCGACCTCAAGGTCGCCGTGGCCCACGGCCTGGGCAACGCGCAGAAGGTCATCGACCAGATCAAGAGCGGCGAGGCCGAGTACCACTTCGTCGAGGTCATGACCTGCCCCGGCGGGTGCATCGGCGGCGGCGGCCAGCCGCGCTTCACGACCAACGAGGTGCGCAAGGCGCGCATCGCCGCCATCTACCGCGAGGACGAGGGCCGCGAGATCCGCAAATCGCACGAGAACCCGGCCGTGTGCGCC
>CAVOWE010000020.1:0-55363 GCA_963700035.1 uncultured Thermoleophilia bacterium | reverse complement strand
GGGACATGAGCTCGGACACGGGCGGGTCCTCCACGGATGGCTCCAGTGTGGAGCGGCCCGCCTGAAGTTCAATGGGTGACTGCGAATGTCACCCAGCGGGCGGGTGGCGGGCCGCTCAGGTCCCGACCGTCCCTGCGAGCAGCGCCGTCAAGCCGGCGGCGAGCGTGACGGCCGCGCTGCCGGCCACCCAGACGAGAGCCGCGGCGTCGCCGATCACGTCGGCGGTGAGCGGCCGTTCGGCGACGCCGAGGGCGTAGGCGCCCGGCTTCTGCAGCTGCACGCCGAGGGCGCCGGCCATGGTCGCGATCGCCAGCGTCTTGTTGGGCCCGTGCTCGGGGCGGTGCTGCGTGCGCAGCGCCGCCCAGGCGGCTCGGGCCGTCCGCCTCAGGGCTGCCGCAGCCACGATCAGCAGTGCCGCGATCCGCGTCGGCACCCAGTTGGCGACGTCGTCGCTGCGCGCCGCCGCCTTGCCGACGTACTCACGCTCGTCGCGGTAGCCGAGCATCGCGTCCATGGTGTTGATGGCCCGGTAGGCGAGCGCGCCCGGCAGGCCGAACAGGGCGAAGTACAGGAGCGGCGAGACGACGCTGTCGGTGAGGTTCTCGGCCAGGGACTCGACTGGTCGCGGAGACGATCAATGGGGGGTCCAGGTCGGGTGAGCGGCTGACCAGCGCCGCGAGCTTGGCTCGCGCCGCGTCCGTATCGCTGGCGAGCGCGCGCTGGACCTCGCGGCCGGCGCGCACCAGGCCGCGCAGTGAGAAGGCCGTCTTGAGCGCGTATGCGCCGATCGGGAGCGCGAGCCACCACGGGAACTGCTCGAGGATGAGCGTGACGACGAGGCCGGCGGCGAAGGCCGCTCCGGCCGTCACCAGGACGATCAGGACGCCGTAGGCGAACTCGGCGCCGGGCCGGCTGCGCGGCCGGCGCCGCTCCAGGGCGCCGATCAGCCGGCCCATCCACACCACGGGATGCAGCGCATTGGGCGGCTCGCCGAGCGTGAGGTCGATGACGCCGGCGAGCAGGACCGTCGCGAGAGCGAGACGCCAGTCATGAGGGACGAAGAGCACGAGGGGAGGCCTGACCGAGCTCGAGCTCAGTCGTCCGACGGCACGTACTTGTCGGGCTCGAGCCCGGCCAGGTGTCCCGTCGCATTGACGAAGCGGATGGTGACGCAGCCCCCGGCGAACTCGAGCAGGGAGACGCCGCCGTGGGTGGTGGACAGCGTCCACCACTTCTCCGGCGGCACGCCCAGGTAGTGGTTCAGGATCGCGCGGATGGGACCGTCGTGGGCGACGAGGCAGGCGCTGCCGCCACCCCCGACAGGCAGGAGGCCGGTGGCGACGGCGCTCGCGTCCATCGTGTCCGGCAGACAGGCGTCGGCATCCTCGTCGGAACCGGTGATCCAATCGACGACCGCGGCGGGGGCGGCGTCGACGGCGGCCGCCGCCGCGCCCGCCTTCATGGCGCGGGTCGCATCATCCGAAGTGGCGTTGCGGGTGGTCGCGCTGGCGTCGCCTTGGCTCACGGCGTTGCCGCAGTACGCGCCGGTGTCGTCCACGCCGAACGGCTCCAGGATGTCGATCACGGCGGCGTGCACGCGGGCTTCGAGGTGCTCGAGCGACTCCCCGTTGGGCAGAGCGGTGCGGTACGGGTCGGCGGCGAAGGCGGCCGTCAGTTCCGTGTCGGCCTCGAACTCCTGCCAGGGACGTCCCTCGTAGTCGCCCAGCGAGATCTCGCGCAGGCGCGGGTCGAGGACGATCCGCGGCGCATCGGCCGCGTCGGCGGCCGCCCAGGCGGCGACGATGTGCTCGGCGGTCGCCCGTGCCCGCGGGAGGTCGCTGGCGTACACGGGCATGGGGCCGAAGGGCGCGAGCCGCTCTGCGGCCGCTCGCGCCTGGTCCTCTCCCAGCGGGGTCAGCGGGTGGTCGCTCTGGCCCATCAGGGTTCCGCCGACGTTGCCGGTCGACTGGCCGTGACGGACGAGGTACAGCTTCACGATGCCGCCGCCCGGGTCGTCATACTCTTCATCCCGCCAGCCGCGCGAGAGCGCAGCCGGCGACCAGCGCCGCCGCCTCCGCCAGCTCGATGCCCATACCGTAGACGTCGCCGGTGAGGCCGCCGAGACGCTTCGCCACGGCGGCCTGCACCAGCAGCGCCACGCCCATCGCGATCGCCGCGACGATCAGGCCCGCGTACCAGTCACCTGCGCCGTCGACCGCGAGGGTGACAAGCGCCGTGGCTACCACGCCGGCGACCAGCAGTCCGCCGGCCATCGCGACAGGACCGCGCGTCCGCTCTCTCGTGAACGCCTCGCCGGTGCCCGCGGCGCGCGCATACGGCCACGCGTACACGTCGAGGGCGGGTAGCGCCCGCGCCGCGCACCAGCCGGCGAGCAGGGGCGCGGCGGCATCGGCGCGCGCCAGCGCGCCCAGGGCCGCGACCTTGAGGATCAGGATCAGCACCGCGGCGACTACGCCCATGGCGCCGACGTTGCTGTCCTTCATGATCTCCAGCGCCCGCTCTCGCGGCGCGTTGCTGAGCAGGCCGTCGGCGGTGTCCATGAGGCCGTCCATGTGAAGCCCCCGGGTGACGACCTCGAGGAGCAGTACCACGATCACGGCGGCGACGAGACCCGGCAGCAGCTCGAGAAGGCCTGCGTAGACGCCCCAGGCGGCCGCTCCCAGGGCAAGCCCGACCAGCGGGTACCAGCCCATGCTGCGCCACAGGTCGGCCGGGCTGACCTCGCCCTCGACCTTCAGCGGGATGCCGGTGAGGAACGTCACCGCCAGTGTGAGCTGCCGGATCATCGCCGCGTCGACTCTTCCTGTCCGCTCATCGGCCTCCCGCCGAAGGTCAGCGTCGAAGCTCGGCGTCAACCTCGCTGGGATCGCCGGCGACGCCGGCGCTCTCGAAGGTCGCCATCTCGCAGAGGATGCGGGCGGCCGCCTCGATGATGCTCATCGACAGGGCCGCCCCCGTGCCTTCGCCGAGCCGCATCTGCAGGTCGAAGAGGGGTACCAGCCCGAGCTCATCGAGCACGACCTGATGCCCGATCTCGATGCTCACGTGGCTCGGCAGGATGTAGTCCACGCACTCGTGGCAGAGGCGCACGGCGGCGAGCGCCGCGGCGGCGCTGATGAAACCGTCCATCACGACCGGGATGCGGTGCGCCGCGCCGCCGAGAAAGACGCCGGTCATTGCGGCGATCTCGAGGCCGCCGACCTTGGCCAGCACGTCGATCGGGTCCTTGGCGTCGGGCAGGTTCACGGCCAGCGCCTTCTCGATGACGGCGACCTTGGCCGGCAGCGCCTCGGCGCTGATGCCGGTGCCGCGGCCCGTCACCTTCGCCACGTCCTCACCGGTGAGTGCGGCGATCACGGCCGAGGCGGCCGTCGTGTTGCCGATCCCCATCTCGCCGGTGGCGATGATGTCGAGGCCCTCGCCCAGCTCCTCCTCGACCAGCTCGATGCCGATCTCGATGGCGCGCACGGCCTGCTCGCGCGTCATCGCCGCGCCCCTGCGCCATGTTGGCGGTGCCCATGCGGACCTTCCTCTGGCGCACGCCTTCGGTGGCGCTGAGGTCGGCGTTGACGCCGACGTCGGTGACCAGCACGCGAGCGCCCACGTGGCGGCCGATGACGTTGATGGCCGCGCCGCCGGCGGCGAAGTTCAAGACCATGCCGGGCGTGACCTCCGCCGGGAAGGCGCTCACGCCTTCGGCGGTCACGCCGTGGTCGGCGGCCATCACGGCGATGGCCTTCTCGCGGATGACTGGCTGCGACTTCCCCTGGATACCGGCGAGCTGGATGGACAGCGTCTCGAGGCGGCCGAGGGCCTTCGGAGGCTTGGTGAGCTGCAGCTGCCGCGCCTCGGCGGCGCGCATGGCGTCGGCGTCGAGAGGCGCGATGGCGTCGAGCGTACGGGTGAGCAGATCGGTCACTGGTCGGACTCCTTCACGGGGAACTGGGTGAGCGGGGACGCAGCGAGAGCGGTGACGTCGAGAGGGAGACCGGAGACCAGGAAGTAGACGCGGTCGGCGGCGGCGGCCAGGCGCTGGTTGGCCCAGCCGAGCTGGTCGCGGTAGAGACGCGCGAGCGGGTACTCGGGGACGACCCCGAGCCCGACCTCGTTGGACACGGCGATCATGGTGGCGCCGGTCTCGGCCAGCGCCGCAAGCAGGTCGGCGACGCCGGCGGAGACGCGCGCCGCCGCGGCGCGCTCCTCGTCCGCCGGCAGCAGGTCCTTGTCGTAGTTGAAGCCCTCTTCCGGCGGCGCGCTGCCGCCGAAGGCGCCGTCCGCGAACAGCAGATTCGTGACCCAGAAGGTGACGCAATCGAGGAGGAAGACGGGTGGGCCGGCCGGCCCGCCGGAGGCGGCCGGCCTCGCTCCCGCGCCGGCGTGCTCGCGCACCGCCGCCGGCACCTCGAGCGGGCACTCCACCGTGGTCCAGGCGGCGGGCCGCGCGGCGCGATGCGCCGCGACCCGCGCCGCCATCTCGACGTCGTTGGTCTCTGAGGTGGCAAGGTAGGTGACGCGGCCGCCGAACGGCTCGGCCAGCTGCGCCGCGAGCCGCTCGGCGAAGGTGCTCTTGCCGCTGCGCGCGCCGCCGGTCACGAAGGTGAATCGGTCTTGGGATGTCACCGCAGCCCTCCCTCGAGGCGTTGTCGCGATGCTCCCTCAGCCACGGTGTCCTGGCTCGCGCTTCGTCCTACCGGCCGCGCCTTCCCGCCCCGTTGGGCAGTGGCATCGCTGCGGCTTTCGTCGGCGCCTACAGTTGCGGGGCAGCGCCGGCCTTGCACCGGCTTCCCAGCAGCTGAGAGATGGCCCGTGAAGGCTACAGCCGTCGCGCCGCGCGCGCAAATGCCGAGCCGGCGGTGACGCGCGTCAGGGGGACGCCGGCTGTGAAGTGATCACCTTCAGCGTGTTGCGGGCGATGTTACTCTGGCGGTTGCCGGCCACGTCGGTGGCGTAGACGGAGAAGCGGTACGCGCCACGAGGGAGCGTGCAGCGGAACGTCCACGTCTGCTCGGCGCCGCTCGTGGCCCAGCCGAACTGCCGCCACTTGACGACGCGGCCGCGCGCGTCCTTGATCTTCACGGTAGGGCGCACGTCGCCATGCGCGTCGGTCGCGGAGAACCGCAGCGTGACCATGCCGCCGACAGACGCGCGAGCCGCCTGCGGCGCGCGCGTCCTTGGGCCCACGACATCGCCGCGATCGGCGACCCAGTGCTCACCGCCGTCTGTCGTCCTCAAGATGGTCTCTCCGTCGCCGACCACCCACGCCGTCAGGTCGTCCACGGCGCTCACGGCCGTCAGATCGAAGGTGACTCCGCCGGCCTGGGGAGCCCAGGTGGCGCCGTCACCCGTGTGCAGGATGAGCCCGTCGTCGCCGACTGCCCAGCCGTGGGTGGCGTCGACCATGGTCACGTCGGCGAGCCGTTGTGGACCGCTCCACTGCGTCGTCCAGGCGCCGCCGAGGCCGCCGTGCACCAGCGTCCCCGCCTCGCCGGCGGGGTCACCGCCGGCAGCCCAGACCTCGGCGTCGCTGAGCGCGTCGACGCTGTAGAGGAGAGCCCTGGCGGCCGTGTACTGGGTCTCCCACTGCGCGCCGGCATCGCTGGTGTACTCGAGCCGGGCGTTCGGGTACCGCTCGTCGTTGGCCGCCACCCAGCCGTGAGTCGCGTCGGTGAAATCGAGCGCCAGGAGGTCGCCAGACGGAGCTGTGGCGACCTTCTTCCAGGTCTTCCCTGCGTCGCTGCTGCGCAGAAGCATGCTGTCTTCTCCACACACCCAGCCGTGGGTCGCGTCGGGCATGTCCACGCCGAAGAGGTACTTCTGCGTACCCGAACGGCGCTGGGCCCACGTGCGCCCGCCATCCTTGCTCACGACGATCAGGCTGTCGTCGTAGCCGTAGGAACCCACCGCCCACAGCCTTCCGTCACTCGCCGGGGCGATGGCCGAGAACAGGTAGTTGTTCAACGCCGACTGGTCGCTGGTCTTCCAGACGCCGCCGCCTACCCCGCCGGTCCGCAGGATGATCGACGCGTTGGTGACGTTGTTGAACCCAGTCGCCCAAACATGCGTCGCGTCGCGGAAGTACACGTCGCTGAGGCCGTAGGTCGCGCTGCCAAGCTGCCTGATGGAATCCGGCATGCGCTGGTCGGCCTTGCCACTGGCATTGAAGGCGCGCAGGAACCCGTACCAGCCGGTGCCGCCTGCGGCGACCGGCTTCCCGAAGTCCACCTGGTCGCGGTAGTCCTTGCGGTAGGACGACCAGTCGGAGCCGGTCCCGGTCCACACGGTCAGCCCGGTGAACGCGTTCGCCAGCGAGCCGCTGGTCACGCCGAGGACCGCGGCGTCGACGTCGTCGCGCACTCTGGCGGAGGCCGCCCGGAGGCCGGCGTCGGGGATCGCGGTATCGCCGGCGAGGTTGGCGGCGAAGTGGCCGAGGTCGAGCTGCCAGGAGTTCCACGCGTAGATACTCCTGTGCATCGCTGCCTGGTAGCGCGCGGCAAACAGCGGCAGGCCCTCGCGCAGCCGCGTGACCCAGTCCACGAGATCGGGCTTCATCGCCGCCACCGCAGACATGTCGACGGCCGACAGGCTCACCCAGTTGAGATTGCGTCGCGTCTCGTAGTAGCGCTGCCACCCGGTGAGCATGTCCCCTATGACCGTGCCGGGCTCGCGCGCCGGGTCGTAGGCGAGCGGCGTGAACATGTTGCCGTAGGGATAGCCGTCTTCGTCGACGGTCTCTTCGGAAGCCACGAGGTTGTCGACGAGCCCGGTTGAGGCGAGCTCGTAAGCCACAGCCGCGTCCGCCATGTTGCAGGCGTCGAACGCGAGGATGTCGATGGGCACCGCGGCGTCGGCGATCGCCTTCCGGAGCTCCGGCAGCAGGATCCTGTCGTCGGATGTGTCGTCGCGGCTGAAGTACCGCCAGGCGCCGCCGTGGTCGCAGCCGTCGACGAGCAGGTGCTCGCTGGGAAACCGCGCGTGGATCTGTTCGAGGAACCACTCGAACGTGGCGCCCGCACCAAAGTCGCGCTCGGCGGTGTAGTGCTTCACGGTCTCGACAGAAGACCCTGAGAACTTGTAGAGCCACGCGCCGTCCCTGGCGGGCTTGTCGAGCATCACGACGACGTTCACGGCGCCGTTCGACGGAATGAGCTTGAGCGCCCGACGGGTGATGTCCGGCCACGCGTACATGAGGTCGTTGTCGCAGTTGTTGTAGACGGCGATGGTCCACGCGGCGTGAGGCGCGGGAGCGCCCGCGGCGCGGGCGGAGCCGGCCGCCGCCAGCACGGCGACGCCGCAGAGCAGTGCGAAGATGACGGTGAGGACGACCGGTGACCGCCTCATCGGACCCCTTCCATCCGACCGCGGCACGGCTGCGGCCGACGCTCGTCAGGCGGCACCGCCCTCTTCGCGACCCCTCGCGCCGCCGCCGTTCCACGCCTCCATGGTGGGGCGCGTCGCTCGCGAGGTCAAGTCCACGCCCTCGCGGCCGCCCTCCGGCGCCCGGGTGCCCTGTCTTCACGACCGGCGACGGGTTCTGCTCGCCGCGACAATCGAAAGGCCGAGGAGTACCATGGCAAGGCAGTGCCAATCAGTGGAAGAGGTGATCCCATGGCCATGGAGCCGCTCAGCCGGTCGGAGTTCCTCAAGCTCATCGCGCTCGGAGGCGCGGGCGTCGCGTTCCTGGGGGGACCGGAGAGAGCGCTCGCGGCCCTCGCGCGTGCAGAAGACGACCTCGACAGGGCCGCGCTGGACGGCGACGCGGCGGCGGCCCACGCGGCCGCCGGCAAGATCCTCGCCGTCGCCCGCGGCACGTCGGCCGGGACGAACACCAAGAAGGCCGTCGCCGCCATCGGAGGGATGCGCAAGTTCGTGAGCTCCGGCGACGTCGTGGTGGTGAAACCGAACATCGGCTGGGCCCGGGCACCCAAGTATGCGGCCACCACCAATCCGGCGGTGGTCGGGACGCTGGTCAGCCTGGCGCGCCAGGCGGGGGCGAAGCGAGTCATCGTCATGGACAACCCCGTGAGCAGCGACCCCGCCAACTGCTACGACGTCAGCGGGATCGCCGCCGCGGTCAAGTCGGCCGGCGGCTCCATGCAGATCATGGGCGGCAGCGGCTACAAGAAGTACAAGCTTCCCGGGCACCTGTTGCAGACGCACCCGCTGTACGCCGCCATCGTCAACGCCGACGTGCTGATCAACGTGCCCATCGCCAAGCAGCACGGCTCCACCGGCCTCACGCTGGCCGGCAAGAACATGATGGGCTGCACCAGCAGCCGCCAGAGGATGCACACCCTGGGGCTCAGCCAGAGCATCGCCGAGATCAACGCCAAGCTGCGCCCCGAGCTCACGGTGATCGACGCCATGCGCATCCTCGTGCGCAACGGTCCGTCGGGTGGCAGCCTCGGCGACGTCAAGGTGAAGAACACGGTGATCGCCTGCAAGGATTGGGTGGCCGCCGACACCTACGCGACGCGCCTGTTCGGCAAGAAGCCGGGCGCCGTGCCCTACATCAAGGCCGCGGCCGACATGGGTCTCGGCACGATGGACCTCTCGTCGCTCACCATCCGCAACGTGTGAGGCGGCGTTGAGCGACCAGGCGCGGGTCGAGGAGAAGGCGCAGGACGGCGGCGCGCCCGAGGCGCGGCGGCGCGAGGCGGGCGGCTGGAAGGCCGCCCGCTGGGCGCGCCGCGCCGTCCAGATCGCCGCTCTGATCCTCTTCGTCTACCTGCTGTTCGCGGCGCTGCAGCGCCGCGCCGCCTTCCCGTTCGCGGACCTCTTCTTCCGCTTCGACCCCCTCGCGGCGTTCAGCACGATGCTGGCGGCGCGGGAGTGGCTGCCGCACCTCGCCCTAGCGCTCGTCACCGTGGGCGCGGCGCTCGTGGTTGGCCGCGTCTGGTGCGGCTGGATCTGCCCGCTGGGTACGCTGCTCGACTGGTTCCGCTTTCGGGCGGCGCGGCGGCTGGCGCCACGCGTACCGCCGCGCCTGCGCAGCGTCAAGTACGTCCTGCTCGGCGTGATCGTCGTGATGGCGGCGCTGGGCAGCATGACGCTGCTCATCCTCGACCCCATCGCGCTGCTCACGCGCACCTTCACGACGTCGCTGATCCCGGGCTTCGACTACGTGGTCGGCGCCGTCGAGACGGCGCTCGTCGGCTGGGGCCCGGGCGCCGGCGTCGTCAACTGGGTAGAAGCGCACTTCCGCGGCACGGTGCTTCCCGTGTAGCAGCCCCACTACGCTCAGGGCGGTCGCCATCTTCCTCGTCTTCCTCGCCGTCGTGCTGCTCAACGTCTTCGCCGAGCAGTTCTGGTGCCGCTACCTGTGCCCGCTGGGGGCGCTGCTCGGTCTGGTCGCCAAAGTGCAGGTCCTGCGCCCGCTGGTCGGCGCCGGCTGCAACGGCTGTAACGCTTGCGTGCGCGTCTGTCGCGTTGACGCCATCGAGCGGACCGACGCGGGCGCGGGAGGGGGCGGCGAAGCCGCCGTTGCCCGCGCCCGCGTCGTCACCTCCGAGTGCACGATGTGCCTGGACTGCCTGGTCGCCTGCCCGGAGCATGAGGCGATGAGCTTCGGACCCACGCTGAAGCCGGGGCCCTGGGCCACCTACGACCCCGGCCGGCGACAGTTCCTGACGGCGGCCGCCATCGGCGTCGGGACGGTCGCCCTGATGGGCACGAGCGTCGCGCGCGCCATCAAGGCCCCCGGCCTCATCCGCCCGCCGGGCGCCCAGGACGAGGGCGCCTTCCTGTCGCACTGCCTGCGCTGCAGCGAGTGCATGAGGGTCTGCCCGACCTCCGGCCTGCAGCCGTCGCTCGGGCAGGGTGGTCTGGAAGCGATCTGGACGCCCGTGCTCGCCTCGCGCCTCGGCTACTGCGACTACTCATGCACCGCGTGCGGGCACGTGTGCCCCTCGGGCGCCATCCCCAAGCTCGACCTCGAGAGGAAGCGCAAGCAGGTGATCGGCGTCGCCGTGATCGACCGCGACCGCTGCCTGCCGTGGGCCTCCAACACGCCCTGCATCGTCTGCCAGGAGATGTGCCCCATCTCGAACAAGGCGATCGTGCTCAGCGACCAGCGCCTCATCACGCGCCCCGACGGCACGCAGGACTACCTGGCGCGCCCCAAGGTCGTGGCCAAGCGCTGCATCGGCTGCGGCATCTGCGAGTACAAATGCCCGCTCGAGGGCACGTCCGCGATCGTCGTGCTGCCGTCCGATCCCTCGCTGGCCGTCGGCGGCGTGCCGGGCGGCTCTGCCTATCCTGAGGGCTGACGCCCGGCGCTATACTTCGGCCCATGACCGAGCCCGGCACTCAGACCCTGCTCGACCTGCGCGCCGCGCATCTGTTCACCCAGCTCGACGACAAGCAACTGGCGACGATCGCGGCCATCGCGCGGCCCGTCCTGCTGCCGCCCGAGCGCACCCTGTTCCTGCAGGGTGACCCCGCCTCGGCGTTCTTCCTGCTGGCCGAGGGCCGTCTCAAGGTCTTCAAGCTCCTCCGTGACGGGCGCACGGCCACGATCCGGCACGTCGAGGCGGGGCAGACGTTCGCCGAGGCCGCTCTGTTCCACGAGGAGTACCCCTCGAGTACGGAGACGATGACCGACTGCCGCCTCTACCGCTTCGACACGCAGGAGATGCTCCGGCTGCTGCTGGCCGAACCGCAGGTCGCCGTGAACCTGCTTGCCGCGATGGCGCACCTTCTGGGGCTTCTCAACCGCCGCGTCGAAGAGTTGCTGCTGCCGGTGCCGGCGCGGCTGGCGCGCTACCTGCTCGGGCTGGCCGACGCGCAACTGGAGCCGCCGGGCGCGAGGCCGGCGGCCGCAGGCGAGCCGGCCTCGCCCCGCGTGGTCAAGCTGCCCACGAGCAAGCGCGAGCTTGCCGCGCGCCTCGGCACCGTGCCCGAGACGCTGAGCCGCACGTTCGATCGCCTCAAGCGGGCGCAGGTGATCCGCATGAGCGGCGACCACGAGCTCATCGAGATCCTGAGCTTCGAGAAGCTGCATCGCCTGGCGCAGGACTAAGCGGCGCGACAAGCCGCGCGCCGGGCGCCTACGTGGTCCGCCCGCCGCGGCGCGACAGCCACCAGCCTACGAGGATCGTGAGCGCCGTGCCACCTCCGGTGACCATCCAGTACGTCGTCTTCGGAGTACCCTCGGGCACCAGGTAGAAGAAGAGGCCGATGGCGAACAGGATCCCGGCCAGCGACAGGACGACCGAGACCCAGGCTCCAGCCGCGCCGCCCGGCACCCGATACGGGCGCGGCCTGTCGGGCTGCTTGCGGCGCAGCACGAGCAGCGCCGGGAACATCAGCAGATAGGGGAGCAGGAAGACGATCGACGAGAGCGCGAAGATGCTCCAGAACACCGACTCCTTGGTCGCGAAGAAGGCGTAGTTCACGACCGTGAGCGCCGTGGCGATGACGCCCATCAGGACGAAGGCGTAGTCGGGGGTCTTGAAGCGCCGGTTGACGTGCCCGAAGATGCCCGGCGCCGAGCGGTCGAGACCGGTGGATCCCATGCTGTGGTTGGCGCCGATCGACCACGTCACCATGTTGCCGACGAAACTGAAGAGGAGGAACACGACGAAGATGTCGAACAGGGCGGTCGCCGAGCCCCCGAGGACGCTGTCGAACGACAGCTTCATTGCGTCGGACATGCCGGACACGATCGAGAGATCCTCGAGCGGCACGGAGGCGAGGATGCCGAAGCTGCCGAACAGCTGGGCGCCGACGATGACGAGGCCGGACAGCAGCACCATGCGTGGGATGTCCCGCTTGGGGTTCCGGGTTGCTCCGGCGGCGGAGCTCATCAGCTCGAAACCGCAGAAGTTGTAGATGATCACGGGGAGAAACGCGTAGTTCAGGCCGAACGACGGGCCCCACTCGCCGATCGCGAACGAGTTGGCGGCGCCGCTCTTCACGACGAAGGCGACGCCGACGATGCCCAGCGCGAGCAGCACGAGCACCTTGACGACGGCGCTCGTGCTGTTGACCCACTTGCTCCACGCCATCGGCAGGACGCCGATGCCGACGACCACCCAGATGAGGGCGATCACGATGATCTCTTCCCAGGCGCGGCTCATGCCGCCCCAGAACGCCGCCGCGAGCGTGCCGGCGAAGATGACGAACACCGCCGGCGCCCAGTAGGCCACGTTGATCCAGTACAGCCAGGCGGAGACGGCGCCGACGCGCTCGCCGTAGGCCTCGCGGATCCACACGTAGATGCCGCCCTCCTCGGGCCACGCACTGCCCAGCTCGGCGGTCACGAAGCCGTACGGGATGTAGAAGAACAGAGCCCCGAGGATGAAGAACGTGAGCCCTTGCACGCCGATCGCCGCGGACGTGGCGACGGTATCGAGCGTGATCATCGCGGACACGGCGAAGAGGACCATCGGGAGCAGCCCGTAGGTCTTGGGCTGCTGCTCGAGGCTCACGCCGGGCGGCGCCTTCATGGCGTCGGTCGCCATCTCATTCCCCCTTCGGAAGGAGCGCCCGGCCGATGCCCTGCAGAGCGGGGTCGGCCGGCAGCTCGTCGATACCGATCAGCGCCAGCAGCAGCGCCTTCTGGAAGTGCTTGCGGTTCTCGGCCTCGTCCAGGACGATCGAGAAGGGCCCGTCCAGGATCGCGTCGGTCATCTCCTCGCCACGGATGGCGGGCAGGCAGTGCATGAACTTCGCCCCCGGCTTGGTGTGCGCCCAGAGCGCTTCGTTCACCTGGTACGGGCCGCAGGATGCGGCGCAGCTCGTTCTTCTCGTCCTCGGGCTGCATCCACCACCAGCCGACGGTGAAGACGACGTCGGCGTCCTTGACCGCCTCGGCGGCGTCGTCGGTGAGGGTGAGGGAGGCGCCGGACCGCGCGCCGTTGGCGCGTGCGAGCGCCTCCACCTCAGGCGTCATTTGCTCCTCGGGCGGCGCCGCCATGACCAGGCTGCTGCCCAACCGGCTCATGGTCAGAGCCACTGATGTGGCCATCGCGTCGGCGCACTTGCCGACGAAGGCGCAGGTGAGCCCCTCTACCGTGCCCAAGTGCTCGAGGATCGTGAACGCGTCGGTCATCGACTGCACGGGATGGTCGTAGTCGTCGGTGAGGCCGTTGATGACCGGCACCGTCGCGTCCGCGGCGAGCTCGGCCAGCGTGGTGTGGAAGGCGGTGCGCGCCATGATGGCGTCGACGAGGCGGCTGATGACGCGCGCCGTGTCGGCCACCGTCTCGTGCCCGCCGAGGTGGATCTCACCGGGACGCAGGTACTGGGCGTGGCCGCCGAGCTCGGTCATCCCCGCCTCGAAGCTGATGCGGGTGCGCGTCGACGGCTGCTCGAAGATCATCGCCAGGGTGCGCCCCGCGAGGAAGGGCGTGAGAGGCCGCCGCCGAGAGAGCGCTTTCAGCGCGGCAGCCAGGTCGAGCAGCCCGAGCAGCTCCTCGCGGGTGTAGTCCTGATCGGTGACGAAGTGACGGCCGCGCAGGCGGCGCAGCTCCCTGCGGCGAGCGACCGGTGCGTCCTGTGTGCTCATCGTCTGAGGTCCTCCCGATGCCGACTGGCCCGCGGCGCCGCCGCGGACGCAGATTGAACGTGCGCATGACTAAATGACCGTTTAACTCCCGCCTGTCAAGGACTCGATGCTCCGTACGACCGCTAGCCGCGCCCGGAGCACGGGTGCACCGCTTCCCGTCGACCACTGCGGCGTCACGGCGGGGCAGACCCACCGCGCCAAGGCGCCGGATCGAAGATGTGCGTGACGCGCTCGGTACCGCGAGTGGTGCCGTGAGTCGTACCGGCGGTCGAGTCGCATATGACAACGACCTGCCCGTGCCCTGCGCCGCGGGCCGGCGCACCTGCCCGACGCCGCTCAGTCCGGCCCGGCAGCGCGAGGTAGCGGCCCACCACTGGGCCCAGGCGCGCCAGGCGCGCTCGTGGTCGAAGCCCTCGGGGTCGAGGGCGCGCTGGATGCCGAGTCCTTCGACGACCGCGATGCTCACGGCGGCGAGCGCCTCGAGCGCCTCGTCGTCCAGCTCGGCGGGCGCGGCTCCCAGGCAGTCGGCGTCGACGCTGCGGTACCGGCGGTACTCCTCGGCGAAACGCGCCCGGACTTCCGGGTCGCGCAGTGCGTGAGGCAGGAGCTCGTACAGCATCCTGTTGACGCGCTCGTCGCTCGACACGCGGCGCTGCCAGTCGAGGAAGGCCGTCGTGCGCTCCGGACCTTCGGTGGTCGCGCGGATCTCCTCCACGAGACCCACCTCGGGGTTCTGGAACAGCGTCTCGACGAGCGCCGCGAGCAGACCCGCCTTACCGCCGAAATAGTAGGACACCAGCGCACGGTTCACCCCGGACTGCTGGGAGATGGCCGTCATGGTCAGCTCGGCGTAGCCGCGCTCTGCGAGGATGTCCTGGGCGGCAGCGAGGATGCGGCGCGCGGTCGGCGGCAGCTCGTCGCCGCGAGCTGGGGGTCGGGCGTTCACGATGTCACCGTATCACGGGGCAAGACGCGACTGACGTGCCTCAGGTCAGGTTCGCGAACAGCTCCGCCAGCTGGGCCTCGATGTCCATGTCCGCGGCGCCGTACGCGGCGAAGTGGTGGCCGTAGACGGGCCTGTCGCGCACGCTGAGCGTGCCCAGCGCGACCGGCCCGTCCGAGCGGTAGTCCCACTCGCGGATCTTGGCGAGCGCCTGCGCCTCGTCATGCGGATCGTAGCCTTCCAGTTCGTAGACCCGTGCGTTGTACGCGTCGTACATGTTGCGAAAGGTGACGCAGACCTGCAGTGTGTCGACGACGCTGAAGCCAGGGTGCAGGATCGCCTCCTTGTAGAGCCTCTTCAGCAGCGGGATCCCGTGCGAGTAGCCGCGCGCCAGGTAGCTCGCCCCGGCGACGTACAGGAGCTCCAGCGGGTTGAAGGGCTCCTCCATACTGCCATAGGGCGTCGAACGCCCTTTGTAGCCCGGAGGTGTCTCTGGCCCGGCCTGGCCGATCGTCAGCCCGTACACACCGTTGTCGTGCACGATCACCGTGATGTCCACATTGCGCTTGGCGGCGAAGAGGATGTGCTCGAGGCCCTCGGCGAGACCCGAACCGTCGCCCACGTGCGCGATGACCTTGAGCCTGGGGTTCGCCAGCTTGATGCCCGTGGCGGACGCCACCGAGCGCCCGTGCAACGAGTTGAAGCTGTTGACGCCCACGTAGTCCATGATCTTGCCGTGGCAGCCGATGTCGGCGACGAGCACGAGGTCCTCACGGCGCGTGCCCTCGTCGACAAGCTCCTGGAGCACCGGCTTGAGGGCGTTGAGCACGGCGAAGTTGCCGCAGCCGGGGCACCAGGTGTTCTTCGCGTAGGTGCCCAGGCCGACGGCCGTGCGGCCCACAGGCTTGTCCTTGGCGGCGCTCACTGCCAGCACCTTCTCGACTTGGCGGCGCAGCTCGCCGACGCCAAAGGGCCGCCCGTCGTAGCGGAGGATAGCGGCGTCAGCCTCCAGTCCGTGGCGCTCCATCAGGCCGGCGAGCTGTCCGCTCGCGTTCATCTCCAGCACAGCGACCCTTTCGCTGCCGGCGAGAGCCTTCGCAAGCTGCCGGGTCGGGAACGGCCACAGGACCACCGGCTGCACCACGCGCACGCCGATGAGCTCACCGACCTCGCGCATGGCGCCGGTCGGCGAGCCCCATGTCACCACGGTCAGCGGCGACTCCGGGTCGCCGTACACGTTCACCAGCGGCAGCGTGTCGAGTTCCTCGGCGAGAGCGCGCTCTTTGCGCTCCCACTTGTCCTGCATGCCCACGGTGGTCTCCGGGTCCTCGGCGCTGATGCCGTGTTCGTCGTGCGTGTACGTGTTGACCTTGACCGTCGCGCCCTCGCGCCCAGGGAAGGCCAGCGGGCTGACGCCGTCTTCGGTGATGAGGTAGCGCTTGTACGCGAGTCCGGGGGCGTCGGCCTGCGCCGCGCCGTCCCAGACCTTCTGCGTCAGGCGCGGCAGCTGCGGCGCCTCCTCAGCGACAAAGCTCTGGGAATCGTCGTTGAGCGTGCGGTCGCTGAGGATGATGGCCGGCAGCTGGTACTTCCAGGCCACGTCCATGGCCAGCGTACTCCACGCATAGGCCTGCTCGACGTCGGCGGGCGCCACGATGAAGCGCGGGAACTCGCCGTGCCCGGCGCTCAGCGCGAACTCGAGGTCGGCCTGCCCGGTGTACGTGGGCAAGCCGGTGCTGGGGCCGGTCCGCTGGCCGAGAGCCACCACGATGGGCAGCTCGGCCTGACCGGCCTGGCTGAGACCCTCTGTCATGAGGCAGAAGCCGCCACCCGAAGTACCGACGGCGGCGCGCTCGCCCGCGTACGCGTGCCCGAGCGCCATCATCATCGCCGCGATCTCGCCCTCGGGCTGCACGACCTTGAGCTCGAAGCGTGGCGCCTGCCTGGCGAGGAAGTGGAGTAGGCCGCTGACCGGCGTCATGGGGTAGGCCGCGTACGCCTTGAGGCCACCGCGGATGAGTCCCATGCCGGTGGCCTCGAGACCCCCGACGACCGGCACCGGCCCGCCACCCGGCAGGTCGATGAGCAGCTTCTCCGTGGCCAGGTCGTAGCCGCGCCGCGCCACGGCGAGGTTCAGCTCGGTCATCTTTGGCTGGTAGCGAGTGATGACGTCCTCGAGCACCATCCACGGGATCGAGATCGCCTTGCAGAAGGCCCCCAGAATGGCTGTGTTGCGCATGACCGACGGCGCCTCCTCCTGGGCCAGGATCGTCTTCACGGGGATGCCCGTGCGGAAAGGATGCATGATGGCCGGCAGCCGACCGGTCTTGATGGTCTCGTTGTCGTAGACGGTGACCGGGCGTTGCTTGAGGCGCCACTCGTGCTTGTCCAGGGTCTCCTCGGTCAGCGCGATGAGCACGTTGACGTGGTCCCGGTGAGCGGCGATGCGCCCGCGATGGGCGCGCACGATGACGAAGTTGTGGCCGCCGCGAATGAGCGACGGGGAGTCGACGTAGCGATAGAGGCGATAACCCAGCTCGTTCAGCAGATGAGCGATCATGCCGCCGGCCTCCGTGATACCGTCGCCGGCCTTGCCGCCCAAGAGGACCGAGAACGAATCCATTCGAGACTCCCTGCGCCGGTGACGGAAGGGCGGCGGGCGAGGCGCGCGCTCGCGAGGCGCGCGCGCTGCGCAGCGCGCCAAGCGGCGCGCGCGCCTGACCCGCCGCCCGAAGGGTACATACCCACTCGGAAGGAAGGTGAGCACATGACCGCAGAGGAAACCAGCGGCAGGGCGAGCGGCCCAAGATGGCCGTGCCTCATGACCTGCAGATCGCGCTCCACGACGATCCCGAGGCGGGCGCCGTCTTCGAGGCGCGCGACGAGCGCGGTAGGCGGGCGGGCCTTCGGGGCTCAGCTCCGCGTGACCCGCCTCAGCGTCTGAACGGCTGGTGACGCGCCGGCAGGGTCGCGTCGGCGACCAGCAGGCCCACCACCAGACCCGCGGCGATCACCAGCACCGCCGCGAGGATCTCAAGGCTTCCCGTGGCGCTGCGCAAGAAGGCCGAGATGCCGCGAAAGCCGAGGGCGCCGGGCACCAGCGCCGCCAGGCCTGGCACCAGCGGCACCGCGGCCGGCCGGCTCGTCAGCCTCGCGTAGAGATTGCTGCCCAGACCCAGCAGCAGGCTGGCGACGACCACGCCGACCGTAGGACCAAGCAGCCAGGCGCCGAAGCGCGCGCCGTAGACCGCCACGACGACGGCGCAGAGGACCACCCAGATGTCGCGCGGGCGCGAGTTGGTCACCACGAGAAGGGCGCCGGCGCTGGCGACGACGGCCAGGACCGTCAGCCACTGGCCGGGGATCTCTCGCCCGGGGCCGGCCGGCGGCACCCAGCCAAGCTTGGTGAAGATCGCATAGCCCATGGCGACGCCCAGCCCCAGACTGACGAGCGACACGGTCGCGCCGGCGAGCCGCGCCGACCCCGAGACGAGGTGCCTGGCCGCCAGCTCCGAGACGCCCAGGGTGATGCTGAGGCCGGGCAGCAGCAGGATGAGCCCGGCCAGCACGACCGTGGCAAGGTGGAAGGGCGGCACCACGTGGCCCAGGGCCAAGGTGAGCACCGCCGCCAGGAAGCCGGCCAGAAGCTCCACCAGGCTGGTGAGGCGCTGCACGCGGCGTGCGAGCACCGAGAGCGCGCCCACGGCGAGGCCGACAGGGATGGCGGCGCTGATCTCGCGCACGCCGCCGCCGAGAAAGACGCTGATCGCCGCGGCGCCCATGCCCGAGGCCAACACGCGCATGTACCACGGAAAGCGAAGCGGGCTGGCCGTGATGAGCCTGACCTCGGCCAGCCCCTGGGCGGCGGACTTGCGCCCGCGCGTGACGTCGAGCAGCGTCTCGTCGAGCAGGCTCAGGGCCTGCAGGTCGATGGCGCTGTCGCGCGTGTGCAGGAGCACGGTGTGCATCGCGGCGCCGTGGCCGTAGGCGGCGAAGACGGCCGTGGGCATGGAGAAGAACGCGACCTCCACGCCGAGCGTGCGGGCGCACGCCTGCAGCCCGCTCTCCAGACTGTCGGCGGTCTCGCCGTAGCGCGACAGGGCGGCGGCCATCGCGCTGAGGAACTCCATGCGTGGGTCTTCCTGCGTCATGTGCTCATCGTCTCGTGCAAGCTCCCCAAGGTGTTCGCGGCGGTCCGCGCGCAACACGGTTGTCGCCGCGCGCAACGGGCAGTATCCCATGAGAAGGGCAGTGGGTGCCCGTCCACCCATCCCTTGACGCAGGTCAATGAAGCCGGGTGCCCGCGCGAGGTACGTTTGTACTACGCACACAGGAAGAACCCCGGCGCCGGCGCGCGAAGCAGCCACCGGCGCCTTCCCACGGAGAAAGCGAGTATCACATGGCAGTCCGCAGCATCGTCCACATCGATGAGGACCTCTGCAACGGGTGCGGCCTCTGCGTCACTCCCTGCGCCGAGGGCGCCATCGAGATCATCGACGGCAAGGCCAAGGTCATGAAGGAGGAGCTCTGCGACGGCGCCGGCTTCTGCCTCGCCGTCTGCCCGGAGGGCGCCCTCACCGTCGAGAAGCGCGAGGCGCCCGAGTTCGACGAAGAGGCCGCCGCCGTCAAGATGGCCGAGAAGCTGGCGGCCAGCATCACCATCAAGCAGAACTGCTTCAACTGCGGCCGCAGCGAGAACGACGCCGTCCTGTTCCCGTGCCGCAAACAAGGCGAGAGCACCTGGGTGTGCGTCAAGTGCCTCCCCGCACTCATCCACGGTTGAGCGGCGCGTTCCGCGCCTGAAAGCTCCCAAAACTCCCAGGAGGGATCCATGGCAGACAGTTATCACGCGTCCGTCCACACGATGCTCGAGCAGGCGCGCGCCGACGGCAAGGACACGGCCTTCGAGCGCATGGAACAGCAGGGCCACCGCTGCACCTACTGCGAGCAGGGCATCCGCTGCTCGCTCTGCTCGCAGGGTCCATGCCGCATCACCGCCAAAGCGCCGCGCGGCGTCTGCGGCATCGACGCCGACGGCATGGCGATGCGCAACTTCCTGCTGCAGAACACGATGGGCACCGCCACCTACACGTACCACGCCGTGGAGGTCATGAAGACCCTACGCGTGGCGGAGCCCGGCGGCACCTTCGAGGTCAAGGACTGGAGCAAGCTCGAGCAGCTCGCCGGCGTCATCGGCGAGGCCGTCGAGCCCCGCGACACCCTGGCCAAACGAGTAGCGGACGGCCTCCTTGCCGAGTTCAGCCGCGACCATCAGAGCCCGTCGCCGCTGGTCGAGAAGCTGGCCCCGGCGGCGCGCGTCGCCAAGTGGAAGGAGCTCGGCATCATGCCCGGCGGCGTCTTCCAGGAGAGCATGTACGCCACCTCGAGCTGCCTCACCAACGTGGACGGCAACTACGTATCGCTGGCGCTCAAGAGCCTGCGCCTCGGGATCGCTACCGCCTACGGCGCCCAGATCCCGCTGGAACTGGCCCAGGACGCGCTCTTCGGCACGCCGCAGCCGCACGCCGTCAAGGTCGACCTCGGCATCATCGACGGCGGGTACGTCAACATCGTCGTCAACGGCCACGAACCGATGGTCGGCGCCACGCTCATCGCCGCCGCCCATGCGCCGGAGGTGCAGGAGAAGGCCAAGGCCGCCGGCGCCAAGGGTCTGCACATCGTGGGGTCCATCGAGACCGGCCAGGAGCTCATCCAGCGCTTCGAGGTCGATGACGTCTTCGTCGGTCTCACCGGCAACTGGCTGAGCGAGGAGCTGGCCGTGGCCACCGGCGGCATCGACGTCTTCGCCGCCGACATGAACTGCACGGTGCCGACACTCGGCGCCCTCTGCGCCGCGCACAACACGCTCCTGGTCCCGGTGAGCGACCTCGTAGGGGTCGACGGTGCCGAGACGCCTATCGTGTTCGAGGCCACCAAGGCGGCCGCACAGGCGCAACAGCTCATCGACATGGCGATTGGAAGTGCTTGCGGTTCTCGGCCTCGTCGAGGACGATCGAGAAGGGGCCGTCGAGGATCGCGTCGGTCATCTCCTCGCCGCGGATGGCGGGCAGGCAGTGCATGAACTTCGCCCCTGGCTTGGTATGCGCCCAGAGCGCTTCGTTCACCTGGTACGGGCCGCAGGATGCGGCGCAGCTCGTTCTTCTCGTCCTCGGGCTGCATCCACCACCAGCCGACGGTGAACACGACGTCGGCGTCCGCCACCGCCGCCACGGCGTCGTCGGTGAGAGTGAGGGAGGCGCCGGACCGCGCGCCGTTTACGCGCGCGAGCGCCTCCACCTCGGGCGTCATCTGCTCCTCCGGCGGCGCCGCCATGACCATGCTGCTGCCGAGGCGGGTCATGGTGAGCGCCACCGAGGTGCCCATGGCGTCGGCGCACTTGCCGACGAAGGCGCACGTGAGCCCCTCGACCGTGCCCAGGTGCTCGAGGATCGTGAAGGCGTCGGTCATCGACTGCACGGGATGGTCGTAGTCGTCGGTGAGGCCGTTGATGACCGGCACCGTCGCGTCTGCGGCGAGCTCGGCCAGCGTCGTGTGGAAAGCGGTGCGCGCCATGATGGCGTCGACGAGGCGGCTGATGACGCGCGCCGTGTCGGCCACCGTCTCGTGCCCGCCGAGGTGGATCTCACCGGGACGCAGGTACTGGGCGTGGCCGCCGAGCTCGGTCATGCCCGCCTCGAAGCTGATGCGGGTGCGCGTCGACGGGTGCTCGAAGATCATCGCCAAGGTGCGCCCCGCGAGGAAGGGCGTGAGAGGCCGCCGCCGAGAGAGCGCTTTCAGCGCGGCGGCCAGGTCGAGCAGGCCGAGCAGCTCCTCGCGGGTGTAGTCCTGATCGGTGACGAAGTGACGGCCGCGCAGAGCGGCGCAAGCTGCCTGCGGCGAGCGCCGGTCGATCCTGTATGGCTCATCGCCTGGGTCCTCCCGTGCCGACCGGCCCGCGGCGCTCGCCTGCGGACGCAGATTGAACGTGCGTATAACTAAATGACCGTTTAACACCCGCCTGTCAAGGGACTGGGCGAATTCGCCGTCGAGCGCCGCGCTAGCCGCAACCGGGCCGCCGGTGCACTGCGTCCCGGGCAGACCCATCGCGCCAGGGCGCCGGGATCGAACCTGTGCGCGATATGTGTGGTGCCGCGAGTGGTGCCGTGCGTACCGTGAGTGGTGCCGCGGTGGTGCCGGCGGTCGAGTCGCCTATGACCCCGACCTTGCCCGTACTCCTCCCCCCGCCGGGCCCGGGCATCGAGCCGCGCGCCCGGGCAGGTCAGGCCTCGGGCAGCGCGAGGTAGCGGCCGACCACCTCGGCCCAGGCGCGCCAGGCGCGCTCGTGGTCGAAACCCTCCGGGTCGAGGGCGCGCTGGATGCCGAGTCCTTCGACGACCGCGATGCTGACGGCGGCGAGCGCCTCGAGCGCCTCGTCGTCCAGCTCGGCGGGCGCGGCTCCCAGGCAGTCGGCGTCGACGCTGCGGTACCGGCGGTACTCCTCGGCGAAGCGCGCCCGGACTTCGGGGTCGCGCAGGGCGTGAGGCAGGAGCTCGTACAGCATCCTGTTGACGCGCTCGTCGCTCGACACCCGGCGCTGCCAGTCGAGGAAGGCCGTCGTGCGCTCCGAACCTTCGGTGGTCGCGCGGATCTCCTCCACGAGACCCACCTCGGGGTTCTGGAACAGCGTCTCGACGAGCGCCGCGAGCAGACCCGCCTTACCGCCGAAATAGTAGGACACCAGCGCGCGGTTCACCCCGGACTGCTGGGAGATGGCCGTCATGGTCAGCTCGGCGTAGCCGCGCTCCGCGAGGATGTCCTGGGCGGCGGCGAGGATGCGGCGCGCGGTCGGCGGCAACTCGTCGCCGCGAGCTGGGGGTCGGGCATTCATGCGTCACCGTATCACGGGGCAAGACGCGACTGACGTGCCTCAGGTCAGGCTCGCGAACAGCTCCGCCAGCTGGGCCTCGATGTCCATGTCCGCGGCGCCGTACGCGGCGACGTGGTGGCCGTAGACGGGCCTGTCGCGCACGCTGAGCGTGCCCAGCGCGACCGGCCCGTCCGAGCGGTAGTCCCACTCGCGGATCTTGGCGAGCGCCTGCGCCTCGTCATGCGGATCGTAGCCTTCCAGTTCGTAGACCCGTGCGTTGTACGCGTCGTACATGTTGCGAAAGGTGACGCAGACCTGCAGTGTGTCGACGACGCTGAAGCCGGGGTGCAGGATCGCCTCCTTGTAGAGCCTCTTCAGCAGCGGGATCCCGTGCGAGTAGCCGCGCGCCAGATAGCTCGCCCCGGCGACGTACAGGAGCTCCAGCGGGTTGAAGGGCTCCTCCATACTGCCATAGGGCGTCGAACGCCCTTTGTAGCCCGGAGGTGTCTCTGGCCCGGCCTGGCCGATCGTCAGCCCGTACACACCGTTGTCGTGCACGATCACCGTGATGTCCACATTGCGCTTGGCGGCGAAGAGGATGTGCTCGAGGCCCTCGGCGAGACCCGAACCGTCGCCCACGTGCGCGATGACCTTGAGCCTGGGGTTCGCCAGCTTGATGCCCGTGGCGGACGCCACCGAGCGCCCGTGCAACGAGTTGAAGCTGTTGACGCCCACGTAGTCCATGATCTTGCCGTGGCAGCCGATGTCGGCGACGAGCACGAGGTCCTCACGGCGCGTGCCCTCGTCGACAAGCTCCTGGAGCACCGGCTTGAGGGCGTTGAGCACGGCGAAGTTGCCGCAGCCGGGGCACCAGGTGTTCTTCGCGTAGGTGCCCAGGCCGACGGCCGTGCGGCCCACAGGCTTGTCCTTGGCGGCGCTCATGCCAGCACCTTCTCGACTTGGCGGCGCAGCTCGCCGACGCCAAAGGGCCGCCCGTCGTAGCGGAGGATAGCGGCGTCAGCCTCCAGTCCGTGGCGCTCCATCAGGCCGGCGAGCTGTCCGCTCGCGTTCATCTCCAGCACAGCGACCCTTTCGCTGCCGGCGAGAGCCTTCGCAAGCTGCCGGGTCGGGAACGGCCACAGCACCACCGGCTGCACCACGCGCACGCCGATGAGCTCGCCGACCTCGCGCATGGCGCCGGTCGGCGAGCCCCATGTCACCACGGTCAGCGGCGACTCCGGGTCGCCGTACACGTTCACCAGCGGCAGCGTGTCGAGTTCCTCGGCGAGAGCGCGCTCTTTGCGCTCCCACTTGTCCTGCATGCCCACGGTGGTCTCCGGGTCCTCGGCGCTGATGCCGTGTTCGTCGTGCGTGTACGTGTTGACCTTGACCGTCGCGCCCTCGCGCCCAGGGAAGGCCAGCGGGCTGACGCCGTCTTCGGTGATGAGGTAGCGCTTGTACGCGAGTCCGGGGGCGTCGGCCTGCGCCGCGCCGTCCCAGACCTTCTGCGTCAGGCGCGGCAGCTCCGGCGCCTCCTCGGCGACAAAGCTCTGGGAATCGTCGTTGAGCGTGCGGTCGCTGAGGATGATGGCCGGCAGTTGGTACTTCCAGGCCACGTCCATGGCCAGCGTACTCCACGCATAGGCCTGCTCGACGTCGGCGGGCGCCACGACGAAGCGCGGGAACTCGCCGTGCCCGGCGCTCAGGGCGAACTCGAGGTCGGCCTGCCCGGTGTACGTGGGCAGGCCGGTGCTGGGGCCCGTCCGCTGGCCGAGAGCCACCACGATGGGCAGCTCGGCCTGACCGGCCTGGCTGAGACCCTCTGTCATGAGGCAGAAGCCGCCGCCCGAAGTACCGACGGCGGCGCGCTCGCCCGCGTACGCGTGCCCGAGCGCCATCATCATCGCCGCGATCTCGCCCTCGGGCTGCACGACCTTGAGCTCGAAGCGTGGCGCCTGCCTGGCGAGGAAGTGGAGTAGGCCGCTGACCGGCGTCATGGGGTAGGCCGCGTACGCCTTGAGGCCACCGCGGATGAGTCCCATGCCGGTGGCCTCGAGACCCCCGACGACCGGCACCGGCCCGCCACCCGGCAGGTCGATGAGCAGTTTCTCCGTGGCCAGGTCGTAGCCGCGCCGCGCCACGGCGAGGTTCAGCTCGGTCATCTTGGGCTGGTAGCGCGTGATGACGTCCTCGAGCACCATCCACGGGATTGAGATCGCCTTGCAGAAGGCCCCCAGAATGGCTGTGTTGCGCATGACCGGCGGCGCCTCCTCCTGGGCGAGGATCGTCTTCACGGGGATGCCCGTGCGGAAAGGATGCATGATGGCCGGCAGCCGACCGGTCTTGATGGTCTCGTTGTCGTAGACGGTGACCGGGCGTTGCTTGAGGCGCCACTCGTGCTTGTCCAGGGTCTCCTCGGTCAGCGCGATGAGCACGTTGACGTGGTCCCGGTGAGCGGCGATGCGCCCGCGATGGGCGCGCACGATGACGAAGTTGTGGCCGCCGCGAATGAGCGACGGGGAGTCGACGTAGCGATAGAGGCGATAACCCAGCTCGTTCAGCAGATGAGCGATCATGCCGCCGGCCTCCGTGATACCGTCGCCGGCCTTGCCGCCCATGAGCACTGAGAACGAATCCATTCGAGACTCCCTGCGCCGGTGACGGAAGGACGGCGGGCGAGGCGCGCGCTCGCGAGGCACGCGCGCTGCGCAGCGCGCCAAGCGGCGCGCGCGCCTGACCCGCCGCCCGACGGGTACATACCCACTCGGAAGGAAGGTGAGCACATGACCGCAGAGGAAACCAGCGGCAGGGCTAGCGAGCGGCCCGAGATGGCCGTGCCTCATGACCTGCAGATCGCGCTCCACGACGATCCCGAGGCGGGCGCCGTCTTCGAGGCGCTGCCGTACTCGCACAAGCGCGAGTACGTCGACTGGATCCTCGAGGCCAGACGGCCGGAGACGCGCGCACGGCGCATCGACGAGGCGCTGCGGATGATCAGCGAGAGGGCGCGGACAGCGCGGTAGGCGGGCGGGCCTTCGGGGCTCAGCTCCGCGTGACCCGCCTCAGCGTCTGAACGGCTGGCGACGCGCCGGCAGGGTCGCGTCGGCGACCAGCAGGCCCACCACCAGACCCGCGGCGATCACCAGCACCGCCGCGAGGATCTCAAGGCTTCCCGTGGCGCTGCGCAGAAAGGCCGAGATGCCGCGAAAGCCGAGGGCGCCGGGCACCAGCGCCGCCAGGCCTGGCACCAGCGGCACCGCGGCCGGCCGGCTCGTCAGCCGCGCGTAGAGATTGCTGCCCAGACCCAGGAGCAGGCTGGCGACGACCACGCCCACCGTAGGACCAAGCAACCAAGCGCCGAAACGCGCGCCGTAGACCGCCACGACGACGGCGCAGAGGACCACCCAGATGTCGCGCGGGCGCGAGTTGGTCACCACGAGAAGGGCGCCGGCGCTGGCGACGACGGCCAGGACCGTCAGCCACTGGCCGGGGATCTCTCGCCCGGGGCCGGCCGGCGGCACCCAGCCAAGCTTGGTGAAGATCGCATAGCCCATGGCGACGCCCAGCCCCAGACTGACGAGCGAGACGGTCGCGCCGGCAAGCCGCGCCGACCCCGAGACGAGGTGCCTGGCCGCCAGCTCCGAGACGCCCAGGGTGATGCTGAGGCCGGGCAGCAGCAGGATGAGCCCGGCCAGCACGACCGTGGCAAGGTGGAAGGGCGGCAGCACGTGGCCCAGGGCCAGGGTGAGCACCGCCGCCATGAAGCCGGCCAGAAGCTCCACCAGGCTCGTAAGGCGCTGCACGCGGCGTGCGAGCACCGAGAGCGCGCCCACGGCGAGGCCGACGGGGATAGCGGCGGTGAGCTCGCGCACGCCGCCGCCGAGAAAGACGCTGATCGCCGCGGCGCCCAAGCCCGAAGCCAACACGCGCATGTACCACGGAAAGCGAAGCGGGCTGGCCGTGATGAGCCTGACCTCGGCCAGCCCCTGGGCGGCGGACTTGCGCCCGCGCGTGACGTCGAGCAGCGTCTCGTCGAGCAGGCTCAGGGCCTGCAGGTCGATGGCGCTGTCGCGCGTGTGCAGGAGCACGGTGTGCATCGCGGCGCCGTGGCCGTAGGCGGCGAAGACGGCCGTAGGCATCGAGAAGAAGGCGACCTCCACGCCGAGCGTGCGGGCGCACGCCTGCAGCCCACTCTCCAGACTGTCGGCGGTCTCGCCGTAGCGCGACAGGGCGGCGGCCATCGCGCTGAGGAACTCCCTGCGTGGGTCTTCCTGCGTCATGTGCTCATCGTCTCGTGCAAGCTCCCCAAGGTGTTCGCGGCGGTCCACGCGCAACACGGTTGCCGCCCCGCGCAACGGGCAGTATCCCATGAGAAGCGCAGTGGGTGCCCGTCCACCCATCCCTTGACGCAGGTCAATGAAGCCGGGTGCCCGCGCGAGGTACGTTTGTACTACGCACAAAGGAAGAACCCCGGCGCCGGCGCGCGAAGCAGCCACCGGCGCCTTCCCACGGAGAAAGCGAGTATCACATGGCAGTCCGCAGCATCGTCCACATCGATGAGGACCTCTGCAACGGGTGCGGCCTCTGCGTCACTCCCTGCGCCGAGGGCGCCATCGAGATCATCGACGGCAAGGCCAAGGTCATGAAGGAGGAGCTCTGCGACGGCGCCGGCTTCTGCCTCGCCGTCTGCCCGGAGGGCGCCCTCACCGTCGAGAAGCGCGAGGCGCCCGAGTTCGACGAAGAGGCCGCCGCCGTCAAGATGGCCGAGAAGCTGGCGGCCAGCATCACCATCAAGCAGAACTGCTTCAACTGCGGCCGCAGCGAGAACGACGCCGTCCTGTTCCCGTGCCGCAAACAAGGCGAGAGCACCTGGGTGTGCGTCAAGTGCCTCCCCGCACTCATCCACGGTTGAGCGGCGCGTTCCGCGCCTGAAAGCTCCCAATACTCCCAGGAGGGATCCATGGCAGACAGTTATCACGCGTCCGTCCACACGATGCTCGAGCAGGCGCGCGCCGACGGCAAGGACACGGCCTTCGAGCGCATGGAACAGCAGGGCCACCGCTGCACCTACTGCGAGCAGGGCATCCGCTGCTCGCTCTGCTCGCAGGGTCCATGCCGCATCACCGCCAAAGCGCCGCGCGGCGTCTGCGGCATCGACGCCGACGGCATGGCGATGCGCAACTTCCTGCTGCAGAACACGATGGGCACCGCCACCTACACGTACCACGCCGTGGAGGTCATGAAGACCCTGCGCGTGGCGGAGCCCGGCGGCACCTTCGAGGTCAAGGACTGGAGCAAGCTCGAGCTGCTCGCCGGCGTCATCGGCGAGGCCGTCGAGCCCCGCGACACCCTGGCCAAACGAGTAGCGGACGGCCTCCTTGCCGAGTTCAGCCGCGACCATCAGAGCCCGTCGCCGCTGGTCGAGAAGCTGGCCCCGGCGGCGCGCGTCGCCAAGTGGAAGGAGCTCGGCATCATGCCCGGCGGCGTCTTCCAGGAGAGCATGTACGCCACCTCGAGCTGCCTCACCAACGTGGACGGCAACTACGTATCGCTGGCGCTCAAGGGCCTGCGCCTCGGGATCGCTACCGCCTACGGCGCCCAGATCCCGCTGGAACTGGCCCAGGACGCGCTCTTCGGCACGCCGCAGCCGCACGCCGTCAAGGTCGACCTCGGCATCATCGACGGCGGGTACGTCAACATCGTCGTCAACGGCCACGAACCGATGGTCGGCGCCACGCTCATCGCCGCCGCCCATGCGCCGGAGGTGCAGGAGAAGGCCAAGGCCGCCGGCGCCAAGGGCCTGCACATCGTGGGGTCCATCGAGACCGGCCAGGAGCTCATCCAGCGCTTCGAGGTCGATGACGTCTTCGTCGGCCTCACCGGCAACTGGCTGAGCGAGGAGCTGGCCGTGGCCACCGGCGGCATCGACGTCTTCGCCGCCGACATGAACTGCACGGTGCCGACGCTCGGCGCCCTCTGCGCCGCGCACAACACGCTCCTGGTCCCGGTGAGCGACCTCGTCGGCATCGACGGCGCCGAGACGCCTATCGTGTTCGAGGCCACCAAGGCGGCCGCACAGGCGCAACAGCTCATCGACATGGCGATCGGCAACTTCGCCCGTCGCCGCGAGCTGAACAGCTACGTACCCAAGCTGCCGACCGGCGACGCTGTCGCCGGCTTCAGCACAGAGTCGATCCTCGGCGCCCTGGGCGGCAGCCTCGAACCGCTGCTCGACGTGATCAAGAACGGCACGCTCAAGGGGGTCGCCGGTCTCGTGAGCTGCACCACGCTGCGCGACTCCGACCAGGACAGCTTCACTGTCGCCGTCGCCAAGGAGCTCATCAGGAACGACGTGCTCGTGCTGGCCATGGGCTGCGGCAACGCCGGCCTGCAGGTCGCAGGGCTCGAGACCGCCGAGGCGAAGGAGCTCGCCGGCCCCGGCCTCAAGGCCGTCTGCGAGCTGCTCGGCGTGCCGCCGGTGCTCAGCTTCGGCACCTGCACCGACACCGGCCGCATCCTGCTCCTCGTGGGCGCGATCGCCGACGCTCTCGGCGTCGACGTACCGGCGTTGCCCGTCGTGGCAACGGCTCCGGAGTACATGGAGCAGAAGGCGACCATCGACGCCATGGCGGCGCTGGCCTTCGGCATGTACGTGCACGTGAGCCCGGTCCCGTTCGTGACCGGCGCGCCCAACCTGGTGAAGCTGGTCACCGAAGACCTGCCGGGCGTCACCGGCGGCAAGCTGGCCATCGAGACGAACGCGAAGGAAGCGGTCGCCGCCATGCTGGCGCATATCACGGCGAAGCGCGAAGCGTTGGGCATCTGAGCCCGGCAGCCTGAAGGCCCACGCCATACGCAGACCCGCAGGTGACGAGGGCGGGGAGTACCATCTGGCGCTCCCCGCCCTCGACACGTTGAGTCAGGCGTCGAGCGCCAGTCGTTCGACGCCCAGTCTGTCGACGTCGCCGTCAAAGCTCGCCACCGGCGCCCCCGAGAGCCGTGCTTTGGCGACGAGGTAGGCATCGACGAAGTCGACGCGCTGCTCCGCCATCTGCGCCAGGGCGACGGCGAGCAGCATGCCTTCCTCGACGACGAGCCCGCCGGACGTCAGAAAGCTCGACAGTATGTCGGCGACCTGCGCGCGCGGCACCTCGTAGGCCGAGGTGAGGACCCAGACGACCTCGGCGACGACCAGCGGGCATATGCGAAGGCGCAGTTCGCCGGCATCGGCCCGGGCCATCAGCGCAGCGGCCGCCTGCGCCTGCCGCTTCGGCTGACCCGTGAGCAGTCGCAGGACGACGTTGGCGTCGACCCAAACGTGCAGCGGACCTTCTGTGGTGGTCACCGGTGGCGCTCCGCCATCTTCTTCGCCGCCGCAGCGCGCTCCGCGGCATGGCCGAGCGCCGCGCCCTCGATCGGTAGGACGCCGAGGAAGTCGCCAAGCCTGCGCCGGTGCACGACGCGCATGGTGGCACCGTCCGCGGTCTCCTCGAACACCAGGTCGTCGCCGGCCTTGATGGCGAGCCGCCGTCGCAAGGCGACCGGGAGCGTCACCTGCCCCTTGCTGGTGACTCGCGTCCTTGCCTGCACCTATGCCCTTTCCTTTGACGTCACGCCTTACCTGACAGTATGCGCCTTCTGCTTGGCTTGGGCAATCTCCGCGGGAGTGATCGCTGGGATGCGCGCTCAACTGCAGTCTCCGCGTGCACTGCGCCCCCGGGTGCGGTGGTAGCCCGTCACGGCACGTTCCAGACCGGCGTGCCGATGGGGGCGTGGTCGTAGAGCCAGATCGCGTTCGCGTTGGAGAGCCGCGTGCAGCCGTGCGAGAAGTCGCGCGGAAAGCGCTTGAGCAGCCACGGCTCGTTGGTGCCGTGGATGGCGCATGGCGGGTGGTACGACATGATGCGCGCGCCGTAGGGCCCGCCGGGGTTCATCCCCTTGGCGTAGATGCGGAAGTGGCCGCGCGGGGTGGGCAGCGACGGGCGCCCCAGCACGCAGGGGAACGAGCGCACCTCGCGCCCGTACGAGAAGTAGTACATCCGGTACTGCGACAGATCGACGACGACGATGCGCCTGGCGCCGAGCGGGACGCCGTAGGGGTTCGGCTTCTGGACGAGGATGCGCCGCACGCCGGAGGCGCCTGCGGCGTGCTCTTCGTCGGCCGTCACGGTCGCTCGGAAGGCCCTGCGCCCGACCCGATCGGCCCTCCACGAGGCCACGGCCCGCGAGTCGTCGCCCAGTGTCACGACGCGCCACTCAGCCCAGGCGTCACCGCTCCACATCTCGATGGACAGCGAGGCTCCCGGATGCGCCGGCACGACCTGCACCCTGAGCGCCGCGCGGGTGCCGCGCTCCACCCTCTCGGGCACGACGAGCCGGACCAGCGGCCGCACCGTCACGGTGACCTCGGCCGACACCGGCAGCCACTCGGCGTCACCGGCGAAATCGGCACGAAAGACCGTGGTCGCGCGTGGCGTGGCGCGGTAGGTGATCGCCCCGGCGACGTCGGTCACGAACGTGCCGATGAGCGTCGGATCACTCTCGCCGGCGGCCTTGCGGCTGAGCCGCACGGTCGCGCCGGCGAGGCCGAGCCGCGCTTTGAGCACCGTCGGAGTGCCGGCGGTGAGCGTCGCGGGCGAGGCGGACATGGTGAACGTCGGCGCGGCGTCCGCCGCCGACACGAGAACGGCGCACGCAAGAACGATCACGACGGCGCACAGAGAGAACCTGCGCCCAAGCATCATCCGCCTCCCCACAGGTCGCGTGGAGGCATTGTCGCACAGCGGGCGCGGACGGGGACAGCGAGGCGCCGAGGTCCGCGCTCCCCTGCTAGCGTGCCTGGGCCACCGCCTTGCGCAGCCTGCTGCCGAACGTCGACAACGACTCACCCCAGTAGACGGCGATACGCGGGAGGGCGTAGCGCCTGCCCGGCGTGGCGGCCCCGTAGCGGATCGAGGTCGCCGCCAGGTAGCCGGCGTCGCGTGCGGCATTCATCACCCGGCGATCGTAGATGCCTCCGGGGTAGCAGAGGAAGTCAACCTGCACATCGAACCTGCGATGCAGGATGATTCGCGAGAGGACGAGCTCGCGGCGAAGAGTCGCGGAAGAGCAGCGCGGCAGGATCAGGTGCCCCATGGTGTGCGAACCGATCTCCCAGCCCCACTTGACCATGCGCCGCACCTGCGCGTCGCTGAGGGCCGTGCCGCGATTGACGACGAGGTTCAGCACGGCCGGCCAATGGTACCGCCGCAGCGGGCGCGCGGCGTTCGCGTACTGGTCCGGGTAGCCGTCGTCGAACGAGAGCACGACCGGACGGCGCGGAAGCTTCTCCTTCCCGGTCCAGTCGTCCCACACCTGCTGCATCGTCACCGGATGATAGTGGTTGTGGCGCAGGTACCGGAGCTGGCTCGCGAACTGGGACGTGCTCACGTACATGAGGTAGTTGCCGGCCTGGTACCCCTGCACGTGATGGTAGACGAGGATCGGCACCGGCGTGTGACGCTTCAGCCCGTGCAGCGAAACGCCCGGCTCCGGCGCTGAGGTCGCGCCGTCCGCGGCCATGGTGGCCGGCGCGAAGACAACGGCCGATACCGCCGCGCACAGGACAGCGAGCCAGAGGAAGACGAGACGCGTCCCGTGGAGCTTGCGCGCGGACAGATCCATGCTCTCATGCTAGCACTGGGCACCCGGCAGCGGCTCGTCACTTGACGAGAACGCCGTGTCGCGTGATTCTGCAGGAATCCGATTGCCTTTGTGCTCGAAACGTGTAGAATGCCGCGAATCGGGCCTTGATCCCGATGCGAACACTGCCTCGGACGCGGCGACGGACCCGGGACTCCGCTTCAGGCGGAGGTAGGCGCCGGACACCGACTCCGGGGACGCGTCTGACGAGGGCGGGGCTCCTTGGGCCCCGCCCTCGTCGCATCTCCGCCGATCGCGCTCGCGTCTCTCAGACCTCCAGGAGATCGAGACCCGTGGCCGGGTCGACGCGCCGATGAGCCTCGCTGCCGACCAGCTCGATGACCACGGCCTCACCGACGACCCATGTGGTGACGCCGGCGCGGATGCAGCCGGCGGTCACCTGGTCGTCGCGGCCGAAGGCCGCGTGCAGGTGCAGCACCGGCCGGCCGGACTCGTCGGGGAACAGCGTGCCGGCGCCGCCCATCTCGTGCACGTCGTGGAGCACACGCTCCATGGGCACGACATGGTCGGCGCGGCCGTCCTCGGGACCGACCACCAGGCGGCTGCCGCCGTCGGCGCCGCCCAGCAGGATGACGGCGGCGCGCGCGATGCCTTCGGCTCGCGCCGCCTCTTCGATGCACTCGTGGACCACGTCGCCGTCTTCCAGGCGGATGACGAGTGCGCGGCCCAGGTTCGCGGTGCTGTATCTCATATCGGACCTCCTTGGTGCTGGCATCTTACCCCGCCCCCGCCCCCGCTGTCCGTCAACCTTGCTACACTCAGACCCGTGCCTTCTTCCCCCGTCACCGGTCCTGCGGCCGCCGCGCCGCCCTGCGCTCGCGCCCTTCTGCGCGACGTCTTCGGCTTTCGCGAGTACCGGCCGCATCAAGAGGAGATCGTCGAGCACATCATCGCCGGCGGCGACGCGTTCGTACTCATGCCCACCGGTGGCGGCAAGTCCCTCTGCTACCAGCTGCCGGCGCTCGTACGACCCGGCACCGGCATCATCGTCTCGCCGCTCATCTCGCTGATGAAAGATCAGGTCGACGCGCTGCAGGCGGCCGGCGTCGGCGCCGCCGCCTACAACTCCTCGCTCGAAGCCGGCGAGGCGCGTCGCGTGCTCGCCAGGCTGCACAGCGGCGAGCTTGACCTGCTCTACGTGGCGCCCGAGACGCTCATGACCGAGTCGTTTCTGGCGCGCTTGCACGAGATCCAGCAGGCCGCGGCCGCGGCCGGCCTCGCCCTGTTCGCCATCGATGAAGCGCACTGCGTCAGCCAGTGGGGTCACGACTTCCGCCCCGAGTACGTGCAGCTCGGGCAGCTGCGCGAGCTGTTCTCCGGCGTCCCCGTCATCGCCTGCACGGCCACTGCCGACCCGCAGACGCGCGACGACGTGCGCGCCCGCCTGAGCCTCAGTGGCGCGCCGTGCTACGTCACGGGCTTCGACCGGCCCAACATCCGCTACACGGTCGTCGAGAAGCGCGAGCCGCTGCACCAGCTCAAGGTCTTCCTCGACGGGCGCCCCGGCGAGGCCGGCATCGTCTACTGCCTCAGCCGCAAGCGTACCGAGGAAGTGGCCGGCAAGCTCGCGGCGGCCGGCGTGCCGGCCGCCGCCTACCACGCCGGCCTGCCCGCCGACGAGCGCCGCCGCGTGCAGGACGCCTTCGCCCGCGACGACATCCTCGTCGTGGTCGCCACCGTCGCCTTCGGCATGGGCATCGACAAGAGCAATGTGCGCTTCGTGGTGCACTTCGACCTGCCCAAGAGCATCGAGAGCTACTACCAGGAGACCGGCCGCGGCGGCCGCGACAGCCTGCCGGCCGAGGC
Source organism: uncultured Thermoleophilia bacterium (assembly GCA_963700035.1). GTDB lineage: Bacteria > Actinomycetota > Thermoleophilia > UBA2241 > UBA2241 > CAIXSE01. The sequence goes on along the minus strand of CAVOWE010000020.1, from coordinate 21,517 downwards.
CCTGCTGCTCTTCGGCCTCGGCGACGCGGCCGTGGTGCATTCGCTGATCGAGGGCGGCGGTCGTGCGGGCTCGAACGGCGACGACGCGTACGAGCGCGATCCCGAGCAGGTCCGCGTCGAGCTCCACAAGCTCAACAGCATGGTCGGCTACGCCGACGGGCTCTCCTGCCGGCGCGAGGCGCTGCTCGGCTACTTTGGCGAGCCGTACCCGGCGCCGTGCGGCAACTGCGACATCTGCCTCGAGCCCCCCGAGACCTACGACGCCACCGAGCACGCGCAGATGGCGCTGAGCTGCGTGTACCGGCTGCGCCAGAGCTTCGGCATCTCACACGTCGTCGATGTGCTGCGCGGCTCCGAGAACGAGAAGATCCTGCGCTTCGGGCACGACCAGCTCAGCACCTACGGCATCGGCGCCGAGGTGAGCCGCGACCACTGGCAGAGCCTCATCCGCCAGCTCATCCACCGCGGCTACCTCACGCAGGACATCGCGCGGTTCTCGGTGCTCAAGCTCACGGCCAAGGCGCAGCCGCTGCTGCGCGGCGACGAGTCGCTGGTCCTCGCCAAGCCGCGCACGAGAGTGCCGACGAAGAAGCAGCGGAAGGCGGCGGACCGCTCCGCACGCGCCGCCGGCCTGGCCGGCCTCGAGGTCGACGAGGAGCTGTTCGAGCGGCTGCGCGCCCTGCGCAAAGGGCTCGCCGACGAGCAGCGCGTGCCCGCCTACGTGGTCTTCAGCGACGCCACGCTGGCCGAGATGGCCGCCCGCAAGCCGCGCACCCGCGGCGACTTGCTCGAGGTCGGCGGCGTCGGCCAGACCAAGCTCGAGCGCTACGGCGACGCGTTCCTCGAGGTCATCGCCGCCGCGGTCGGCGGCGGTCCGCCCGGCGCGCTCGTCTGACGCCGCGCGCCGGGCGGAACTCCATGGCGCGGCGTACATGCACGTCCGCCGCGCCGCTCCTCAGGGGCGAAACGCGAAACCGTCGTTGACACCGCCCGTCGATCCATCGAGGTGGTCGAGGATGTCACACACCGTGCCGTCTGCGTATGGCTTCGTGGGCACGGGGAACACGTCGCCCATGTTGTACCGCTCTCTGCGCTCGACGAACACTTCGTCGTAGTAACCCTTGCTGGTGTGGCCCCAGTCGCCGAGGGCGCCCAGGCTGAAGGCGCCGTCCGTCGGCGATCCGGAATCCGGCTGCGCCGCGCCCCCGTACGGATCCGAGGCTTCCAGCTTGCCGTTGACGAACAGCCTCATCCCGCCGGTGCCATACTGCGCCGCCAGGTGGTACCACGTGCCGGGTTTCAGTGCCGTCGTGCCATGGATCGCGTGCTCGGTACCGCTGCCCGGCCCGGCGGAGCCCGCCTGGTTGATGGTGAAATACACGCTGCCGAACATGTCGATGGCGAGCTGCATCGCCCACCAGCGCCCGCTGGAGCCGAACGGCGCGTTGGGGTAGGCATAGGTGGTGGAGGCGATGACGCCCCAGCTGTCCACGACTGGCTGGAACCAGAGCTCATACGTCCTGCCGAACGGCTCGCCCGGCCCGCCGGTACCGCCCACGGCGACGCCCGCAGGCCAGCGGATCACGGCGTCCAGGTCCGGCGCCTCGGCGTACCTGGAAAAGAGCTCCGGAGGAGGAGGCGGAGAGTCGGAGTTGTCGATCGTGAAGACTGTCGACTCCACCGCAGCCGACTCCTTCAGGCTATCGAACGCGATCGCCTGCACCCATACATAGTCGCGGCGGGCCGTCCCTCCGGTAGTGGCAGCCGTCACGACGTTCTCGTCGCGAGATCCGTTCTGGACGAACCAGGCGCAAGGAGGAGGAGGCGTGCGGTCCTCGGGCATGATCTCTACCGGGCTTCGCGCGGTAGTGTCCCACTCCGCCTTGAACCAGCCACCGCCCGACTTGCCCGCCGGGGGTGAGGTCGCCGCCTGGAGCGTCCAGCAGACGGGCTTCCATGGACGGCGCGCGGCGGAGTCGCTTCCCAGCCCCCAACTGGCGTTGAACCGGACCTTCATCCTGTCGATATCCCGCGCTCCCGCTGGAGCATCCGCGTCGGTCACCTGACACCAGAGGGTCAGCGTGCCCCGGTATGCACCGTTGATCTTCTGACCCTCGACCAGGACACTGCCGGGGACGACGCTCGGAGCCGTCTCGGTGATACCCGCAGTCATCCCTTGCCGGTAGCAGGCGGCGTCGATGGCCCGAAGCGTTCGGGGCTCACCCGCGTAGCGCTGGCGCAGGTACGCGCGTAACTGGGCGATGTTCGCCGGCCAATCCTCGTCGAGGACATCTCGGGTCACCTCGAGCAGATCGTTCCAGGCCGGCAAAGGGGACGCGAGGTCGTCGTCCCCGGCTCCGAAGAGCGATGGCAGACGCGGCCCGCTGCGCGTATCCAGCTGGATCCACGTGTACAGGATCGGGCTGTCCGGCCCATCGGAAAGGTCCCAGAGGACGCGGGCGACCGAATTGGCGACGAGACTGTCATCGGCATCCGGTGTGTCGTAATCGCACTCGAACGATTCCCCACCGCCCCGGCTGTCGTAGCCCCTTCCGCAGAGAGCGACGAACTGGGCCCACCCTTCAAGCAGTGCGGTCCAGGGCTCCTCCACGCTGAAGAAGCTCGTGTACTGGCCGTCGCTCTGCTCGTCGAAATGGGTGAGGCTGTCATCAAGCCCTCCCTGCGCCCAGAACGCGTCGGCGTCGGGGTCCTGGTCAAGGTAGGCATCAAAGGCGTTGTTGCCGTTGTCGGCTTCGTAAGCGGCGTGCATCCACGCATGCCCGTACTCGTGAAAGATGGTGCTGTCCCATCCACTGCCGTCGGCGATGCGGATCCTGTCCTCCTTGAACTGGTGGAAGTTGCCAGAGGCGCCCGAGCTCACGGTCCACCCCGGATAGGTGATGTCGATGCGCGGCCGCAAGAATCCCATCGCCTGGGCCTGCCTCACGGCGTCGACGAGCCGCCAGGCGACACGGTTCGCAGCCAGGTCGACGTAGTTCTTGTTGAGTTGATCGCTCTCGTTGTCGTCCCAGGTCTCTCCCCAGCATTCCCATGGGCCGCCGATCGGGCCTGGTGCCTGCACGCTCACGACGCTGCTGTCCTTGTCCTCCGCAAGTGCACAGACGACCACGTCTGGCGTGTCCAGGTCGTCCCAGCCGACCGTGTACGTGAAGTCGTAGTAGCCGTTGGCATCCGTGGAGGACGTGGCGATGTCGCGCGTGAATTGCGCCCCGAACAGGTCGAGCCAGACGTCGTGCAAGACGACCTTGACATTGGCCATGGGGACGCGGGATGTGAGGTCTGTGCCCGCATACGTGAAACGCCCAGACACGCGCAGAGTCGCGTCCTCGAACCATGAGTCCGTGTCTTCCCAGAAGTACCCCTTTCCCGCGCCGTCGAGAGCCGCACGCCCCGGCCGCTGTTCGCCCATCACGATGGTCCAGCTGCGAGCCTTCATGTCGATCGATGCGCCGACGCCACCGTCTTCCATGCCGCTTGCACTGGCTCGGAGCACTCGCCGGCCCAGCGGGCAACCAGGCAGGCTGAACTCGCCGTCGACTCCACTGACAGCCTGCACACTCGTCTTCACGACGGTGACGGTGGCGCCGGCGACCGGCGCGCCGGCCTTTGTCACGACGCGCCCCTCGAGGGTCTGCGGCGCGAAGACAGAAACCCCCAGGGGAGCGCTGCGTCCCCCGTTTCCGGCGGCGTCGGTGGCCACGAGGACCACCGCGTACCTGGTGGACGGGAGATAGGTGCCCGGGACGGCGCAGCCGTCCCACTCCACGCTCCCGCTCGCCGCACTCTCGCCCGCGTTTCGCGTCCCCAGCGGCTCCCCAAGCTGCTCCTTCTCAGTGTCCCATTCGTACACTGCGAGTGACAGCGACACGCCGTCGGCGCGGTCGACCGCATACGGCAACTCGGCGAAGAGTCCGCCTCCCGCGAATAGTGTCGGTTCCAGCTCGGCGGTGAAGCGCACGTCAGGGCCCTGCGTATCCAGAGTGACAAGGCAGCGTGCTCTGGAGACGCGCTTCCCCGCCTTGACCTGGGCCTTGATCGTGTAGGCGGCGCCCGCGCGCGGCTCGCCGCCCGAGAGCCCGTTCCAGGTGTAGGTGCGCGCGCCAGCCTTGCTCGCGCGTCGCGGCTGCAGCGTCGTCACAAGCTTGCCTTTGGGGTCGTACACGCCCACAAAGAGCTTGCCGGCGCGGGCCAGTCGAACGCTGACCTTGACCGTGTCCTGTACCTTGTCGCCGTTCGGCGAGAACGATGCAGGCTTGGCTTTGACGGACACGACCGCGCCCGTGGCGGCCTGAGGCAGGAGCAGCAACACGATGGCCAGCGCGAGAAGGAGAAGGACCACGGCGGCAGAGAAGCGCAGGCCGCGGCGCCGGTCGGTGACCATGACCCCCATCACAGCACCCCCAAAGGCGTGGGCGGCGGCGCACCCAAACCGAGCGCGATTCCGGCGCCCTTGTGACGGCGAGCGGCCCCGCGCACGCCGTCCCCACGGCATCAGCTTACCGCAGAAGGGCTTCGCGCGGAGGGATTCGTGTAGTCCGCCTAGGAATCAGCGGTAGCCGGCGGCCCGGAAGAGCTCGGGCAGCGACACGGCCTTGTAGCCGCGGGCGCGTAGACCGCTGAGAATCGTGGGCAGCGCCGCCGCCGTCTGCGGCGTGAGGTGCATGACGACGATCGCCCCGGGATGCACATGCGACAGCACCCGCGAGGCGATCACCCCGGAGCCGGGCTGCGCCCAATCCTGCGGGTCCACGTCCCACAGGATCACGCGCGTGAAGCCGGCCGAGCCCGGAGGCGGCGACCGTCGTGCCGTTGTAGTCGCCGTAGGGCGGCCGGCAGTACGGCACCGGTGTCGCGCCGGCGGCGTTCCACCACGGCGCCTCGCTGCGGATCCACTCGCCGCGCACAGCGCCGTGGCTCTGCCGCGTCATCGCCGTGTGCGTCCAGCCGTGCGAGCCGACCGCGTGGCCCTCGGCCACCGTGCGCCGCATCAGGGACGGGCTTGCCGCGGCGTAGGGGCCCAGGGGGAAGAAGGTGGCGTGCGCGTGGTACGCCTTGAGCGTGTTGAGCATGCTCGCCCACGGCCCAGCGCCACCGTCGTCGAAGGTGAGCGCCACCCGCCGGCCCGCGCCGCCGACGTGTCGCCAGACCCTGGCCGGCGCCGGCCGGTAGTTGCGGAAGGCGCGCGTGCCGGTCACCGTCACGTTGCCGGCCTGGTCGGTGAGCGTGAGCCCCACCCTGTACAGACCCGGCATGAACGCTTCGTGGTTCTTGTAGCGCGGCGTGATCGCGATCTCGCGCCAGCCCGGCTCGCGCTCGAGCCCGCCCTTGCCCGCCGCCGAGGTCCCGTACTGGTCGGTGACGCGCCAGGAGAGGCGGATAGGCCCGCCGATATCGCGGATGATGAAGCGGAAGTTCACGGCTCGCACGTGATCGATCACGCCGGGAGTCACGTCGCGCCACTCGAAGCGCGGTGGCGTGGTGTCGATCTTCACCGTCACGCTCTTCTCCGGCTCGACGTTCTGCGCGTTGTCGACCGAGTAGAAGCGGATCGTGTGAGCGCCGTCGTTGGCGTGGTTCTTGAGCGCTCGCACCTCGATGCGCGTGCCTTTGGTCCACGCCCCGTCGTCTATCTTGAAGAGCGTGTAGGCCACGCCGGAGATGGGGTCGGTGGCGCTGAGATGGATGACGACGTCGTGGCGATGCCAGCGATCGTCGACGCCCGTGGCGATGGTGACGGGAGCCTCGGTGTCGCCGGGGGACGGGCTCGGCGAGACTTCGGGGGACGCAGCCGGGGACGCCGCCGTGTCGCCCGCCTCGGTGCCGGGCTGCGCCACGGGCGAGTCCGCCGCCGGCGTCGCCGTCGAGGCGGCGGCGTTGGTGGCCACGCGTGTACACGCCCGGCAAGGCGAAGACGACGGCGGCGGTGACGATGAGGAGCAGGCGGTACAACGACGGCCTCCCGGTCGCGGTGGGCGTCGGCGGGGAAGCCCAGAGCGCTCATGATCATTGGATACCTGTGTCGACCATTCTAGGGCCGTCCTTGAATGCCTGCCGCCCGGCGACGCGGGAGGGGGCCGTACCAGGCGGCCGTGCCGTCGGCAGCGTGGTAGCCTTGCGTGATGGCCCTCCCCTTCTTCGCCACCGTCCCCCGAGGCATGGAGTCGCTGCTCGCCGGCGAGCTGCGCAGCCTGGGCGCGGAGCACGTCAAGCAGGCCCGCGCCGGCGTGGCGTTCCAGGGAACGCTCGAGACCGCCTATCGCGTCTGCCTGTGGTCGCGCCTCGCCGGCCGCGTGCTGCTTCCTCTGGCCACGGGACCGGCGGCCGACGGCGACCAGCTCTATGCGACCACGAACCGGGTGGATTGGGACACGCACCTCGGCGTGGACGGCACGCTGGCGGTCGACTTCTCCGGCACCAGCGACACGATCCGCGACACGCGCTACGGCGCCGTGCGCATGAAGGATGCCGTCGTCGACCAGTTCCGCGCGCGACACGGCGACCGGCGGCCATCGGTCGATACGCGCGCTCCTGACCTGCGCATCAACGGTCATCTCATGCGAGGACGCGTCACCGTCTCGCTCGACCTGAGCGGAGACAGCCTTCATCGGCGCGGCTACCGGACGGACAGGGTGCAGGTCGAGGCGCCGCTCAAGGAGAACCTGGCCGCCGCCGTACTGCTGTTCGCGGCGTGGCCGCAGGAGGCCGCCGCCGGGGGCAGCTTCCTCGACCCGCTCTGCGGGTCGGGCACGCTGCCCATCGAGGCGGCCCTCATGGCGGCCGACGTCGCCCCGGGACTGCTGCGCGCCGAAAGCCCCAACGGCTTCGCCTTCCTGCGCTGGCTCGGGCACGACGGCGCGGCCTGGGAGCGGCTCGTCGGCGAAGCCCGCGAACGGCGTGCGGCCGGGCTGGGCCGCCTGAAGGCGGCCGCTCCCGGCCAGACGGTCTGCGGCAGCGACCACGACCCCCGCGCCATCCGGGTCGCGCAGGCCTGCGTCGAGCACGCGGGGTTGAGCGGCGCCGTCGCCATCTCGCGCAGCGAGCTGGTCGAGCTCCGCGCGCCTGCCGCGCACGGCCTCGTGGCCGCCAACGCGCCCTACGGCGAACGGCTCGGGCGCAGGGAGGACGCCGAGTCTCTGACGCGCCTGCTCGGCGAGCGGCTGCGCGCCGGCTTCGGCGGCTGGCGCGCCGCGCTGCTCGCCGGCAGCCCCCACCAGGCCCAGACGCTCGGCATCGCCGTCAAGCGCGACACCATGCTCCACAACGGACCGCTCGAGTGCACGGTGGCGTTCTACGAGGTGGGCGAGGGCGGTGGCCCGGCGTTCGGGAGTGCGGCCGCCGCACCGCGGAGCGCCCGCGCGGCGGTGCGCTCGTCCGGCGCCCCGGCGCCCGTCGCTTCCGCGCCCGAAACGCCGGCGCCCGCGGCGCCGGCCTCCGCGTCCGGGCCGGCGCAGACCCGCCCGGCGGGCATGCTCACCGGCGGCGCCGAGCAGTTCGCCAACCGCCTGCACAAGAACGTTCGCCGCCTCAGCCGCCAGCTCCACAAAGAGAACATCACCTGCTACCGCCTGTACGACGCCGACCTGCCCGACTACAACCTGGTGATCGACGTGTACGGCGACTGGGTGCACGTGCAGGAGTACGCGCCGCCGGCGGAGATCGACCCCGGAAAGGTGCGGCGCCGGCTCGAAGACGGGCTCGCGGTGATCGGCTCCGTGCTGGACGTGCCGCCGGAGCGCGTGGTCCTCAAGGAGCGCCGCCGCCAGCGCGGCGCGGCGCAATACGAGCGCCGCGCCTCCGGCGGCGACTTCCTCCCGGTCGTGGAGGACGACCTCACGTACCTCGTGAACCTGCGCGACTACCTCGACACCGGGCTGTTTCTCGACCAGCGGCTGACGCGGCGCCTGGTGCGGAAGCTCGCCGGCGGACGCCGCTTCCTCAACCTCTTCGCCTACACGGGGACCATGACGGTCGACGCCCTCGCCGGCGGATCGCCGGCCTCGACGACGGTCGACCTCTCCTCCACGTACCTCGAGTGGGCGCGGCGCAACCTGGAGGCGAACGGCTTCGGCGCCGAGCTCGAGCCGGCGGCGGCATCCGTACACGGCCGTCCCCCGCCGGCGGCAGCGCAGAACCGTCTCGTCCAGGCCGACTGCCTGCGCTGGGTGGCCGAAGCTGAGGGCGAGTACGACCTCATCTGGCTCGACCCGCCGACCTTCTCCAACTCCAAGAAGATGGGTCGCGCCACCTTCGACGTGCAGCGCGACCACGCGGATCTCATCCGCATGACCGCGCGGCGCTTCCTGGCGCCGGGCGGCATCCTGCTGTTCGCCACCAACCGCCGCGGTTTCAAGCTCGACCACGCCGAGCTGGGCGGCCTCACCGTCAAGGATCTCTCGCGCGCCACTCTGCCGTTCGACTGCGCGCGCGGCGCCAACCGGCACTTCGTGTTCCGCCTCGAGCGGCCCTAGGCTCTGCCGTGCTGCCTGCGCGGCGGTATATGCTCCTTACGAGGACGCGCCGCGTGGCGCGGTTCCTCGGGAGGGGACTCGAATGACTGACGAAGTACGGTCGAGCGCGGCCCAAGGGCGACGCGCCACGGCCCCCTACGGTTCCTGGGCCTCGCCGATCACGGCACGCCTCATCGCCGAGTCCGGCATCGCCCTCGGCTGGCTGCAGGCCGTTGCTGGTCAGCTCTTCTGGGTCGAGATGCGTCCGCTGGAGGACGGGCGGTCCGTTCTCGTGCGGCGCACCGCGGACGGAGTCATCGCCGACGTCGTCCCCGCGACCGCCAACACGCGCACCCTCGTGCAGGAGTACGGCGGCGGTATCTACGCGCTGCACGCGGCGGCGGACGGCAGGGTCACCGCGTACTACAGCGAGTTCGAGGACCAGCGGCTGTACCGCGTGGAGGTGGGTGGGACAGGCGGCGGGGCGACGCGCGGCGCAGCCGCGAGCGGACCCCGCCCCATCACGCCGGCGCCGCCGCAGCCGCGCAGCGTGCGTTTCGCCGACGGGCGCGTCGCGCCCGACGGACGCACGCTCGTGTGCGTGCGCGAGCGCCACGAGGACGGCGAAGTCGTCAATGAGCTCGTCGCCCTGCCCACCGATGGATCGGCCGCGCCCCGGGTCGTGGCCACGGGCCACGACTTCTATGCGGCGCCGCGACTCAGCCCCGACGGACGGCGAGCTTGCCTGGCTCAGCTGGGACCACCCGCAGATGCCATGGGACGGCACCGAGCTGTGGGTGGCGGAGCTGACGGCCGCCGGAGAGCTCGCCGCGCAGCGGCGCGTCGCCGGCGGCCCTACCGAGAGCGTGCTGCAGCCGGCCTGGAGCCCCGACGGCCGGCTGCACTTCGTCAGTGACCGCAGCGGCTGGTGGAACCTCTACCGCGACGAGGGCCGCAGCGCCCTGGCGGGCGCGCACGACGCCAACGACATCACTGCGCTCGCCCCGCTGGCCGCGGAGTTCGCCAAGCCGCCGTGGGTCTTCGGCCTGCAGAACTACGACTTCCTGCCCGACGGACGCATCGCGGCCTGCTTCGGCCGGGACGGCGTCGAGCACCTCGGGCTGATCGACCCCGCGCGTCCCGGCATCGCGCCGCTGCCGTGCGAGCTCACCACGTTCTCGTCGCTGGTCGTGCTCGGCGAGCAGGTCGCGGTCATCGGCGGCGGCGCTGCGCGGGCCGCCGCAGTCGCGCTCGTCGACCCCGGGAGCGGTGCAGTGCGCGAGGTCCGCCGCAGCAAGACCGTCGACCTCGACCCCGACTACGTCTCGGCGCCGGAGCCCATCGCGTTCCCCACGTCCTACCCGGCGGATCCGATCGTCGGGCCGCTCGCCGAAGAGATCGCGCGAGCGGGCGGCAGCGCAGCCGGCCTCACCGCCAACGCCCTGTTCTATCCCCCGACGAACCGCGACTTCGAGGCGCCGCCGGGCGAACGGCCGCCGCTCATCGTCATGAGCCACGGCGGCCCCACGTCCGCCGCCTACGCCCAGCTCGCCTTCGACATCCAGTACTGGACCTCGCGCGGGATCGGCGTCGTCGACGTGAACTACGGCGGCTCCACCGGCTACGGCCGCGCCTACCGCGAGCGCTTGCGCGGCAACTGGGGCATCGTCGACACCATCGACTGCATCAACGCTGCGCGCTACCTGGCCGCTCGCGGCGACGCCGACCCGGCGCGCATCGCCGTCCGGGGTGGCAGCGCCGGCGGCTATACCACGCTGAACGCGCTCACGCGCCATCGCTTCTTCGCCGCCGGCGCCTCGTACTTCGGCCTCGCCGACCTGGAGGTGTTCGCCGCGGGCGGCACGCACAAGTTCGAGTCGCGGTACCTCGTCGGACTCATCGGGCCGTATCCGGAGATGGCGAGCGTCTACCGCGAGCGCTCGCCCATCGATCACGTCGACGACATCGCCTGCCCGGTCATCGTGCTGCAGGGCCTGGACGACGCCATCGTGCCGCCGGCGCAGGCCGAGATCATCGTCGCGGCACTCAAGAAGAAGGGGCTGGCCTACGCCTACCTCGCCTTCCCCGGCGAGCAGCACGGCTTTCGCAAGGCCGAGAACATCGTGCGCAGCCAGGAGGCCGAACTGTACTTCTACGGGCGCGTGTTCGGGTTCGCGCCGGCCGACGACATCGAGCCGGTGCTCATCGAGAACCTCGGCTGAGGCGGCCGAGCCGTATCGGCGACGGGGGCGGCGACCCTTCCGGACGCCGCCCCCGTCGCCGATACTCCCGCGTCGCGTCGCGCCGCGGGTCAGACGGACTTGGGACTGAGCACCACGTTGAGGCTGTAGCCCGCGGCCTCAGCCGCGCCGCGCACCGCGTTGCGCACCGCCGCGTAGTCCCAGGTGTAGTCGAAGTCCTTGCCGAAGAGGCTGGACGCCTCCTCGATGCTCCCCGAGCGCTCCTTGCCCTTGGTGCCGTAGGTCTCCTTCTTGAAGCCGAAACCCGGGGCCATGTCGTCGCCGCCGGACACGCCGGAGCCCTTCTCCACAGCATCTCCCAGAACGTCACGCACCGCGCACCATCGTCCACGCGGAGCTTGCACTTGTAGGTGAGCTTCCTCTTGCTGAGGAACGCTTTGCGCTCGGCGATGAGCGCCTCCATCGCCAGGCTGCCGTCCTTCTGGGGCTGCAGCGGGGCGGGGAACGCAGAGCCGGCGGCGATGAGGTCATCGTGGAGCGGCATGCTACTCCTTTCGCGATCTCTCTTTCGGCGCACCTATCGGCCGCACGAGCCGCGAGCATGAGCAGGCCCGCTAATCGCTCCAGGCGCAGGACAGCGGCAGCAGGTTGGTGGTCCAGGCCCTCACTTCGGGTGAGGGGTCTTCGAGGCCCGTGACGATCTCCTCCAGCGTCTGCGCGTCGACGGTCTGCCCGAGGGCTTCGCGGGCCGCGGCGCGCACGTCGTGGTCTGGGTCCACGAGCAGCGCCGCGACCGTCTCCGCGGCCACCGGCGAGGCGAGCCTGACCAGATCCTCGCAGACGGCTCGCCGGGTGGCGGCGTCACCTCTCTCGGCGAGCTCGAGCAGCTCCTCGAGGGCGCCGCGCCCGAACATGGCCACCAGCGCGTCGGCGAACACGCCGTCGAAACGCGCGCTCTCGAACGCGTGCCGCACGACCTGAGCGGCGCGGAAGTCGCCGAGGAGGCCCAGAGCGCGCACCGCCTCGTCGTACATCGGGCCGTCCGCGCCCTGCGACTCGACCAGGAAGATGAGCGGCTGAACGGCGCGCGGGTCGCCGAGCTGGCCGAGCGCGTCGACTGCGGCGCAGGCGTCGTAGGGGTAGGCCTCCGCCCACGCCTCCGGGTCCGCCTCACGTGACGGCATCTGCACAGGGCGCGTCGCCAGGGCGATGAGCTTGGGCACGGCGCGCCGGGAGTCGTGGGCGCCGAGCGCGTAGGCTGCCGACTGGCGCACCAGTTCGTCGGGGTCGTCGAGCAGGCCGATGAGAGGCTCCTCGACGGTGCCGCCCGTGTCGCGCAGAGCGGTGAACAGAAACGCCGCCGTAGCACGCACGTCGGGGTCGGCGTGCTCGAAGCAGGCGAGGAGCGGCTCAACGGCCGCCTCGCCGATCTCGCAGAGGATCGCCGCGGCCGCCTCGCGGCCGCTCTTTGGGTCGTCGCGGACGTACTGCACGAGCGGCTCCACGGCGGCCGGCCCGATCTCGACGAGGAGGCGGCCGGCGCCGCTGGCGGTCTCGTCGTCGGTGTCAGAGTCGTTGAGGATCGCGACCAGCTCCGCGGCGAGCTCGCGCAGGCGGTCCAGGGCGACTCGCGCCTCCGCGGTGACGATACTGTTGTCGACGACCTTGCCGGCCGGGTCGGTCACGGGCGCTCCTTGCCGTCGCCGGCGCGGGGCGGATGCTGCCGCCGCGCCGAGGCGGACTAGCATACATCGGCGCGTCGGCGGCCGCCTCCCGGGGCCGACGGAGGGTGGCGCTGTGGGCCACCTCGCAGGGCCAGCAGACTCTGCCGCTATAGTGTGCTCCTATGAGCAGGCATCTGACTCCCTCGCCGGCGCCCTGAAGCGATGCGTGCCCTTCGCAGCATACTCTCTACGCTGCTGCTGATCGCGGCGGTGGTCGCCGTCGTCCACTTCTTCGTCTGGCCGTGGCAATGGCCGGACATCCGCTCGGACGGGGCCGCGGAGCGTCGCCCGGAGGAGGCGATATCACTCTCGTCCCTCCCCCAGTACGTGCAGAAGGTCGCGGGCAAGGCCTGGTTCCACCGCTACTTCGCGCGCATGGTGTTCAACAGCGAGAGGGGCGCGGGCTCGTTCACGGACACACTGACCAGATGGGACAAGCGCCGCGTGAGGATCGACAGCCTGAACAGCGGCGGACCCGGCATGAACCGCTATGTGGTGACGCTGGTGCGGCGGCTCAACCGCATCCAGCAGGGGACCCGGTTTGTGGTGGTGAACGGGCCGGCGGAGATCACCATCGAGTATCTCCCACACCGTGAATACCGGCGGACCATCGGCGGCGGCGACACGGTGGGCAATTGCGCGACCCGCTACTACCACGGACCGCCCGGGCTGATCAGCGCCGTCATCAGCGTGGATGCCGAGGTCGAGGAGACCAGCGCGGATCGCAAGTCCACGGTGATCCACGAACTCACCCACGCGCTCGGCTTCAACGGGCACTTTCGCAAGCAAAGCTACCAGCGCCGCAGTGTCCTCTACTACGCCGGGACGGTCACCAACTGGAGTCAGGCCGATGCTGCCGCCATCCGCATCATGTACTCGCCCGGCATGAGGAACGGGATGGACGCGCACGACGTCAACAAGGCGCTGTGGCGCATCGCGGCCGACACGCGCTGAGGTACGCGGCGGGCCACCGGAGGCCACCCGCCGTTCACGGCGTATACTCCCCGCATGCCCCGTCTCAGCCGTATCGCTTTGGCCGCCGCGGTGGCGCTCGCGCTCTGCGCGAGCCTCTCCGCGGCCTTCCTGCTCTGCGTCGCCGCCGCGCCCGCCGGCGCCGCCACGGCATCCGCGCCCAAGCCGCCGATCACCGTCAAGCTCATCCCGTTCGGCGACACGCGCAAGGCGCAGATGGCCGACTACAGCCGGCGCCACTACCACCAGCACACCTGGAGGCTCACTCGTCCGAAGGCCGTCGTGCTCCACCACACCGCCGGCGCCACCTGGCAGCCGGCCTGGTGGACCTTCGCCAACAACACCGCCTACGAGTCGATCCCCGGCAAGCCGGAGAAGCCCGGCGTCTCGGCGCACTTCATCATCGACAAGGACGGCACCATCTACCAGTGCGTGCCGCTCTCCGTGCGCGCCCGCCACGCCATCGGCATGAACTGGTCGTCCATCGGCATCGAGTTCGTGCAGGAGGGCAAGAGCGGCAAGGACGGCCACTGGATGGACCGCCAGATCCTCGCGCGCCCGGCGCAGGCCAACGCCGGCCTGCGCCTCGTCCGCTACCTGCAAGCGCGCTTCGGCATCAAGAAGCGCGATGTGGTCGGCCACGCCACCGCCAACGACTCGCCCTACTTCAAGGAGTACACGGGCATCAAGAACGCGGCCGGCGACTGGTTCGCGACGGAAGTGCGCGCCTTCCGCGCGCGGCTCTGACCGGCGAGCGGGATCGGAGGCGCATCATGGGCATCCACCTCGAAGGCATCCACTTCCTCGTCACGTATCGCTGCACCTACGCCTGCGACCACTGCTTCGTGTGGGGGTCGCCGGACGCGGAGGGCACGATGACCCTGGCGCAGCTCACGAGCGCGATCGACCAGGCGGCGGAGTGCGGCGTGGAGACGGTCTACTTCGAGGGCGGCGAGCCCACGCTCGCGTACCCCATCGTGCTGGCCGCGGCCGCTCATGCCCGGCGCCGCGGCCTCGAGTGGGGCATGGTGAGCAACTGCTTCTGGGCGACGTCGGTCGAGGATGCCAAGGTCTGGCTCGCGCCCTTCGTCGACCTCGGCATCAGCGACCTCTCGCTGTCGTCCTACGCCTACTTCGTCGAGGACGCCGACGAAGACCGCCTGCGCAACGCGGCGCTGGCGACGCAGGAGCTCGGCCTGCCGATGGCGGTGCTCGAGGTCGGCGCCGCCGCGTGTCTGGACGTGCCGGGCCTGTGCCTCGGCGAGGACGTCGGCGAGATCATGTGCAAGGGCCGGGCGGCCGTGGAGCTCGCCCCCGGGCGAGCGGACCGGCCGCCCGAGACGCTGTCACCTGCCCCTTCGAGGACTTCGCCGAGCCGGGCCGAGCTCACCTCGGCTGCGACGGTGAGCTGCAGATCTGCCAGGGCATCAGCGCCGGCAACGTGTTCGCCGATGGTCTGGCCGCCGTGCTCGAGAGCTACGACCCGGCGCGGCGGCCGGTCATCGCCGAGATCGCGGCCGGCGGCCCCTGGGCCCTGGCACAGGCGTACGGGCACGAGCTGCAGTGCGCGCTCTACGCCGACGAGTGCCATCTCTGCTACGAAGTGCGCTCGGCCCTTCGCGAGCGCTTTCCCAAGGTACTCGCGCCGGCTCAGTGCTACGGCCTCACGGCCGAGCAGGCCGCCGGCGCGCCCGAAGACCAACCAGCGTAGGAGGAGAGACCATGCCCTCGGAGTGCGAACGGTTCTGGGAGCGCGACACGTATGCGGTCGTCGGTCATGAAGGGAGCAAGAAGCCCTTCCCCAAGATCGCCTACGGCGCGCTGAAGGAGCAAGGCAAGACGGTGTACGCCGTCGACCCCGGCAGCGGCGAGATCGAGGGCGATAAGGCCTACCCGGACTTCGCCACCCTGCCGGCGCCGGTGCAGGCGGCCGTTCTGGAGCTGCCCAAAGAAGAGACGGCCGAGTGGGTGGCTAAGGCCGCCGACGCCGGCGTGAAGGAGATCTGGATCCACCAGATGACCGACACGCCGGAGGCGCTGGCCGAGGCCGAGAAGCGCGGCCTCCACGTCATCACCGGCCACTGCGCCGTGATGTACAACAAGCCCGGCTTCAGCATGCACGCGCCGCACCGCTGGATCTGGAAGCTGGTCGGCAAGTACTGACGGCGGCGGCGCGCGTCGTCAAAGGCGCAAGGCGATCTTAGGGCAGCATCTCCGGCGGCGTCGGCCGCTGCTTCGGCGGCAGCAGCGCCACCACGATCAGGATGATCACCGGGAAGAAGATACAGAGGATGATCCACAAGGCCCGGTTGAGGTCCTTGCGGTCGACCATGCGCCAGACCAGCCACAGACAGATCACCCAGACGATGAACCAGACGGTGGCATAGAGCACGTAGGAGCTCATGGGCGCCTCCTTGGGGCGAGTGCGTCGGCGATGTCCGGCACGATGAGGCCGTCTGTGGAGGCATTACCCGCGGGCGGCCAGAACCCTGCGGGGGCGTCGTTGGCCCTCGCTGCGTCGATCAGTCGGCGACCCCGTCGGCGGCCGGCACGTCCGAGAGCTGCGGCGGCACGGCGTCTTCGGGCAGGCCGCGGACGTGCTCGAGGGCGCGCTCGGCCGCGGCCGCTCCCTCGCGCAGGCAGTCGCCGATGCCGATGCCGTGGTAGGCGCCGCCGGCGAGCTCGATGCCCGGCACGCCGGCCACGCCGGCCTCGATCCTGTCGACCAGGTCGACGTGCCCGACGCGATACTGCGGCATGCCGCGCGGCCAGCGGAAGATCTGCGCAAACTCGGGCTCGGCGGCGATGCCCATGACCTCGCGGAGCTCGGCGCGCACGACCCTGGTCATCTCGGCATCGTCGAGCTGCGCGGCGGCCTCGATGCCGGCGCGGCCGAGGAAGCTGCGCAGCAGCACGTGGCCCTCGGGGGCGCGGCCGGGGAACTTGCTGGAGCTCCACGTGGTCGCCATCACCGGGCGGTTCTCGGCGCGCGGCACCACGAAGCCGAACCCCGTGAGGTCGTGCGCCACCTGGTCGCGGCGGAAGGCCAGCGAGGCGGTCGCCGTGCTGACGTACTCGATGGACGAGAGGCCGGCCGCCGGGAGCGGCGCGACCGTGCGCAGCAGGTCGCCGCTCGCCCAGGCCGGCGTGGCCAGCACGACCGCGTCGACGACCACGCGGCTGCCGTCGGCCAGCTGGAGAGCGTAGGCGCCGGACCCGGCGCCGGAGGTGCCGCAGCCGGCGCCGCACGGCGCCATCGTCTCGCACTGCCGAGCCGCCGTGCAGGCGCTCCGCCGGCAGCGAGGCGACGATGGCGTCGCTCAGTTCCTGCAGGCCGCCCTTGAACGAGTAGAAGTACGAGCGCGGCCCGCCCTCGGGGCGCGGCCGGGCGGCGGCCCCGGCCGCCGCCTTCTGCCGCGCCTTGCGCCGCTTGAGCATCGCGAGGATGAGGCTGCGGTGCTTGCGCTCCATCTCGAGGAACATCGGAAAGGTGGCGCGCACGCTCATCTGCTCGGGGTCGCCGGCGTGGATGCCGGCGACGATGGGCTCGGCGATGCGCGCCAGCGCCTCGCGCCCGAGGCGCCGCCGCACGAAGTCGCCGAGGCTCTCGTCGCCGTCCCCGCCGGCGCCCCGCGCCGCGCCGCCGCGCGGCAGCACGAGGTCCATACCCATGCGCACCTTGCCGGGCCAGCTCATCAGGCTGCTGAGAGCGAACGGCACCATGCGCGTGGGCACCATGAGGATGATGCCCTCGGGCAGCTCGTGCAGGCGCCCGCGCGTGAAGACGAAGCTCTTGCGGATGCCCTCGTTGGAGTCTTCGAAGCGGTCGCCGATGCCGAGGCGGCGGGCCATCGTGATCGGCCAGTGCTTCTCGATGATGGCCGAGTCGGGGCCGCCCTCGACGACGAAGCCGTCGCGGCGCACGGTGTGGACCTTGCCGCCGAAGCGCGACTCGTCCTCGTAGAGGTGCCAGTCGACGGCCGCGTCGGCGGCGCGCGCGTCTTCGAGGACGCGCGCCGCTCCCAGCCCGGCCATGCCGCCGCCGACGACGGCGATGCGGAGGGGCCGGGCGGGGCCGCCCTGCGGCCGGGCCCGGCCCTCAGCCGACATGGAAGCCTCGGGCACGCCCGTCATCCGTGGGCGTGCGGGCCGTCCGGATGGGGCAGCTGGTGCTCCACCGGCCGGCGCGCCACGTAGTCGATCACCACGTCGGCGAGCGCTTCGATGAACGGCGGCGAGTCGTTGGGCGCCGCGGAGCGGCGATACTCCATGCCCAGCCCCTCGATCTGCTGCCGCAGCACGATGTCGAGGTCGTAGAGCGTCTCGACGTTGTCGCTGACGAAGCCTACGGGCACCACGAGCACCTTCTTCCAGCCCTCCTCGGCCAGGGTGCGCACCATGTCGTCTACCTCGGGCTCCATCCACTCGCCGCCGCCGCGGCCCTTGCTCTGGAAGGCGAAGCGCCAGTCGCCGGGCACCAGAGCGGGCACGAGCTGCGCGATCGTCTGCTGCAACTGCTCCACGTAGGGGTCGCCCTCCATGATGGTCTCGCGCGGCACGTTGTGGGCCGTGAAGAGCACCGCATACTCGTTGACGTCGCAGCCGTCGAGCGCCGCCGCCGCACGCCGGCTGATGGCCCTTACGAAGCCGCGGTCGGCGTACCAACCTTCGAGCAGCGGGACCGTCTCGGCGCCGGCGGCGTCGAGCGCCGCGCGGTACTTGTTGCTCGTCAGGCGCGAGGAGAACGGGCTGAGCGGCAGGGCGACCACCTCGTGGCCGTCCAGCTCCGCGAGGCACTCGGCCACCGTGGGCTCGGTGTACAGGAAGCCGTGACGCACGCGGACGGGGAGGGCGAGCTCCTGGACGAGGCGCGCCTGCAGGGCGAGCGCCTGGCGGGCCGTCATGTCCGGCAGCGGAGAAGCGCCACCGATGAGCTCGTAGCGCGCCTCCACGACCTTGAGGGTGTCCGGGTTCGCCGGACGCCCGGTCATGCGCTGCAGGAAGTCGGGGATCTGCTGCGTGCTGCCCGGTCCTCCGAAGGCGAGCAGGGCGACGTCGACGAGGCTCTCGGTCATGATGGCCGGCCCTTTCAGATGGGCGCCGCGGACAGGCGGTGCACCGCGTCGACCAGGTACTTGACGTTGTCGGGAGGAGTCTGCGGGATGAGGCCGTGACCCAGGTTGAAGATGTGGCCGGGGCGGCCGTCGGCGCGACGGATGATGTCGGCGACGCGCTCTTCGATGGCCTTCGGCGGGCCGAGCAGCGTGATCGGGTCGAGGTTGCCCTGGATGGCCACGCCGTCCAGCTGTTCCCAGGCGCGGTCCAGCTCGATGCGCCAGTCCACGCCGATGACCTCGCTGCCGGCCTTGGCCACGTGATGCAGCATGGCAGAGGCGCCGTTGCCGAAATAGATCACCGGCGCCCCGCGCCCCTTGACCCTGTCGATGACGTAGCGCACGTGTGGCAGCACCAGCAGTTCGTAGTCGTAAGGGCCGAGCCAACCCACCCAGGAGTCGAACAGCTGCACCACCTGAGCGCCGGCGGCGATCTGCGCAAGGAGGTAGTCGACCACCACGTCCGAGATGAGGCTCATGAGCCGCCCGAACCCGACCGGGTCTTCGAACATGAACTTCTTCACGTGTGCGTAGTTGCGGGAGTGGCCGCCCTCGACGATGTAGCTGGCCAGCGTGAAGGGCGCCCCGGAGAAACCGATGAGCGGGGTGACTTCGTCGAGCTCGTGCCGCACCAGACGGATGGCGTCCATCACGTACTGCAGATCGGCCGCCGCGTCGATGCCGTGGACGCCCTCGAGGTCCCTGGCGCCGCGGATGGGCTTCTCGATCACGGGCCCGTCCTCGGGCGTGAAGTGGAAGCCGATGCCCATGGGCTCGAGCGGCAGCAGAATGTCGGCGAAGATGATGGCGGCGTCCAGCTCGAAGCGGCGCAGCGGCTGCAGGGTGACCTCGGCGGCGATGTCGGGGCGCATGCACATCTCGACGAACGAGAGCTTCTCGCGGATGGCGCGGTATTCGGGCAGGTAGCGGCCCGCCTGTCGCATGAGCCACACGGGCGTGGCGTCGACGGGAACGCGGGAACAGGCATCGAGAAGGCGCATGGTCATCCCTTGGTCGTGCGGGCGGGCCGCGTCGCTGGGCGTGTCATTGTAGCAAACGGGAGCCCGAAGGCTCCCGTGGCGGCGAGAAGCTGGGCCGGCGCCGTTTCACTCCGCCGGCCTGTAGCCTTCGCCGAGCGCCGCCCTGTGGCAGGTGTGGCAGACGGTGAGCGCGGCGCCACACGACTGCGGCGAGATGACGTGGTGCCTCAAGGTCCGCGCGCTCAGCTTGGCGCCGCACAATCCGCACTGGACACTGTCGATCGAGCTGACGGTGCCGGCCTTGTGGACGGGCGCGTCGTCGGGCGACGGTGGCTTCGATAGTGGGTGGACTTGGCCCATCGGTCCTCCCGGTGACGAGGCGGCTGCTTCTCCCGGGGCGGGGGTCGCGGAGCCGTGAGGTCGTACCTATTTAGTGCCCCCGGGAAGATGGTTCGTAACCTGCCCGCGGCACTCAAGTTTCCCCGGCCGTGGTCGAGTAGTGGGACGAAGTCAGCCGGCCCCGGCGTGCCCGCCGCGGCCCACGTGGAGGGGGCTCTCTTGAGGATCCGCATCGTGTTCACGCTCGCCGTACTGGCCGCACTCCTGCTTCTGCCGGGCGCCGCGGCCGCCCGCGGCCGGCAGCCGAACGCGGTCACCGTCAAGGCGCCCCAGGCCGGCGCCCCCAGGGCGCCCCTGCATCGCGCCCACGTCCCTGAGGCGATCGCGAGTGCGGACGGGCGCCGCAGCCGTGAGCAGAACGCCCATGCTCCGCGCATCCCCGAGCGCGCCGCGGTGGGCGGCACGTGCACCGTCAGCGGCACAGTGCTGGACTACAACGGCTATCCCGTGGCGGGCGCCGACGTGGAGCTGAGCTACGCCGACGCCTCCGGGCACTTCACGGGCTGGAGCTACGCGACCACCGGGCCGGACGGGAGCTTCGGCTTCAGCAACGTCCCCGTCACCAACCAGGGCAGGCTCTGGACCTGGGCGACCGCCACGTCTGAGTACCGTCGCCATGACCTCGCCTTCGCGCCGGGCGCCAACTACTACGAGCTGCGCCCCGGCCAGGTGGCCGTGGAGGCCGTGCGCTCGAGCGACGGCGACTGGAACGACTGGACCGCTCTCTGGGTGGCGTGCTACGGCACGCACGGCACCGCGGACCGCGAGATCGTCGGCACCTCCGGCTACGCCTACGCCCTGGCGCCGTCGTTCGACTACGCGACGGTGGAGTTCTGGGCCAACGAAGAGACCGAGGTGCAGACCTTCGCCGACCCCGTCCCCGTGGCCGCCGGGGCTACCTCCCGAGCGTCGATCCAGGTCTTCGAGGAGAACTCCCGCCGGATCTGGGTCGACCAGCCGTACTGGGCCTCGGGACCACCCAGCGCCAGGATCACCGTCGCGCTGGAGAACTGGCCCGCGGGCTACCGGGCGCAGTTCTACGGCGACCAGGACGCCCCCGACGACCGCGCGATCGACTATGCGGGTGAGTGGACCTCCTCCGGCAGCACCGGCTACGTCACGATGACGGTGCCAAGCTGGGCGACTCCCGGCTACCAGTTCCATCCTCACGCCTGGAGGAGCGACGACCTGTGGGCGTTCACGGATCTCGACATCCACGACTTCTACCAGGTGTGCACGCTCAAGCCGTCGGCTTCGTCGTTCCGCCGGGGCCAGTGGATCACGGTCAGCGGCGTCATCCCGACCCAGGACCACTGGGGCTCACGGCCCGGGATCCGCAAGACCGTCACCTTGTACGCTCACAAGGGCCCGGCCAAGGTGCCCACGAAGTGGGACCCGAGGAGCGAGGGCTGGGCCAAGGTCTCCTCGATGAAGGCCGACGGGCTCGGCCGGTACACGAGCAAGCGTTTCCGGCCGAACACGACGCTCACGCTCGTCGTGCGCTACCCCGGCGACGACTGGTACTGGGGCGCATACACCGGTGCGAGGAAGATCACGGTGAAGTAGTCGCGCGGCGCGGCCGCCGCGACGCCCCGGTCGGAACCCATTCAGGCTCGGTCTTCGCGGCCCCTTATCCTCGGCGGTCTATCTATAAGCATC
>CAVOWE010000019.1:0-149470 GCA_963700035.1 uncultured Thermoleophilia bacterium | reverse complement strand
TTGGAGGCCGCGACTTTCGCGCCTCCGTGCGGCGCATTCAGCGGCACAAGATACTGGTGGTGGGCTCCTTTGTCATCGGTCTGGACATAGACGGACCTGGCATCGGCAGACGCGTCGCCGAGACGGCCAGCCGGTACGGAGTGGACATGCTCAACGCACTGTTTCTGACACCGTTGCCGGGAACGCGCCTGTGGGACCAGATGAACGCCGAGAACCGCATCATTCTCAACGAGTTCCCGGAAGACTGGGCGCACTACACGCTGGGATTCCCCGCGGCTGGTACAAGCATCTCTCGGTGGACGACTGCATCGACGAAGTAGACACGTGTAATCGAGACTTCTACTCCATGCCCCGGATCTGTGGAGACGGTGGCGTGACCTGTCGGGTCGCCGTCAGCCCCTGAGAAGTCTGGTGAGCAACCTCGCATACCGGAAGAACGCCCAGCTCAGCTGCGCAGCGCATGCTGACTTCAAGCGCGACCAGGGCAAGAGGTGTAACGGGGCCACGTCTCAGACGTGAAGTACTACGGTCCCCGCATGGGGACGGCGCCATGCAAACGGACAGGGAATTAAGCGCCGCCGACCGCGAGCACGCTGCGCATGACTACGTCTGCGTTTCGTGCGTCTGTTGCGATCAAGTGCCGGTCGTCGTCAGCACGCCAGCGCCGCTCGCAGTCCCGCGTCGATCGTCTCGGCGGCGACCGAGGCGACTTCGAGACCGACCCTTCGACTTCGTCGCTCATGTAACCGCTCTGCGTACTACTGAGAATCGTTGCACCCGAAGCGCATCCCGGGCCTCCTGCCGGGGGTCTCGGCTCTGGCAGAAAGGCCGGGGCTGGTTCGCCCTGCGCGCGCCTCACGATCTCGGTGGGCGTGTGCACTCTGAGGATGATCGCGGCGCCACTGCGAAACGGCGCTACACTGATGTAGTGTAGGTTCCCACGCGATGCGTGGGGTTGAGCGACCAGGAGTGAGCCATGAACGAAGAGTCGACGTGTACTGACCTGGGATGCATGACGCCCGCACAGGTCGTCCAATGCGCGGAACGCTTCAACACGGAGTGCTGGAATCGGCGCGAAGATGCTCGCCGAGGACGGCACCGAGGTCGCCTACGAATGCTGTGGCGGCGGCGGCAAGAAGGCCCGCTTCAGCCTGCTGAAGCGGGGGGCGCCGCCGGAGGCGGTCAACCCCGCCGAGGTCCCGAGCTCGCTGACCTGGATCCGGCGCACAATCTGACCGTTCCCCGGCTGCGCTATCCCGCCGCTGCCCGCCGCAGTCCCGCGTCGAGCTTCTCCGCGGCGACCGAAGCGACTTCGAGACCGACCCTCCGACCCCGCTCGCTCATGTAGTCGAGGCCGCGTACTACTATGAGTCGTGGCACCCGGACGGTGTCCTAGGCCTTCTGCCCGGGGTCTGGCCTCGCCGCGCAGACAAGCGATGCACGCGACGGAATTTACAGTACCGACAGAATCGACGATTCACCCGTTGATTTGTCGGTTCTGTCAGTTCTGTCACCGGCCCACCGGTATCGCCGGCAATCACTCGCCGACCCGAATCCCGGCGATCCACGCGAGCGAAGCGACCAAGGCGACGAGACGGTCGCTTCCGTCGCTTCTGTCTCGTGCGTCGGCTGTGACCGGACCGTTGCTTCTGGCCAGTCATGTAGAGTGGAGGCCATCGGGATCCCTGCCGATCTACGCGGAGGGTGTCATGACCGCCAAGAAGAAGTGGAGCGAACGTAGCAGATGCAGCCGCACGCTGATCGTCGCCGCCGGAGTCGTCGAAGTCGTCCTCCTGGTGGCGACCCTCATCGACATCAAGCGTCGACCAGCAGACCAGATCAAGGGCTCGAAGCGGATGTGGATCGCGCTGGCCTTCGTCAACATCGTCGGGCCGATCTCGTACTTCGCTTTCGGGCGGCGGCTGCGAAAGCGCATCGACCCGACGCGCGTATAGGCGCTCCGATAGACTGGCGCCGCAAGGCGCGCAGGCTGTGCGTACGACGATAGACGGGAAGTTGGAGCGGGGAGCCGGATCCGGGTCGTCTTGGGGGGGGCGGTTGCCGTGCCAGAAGGGGCAGACCAGTCGGCGACGAAGCGCACGTTATTGGGGATGCCGAGATCGTGGGTGGGCTGGCTGTCCGCAGCACTTCTGCTTCTTGGCGTCCTTGAGATCTTTGTCCACAGACCGTTCGGCTTCAGGGGGGTCTTCGCTACGTTCATCGCGGCCGGCGCAGTCGCCCTTGGTGCGCTTCTGTGGAAGCAGGAGCGCTCCATTCTCCTATGGATACCGCTCGTCATCGGAGTGCTTGCCGCAGTGTGGGTCGGTGCGGAGTTTCTGTTCCCCCACTAGAGCCGCAGTTTCATGTCGCTAGACGGTTCTTGGTTGTCACCAGCCACCTCTGCACAGCGGCAGCCCGGCCGCTCCCTCCACGCCACCGGCCACCGTCTCGGGGACTTCGCCCACGCGCACAGAACGTCCGATCAGGCAGCCACCGCTGGCGACGCTCCGGTCAACCTGCAACGGTCACAGGAGCTTAGAGCCTCCGCTGCCATGTGCCGCATCCGGAGGTGGCGGAAGTCGAGGCCCCGGCCGGGTCGAAGCGTCAAATCAGCCGTCCGCGCCGACCGAACACGACGGCGCCGGGTGGTGTCCGTCCCGTGGGTGCCGCTGCATCCGCCACCCTTAACCCCCCGGCACGGCTGGGGCGGGATGCTCCGGCTCGGCGGTTGCCTGCCGCTGGAGCAGATCGAGGATCCGGTCGGTGTTCGCTCGGATCGCCGTGACGTTGTCGAAGATCCACTTCGGCGGAGCGCTGTCCGGCATCGCCGCGATCCGCGACGCGAAGTCGAACTGGCCGGCACGCGGTCCCAGCCGCTTCGCCAGCAGTACAGCGACGGCAACGATGGGTATGAGCACTGCGATGCGCTTCATGCGTTCCCCCTGTCAGACGCTTGCCCGTACCGCCGGAGCCGGCGTGAGCACGAACTCCCTCCCGAGACTACACGCGGACCCACAGGTGTACAAGAGGTCCATACGAGACTCCTGGCGTGACCGACTACAGCTTCGACATGTACGTGGAGTGACGCTCCCCTCGGCTCGCAGCCGGGACTGGGACGCTCGCCTCGCGCGAAGGCCCGCCACCCGTGAGGGCAGCGGGCCTCGACGACATCCGCTCGACCGTCGGTTCCCGAGGGTCCTGTTCAACATGAAGGGACGCGGGCGTACAAGTAAGCGCGTGCCACCCTGAGCGCGTCCTGGGCCTCCTGCCGGGGTCTCGGGCACAGGCGCGACAGAGCGCCATCGGATCGCACATCGCATGATGCGCTCTCTGTGTTGGCGTGCCCCTCCGCTAAGTCTCTCTCGTCTTCCGCGTCTTCATGTGACGGCCGGCGTCAGCCCGCCGGTAGGGGCACTGTAGGTGCCCCCGTGCTAGTCGCGCGAGCGAGACGAGAGCAAGAGCAGGACGATGATGGTGATCCCCGGGAGGAAGCAGGCCGGTAGACTCCAGAAGGGCGCACCGCGACCCTTGCTTCGAGCGATGGCGATCGTGATGAACGGGAAGACGAGCCAAGCGCAGACGAAGATCGGTGACGGAGCCCGCAGAGGGGGGAAGACTCCTTCTGCCATGAAGTCCACCACGACCAGCAGGAGCTGCCGGTCGGCGCGCCTGGACCGCGCCGCCACGCATGCACGCCTCGTGACGCGCATCGCGCGGGCGCGTGCACGCGGGCGTCCTCACACGCTGAGTCACCTCGTGACAGTGCGCTGCAACGGCCGCTGCCGGACCTGTCTGTGGCGCGACCCGGGGCTCGCGGAGCTCGAAACCGGGACGGTGACGTGGCTCTACGACGAGTCAGGACGCGCGGGCTTGGCGCAGGTGGTCGTGTGGGGCGGCGAGCCCCTGCTCAGGCAGGACCTGCCGGAGCTCCTGCTCACCGCACGCCGCGCCGGGCTGTTCACGACGCTCATCACCAACGGCTGGTTCCTGGGTGAGCGCTGGCGCGAGCTGCGCGGACGCGTCGACGCCCTGATCCTCAGTCTCGACGAAGTGGGTTCCGCACACGACACGCTCCGCGGGCTCCCCGGTCTGTTCGAACGGCTGGAGGGCTTCGTGGCCACCGTTCGCGACGACCCGCTGCGGCCCACGCTCCTCGTCAACACGGTTCTGTCGCGCCTCAATCGGGGGGCGCTGGAGCGGGTCGCTCCCGTCGCCGCGCGCTGGAGCGCCGGGCTGTACTTCTGCCCCATGGAGACCGGGCTGGCGACGTCGTCGGGCATCGAGGCCCCCTGCGCGGTCTCGCTCTGCCGGCAGAGGAGCTGCGCGCGGCCGCGCGGACCGCCGCCGCGCTCAAGAGCGCCGGCTTCCCGATCCTCGCCTCGCGACCCTATCTCGACCTCCTGACTCGCGACCCCGACCTGCGCGACTACACTTGCCGCGCGCCTCGCGCCCGGCTCACGGTCGACGCGGACGGGCGTCTGCGGAACTGCACTCGCCTCGATCGCCCCCTCGCCGACGTCCGCGAGCTGCACGCCGCCGGCGAGCACCTGTCGCGCGTGTTCGACCTGCCGGGCTACCAGCGGATGCTCGAGCGCTCCGCCACCTGCACGAAGTGCAACAACCCTGACGTGATCGAGCTGTCCTGGCTGTGGGACCTCCGTCCGGCCATGCTGCGCAAAGTGGCGGAGCTCACGTCGCTGTAGCCGGCTACGCTCGGCGGAGGTCACCACCGGTTTGAGCCCGCTGCGGTCCAACCGTGATTTGCAGGGAAATCGCGTTCTGCGAGCCCTCCGTCGGATCCCCGTGTGACCATCTCGCCGAACTCGCGCACCTCACATTTCGCTGCGCATCGTTGCGTCGTGGACGTACCGCTTGCTAGTCTCTCACGACAGGACGGTTCACTACCGTGGGCGTGATGACGTCAGCCGCCGAGGAGCAATCGCGGGAGGGCCACCCATGACTGCCGAAACGAAGCTCGAGCTGTCCAGCGTGAACGTGAGGATCAAGATCTTGGCGCTGTGGACGTCGATGCTGTTCGTCTTCATCTACGTCGACCACTACTCCCTCTTCCGGGCCGACATCCGGGCCGACATCGAGGCAGGCAAGATGAGTGGGTTCACCATCAACCAGTTATTCCTACTTGTAGTGACCGCCTATGTCGCCATCCCCGCGCTGATGGTGTCCCTCTCGCTCATCCTGCGACCGAGGGTCAACCGGATCGCCAACATCGCCCTTGGCGTCATCTACGCTCTCACCATCATCGCTGGCGCAATCGGCGAGCGGAACTACTACTACATCCTCGGCAGCGCCATCGAGGTCATGTCGCTCGCGGGGATCGCCTACTACGCCTGGACCTGGCCGAAGGAAGCTCGACCGACCTCAATGACCTGACGGAGGGCGAGAACGCCTCGCCACGTCCAGTTCGCAACTCGCAACAGTAGTCGCGTCCGCGTACTGGCGAGGGTGTGGCCCCGGGGCCGCGTCCGCCGGCGACTTTACGCTCAGAAGCGCACTGAGCGGCACTCGGCGGCGACTGTCTGCAGACTCGTGGATGCCCTTGCACGGCGGAGGTCACCACCGGTTTGAGCCCGGTGCGGTCCACCCATGACTTGCAGGGAAATCGCGTTCTGCGAGCCCTCCGGGAGCCCTCCGAAGCAGCCGTCTGCAACTCGAATCCCCTCGACTCGCTACGCCACGCCGGGTCTCCCTGATCTGAGGCGCTATACTTGTCGAAGCGTGGGCCGCTAGCTCGGTTGGGAGAGCGCCGCCGCCCGTCTGCAATCATTCTGCAACTCAGATGCGTGGTAGTGGGTAGCACGGGCCGGGACTCCCTGAGCTTCGTTGTATCGGCGCCGTCGGCGGCGTGACCGCCCCAAACGCTTGACCTCGTCACGGAACGGGTGTAGCCGTCCCCATACGAGGCTCCTGAGAGAAGTAGCGCTTCACACGGGAGGCTGTGTCACCGGCGGCGCGATGCGGGCCACCACACACCGGCGGGGAGCCACTGGTGAGACCAGCCGCATGCCGCTCTCCTGCGTTCCTGGGCGAGCGGCCTATCGGGGGTCATGGGGCCGAGGGGCAGGGGGATTCCATAGGACGACCCGGCGCGTGCATCTGAAGCACCAAGGAGGGAGTCATGAGACGCAAGATCGTTCTGGCCGCGCTCCTATGCCTTGCCACCGCCGCGTAGGAATGGCGCGGCGTCGGCCCTCGCGGCGGACGGCTGCAGCTGCCACACCACCGTACCGCCGACCGCCACGGCAGCGCACGCACCCCTTGTGGCGAGTGTCACCGACCGGCTCAGCTGCCATGTGGGAATGGCGGTGCCCCATACCGGTCCATTCACTTCTCCGATCTTGTGGATGCAGGGGAAGCCGATCCACGCCGGATACCGCCTGTTCGGCGAGATCTACGATATCCCCATGCTCGGTCATGGTGTGCCGCACCCTGACGTCGCCGTCTACCTACAGCGGCGGGCGCCTGGGGCGACCACCTTCACTGACGTGGGTCGGCGACCACCAACGCCCGGGGCCTCTTCGCCTTTACGGTGATATCACCGGTGCCGTACGCGTATACCGCGCCGTCGCCCAAGGGTGGATCGGCCCGACGTGGACTTCTCTTCCTTCGATGGACAGCCTCCTGCCGAAGCCGAAGCTGACGTTGAGACTGAGCGGTCTGACCGCCGGCGCCGTGAAGCCCGGCGGTAGCATCACGGCGAAGGTCAAGGCGAGGCCGGCGGACATGGCCGGAGAGACGGTCAAGTTCACGGTCCAGAAGTGGGTGGGGGCCAAGTGGGTCACGCGGCTCATGGTGAACGATCCGATCAGCGCGACCGGTACCAGCAGCTGGACGTACACAACGAGGGCTCGCGGCCTGTTCCACGTGTGGGCCAGCAACATCAGGTCGGCGGACTAGCTAGGGCGGGCTCGGGCATGCATCAGTACCGCGTGCACTAGGAGAGGCTTGCACGAGCGTAGACGGACTGAGTTGAGTCCCGTAGCGTGAGGTGCAGAAGTCATCGCCTGAAGAGCAGCGGCCCGGACGCCCGGTAGCCGGGTCCGGGCCGCCTGCCTCACGCAGAGGCTCGCCACCCGTGAGGGCGGCGGGCCTCGACGATACCCCCTTGACCCTCGAATCCCCGGGTCATGTTCGATGATGTAGGGGACTTGCGCGTACAACTATGTGTCGTGGCCCTCGGAGCGCGTCCCGGGCCTCCTGCCGGGGGTCTCGACCTCGACGATGAAAAGGGTGATTCGCTGCGTCTCTATCGTCTTCTGCGTCTTCACGACGCCCACCGTCAGCCCGCCAGCGCCGCCCGCAGTCCTGCGTCGATCTTCGCCGCTGCTTGCTCCTGCATGCCCGGCATCACGTGGCAGTAGGTGTCCAGAGTGATGCCGATGGAGGCGTGACCGAGGCGCTCGGAGACGACCTTGGGATGAACGCCGCTTTGAGCAGCTGGGTGGCGTGCGTGTGGCGCAGGTCGTGGAAGCGGATCTGCAGGCCCTGCTTCGCCTTGAACTTGCGCCACATGCGGTCGAAGTTGTAGGGCCACCAGGGGCCGCCGCGAGGCCCGCCAGCACGAGGTCGGAGAGGGCGTAGCCGGGCTCCCGGGCGAGCGTCTTCTTGGCCTGCTCGGCGCGGTGGGCACGGAGCACCTCGACCACGACCCCGGGCAGCGTGACGGCCCGCCGGCTCGTGGCCGTCTTGGGCTCCTTGAAGTGGAGCTCACCGAAGGCCGCCTGGAGCGTCTGGCTCACGGTCAGCGTGCCGGCCTCGAGGTCGACGTCACTCCAGCGCGTGGCGAGGAGCTCACCCTTGCGCATGCCGGTGCCCACGGCGAGCAGCAGGGCCATGTAGAGGCCGGTGCCCTCGGCGGCGCGCAGCATGGCGGCCGCCTGGGTCTCGTCCGGGACCTTCATCTCGCTGCGCTTGGCGCGCGGCGGCACGACCACGTCGGCGGGGTTCGTCGCCAGCATCTGCATGGCCACCGCATGACGAAGCGCAGAATTGTAGGATGTGGCCGAGTCCAGTCGGCCAGCGACGAGACGAGGCATGGCGTGAAGCTGTTCGGCAAGAGGGGCGCACCCGAGGCGAGCGGCGGGGCGACACCCGCGGGCCCCGACGAGATGTCCGCAAGCCCTCGGCCCGCCGGGACGGGCTTCATCCCGGACTGGTTCAGGCGTGTCGGCCTTGCCAGCTGGTACCTCATCGGCATCGTCGTAGTCCTCAGCGGCCTTGCCTACAGCCTCCACGCGCTCGCGACGCTGGTCATCCCTACCCTCTTCGCCATCCTGCTCGGCGCCACGTTCATGCCCCTGGTCGACTGGCTGGAGCGGCACCGGATCAGTCGCGTCTGGGGATCGGTGCTCGTGACCATCCTGATCGTGGTCGGCGCCTTCGCGCTGCTGGCCCTCATGACCGTCGGCGTCATCAGGCAGTGGCCGACGATCGAGGAGCAGATCCAGTCCGCCGTCACGTGGATCAACGACTCCCTCAGCAGGCTGAGCATCGACCCGAACCTCATCGATTCGGCCAAGCAGTCGCTGGCGGGGGGCGTCGGCAGCTGGAGCAAGGGCATCTTCGGAGGGGCGCTCCAGGGGATCAGCACCCTCGCCGCGTTCCTGTTCGGCGCCTTCATCGGCCTGAACATCCTCATCTACGTGTTGGTCGGCGGCCGCAGGATCGGAGCCTGGGCGTCGCGACACATGGGTCCGGTGCCTCCACGGGTGGGCTACTCGATCCTCGCCGACAGCGCGCGTTTCATGCGCGGCTACATCTGGGGCAGCACGCTCATCGGCCTCTTCAACGGTGCCGTCGTGGGCGTGGGCGCGCTCGTCATCGGCGTGCCGCTCGCCTTCACGATCTTCGTGGTGCAGTGGTTCACCAACTACATCCCGATGTTCGGCGCGCTCATCGGCGGCGCGTTCGCGGTGCTCATCGCGCTCGGCACCGGCGGGGTCAAGGACGCCGTCTGGATGCTGGTCTTTGTGCTGATCGCCAACGGGCCGCTGCAGACGGTCATCTCGCAGTTCGCCCTGGGCGCGTCGCTCAAGCTCAGCGGTCTCGTGGTGCTGTTCGCGACCACGGGGGGCGCGATCCTGGCGGGGGCGCTCGGCGGGGTGTTCGCCGCGCCGTTCACCAAGATCGCCATCGAGGCCTACCACAAGCTGAAGAGCGCCGGCCTGTTCGACGATGAGGCCGGGGCGGACGAGGGCGCCGGAGGCGCGGATCAGCCGGCGCCCGGAGGAGCGCCGGCAGTGGGGGAGTCGCAGGGGCCGCCGGGCGAGGTCTGACGCGTCGCCGCCCCCGGCGCGGACGGCGCGCAGCTGTGGCGGCACGGTGGCGCCTGCGTTGCCGGTCTGCCCGCTACGCTTCGTTTCGTGTGTCTCATGCGGCTGGGCGGCGGACTTCAGTTCGCCAGTGCCTTCCTGAGTCCCGCGTCGGTCTTCTCTGCGGCGGGCGCACCGCTCGCATCCTGCGTTACGGAGCCTTCGGCAGCTTCTGCAGGATGACCTTGGTCGCGGTGAACGTGTCGGGGTCGGTCTTCTTGTCGATGGTCCCGCCAAGGTGCACCTTGGCGCCGGCCACGAGCTGGTCCAGGTCCAGGGCCACTGAGGGATCGACGGTCGCATTGATGAGCCTGGCCTTGGGATCGACCTGCACGGTGACCCGCTTGCCGCGATACGCCTTGATCGTCTTGGAGCCGGCCGTGACGGTGACCTCGAGCGACTGCCCCGCGCAAGCGATGACGGTCGCCTCGCACTGGAACTTCACGTGAGCCTTGGCCGCGTCGGGGTGAGGCTTGTCCTGCGGCTTACCGTGGCCGGCGGCGAGCGCCAGCGGCACGCACGCAAGGCAGAGAGCGGCGAGCGCCGCGAGCGCCATCGGCCACCGCTTCATGGGGTCCTCCTCGGTCGGGTTACACTTCCCTAGCATTGTCGGCAGCCGCGCGCCAGAGGCAAGCCCGTGGTCACGAATGCGCGTCGTCCGCGCAGGGTACGCGGGGCTGCCTGCCTCCGTCAGGCGCTCCGTCGCGGTGCTGCCTGCATCGGAAGGCCCGCCACCCGTGAGGGCAGCGGGCCTCTGCGCTGGCGGCGGCCCTCAGAGTCCACGCATCTCGCCAGAGCCGGTGTCAGCCCCGCGTCGATCTTCTCCGCTGTGACCGGACCGTTGCTTCTGGCCAGTCGATGTAGAGTGGAGGCCATCGGGGATCCCGGCCATCTACGCGGAGGGTGTCATGACCGCCAAGAAGAAGTGGAGCGAACGTAGCAGATGCAGTCGCACGCTGATCGTCGCCGCCGGAGTCGTCGAAGCCGTCCTCCTGGTGGCGACCCTCATCGACATCAAGCGTCGACCGGCAGACCAGATCAAGGGCTCGAAACGGATGTGGACCGCGCTGGCCTTCGTCAACATCGTTGGGCCGATCGCGTACTTCACGTGCGGGCGGCGGCGAAGTGCCGGTGTCTAGCGTGCCGATGCCTTCCTGAGTCCCGCGTCGATCCTCTCTGCGGTGACCGCACCGACGAAAGCGACCGAGGCATCCTGCCTCGCCGCTCATGCAGCCGACTGGCGTGTACCATTGACCGTTCTGGCCTCCGGAGCGTGTCCCGGGCCTTCTGCCGGGGATCCCGGACTCAGCGGGGGGTAGTGCGATTCGCTTCGTCTCTATCTTCCTCTGCGCCTTCATGACACGCGCCGTCCTATCCGGCCAGTGCGGCCCGTAGTCCCGCGTCGATCTTCTCCGTAGCCTCCTCCTGCATCCTTGGCTGACACCCCCAGCTGCACCGTTCTGAAACCCAAATGCGTGGTCATGGTTGGCACGGGCTGGGACTCCCTGAGCTTCGATGTGATCGACGCCGTCGGCGGCGTGACCGCCCCAAACGCTTGACCTAGCCAGCATCCGGGAGTAGGCCGTCACCATAGGAGACTCCTGAGTGGTGCAGCGCATCTCACGGGGAAAGGACCCGCCTTGCAGCCGACCTGCTCGGGGACAGGGACCACGGGGAAGTGGGTCGGGTCATGAGGACTTCAGGAAGATCGCGATGGCATGCATTGCCGGCAGCCTGCTCGGCCGTGTTGCTCTCTCCTCATTGGTCGGCCGCCACTCGTCGCCTGCGGCGGCTCGGATAGTTCGCCATCCACCTTGCCGTCGCCGGCGCCCAGTCAGGTGGCGGCCTCGCCCACATGGCAGCCAACCATGTCGCCGGCGCCTATCCCCAAGGTGAAGCCCGACGGGAAGATGCCGCCCTTCAAGCAGCTGGCCACCATGTTCGCCTACGACACGTCCCAGCCGCTGGGCCTCGAGTCGCAGCCCTATCCCAGCAAGTCCCGGCCAGGATACACGGTGGAGACGATCTCCTACGACTACGGGGAGAACAGGGCCAATGGGTATCTCGTGACTCCGGAAGGCGAAGGCCACTTCCCAGTCGTGGTCTACGCGCCAGGGTGGAATACGGACGCCTCCATGTTCCTCGTCGAAGCCACTGCGATGGCCAAGAAGGGCTACGCGGGGCTGCTGCTGCAGGAAGCGCCCTCGATGCAGTGCTGGACCCTTGACCCGGACACCGACTGCCGGGGAGTCATCGAGAACGTGACGCAGGAGCGCCGGGGTCTGGACCTGCTCGCGACGCTGCCGCAGATCGACACCAAGCGCATCGGCTTCGTCGGATGGAGCAACGGAGCGCACTTGCTGGGTGGGGTCATGGCCGGCGTCGACGACCGCGTCAAGGCGTACGCGCTGATCGGGATGGCGCGGCCGACGAGCAACTACCGCATCCTTGGCGACGAGTCGAAAGGCAAGACGTGGGACCGCACGGCGGCACAGCTCGCTCTCTGGGACCCCGTCACCTACCTCAGCCACAACCGCGGGTCTGCCTTCCTCTTCATCAACGGCGACGGCGACCCGAACGCCATGCAGGACGCCAAGGCGTTCATGGCCGCAGTGCCCAAGAAGAAGACGTGGAAGGTCTACGACGGCGGGCACAGCCTCACCCCAGAGGCGGCCAAGTACCTGCAGAATTGGATGTACAAGAACCTGTGAAGGTCGGCGAAGTCGCCGTCGGAGCAGAGGTCGACCGGACTACTCGACGAGGCCAAGCCGGCACCGCGCTGACGGCCGCCGCTGCGTCTGCAGCGTCTTCTGCGTCTACCCGCGTCCCTCCTTGGCCC
Source organism: uncultured Thermoleophilia bacterium (assembly GCA_963700035.1). Lineage (GTDB taxonomy): Bacteria > Actinomycetota > Thermoleophilia > UBA2241 > UBA2241 > CAIXSE01. The sequence goes on along the minus strand of CAVOWE010000019.1, from coordinate 137,302 downwards.
GATGCGACCGAAGCGACACAACTGCCAGACCCGACGATCCACGCTCCTCGTGGCGACACGTCATGTACGCGGCGAGCGCATACCAGTTGACTTCAAGGCGCCCCGGCGGTGTCCCGGACCTCCCGCCGGGGGTCTCGGCCTCAGCGGTGAAATGTGCGATTCGCTTCGTCTCTATTGTCTTCTGCGTCTTCATGAGGGGCCGGCGTCAGCCCGCCAGTGCCGCCCGTAGCCCCGCGTCGATCTTCTCGGCCACCTCCTCCTGCATCCCCGGCTGACACCCCCAGCTGCACCGTTCTGAAACCCAAATGCGTCGCCCGCTACGTCACCGCCGGTGACTTCCCCGTGCAGTGTCCACGGCAACGTCCCGCATTCGTACCCGACTGTGCCTGCCGGTGCCCCCCTGGCCGGCACAACGTCATGGAGGCCCACGATCTTCACTGCTTCTGAGGGGGCCTGTTTGCCACGCGCTGCGCATCGGCAGGCGGTGCTCAGCATGAACGTTGGAACCGAGCATCAGCCTGGGAACAATCCATGAGTCCAGCGCGGAGGCACAGGCATTGAGAGAGCTACGACTCGGCGACCTGCGGATCGCCTACATGCGGGCCGGCAACGGCCCGCCTCTCGTCTTGCTGCATGGCGGCATGGAGGACAGCCGCTCGTGGCGCCGGCAGTTGGACGGTCTCGCGGACGAGTTCACCGTGCTGGCCTGGGACGCCCCCGGTTGCGGCCGATCCTCCGCTGTGCCGGAGAGCTGGCGTATGCCTGAGTATGCGGACGCGCTGGCAGCGTGGCTCCGCGCCACGGGGATCGAACGCCCACACCTCCTCGGCCTCTCCTGGGGAAGCTCCCTGGCGCTTGAGCTGTACCGGCGGCAGCCGCATGTGCCCGCCTCGCTCATCCTGGCGTCGGCCTATGCAGGATGGGCGGGCTCCCTCTCCCCCGAAGAGACCGCGGCACGCCTTGAGGGCGTCCTCGCTGCCGCCGACCTGCCACTCGAGGAGGTGCTCGAGGCATTCCCCGGGGTGCTCAGCGCCGGTGCCCCCCCGGGTCTGCTTGAAGAGCTGACCGTCATGTGGGCGGACAACACGGGCAGCCGGAAGCCCGGCGGCTACCGGGCGATGGCGCACTCGATGGCGGAGGCGGACCTCCGCGACGTCCTTCCCCGGATCGAGGTCCCCGTGCTCCTGCTGTACGGAGAACTCGATCAGCGATCGCCGCTGAAGGTCGCCAACGAACTCAATGAGCGGATCCCCTCGTCGCAGCTTGTCGTCATCGAGGGCGTCGGTCACTCGGCGAACGTCGAGGCACCCGAAGAGTTCAACGCGCACGTGCGGACCTTCATCCGGTCGGTGATTCGGAGCCCATGACCCCGGGCTGCGGTCCACATGGTGTCGAATCTGCCGCTGGGATGCCCTATCCCGCCGGTGCCGCTCGCAGCCCCGCGTCGATCTTCTCGGCGGCCTCCGCCTGCATGCCCGGCATCACGTGCAAGAAAGGGGCAGAGCCGCGTTGACCACCCACTGTCCGCGTGCCCTCTACGCCGCCCTGCGGCGATACTAGGCGAGAAAGATGAGGTGCGCGTCGGGCTCGCCGTCGCGCACGACGACGACCGCCATGCTGGGGCGCGGATCGTGCGGGAGTGGCGCCATGCAGCTGCCCGGATTGAGCCAGAGGACCGGTACCTGCCCCGGCACGTGCCCGCGGTAGCGCAGCTCCGGCCGGTGGGTGTCGCCGTAGACGAGCAGGCGCAACCCTTCCGCCACCGGGTCCGGGTGGCCGGCCTTGAGGTCGCGACGCTTGTGCGCGACCGCGAAGCGGAGTCCGGCCACCTCGCCGAAAGCCTCGGCGGGCAGGTCCGCGCAGGCGCCACCGCGGTCGCGGTTACCGCGCACCGCGGTGAGCGGCGCCACGCGCGCCAGTTCCTCGAGCACGGCCATGGTGCCCACGTCGCCGGCGTGGATGATGTGGTCGGCGCCGGCGCAGGACTCCAGTACGCGCCGGTCGAGCCGCCCGTGCGTGTCCGAGATCACGGCGATGCGTGCTTCCGTGCTTCTCCCCTCCCGTTGCTTCGATGGCGTCGTCGGCCGGCGAATGCCGCCCCGCCTCACCATACCCGGCGAGCGGACGCGCACGCCAATCGATGGCGATCGGCGCTCGGGGAACGGGGCGCCGGCTTCGAGTGCGTCTCGTGCCCCGACTGCGAAGCCAGCGGCGCTTGCGCGCTCAGCCCGGAGGGCCTGAACCGGGACCGTCGATCGGATCGCTGGCGGTCCGCCCGTCGTCGGCCACGTTCGGCGTCCATTGGGAGCCGTCCCAGTAGCGGTGCGCGTGGCGGCCGCTGGGGTCCGCGTACCACTGCGCGGGAGGGAGCGCTGCCGAAGGGAGCGCTGGCTCGGGCCCTTTGGTCGGCGCGCTTCGAGCGTGAACGGCGGGTAGCGGTCGGTCAGCCCCAGCGCATAGCCGCTCACCCGTGTCTGCCAGCGGATGAAGCCGGCGACGAAGCCGAACATGCCGCGCGGGAACCCGGCGCTGAAGAGGATCACCCACTGCACGACCACCCAGAGCACGAAGGCGACGATGCCCAGGACGAAGAGCACGATGAGGTGCGGCAGCGCCGCGATCTGGCGCAGGATCAGGCCGGTCCCGGCGTTGCCCGAGAAGTTGTAGCTACGCCCGGTGGACGCACCCCCGCCCGCGTCCCGCGCGAAGTGCACGGCCACGGCGATGATCGCCGCGATGAAGACGAGCTCGACGATCACGGTGAAGAGCGCATACAGGCGGCTGCTCTGCGCCGGCCGCTTCGCCACCACGTCCACGGGATAGTCGTCGACGGGCTGCAGGGTGAACGGCGGGTAGCGGTCGCTGAGCGAGAGGATGAAGGCCGAGACGCGGGTGCCCCAGCGCAGCACCCCCGCCACGAAGGCGAACATGCCCGCCGGATACTCGCCGGTGATGACCACCGCCACCTGCGCGATCAGCGCCACGAAGAACTGGGCGATGGCGAGGAAGACGAGGACGAAGAAGTGCGGGATGAGGGCGAGGAACTTGATCAGCAGGATGGTGAGCGCGGCCCATCCACGTGAGCTGCGCTCGGGGTAGTCGGCGCGAACGTCGATCGGGTAGTCGTTGAAAGCCATGTCGCCCTTCCTCAATCGGTTTCTGAGTCGCGCCGCGTCCACACGGACCAGACGATCAGCGCCATGCACGCCAGTTCCACGGTCGCGAAGAACACGTAGTGAGGAGTCAACGACCCGCCGCCTACGACGAACGCGGTGGTTACTGCCGCGGCAACGGTGTTCGCCCAGCGGTTGGCCCCCGGCTTCAGGATGCGAGACACGAAGATCATCGCGATCGGGATCTCGATGAGTATAGCGAACACCAGCAGAAGCCCCGGAGTGATGGTCACGCCCGCTTGTCCGGCCCACAGTTCCTGCAGCGCTCCGGGCTTGATGAAGGTCAGAATGTCCGCGAAGACCATGTTGAACATGACCACGACCCAGAGCGTCGAGAGTCTCGTCCCCAGATTCATCATCAAGTTCCCTTCCCCCTTGATTACGCTGACCGGAGGAGCCTACGGCCGTGCCCGCCGCCGGTCGTCTCCCAGCGGGCTGAACCTGGGGTCAACTGAGGGAGGAACTTCGGCGCCGGCGGCATGCCCCTGCGGGGGGACGCCGCCGGCGCCGGAGGGAGAGAGGGGGGCGGTGGAAGCGCCCGGAGCGCGCGGGCTTCAGCTCGGGATCGGTGAGGGCTGCGGGGCAGAAGGTCGCGGAGTCGAGCTCGCGGCCGCAGAGGCAGAGGTGGTCACGGCGATGCCGGCCGGAGCAGCCGCTCGTGAAGGTGCGCGCACCATGGCCACGCCCAGCCACGCGAACCACACGATCACAAGCAACCCAAAGCCGTATGCCACGTCGTTGAGTGCCGGCACGACCGAGATGACACCTGCAGCGCCGATCGCCACGCCGAGCCAGTTCAGCACCTTGGGCAGCCTCCCGGTGCGCAGCGCGGCCACGCTCACCAGCAGGACCCACAGCCCGCCGATCAGCTCACCGCCGGAGCCACCGAGGCCTTGAGCCACCGGCTCGATCGCTTGCCACGCCGCTACGGCCTGGACCGGACTGGCGCCGTGGAGGCCGACGACCGCCGCCACGCCGGCGTTGAAGATCATCCCGCTGGCCACGAGCACGACGGCCCATATGAGTCCCACGGCGGTCGCCGCCTGCGCCAAGGTCGGGGCTCCGTCCCTCAGGCGTGCGTGGAGCGCCAGCGCCAGGACGGCCAGGACGATGCCGAAGATGACGTAGGTGATCAGGTACATGACCCGCATGCTGTCGTGGTTGCTTACGAGCAGGGCCACCTTCTCGACGGGATCCACGACGCTCGGGTACTTGACGAACACAAGGAAGTAGGGCATCGCCACCACAAAGGCTGCGGCCAGGTAGAGTGCTGCCAGGCCCCCCACCATCTGCTGCCGAACACTCCCACCGACGGATGAATTCATTTCGGTCTCCTCTCGTCGAAGATGTTGCGCTTCCCGCTCAGACGGGTAAGCTGTATACTTACAGTGTAAGTGTAATGCTTACGCTGTAAGTATGTCAAGTGGTTTCGACGCCAGTGCCCGAGGAGGAAGATGCCCGTGCCGACACGACCCACGCCGAGTCCCGGGTACCGAGTGCCGCTCAGCAGGGAGCGAGTGCTCGGCGCCGCCGTCCTGCTTGCCGACGAGGACGGCCTCGAGTCACTCACGATGCGCGAGCTCGGACTGAGGCTCGGCGTCGAGGCGATGTCGCTGTACAACCACGTGGCCAACAAGGACGACCTCCTCGACGGCATGGTCGACCTCGTCGTGAGCGAGATCGAGCTTCCCACGGACACGGTCGCTTGGAGGGAGGCCATGCGCCTGAGGGCTATCTCGGCCCAGTCAGTCTTCTCGCGTCATCCGTGGGCGAGCGGTCTGATCGATTCTCGAGAGAGCAGCGGACCCGCGCGTCTCCGCTACTTCGAGTGGGTAGTGGGGACGCTCCGGCGCGCCGGGTTCACACTCGAGATGGCCGCGCGCGCGTTCTCGCTCCTCGACAGCTACATCTACGGCTTCGGTCGGCAGCAACTCAACATGTCTGCCGGAGGCGACATCGAGCCCGATGAAATGGGGGCGGCCTTCCTCCGTGCGATACCCGCCGACGAGTACCCCTACCTCAGGGAGATGGTCGTCGATCACGCGATGGGCTCCGGATACGATGAAAGCGCCGACTTCGACTTCGGGCTCGACCTCATTCTGGATGGACTCCAGAGTCTCCTGGATCGAGCTGCGAGCTAGATCCGTCGGGTCTCACGCCCGGGCGTTGCGCAGCGCCCGCTGACGCCGAAGGATATCGCAGCGCTGCTGGGCGTCTGCTCGAACGCCATGTCACACCTCTCCAGTGCGACTCTGGCCGCGCAGTCCGTCCGTGAACTGCGCAGGTGAGAGTACCGTGACGCCGGCTCTCACGTCCGAGGGGAAGTGGGCGAGGTTGCCGGTCACCAGGCAGTCCGCTCCACAGGCGGCCACAACCTCGAGGAACGGCTCGTCATCCGGATTCGGAAGGCGTTGTTCGAGCGGCTCAGACGCGACCACCTCGCTGCGGAAGTCGATGTAGTCGAGAAGTGCCGCGACTGCGTCGGGCTCGAACCCGAACCGAGGGCGCGCAAGCACGTCGTCATACTCAGCGAGGATGCGCGCGTCGAGGCACAGGACCACGGCGCCCGACGAAACCATCCGGACGATCTCGCCAGGAGGACCGAACGGCGAGAGAAGCCCGGAGACCAGCACGTTGGTGTCGAGCACGATTCTCAACGCCTGTGTGCCTCGCGGACCGTAGCGATCTCAGCGTTGATGTCCTCTGAGGTGAGCGCATCGGTGCCGCGTGCGACCGAGCGGCGCTGCACGGACGCCACCGCATCGATGGCGCGTGTCCGCCGGAACGCCGCGAGGGACTCTTCGAGGTTGGACTCGTTGACCGCGGCGAGGATGGCGACGGGACGGCCGTTGCTCGTGATGACCATTTCCCGCTCCTCGGGCAACTCGCGCCAGATATCTGCTGACTTGCCGCGCAGGTCACGAACACTGACGAACTTCATGGCGTACCTCCAATCGTTGCCCTTATTGCGAACACAAACGTCACGCGCCGCAAGCAGCAGGCGGTTGTGTGGAGGACACCTGACACTGATTATGCGGTCTGTGTAGGACCTCTGACGCAGCTATCCCCGTCTGCGCAACACTCCGCGGCGTCCCGGTCCACCGTGCGCGTTCACGCCTGCCGCGCTGCGCTCCGCCTACGCACTTTGCGGTCAGCATGGCACCAGCCGCCGCGGCCCTCTGGGAGTCGCGATCCGCGGTGGCGATGCCGCTCACCTCGCCCCTTGTCGCCGCGCGCGACGCCTGCCCGGTGCTTTGACCGCCCATACACAAGAGCGGCTCAGGGGCAGGCTGTTCCCGGCGCGCGAGAGGACTTCTGCCGCGGAACCTGACGGCGCGTCGATCGCGGCGAGGCCCCACGGCGATGGATGTGCTGCCGTGCCGCCGACGGGCTGCTCGACGTCGCGCCCGCGGACGCGGTGATGGTCGGCGACAGCGTCGAGGACGACGTCAAAGGCGCCGCCGCCTGCGGCTGCTCGGCCTCTAGGTAAAAAATACTTGACATCATGTCGGCATCGTTTTACACTCCGCGATGTCAAACATTCCTGACATCACGGGCGGTCCGCATGGCGCGGACTGCTCGCGGCGAGGAGGCAGCCATGCCGTTCGAAGAGAAGATCACCTGGGTGAACGCGGTAGTCACGGTCGTCGTCCCCATCGCGTACTTCGCGATCATGCTGGGCCGGCTCGGCGACACCTCCGCCGCCGACATCGCCTATCAGAAGCCGCTGCTCATCGCCATCGGGGCGTCGATCGTCCTGACCATCATCGGAGCGATCCTGACGGGGATCGGCAGCGGCATCTCCGCGGAGCTCCGGGGCAGGCGGGCCGAGGACGAGATCGACCGCAAGGACGAGCGGGACAAGACCATCAGCCGTCACGGCGACCTGATCGGCTACTACGTCGCGTCCGCCGGCATGGTCGGCGTGCTCGCGCTCACGATGCTGGAGTACGAGTACTTCTGGATCGCCAACACGCTCTACCTGTCGTTCGTGGTGGCGACGCTCGTCGCGTCGGTGGTCAAGCTGGTCGCCTACCACAGGGGCTTCTAGTCATGGGCAAGCCGACCAGGGTCACCAACCGCATCCGGGCGCTCCGCTTCGCCGCCGGCGAGATGACGCAGGCCGACCTGGCCGACCGGGTGGGCGTCACGCGGCAGACGGTGATCGCCATCGAGCAGGGCCGCTACTCGCCGTCGCTTGAGATGGCCTTCCAGATCGCGCGGGCGTTCAACGTCCCGCTCGACGACGTGTTCCAGTACCCGAAGGAGAAGTGATGGACGTTTTCGCAACTCACGCCGAGCAGACGGTGCTGCTCCTCGGCGGCACCGGGAGGACCGGCGGCCGCGTCCTGCAGCAGCTTCTGGCCCGCGGCGTGTGCGTGCGCGCCGTCGTCCGATCGGCCGAGCGGCTCCCGGCGGGCGTCGCGGACGATCCGCGGCTGACGGTGGTCGAGGCAGACCTGCTCTCCCTGAGCGACGAGCAGGTCAGGGAGCAGGTCGACGGCTGCGACGTGGTGGTCTCCTGTCTGGGTCACACCATCAGCTTGCGGGGGGTCTTCGGACCGCCGCGCGACCTGGTCACCCGGTCGGTCGAGAGGGTGTACCGGGCGACTCGGGAGCTGCGGCCCGCGCAGCCCGTGAAGATCATCCTCATGAGCAGTGTCTCCGTGAACCGCCCCGGAGGCCTGGACACGCGTCGCGGGCGCATCGAGAGGGCCGTCCTCTGGATGCAGCGCGGCCTCGTCCCTCCTGGGAGGGACAATCAGCGCGCGGCGGACTTCCTTCACGACGTCATCGAGGCCGCCGACCCGTACGCGCAGTGGGTAGTCGTCCGTCCCGACACGCTGAAGGAGGGCGAGGTCACGGAGTACGCGCTGCACGAGGGAGTGGTGGACAGCCTGTTCCGCCCCGGCGAGACCAACAGGGCCAACGTCGCGCACTTCATGTGCGAGCTGGCGACGGACCCCGAGGCGTGGGCGGCGTGGCAGGGCAAGCTGCCGGTGATCGTGAACGCTGCGCCGGCGTGACCGCGGCGAGGCTCAGGCCAGCGTCGCATCCACGCTCAGCTCCAGCGTTCCCCTTGAGCGCGTTGCTGATCGGGCAGCCGCCCTCGACGTCCTCGGCCGCCTTCGTGAAGGTGGTCTCGTCAATGCCGGGGCCGTGCCCTTCACCGTGAGGCGCCCCGCTCTGCCGAGCGGTGCCCAGCCGATCGCTTGAAGCACCTGAGTGCGAGGACGATGGCGCTCGCGCGGTGCCCCCACCTAGCCCAGGGCGATGAGCGCCACACCGGTCAGGGCGACGCCGACGCCGACGTTCTGGCGGGGCAGGATGCGCTCGCCGAGCGTGAGCCGGGCAAGCGCGATGGTACCGAGCGGGAAGAGCGATGCGACGACCGCGACGACACTCAGGTAGCCGTACGTGCTGGCCACGGCGAAGAGGCCGGTGGCGAGCGTGTCCAGAGCGCCGATGACGAGCAGCCCCGGCAGCTTCGTGAGCGGAGCGCCGACGCCGCGCCGCGTGACGGCGATGAAGAGCAGGATAGCGGCGAGGCCCGTGCTGCGCATGACGATCAAGCCCCAGTAGGGGGAGGTCTCGGCTGCATTGCTGACGCTGGCGAGAGTGATTCCGGTGGCCAGAGCCGAGACGACGGCGAGCAGGATACTGGGCACGTTCACGATCCCGGCGCTTGCGGACGCGCGTGGTGCACCCGCCACGCCGGCGATGTCGGGGGCGGCCACGATCACCGGCTCGTGCTCCCGCCGGACCGGCGCGTAGGACGCCAGGAGAACGCCGGCCACGATGAGCGCCATACCGATGATCTGGATGCCGGCAGGGCGCTCGCCTTGGGCGAGCCCGTAGATCACCGGGACGACCGGGTAGGTGGCGCTGATCGGGGCGACGATGCTCATCGAGCCGATGGCGAGAGCCTTGTAGAGGGTCAGGAAGGCCACGAGGCTGGCCAGCCCGCCGAGCATCGCAGGCAGGATGAAGCCGGCGCCGGGCCAGCCGCCACCCAGCAGGACGACCCCTATGCCGGAGGCGAGGACGCCGCCCATGAGAGCGCCACTGACCGTGGCGCGCAGGGGCAGGCTTCGGGTGCGCAAGCCTCCGAGGAAGTCGGCACAGCCCCACCCGAGGCTCGCGAGGAAGGCCAGGGCGATCGCTGTCAGTTGGTCCCTCCATGGTCCGAGGACGGCGCCGGCGGCAGTCGCCGACGGCGCCTCAGAACCTATCAGACTCGGCTCCGAGTGCGGCCGCGGCGTACGGCGTAGCTCCGTCATGTGAGGGGGCTCTCGCGTACCGGTTGGAGTCGTCGCACCCCGGCGGTGTCCCGGGCCTCCTGCCGGGGGTCCTGACCTCTGACAAGGAAGAGGTCCCTGGTTCGAATCCAGGTGGGCCCACCACGTTGTGTCACTACTACGACGTTCTTCGTGCTCAAGGACCACTCCGCGAGCCCTTCGGAAGACCCCCGAACGCGCCGCTGCGACCACGTGGCTCAGCAGACGGTCATGTCGGCGCAGGTCCCGGGCTGCAGCTCGCAGCTGGTCTCCCTCCCGCGGTCAAGCCACGCGCCGACGGCGAACGTCACCAGGGCCAGCAGGCCGGCTCCGGCGATGACGAGTCCCATGGACACGCCGTCCATCCCCCCGGCCAGGCCGACCAGAGGGGTCGCCAGGGCGCCGAGGCCGAGCCGCAGGGTGCCGAAGAAGGCGGAGGCCGTGCCGGCCATGTCCGGGTGCAGCGAGAGGGCCAGCGCCGTCGAGTTCGGGATGACGAACCCGATGCTGGCGACGAGCACGAACAGTGGAGCCGCCAAGGCCCACACGCCGAGCCCGCCGACGAGGAGCACGGTCAGCACGACCACGCCGGCCACGGCGTTGACGGCAAGGGCGGTGGCGAGCAGCTGCGCGGGCGAGAAGCGCACGAGCAGCCGGCGGTTCAGCTCGCTGGCGCCCAGCATGCCGACGGCGTTCACCGCGAAGAGCACGCTGAACGCGGCGGGCGAGGCGCCGTACACGTCTTGATAGACGAACGAGGAGCCGGCCAGATAGGCGAAGAAGCCGGCGAAGCTCAGGGCGCTGGTGAAGGCGAAGCCCATGAAGTGGGCATCCCGGGCGAGGGCCAGCAGGCTCCTGAGGAGGGTCCCCAGTCCGGCGGAGGAGCGTCGCTCGCGCGGCAGGCTCTCGGGGAGCCCGATGAGGACGGAGAGGAAGAGCGTGAGCGCGATCGCCGTGAGCACGACGAACAGTCCTCTCCATGACGTGACGCGCAGCAACTGGCCGCCGGCGAGCGGGGCCACGATGGGCGCCACGCCGCCGATGATGGCGAGGCGCGAGAGGAGCCGGGCCGCCTCGCGCCCGCGCACGTAGTCCGTCACGGCGGCGTTCGAGATGGCCATGCCGGCGGCGCCGCCCAGCCCCTGCAGGAAGCGGGCGACGATGAGCACCTGGATCGTCGGCGCCAGCGCGCACGCCAGGGTCGCGAGCGTGAAGAGGAGGAGGCCGCCGACGAGCGGCCGCCGCCGGCCGTAGGTGTCGCTGAGCGCGCCCGCCTGGACCTGGCCGAACGCAAGTCCGACGAGGAACGCCGTGACCGTGACGGCCACCTGCTGCTGCGAGGCGCCCAGGTCGCCGCCGAGGGTCGGCAACGCCGGCAGGTAGAGATCGATGGAGAAGGGACCGATGGTCCAGAGGCCGCCGAGGACGGCGACGATCGCCGCCCGGCGGCCGCGGCTGAAGTCGTTGAGGGTCTGCGGGTACGGCACGGCCAGTGCACCCTACCGCGCCGCGCGAGCGCGGGCCAGAGAAGGACGCCCGGACGGGGTGCCCTCTGGACCACCGTCGCCTGACCGCGGCCCAGGACAGGCGCGGCGGGCCGGCGGCGCGGCGGGGTCACTCCTCCGCGCCGCGCGTCTGCCGGGGCTCGACTCCGGCCTCGGTCAGTCCAGGTCTTCGAAGGATTCCCCGAGGGGCGTGCCGCCGGGAAGCTCCGCGCCTTGACGCTTCGCTGCCTCGTGGAAGAAGGGTAGAGGGTCAGGCGAGGCCCCGGGCCGAGATCTGGCGCGAAGTCCCGTCGGCGACATCCCGTGCGTCCTCTGCGTCGGCGCGGCGCCGATCTGGCCGTGTGGAAGGCGTGCGCTTACCAGGGTGATGCCGATGGAGGCTTGCCCGAGGCGTTCGGAGACGACTTCGGGGTGCGCGCCGACGACGGCTCAGAGGCGCTGACGGCCGAGATGGTCACTGCTCCGTGTTCTCGCCTGCGTCCGGCCTCGAGCCGGTCGCCTCTGCGGTGCGCTTCAGCGCCTCGACCAGGCGCGCGTCGCCCACCTCGATACGGCAGCCGCCCCCCTGCCGCGTTCGCTTGCCATCTACCGCGCAGCGCAACCTGAGAGCGGGCGTCTCGCTGAAGAGCAGGTCATGGCCGGGGAGGCCATACCGTCCGTCGTGGGCGTGAGAGTCCAGCAATGGGGACACCCGGAGGTCAGGCACGGCGCTCTCGACCACCATGAAGGGACAACCGAGGCAAGCCTCTCGAAAGCGCATGCTCTTCCTCCTCACCGAGGGCCCACGGCCAGGTGCACGCCGCGCCGCAGGCCGGTCAAGAACACTGCGGATCCCCCGAGCAGAATGGCATTGGGGCGGGTGAGGCCGTCGGCCAGTCGCTCTGGCCGGGCGGCCTACGGCTGGAGGCGCAGAACGAGGGGATCCTGCTCGGTGGGTCCCCTGCCGTGCGCCGATCCTGCCGCGTAGAGGACGGCTGTGCCGCGGGCTCTCTTGCGATAGGCGAGGGCGGAGCAGTCGTCCCACCGGTGATCGGCGCCGTCCCAGCGGCGGTTCCAGATGCGCTCGCCCCCCGTCGTGTACCGTGAGACGAGGACGTCGGTCTCGCCTGAGTCCGGGTCGTAGACGCTGCCGCCGACGTAGACGCGGTCGCCGGGCGCGACCAGGACCGCGTGCAGGTCGGCGCCCAGCGTCCTGTACAGCGCCGTGCCGTAGCGGCTCCAGCGCAGTACGCCGCCGCCGCTCCACTTGACGAGGAAGCCGGGCGCGAACGGCGTCGGGTCCACCGTCACCGCGTGACCGATGACGTAGGCGCCGCCCCGGCTGTCCACGGCGAGGCCATCCGCCCACGGACTCCCTGATCCCGAGTCCCACGTCCTCAGCCACTCCTGGTCCCCGGCAGGGGAGTACCTGGCGCAGAAGATGCGGTCGGGCTCCCCATCCTGCCCGGCCACGTAGACCGCCCCCGCTCGGGCCTGGACGGCCATGCAGGCGCCGTACAAGCGGGTCGAGCCGCCGCACCCATCGCCGGGTCCCCGAAGGGGCCACCTTGATGAGCAGCGGCCGGAAGCCGAACACGGTCCCGGCGAAGCCGCACACGTAGGCGTTCTTGTCTCCATCGAGCGTCAGGCCCGTCGGGCCGTCGAGGAGCGGTCCCTCGTACATGGTCCGGTACCGCACGTCGCCGGCCGACGTCAGCTTGAAGACGGCGATGTCCAGCTCCTGGCCCGGCGTGGTCACGCCGGCGGCGACGTACACGTTACCCGCGCCGTCCACCTCGAGATCGACGCCCCTGTTCTCCAGATGGACGTCGTCCCCGAGCCACCGGGTCCAGCGGTAGACGCCGGCCGCCGAGTACTTGGTCACCGCGATGTCCGACGGCCACTGCGGGCCGAGTCCGTAGAGATCGGTCGCGAGCAGGTACAAGGCGCCGCGCCGGTCCACGGCGAGTCCTTGGGGGGTCGCGGCGAGGCCCACACCGCGCCAGTCGCGCGACCAGAGGACACTCCCGTTCGCCGCGTAGCAGGCGATCTTGATCTGGCCGGTGAAGTGGTCGTCAGGGTCCTGGCCCTGCACGCCGGCGACGAACAGCCTGCCGTCTGCTCCTGTCCGGGCGAGGCTCCACCCCTCGATGGTCCCGCCGGCGATGACCGGCGCCCGCGCCCACCGCACGGCTCCGGGCCTCGGACCGGCGGAGGCGGGGCCGGGGAGGAGTCCGGGTACGGCGCCCACGGCCAGCGTGAGGAACACGAGAAAGAGAACGGACCGACGGGAGCGCATCGCACGCCTCCTTCACCGACGCGTCGCCGGGACTGCGCCCTGTGCGCGGCCTCGCGCGGCGAGCACGCCTCAGGTCCACTCTACCCCCTTGCACACGCACGCCGGCCGTTGGTCCCAGGTCGGGGTCGGTGCCGGACAGTTCGCCGCCGCCTCGCAGGGCGGAGAGAGCGGCGGTCTCCACGTCGTCCTGGAGCCTGCCTCCGCCGCGCCCGTGAGCCGGTCTGCTCAGCGCGCCTCGATGAAGTCCTTGAAGCGCGCGAGGTCCTCAGCCACCACCTGGTTCACCGCAGCGAGCACGTAGCTCTCGCTCGCCGCCAGCGCAGCTTCCGGCTCCCAGTCGATGCGAAAGCTCACGCGGCAGGCCGCAGCGCCGAGCGGCTCAAAGGTGACGTGCCCCGCATTGGGCTTCTCATCGGGCTTGCCACCGAGGCTCTCCCAGGAGATGCGCCGGTCGCGGACCTGCGCGGTGATCCGGGCGTCCCACTCACGGGTCTCGTTCTCGACCGCGGCGACCTCGTTCTTGACCTTGGCCACCCAGTGGAGGTGGCTCTCGTCGATCCGCTCGACCGACGCGACCCCCTCCATCCACTGGGGGAAGCTCTCGAAGTGGGCCCACTGGTCGTAGGCCGTGGTCACGTCGACGTTCACGTCGACGGACTGCTGTGCAGTAGACATGGAGGAGACCTCCTCGTTCATTCGGGGGATACCTGAGGGTTCCCGACGCGGTGCGCGGCGAACCCAAGAGACGGATCGAGACAGCTCACCGCCCTGACGAGGCCGCAGACGCCGGCCTTGCGAGGCCATGAGCGGCCACTTCCGTATCGTCTCCTGCGTCTTCATGACGCCCTTCGTCAGCCGGCCAGTGCCGCCCGCAGTCCCGCGTCGATCTTCTCGGCGGCCTCCTGCATGCCAGGCATCACACACGGATGCGCGTCCATGTCCGTGATGTAAAGCGTGCTTGACAACGCTGCCTCGCGTTGCTAGAGTCATGTCAAGCCAGCTTTACACCAGGAAGGCAGAGGAGCTGTGATGGTCAATCGGGTCAAGGATCTGCGCGTGGCGGCGGGTCTGCGCCAGGAGGATCTCGCCGCGAGCACCGGGGTCAGCCGCCAGACGATCATCTCCATCGAGCGCGGCCGCTACAACCCCTCGCTCGAGCTCGCCTGGAAGCTGTCCCGGATGCTGGGCGTGACCATTGAGGAGCTGTTCTGTTTCACGGAGGGAGACTGACATGCGCACTGCACGCACGACCATCCTCATCGCGGTGGTGCTCGCGCTGCCGTATCTCGTCATCGGCCTGTGGTCTGACGGCCCGTACGCCGCACGACTCATCGGCGGCGGCATCTTCCTGCTCGTCGTCAGCGGACTCGCGGCCGCCTGGATGGCATGGCGCGGCAAGCGCATCGACGAGTCCCAGGACGAGCGCCAGACGTTCATCGTCGGCAACGCGATGCGCTTCTCGTTCTGCGTCATGGCCGTCGCCGTGCAGGCGTACTGGGCCTGGCAGTTCGCGAGCCAGGGCAACGCCGGCGACAGCTCGTTCTGGCTGCTCGCGGCTCTTTGGGGCTCGTTCTTGGGCGGCATCGTCTACAACCAGGTCAGGCACTGACACGCACCGGAGGAGGACGTCATGGCAGAGAGCGATTCGACACCGGGAAGCGACGCGAAGAAGAAGGCCGACGCGTTGGGACTATGGATCGCCATCGGCGCCGGGGTCGGGGCCGCGTTCGGCGTCATCTTCGGCCAGATCGCGCTCGGCATCGCGCTCGGCGCCGGCTTCGGCATCGTCATCGGCTCGGAGTTGGCGAGCCGAGGCGATGGGCGGCGCGCGGATCGCAAGGACCCTGACGCATAGCTCAGGGGCGGGGCGCGACACCCGGACGCCGTCGGGCGGCCTTCCCGCCGGCTGCGTCTCGTGCGTCCGCTGCGACTCGGATGCTATCCCGCCAACGCCGCCCCTTCCCCCGCGTCGATCTTCGCCGCGGCGTCCTCCTGCATCCCCGGCATCACCTGGCTGCACGTATCCAGGATGATGCCGATGGAGGCGTGACCGGGACTCTCGGCGACGACCTTGGTTGCACGCCGGCCTTCAGTCGCTGCGGCGCGTGCCTGCGCGTGTGCGCCCGGCCCGCTCCGCCCTCGTGCCTCATCCTCTCGTCCTGGCCGGTCTGCTCGACGCGCCCTCAAGCCCCGCCGCGTGGCCGGCTAGGGCGTCATCCGCCTCGTGTAGATCGTGAGCTCGATGTCGTAGCCGGGACCGCGTGCCGGACGGAATCGCTGGCTGAAGTAGATCCGATAGTCACCCGGGACCAGCGCGAGGAGTATCGCCTGGTCATCCTGCCGGGCGAGCGCGTGCCCTTCGGACTCAGGGGTCACGGAGTACCCATAGCCACGGCCGGTCTTGACGTCGATGATCCTGAGCGTGAGCGTCACCGGCGGGTTCTCGGGACCGGACAGGACCCAGGCGAGGCGCAAGCGGTCGCCCAAGCGATAGTCGCCCAGATTCAGCCTGACCGGCTTGTCGCCAGAGACCTGCGCGGTGGTGACGCGCTCCCACTGTGAGCCCGGGCCCCCGCTGCCGCCCCCGCACCCGCCGCCGGCCCCGGCGAGGGGCACGAGCGCGGCGGCGCAGAGCGCGATCACGAAGAACCTGGCGACACTACGCATCCCTTCCCCCTCTTCCTTCTCTGGCTTCTCCGACCAAAGGGACCGCCGCCGGGAGCCGCTTCCCGCGTGAGTGCCGGCGGCGCGGCGGGCATCAGGGAAGAGCAGAGAAGCAGCGCTTTCAGGACGACGGAACCATCCAGTCGGGCGCGGCGCGGCGGCGCTCGTGCGAACGGCGCTCGACAGCGCTCTGCGAGCGGTCCCGCCGTCGCTCGGCAACGCGGCGTCCTTGACGACCTCGACTCCATCCCGCCCCCAGAAGAGGCGGGTGAAACGCTGGTAGAGCCGATCGCGCGCCGGGCCCGTCACCACGAGCCGGTGCATGGCGGTGTCGACATTCGCATTCATGTCACTGCTCTACCCACGGCGTCGGTCCATGAAGAGGCCGCTCTCGGACGGCCGGCTCCTCACGGCGAGCCCACGATGGGAGCATGGCGCGCACCTTGACTTTGGGGGCCTTCGCTAGATCAGCCACGTAAGGCCCACGATCTCGTAGAGCGCCACCGCGGCGTACACGGCGAGGAAGAAGAGCGCCGTCATCAGTGCCGGCCGGTAGCGCCTCAGCGCCCAGATCCCGAGAGACACGGCGACGACGAGGCCGCACTTGACGACGGCCGCCTGCGTCGCGCTGGCCTCGAAGAAGTACCGCATGAGGGGGTTACCCTCGGTGGCGCCGAGACGCAGAGCGATCGAGGTGAACCAGAGGTCAAGCAGGCTGAGGAGATTGGCGAGCGCCAGCATGGCCACGAGCGCACCGCGACGATCGCGCAGATACACGAGCGACGCGTCGAGCGCGGCGCCGAACGGAGTGCGTCGCCGCGTCCATCGCCGCTCGAACCCCGAGCGTCGCTCGCGGAAGACGAACCGGCGGGTCTGCCGCCGGTCGCGCCCTCGCAGACTGCATGGCGCAGCCGACTCCACCAGGCTGCCTCCTAGAGTGTTCGCAGGTCTCGCTTGGCTGCAGCATACTTGTCGAGGTCGCGGGTGACAATGCCGACTCTGTGCCGTCGTGCTCGGCGTGTCCCACGAGTCCTCCGCGAGACCCCCGAAGTGGCCGTCTGCAGCGCCGAAGCCGCTCGACCTCCTCTCCCCGTGCGGCCTGCGTGGTCATCGCATCGGCCACGCCTCGCCGAGTGCACGAGTTTGACCGCAGGGTGAGCCCCGTCGGGAGACATGCAACCCACGAGTCACCCCGCCTTCACGCCGCAGGCTACCCGACCAAGTCGGGGATCCCAACAGCCCGGTGCGTCACGCCGTCGTCGACGGACTGCCGGCAGGGAGCACGTGTGGCAAGAAGCGCGCTCAGACGGCTTGCGTGAACCGCTCAGTCGCGCGCGGGAACAGGATGTTGTTCTCGAGGTGGACGTGCTTGTGGAGGTCGGCCTCGAACGCCTGCAGGCGCTGGTAGGTGAGCACGTAGGTGGCGCACGCGTCGGCGGGCAGCCCGTACCCCATGGCCAGATCGCGGATCTCGTGGAGGGCGGCGCCGACCTCGTCGTGCTCGCGGACAAGCGCCTCCACGCCCTGCGCGATCGTCTCGGCATCCTCTGCCTCGGGGGCTGAGCCGGCCCTGTCGGCGGCCTCGGCTCGCTTGATGGCCGGGAAGACGACCTCCTCCTCTCGCTGCAGATGGAGCAGCAGCTCGGTCGCCATCGTGTCGAAGGCGGCCACGATCCGGGCGAGCTCGGGATGCTGCTCGCCGTGGACGGCGGCGATTCTGCGGGCGTAGGCGGCGTTCTGGGCGGTGTTCGCCCTGAGATAGCCATGGTGGATGGCCTTGATGTGATTGATGAGGTGCGCCAGGGTCCAGCCGGCGAAGTCCTGGTCGCGCCGCGCAGGCGCGTTCGTGGCCGCCTCGAGCTCGCGGGCCAGGGCGGCCGGGTCGACGGCCTTCTCAGCGCAGGCGGCGGCGAGAGTCACCGACCCGCCGCAGCAGAAGTCGATGCCGTGCTTCTCGAAGACCGCGGCCGTCCGGTAGTCACCGGCGACGATATCGCCGATCTTGGTGGTCGCGGGCGTGGGTGCGGCGTCGTGCACGAGCGTGCCCTCGCTGTTCGTTACGTCGTCTTGCCGGCGGCGTCCTCCGCCGAGTCGGACACGACGGTGAACATCAGTACGCTGTGACAGTGTGAGCAGATGCCGCTCTGACTGGGCAGGACGGAATGCGCCGACCTCCTGCTGGGCCACAGCTGAGCCGTCGGCGTCCAGACGACCTCAGCCCCGCAGACCGGGCAGTACCCCCGGCCGCCCTGCACGCTGCGCGCCGGGGGCTGCTGCGAGTCAGGTGGGGCCGAGGCACTCGCAGTCACAGTCCGGCATCCTTCTGCGGCACGGGTGCGTCGTCCGACGCGGCCGGCCGCCTCCCGGCAAGATGCGTGACGAGGATGTACAGGCTGACGAGGAAGACCCACGCCGGGAAGACGAGGATCACCCACTGCGACTGCGTGAAGATGAAGAGCAGGACCAGGGCCAGCGCGTAGGTGAGCAGGGCCATCCACCTGGGCATCACCCCGGTGCGCAGCCAGAGCGTGGCCTGGGAGATGAGGAAGACGGCGGCCATGCGCAGGGCGTAGACGCTGAAGATCTGCGCCACGATCTGGCGGGCGTACAGGTAGGTGCTACTGGCGGCGAACCCCGTGGGATCCTTGGCGTAGGCGGCGACGATGGCGCCGGCCGAGGCGGCGGCCGCGAACATCATCGCCAGGAAGAGCAGCCCGCTGCCGAGGAACACGGTCGCGAAGAACTGGTCTTCGAAGCGGCCCAGGCGCTCGCGCGCCACGGCGATGAACCAGAGGAAGAAGAGCCCGGCGAAGGGCAGGAGGCCGAGGGCGAACTTGAAGGCTCCCGCGCCGCGTCTCGAGCCAGGCGCCCGTGTCCTGGGCGAGGTCGGCCATCGTCGTGGCCATGATCGTCACGCTGACCCCGAACAGCACGGCGAAGAGGATGCCGGCGACGGCGCCGGCGATGGGCGTGGCGGCCCGGCGTTCGACCTTCGCGACCTCGCTGCCGGCCGCCGGGCTCACGACGGCCTCTCTGAGGACAAGGTCGCGCCGCGAGAACGCGGCGCGACCTTGTCCCGCGCCAGGAAGTCGGCGACCCCGGCGGCGACGGTGTCGTGGAAGCGCTCTTCGCCCACGAGTGTGACGATGCCGTTGCGCTTGAGATCCTCGTGGAGGGACGCGGTGACGCGCGCGAAGTCGAGCTCGACATCGCTGTCATCGAGTTCCGCGATCAGCTCTTTGAGCATCGCCGCCGCGGTGGTATCGAGGTGGGGGACCGCGCCGGCGTGGACGAGGACCTCGCGCACCGGCGGCGTCTGCTCGCGCACCAGCGAGCGCACCGTCTCACGGAACCAGCGCGCGTTGGCGAAGAACAGCTCGCCGTCAATGCGCAGGATCACGAGGCCCGGGAAGGTCTCGTAGTCCGGATTGTCGTCGACGCCGCGGTAGCGCAGGGTCTCGTCGGCGTGCGCCTCGGGAGCGCGGCCCAGCACGGCGCTGCTGGGCCGGTAGGCGCGAAACACCAGGGCAAGCAGCGAGACGATCACGGCGACGGCCAGGCCGACGAGGAGACCGAACACCAGGACGCCGGCGAAGCAGAGCAGCGCGAGGAGGAAGTCGGTCTGGTCGGCGCGCCGCAGGCGGCGCAGCGCCCCCATGTCGACGAGGTGGGCGACGGCCGCGATGACGATCGCCCCGAGGACCGCCTCGGGCAGGTCGTGGAACAGCGGCATCAGCAGAAGCATCGTCACGACCAGGAAGGCGAAGAGGATGATGCCGGACATCTGCGACTTGACGCCCGACGAGTCCGCCACGGCGGAGCGTGAGAGGCTGGCGTCGACGGCGAAGCCCTGCAGCAGACCGGCGCCCAGGTTGGAGACACCGAGGGCGACGAGCTCCTGGTCGGCGTTCACTTCGTAGCCGTGCTTGGTCGGCGAAGGCGCGCGCCCCGGCGATCGACTCGGCGAACGCGATCAGCGCGAGCGCCGCGGCGTCCGGCAAGAGCTTGGTGATGTCCCCGAGGCTGAAGCTCGGGAAGGTGGGGCGCGGCAGGCCGTCGGGGATCTCGCCGACGACGGCGACGCCGTGGTCCTGGAGACCGAGGACGGACACCGCGACGATCCCCAGCACGACGGCGACCAGCATCGCCGGCACCTTGGGCGCGTAGGCCCGCAGCGCGAAGATGATCGCCAGGGCCGCGACCCCGATGGCCAGCGTGACCAGATTGGTGTCTCCGAGCTGACGCACCAGCACCTCGAGCTTGCCGAAGAAGCTGGTGCCGCCGCTCTCCACACCGAAGAGCTTGTACAGCTGCCCCACGCCGATGACGAGCGCCAGTCCGGCGACGAAGCCCGTCAGCACCGGGCGGGCGAAGAAGTCGGCGATGAAGCCGGCGCGGGCGAGGCCGGCGGCCAGCAGGAGCACGCCGACGAGGAGGGCGAGCAGCGCCGACAGGGCGATGAAGCGGCCGCTGTCGCCGAGCGCCAGCGGCGCCACGGCGGCCGCCGAGTAGGCGGCGATCGCCGAGCTCGGGCCGACCGTCAGCTGGCGACAGGTGCCGAGGACGGCGTACACGAGCAGCGGGGCGAGGGCGGCGAAGAGGCCGGTCTCGGGCGGCAGGCCGGCGAGCGAGGCGTAGGCCATGCCCTCGGGCACCAAGCACCGCCCAGACCGCTGCCGCGGCGACGACATCGGGCCGCAACCAGCGCCGCTCGTAGTGCGGCAGCCAGTCCCGGACGGGCAGCAATGGGGGCTTGAGCTGCGACCAGTCCCAGACCCGTCTCTCCACGCACCCTCCCTCGCCGCCGATCACCTCTGAGGCCGCGCTGCCTTGAGCGGCATTCTACAGCCCCCGGCGGCAATGGCGACGAGCAGGACCCCCGACTTCGAGCAGGTGGAGAGCCGGCCTTCAGCGGCCGGGTCGGATGCGTGTGGCGCAGGTCACGGAAACGGCGCGCGAGCCCTGCCGACCTTGCCTCGTCCATCTTCTCGCCGCCACCCGTGGGCTCGACGCGGCGGCGATCGAATCCAACACCGCCCGCCGATCGCTTGTCGGGTATAGTTGCTGCA
Organism: uncultured Thermoleophilia bacterium; assembly: GCA_963700035.1. Classification (GTDB taxonomy): domain Bacteria; phylum Actinomycetota; class Thermoleophilia; order UBA2241; family UBA2241; genus CAIXSE01. Next base: position 116,335 of record CAVOWE010000019.1, on the reverse strand, counting down.
GGAGGTCACTTCCCTTGATCGCGATCCCCCCGCTCCCGTCGCTCACAATCAAAGGCACGCGCATCCCCCTGCCGATCGTCCAGGGCGGCATGGGCGTCGGCGTGTCCCTCGCTCCGCTGGCCCGCGCCGTGGCCCGCGCCGGCGGTCTCGGGCTGATCTCCAGCGCCTGCCTGGACCGCATCGTAGGCGAGCGCGTCGGGCGCCCGTTCGACTACCTACGAGGCCGTGCGGCACGAAGTCGCGGCGGCCACCGCCGGCGCTGGCTTCGCCGGCATCAACATCATGGTCGCCCTGCAGCGCGACTACGAGGCCTCGGTGCGCGCCGCCATCGACGCCGGCGCCGGGGCGATCGTCTCGGGGGCCGGGCTGCCGCTCGGTCTGCCGGCGGTCAAACCGCCGGGAGACACCGCCCTCATCCCCATCGTCTCGTCGGCGCGTGCGCTCGACCTCATCTGCCGGCGCTGGGAGCGCCAGCACTATCGCCCCGACGCGGTCGTCCTTGAGGGACCTCTCGCCGGCGGCCACCTTGGATTCCGCGCCGATCAGGTCGACCTTGAAGAGAACACCCTCGAGCGACTCCTGCCGCCGGTCAAAGAGGTCGCGCAGGCGCACGGCGACTTCCCCTTGATCGTGGCCGGAGGCATCTACACCCACGAGGACATCCGCCGCTTCCTCGCTCTCGGCGCCGACGGCGTGCAGATGGGGACGCGCTTCCTGGCCACCGAAGAGAGCAGCGCCTCAGACGCCTACAAGCAGGCCGTCCTGCGGGCGCGCCCGGAGGGCATCGTGGTGGCCAACGACCCCGGCTCGCCCTGCGGTCTGCCGTTCCGCGTGCTGCGCGAGTCGCCCATGTACCAGTCGGCGCTCGCCCGGCGGCGTCCGCCCAAGTGCGACAAAGGCTACGTGCTCCTCAAAGACGCGCGAGGACGTTTCACGCGCTGCCCCGCGAAGGACGACAACGAGCACTTCTTCTGCATCTGCGACGGGCTCTGCAGTGCGGCGGGCCACGGTGCAGACGGGGAAGAGCCGCTCTTCACGACGGGCACCACCGCCGCGAGGGTCGACCGCATCCTCTCCGTGAGCGACCTCATGGCAGAGCTCGCCGGGACGCATGAGACGCTGCCGTCCGCCGCGTGAGCACGCCGGAGCCCTCACTCGTCCGTCATACCACGCGCCTGCGTGTGCGCTACGCCGAGACCGACGCCGGCGGGAGCGTGTACCACGGCGACTACCTCACTTACTTCGAAGTCGCCCGCGTCGAGGCGTTGCGCGAGCTCGGTGTGCCCGTCGGCGAGCTCGCTGCCCGCGGCATCCTGATGCCGGTCGTCGAGGCGCGGATCAAGTACCTGCGGCCGGCCTATCTCGACGATCTTCTCGAGGTGGCGGTCCTGCTCGACAGGGTGGGGCCGGCCTCATTCTCGTTCGACTACGAGGTCGCCCGTGACGGCCTGCTGCTCGCGACCGGGATGACGCGCATGGCCGTGGTGGATCGTGAGACGGGGCGGGCGATCCAGCTGCCGACCTGGGTGCGCGAGCTGCTCGGCGGCATCGCCGCGACGTAGGCGGAGGCCCGCAGAGGGCCCGCCGTTGCCGCCCCCATGCACGGTGTCCGGCGCCCGCACGGATGCACCGTCCTCTCCCCTTCCGGATCGTCACCCTGCGGGCGGAGGAGCGAGATGAAGGTGTGGATCTCACCGGCCCCGAAGACGTCTGCGTCGTCGTGTTCCCCACGGCAGAGCACAGCGCGAAGACGGCGGACATCAAGGTGTTTCGTCAACGGAAGGGCACCCGCCGCGCACCGAACGCGATCTGAGGCGCGCGTCTCCGCGATGTCGCCGGCCGGCGTGGAGGTCCCGTGGGCGTTCACGTAGTCGATCTCGTACGCGGGCCAGGCTGGTCCTCGCACGGATCACGAGGCGCTGCCTGACAGGTGCAGGCGTCGCACACGGGCGCGGCTGTGACTCCGCTCGGACGTAGCTCCTGCGGCCACCGCGAGTCCGGCGGGGAGCCTCTGGCGGGACCGTGCTCAGCACGCGGGCCGCGTCTTCGTTGAGCGCTCTTGCGCGACCGAGCCCCGCGGGAGCCGCTCGCCGTTGGCGCGTCGGCCCGGTGCACAGGCGCATGAGAAAGGCGCCACAGCATCTTGAGGGACCTCGGTGGCCATGTTGGGGATCATCATCGTGGCGAAGAACGGGCTCATGGCGCGCGGGCCGTGCTCGAAAAGCACTCGGTGCTCGAAGGTCCCCAGCCCGCCGCCGGTGGCACGACGGCCCCGATGCTCTACCGGCTCTGCGGGATCGCCCGCGGCGGCAGCCGGTGGGCTTCCGACTGCTGTCGAGTTCGGCATGTGCGGCGCGCTTCTGATGAAGTCCTCGGGGTCGACCCCTCACTCTCGCGGCGATGCGCGCGCAGGCGCGAGGCGTCGAACTTGTGATCGCGGCGATCCCGCTCTCGCCGGCCAGCAGCCGGCGCCAGGCAGTCTCGACATCGTTGCCGAGGGGGGAGATGAGGCCCGCTCCCGTGATCACCACGCGCCGCGGTCCGTCATTCATGCCGCGGCCTCCCTGGCGTCGCCGCCGGCGTTCGCGCCCGCCTGCGGCAGGCCCTCAGCTGCCGGCGCCAGCAGGTAGTGCGACACGCCCCATTGGCGCCCGCCGTCGCAGGCGAACGTCTCGGCGCAGGCGAGAAGGAAGAGCCGCCAGTCGACCTGCCAGCTCGCGGCCGCCTCGGCGCCGTAGGTCGCGGCGAGGAGCGGGCGGAGCGCGGCCGCACGGTCGTCGTAGAGGCGCAGCCAGGCCTCGAGCGTGCGCGCATAGTGGTCGCCGCTCACCCACCAGCGGTCTACCGCGACCAGATCGTCACCGAACTGCAGGAAGAGGTCGTGGGCCGGCATCTGGCCGCCGCTGAAGAAGCGCGCTCCCATCCAGTCGCGGGGATCCTCGGCGGAGAACGTGTACGCGAAGCGGCAGTGGCTGAACACGTGCACGAAGGCGCGACCGCCCGGCGCCAGCCAGCCGCTCATCCGGGCGAAAAGCTCACGGTAGTTGCGCACGTGCTCCAGCATCTCCACCGACATGATGCGGTCGAAGCGCCGCCCGGGGTCGAACGTGGCGATGTCGGCGGCGATCGGCGTGATCGCTGTACCGCCTGCCTGGGAGCAGGAGGTGGCGATGTGCCGCACCTGCGTGCGCGAGTTCGACATGGCCGTCACGCGGCAGCGCGGATACCGTTCGGCGATGAACAGAGCCAGCGAGCCCCAGCCACAGCCGAGGTCGAGCACCTCCATGCCGTCCTCGAGGCCGGCGCGCTCGCAGGTGAGTGCCAGCATGGCCTCCTCGGCGGCCGTCAGGTCGTCGACGCCCTGCGGCCACAGGCAGCAGCTGTACTTGAGCCGCGGCCCGAGGAACTGCGAGAAGAACGCGGTCGGCAATTCGTAGTGCTGCCGGTTCGCGGCCTCCTGGTGGATGACGAGCGGGCCGGCGGCGAGGGCGGCGGCGTGGCTGCGCAGCGCCGCCGCGGCGTCGCCGCCGGCCGCGGCGTCGAGCTGCTCGAGCCGTTCCGCGAGCCGCCGGCGAACGAGGCGGCGAAGCAGCCCATCGGGCACGCGGCGCGTGGCAAGGACGGGATGATAGCTCAGGGGTGCTACCGCGGTCCCGCCGGGCTGGTCGTCTGGTCAGGCATCACGGCTCGATTCTACTGTCAACAACCTCGCGGTGCAGAACAGCTAGTCACCGCGGCCGCCTCTCAGCCACAGGGGGGTCACCGGGGCCCAGAGCAGGAACAGGAGGGCGACCACGGCCAAGGTGGCCTGCGGGCCCAGACGGGGCACCACGGGGATGGCGACCAGGGCGCCGAGCACCCGAGCCGCGTTGAAGCCCAGGTCCATCACCGTGAACACCCGCCCTCGGTAGCGGTCGGGCACCGCCCGCTGGGCCAGCGTATCGGCGGGGACCCGCGTCCATGCGTAGGATGCACCCAGAAGCACCGCCCCAGCGGCCAGGGTGGCGGCGCCGAGAGCCACGACGGCCGGGATCAGGGAGAGGGCGGCGAGAAGGAACGCCACTCCGATGAGCACGCGCTCCGGTACGCGCCGCCCCACCGCTCCCACCGTCAGGAAGCCGAGAAAGACCCCGGCGCCGCCGGCCGCCACGAGCCACGAGAACGTGAGCAGCCCCCCTTTGAGCCCTTCCTTGATCACCACCAGAGTGACCACGATCACCAGCATCTGCAGAAACTGACCTACGGCCACCGCCAGGATGGGGGCGAGCGCGGCCGGCGTGGTCCGGATGCGGTGGAACCCATCGCCGAGCTCGGCGGACACCGCGGTCAGCTCGCCACCGAGTGCGGTGGGGGCGGGATTCTCCGGAGGCAGGCTGCTCGAGAGTGACCGGCCGAGGAGCGCCGACGCGGACCACGTCGCGCAGGCGAGGGCGAGCACGGCGGGCACACCGGCCCTGACCGCCAGCTGGCCGCCGGCGAACATGCCGCCGAACAGGGCCGCCGAGCCGACGATGGCCGCGACCGTGTTCGCCGCGAAGAGCCGCGAGCCGCCGGCGGCTCGCGGCTCCGGACGCTCCGGCGACGCTTGACGCGGCATCGGTTCCGCCTCGCCGGCCGTGCCCAGCACGCGCGGGATCACCGCCGTGGAAGTGGCTTGGTAGAGCCGCGCGGCCGAGAAGGTCACGAGGGTGCCGATGTAGACCAGGGCGAGCGCGGCGGCGCCGGGGAGTATGAGGAGCGACGCCCCCGCCCGGACCACAGGGACGGCCACGAGGATGCGGCGGCGGCGCCAGCGATCGACGAAGACCCCGGCGAACGGCCCCAGCAGCGAGAACGGCAGGAGGAAGAGCGTGGTCGCCAGCGCGAAGCCCCGCACGGTGCTCTGCTGCTCCGGCAGGAAGACGACGGTCAGCAGGACGGCGGCCAGGAACAGGCCGTCGGCGATCTGGCTCGTCATGCGAGCCGCGAGGAGCCGGCGGAAGTCACGGCTCCCGAGGACGGCCCGGACCCGCGAGACGCCACCGTTGGCCGGCGCCCGACCAGTGCTCACGTCATGGCTTCCGCTCGGTGGGCATCGGTCCCGGCGCGTTCAGCTTTGCGCCGCCGTCCCGGGGGCGGCAGTCACCTCGAGAACGACCTCCGTGTGCCCGGGCCTGGTGCACAGCAGCACGCGCTCGCAAAGGTGGAGCATGATGGTGAAGCCCATGCCGAGGCTGGCGGCCGTGGAGAAGCCCGAGACGAGTGTGGCCCTCGGCAGCGTCCTGAAGTCGATGCCCGGACCTGCGTCGGTGACGGCCACCTGGATGCAGCCATCCTTGTCGAATACCTGGAACGTGCCGCCCTGAGCGTGCTTGAGGGCGTTGTCGAGGGCTTCGGACACCGGGCTGAGCAGGTCCGAGTGGGGTATCTGCCCGGGATACCGGAGCTCGGCGGCGTCGACGACGCTGCGGCGTGCCTCGGCCAGCTGCGCCGGCGAGCTGATGGACATGACGTCGCTGAGTGGCCGACCGAGCTCGCCGGCCACGGTCTCCTCGGCAAGGAGGATGAGCTTGCCGCCGGTCACCGCGTCGAGCACGTCCACATACGCCCGACGGATGTCCTCTTCCTGCCGTCGAAGCGCCTGCTCCGCTCTGCGGACCTCGGTGACGTCGATCGCCGAGAGCGCCCACAGGTCGCGCCCCGCCGGGTAGGCCGCGAGCAGCTCGTAGGCATCCTCGGCCTGCACGCGCAGCTCGGAGCGCGCGGACTGACCGAAGACGATCGCGCCGGCGACGAGGTCGAAGTACGCGCGCAGGCGCTCGTCCCTCTCGTCGCACCCGCTCATCCGCCGGCCGATCATCTGCTCACGCGCCGCGTGATTCCGCGCCGACTGCATCGGGTTCAGGTCGACGACCATGAGATCGTGCATCTCGCCGCCGGCGTCGCGCATGATGCGAAAGACGGTGAGGCCTTCGGTGGTGTTGTCGAAGAGGTGCCGGTAGCGCGTCTCGCTCTCCTCGAGCTCCTCGTGCTTCTGCTCTCGCAGCAACGCGCTCAGGCCCATCTCGCCGAGCATGCCGACGAAGTCGCGGAGAAACGCGATCAGCTTCTCGAGGCGCTCGTGCGAGAGCACCGGCACGCGCGCGAGCGCCTCGAGGTAGGCCTGCTCGTCGAAGCCCAGCCGCCGCGCCCTCTCGGCGAAGGCGGCCGGGTCGACCTCGTCGTCCTCGAAGAAGAACTGACCCGTGTAGATGCTGGCGACGTGCTCGCCGGCGACGATCAGCGGAAAGGCGACGTCCCAGAGCCCGTTGGCGCACCTGTAGGCGTAGGGCTCCGGCGCGCCCTGCCCGTCGAGCAGCCGCCCGTTGATCCGCAGGTCGCTCTCGAGGCAGCCGCGCAGCGTCTCTTCGTGCCGGCGGTGGAACTGGGTGCAGATGTCCTGCCAGCCGGAGGCGATGAGCACGGCGCCGGCTGGGTCGAGCACCGCGAGGCCGACATCGAAGGCGGCGGAGAGGCTGTCGCACATGCGCTGCACGCGGTCGAGATCGACCAGACTGACCAAAGCATACCGAGCCGTCCGCATCGGTGGCCCTCGCCCCTTCCGCGCCACGCGACGATGGACGTGCCCCACACGACGTCGCGCATGACTCCCGTGTCACGGCATGGATACCCCGCGAACCGGGAGAGCGAACTCGCTCTCGCCGCGCACGGCGACGGCAGGCACGCCGGTCTCCCGCGAGTCAACGTGCGGCAGGCGTGATGGGGAACGATCAGATGGATCAGGAACCGACGCACAGGGAGGTCCGGCGAGGTCTCGAGTGGAGCTCAGCCGCGCGGCACCCATCCCCGATGCTGCCGGGAGTACTGCTGGGCGCGCCGCTGACGCCGGTCGACCTCAGCACGCCGGTTCTGACGCCATCCGGCGATGATCGCCGTCAGGACGTACGCCAGGACGAAGGTGCTGACCATGATCACGACGACCACGATCGTGTCGATCGCCATGTTATCGAGCATGAACACGGTCAGCCTCCGGGTCTGTGGGCGCCACGCGGTTCGTGGTCGCTACAGAGAGGCTACCCGCAAGCCCATCAAGGGGGCGTGAACGAGGGGAGTCGCAGCATCAAGGGTTCGTGTAGAAGGCGGACCCGTGCGCCGGTCGCTCTTCAGAACATGTGGGGGGCCTCAGGAGTCCGTGCCGAGTCGGAGCGCCGGGGTGGCGCTGCCGCGGGCGGGCTCAAGCCTTGGCGTGACCCGCCAGCCTTGGCCGGGGGCGGATCGCCTCGGGCGAGGGGAGCTGCGACTGCGTGCGAGCGCGGCGGGCCCGCGCGTTGGCAAGGGCGTGAAGATGACGATCTCGCTCCTCGAGGCTGGCGAGGACCACCACGTATACCAAGCCGCCGACCGCCGCGACGATCGCGACGCTGGCCGCGATCACGATCAGGATCTCCAACACGACCATCATCATCCGCCTCCAACGACACGCGCACGCAGGCCGGACCCGGCCTTGCTGGGAACAGAGTAGGCCGCCGCCTCTAAAGACGGCGTGAATCACCCCAGCGTCCGGCTAAAGAATGCGTAAAGAGAGCGGCCGACTCAGGACGGAGTCGGCTCAGACGGCCGCCGGCTCGTCGGCCGCCAGCCGGAAGCCGACTCCCGGTTCGGTGATGATGTAGCGGGGTCCGCCGGGGCGTGGCTCGATCTTCTTGCGAAGGTTGCTGACGTGCACGCGCAGCGTCTGCGCGTCCTCGACCCATTCGGGCCCCCACACCTTCTCAAGGATCATGCGCTGCGTCACGACCAGCCCGGCGTTGCGGGCGAGGAACGCGAGGATGTCGAACTCGGTCGGGGTGAGCGGCACTTCCTCGCCGGCGCGCGTGACGCGTCGGCGGGCGATGTCGATCTCGAGGTCGCCCGCCGTCACGACCGGCGGCGGCGAGGTGAGCGACGCCGCTCGCCGCAGCAGGGCACGGATGCGGGCCAGCAGCTCGCCGGCCGAGAACGGCTTGGTGAGGTAGTCGTCGGCGCCCTCGTCCAGAGCCTGGATCTTGTCGGCCTCGTTGGCCCTCACCGACAGGATGAGGATCGGCGCCGTCATCCAGGTGCGCAGCTCGCGGCACACCTCGATACCGCTGCGGTCCGGCAGCGCGAGGTCGAGGACCACGAGGTCGGGCGGTGCGTCGATCGCTTTGAGCAGCGCTTCGTCGGCGGTCGCCGCCATCTCCAGCACATAGCCGCGGGTCGAGAGGATCGACTTCAGCGCTCGCCGGATCTGCTCCTCGTCGTCGACGACGAGGATGTGGGTGGGTCTCTCGGGCACGGTCATGCGATCTCCTCGGCGTTGGTCTGCGCAGCCGGGGCGGGACCTGACGGCAGCGCGATGACGAAGCGGGCGCCGTGCGGCACCACGTCTTCGACGCGGATGGTGCCGCCGTGGCTGCGTACGATCTCTCGCGTGATCGCGAGGCCGAGTCCGGTGCCCGACGGGGCGTGGCCGGAGGCGCCGTGTCCCCGGTAGAACTTCTCGAATACCGCCTCGCGCTCCTCCGGCGCGATCCCCGGGCCGCAGTCCTCGACCCAGATCCGAACGCCTTCGTGCCAATCGCGCGCCCCGATCGTCACTGGGGAGTCCTCGCCGGCGTAGAGGACCGCGTTCTCGAGCAGGTTCTGCACGACGCGGGCCCACTGGGAGAAGTCGACGTCGACCACGGGCGTGTTGTCGGGCAGGTCGACGGTGACGCGCGGCCGCAGGTGGGCGGGAAGCGCCGCGATGCCGACGGCGACGATGTCGCTGACCTCGTAGAGCTCGCGTCTCTGCTCCCAGGCGCGGGCCTCGAGGCGCGACAGGTCGAGCAGCGCGCCGATGCTGTTGTTGAGGCGCGCGACGTCGCCGACGATCGCGCGCAGTTCGTCGCGCACGCTCTGCTCGTCCCAGTGGACGTCGCTCTCGAGGAGGTTGCTGACCGTGGCCGTGAGGGCCGCGAGCGGGGTCTTGAGCTCGTGCGACACCGAGGAGAGCAGGCTCGACTTGAGCCGATCGGCCTCGCGTTCGGCGGCGGCGGTCGTGGCCGCCGCCTGAAGGCGTTCCCGCTCGAGGAAGGCGCCGACGAGGTTGGCGAGGGAGGTCACAAGGCGGGCGGCGCTGGCCGAGTACGGCACGCCGTTCGTTCTGGCCTGGACGGCGAGCGCTCCGGCGACGCCCGAGGGGCTGTGGATCACGGCGTAGAGCCCACCGTCGGCGGCGGTGGCCACCGTCGCCGACGCGTCGCCGGATCGCTCTTCGGCGTTGCGCGCCAGCTCCTCGTCCACGGCTTGGCGCGCGCGCTCGGCCACGGCCGGATCGGCCGTCGCACGATCCGGGGTCTCGCCACTCAGGCGCAGGTCGTCCCCTTCCATCACGAAGAGAGACGCCGAGTCCGCACCGAGCACCTTGACGATCTCGTTGAGGCAGGTCTCGGTCATCTGCTCGGTGGATGTCTGGGAGGCCACTGCCGCGCTGAGCCGGTTGAGCGCGGCAGTCTCCCGTTCTCGCGCGATCGCCCGCGCCTCGCGTTCTCGCAAGCGCCCCGTCTGGAGTCCGACGAGCAGGCCGACGACGAGAAAGGCGACGAGCGCGAGCCAGTCCTTGGGATCGTGCACCAGCAGCGTGTGAAACGGCGGAAGGAAGAAGAAGTTCCAGGCGAAGAAGGCAAGCACGGAGGCGAGCATGGCCGGGCGCGTACCGGCGGCGCCGGCGACCAGCAGGATGACGAGCAGATAGAGCAGCGCCCACTGTCCCTTGGCGAACAGACCTCGTCCCGCGAGGAACAGGAGGGTCGACAGAGCGATCGCCACGATGGCGAGAAGGTAGCCGTGTCGTGAGAAGACGGCGTTGAGGCGTGTGGCCATAGTTGCTCCTCTGTCAACACGCCAGCATCAGGGCTGGTCGAGTCGACGCATCGTCGTCTGCAAGCATAGCCTCTCGTCGCGCTTCGGTCGTGCGGAGCGCACAGCAAACGGCCCGCGGCCGTCAGGTCTACTGGGCCGTCATCGCACCGTCGGCCACCAGCACCGTGCCGGTGACGAATGAGGACTCGTCTGAGGCGAGGAAGAGCGCGCAGTTCGCGATCTCCCGCGGCTCGCCCGGGCGGCCGATGGGCTGGAAGGTGTCGATGGTGTCGTACACGTGCTGGAGGCCGCCGAGCATCTCCGCGTGCGCGTAGTTGACCGGCGTGTCGACCCAGCCGGGGGCGATCGCGTTGCAGCGGATACCCTTCTTCGCGTAGTCGAGCGCGATGCCCTTGGAGAGCATGACGATCGCGCCCTTGGAGGCGGCGTAGACCGCGAGGAACGGCTCGGCGACGATGCCGTTCACCGAGGTCGTGTTGATCAGCGAGCCGCCGCCACCGCGGAGCATGTGAGGGATCGCGTAGCGGCAGCCGTACATCGTGCCCTTGACGTTCACGTCGAGTGTGCGGTCGATGACCTCGTCGGGCACTTCGTGGAAGACGCCCGGCAGGTTGACGCCGGCGTTGTTGAAGGCGACGTGCAGCGCCCCCCAGCGCTCCACCGTGCCGTCGGTGTAGGCGCGCACCTGCTCAGGGTCGGAGATGTCGGCCTGCACGGCGAACGCGGCGTCGCCGATCTCCCTGGCGGTCTCCGCGTTCGACTCGCCGTCGATGTCCACGCACGTCACGCGCGCGCCCTCCTCGGCGAACCGGATCGCGCTGGCCTTGCCGATGCCGGACCCCGCGCCCGTCACGATCGTCACCTTGCCGTCCAGCCGTCCGCTCATGGAAGCTCCTCCGCTCGTCGTCAACGTCGCCGCCTGCGCGTCCTACCGGCGCCAGTACGCCGGCGTGAAGATGATCATCAGCGTGACCAGCTCGAGCCGCCCGGCGAGCATGTCGTAGGTGAGCACGAGCTTGGCCACCGGATGCACCCACAGGAAGTTGTCGTAGGGACCGATATCGGCCAGCCCTGGCCCTACGCCCCCCATCGCCGTCGCGACCGCCGACAGGGCGGTGGGGAAGTCCATCCCTGAGAGCGACACGATGGACACGGAGACCACGTAGACGAGCAGGTACAGGCCGATGAACGCCGAGACGGAGCGCATCATGTCGCGCGTCACGGGCTTGCCGTTGAGGCGCGGCGTGGACACGGCGTACGGATGGACCGTCTCGAAGAACTCGTGCACGGCCTGCTTCACGAAGAGCAGCACGCGGATCACCTTCATCGCTCCGGCCGTCGAGCCGGCGCAGCCGCCCATGAACAGCAACATGAAGAGGATGTACTGCGCCAGCGGCTGCCACTTCTCGTAGTCGGCGGTGACGAACCCCGTGGTCGACGCGAGCGAAACGACCGAGAAGAACGCGTCGCGGATGGCCTGGTTGGCCGACACGCTGGAGGTCGCATACACGAGCGCGGCGATGAAGAGACTGGCGCCGACCAGCACCGTGGTGTAGAAACGCCACTCCGCGTCTTTCAGCCAGCGGCCCGGCTTGCCGATGATGACCATCCAGTACAGTGCGAAGTTGGTCGACGCCAGCCACAGGAAGATGATGATCACCCACTCGATGTAGGCGCTGTGCCACCAGGCGATGCTCGTGTTCTTGGTCGAGAAGCCTCCGGTGCCGATGGCGGCGAACGTCTGGCAGACGGCGTCGAACCAGGTCATCCCGCCGAGCAGAAGGAGCAGGGTGAGCGACACCGAGAGCCCGAGGTAGATCATGAACAGGATGCGCGCCGTGCTGCTGATGCGCGGCCGCAGGCGGTCCACCTCCAGCCCCGGCGCCTCCGCCCGGTAGAGCTGCATGGCGCCGACGCCCATCAGAGGGAACACCGCGACGTAGAGCACGAGGAACCCCATGGCGCCCAGCCAGTGCGTGAAGCTGCGCCAGAAGAGGATGCCCTTGGGCAGCGCCTCGACATCGGCGATCACGCTCGAGCCGGTGCCGGAGAACCCGCTGACCGTCTCGAACCAGGCGTTGAGGGGGCTCAGGATGCCGTCCAGGACGAACGGCAGCGAGCCGATCAGGCACACCAGGAGCCAGCCGAGCGCCACCACGGCGAAGCCCTCCCGTCGCGTGAGGCTCGTGAGCTCGGTGCGGAAGAGGAAGAAGCCGATCGTCCCTGCGGCGGCGCCGATGAACATCGTCGTCGCGAACGCGCTGACTGTGTGGGACTCCCCGTAGCCGGCCGCGACCGCCAGCGGGACCACCATGCTGGCGGTCGCGCCCAACAGCAGGGCGCTGAGCAGAAACGCTATGCGGCGCAGGCCCCCGAGCGTGCTGGGATGGATGCCCGCGACATTGGGGATCAGGAACTGTTGCGCCATCGCCGGGTGCGGACCCTCACCCCGGGGCCAGCAGACGCTGGAGCCGCGGTATCAGGGCGGGGCGCGCGAACAGCACGACGCTGTCGCCGTCTTCGACGACGGTGGCACTGTCGGGGATGATCACCTCGTCGTTCCGCACCACGGCGCCGACGAGGGACCCGTGCGGCATGTGCAGGAGTGCCAGTGGAAGGCCGACGATGCCGGCGCCCTCGACGGCGACGAACTCGATTCCCTCCACCAGGTTCTCGCGCAGCGTGCGCACCGAGACGATCTGACCCGGACGGGCAAGATGGAGGATGGGGTTCAGCGCCGAGAGCAGCGGGCTGAGGACGATGTCGACGCCGGTGGTGGAGGCGAACGGCATGTACTCGGGCGTGTCCACGAGCGCCGCCACGCGGCGGGCTCCGTGCCGCTTGGCCAGAAGGGCGGCGAAGATGTTGTCGGTCTCGTTGCCCAGCGCCGCGACGAACATCTCGGCGCGCTGCACACCCTCGTCGACCAGCAGACGCTCGTCCATACCGTCGCCGTGCAGGACGAGCGTGTCGTCCAGCAGTGACGTGATCTGGTCGCAGACCGCCGGGTCCCGCTCGATGATCTTCGTGTGGACGCCGTCCGCCGCAAGACGGCGCGCGATCGACACGCCCTCCCAGCCGCCGCCGACGATGATGACGTTGCGGGTGCGCGCCCAGCGCTTGCCGAGGCGCGTCATGGCCCGCCGCACGGAAGGCTGGTCGGCGATCAGGAACAGCGTGTCGCCGGCCATGAGCCGGATGTCGTCGGAGGGAGCGCTCACCATCTCCCCCCGGTAGACGCCGGCGACCAGAAGCTTCTCGCCGGCCCGCCGGGTCAGATCCTTGATCGGTTTGCCGACCATCGGCGAATCGGCGTCTACGGCCACCCCGACCGCCTTCACGCGGCCGTCGACGAACTCCAGGACGTCGGTGGCGCCCGGCGTGCCGGCCAGCACGGCCACGGCGTGAGCGACCTCCTCTTCAGGGCTGATCACGAGGTCGATGCTCAGCGAGCTCTTGTCGATGATGCCCTTGGCGCCCAGATAGGCCGGGTCGTGCAGCCGTGCCACGCGTACGATCCGCTCGGCGACGGTCTCGGCGATCAGGCAGGCGACGATGTTGGTCTCGTCACTGCCGGTGACGGCCACGAGGATGTCGGCGGACCGCAGACCGGCATCGAGGAGGATCGAGGGCGTGCTGCCCTTGCCTACCACGGCGCCGACGTCGATCGCGTCCTGCGCGCGGCGCAAGGCCTCCTCGTCGTCACCCACCACGACGACGTCGTGGCGCTCTTCGGAGAGCCTCTTGGCGACGTAGAAGCCGAGGGTCCCGGTGCCGACGACGATGATCTTCACGGCCGATCGCCCTCCCGTCTCTGCGAGACGCCCGTCACTCGCCGATAGTGTCGATACTTGCCTGGGCCTGGACGTCCTCGGGCTTGCGGCTGGGCAGGAAGCTGCGGATGAGCTCCTTCTCTCTGCCCGGCGCCAGCAGACAGAGGACCTGGTCGCCGGGCAGCAGCACCTCGCTGCCGTGCGCCAGCAGGGCCTTTCCCTCGCGCAGGATCGCGGTCACGAGCACGCCGTCGGGCAGCCGGATGTCCGCGACCGCCAGGTGCGCAGACGGCGAATCGTCGCTGACCTCGATCTCGACGAGCTCCATGTTCTCGCGCTTGAGCGAGAGCAGTGGCACGAACTGGTGGGAGGGCAGCTCGTGCTGGATCATCGAGATCATCATCGTGGCCGCGCAGACCGTGGCATCGACGTCCAGCAGATCGAAGGTCGGCTGGTTGCGCGGGTTGTTGACGCGCGCCACGACCTTCGGCACGTTGTACTCCAGCTTGGCGAGCTGCGCGATGACGACGTTGTCCTCGTCGTCGCCGGTGACCGCCACGACCAGGTCACTGCGCACGATTCCGGCCTCCTCGAGGACCCACATCTCGGTGCCGTCGCCGAACAGCAGCCGCTCCTCGAGCTCCGGCCGCAGGAGGTCGTAGCGGGAGCGTCGCTGTTCGATGACGATGAACTCGTGACCCATATGAGTGAGGCTGCGGGCGACGTTGAGCCCCACCTTGCCCGCGCCGACGATGACCACGAACATGGCCTACTCTCCTGTTCCTGGGACCGGACACGTATGTACTGCATCCATCATCATGACCCGCGCCTGCTCGGTCGGGCAGACGGTCTGCACGCCGAACTTGGCGAAGACCCGGGCGCGCAGCGGATCGTACACGCGGGCGATGGCGCACGGCACCTCGAACGCGCGCCATGCGATGAGCGCGCAGACGATGTTGGTGTTGTCTCCGTCGGTGGCCGCCGCGAACGCGTCGGCGCCCTCGATGCCCGCCTGGCGGAGGACGTCCCAGTCGAGGGCGGCGCCCACGAGGCACTGCCCGGGGAACTCGCCCCCCAGGAGCCTGAACGAGCTGGGGTCCTCGTCGACGACGACGACATCGTGGCCCTCGCCCACCAACTGCTTGGCCATGCCGGAGCCGACCCGCCCGCAACCGACGATGATCACATACATGTGCCGCTTCACTTCCTCTCGACGTCTGCTCGGGATCCCGTCTCCGGGGCTGTCGCGATACTCTCCGCCTCGATCTCCGCCGCCGAACCCTGCATCGGGTAGTCGGCGGGGACGAGGTTCACCAGGACCTCACCAGGAGCGTGGCGCAGCACATAGGTGACCGAATCGCCGAACAGGCTGTCGTCGACGCGGCGCTTCTTGACCGCACCGAGGATGATCACGTCGGCGTTCCATTCCGCCGCCTTGTCGACGATGGCCCGGCCGGACTGTCGCGCCGTGACCAGGTGAGACCAGGCTTCGACATTGAACTCGTGGGCCACGGCCATGGCCGCGTCGAGCACCTGTTGACCTCGCAGCCGCTCCTCAGCCAGCGGCGCGTCGAGCGGCAGCTGCATGGGGACCTCGATCACCTGGACGATATCGATGGCCGCGCCCTTGTCGGCCGCGAGTTGACACCCGAGCACCATCATCTCGTCGCTGAGCCGCGTCCCATCGACAGGCACGAGGATCCTCTCGTAGTCGACGTCCGAGAGAGCCGCCGAAGGCAGCTTGGTCTCCTGAGGCTGGCGCAGAAGCGGCTGCCCGGCGCTGCGCCGGTAAAGCGCATACAACAACAGGCCACCGGCCACCCAGGCGAAGCCGACGATCCGGCCAGCCGAGTGTGTCGCCACCATGAAGACCCAGATGAGAGCCGTCGCCGCAGCGCCGACCACCGCGGGTAGGGGCAGAAGCGCGCCGCGGAACCTGATGTTGAGCGGCACCACGAACGGCCGCGAAAGCGCAGGCTCGCGGTAGCGCAGGGCGATCACCGAGACGTGCGTCATGGTGAACGCCAGCATGGCTCCGAACCCGAACAGCCCGAGGAGCAGCTCGGGGTCTCTGGGGACGAGCAGGACCGCGGCCGCGACGCCAAAGAGCACGATGCCGACGTAGGGGGTCATGCGCGAGGCGTTGACGCGTCCAAGCATGGCCGGCACCTGGCGGTGCCGGGCGAGCGAGTAGATGATGCGCGCCGAGCCGCCGACGACCGCGTTGGCAGCGAGGAGCAGTGCGATCGCGATGACGAGGGCCACCCAAGGCCGCAGAATGGCCTTGAGCCACTCGAGGTCGGCGGGCAGGCTGGCGACCAGGCCCATCACCGGATCCTGGAGGTAGGCGCTGCCCAGAAGCGTACCGTAGAGGCGCGTGGCGGGCTGTCCACCCTCGCTGAATACCTCGCCGGTGGGCTCTTGGGCGGGGATGAAGTGGCCCTGTCCCCGCTGCTCGACGGGCACGACCACCGTGACGGCACGGTCGCTCGCGAGCACGAAGACGCCCTGTTCTTCGCCCGAGACCACCGGGACCGGCTGCGTGAGCCCGGTCTTCGAGTCGACCGGAACGACGTTGAAGCCGACCGGCAGGGCCGAGAGGGCCACGATCCCGAGACCGACGCTCAGGACCACGATGAGCGGCAGCACCACGATGATGGCCTTCGGCACGTCGCGCGCCGGATGCAAGGCGCTCTCGGCGCGGCTCGAGACGGCGTCGAGGCCGGTGAAAGCCGCAGCCGCCAGCGGCACGGCGTACAGCAGGTGCCCCCAGGTGGGTACGCTCCCCAGGTCGATCTGCCCCCACACCACTCCCGGCTTCAACAGCACGAAGAAGCCCACGATGAGCAGCAGCACGAGGGTCGCCAGCCCGAGGACCGCCATGAGCGAGCTGAGGCGCACCGACTCCTGCAGACCGAGCACGTTGAAGGCGACCAGCAGGGCGACCGCGCCGATGCCGATGAGGAAAGCGTAGGGCCAGTCCTGCAGCTGCGGCCAGAGGGCCCCCAAGTAGTACGGGACGAACGAGCAGGCGATCGCGACCAGGATGATGGAGTCAAGGAGTAGGGCCCAGGCCGCGACGAAGCCGGTCATGGGGTCGAACGCACGCCGCGCGAAGCTGGCCACGCCGCTCGCCTCAGGCATGGCCGCCGACCCCTCCGCGTACGACCACGCGGTGACGATGAACACCAGTCCGACGATGAGGATGAGGAACGGCGTGACGCCCAGTGAGTACAGCGCGATCCCGCCGAGGACGAAGTAGATGGACGTGCCGATGTACCCGAAGGCCGTGCCGAAAAGACCGCCGAGCCCGACGACCCGGCTGAGCGAGTCCTGCTGCCTCCTCCTTGCCACGCCCCACGCCCCCGTCTCTTGGTGCCACCAGCACCGACCACACCGGTGCTCGGGCCACGGTAGCACCGCGAGCGGTACCGCTCAAGGGAATGGCCCAGCAGCAGTTCGGACTGTTGCCGCATCCGCTGGCGGTGACGTAGGCTAAGTTCGGGGAAGGCCGTGGGCGGCGCCGTCGGGAGGCGCGCCTCTGCGGGCGCTCATCAGTCCGTCCCGGCGACCGACCCGGAGCGATCCAACAGAAGGATGGCAATGGAAGAGCAGCTTCAGAGCCTTCTCGACCGCATCCGTCGCGAGGGCGTGGAGCGCGCCGAGGCCGAGGCGGCGGGCATCATCGGCGCAGCCGACGAACGGGCCCGCCGTATCGTGGCCGAGGCCGAAGCCGAAGCCGAGGGTCTCCGCCGACAGGCCGAGGCAGACGCCGAAGCGAGCCGGGAGCGCGCGGAGAAGGCCCTCGAGCAGGCCGGCCGCGACTTCCTGCTCGCGCTGCAGAAACGCATCGAGGCGATCCTCCGCGAGACGCTGCGCGACACCGTGGCGACGGCTCTCACCCCGGACGTCGTCGCCGACATGCTGGTGCGTCTTGCCGAGGCATACGCCTCCCACGACATGAACGAGAGCCGCGTCGACGTGCTCTTGGCTCCGGAGGACCGCGAGCGCATCGCGGCGATCGTCATGGAGAAGTACCGCGACCTCGTCCGGCAGGGCCTGACCCTGCGCGCCGACGAGAGGCTCGACAAGGGTTTCAAGGTGTCCTTCGTCGACGACAAGCTGTACCACGACTTCAGCCTGCCGGCCCTCGCCGAGGCGCTCGCCCCGGTCCTCAAGCCCCCACTCGGTGCGTGCGTCGAGCGGGCCGCCCGGGAGCAGGACTGAGTGGAGTATGTCTACCTGGTGGTGAGCCTGCCCCATCTCGACTTTGCGGGCGCCCCCCCGTTCACCTCCGCCGAGCTGCTCTCATCATGCGGCGGCGTCCTGCGGCAGGATCACTGGGAAGACCTCCGGGCGATCGTCGAGGACATGCCGCAAGCCGTGCGCGCGCCTGAAGGGCGCCGCTTCGTGGAGGCCGAGACGCAGCTGCGCAACGCGCTGGCGCGCATCCGCGCGCAGCGGGCCGGAGCCGAGTATGCGGCCCGTGCGCACCGGCCGACGGCGTTCGCTACTCGCGCCGAAGGCGCTGCTGCTCGAGCCATGGCCGTCGACGACCCGCTGGAGCGCGAGCTCGTCCTCGACCGCCATCGCTGGGCGCTGCTCGAGGAGATCGCGGCGCAGCCGGCGTTCGGCGTCCAGGCGGTCTTCGCGTACGGGTTCAAGCTACGCATGGTCGAGAAGTGGACCGCCCTCAGCGACCAGGCTGGTCTCGATGTCGCGCGGCAGGTGGTGGAGGCCAACCTCATGGGGAGCGGCCTGTGAGCGCGCGCACCGGGAGAGTCATGGGCGTCAACGGCAACCTCGTGACCGTCGAGTTCGACGCGTCCGTGAGCCAGAACGAGGTCGCCTACGTCGTCCAGGGCGACCTGCGCCTGATCGCGGAGGTCATCCGCGTGCGCGGCCGGTACGCCGACATGCAGGTCTTCGAGAGCACCGCCGGCATCACCGTGGGCGACCAGGTCGAGTTCGCCGGCGATCTGCTGTCGGTCGAGTTGGGCCCCGGCCTGCTGGCCACGGTGTACGACGGCCTGCAGAACCCGCTCAACGTCATCGCGGAGCGGCACGGCTTCTTCCTTCCCCGCGGGGAGCAGGTGGAGGCGCTGCCCCGCGATCGCGCCTGGGAGTTCACCCCGCGCGCGGCAGTGGGCGACCGTGTGCACGCCGGCGACACGCTCGGCGTGGTCACGGAGGAGCTCTTCGAGCACCGCATCATGGTGCCGTTCGGGGTCGCCGGCGCCGTCGAGGTCAAGGAGATCGCCGGCCCCGGCGAGTACACCGTCACCGACCGGATCGCCGTGGTGGCGGACGCCGCCGGGGTGCGCCGCGACGTGGCCATGATGCAGACGTGGCCGGTCAAGCGGCCCGTCCGCTGCTATGCGGAGAGGCTGCGGCCGACCGAGCAGCTGGTCACCAAGATGCGCGTCCTCGACACGTTCTTCCCCGTCGCCAAGGGCGGCACCTTCTGCGTGCCGGGGCCGTTCGGGGCGGGCAAGACCGTCCTGCAGCAGCTCACCAGCCGTCACGCCGACGTAGACATAGTGATCGTGGCGGCGTGCGGCGAGCGCGCCGGCGAGGTCGTGGAGACGCTGCGCGAGTTCCCGGTGCTGACCGACCCGCGCACCGGCCGCAGCCTCATGGAGCGCACCGTCATCATCTGCAACACGAGCTCCATGCCCGTGGCGGCCCGCGAGGCATCTGTGTACACAGCCGTTACGATCGCCGAGTACTACCGCCAGATGGGCCTGCAGGTCCTCCTGCTGGCCGACTCCACCTCACGCTGGGCCCAGGCGCTCCGCGAGATGTCGGGGCGGCTCGAGGAGATCCCCGGCGAAGAGGCCTTCCCCGCCTACCTCGAATCCGTGATCGCGGCGTTCTACGAGCGCGCCGGGTGCGTGCGCCTCAACGATGGGTCGATGGGCTCCGTGACCATCGGCGGCACCGTCAGCCCGGCCGGCGGCGACTTCGAGGAGCCCGTGACCCAGTCCACGCTCAAGGTGGTCGGCGCCTTCCACGGCCTCTCGCGGCAGCGTTCGGACGCGCGGCGCTACCCGGCCATCGACCCGCTCGAGAGCTGGAGCAAGTACGCCAGCATCGTCCCCGAGCACGAGCTCGAGCTCGCGAGGGAGGTCCTGACCAAAGGTCACGAGGTCCAGGAGATGATGAAGGTCGTCGAGGAGGAGGGCACCGCGATGGCCGACTTCGTCGTGTATCTGAAGGCCGAGTACCTGGACGCCGTCTACCTGCAGCAGGACGCCTTCGACCCTGTCGATGGCGCGTCCTCCGCCGAGCGGCAGCGCCACGTGTTCGCGCGCCTGGCGCGGATCATGGCCGCCGAGACGGACTTCCCGGACAAGGACACCGCCCGCGCCTTCTTCCAGACGCTCACGCAGGTCAGCAAAGACTGGAACCGCGCGGAGATGGAGAGCGCCGAGTTCGGCGCCGTCGAGGCGCGCCTCGAAGGTTTGCTGGCCGAGGTGATGCGCGATGCGTAAGGTCTACCAGGAGATCGCGCAGATCGCGGGCAACGTCATCACCGTCCAGGCGAGCGGCGTGGGCAACATGGAGCTGGCCACCGTGCAGGCGCCCGGGCTTCTCGTCGCTGGCGCAGGTGATCCGCCTGGAGGGCGACCGCGTGACCATGCAGGTGTTCTCGGGCACGCGCGGCATCCCCACCGACGCGGAGATCCGCTTCTCTGGGCCAGCAGCTCGAGACGCCGTTCACCGAGGCGCTGCTCGGGCGCGTCTTCACCGGCGGCGGCGTGCCGCGCGACGGCGGGCCCGCTTCTTGACGAGGGCCTGATCCCCATCGTGGGGCCGCCGGTCAACCCGGCGCGGCGCATCATCCCGCGCAACATGATCCGCACGGGCATCCCCATGATCGACGTGTTCAACAGCCTCGTGGAGTCGCAGAAGCTGCCGATCTTCTCGGTCGCGGGCGAGCCGTACAACCAGTTGCTCGCCCGTATCGCCCTCAACGCCGAGGTCGACCTCATCGTCCTCGGCGGCATGGGCCTCAAGTACGACGACTACCTCTACTTCCGCGACACGCTGGAGGAAGAGGGAGCGTTGTCGCGCGCCATCCTCTACGTGCACACCGCCGCCGACCCGGTCGTCGAGTGCCTGCTGGTGCCCGACACCTGCCTGGCCGTGGCGGAGAAGTTCGCGCTCGCCGGCAAGCGCGTGCTGGTGCTGCTCAGCGACATGACCAACTTCGCCGACTCGCTGAAAGAAGTCGCCATCACGATGGAACAGATCCCGTCGACGCGCGGCTACCCGGGCGACCTCTACAGCCAGCTCGCGGCCCGCTACGAGAAGGCCGTGGACTTCGAGGGCGCCGGATCGGTCACCGTGCTGGCGGTCACCACCATGCCCGGCGACGACGTGACGCACCCCATCCCCGACAACACCGGCTACATCACCGAGGGGCAGCTCTACCTGCGCAACGGACGCATCGAGCCGTTCGGCTCCCTGAGCCGGCTCAAGCAGCAGGTGAACGCGCGCACGCGCGACGACCACCGCACCATCATGAACACGATGATCCAGCTCTACGCCGGTTTCAAGGAGAGCCTCGAGAAGCAGTCGATGGGCTTCCGCATGAGCACCTGGGACGAGAAGCTCCTCAAGTACGGCGCCCTGTTCGAGGCGCAGATGATGGACCTGAGCGTCAACATCCCGCTCGAGGAGGCGCTGGACCTGGGCTGGCGCATCCTCGGCACGTGTTTCACGCCGCAGGAGACCGGGATCCCCACCAGCCTGGTCGAGCGGTTCTGGCCGACGGCGACGTGACGCATGGCCAAGCTCAAGAAGACCAAGAACGAGCTCAAGGCCCAGCGCGAGGCGCTGCAGCGCTACCACCGCTTCCTCCCCACGCTGGAGCTCAAGAAGCAGCAGCTCCAGCGGGAGATGCGGCGCGCGGAGGTCGCGCTCCGCGAGCGCACGACACAAGAGGAAGCACTCCTCGAGCGGCTTCGCCCCTGGGTCAAGCTGCTTGCGTCGCTGCCCGATCTGGGCGCCTACGTGCAGATCGAAGCGCTCGATCTGGAGACCGCCAACATCGCCGGCGTCAGCGTGCCGCTCCTCTCGGGAGTGCGGTTCGCGAGGCCTGAGATCGACTACTTCGAGACGCCTGCCTGGCTCGAGGACGCCATCGTGGCGCTGAGCGAGCTCACCAGCCTCCGCGCGGAGCAGCGGGTGCTCGAGCGCCGGAAGGAGCTGCTCGGCGAGGAGCTCCGCATCACCGCGCAGCGCGTCAATCTGTTCGAGAAGGTCATGATCCCGCGCAGCGAAGAGAACATGCGGATCATCCGCATCGCCCTGGGCGACGCGCAGACGGCGGCGGTGGCACGGGCCAAGCTCGCCAAGGGCAAGGGCGCCGAGCTCCTCTCGGGGATGGCCGGCGCATGATCGTCAAGATGAAACGGCTCACGCTGCTGTGTCTCGACTCGGGGCGCGACGCCACGGTCGAGTCGCTTCGCGAGCTGGGCGTCGTCCACGTCGCCGACGTGCGGCCGCCCGAAGGTGAGGAGCTGGACGCGCTGCGCGCGCGGCTCGCAGATGCCGAGCGCGCGCTGGCCGCCCTGCCGGCCGAGGCAGTGCCGGCCGAGGCGGCCGCCGCCGCTGAGGCGGATCGCCCAGCCGAGGAGCTCGTGGCCGAGGTGCTCGCCTTGCTCGAGCGCCGACGGGAGCTGGCCGAGCACGCCGACGCACTGCGGCGCGAGCTGGCGCGCTACGAGGGGTTCGGCGAGTTCGACCTGCACGACGTCGACGAACTCGCCGGGGCCGGCATCACGGCCGCGCTCGGCGTGGCGCCGGCGGCCGCGAGTCTCGTCGCTCCGGAAGGCACCCTCCTCACGGTGGTCGCCCGCGACCGCCGCCGGCAATGCTTCAGCCTCGTCGCCGCCGGTGGCTGGGAAGCAGGCCCTCCGGACCTGGGCGCCGAGTACGAGCTCGTCCCCTGGCCGGACCGTCCGCTCCAGGGGTTGCGCGACGAGCTCGGCGAGGACGGGGCGGAGCTCGATCGACTGGCCGCACGACTGGAGTCTCTGGCGGCCGGCCGGGAGGTGCTCGCGCGGTATGTCGCGCGGACCGCCGACGCGGTGCGCGTCGCGGAGGTCCGCGCCGGCATGGGCGAGGCGGAGGCGAGTGTCCTTTCTGTCGGGCTACCTGCCCGTTCACGACTGCGACGTGTTGCGGGGCGCCGCGACGGAGCACGGCTGGGGCATCGTCCTCGACGACCCCGAGCCCGGCGACGACGTACCCACGCTTCTTCATCAGTCGCGAGTGGTCAGGCCGGTCCGCACCGTGTTCGACTTCCTGCAGATCTATCCCGGCTACTGGGAGTCGGACGTCGGCTGGGTCTTCCTCCCGTTCTTCAGCCTCTTCTTCGCGATGATCGTCGGCGACGCCGGCTACGCCATGCTGCTGCTGCTCGCCACCGTCATCCTGCAGTGGCGCTTCAAGAGGGTGCCGCGGCACGTCTTTCACATGATGTACATCGTGGGTGGCGCGACGCTCTTCTGGGGAGTGATCACGGGCAGCTACTTCGGTATCCCCTCGTTGCCCAGATACGCGGCCGCGCTCGAGGTCGCCTGGATCAAGGACCGCGACAACCTTATCGACCTGTGCTTCCTGATCGGCGCCGTGCACCTCTCGTTCGCCCACGTCTGGAACGCCGTGACGCTCGGGAGGGCGGGAGCCTGGACCAAAGTGCCCGCCCAAGTGGGCTGGCTCGTCGTCGTCTGGTCGATGTTCTTCCTCGCCCGCCAGGCCGTGCTCGGCCGGCCGATGCCCGGCTACCTCCTCTACCTGCTGCTCGCCGGCATCGTTCTCGTGGCCGTGTTCATGAAGACGCCCAAAGAGCTCAAGGCAGAGTGGATCGACCACGCCCTTCTGCCGCTGACGATGATCGGCAACTTCGTCGACATCCTTTCGTACATCCGCCTCTTCGCCGTCGGGTACGCCTCCATCGCCGTGCTCGCGGCCTTCAACGACATGGCGGCGTCGATCGGCTTCGACAGCGTGTTCACGGCGGTCGCGGCGAGTCTGCTGCTGTTGTTCGCGAACGCGCTCAACATCGTGCTCGCGGGTCTCGGCGTGCTGGTGCATGCCGTGCGCCTCAACACCCTCGAGTTCTCGACCCATAAGGGTCTGGCCTGGCAGGGCCACAACCTGTACACGCCGTTCGCTGGGCGCCGGGAGGCGGCATGACGACGCGCCGGCGGACCAACCGGAGGAAGGGATGTCGATGAGTCCTGAAGCTGCAGCCGAGATGGGGCGTATCGGAGCCGTGGCCGCCATGGCGCTGGCGGCGACCGGCTCCGGGATCGGCACGTATCTCGGCGGCGCCGGCGCGGTCGGCGCCTGGAAGAAGCTCATGTTGCAGGGAAAGCCGGCGCCGTTCACGATGATCACGTTCGTCGGAGCGCCGCTGTCCCAGACCATCTACGGCATGATCCTGATGATCACGATGACGGCCAAAGCCGACGCCGGCTACGACCCGTGGGCGCTGCTCGGCGTCGGCATCGGCGCCGGCCTCGCGATCGGTGTCTCCGCCTACGGGCAGGGCAAGGCCGGCGCCCACTGCGCCGACGCGCTCGCCGAAACGGGTCAGGGGTTCAGCAACT
Organism: uncultured Thermoleophilia bacterium; assembly: GCA_963700035.1. GTDB lineage: Bacteria > Actinomycetota > Thermoleophilia > UBA2241 > UBA2241 > CAIXSE01. Next base: position 92,073 of record CAVOWE010000019.1, on the reverse strand, counting down.
ACCTGGCCGTCATCGGCATCGTGGAGACGGTGGCCATCTTCGTGCTCGTGTTCACGCTGCTGGCGCTGGGCTGAGCCGGCGGTAGCGACTCCGCCTACTTGACGTTCAGCGCCGCCGACCCGATCGACGTGGCGACGTTGCGCGCCGCGTCGGTCGCCAGGACGCGATACTTGTACGCTCCCTTCGGCAAGCTGGCTTTCCACCTGTACGTGAGCGGCTTGTTGGTCGTCACCTTGCCCACGCTCAGGGTCTTGACGACCTTCCCGCTCGGCCGCACGATCTTGATCGTGACCTTCGCCGAGCCGGCGCTCGGGGACGGATCCGCGACCGAGAACCTGAACGTCGCGGTCTTTCCGGGCTTCTACGGTCACCTTCTTCGCCGTGGTGGACGGCACGCCGGTATCGATCCTGACGACCGCCGTCCGGTCCACCTCGAGGTTGCCGGCCCTGTCGGCGGATCGGTACTTCAGGGTCGTCTCGCCGGCGACGGCGATCGTCACGCTGCCGCCCTTGGTCCAGGTCGCGCCACCATCGCTCGAGTACTCGGTGTAGGCGACCCCGGATCGGTCGGCGGCCGGGTCGACCGCCGAGAACGTGGCCGTCACCTCGTGGTTGACCCATGCGGACGGCACGCCGCTCACCGCTGTCTCTGGCGGCGTGCCGTCTATGTAGGCGCCGTAGATGTCGATCCCCGTGGCCGCGGCGTTCCGCCCGTCCCGCCACACGAGCGTCCCGGCGCAGATCTTCGCGGCCTGCTGATTCCCCGGCGCCGTACACACGGCGGTCTCCACGCCGGCATCGAGGTCGTACAGGTAGATGTCGCTGCCGGTCGAGGCCATGGCGCGCTGGTCCTCGTAGACGACCTTGTCTCCCCAGATGGAGATCCCGCCCTGGTTGCCGGGAGCCGTGACGATCGCCTTCTCCTCCCCCGCAGGGAGGACCTTCATGAAGATGTCCTGCGCGGAGACCGCTTCGTTCCGCGCGTCCTCCCAGAGCACGACGTCGCCGTAGACGGTCGCATCCCGCTGGACGCCAGGCGCGGTGCACACCGGGCTCTCGGTGCCCGTGGCGAAGTCGTACAGGTAGATGTCCATCTGAGTGGTCGCCTGGTTGCGGGTGTCGCGCCAGACCACCTTGCTTCCGGACACCATGGGCATGGTCTGGTCGCCGGCCGCGGTGCACACGGGGCTCTCGGTGCTCGTCGAGAGGTCGTAGGCGTAGATGTCTTGGCCGGTGCTTGCGGAGTTGCGAGCGTCCATCCAGACGATCCTGTCGCCGGAGATGGAGGGGAACTGCTGGTTGCCCGGGGCCTCGCAGACGACGCGCTCCTGGCCTGTCTGCAGGTCGTACAGGTAGATGTCCGAACTGCCGGTGCGCCGGTCTTCCCAGACGATCCTGGTTCCCGAGACGGCCACCCGGAGCTGGTCGGCGGGGGCGGTGCAGATGGCCCGTTCCTGGCCCGTGGAGAAGTCGTAGAGGTAGATGTCTGAGCCCGTGGCCGCGCCGTTGCGCGTGTCGCTCCACACGACGATATCGCCGGACACGTCCGGCGCCGTCTGGTCGAGCGGCGCCGTGCAGATCGTGAACGACTGCGGCGTCGCTGCGGCGAGCGGCGGACCGACAGAAGCCGTCCTCGGGAGGACGCTCGGGCTCGCCGCCGCGGCGGCCGTGCACAACAGCAGCCACACGACGACGATCGGCAGAGTGCAGGCGGTCTTCTTCATGGCGGTACCCCCTCGCGGCCGGCCGGGCGCATCACGCTTTCGGAGCCGCCCCAGGCGGCTTCACCCGACGAGCATCGTGGCTCCAGCATCGTATTCCCGTACACGGGTGCTTGGGCGCGCGTTGCCGTTTTCTGCCCGACTGTTGCGATCACTATCCCGCCCGGCGGAGCGGGTCCAGGCTTCGGCTTGGAGGTGGGCAGAGCCGGCGCGCTGCGACCCGCCGCCCCCGCCCGCCTTCTGCCGTTGTGCGCTGGAGATCGTGGCGCCGATGCGGAGGCTGTCGGGTCCCTCGCGAGCATCGCCATCCGAGATCGGATCGCGAATGCCCGAGGTGTATGGTCGGGGACGACGAAGTGCCCCCAACGGCGCGCCGCCAGGTCGAACAAGCTCTCCCGCGAAAGGAGTGACAGTGGCCGAGCAGGCACCATCATGGGAAGGCGTCGTCGACGCCGGGCGCTGACATGAGCGCGCTGAAGTACGACGGGGTGATCTTCGATCTCGACGGTACGCTGGTCGACACGCTCGAGGACCTGGCCGACGCCATGAACCGGGTCTTGCGCGCCGAACAGGCGCCCGTCCACAGCTACGCGACCTACAAGCTGCTGATCGGGAAGGGCATCCGCAACCTCGTCGGCCAGGCGCTCCCCGCCGAGAAGCGCAGCGACGAGACGATCGCCCGCTGCCACGAGGCCATGATCGCCGACTACGGCGAACACTGCCTCGTGAAGACGCGGCGCTATGACGGCGTCGGCGAGCTGGTGAGCGGCCTGCGCGCCGCAGGAGCCAAGCTGGCCGTGTTCTCCAACAAGTCGGACGAGCTCACCCGAAGGATCGTGGAGAGCCTGTTCGATCCCGGCGACTTCGACGTCGTCATGGGGGCGCAGCCGGGCCTGCCCCTGAAGCCCGACCCCACAGTGGCACTGCTCATCGGCGACCGCTTGGGCGCCGCCCCGAGCCGCATCGTCTTTCTCGGCGATTCGGGGATCGACATGCTCACCGCCGGCGCGGCCGGGATGATCGCCGTCGGCGCCGCGTGGGGCTTCAGGACGAAGGACGAACTGGTCGAGAACGGCGCCAGCGCGGTGCTCGACCATCCGCGGGAACTGCTCGAGCTGCTCGGGTGAAGCCGGCGCGGCCGCTGCGCGGACGCCGGCGCCCCCGCGAGCGCCGCTACGCGAGCGCCCCCGTCTCGCGCAGCAGCTTCAGAAGCGCCGGCATCAGAGAGCTGTGCGCCGCCACGACGGCGGGTCCGTGCCCGTGCGCCGCGGGCGGGAGCTCGACCTCGGCGCCCGCCTCCCGAGCGATGACGGCGCCGGCCGCGTAGTCCCAGGGCGAGAGGTCGAGCTCCCAGTACGCGTCCACGTGGCCGGCGGCGACGTGGCAGAGATCGAGCGCCGCCGTCCCGCCGCGGCGGATGTCGCGCACACGGCCCAGGACCTGGGCCACGACTGAGCCCTGACGCTCGCGCTGAGCGGCCTCGTAGGAGAAGCCGGTGGCCAGCAGCGCCGTCGCGAGATCGGGCTGCTCGCGCACGTGGATCGGCCGGTCGTCGCACACAGCTCCAAACCCGCGGATCGCCCGGTACAGGCGGCCCGCGCTCGAGTCGTACACGACACCGATCTGCGGCCGCCCCTCGATCTCGACAGCGATGGACACCGCGTAGGCGGGGTAGCCGTAGACGTAGTTCGTGGTCCCGTCGAGCGGGTCGATGATCCAGCGCACCCCGCTCGTTCCCTGACCCAAGGCCCCCTCCTCGCCCACTACGGCATCGTCGGGCCGCAGTTCGCCGAGACGGTGGACGATGAGGCGCTCCGCCTCGCGATCGACCTGGCTGACGAGGTCGGTGGGCGAGGATTTCGTCTCGATGTGCAGGGCGCCCTGCACCCCGTTCACGTGCACCTGGCCGGCATCGCGGGCGAGGGAGGTCGCCAAGGCGAGGAGCTCCTGCAGGTGGGTCGGGGCGGCGGCCCAGGGATCGGCGGTGGTGGGCAGGTCTGATCCGGGCGCCGATCCGGCGTGGGGGTTGGCGGCCATCGATGGCGCTCCTCGCTGCGGTGTGGAGTGAAGGGGACAGAAGGACGGTGCTTCCCTGGCACGTGGTGCGTCGCCCGGAGAACGTAGCAGATGCCCCGCGTTCTCGCCAGGCGTCAGATCTCGACGACCAGCATCACCATCGTGATGGCGGCCAGCACCAGCGCGCCGGCCGTGGTCGTCAGGATCGCAGCCCAATCGTTGGGAAGCGGCCGGTCTTCCTGCAGGGCGCGCTGGATGCGCCGCGCGTTCGCGGCCGCGTAGATGATGAGGAAGACGCCGAGGATCGCGTAGCCGACGCCGAGGACGGCGAAGGCCGTCTGCGAGGCGTCGATGAGCGCCGGGATGAGCCGCCCGACCGCCAGCGCGATACCGATCGACGCCAGCCCGGTGCGCAACCAGGCGAGGTAGGTGCGCTCGGCGGCCAGATAGGTGCGTCGCGGCGCAGAGTCGCGCCCGGGGTCGGCGCCCCTCACCTGCCGCTCGTCGTCCTGTGCTCCCTGCGTCATCCGCCGGCCTTCCCCCGCTGTCCGCTCAGTCACCCGCATCCGGCCAAGCGTACCTCTTACGGGCCCCCAGCGGGAGCTGCGGCGGCGGGCTCAGAGAGGTCGTCGACGGTCGTCGAGGCCTCGCGCCGAGCCGCGAAGCGCGGTAGGGTGAGCGCGCCCGCCGCGCCACAAGGCGTGGCGCGAGCGTGAGGACCGGCGTCGTCGACCGGGAGGGCCTGCGGAATGATCGCCAGTTCAGCGTTCTGGTCGAACTGGGCCTGGGCGGCCGCCACGGCGGTCGTGGGCTTCGTCTTCTTCGGCCTCGTGCTGCGTCAGTACCTTGCGCGACGCAAACCCCACCAGCTCGCCTGGTTCATCTGGCGTTTCGCCAGGCGCCACGAGTACGGATACCGGGTGTGGGCCAACGTGTCCATCGCCGCCGGCGCGGCGCTGCTCGCCTTCCTGGGGTCGCGCGCGCGTCTCGGCAACACCACCGGACTCTAAGGTGCAGGCGCGGCGCAAGGCAGCCGCGGGTGGCATCGGGTCCTGAGAGGGGCGGCGGGTCAGCCCACGCCGCGCGCCAGGGCGTAGACCATGGCTGCAAGGAGCAGCGCGGACGTCGCGGCCGTGAGCGCCCAGCGCGGGCGGCTGCAGCGGTACATCGGGGATCCCATGAGCACGATGCTGCCGAAGAAGAGCAACAGGTAGGGCGCGAGGATCGCCGGGCGCTGCGGGTCGCGGAACTCGAGCACCAGCGCGTAGTCGACGACGAGCATCAGCACGACGAACGCGTCGAAGACGAGCGGGCCCAGATACAGGAGCCAGCCCGTGCGCTCGCGCACGAAGACCACGAGCGCCCACGTCGCCGGCAGCGCCAGAACGGCGATGACGAGGCCGAGCGCCTGGTTCACGCCCATGCCGCCGGGGCCCGGCGTCCGCGACGCGAAGCCCGCGGCTTGCAGCACGTTCACGAGGTTCACGACGACCCACACGACGAGCATCGCGCGCCAGGCGGCGGGCTTGGCGGCCGTGCGGGCCGATGCTCGAAGCGGGCGCTGTCGGCGGCGGCGTCACGTGCTCACTATCCGTCCGGCCGCCGGCAACGGCAAGGGCCCGCCGCGGTGGTGGCATGGCCCGTGCTCGAGGGGGGCGTGAAGTCGCTGCGTGCCGCAGTCGGGGTCGCCGCACTGAGCGCCGTGCTCGGGTGCCTTGCAGGGGGAGCAGTGACGAGCGCGCCCAGCCGCCTGTCAGCGTCACCCTGCGGCGCATCCTCTCAGCGAGCTACCCCGGGGCGATCTACCTCCTGCACGCGTCGTCGCACAGCAACGTGAACGCTCTGGCGAAGGCCATCCACGGGCTGAAGGCGCGCGGGTACCAGTTCGCGACCCTTGACGCGCTGCGCTGGCCAGACGCGAGGTTTCGCGCGCGGAACACTCCAGGTGCCATGAAGGTCTCTGCGACAGACGAGGTGAGGGAACTGGTGCGCGAGCAGGGCGGGCGCCTGTACGTCTGGACGAGCGTTCACGGCTGCTGCACGGGGAAGCTCACACTGCTGGAGGCCGGTACCGTCCGACCGCCGGGCGCCGAGCGCCGGTTCCGCGAGATCGACGCCGGAGGCTTCGAGCTCCTGCTCGATCTGGGCGGTCAGCGCCAGCCCGAGGAGCTCGTCCTCGAGCTCAGGGGCAGGCGCAAGAAGATCGCGGCGTTCTGGAACGACCAGGCCTGGGTGGGGTGAAGCGCGACCCGCCGCCGACGTTTGGCGCTCGGGCGCCTCGGGGACTCCTCCAGCATGCGGATCCGCGCGCGTCTCGCGCAAGGGACGGCGCTCCCGCCTCACGGAAGAGGCGATCATGTACCTCGTCATGCAGACAAACGGTTCGCGACTACGACGACTGGAAGCCCGTGTTCGACGCGGGCGAGCAGGTGCGCACGAAGCACGGCTGCACCGGGCACGAGATCTACCGCAGCGACGACGACGCCAACGACCTCACGATCATGCTGAGCTTCCCGAGCCGCGAGGCCGGCGAGGCCTTCCTGGCCGACCCGGAGCTCAGGCAGCGCATGGACGAGGCCGGCGTGCTGTCCAAGCCACGGACGATGTGGGTGACGCAGACCCAGTGCATCGACTACCGGGACCGCAAAGCGGCCTGACAGCGCTGCGGTTCAGCGGAAGCGCGCCTGGGGCGAAGCTGCCTCAGGCGCGCTTTCTCGCTTTCCAGATCTCCTCGCACGGCCAGTGTTGCGACCATTCGGCGGTGGGGAGACCCTCGAAGCGAGTGGTCGCGTCCGGCCGCGGCTTCAATTCGAGCAGATCCTCGATCTCGAGACCGTTCGCGCGAAGGAGCCGGATCCAGTCGCCGTAGCCGAGGTGGAACTCGACCGAGGACTCGCCGGCCCATTCGACGCGGTACAGGCCGAAGTAGTCGCGTACCAGGCGATCGCCGGGTGGCGTGTCGGCGTCGTCGGGCGAACAGAGCATCGCGATGGTGCCGTTGGTGAGGAAGATCAGGCGGCCGCCCGGGCGCAGCACTCTGGCGGCCTCCGGTACCCAAAGATACGGGTCGGCCCAAAGGCAGGCGCCGTACTCCGAGATCGCCAGGTCGAAGCTCCCGTCGGGGAACGGGAGGTGCTCGGCGCTGCCCTCGTGCAGCGGGAACTCCATGCCGTGCTCCCGCTGCAGGCGGCGGGCGGTGGCGAGCTGCTCGGCGGACAGGTCGACGCCGACGCAGCGGGCGCCGCGGCGCGCGAGCCACGCAGAGACGTAGGCTGTGCCGCAGCCGAGCTCGATGACGTCGAGGCCCTCGAGGTCGTCCGGCAGCACGTGCAGTTCGGCCTCGGGCACCGCCCAGACGCCCCACGAGGGGTCGCCGGCGGCCCAGTCCCTCTCGCCGCTTTCCACGAACTCGGCCGCCCATTCGTTCCAGGCATCGCGATTGCGGCGGATGTGGTCCGCTTCACGGCCCGGGTCCGCCTCGCGATCGCGATCCGCCATCTCCCGCACCTTCCCTCCGTCGTGCCACGCCCGGCGGTCTTCCCTCGGGCTCGGCGCGCAGCCATCTTAGCAGCGTAGCGGGACGGGCGGCGCGCGCCTCCGGCGGCAACACAGACGCTCTTGCGACTGAGTCGCAGGTGCGCTATGTTGGCGGCCATGCATCACGCCCGGGCGACACTCCGCGAGCAAGGCTACCGGCTCACGCCGCAGCGCAACCTCATCTGGGAGGTGCTGCGCGACGCCGGCCGCCACATGACGGCAGAGGAAGTGGCGGCCGAGGTGCGCGGCACCCTGCCGGACGTGAACGTGTCCACCGTCTATCGCACGCTCGAGCTTCTGGTGAGCCTCGACCTCGTCGTCGAGACGCGGCTGGAGGGCAGCGTCTGCTACTACGAAGTCTCGCCCGAGCCCACCCACCACCACTTCGTGTGCACGCAGTGCGGCGCCGTGGGCCACTTCAGCGACGAGCTGCTCGCCCCCGTCCACGAGGAGCTGGGGGAGCGCCAGACGTTCGCCGTGAGCCAGATCCAGGTCACCGCCTTCGGCGTCTGCCGCGACTGCCAGGCGGTCGCCGGCGTCGCAGCGCCTGCCGGCGACCAGGATCCCGTCCAAGAATCCGACTGAGGAGCGGCTGTGGATATCGTTGCGATGCACATCCCTGACGGATACCTGGGACCGCAGACCTATGTGATCCTCTGGATCGTCATGATCCCCATCTGGATCATCGCCGCGAGAAAGGTCAAACGGACGCTGAAGGCCAAGCAGATCCCTCTGCTGGCGCTGGGCGCCGCCTTCTCGTTCGTCATCATGATGTTCAACGTGCCGGTCATCGGGGGGTCGACGGGTCACGCCGTCGGGGCGACCCTGATCGCGATCATTCTGGGCCCTTGGGCGGCCGTGATCGCGATCTCCATCGCGCTCGTCATCCAGGCCGGCCTGTTCGGCGACGGCGGGATCACGGCCATCGGCGCCAACTGCTTCAACATGGCCGTGGTGGCGCCGTTCGTGGGCTACTACCTCTACCGGCTCATCTCGGGCGACGCGCCATCGTCGAGACGTCGCGTGATCGCCTCCGGCGTCGCCGCCTACGTGGCCTTGGTCGCGGCCGCCATCGTCGCCGGTATCGAGTTCGGCATCCAGCCGTACCTCGCCCACACGGCGACCGGGCAGGCACTGTATGCGCCGTACAAGCTCGGCGTGGCGGTGCCCGCCATGGCGCTCGAGCACCTGCTCTTCTTCGGCTGGGTGGAGGCCATCGCCACGATGGGCATCGTGGCGGCGCTGGCGAAGTCCCAGCCGGAGCTGCTCGAGATGAAGCCGGCCGCCCGGCCGCTGCGCTGGCTGTGGGCCGGCATGGCGGTCCTCATCCTGCTCACCCCCATCGGCGTCCTGGCGCCCGGCACCGCGTGGGGCGAGTGGGGCGGCGAAGAGCTCGATTCCCTGGTCGGCTACGTGCCCGCCAATCTCGAGAAGCTCGGCGGGCTGTGGAAGGCGGCGATGCCCGACTACGCCACTCCGGGGGTGAGCAACACCCTGCTCGGCTACCTCATCGCGGCCGTCGTCGGGGCGGCGCTCACTGTGGGCGTCACCTGGGGCGTCGGGGCGCTGCTCGCGCGGCGCGGGGGCGGCAAGGCCGGCTCCGCCGCGGCAACACCGCCGGAGTCGCCGACGGCCCAGGCCGGGTGAGCGACCCCTGTCCATGCTGCCAGCCTGACATCACGCCCGCCGCCCGCCGCCGCGGCGGCGGCGGGCGTTCGCTCGCGCGCAAGACCGCGGACTCTGTCGCTCGCGCGGTCGCCGACGTGCTGCAGAACGAGGCGCTCGCGGCGCGTCCGGGCCTGCTGCAGCGCCTCGATCCGCGCATCAAGCTCCTCACCCTTGTGCTTTTCGCTGTGACGGCGAGCCTCGTGCATTCCGTGTGGGTGCTCACCGCTCTCATCGGCGTGACCATCGTCCTTGCAGCGGCGTCGCGGGTCGGCGTGGCTTCGTTCGAGCGCAAGGTGTGGCTCTCTGCCGGCCTGCTCGCATTTCTCGTGGCGGCACCGTCGGCGATGCGCATCTTCACGCCGGGGCCGGTGGTCGTGCCGCTGGGACCGTTCTCACTGACCGAGCCGGGGCTCATGGGGGTGGCGACACTGGTGACCCGCGTGGTCGCCTCGGCCGGCTTCGCCCTGCTCGTCATCTGGACGATGCGCTGGAGCGACCTGCTCAAGGCGCTCAGCGCGATGCGCCTGCCCGACGTCGTGGTCGCCACCCTGGCGATGACGCAGAAGCAGATCCTCACCCTGCTGCGCACCGTGGAGCAGATCCACCTGGCGCGCGAAAGCCGCACCCTCGCGCGCGGTAGCGCCCGCGCGGACCGCGCCTGGGTCACGGAACGCATGGCCTTCGTCGTGCGCAAGTCGATGAAGACCGCCGACGACGTCTACGACGCGATGCTCTCGCGCGGGTTCACCGGTGCGATGCCGTCGCTCGTGAAGCTCCGGCTGCGGCCGCGCGACTGGGCGTGGGCAGCGGCCAGCATCGCGCTGTGTGCGGCGGTCCTCTACGCCGACCGTATGGTCGGACCGCGATGAACGGGAGTCCTGCCGTGAGCGCCGACTTCGTGCTGGAGGGTGTGCGTCACGAATACCGGGCGGGGGTGGCGGCGCTGGCGGCGATCGACCTGACCATCCTCAGCGGTCAGCACGTCGCCATCGTCGGCGCCAACGGTTCCGGCAAGTCCACCCTGCTGAAGATGCTCGACGGGCTCGTCTTCCCCACGAGCGGCGCGATCCGCGCCTTCGGCGCGCCGCTCACCGGGGACGCGCTCGAGGACCCGGCGTACCGCCGGGACTTCCGCGCGCGCGTCGGCTTCGTCTTTCAGGAGGCCGACGTCCAGCTCTTCTGCTCGGATGCCTACGACGAGCTGGCCTTCGGCCCGCTGCAGCTCGGCCTGGCGCGCGATGAGGTCGAGCGCCGCGTGCGGGAGGCCGCGCAGCAGCTGCGCGTCGAAGGCATCCTCGACCGTCCGCCGTACACGCTCAGCGGCGGCGAGAAGAAGCGCGTCGCCATCGCCTCGGTGCTCACCATGCAGCCGCACGTCCTGCTTCTCGACGAGCCCACCAACGCCCTCGACCCGCGCAGCCAGGTCTGGCTGCTCGACGTGCTCGAGGACTGGAAGCACGAGGGGCGCACGGTCGTCATGGCGACCCACGATCTGTCCGCCGCGGCGGAGTCGGCCGACCGCATCGTGGTGCTCTCGGAGGAGCACACCATCGTCGCAGACGGGACTCCCGAAGAGGTCCTCCTTCAGCGCGAGCTGCTGCTCTCGGTCAACCTCATCCATGAACACACCCACCGGCACGCGTCTACCGCTCACAGGCACGCTCACGCCCACGGGCCGGGGTCCGACCCCGATCTCGCGCACGGCCACTGAGGCCGTCCCGCGGCGTCACTTCTCGACGTCGTACCGCAGCCAGACCAGGCCATCGTCGAACTGCTCCACCTTCTGAAGGTGCAGCCGCGCGACGTCGTCCGGAGCCGCCGGGTCGGGGCCGCGCAGAAAGGTCCTCGGGGACACGCCGCCCACGAGCACGGGTTCGAGGAGCACGCTGACCTCGTCCACCAGGCCCTCCCGCACGAGAGCTCCGCTCAGGGCGCCGCCGCTGTCGACGCGCACCGTCTGCACCTCGTAGCGGGCGGCGAGAGTCTCGAGCGCCTTCCGCAGGTCGACACGCTGCTCGCCGCAGACGATCGTCGGGACGTCATGGTCGGCGAGCCGCTCGAGCCCTTCGGGCGGGCTCGCCTCCGCGACGAGAGCGACGGCGTCGCGCCAGTATGGCTGCTTGCGCAGCCAGTGCCACCGGTCGAAGCGACAGCCGCTGTCGGTCACGACGAACAAGGGGCCGTCGCCGCCGATCGCCTCCGGCGTCGGCGGCTCTTCGTCGTCTTGTGCCGGCAACCCCTCGCCCTGCAGCAGCGTGTCGGCGCCGGTGAGGATCGCGTCTTCGCGGAAGCCTGCGGCGAGGCTGTAGAAACGCCCTACGTCGGGGCGGATGTGATCGATGCGTCCGTCGAGGCTCGCCTCGACGTGGAGGACGACGTGCGGCAGCATGCGGCTCCTCTCCACTGGTGTCGGACGGGACCATCGGAGTGTACCGCGACCGGCGGACGTGGCCTCGTGCGATAATGCGGGAGCGGTCCACGACGCCGCCGGCGACGGGAGGTCACGTGTGAGCGAGCAGAAACGGCGCGCCCGGGCGCGCCTGCGCAGCGGGGCGCGCCTGCGCAAGCCGAGCGCGCCTGCTCGTCGTCACGGCCGCGCTCGCCGGCGTGCTCGCGGCCGGCGCCGCGGCAGTGCTCTTCGCGGTGCCCGCGCGAGCCGCGTCTTCGCGCCCGGCGTCGTCTCCGGCGCCTCGCTCCACCTTCTTGCCCGAGCGCGCGCTCGCGCCGGAGACGCCGGGAGGCGCTTCCTTCGTGGAGAGCGCTGCCCCATCCCTCGGCGCCCTGTTCGCGCCCAAGCCGGGCAGCGGTGGGTGGTTCTGGCCCACGGGCACGGAGGACTTCAGCAGCCTGGCCGGCTTCCTCGCGCCGCGCGGCGCCTACGTCCACGTCGCCCAGGACATGCGCTCCCGGAAGGGGCATCCCGTCTACGCGATCGGTGCGGGGACCGTGTGGATCTCGCGCGCCGACGCCGGCGGCTACGGCGTCGGGGGCGCGCCCGGCGGCTGCATGATCATCGTGCACCGCACGGCCGCGGGGGAGGAGTTCCGGGCCCTCTACGGCCACATCTCCGGGCTGAAGTTCAAGGCCGGCGCGAGCGTTGCCGCGGGCGCCGTCATCGCGACCGTCAACGGCTGTGGCCACCTGCACTTCAGCATCCACCCGAGTGATGTGTACCGCGACCGCAACCCGTACGCCGGGCACGTGCCCAAGAGCTGGAAGGACCACGGCGGCTTCGTCGACCCGGTGGAGTACCTGAAGGCCAACCCGCGCGCCGCCACCTACGTTCCGCCGCCGCTCCCGGTGGTGAGGATCACGACCGCGGCGGCGCCCAGCCGCTACGGTGCCGCCGCCGGGATCGCGTACTGGGACGAGGCGGCCGAGAGCGGCATCGTGACCTACGCCTACGATCTGCTGGCCGGCGCGCGCCGGCAGCTCGGATCCGGGGAGACGGCGCCTCCGTTCGACACGGTGCGCTACGCGGTCCAGCCGCTCGCCGCGCCGGCGCTCGGGATCTCCGTCCGCGACCGGCAGCCGCTGCTGGTCGCCGAGGCGCGCCCCGTCACGCCGGCCTGGGGGGCGGCCGCGCGCCTGACGGCCGCGCTGACCAACGCCGCCGCGCAGCCGTTCGCGGGTGCGCGGATCGCGCTCGAACGGTTGACCGGCACCGCCTGGACGCGGGTCGCCGCCGGCCGCACCGACGGTGAAGGGCGCGTCGCCTTCGCCTACACGCCGTCGCAGCGCACCGTGCTGCGTCTCCTGTTCCTGCTGCCCGTGGTCCAGCCCGCGACGGCGACCTACGTGCCCGCCGAGAGCGCCGTGGTCTCCGTCGCCCCCAAGGTGCGCCTCTCGGTGCCGGCGCTTCCGGCCACTGTGGCGCGGCGCACCGCCGTCACGGTCACCGGCTCTCTCACGCCGCGACATGTGCCGGGCAAGGGGAGCGTGCGGCTGGAGTTCCAGCGCCTCACGCTCGACGGCGCTTGGGTGGCGGCTGTCACCGCCAAGGCGATGGTCCGCGATGGCGCCGCCGGCTCGCTGTACTCGCAGGTCGTCAGGCTCGGCAAGGCCGGCGCCTGGCGCGTGCGGGCCGTGCATCCCGAGGATGCGGCGCACGCCGCCACGGCCGGCGGCTGGCGCGCCTTCGCGGTCAGGTAGGGGCTCGCTCCCGCGCCGCTGGCGCGCGGTCCTTGGCGGTGCTACAGTCGGCTCGCTGAGCCGATGCGAGGCAGCCCGGCTGAAAGCCGCGTGAGAGTCCGCCGTCCCGGCGGACGCCGAAGGGGCAAGGCGCGTGAGCGCCGAAACTCTCAGGCCAACGGAACGCGGCCCGACGGGCCCCCCGGATGACATGGCGCCGCCGCTGGGGCGCCGGCCGTCAGACAGGGTGGATACTCCACCCTGTCTTTTTCTATTGGCCGGCGCCGGGAGCGGCGGCTCCCGGGCCCGCGGGCGTTTCTGCCACACGCGCCGGGGGCAGGTTCGTCAGCGACCCACGGCAGCGCCGACAGGAGGCACCATGGCCGACGAGACTTATCCGCAGGATCTGAAGTACTACAAGGAGCACGACTGGGTGCGCATCGAGGGTGAGGACGCCGTGTTCGGCATCACCTGGTTCGCGCAGGACGCGCTCGGCGAGATCGTCTACGCCGATCTCCCGGCCGTGGGCGACGAGGTCAGCGCGGGGAAGCCATACGGCGAGCTGGAATCGGTCAAGGCCGTGAGCGACGTGTTCGCGCCCCTGACCGGTGAGGTCGTCGAGGTCAACGAGGCGCTCGAGGACGAGCCCCAGCGCGTCAACGACGACTGCTACGGTGAGGGCTGGATCCTGCGCGTCCGCATGACCGCCCCCGGCCAGATCGGCGATCTCTGGGACGCCGACGCCTACAAGGCCTTCCTCGACGAGGCCTGACGTGGGACGCAGCGTCACCGACTACGTCCCGCACAGCGAGTCCGATCTGCGCGCGATGCTCGAAGCCGTCGGGGCGCCGAGCATCGACGCGCTGTTCGACGACATCCCCGAGGCCGTCCGCCGGCGGGAGCCGCTGGCGCTGCCCGCCGGCCTCAGCGAGGCCGAGGTGCTCGGCGAGATGCGCCGCCTGGCGGCGGCGAACACGCCGGCGACCGGCCTCGTCAGCTTCCTCGGGGCCGGGATCTACGACCACTACGTCCCCGCCGTCGTGGATGCCATCGTCTCGCGCTCCGAGTTCGCGACTGCCTACACGCCCTACCAGCCGGAGCGCAGCCAGGGCGTGCTGCAGACGATCTTCGAGTTCCAGACGGCGATCTGCGAGCTCACCGGCATGGACGTCAGCAACGCCGGTATGTACGACGCCGGCACGGCGCTCGCCGAGGCGTCACTCCTTGCCGGGTACCAGACCCGGCGCGGGCGCGTCGTCGTCTCCGCCGGGGTGCACCCGGAATACCGGCAGGTCCTGGCCACCGAGACGGCGCACAACGGGCCGCGCCCGCAGGTCGTCGACCTGACGGCCGGCGCGGCCACCGACCTCGAGGCCGTCAGGGCCGCCGTCGATGCCGACACGGCGGCCGTCGTCGTCCAGCAGCCCGGCTTTTTCGGAGCCTTCGAGGACCTCCCTGCCGCGGCCGAGACGGCACATGCGGCCGGGGCTCTCTTCGTGGTCGTCGCCGACCCCCTGTCGCTCGGGCTCCTTGAGGCTCCCGGACGCCTGGGCGCCGACATCGTCGTCGGCGAGGCCCAGGCGTTCGGCAACGCCATGGCGTTCGGCGGTCCCGGCCTCGGCTACATGGCCGTGACGCACAAGCTCATGCGCCGCATCCCCGGGCGTCTGGTCGGCGAGACCGTCGACAGCGAGGGCAAGCGCGGGTTCGTGCTCACCCTGCAGACCCGCGAGCAGCACATCCGCCGCGAGAAGGCGACCAGCAACATCTGCTCCAACCACGCCCTCAACGCGCTGGCCGCTCTGGTGCATCTGACGTGGCTGGGGCGCGAGGGTCTTGCGGAGCTGGACCTGCTCTGTGCGCGCAAGGCCGCCTACCTGCGGCAGGCGCTGCTCGCTGTGCCCGGGGTGACCGCCTACACCGAAGGCCCCGTGTTCCGCGAGTTCGCCGTCAGGCTGCCGGTCCCAGCCGCGCAGGTCGTCGAGGCGCTCGTGCCGCAAGGCTTCATCGCCGGCGTGCCGGCGGCGCGTTTCGCCGCCCAGTTCACCGGCGCCGACCTCGATGACGTGCTGCTCGTCGCCGTCACGGAGAGACGCACGCGCGCCGAGTTGGACGCCTTCGTGGCCGCTGTGGCGGCTCACCTCATGGACACCGAGGTGGACCATGCCTGACGTCGATCGCCGCACCATCTACGAGAAGTCGTGCTGCGAGCGGCGGGCCTACAGCCTGCCCGTCACCGACGTGCCCGAGGTCCCGATGGGCGAGCTGGTGCCGGCCGGCCTGCGCCGCACCGCCCCGGCGCGCCTCCCCGAGGTCGGCGAACTGGACCTTCTGCGTCACTTCACACTCCTCTCGACGCTCAACTTCGGGGTCGAGAGCGGCAGCTACCCGCTCGGCTCCTGCACGATGAAATACAACCCCAAGGTCAACGAGGTGGCCAGCCGCCTGGAGGGCTTCGCCGGCCTGCATCCGTACCAGCCGGAGTCTCTCGTCCAGGGCGCGCTCGAGCTGATGTACGAGCTCGAGCAGTGGCTCGCCGAGATCGCCGGCCTCCACGCCGTCACGCTGCAGCCGGCGGCCGGCGCCCACGGGGAGCTCACGGGCCTGCTCATCATGCGCGCCTCGCACCAGGCGCAGGGGCGCGACCCCAAGCGCATCATCATCCCCGACACCGCCCACGGCACGAACCCGGCCAGCGTCATCATGGCGGGGTACGAGCCCGTCGCCGTCACCAGCGACGCTCGCGGCGGGGTCGACCTCGAGGCGCTCAAGGTGCTGCTCGACGACGATCTGGCCGGCCTGATGCTCACCAACCCCAACACCCTCGGCGTCTTCGACGAGAACATCACCGAGATCGCCCGGCTCGTGCACGAGGCCGGCGGCCTGCTCTACTACGACGGCGCCAACAGCAACGCCGTCCTCGGCATCAGCCGGCCCGGCGACATGGGCTTCGACGTGGTGCACTTCAACACCCACAAGACGTTCAGCACGCCCCACGGCGGCGGCGGACCGGGCGCCGGGCCCATCGCCGTGCGCGACACCTTGGCGTCGTTCCTGCCGCTGCCCGTCGTCGTCAAGGCCGAGGACGGTCGCTTCTCCTTCGACGACGACCGTCCCCAGTCGATCGGCAAGGTGCGCACGTTCTACGGCAACTTCGGCGTGCTCGTGCGCGCCTTCGCCTACATCCGCGGGCTCGGTCCCGAGGGGCTGCGGCGCGTGAGCGAGACGGCGGTGCTCAACGCCAACTACGTGATGGAGGGCATCAAGGACGTCTTCGACGTGCCGTTCGAGCGCCGCTGCATGCACGAGTTCGTGGCCTCGGCGTCGCCGCTCAAAGAGCACGGCATCCGTGCCCTGGACGTGGCCAAGCGTCTGCTGGACTATGGCGTACATCCGCCCACGACGTACTTCCCGCTGATCGTCGACGAGGCGCTCATGATCGAACCCACAGAGACCGAGTCGCGCGAGGACCTCGATCGCATCATCGAGGCGCTGCGCGCAGTCGCCGCGGAAGCGGTGACCGATGCGGAGATGCTGCGCGAGGCGCCGCTCTCGATGCCGGTGAGGCGGCTCGACGAAGCCGAAGCCGCCCGTCACCCCGTGCTGCATCAACGGTTCCCGGAGGACGGCGACAGCTGCGCCTGAGGCGCCGCTCGTCTCCCCAGGGGAACGCGTGAGCATCGTCAAGGTCCTGCCTGAGCTGCGCGCCGCAGGTGGTGCGCAGATGGCGCTCGACACGGGCCTGCTGGAGACGGCGGACGAAGTCATCGCACGTCGCTACACGTGGGCGCCGCCGGCGCTGTCCCTGGGCAAGTTCCAGGAGTACGAGACGGTGCCGGGGGTGCCGTTCGACGTGGTGCGACGGCCCTCCGGCGGCCGCGCCGTGCTTCACGGCGAGAGCTTCGAGTGGTCGTTCGCCGTAGCCTTCCCTGAGGGGGCGCTGGGCGCCGGAGCGCGCGCCGGCCTCGACGTGGCGAAGCCGTACGACGTCGTGGCCGGCGCTTTCGCCGGCGCCCTCGACGCGCTCGGCGTCACGCTGGACGGAGCGCGCGCGTCCCCCTACCAGCGTTCTGCCCTCTGCTTCGCGAGCGTGCTGCGGCACGATCTGACGGCGCGCGGCGAGAAGCTGGTCGCCGTCGCCCAGGCGCGCCGCGCCGGGAGAGTGCTCGTGCACGGGTCGGTGCTCGAGCGGCGCCCGCCCGACGAGCTGGTGCAGGTCGCCGAGACCTTGCTCGGCGAGCCCTGGCAAGGCGACGGGCTGGCGGGAGCCGGCTACGTGCTCGCGCCGGAGATGATCTGGAAACGCGTGCTGGTGCGGCTCGACGCCGCCCTTCAGCAGCTTGTGGCTTGACGAGGAGGCGGCAATGACCAGGATCCTGGTGCTCGGCGGCGGGCCGGCCGGCTACGTGGCGGCCGGGCGCGCCGCGCAGCTGGGCGCAGAGGTGACGCTCGTCGAGGCACGCGAGATCGGCGGCACTTGCCTGAACCGCGGCTGCATCCCGACCAAGGCCATGGTGGCCGGCGCCCAGCGTCTGCACGCGGCCCGCGAGGCGGGCGCTTTCGGCGTGCTGACCGGGGAGGTCGCTCTGGACTTCTCCGCCTTCATGGCCCGCAAGGATGCCGTCACGACGCAGTTGCGTGACGGCGTCGCGCACCTGCTGAAGGCGCGCAAGGTCGAGGTCGTGGCCGGGCGGGCTGCGCTCGCCGGCCCCGGCCGCCTGCGCCTCGACGACGGCCGCGAGCTCAGCGGCGACGCCGTGATCCTCGCCAGCGGCTCGGAGCCGGTGCGCATGGGCCTCTTCGACTGGAGTGACCCGCGCCTGATGACCAGCGATGAACTGCTCGCCATCGACCACGTCCCCGCGAGCCTGCTCATCGTCGGCGGCGGCGTGATCGGCTGCGAGTTCGCCAGCGTCTTCGCCCGTCTCGGCACTGCGGTCACCGTTGTCGAGATGCTCGATCAGCTCCTGCCCGGCGAGGACCGGCGCGTCGGCCGCACGTTGCAGCAGGCCTTCAAGAAGAGTGGCATCGTCGTGCACGTGAAGACCGCGGTGGAAGCGGCGGCGAGCTCGGAAGCCGGGGTGACCGTCAGCCTCGCCGGCGGCCGCGAGCTCACGGCCGCGCGCGTGCTGGTCGCCGTCGGCCGCCGGCCGCTGAGCGCCGGCCTCGGCTACGCGGAGGCCGGCGTCGAGATCGACGCGCGCGGTTTCGTGGTCACCGACGAGAGTTGCCGCACCACGCTGGGCGGCGTGTTCGCCGCCGGCGACGTGGCCGGCCCGCCGCTCCTTGCCCACTGGGCCTACCACCAAGGCTTGATCGCCGCCGAGAACGCCGTCACCGGCGCGGCGCTCGAGTGCGACCGGTCGCTGGTCCCGAACTGCGTGTTCAGCTCCCCCGAGGTCGCCTCGTGCGGACTCACCGAGGATGCGGCCGCGGCGGCGGGCGTCGCGCACGAGGTCGCGCAGGTGCGCTTCAACGGCAACTCCAAGGCCGTCATCGAAGGAGAGCCCGACGGCTTCGTGCGCGTCGTCTGCGAGCCGGCCGGCGGGCGCCTGCTCGGGGCCAGCCTGATCGGGCCGCACGTCACCGAGCTGGTGCACGAGCTCGCCCTGGCGGTGCACGCCGGTCTGACGCTGGCCGATGTAGCCGCCACCATCCACGCTCACCCCACGCTGGCCGAGTCGGTGGGGGAGGCCGCGCTGGGCGGCCTTGGGCGCGGCGTGCACGGCCTGTGAGGCCATGAGCGACGTTCCGCGATCCGATGAGTGACGCGCCCGACCGCGGCCGCAAGCCCTCCTGGCTCAAGGTCAGGGCGCCGGAGCCGCGGCAGTTCCGCGCCACCGGCGCCCTGCTCGATGAGCTCGAGCTGCACACGGTCTGCCGCGAGGCGCGCTGTCCCAACAAGGGCGAGTGCTTCTCTTCCGGCACGGCGACGTTTCTCATCCTCGGCGACTCCTGCACCCGCGGCTGCCGCTTCTGTGCGGTGCAGACCGTCGAGCGCGGCCGGCTCGCGCGCCGTCGACGCCGACGAGCCGCGCCGCGTCGCGGAGGCGGCCCGGCGCCTGGGCCTGCGCCACGTCGTCGTCACGAGCGTCACCCGCGACGACCTCCCCGACGGCGGGGCCGGCCATTTCGCCGCCGCCGTCGAAGCCGTGCGCGCGGAGCTGCCGCCGGCCACCGTCGAGGTGCTGATCCCCGACCTGGGCGGCGACGAGGCGGCGCTCGCGATCGTTCTCGCCGCCCGTCCGGACGTGCTCGATCACAACCTCGAGACGGTGCCGCGCCTCTACCCCGAGGTGCGGCCACAGGCCGACTACGAACGCTCGCTGCAGCTCCTGCGGAGGGCGGCGTCCTGGGCGCGCGACACGAGCTCCGACGGAGCCCCCCTCGCCCGGCCGCTCGTCAAGAGCGGTCTCATGGTCGGCCTCGGCGAGACGGCCGGAGAGGTCGCGGCGGTGCTCGCCGACTGCGCCGCGGCCGCGGTCGACGTGGTCACCATCGGCCAGTACCTGCAGCCCGAGGCCGGCTGCCTGGCCGTGGCCCGCTACGTCGCGCCCGAGGAGTTCCGAGAGTACGAGCGTCGCGGATCCGACCTCGGCCTCAAGGTCACGGCGGCGCCGTTCGTGCGCTCCTCGTATCGCGCCGCCGAGCTGCTCGCTCGCGAGGGACGATGTGGATGCCTGACGCATCCCCTGCCGCCTCGCCGTCCGAGCTCCCGCTGCCCACCCCGCGACTGGTCATGTTCGACCTCGACTACACCCTGCTGCGTCCCAGCGATCAGTTCGAGGCGCCGGGGTACGTGCGTACCGGCGCGCGCTTCGGGTTGCGCCTCGACGCGGCGCGCTGGCCGCAGGCGGAGCGCGCCGCCTACGCCGCCGTCAAAGCGCGCCGTCGCCAGACCGGCGAAGCGCACGACGACGCGCTGCTCGAGGTGATCGCCGGTGCCGTCATCGAGGGCCTCGGCGGCGGCGATCCCGGGGGAGTCGCAGCGACTGTCGCGGCGATCGCGACCGCCTGGTCCCGAGCCGAGAACTTCGGGCTCTACGACGACGTCCTGCCGTGCCTGCGAACGCTGCGCGACTCAGGGGTACGCGCGGCGCTGGTCTCCAACGCGCTCGGCCACAGCCTCGAGGAGGTCGTGGCGCACTTCGCCCTGGACGGCCTGATCTGCGCCGGCGTGTCCAGCGCCGATGTCGGCGTGGTGAAGCCCGCCGCCGCGATGTTCGAGACCATGCTGCGCGGCTGGACGTCGCTCCGGAGGCCGCCGTGATGGTCGGCGACAGCGTGGAGGACGATGTGAAGGGCGCGCTCGCCTGCGGCTGCCGCGCCATCCTGCTCGACCGCGGCGGTCGAGCCGTCGGCGCCCCACTGCCGCGCATCGAGTCGCTGGCCGAGCTGCCGGCGGCGCTCGGCCTCTGACGCGGCGCCCTCGGCGCCGCGCTCAGCGCGCCGCGGCGTCCAGTGCCAGCACGGTCCCGTCGTCGCCCACGACCCACCCGGCGACGCCGTCCGCCGGGCCGGCGCCCGGACTGGGTACCCAGCAGGCGCGCAGGGTGTTGTCGGTGCCTGAGCCCACTGCCTGCCACGACGCGCCGCCGTCGCTCGAGGTCAGCGCCGTACCAGTCGCGCCGAACGCCCAGCCGAAGCCGCCTGCGTCCATCGAGATGCTCGTGAGGACCGCCGCCGAGGTGGCTTGCGGCACCCAGCTGCGCCCGCCGTCGCTGGTCGCCAGGATCGTGCCCTGTGGGGTGTCTCCGTCGGCGCCCCAGTCCTCCGCGGCCGCCCAGCCGTGCTCGCCATCGATGAAGGTCAGGGCGTTGATGCGCCCCCAGATCGGGGCTTCGAGCCGCTCCCAGCTCGCGCCGCCGTCGCCGCTGCGCAGCACCAGCGCACGTCCCTCGCCGTAGGGCGCGCCGCCTCCGGCCCAGCCGTGTGCGGCGTCGAGGAAGTGGAGGCAGCGGAGGTCGTTGGCGACAACGCTCCTCGAGCGCCAGCTCGAGCCCCCGTCATCCGTGCTCATCAGCGTGCCGCGGTCGCCGGCCACCCAGGCGCGTCTGGGACCGCAGACTGCCACGCCGAAGAGGTCCGCAGTCGCCGGCGTCTGGATGCGCACCCACGTGCGTCCGTCGTCGATGCTGTGCGCCACGAGCCCCCGCTGACCCACCAGCCAGCCGTCGGCGTCGCCGAAGCTGAGGTCCTCCACGGTCGCCGTGCTCCCGAGCACGATGGGCTGCCAGGCGCCGCCGTTGCTCCGCGCGAGCAGGCCGTCGCTGCCCGCCACCCAGAGCTCGTCGCCGCGCGACGTGACTCCGTGCAGCGAGCCGGTGAAGCCGTCGGTGAGGCGCGACCAGGAGCGGCCGGCGTCGATGCTGCGACACACCGAACCGGCTGCGCCGGCGGTCCACAGGGTACCTCGCGGCCCGAGGTCCAGGGCGCCGGCCATCCCGCTCGCGGGGAGGCTGTCGCGCCGCCACGTGCTGCCGCCGTCGCTGGTCGCGAGCACGACGCCGTGGGCGCCGGTGATCCACGCCGCCGTGGCCGAGGCCATGCGCACCGCGTTGAGCTGCGAGCTCACGCCCGAGGTCGCCCTGAGCCAGGTCCGTCCGCCGTCGGCGGTGCGCAGCACGAGCCCGCCGGCGCCGACGGCGAGGCCGTGAAGGGGATCGTGGAAGGCGACGCCGTGGAGGCGGGCGGTGGTCGACGAGCGCTGCACGCGCCACCTCTTTCCGCCGTCGCGCGTGACCAGGATGTGGCCGGAGCTGCCGGCGAGCCAGCCGTGCAGCCGATCGGTGAACGCGACAGCGAACAGGTTGTCGTGCATGCGCGTCGGTCGGCGCTGCCAGCTCCGGCCGCCGTTGGTGGAGAGCAGGGCGAGGCCCCGCGTCCCCACCGCCCAGGCGCGGCGCGCCGAGAGCGCCGTCACGGCGAACAGGCCCTCGGTCGTGCCACTCACCTGCTGTCTCCACGTGGCGCCGCCGTCGACGGTGCGCAGGATCACGCCGCCCTCGCCCACCGCCCAGGCCGTGGTGCGGTCGACGGCCGCCAGGCCAAAGAGGTGGGCCTCGGTCGGCGCGAGCTGGCTGCTCCAGGTGAGTCCTCCGTCGGTCGTCTTCATGATCGTCCCGTGAGTGCCGACCGCCCACCCCTCCGTGCCGCCCACGAGATCGATGGCCGTCAGCTGGTTGCCCTGGGGCGTCGGGCTGAGCCAGCGCAAGCCCGGAAGGAGCGCGTCACCGTGCTGCGCCGTTGTGGGGGCCGGCGCGCGCGCCGTGCCCGCCGCGCCGGCCTCCCCAGAGAGGTCCTCGTTGGTGGCGAAGCGCCAGGCCGACCCTCCGTCGTCGGAGACGAGCAGCATGCGGCGCCGGTACTTGCCGTACCCCGGCTGAGCGCGGCCGAGCACCCCCATGCCGGCGGTAAGGGCGCGGTCGGCGACGAGCTCGGCGCCGCCGACGTAGCTGCACGACAGGAACAAGCGGTCGCGATGGTCGAGCGCGAGCTTGTGATAGAAGATGGCGTAGCCCGGAGCCGGCGGGACCACGATGACCGTCGGGGCACTCCAGGTGCCGCCGGCGGGCCGGCTCTGGTGGATGAGAGCGCCGTAGGTCCGGCCGGGGAACGGCTCGTCGGCGCCGCGTCGCCACTGGCGGGTGACGAGGTGCAGGGTGTCCTGCGAGTCGCAGACGAACGCATCGTAGGTCTGGCGGGCGGATGGGCCGGATTCGTCGCCGTTGCCCACGTAGCCGTCGGCCGAGCACCGGCTCCGGGAGTGTCCACCCGGCTTCGCTCGAGTAGGCCACGGCGGAGCGCACATACGGGACCGCCGTACCGTGCGTGCCGCCCGCGACGTGCAGGTAGCCCTGGCTGTCGATGCAGATGCCCGGCTTGTTGTGGGGGTCGTTGCTCTGCGGTGTGCTGAACAGCAGCAGCGGCCGGCTCACGGCGCCGCTGGCGTGGTCGTACCGGGCGACGAACTGGGGCACGCCCGGCGCCCGGCCTGTGGCGCTGCCGGGCCATACGAACCACGTCGAGCCTTCGTGCGTGACCGCGAACGAGGCGCCGCCCGAGTGCTTGTTCATGCCGAGGCAGTCGTCGGTCACGTGTGTGGGCGTGGGGACGACGAGACGCTCGCCGTCCAGGTACGGCTTGGTCACCCACAGGGAGAAGCGCTCGCCGAGGCGCCCGTCGTCGGGCAGCGGCGTGGGCCGCCAGAAGGCCAGGAACGGCGGCCCGTCGATCTCGTTGTGCCCCACCCAGTGCTCCACGGTGAACTCACCGGCGGGGAGCTCGAAGACCTTCCATGTGCGGCAGAGGTCCCGGGAGACCATGAGGACGTTGCGCGTGCTTCCGTCGGTGAGCTGGATCGTGAGGGGGTTGTAGGCGCGGTCCTGGCGATCGAAGACCACGCCTTCACTGAGCCAGCCGCCGGCACCTACCGTGCCCACGAAGTCGGGGAAGGCGGCGAGGAGCGCAGCGCTGAAATCAAGCTCCGTCCATTTGCCGTCGACGAGCGTGTCGACGTAGGACGAGTACGAGCCGTTGGCGGTGCGGCTGCGGATGTAGGCACGATCGGCGGAATCGAACACCGGGACGTTGCGGGTGTGGTCTGGCTGGTAGCCGTACTGCGCGAAGAGGCCGGTCCCCGGCTGGAGCAGGAAGGGCGAGCGCCAGTCTGAAGCGGCGGCGCGCGACGCCGGAGCGACGGCGGCCGCGACGACCAGCACCGCGGCGAGGAGCGCGACGAGCGCGCCGGCCCGCAGGGCCGGCGCGCTCGTCGCGCTCCTGGTCTTTGCGTGCGGCTTCGCCATGAGGCAAGGCTACACGTCCTGGCGGGGCGAGTGCACGCCGGCCGCCCTCGATCTACGCCAGCTCGGCCACCACCGTGATCTCCACGTTGTTCTTCAGGGCGCCCGAGATGGGGCAGCCGACCTTGGCCGCCTCGGCAGCTTCCTTGAAGCCTGCGGCGTCGAGGCCGGGGACGGTGCCCTTCACGGCGAGCGCGGAGCTCGCGACCTTGAACCCTCCCTCGATCTGCGCGAACGTGACCGTGGCGCTCGTTTCGAGCCTCTCGGGCGGCGTGCCGGCCTCCCCGAGGATGCCCGAGAGCGCCATGCAGTAGCAGCTCGCGTGCGCCGCGGCGACGAGCTCCTCGGGGCTGGTCTTGCCCTCGGAGCGCGCGGTGCGCGAGGCCCACGTGACGGGCAAGGGCCCGGCGGCGCCGCTGCTCGTCAGCGTCACGGCGCCGGCGCCTTGGGCAAGCGTGCCCTCCCAGATGACGTGTGCGGTGCGTTGGGCGTCGGGCATGTCGGTTCCTCCTTGGCTGAGCGGCCGGGCGCTGCGACTGTGGCCCGGCTGCCATCTTCCCTGATCGCTGCTGACATGCCCGGACGGGCTCGTGTGCCAAACGCCCGCCACCCAGGCCCGTCGTGCCGCCGCCCCCACCTGATACCATGGCGGGCGTCTCGCTCCCCGCGAGGACCACCCGCCTGAGCCGGAGGATGTCATGAGGCACGAAGAGTTCCGTCTCGAACGATACATGGCCCGGTACGAGTTCAGCGCGCGTCACCTTGTCGCCAGCTCCGACTGCGAGAGCTACCCTATGGCCGAGGTGGTCTCCTGGGCCGACGACGAATGCCGCGGGCTCTGGGAGGCCCTGCGGCTCGGCTACACCGAGTCGCCGGGCCTGCCCCAGTTGCGCGACGAGATCGCCGGCCTCTACCGCGGGTTCTCGGCCGACGACGTCCTCGAGGTCGTGCCCGAGGAGGGCGTTCTCATCGCCATGACCGTGCTGCTCGAGCCCGGCGATCACGTCATCGCCACCCACCCCGGCTATCAGACGCTCTACGGGATCGCCGAGGGGCTAGGTTGCGAGGTCACCTACTGGGAGCCCGACGAGGAACAAGGCTGGCGCTTCGATCCCGCCTTCGTGCGCCGCGAGCTGCGCCCGCGCACGCGGCTGATCGTCGCCAACTTCCCCCACAATCCGACGGGTCACCTTCCGACTACCGCCGAGTACCGGGAGCTGCTCGACCTCGCCGCTGAGGCCGGGGCATACGTGTTCTCCGACGAGATGTACCAAGGGCTCGAGCAGGATCCAGCGACGCGGCTGCCCTCGGCCGCCGAGCTCTACGACAAGGCCGTCGCCCTCTCGGGCATGTCCAAGACCTACTCGCTGCCCGGCTTGCGTGTAGGCTGGCTCGCGACGCGCGACCGCGAGCTCCTTGCACGGCTCGCGGCCTACAAGGACTACACGACGATCTGCGCCAGCGCGCCGGGCGAGATCCTTGCGCTCATCGGCCTGCGCGAGCGCGAGAGGATCGTCGCCCGCAATCTGCGGACCATCGCGGACAACCTCGACAAGCTCGAGGCCCTTGTGGCGCGGAGGCCGGGTCTCCTGAGCCTCTCTCGGCCGCGCGCCGGCAGCGTCTGCTTTGCGCGCCTCGGCGCGGCCGAAGGCGCGCTCGCCTTCTGCCGGCGCCTCGTCGAGGAGGCCGGCGTCCTGCTCCTCCCTTCCACGGTGTTCGACTACGGCGACGCCCACGTGCGTTTCGGTCTCGGGCGCGTCGCCTTCGGCGAGGGGCTGGAGGCGTTTGAGGTGTGGCTGGAGCGCCGCGGCGTCTGATCCGGCTCGGCGTTGCGGCGTCGCCGGCCGTCGCCTCAGTGGTCGCCGAGGCAGTACAGCGAGCCGTCACGCGACCCGATGAACACGCGGCCCTTCCACATCACCGGCGTGCTCTCGAAGCCGCCACCTCCGGAGAACGAATCGATCTCCTCGATCTTCACCGTGAACCAGCGGCCGTCGGGACTCTCGAGCGCGCCGGCGTCACCCTCCTTCGCCGTGTGCCACTTCACGCCCCACAGGTGCACGATGGCGTCGTAGGCCGCGCAGACGATGGTGTCGTCGACCATGATCGGCGTGGAGATGCCGCCGCCCACGTTGAACTTGGCGATGAGCTTCGGCGTGCGGTATGGCCCGTCGAGGTTCGGGCCGGGCACCGTGCCGTCCGCCAGCGCGTCCTGGGCCACCACGTAGAGGTTGCCGTCGATGGCGATGAACGCCGCGAGCCGGGGGCGGCGGCCCCACGGGTCGTAGGTGTCGTTGACGGCCACCGACCCTATGATGCCGCCCCGCCAGTCGCCCAGGGTGCGGTCGCCGGTGGGGAAGAACCAGTCGACGGCCTCCGACCCCGACTTCTCCGGGTCGAGCATGAGCGCGCCGCCGTGGCCCTGGATGTACTGCTTCTCGACGGCCACGAGGAGCTTGCCCGAGCTCGTGGGCACCGGGGTGCCGTCGAGGTCGGAGCCGGTGCGGTAGTCCCACACGACCTTGAGGTCGTTCCCGCGCATGCCGTACACGTGACCCGATCCGGAACTGACGTAGACGGTGTCGCCCAGCAGAGAGGGCGAGGCTTCCAGGACCAGGTTGCCGCCGTGGGCCGAAGCGTCGCCCGGATCACCGATCAGCAGCCGTCGGGCGATGATCTGCGGCTCGCGGTACGAACCACTCGACACCGTCGTGAACGGATCGAGCTTGTAGAACCAGCCGCTCTCGACCCCGGAGTACATGCGGCCCTTCAGGAAGAAGCCGCTGCCGTCCACGTCGCGGCTGTAGCTGGCCGTGAGCGGCACCGGCAAGCGCCACACCTCCTTGCCCGTCCCGAACGAGACGGCGCGATAGGGCGCCAGGCTGGGGTCGGCGAAGCTGGACGGGTAGCCGCGCCGCGAGCCGGCGAGCACGAGGTACTTGTCGTCGGGAGAGGAGGGGTGCGGGTCCTCGATGACCGTCGGGCTGCTCTTGATGATGTCGTCGAACGCGTACTCCCACACGACGCGGCCGCTCTCGAGCTCGATCTTGTGCAGGTTGTGGTCGAAGCCGCCGGCCATGAGATACAGCGTGCCGTCGTCGCGCAGGATCGCCGGCTGCCCCGTCCAGCCCATGCCGGTCCACGGCTTGTTCTTCCCCTTGCCGACCCGTGAGGTCATGCCGCTGCCGATGGTCGTGCGCCAGATGAGATCGAGGTGCTTCGGGGGCGGCCCCAGGCCGTACAGCCGTCGCGTCTCGTCGCCGAGAAAGGTGGAGACCTTGACGCCGTCGCCGGCGGAGACGATAGGCGGCGGCGGGTCGACGTTGACCGCCCGCGGCGCGCTGACGATGGAGGCGCGGGTGGCCGCGGCGGCTCCGGGGCCGGCCGCGCCGTCGGCGGCCGGGCCACCTGCGGTCGCCGGCCCAGGCCGGACCCACGTGCGCCATGCCGTCTGCGCCCAGCCTGTGCCGACGAAGGCGCCGGCCGCGGCCACGACCACCATGAGGACGACGATGGTCGTGCGCCGGCGCCGCTTCCGCCGCCGGCGCAGCTCCAGGCCGCCCTCACTGACGTACGTGCGGTACGGTGCCACCCCGGATGGACGACGAGCGCTCACGGTGCGACGAGGGTATCACCGCCGTGCGTCCGGAGCGCCCCCGCCCCACCCACGGCCCTGCACGTGCGGTAAGCTTGCGGCATGACCGAGAAGATCCGCCTCACGCAGTTCGCAGCCAAGAGCGGTTGAGCGGCCAAGCTGGGTCCGTGCGACCTGCAGGCCGTGCTTGACGCTCTCCCGCGCAGCTCCCCGGAGTTCGCGCGGCTGCTCGAGACGCATGACGACGCAGCCGTCACGCGCGTCTCCGACGACCTCTGCCTGGTGCAGACGGTCGATTTCTTCACGCCCATCGTCGACTCGCCGTACTGGTTCGGGCAGCTCGCCGCGGCCAACGCGCTCAGCGACGTGTACGCCATGGGCGCCCGGCCCCTCACGGCCATGAACCTCGTGGCGTGGCCGGCCGACCTCGGGATGAAGCACCTGTCGGAGATCCTTCGGGGCGGCGCCGAGAAGGTGATGGAGGCCGGCGCCGAGCTCGCCGGCGGGCACTCCATCGACGACAAGGAACCCAAGTACGGGCTGGCCGTCACCGGTGTGGCCCGTCCCGACGAGATCGTCTACAACGCCGGCGCGCGGCCCGGCGACAAGCTGGTGCTCACCAAGCGCCTCGGCATCGGCGTGCTGGCCAGCGCCCTCAAGAAGGGCTTGATCACTGAGGACGACATGATGCCCGCCATCGAGGAGGCCGCCGCCCTCAACGCGGCGGCGGCGGCCGTCATGTCGGCCGTGGGCGTGCACGCCTGCACCGACGTGAGCGGCTTCGGTCTGCTCGGGCACCTCGGTGAGATGCTCGCGGCGAGCGCCGCCGCCGCCGTCGTGCGGGTCGCGGACGTGCCGCTGCACGACGGCGTCCTCGAGCTCATCGCGCAAGCCGTGTATGCCGGCGGTCTGCGCAGCAACCGCGACTTCCTCCTGCCGCGTCTGCGCGGTGTCGGCGGCGGCCCGGACGAGCTCGACCAGCAGGACCCGCGGGTGCTGGCGGCGTTCGACCCGCAGACGTCCGGCGGCCTGCTCATCGCCGTGTCCGCGGACAAGCATGCGGCGCTCCTTTCCGGCCTCCGCGAGAGCAGCGTGTCCGGCTGGACCATCGGCGAGGTCACCGACGGGCCGCCTGGGACCCTCGTGCTCGAAGGCTGAGTCGTGTCGCTGCTCGCACAGCCGCCCGGCGGTACCACGTGAGTCCCGAGCGCAAGCCCGGCGACCCCGGCTGGAAGCCCAGCGACGAAGACGTCCTTGCGGCTCAGGTTCCGCGCCCGCAGTTCGCCCTGCGCGTATTCTCGGTCCTCCCGTTCATCCTGTTCGGGGCGTTCTCGGTGATCGCGTTCGTCTCGTGGATCGCGGTCGTGATCTTCGGCGTCGGTACCGATCGGGGCGCCATCTGGCAGTGGGCCGCCGGAGGCAGCGCAGGGAAGGTCGTGGTGCAACTGGGGCTGGCGATCGTCATCGGGCTGGTCCCTGTGGGCCTTGCGGTGCTCTCCATGTGGGCGACCTTGCGCGGTTTCAGCGACAGTCCGGCGCTCTTCTTCTGGCTGTTCACCGAGATCGTCTTCGCCGCCGCGGCCGTCGCCTTGGTACTGGGGCGCGCGCAGTGGCCCGAGTTCATGGAGAGCATCGCCCTGAAGGGCACGGAGTGGTGGTTCATGTTCGTCCTCGTGGCGTATTCGATGACCATGGCGCACTTGCGCGTGCGGCGCGATCGCAGGACGCTGGCGACGGAGGACGCTGATGGCTGAGACGAGCAGGAAGGCCGGCACGGACGGACGGGCGCAGCTGCGTTCGCTGGCCGCCGTGGACGAAGTGCTGCGCGAGCCGGCGGCACTCGAGCTGCTCGAGCGCTACCCGCGCGAGCTCGTCGTGGACGCGGTGCGCGCGGTCATCGAGCGGCTCAGAGCCGACATCCTGGCGTCGGGGGCGGCCGGCGAGGCTTCCGCCGCGGAGGCGGCGGACCTCACGCCGGCCGCCCTCGTCCCCTGGGCGGCACGTCTGCTCGCGGCGGCGGTGACGCCGTCCCTGCGCCGCGTCATCAACGCCACCGGCGTGGTCGTGCACACCAATCTCGGCCGCGCGCTGCTTCCGCAGGAGGCGGTCGACGCGGTCGTCACCGCCGCCTCCGGCTACACCGACCTCGAATACAGCCTGGCGCGCGGCGAGCGTGCTTCGCGCCAGGACCACATCCACGACGTGCTGTGTACGGTCACGGGCGCCGAGGACGCGCTGGCCGTGAACAACAACGCCGCCGCGGTACTGCTCGCCTTGGCCGCCACCGCCCGCGGCGGCGAGGTGCTCGTCGCCCGTGGCCAGCTCGTCGAGATCGGAGACGGCTTTCGCATCCCCGATATCCTCCGCGAGAGCGGGGCCGAGCTGGTCGAGGTCGGCACCACCAACCGCACGTACCTCAAGGATTTCGCGCAGGCCTGGACGGAGCGCACGCGCGCCGTCCTGCGCGTGCACACGAGCAACTATCGCATCGTCGGGTTCACCGCGGAGCCGTCCCTGCAGGAGCTCGCGGGACTTGCCCATGAGCACGACGCGGTGCTGGTCGACGACCTGGGCAGCGGCGCCTTGGCCGGCCTGCCGCTGTTCGCCGAAGAGCCCGCGCTGAAGGACAGCATCGCCGCCGGCGCCGACATCGTGACCTTCAGCGGCGACAAGCTGCTGGGCGGTCCCCAGGCCGGCGTGGCCGTGGGCCGGGCCGCGGCCATCGACGCCATGCGTCGTCACCCGCTGGCCCGCGCGCTGCGCATCGACAAGCTCGACCTGGCCGCGCTGGACGCGGTGCTCCGGCTCTATCTCGACCCGACGCGCGCGGTCACCGCGATCCCCACGCTGGCGGCGCTTGCGGCGCCGCTCGACGAAGTGCGCGGCCGCGCGGGCCGACTGCGCGAGGCGCTCATCGGCGCCGGTGTGCCCGCCGACCGGCTCGAGCTCGTCGACACCGTCGCGCGCGCTGGGGCCGGGGCGCTCCCCGTCACCGAAGTGCCCAGCGTCGCCGTGGCCGTGAGTGTGGACGCCGACGCCGACCGGCTTGCCACCGCGCTGCGGCTCGGTGCGCCCGCCGTCGTCTGCCGCCTGCACGACGGCCGCCTGCTCTTCGACCTGCGCGCCGTGCGCGACGCCGAGCTCGACGAGCTGGCCGGCGCCGTGCTGGCGGCGCTGGCCTGACGGTCGTCCGGTGCCGGGCGCCCCCGACACGACCGGCGCGTCCGACGAGGCCGCAGTCCCGCTGACCCTCGGCACGGCCGGCCACATCGACCACGGCAAGACCGCGCTCATCACGCTCCTCACCGGCAAGAACACCGATCGCCTGCGCGAGGAGCAGGAGCGGGGCATCTCCATCGAGCTCGGCTACGCCGAGCTCGAGCTGCCGGGAGGCGGCCGCCTGAGCGTCGTCGACGTCCCCGGCCATGAGCGCTTCGTGCGCACCATGGTGGCCGGCGCCACCGGCATCGACCTCTTCCTGTTGGTGATCGCCGCCGACGACGGAGTGATGCCGCAGACCGTGGAGCACGTGGCGATCATCGAGCTGCTCGGCGTGGACCGCGGCGTGGTGGCGCTGACCAAGGCCGATCTTGTCGACCGGGAGCTGCTGGAGATGGCGGAAGAGGACGTGCGCGAGTTCCTCGCGCGGACGCCCTACTCCGGCTGCGAGGTCGTCACCGTGAGCGCTCGCGACGGGCGCGGCGCGGCCGAGCTGCTCGCCGCTCTGCAGCGCGCCGCCGACCACGTCGAGAGGGGCCGGCGCGGCGGCCCCGCTCGCCTCCCGGTCGATCGCGTGTTCCCCCTCAAGGGCATCGGCACCGTCGTCACGGGCACGCTGTGGCGCGGCGCGATCCGCGCCGGGGACGCGCTGGTGGTCGAGCCCGGCGGTACGCGCACCGCGGTGCGCAGCGTGCAGGTGCACGATCACGAGGCCGAGGTCGTGCGCGCCGGCAGCCGCGTGGGCGTCAACCTGCGCGGCCTCGACCGCGATGCCGTGGAGCGCGGCAGCTGGCTGGTCGCGCCCGAAGCAGCCGGCCGTGTCTTCCGGCGCTTCGACGCCTGGGTTCGAGTAGCGCCCGGCGGCAGGCCGCTGCGCTCCGGGGACCAGGTGCGCCTGCATCACGGCACGGCGCAGTATCTCGCCCGCGTGGCTCCGCTGGAGGGGCGCGAGATCGCCGCCGGGGCGCAGGCGGCGGCGGTCGTGCGGCTCGACGGCGACGCCGTCGTCGAGCCGCACGACCGCTTCATCCTGCGCGCCCTCTCGCCGGTGGCGACGGTCGGCGGCGGCGAGGTGCTCGTCACCGGGGCGCGGCGCTGGCACGACCGCGGGCGGCACGCCGCCTTTCTCGCCGCGCTGCGCGCCGCCGACGTCCGCGCTGCGGTGCTCGCACTCGCGGCGGACAGCGGTCACGGCGGGGTCGTCGCGGCGGATCTGGCCGCCGCGGGGTTCGGCGCCGGCGAGGCCGGCGCCGCTCTGACGGCGGCCGAACAGGCCGGCGAGCTCGAGGCTCTGCGTCCCCCGTCCTCGGGCGCGCGCACCGCGCCGGTCCGCTGGTTCGGCGCCGGCACTCTGGCCGCGCTGCGCGCGGCCCTTCTGGCCGGCGCCTCCGCGCGCTCCTCCGCGCGTCCCGAGCGCCCGTTCTCCAGTGCAGCCGAGCTCGCGGCGCTCACACCGGCGCTGCCCGTGGAGGACGTGGACGCGCTGCTCCAGGGCCTCGTGGCCGACGAGCGGCTGGTCGCCGGCGAAGGCGGCTACGCCCCCGCCGGCGCCGGTGTGCTCGGGGCTGCTCAGGCGGCGCTGGCCGACGAGCTTCTTGCGCGTCTCGGCGGAGAGCCCTTCGCGCCGCCGACGCTGGCGAGCCTGGCGGAGGAGTTGCGGCGCCCGTCGCGCGAGCTGAGCCGGGTACTCGACGTGCTCGCGCGTCGCGGCGACGTGGTGCGTGTGGACAAGGACCTGTGGTTCGCGGCCGCCGCCATCGACGGGGCGCGCACGGAGCTGCTGGCGGCGCTCACCGCCGACGGCCGGGTGACCCTGGCCGGCTTCCGCGACCGCCTGGACTGCGGGCGCCGCAACGCGCAGGCCCTCCTCGAGCTCTTCGACAGGGAGGGCCTGACCCTGCGGCGCGGCGACGAACGCATCCCCCGCCGCCGCCCCTCCTGACGCGTCAACCCTCGGCGAACGTCGCTACCTGGTCGCGGCCGCGTCGCTTGGCCAGGTACATCGCCCAGTCGGCCTTGTCGAGCAGCGCTTCGCGGCGTTCGGCGTCCTCCGGGAAGCCGGCGATGCCGATGCTGACGGTCAGCGGCGCGCCGTGGGCGATGAAGCCGGCCGCGCGGATGCGCTCGCGGATGCGCTCCGCCACCGCGAGCGCGGCCTCGCGGCCGGTCTCCACCAGCAGCACGACGAACTCCTCGCCGCCGTAGCGCGCGGCGATGTCGACGTTGCGCACCGACTGTTCGATGAGGTGTGCGACCTCGCGCAACACGGCGTCGCCGGCGCTGTGCCCGTTGGCGTCGTTGTAACCCTTGAAGTGGTCGAGGTCGCAGAAGAGCGCGGTCAGCGGCCGTCCGAGCTCGCGGGCACGGTGGAGCTCCTCGCTCAGCCGCTCGTGCAGGTAACGGTGGTTGTAGAGGCCGGTGAGAGCGTCGGTGATGGCGTCGATCTCGGCGCGGCCGAGGCGCACCGCGGCCGTCTGCAGCATGGCGGCGAACGTCTGGTGGCCGTCGCCGCGAAGCGCCTCGCTCTCCGCCCGGCTCAGGGCCGGCAGGTCCGCCGCCACCGCGGCGACGATGCGGCCGGTGGCGTCGCGGACCGGCGCCAGTCCGGTCACCCAGACGCCGAACTGGTCGGCGAAGAGGGTGTTCACCTGGGGACGCCGCCCCGCGAGTACTTCCGGCAGCTCGTCGTCGGCGAAGATCTCGTCGCCGAAGTGCGAACGCTCGCTCTCCCGTTCCTCGGGGTCCACGCCGAGGACGAACTTCTTGTCGATCTCCGCGTGGGTGGTGAGGAACCGCGTAGGCGGGTTGGCGTCGCGCACCTCGCGCAGTACCTCGCGGATCTCGCGGTACTCGGGCGTGTCCTCGTCCTCGCGGCTGCGCAACGCACGGTGCTTGTCGCCGGGGATGCGGGACGCCGCCTGGGCGGCGATGTCCTCCGCCTGCGCGCGCCTGCGCGCCAGTTCCTCAAGTACTTCAAGGAACGCGTCGACCATGGCCGGCTCGAACTGCGAGCCGCGGCAGCGCTGCAGTTCGGCCAGGCAGTCGGGGTACGTGAGCGCCGCTTTGTAGGGTCGCCGGCACGACATGGCGTCGTAGGCGTCCACGACGGCCATGGCGCGCGCCAGCAGGGGGATGGCATCCCCGGCCAGGCCGTCGGGATACCCGTTGCCGTCGTAGTGCTCGTGATGATGGCGCACGCCCTCGACCAGGGTCACGGGGAAGAGCGGGCGGATGATGTCGGCGCTGAACACGGGGTGCAGGCGCATCTGCTGCCACTCCTGCGGGTTCAGGCGCCCGGGCTTCAGGAGCACGCGGTCGGAGATGCTGATCTTGCCGATGTCGTGCAGGTAGGCCGCCTCCTCGAGCGAGGTCAGGAGGTCCTCCTCCCAGCCCAGGCGGCGGCCGAGCATCACCGTGTAGGCGGCCACGCGGGCCGCGTGGCCCAGGGTGTAGTAGTCCTTGGCGTTGAGCGCCGAGCTGAGCGCCTTGAGGTTGCCCAGGTGCATCTGCTTGATCTCCTCGTAGAGCTGGGCGTTCTTGAGGGCGAGGGACAGCTGCGTGGCGACGCGCTCGAGCAGGTCCACGTCCACGCTCGCGAAGGCGTCGGGCTCGCTGCTCACGAGGTTGAAGGCGCCGAGGATGCCGTGCTCGGACGGGAGCGCCATCACGACGGCGGACCGCATGCCGCCCACGGCCGGGTGGTCAGGGAGCAGCGGCACGTCCTCTGGAAGCCGGAGGATCACGACGCGCCGCTGGCGCAGCTCGCCGAGGAACTTCTCGCCGAGGTCGTCGTCGGTGAGACCCGCCAGGAAGTCGGCGTGACCATCCGACGAGATGACGCGCTCGATGCGACCCTCGACGGCCAGCAGCAGGCTGTGACTCTCGAACGGCAGCACCTTGCGCAGCTCGTCGGCGGCCGCTTCCGCGACCTCTTCGAGGTCGAGGGTGGCGGCCGTGCGTCGCGCGATCCTGTTCAGGAGCTGCGTCTCCTCGTTGGCCGCCTGCTGGCTCTCGAAGAGCGCGGCGTTCTCGATGGCCATGGCGGCGGCGTGGCAGACGGCCGCGGCGGTGTCGAGCTCGGTCTGCGTGAAGGTGCGCTCGGCGCCGCTCTCGACGAGCTCTACGGTGCCGATGACGCGGTCCTTGACGATGAGGGGGAGGGTGGCCCAGCTCTTCTGTGCAAAAGCCTGGTTGATCTCGTGCACCTTCGCCGTGAGACGCGGGTCGCGCAGCGAGCCCACGACCGTCGGCCGTTTGGTCTCGATCACTTCACGCGTGACGGCGGCGTCCGCCAGCGGCAGGTACTGGCCGATCCAAGCCTCGTCCACATGGCCGCGGGCGATCCTCATCAGGGTACGCAGCCCGGCGCCTTCGATCACCGTGATCTCGCACTCGGGCACGCCGACGCTGTCGCAGAGCCGCTTGGCCGTGGCCACCAGCGTGTCGCGCAGGTCGAGGCTGCTGGCCAGTTCGAGGGCCGACTCGCTCATGAGCGTCATCCAGCGCACACTCTGGTCGAGCTCGCGATAGAGGCGCGCGTTGGCCACGGCCTGGCCGGCCACCTGCGCCAGGCCCACGATGACGTCGGGACGAGCGAACGGCCGCTTCTGCCGGTTGCAGATCTCGACGAAGCCGATCAGCTCGCCCCCTCCCCACAGGGGGACGGTCATGATCGACTGGTAGCCCCATCGGCGCGCATCCTCGCGGTCGCGCTCGAGCACCTCCGGGTCGTTCAGGACGTCCAGCCGGACCACGGGCTGTCGCGTGGCCGCGGCCTCGATGAACGTGCTGAACTCGTCCCGCACGTAGCGTCTGCCCACGGCCGCATCGTCGACACCGCTGCCCAGCGAGACGAGGATCTCGACGTCGTCGCCGTCCAGGCCGTACACGTCGCAGAGATCGGCCTCGGAGACGGCGACGATGCGCTCCGCCACGGTGCTGAGTACCGCGTCGACATCGAGCGTGGCGCCGAACTCGAGTCCTGAGTCGACGAGCAGTCGCAGGTCGCGGTTGCCGCTCTCCAGTCGCTCCACGAGCATGAGCTTTCTCGAAAGCGCCGGCCAGAAGCCGCCCGACGTTGCGGATGAGATCGAGCATCCCGGTGTAGTCGCGCACCTTGGTGTCGAAGACGTCGATCAGCCCGATGGGGCGCCCCTCGACGACGAGCGGCAGCGACACCATGCTGCGGTAGCTCCAGCGGCGGTAGGCCGCCATCTCCTCTTCAGTAAGACCGGCGGCCTCGAGGTCGCCGATCACCATGGGCTCGTTGGCGGCCAGCGCGGCGATGGTCGCCTCGTAGACCGAGAGGTCGCGCTCGCTACCCACCTCGTCCGCGTCCCAGCCGCGGCTGTCGATGCTCGCGAGGCACTTCAGGCGCCCACCCTCGATCCCCCAGATGTCGCAGTCCTCGGCCTCGAGGATGGCGCGCAGGCGCGCGGCGACGATGCGCGCCAGCTGCTGCACGCCCTCCGCTTCGCTGAACCGGTCGCCGAGCTCCACGAGCTCGCGCAGGGCCGCGTTGCTCTGCTGCAGGCTGCCCATCAGCTGCGCGCTCTGGAGCGCGTCGGCGATGGTGCGCGCGGCGCTCGTGAGGAAGCCGCGCACGTCGTTGTAGTCGCGCTCCGCGGTGTCGAAGATGTCGATCATGCCGACGACCTCGTCGCCGGCGATCAGCGGCAGCGAGATCATGCTGCGGAAGCCGTAGGTGCCCCAATCCTCACGCTCGTAGTCGGTGACGCGAGGGTCGTTCAGGGTGGTGAAGACCAGCACCTCACGGTCCTCGAGGGAGCGCGCGGTCGAAGGGAACAGCGCGAGATCCAGAATCTTGCCGCGCACGGCCTCGTCGGCGCCCTTGCTGTCCATGCTGGCGAGGCAGCGCAGGTAGCCTTCTTCCAGCCACCATATGTCGCAGTCCTCCGCGCCGGCGACCTCGCGGAGCTTGCGCGCCGCCTCGAGGGCGATGCCCTGCGGCGAGCCCGCGCTCGCCAGGCGGCCGGCGAGCTCGACGAGCTCGTGCTGCAGGCGGCTGCGCTCCTCGGCTTCGCTGAGCAGCACGGCATTGTCGAAGAGGCCGGCGACGAGCTGCGTCACCCCGGTGAGGAACTCCACCTCGAGGCCCCAGTCGCGCTCGGCGTCGTCGTAGAGGTCCACGAGCCCGACGATGGCGCCACCGGCGACGAGAGGCATGGTGAGCGAGCTGGCGTAGCCCCACTTGCGGAACATCTCGACCTCGGCGGGAGTGAGCCGAGGGTCGCTGAGGCTGTTCAACACGAGTGGAGTCTGGTCGATCAGTGTCTTCTCGAGGCACGGGTACTTGGCGGTGTCGAGGATGGTGTC
This sequence comes from uncultured Thermoleophilia bacterium, assembly GCA_963700035.1. Taxonomy (GTDB): domain Bacteria; phylum Actinomycetota; class Thermoleophilia; order UBA2241; family UBA2241; genus CAIXSE01. The sequence goes on along the minus strand of CAVOWE010000019.1, from coordinate 55,048 downwards.
GTAGCGGGTGTCGTCGATGCCCTCGCGGCTCAGGCTGATGAGGGAACGGATGACGCCGGCGCCGACCCTGTACACGTCGACGCAATCGGCGTTGACGGCAGCCATGAGGCGGAGCGCGAAGCGCTCGACGAACCTGCTGAGCTCGTGGGTCTGGGCGACTTCCTGCGAGAGGTCCACGAGCTCGCGGATGGCCTTGTCGCGGTGTTCCAGCGTCTGGTAGGTAGCGTCGATGTCGAGGGCGTGCGCGCAGATGCGCGCGAGGCCGGCGACCATCGGGACCTGCGGTCCGAGGTCGCGCGCACGCGCGTCGCTCACCTCCACCGCGCCGATGAAGTCGCCGCGCACCGTCATCGGCGCCCACACGAGCGCGCGGCAGCCGCGGCGCTGCAGGGCGCGGCGTGCGCGCTGGCCCAGGCGGCCGCCGTCCGCACCGAAGGCCGCCGCCGACAGGGTGTCGGGCGCCCCGCTCTCCGGCAGCCAGTCGTCCAAGGTCCACGAGTCGCCGATGCGGCTTTCGTCGAGCTCGCCGCCGTCGATCGAGACGGCGAGCCGCAGCCTGTCGCCCTGACGCACGAAGACGTCGCAGCGAGGTGCGTCGGTCAGCTCACAGAGGCGCCGCGCGACCTGCTCGGGCACGTCGCGCGGCGCCTCTGTGAGGAGGGCCGTCAGGTCGAGGCCGGCCTGCACGACGGCGCGCAAGCCCTGAGTCTGGCGGCGCAGCTCCGCGAAGTCGCCGGGGTGCGCCGCGGCTCCCGTGACCTCCTCTTCGGCCAGGAGCGCGTGGACGTCGTCGGCCAGGTAGCGGCGATGGCCCCCCGGACTGCGGTAGGCGGCGATGCGTCCGGCGTCGGTCCAGCGCCGCACCGTGTTGGCGCTGACACCAAGCAGGAGCGCCACGTCGGCGACGTGCAACCAGGTGGTGACTGTTCTCTCTCCGACGCTGTCCATGACTCTACCTGGTTAATCGGCAGGCTCAGGCGGCAACTTTACCAAAACTCCCACATATCCACGCTTCATAGGCAGGTTCGGGAGGATGCTCTTCTTTGTCCGTGACACGGCGAGGGCGCCGGGTGGTGACACTTCTGCGGGCGGCGACGTAGCATGCGCATGACGATCGTCGCCGGCCGGCGCACCGGCCGCAGCTCGACCAAGGGAGCGGACACCATGGAGCGCAAGGGCAGGGTCGAGGGCAAGGTCGCCCTCATCACCGGGGTCGCCAAGACCAACAGCATCGGCTTCAACACGGCCAGGGTGCTCGGCGAGGAGGGCGCCCTGCTCGCCATCGTCGACATCTCTCCAAAGGTGCACGCCTGCGCCGACGAGCTGCGCAAGGAGGGCTTCACGGTCTCGTCGCACACCGCCGACCTCACGAAGATGGACGAGGTGCAGAAGGCCGTGGCCGACGCCGTCACCTGCCACGGCCGCATCGACGTGCTGGTGAACAACGCCGGCATGGTCATCGAGGGCATGGAGGAGGACTTCACCGATTTCCCCCACATGAGCGAGAGAGATTGGGACTTCGGCATCGCCATCAACCTCAAGACCCAGTTCAACGTGACGCGCACCGTCATCGGCGGGATGATCGAACGCGGCTACGGGCGCATCGTCAACGTCTCGTCGGTCACCGGTCCCGTGGTCGCCAACCCGGAGGAGTCGGTGTACTGCGCCGCCAAGGCCGGGGTGCTGGGCCTCACCCGGGGCCTTGCCCTCGACGTGGCCAAGTACGGCATCACCGTCAACGCCGTGGGCCCGGGCTGGATCGACACGGGGTCGACCACCGAGGGCGAGCGCGCCGGCGCCGTGAACACGCCCTTCGGGCGCGCCGCGACGCCGGCCGAGGTCGGCAAGCTCATCTGCTTCCTCGGCTCCGACGACGCCAGCTACATCACCGGGCAGCTCGTGGTGATCGACGGCGGTAACACGATCCAGGAATACAAGGGGCCCAGCGAGTTGTACTACTGAGGCGCCCCTTCTTGTCACGCGCGGGTTCACCACCGTCTGCGCTATCCTTGCAGAGGGCCAAGTGGGCGCCGGGGCACACGTCGGTGAGACTCGAGGAGGCAGCATGAGCGATCACAGCGACACCGGGCTGCGCGCCTGTGCGCCGGCCCCGCAATCCTTCGGACTCGTCACGCCGCGGCGCGGCGGCTGCGGCCTCCGCTTCTCGTCGATACTTCTGCGCGCTGCTCGTGCTCTGCCTGGTCGGCGCTCCGGTAGCCCTGGCGGCTACGCCACCCGCCCTCGACTGCATCGCCTCGAGGCCCCTGGGGCGCCGCAGGCTTCCTCGCCGGCGCCCATTGCCGCCTGGACGGTCATGATCTACATGGACGGGGACAACGATCTCGAGCGCTTGGATCATCCACGACCTCGAGAACGAGCTCGGCGCCGTCGGCTCCAGCGCCGACGTCCAGGTGGTGGCGCTCGCCGATCGAGCCGCCGGCTACACCGTCGGCGGCCGACGCGGCTGGACCGGTGCCAGCGTGCGTTCCACATCACCGAAAGGGATGAAGGCCACCCCGGAGTATGCGGTGGCAGACTGGGGCGAGATGCGACATGGGCTCGCCGCAGACTCTCGTGGACTCTCGTCGCCGTGGGCGCGCGCCAAGCCTATCCCGCCCGGCGCTACGGCCCTGTATCTTCTGGGACCACGGCTGGGGCTGGTGGCCGGGCGAGACGATGAAGGACGTGACCAGCAACGATACGCTCGACATGGACGAGCTGCGCCGTGCGCTGGAGACGCGTGGGCGGCGTCGACATGGCGGGCATGGAGACGTGTCTTGGGCCAGATCATCGAGGTCCAGGCCGACGTTCCGCGGCTTCGCCAGGGCACTCGCCGGCTCCGAGGACTCCACCGGCTACACGAGCGTTTACGTATGCCGACGTGCTGAGCCGACTGCAGGCGCGTGCCGACCATGAGCGCGGCCGAGCTCGCGATCGTGGCCGCGCAGAGCATATCGCACCGGCCACGACAAGTGGTCGCTGGCGAGGCTCGGCTGTGGCTCTGGACTGGCGCTGGGACAGGCTCGCTCAGCCAGGTCAAGCGATCTGGGCTGGGATCTGCGCGCAGCCGCTCTACCCGCATCGTCGCTGACTACGCTGGCCGCCTGCCGGCCCGTCGCCACACGGCGTCGCCGCCGGCAGAGCTGATTCCAACGTCCGCGACCTCTACGACATGGCCGCGTAGATCAGCTGAAGCAGCACGTCGACCGGCGCCCATCAGGCCGTCCTGTACGGCCGCGATTGCGACCGCCGTGCTGCACTGGTTGCAGCGCTGCACCCTGTACGAGTGGAGCACCCCTGCGGAAGGTCGTCTGCACGGCACCGGCTATCTTCTGGCCGACGCCGGCTGCCGCGCCGCGGCGCCGTGTTCATCGCAGTGGGTCGGACTTCCCCTATTACGCCTCGCAGCTCATCGTTCACGCGCCTCACGTACCTGGGCGGACTTCCTCGATCTTCTGGGGCGGCTGAGCCGTGGTCAGTGGCAGGCTCCCGGGCCACTGTAGGCTACCGAGATCGACGCACCGTTCAATGGATGCGGGGAGGGACGCATGAGCTACGACATGGACGGCAGGACGGTCGTGGTGAGCGGCGCGGCCGGGGGCATCGGCGCGGCCGTGGCGCGCCGCTTCGCGACCGCCGGCGCGACCTTGGTGCTCGGCGACCTCAATGCCGTCGCTCTCGAAACGCTCGCCGGCGAGCTGGCCGCGCTGACCACGGTGCACGCGCTCACCTGCGACGTCGGCGTGCCGGCCGACTGCGAGAACCTCATGGCCACCGCGGCCGCCGACGCCGGGCGCGTGGACGTCGTCGTCAACGCGGCCGGTGTCTGGACCGAGGGCCCCAGTGACCAGACCACGGAGGAGGAGTGGGACAAGGTCCTCGACGTCAACCTCAAGGGCACCTTCTTCTGCTGCCGCTACGCGATCCCGCATCTCAAGAAGACCGAAGGCTGCATCATCAACCTCAGTTCCGACGCGGGGGTCGTCGGCACGCCGGAGACGGCCGTGTACACGGCCTCCAAAGGCGGCGTGAGCCTGCTCACCAAGTCGCTCGCCCTCGAGCTCGCCCCGTTCCTGGTGCGCTGCGTCGCCGTGTGCCCCGCGGACGTCATGACGCCCATGCTCGAAGGCCAGGCGCGCGACTTCGGCGGCGGCGATCCCGAGGGCTACTTCAAGCGCCTGCTCGCCAGCTATCCGCAGCGCGACAAGGCGCGTTTCATCACGCCCGAACAGGTCGCCGAGCTCGTCTTCTACCTCGCGAGCCCCGCGGCGGCGCCCATCACCGGGGCGCTCGTCAGCATCGACTACGGCACCGCCGCCGGCTACGGCTACGAGTGACGCCCCGTCGCGTCGTCACACGCTCGCGCCAGGAGAACCTCGATCCCACCATCCCACGGAAGGAGAGCGCGCCGGACAATGGCTGACAAACCGTTCATCCACCCCTACATCCCGAACTCGGTGCCGGCCACCAAGCAGGCCATGCTCGACGAGCTCGGGCTGAGCAGCGTCGAGGAGATCTACGCGGAGATCCCCGACCGCCTGCGCTGCAAGGTGCCTCTCGACATCCCGCCGGCGATCCTCGCCGAGCGCGATCTTCGCCGGCACGTCCAGGGCCTGCTCGACAAGAACGCCTCGTGCGTCGACTACCTCAACTTCTGCGGCGCCGGCTGCTGGCAGCATCACGTGCCGTCCATCGTCGACGAAGTGATCAACCGGGCCGAGTTCGTCAGTGCCTACTGCGGCGGCGACTACAGCGACCTCGGCAAGTACCTCACGCGCTTCGAGTTCAACAGCATGCTCGGCGAGCTGCTCGACTACGACGCCGTCGCCAACCCCATCTACGACTGGGGCGACGTGGCCGGGCGCTCGTTCCGCATGGCCCGGCGCATCACCGGCCGCGACAAGGTGCTGGTCCCGTCGCACATGAGTCCCATGCGACTCATGGAAGCGCGCACCCTGTGCCAGCCCGAGTCGATGGCGAACAGCACCAAGATCCGCTTCTACGAGTGGGATCGGGAGACCGGCATGGTCGATCTCGAGGACCTCAAGGCGAAGCTGGACGACACGTTCGCCGCGGTCTACTGGGAGAGCCCCGGCTACCTCGGGACCATCGAGGCCAACGGCGCCGAGATCGTGAAGCTCGCCCACTCGGTACGGCGCGCTCGCCATCGCCGGTGTCGATCCGATCACGCTCGGCGTGCTCGCCCCGCCCGGCGCCCTGGGCGCCGACATCGCCTGCGGCGACATCCAGGCGCTCGGCATGCACATGCACGCCGGCGGCGGCTGCTCCGGCTTCATCGCCTTCAAGGACGACGACCCGGTGTTCGCGCAGGAGTGCCCGCTCGAGCTCTATACCGTCATGGAGACCGCCACCCCCGGCCAGTACGCCGTCGCCGAGGCGCTGGCCGAGCGCACCAGTTACGGCGCCCGCGACCAGGGCAAGGACTGGGTCGGCACGGCGTCCGGTCTGTGGACCATCGCCGCCGCCGTCTACATGGCGGTCATGGGCCCGCAGGGCTTCCGCGAGCTCGGCGAGACCTGCATCGCCCGCTCGCACTACGCCGCCAAGCTGCTCGGCGAGATCCCCGGCGTGGCCATCAAGCTCTCGCCGAGCTTCTTCAAGGAGTTCGTCGTCGACTTCAGCGGCACCGGCAAGACGGTGGCCGAGATCAACAAGAAGCTGCTCGGCCACCGGATCTTCGGCGGCAAGGACCTCTCGGCCGAGTTCCCCGAGCTCGGCCAGAGCGCGCTCTACTGTGTCACCGAGTACTACGACCAGGCCGCCATCGAGACCTTGGCCGCGGCTGTCAAGGAGGTGACGGCATGAGCCCCCGGGAGACTCCTCAGGAGAAGCTCGCCGGCCTCGGTCGCCTGCGTCGCGACGGCGGCGTGCTGCACGACTACCAGGCCCCGCGCTGGGACGAGCCGTTCATCATGGAGCAGGGCGCGCCCGGCGAGCGCGGCATCCTCGTGCCGCTCGCCGAAGACGACGTGACCGCGGCCGTGGGTGAGGCCGCGGACTACATCCCCGAGGGGATGAGCCGCGCGGCCGCCCCCGACCTCCCCGAGATGGCGCAGTACCAGGTCCTTCGCCACTACCTGCGCTACTCGCAGATGACCCTGGGCATGGACCTCGGCAGCGACATCAGCGAGGGCACCTGCACGATGAAGTACTCGCCCAAGATGCACGAAGAGCTCATCCGCGGGCACAAGGCCGCCGACCTGCACCCGTGGCAGGACGAAGCGACCATGCAGGGCCTGCTCGAGATCGTCTACGAGACCGGCCAGTACCTGCAGTCGATCAGCGGCATGGACGCCTTCACGCTGCAGCCCGGCGGCGGCTCGCACGCGGTGTTCACCAACGCCTGCGTCATGCGCCGCTACTTCGAGGCCAGGGGCGAGCTCGACCAGCGCAGCGAGATGATCACGACGATCTTCTCGCACCCCTGCGACGCGGCCACGCCGATGGTGGCCGGCTTCAAGGTCATCACCGTGATGCCCGACGAGAACGGCTACCCGGACCTCGAGGCCTTCCGCGCCGCGGTGTCGAGAAGACCGTGGGCTGCATGATCACCAACCCCGAGGACACCGGCATCTACAACCCGCAGATCGACAAGTACGTCGAGGTGCTGCACGAGGCCGGCGCCCTGGCCTTCACCGATCAGGCCAACGCCAACGGCATCCTCGGCTTCGCGCGGGCCCGCGACGCCGGCTTCGACGCCTGCCACTTCAACCTGCACAAGACGTTTTCGAGCCCGCACGGCTGCGAGGGTCCCGGCGAGCGGCGCCTACATGTGTCACCGACGAGCTGGCCCGGTACCTGCCGGTGCCGGTCGTGACGAAGGACGGCGACCGCTACCATCTCGACTACGACCGCCCCGAGAGCATCGGCCGGGTGCGCGGCTTCCTCGGCAACTGGATGGGCGTCATCCGCGCCTACGCCTGGATCCGCAGCATGGGTCCCGAGGGCCTCAAGGAGGTCGCCGAGATCAGCGTCCTCAACAACAACTACCTCGACAACCTGCTGATGGCGATCAAGGGCGTGAGCCGGCCGTATGCCGAAGGCCACCGCCGGCTCGACCAGGTGCGCTACAGCCTTGAGCAGCTCAAGGAGGACACCGGCGTCGGCACCGAGGCGCTGCGCGACCGCATGGTCGACTTCGGCATCCAGAGCATGTGGATGAGCCATCACCCGTGGGTGGTGCCCGAGCCGTTCACGCCGGAACCGTGCGAGACCTACAGCAGAGATGACCTCGACGAGTGGGCGGCGGTCATCAAGAAGGGCAGCGACGAGGCTTACGCCGACCCCCAGTTCGTGCTCGACGCACCGCACGCCCAGCCCATCGACCAGCTACGCCGCACTGAGGCCATGGAGGACCCCGAGCAGTGGGCCTTCACCTGGCGCAAGTACAAGAAGAAGTTCCTGAAGCAGACGTAGACCGACGGGCGGGGCGGCGCCGCGGGCGCCGCCCCGCCCCCGACGAGGGGACCTCTCACATGCGTCAGGATCTCACGGTCGGTCAGCGAGTGCTGCGCTCCATGGGCCTCACCATCCTGCTGATGACGGCCCTCGTCTGCGGCAGCCTGGCCTACACGTATGCCACCGGCGACCAGTTCGGCGGCTGGCGGCAGCCGTTCGTCGTGCTGTCGCTCCTGCTGGGGGCCGTCGCGGCCCTCACCATGACGATCGACTCCTTCGACCTGTGGATGCGCGGGCGCCGGATCACCGCCTTCAGCGTGCGCATGGTCCACTCGCTGGTGTTCGTCGCCCTCCTCGTCGCGATCGTCCTCAGCGCCGTCTCGGGGACGCCGGGGCTGCTGCTCGTGATGACCCCGGCGCTGGCGATCTACCTCTTCACCGTGATGAGGCCCCAGCCGGTCTCCAGATCGGGGCCGGCGCGCGCGGGAGGCAGCTCGCGGAGCGGGCGCCAGAAGCGCGGCGGCAAGAAGCGCTCGTGAGGGCGCCGGCGTGAAGAGGCTCGGCCTGATCGTGAATCCCGTGGCCGGCGTCGGCGGCCGGGTCGGCCTCAAAGGGAGCGACGGCGCGGAGATCCTGCGGCGGGCGCTCGAGCTGGGCGCCGTGCGCGACGCACCGCGGCGCGCACGGCTGGCGCTCGAGCGCCTGGCGCGCGTGCGCGACCACGTCGAGGTCGTCACCTGGCCGGGCGAGATGGGCGCGGATGAGGCCCGCGCGGCCGGTTTCGAGCCGCGCGTGCTGGGCACGTTCTCCGGCCGTCCCACGTGGGCCGCCGCGGAGCGCGAGCAGGGCCACGACGAGGCCGCGCTGGGCGCGGCCGGCGAGTTCGTGCTGACGTCCCCGGCCGACACCGAGCAGGCGGCCCGCGAGCTGGTGGCCGCCGGCGTGGACCTCGTCCTGTTCGCCGGCGGCGACGGCACGGCACGCAACGTGTGCAGCGCCGTCGGCCAGCGCGTGCCCGTGATCGGCGTGCCCGCCGGCGTCAAGATCCACTCGGCCGTCTATGCTACGACGCCGGCCGCCGCCGGCGACGTGGCGGCGCTCTTCCTCCACGAACGCCCGGCCGCCGTGCGCCTGCGCGAGGGAGAGGTCATGGACATCGACGAGGAGGCCTTTCGCGAGGACCGCGTCTCGGCGCACCTGTACGGCTACCTGTCGGTCCCGTATGCCCGAGGGCTCACGCAGAGCGCCAAGGCCGGCGGGGTGGCCGGCGAAGAGCGCGCCCTCAACGACGTCGCCACCGAGGTGATCCGCGACATGAGGCCGGGCGCCCTGTACATCCTCGGCCCGGGCACGACCACGCGCACCATCATGACCCGTCTCGGCCTCGAGAAGACGCTGCTCGGTGTCGACGCGGTGCTGGGCGGGGCTCTCGCCGGCAGCGACCTCACCGAGGAGGGCCTGCTGCGACTCCTGCAGACGCACCCCGAGGCGCACATCGTGGTCACCGTGATCGGGGGTCAGGGTCACATCTTCGGTCGCGGCAACCAGCAGATCAGCCCGGCCGTGATCCGCCGCGTGGGCCAGGCCGGGATCACCGTCATCGCCACCCAGACCAAGCTCCTTTCGCTGGAGGGCCGGCCGCTGCTCGTCGACACCGGCGAGCCCGCCCTCGACGCCGAGCTGCATGGGTACGTCAAGGTCGTCACCGGACTGGGCGAACGAACGATGTACAAGGTGGGCGTGTAGACGCACGTTCCCCCTTCCCTAGACGTGCGTACCATCGCTCCCCGGACGCGTGCGGCCGACTCTCTTAGTAGGCGGCATCCCCGCCCCGGACTTGTGAGGCTACGGTGAGCGATTGGGCGAAGATGATGATGGAGGATCAGGGCCTCTCCCCGGACGGGCTCGGGCTGGAATACTGGATGGCGCCTCAGGTCCCGTACGCCGTCCGCCAGCGTATCGAGATCGTGTTCGAGGTGCTGTCGCACCTGCCGCTCGAGCAGCCCGTGGCCGTCGTCTCAGACGCCGGCAAGACGATCGCCCTCAACGCACCGCTGGTCAGGCTCGTGGGCGGCGCGAGCACCGATCTGCTGGGGCGACAGTGGTCCAGCGTGATGCCCGGGTGGCCCGACCGCGCCCGCGGCTTCCGCCGCGAGGGCGAGCAGATCTTCGAGGAGCATCTCGGCCGGCCTGACGGCGAGCGGGTCTGGGTACGCGTCTCCCTGGGGCCGGTCGCCGAGAGAGGCGAGCCCCGGGCGATGGCCTACCTGCTGTTCATCAGCAAGCCCGACGTGGAGACCATCGACCACGACGAGGTCCGCCGCCTGCGCAAGAGCCTGCAACTGCTGGCCGACACGCAGACCGATTTCGTCGTCGAGGTCGACCGCGACGGCGTCATGACGTTCGTGAGCCCGTCGTTCTGCCGCGCCGTCGGCGCGGCAGAGAAGGAGCTCGTCGGCCACGAGTTCATCTCGCGGATGTACGCCGACGACCGCGCCGCCGCCGCGGCGGCGCTGGAGGTGGCCCTCAAGCCGCCGTTCTGCGGCGAGGTGAGGGCGCGTCTCGCCGCCGAGCCGGAGAAGGCGTTGGCCTGGCAGATCGACGCCGTCATCGGCGACGGCATCGTGGGCCTCGACCTGGTGGGGCGCGCGGGGGGCGGAGACCGGCCGGCGGGCCAGGCGGCTGCGCCTTGTGCGCCGCCTGCGGCCGGCTCCGTGGCCCCCGCTGCGGAAGACCCGCGCCTGGCGGCGATCCGCGAGCGCCTGGAGGCTCTCGTACCCGGCGACCAGGCCGGTCTCATGGCGCTGGCCAGGACGGTGGCCGACGCGGCCGGCACCGAGTGCGTGCTCTACAACGTCATGCGCGGCGACGTCGTGGAGACGGCGGTCGGCTGGCGCCTGCCGCCGTCCTGACTCTGGCCCACATCGGCTCACCCGTGCGTCGATGCCATCGGGTCCCCCGACTGCGGCCCACATGAGAACGTCCGTGTCTGCGGTCTTCGGGCGCGGAGCTTGGGAGGCCGCGCCGCGCGAGCATCATCCAGGCTGCTGGCGCCTCGTGCGTGGCGCCGCCGCTCGGGATCTCCGCCGGCCGCGATCGGCCGAGAGACCTTGACGAGAGGATCTGCCGGTGACGAGGATAGGGACTGCGTCGGATTCCGCCTGCCGTCGCAGAGAGTGCTGCTCGCGGTCCGCTGGACGAGTCTCGAGGAGTCGCCGCAGGAAGAGGGTGGTTCGTGGAGCGGCCTGCAACCACGGTGCTGAGTGAGACCGAACGCGCGTTCATCCACGAGAAGACGCTGTGGGTGCTCGAGAACGTCGGCATCTCGATCCCTTCGACGAGAGCCCTCGACGTGCTGGCCGAGGGCGGCGCCGCGGTCGACCGCGAGCGTCAGGTCGCTCGTCTGCCGCGGCAGCTGGTCAAGCACTGTCTGAGCTCGGCTCCGGGCACGGTGCTGCTCGCCGCCCGTGATTCCTCCCACGACATCGACCTCGGGGGCGGGCATCGCCTGGTGTGCTGCGCGGACGGCGAGGGCACGCTCGTCGCGGACGATGCCACGGGCGTCGTGCGTGACGCGACAGTCGATGACGTGCGCGACGTCTGCCGCCTGTACGACGCCTTGCCGGAGATCGACTTCCTCTGGACGTCACTCGCGGCGCCGTCGCTCGACCCCTTGCTGGCCCCTCTGCTGGTCGATGCCGTGGCGCTGCGTGAGTCGTCCAAGCACCTGCAGAGCGTGTCGCCCAAGACGCCGCGCATGGTGCCGACCCTCGTCGCCATGCTCGAAAGCGTGGCGGGCTGCTCTCTCTTCGAGCGTCCCATCTACTCGTTCCTCCACTGCACCGTGTCTCCGCTGCAGCACGATCCGGACGTGACAGAGGCGAGCCTCGATCTCGTCAGGAGCGGCGCCACGGTCTGCCTCACATCGATGCCGCAGATGGGATCGACCGCGCCGTTGAGCGTCCTTGGCATGTCCATCGTCATCATGGCAGAGCTGCTCTCAGGGGTGGTGCTGTTCCAGCTGGCGCATCCCGGGTGTCAGCTCGTCGCCGAACCGATGCCCGCCGCCACCGACATGCGCACCGGCCAGTATCTGGGCGGAGCGCCGGAGGTCGCTCTCGCCAACCTCGTGTGCGTCGAGATGAGCCGCTTCTACGGTCTCCCCACGATCGGCAGTGGCAGCACCACCGACGCCAAAGGCGTCAACTTCCAGGCCGGTGCCGAGGGCATGCTCCTCTGGCTGTCCGTGGTGCTCGCCGGCGCCGACGGGCTTGTCGCAAGTGCGTTCTTCAACGGCAGTCGCGTCTTCTCCCCGGCCAAGGCGGTCCTCGATGCCGACGCCATCGGGCTGCTGCATGGCTTCATGGGCGGCGTGCCCGTCGATGAGGCGGCCGCTCTCTTGGGCGACATCGCCGCGGTCGGCCCCGGTGGGCACTTTCTCGGACGCGACAGTACGCGGTCGAGGGCGCGGTCCGGCGAGCTCTTCCAGCCGCGGGTCTTCCAGCGCGAGCGTTGTGGGAGCAGCGTCGATTCAGCGCTGATCGCGGACGCCGCCACGCGTGCTCGTGAGATCCTCGCCGGGCATCACGTCGAGCCGTTGCCGGAAGAAGTCGAACGGCTCATAGACTCAGCCATCGAGAAGTACCGGGCTACGACGGCGTGACTGGCAGGGATCACGGAATGCTGCTCACCTGCCGCGCAGCCGTGGCTTCGCGTTGAAGGCGGGCGGGAGGCACTGAATGGATTCGGGGCGTCGGGTTCCTGCACGCATGGGTGAGGGCGAACTGGTGCACATGACCCGCAGCGAGATCCGCGCAGTGAGGTCGTGCTCTCGTACCTGAGCACCGCCCGACGCCGCTCTCAGACGACGTGACGGCGCAGATCGGACGCATCATCAAGGAGGCCGCGGCCGACTTGCTCCCCCACGTCATGAGATCGGTCACGACTGTCTCCTGAGTCAGGCCGTGCCGGCGAGGCGTGGTATATCGGCGCCAGGGCGCCTTCGACTGGCCCATGCACCACCCGGCCAGAAGCGGCAGCGGCACGGCAGGCGCCCTGACAAACCTCCACTGTCGCTAACTTGACACTGGAAATCCGTTTCAGAGGTTATACAATATGGCTCACAGGACGCCTGTGGAGGATCTCGGTCGACTCGCCGCGGGCGCGAACGCGTCACGTCAAGGAGAAGGAACAGCATGAAGGCTCTCGTTGTCGGCACCGGTGGTGTGGGCCAGTCCATCGCCGCGATCGCCAAGCGCCGCGACCCCAAGGGTGAGTGGCTCGAGAAGATGGTCATGGCCGACTACGACGGCGAGCGCGCCGCCGATTTCGTCGCCTCGCTCGGCGATCCGCGTTTCGTCGCCGAGCAGGTCGACGCCGGCGACGCCGACGCCGTGGCTGCCCTGGCCACGAAGCACGGCGTCGACATCCTCATGAACCTGTGCGCCCCGAACTTCAACCCGCCGCTGCTGCAGGCCGCCCTCAAGGCGAAGGTCCATTACCTCGACACCGCCATGACACTGTCCGAGCCGCACCCGACCGACCCCATGCACAAGTGCGGCGTGAAGCTCGGTGACGCGGAGTACGCGCTCAGCCCCGAGTTCGAGAAGATCGGCAAGTACGCGCTCGCCGGCTTCGGCGTCGAGCCCGGCATGGCCGACTACTTCGCGCGCTACGCCGCCGACCACCTCTTCGACGAGATCGACGAGATCGGCATCCGCGACGGCAGCAACCTCGAGATCCCCGGCGCCAAGGGCATCAGCTTCGGGTTCAGCGTGTGGACGACGATCGAGGAGTGCAACAACCCGGCGATCGTCTACGAGAACGGCGAAGTCCACACCATCGAGCCGTTCGCCGAGCTCGAGAAGTTCTGGCTGCCCGAGGGCATCGGCGAGGTCGAGGTCGGCCACGTCGAGCACGAAGAGGTCATCCAGATCGCCCACAACGCCGACCGCCTCAAGGGCGTCAAGAAGGCCACCTTCAAGTACGCCCTCGGCGACGAGTTCATGCAGGCCATGGAGATCTTCCGCTCGGTGAACATCGACAAGGCCGAGAAGATCAAGGTCGGCGACGTCATGGTCGCCCCGCGCGACGTCATCGCCGCCGCCGCCCCCGACCCCAACGAGATCGGCAAGCAGTACGTCGGCCAGACCGCGGCCGGCACCTACGTGACGGGCAAGAAGGACGGCAAGGAGCGCAAGGTGTACCTGTACCAGGTCGCCGACAACAAGGAGTGCGTGGAGAAGTACGGCACCCAGGTCGTCGTCGCCCAGACCGCCTTCACGCCGGTCATCACCATCGAGCTCCTCGCCAAGGGCAGCCTCGGCAGCAAGCCGGGCGACCCCAAGAGCGGCGTGCACAACCCCGAGGCCTTCAACGCCGACGACTACGTGGCCCTCATGCCGGCCTACGAGTTCCCCGGCGGCTTCCTCGAGATGGAGTCCGAGTACAAGCTCGCCCAGGACCGCAAGACCCTGATCGACCTGGCGAAGTAGGCCGCGAGACCTCCGTGACGCGCCCCGTGCCGCGCGGCAGCCGCCGTCCTCGGCACGGGGCGCCTGACGCGCTCCGCGCGGATGACCGCCGGCGGCCGGCGTGCGAAGATGGGGGCGCGCGGAGCGGCTCGTGGTCCGGTGACCACCGCGGTCTTCAAAACCGTCTGCGGGGCAGTGATCCTGTCCTGGGTGGGTTCGACTCCCATGTCGCTCCGCCAGTGCATCTTCTTCGCCCACGCGCCGGCCGGATGCGGCGCCGGATCCCGCGCTCAGACACCCTCAGGGAGCACGGCGAAGCCCTCGAGGACGGCGGCGGTCCTGAGCCGCTCGTCGAGGCAGATGAAGTCCCTGCCCCCGGGCTTCTCCCGCGCCCAAAGCAGGGCGGCGGCGAGCTGCAGGGCGTCCGCGGCCCGCAGCGGATGGACGCCGAGCAGGCGGAGCGCCCTGGCGCAGAGCTCGTCGCCGGGCTGCACGACGTTGGCGGCTTCGAGTGCGCCGGCGAGCCGGGTGAGTACCTGGGCGGCCTCTGCGGTGGTGAAGACGCCCTCACGCCGCAGGCGGTGCACGGCGCTCCCGCACTCCACCGGGCTGGCCCACCAGACCATCATGTCGGGGTCGTCGGCCGCCAGCGACTCCAGGCCGGGGGAGTGCGCTTCGCGAACGAAGAGAGGAATCAGGGCCGAGGAGTCCCAGAATCTCAACGGGAGGTCTCGCGCTCGTCCAGAAGTGCCCCCAGCAACAGCCCTTCGGGGTCGGCCGGCCTCGGCTGCTCCCAGAAGCCCGGCGGCAGGCTGCCGCGCGAGCGCCTGACCTGACCCGCGCGTACGAGGTCGTCGAGCTCGGTGCCGCCCGGGGCGTACGGCACGATGCGCGCCACGGGTCGGCCGCGGTCGGTGACGATCACTTCCTCGCCGGCCTTGACGCCTGCGAGGAGCTCGCTGAGTGATGCCTTCAGGGTGGCAATCGTGGTCACAATCATATGACCATACTGGTCATCAGACCGATGGGTGTCAAGTGCCGACGAGGCAGCGTGCCGGGGAACGGGAGCCATTGCGCTCAAGGATAGCGGCTGGCCGGCACGGGGCACACGGCCTGGACTGAGATGGGAGGATGACGTTGGCCCCGCCCGTGCGGTGACGATGTGTGGGGCCGAGGCTCGGCCTGCCGCCTCACTCCTCCGGGTAGGCGATCGCCTCGATGGTGAGGTCGCGGTTGCCCGCCGGGCGGCGCCAGAGCACGGTGGCGCCCACGCGCGCCTCGAGCAGCGCCTCGGCGAGCGGCGAGACGTAGCTGATCTTGCCGGCCTGGACGTCTGCCTCGTCCTCGCCGACGATCGTGAACGTGCGGCTGACGCCGCCCTGCTCGCCGACGGTCACGGCGGCGCCGAACTTCACCATCCTCCGCGGCTGACGCCGTGGGTCCACGAGGATCGCCGTCTCGAAGCGCCGGGTGAAGTAGCGCAGGTCGCGGTCGACGAAGTCGATCTGGCCCTGCGCCAGGGCATCGTCGTCTTCTGCAGCGGCGAGCAGCTCGAGGCGCCGCGCCTCCAGCTCGCCGACCTTCCGCTCGAGCTGACGCAGGCCGGCGGGCGTCACGTAGTTGGGGTGGTCGCTGATATGCCGCTCGGGGAGGCCCTCGTCGGGCGCCCCCTCATCGGGCTCCTTGACGAATGCTCGGCTCATCTCGTCACGTCCGCATCGGGGTCGCACCACGTCTTCGACGCGCTGCGGTTTACTCCCCCCGGCTCCCGTGGGTAGATAGGTGGCAAACGAGACAGAAGGTGGGGACATGCTGGACACGAGGATCCAAGACGCGATCAACGAGCAGATCAACTGGGAGCTCTACTCCGGGTACCTCTACCTGTCCATGGCGGCGCAGTTCGCCGAGATGGGCATGGCGGGCGGCCAGAACTGGATGACGGTGCAGTACCAAGAGGAGCTCGCGCACGCGCAGAAGATGTTCGACTACGTGGCCACGCGCGGCGGCCGCGTGACGCTCGAGGCGATCGCCAGGCCGCAGACGGAGTGGGCCGGCGGCCTCGACATGTTCAAAGAGGCGCTGGCGCACGAGGAGAAGGTCACGGCGCGCATCTTCGACCTCGCCTCACTGGCCCTGGAGCTGAAGGACCACGCCACCTACAACTTCCTGCAGTGGTTCATCGCCGAGCAGGTCGAAGAAGAAGAGAGCGCCGGCGACATGGTGCAGAAGTTCGGCATGGCGGGCGACCAGCCGGGCGGCCTCTACCAGCTCGACAAGGAGCTCGCGGCGCGCGTGTTCACGCCGCCGGCGCCGGCCGCGTGAGGGCCGTCACAGCACCATCACCATGAGCAGGCAGGGGTTCTCCGGGCCCCAGACCTGCGGCAGCTCCTCGAGCGGCAGGAAGCCGACGGCTGCGTAGAAGGCGCGCGTGGCGGCGTAGCCCGGGTCCGGGTCGCTCAGAGTCGGCGCGAGAGTCTTCACGTGAAGCAGGCTGAAGCCCTCCGCGCGAGCGTAGTCGGCCGCGCGCTCGCACGAGCGCGCGGCCGACTCCACGCCGGTGCTCGCCCGGCAGCACGGCCATCACGTGGACCTCGACGGCGTGCGAGCTGGTCGGCTTCAGGGTCAGGAAGCCCGCCGTCTGCTCGCCACGGTCGGCGACGAACGTCGGCAGCTCGTCGGCGGCGCGCGCGTAGTCGATCAGTGCGGACTCGATGCCGAACCAGTCGGGCAGGGCGCGCAGGATGCCTTCGGCGAGCGCGCCCTGTCCGCTCAGCGGACCGCGGATCGCAGTGGCTTGGCCGGCCATCAGTCGCTCCTGCGCTCGAGGCCCACGCCGCTCAGGTGACGTCGCGGCGCATCGAGATGAAGACGGCGGCGACGCTGAACACGGTGATGTACGCGATGGCGACCAGGAATGCTTCGGGCCGGGTCAGGGACGGCATGATCGCGTCGGCCTCTCCCGTGCGCAGGGCTCCGCCCATCGTGAGCTGCTGGAACGCCGCGAACGGCAGGTAGATGCCGATGCGCGGCTTGACGAGGGCGATGATGCTCTCCGCGGCCAGCGCCCAGATCACCGTGCCGGCGACCGTGGGAACCTGGGCGCGGAAGAGGGCGCCGAGGCTCACGCCGAAGGCAGTCATCAGCCCAGTCGTCAGCAGGAACATGCCGGCGTCCCGGAGCGTCTCGAGGTCGGAGACGTTGGACGCCGTCAACCACGGCAGGGCGATGTCGCGAAGCGCCGCGATCATGGCGATGGTGAGCACGACCAGCAGGGCGGTGGCAGCCATCACCGCGGTGCCCACGATCCCGTAGCAGACGAGCTTCACAATTATCACGATGCCGCGTCGGGGGGTGGCGAGGTACGTATAGGTGATGGTGCCGTGGCGGTACTCATTGGTCATGCCGAGGATCCCAAAGACCACCGCCAGGATGGGCACGAGCGTGAGGCCGCTGGCGGCGATCGTCGCTCCGCCGTCAGACAGCATGTCGTGGGGCACGAGGCTCATCACGAGCGCGGCAGGGAGCACGCTGGCGACGAGGGCCGCGATGAACAGGCCGAGGGCCGTGCGCGTGCTCCTGAGCTTGAGGAACTCGGCGCGGATGAGGTCGCTCACGACTCCCTCCGCGTGCCGGCGATCTGCAGGAAGAGATCCTCCAGGCTGGGCTGCTCCGAGAGAAGCTCGTGGAGGACGATGTCGTTGGCGTGCGCCAGCTCGCCGACCTCGGCGCTGCTCGGCCCGCGGATGGCCAGCGCCGTCTCCAGGCGGTTCACGCCGGCGCCCTTCTGCAGCAGCAGCTCTTCGAGCTTCTGCGCCTGCGGGCTCCGCACGCGCACCACGGCGGCCGCGCCGGCGGCGAGCTGCGCGATGGGCCCCTGGGCCAGCAGTCTGCCCTTGCTGATGATGAGGACCTGGTCCACGGTCTGTTCGATCTCGGCCAGCACGTGGCTCGAGATGAGCACCGTGCGGCCTTCCGCGGCTTGGGCACGCAGGAAGCCGCGCAAGCCACTTCATGCCCTCCGGGTCGAGGCCGTTGGCCGGCTCGTCGAGGAGCAGCACCTCGGGGTCGCCGAGAAGAGCGCAAGCCAGGGCGAGGCGTTGCTTCATGCCCGTCGAGTAGCCCTTGACGGCGCGCCCGGCGGCGCCGGAGAGCTCCACCATCTCGAGCGCGGAGTCGACGCGGTCGTAGCCGATGCCGGCCGCTCGCGAGACGACGCGCAGGGCATTGCGGCCCGAACGCCCGGGGTGGAAGCCGGAGGCGTCCAGAAGGGCGCCGACGCGCGTGGTGGGATGGGTGAGGTCGCGGTACCTGCCGCCGAGGACGCGCACCGTGCCGGCGGTGGGCCGCACCAGGTCGACGATCATGCGCAGGGTGGTGGTCTTGCCGGCACCGTTCGGGCCCAGGAAGCCGGTGATGGTGCCCGGCTCGATGCCGAAGCTCACGTCGTCGACTGCGAGGACCTTCTTGCCGAAGCGCTTGCTGAGGTGCTCGGCCTCGATGACGGCCATGGTCCCTCCCGGTCGTGTGCCGGGAGGATTGTACAGGACGACGCAGGCGCACAGCTCCCGGGCGCCCATCAGATTCGGGGGCGCCTGGGGTGTCAAGGAGAGGCGCCGGCGTCCTGGTGGTGCCTGCCGCTTGCGTCGCGGGCAGCTGGGGTTGACGATAGCCCGGTCTTGATCGGTTTCTGTGAGAAGTGGTGGATGACCGCCGTGCGCGGCGCCGTCGCTCTCGTCTTCGGTCTCACGGTGCTTCTCTGGCGAGACCCCAGCGCCGCTGTCGTTGCGGTCGCGTTCGGCGCGTTCGCACTCGTCGACGGCCTGGTGCTGGGCGCCGTGGCCGTCGTCGGGCGCGACGTCCTCGAGCAGTGGTGGGTCGTGCTCGTCGAGGGCCTCGTCGGCGTGGCCGTCGGCGTCGTGACCCTGGCTTGGCCGGGCCTCGGCGGCCTCGGCTTGCTCTCGCTTCTGGCCGCCTGGGCGATCGTCACCGGCGTGTTCGAGATCGAGGCGGCCGTACGGCTGCGACGGCTGGCCGGCAGCGACGCGTCCTTGCTCCTCGCCGGCGGCCTCTCGCTGCTGGTGGGCATCGCCCTGATCGCCGTGCCCAAGGACGATCCCGTGGAGATCGCCTGGGCCATCGGCATGTTCGGCATCGTGTACGGCGGCGTGCTCCTGGTGGCCGCCGCCCGCCTCAGACGCCTGGCCCGCGCGGCGCGCCCCGGCGCGCCGCGCTGACCGCGACGCCGGCGCCGCAGCCGGCGGATCAGACGGCCGGCAGGTCCTTCTCGTAGACGAGGTGAGCGCCTCGACTCGGACGCATCCCCACGGATGTGTAGAGGCCCATGGCTCCGGTGGGGTTCTCGCTGTCCACCCCGAGGTAGGCTTTGGGGAGGCCGCGCCGGCGCAGTTCGGCGAAGGCCTCTCGCAGCAGGGCGCGGCCCAGCCCGCGTCCCCGCCAGCGTCTGCGTACTGAGAGCGAATCGATGTAGCCGCCGAGCGGAGACTCGAAGGCCAGCAGGCTGCCGGCGACCTCTTCGCCGTCCCAGGCGACCCACCAGAGGTCGAGGTCGAGGTCGGGTCGCTCGAAGCGACAGGCGAGCCACTCGTCCAGGTCCATGCGGTCTGGGCGCCAGTGATCCCGGAAGGCCTCATCGCCGGCGGCGTGCACGCCCGCCTCGTCGCGATGCCGGCGGAAGCGGCGCACGACGATTCCCGGCGGCCAGACCGGCGCCGCCGGCGACTCGGCCAGGTCGACCTCGAGGTGCAGGAAGGTGCGCACGTAGCGGAAGCCGTGCCGGACGTACAGAGCGCGGCGCGCGGCGTCGTCTTCGTGGGTCGACACGCCCAGGTTGACAGTCGCGCCGCCGGCCCGACGCCCGGCGGCGCGTGCCGCTTGTGACTCGCTCAGCTCCAGCAGGAGCTCGCTGAGACCGCGCCCGCGGTGGTCGGGGTGGACGTCCAGCACGGCGATGAACACGTCGGGAGGGTTCTCCATCCAGACGAGGGCGTGACCGACGACCTCTCGGGAAGGGGTCTCGATCAGCCACAGGTCCTCGTCCGCCGCGAGGCGCGGCAGAGCCCACTCCTCCACGATCTCGGCGGGTGTCACGTCGCTGTCGCCGTGGCGCGCGACCTCCACAGCCCGCCTCAGGTCCGCCACGGCCGGGGCGTCGCCGGCGCTCGGCCGTCGCAGGCGATAGCCGGGCGGGAGCGAGTTCGGAGCGCCTGGGGATGTCACTGGGTCCTCGGTTCCGCGGTGCGGGTCGCTTGATTCTACCTCGCACCCGGAGGTGCGGGCGGAGACGCCGCGGCCGAGGTACGGCGCAGCCCGCCGGATCGCGCGGAGGACGCTCGACCGGTGCCGCGCGTCGTGCGGACCGCACGGCGAACCCGTCGCCGCCGGTGCGCGTCTCCCTGTCTTGACGTCGACGGGTGCGACAGCGCCCGGGGAAGGAGCGCCGATGAGACACACGGGTCCGGCGCTGGCGGCTGCGGTCGCTCTCGTGGCGCTGTCGCTCGTCGCCGTCGTGGCGTGCGGGGGGGAGGGCGCCGATCCGGGCGGCGGCAAGACGCCGCCGCCCGCCGGCGCCGCCGACATCACCGGCCGCCTCTCGCAGCTCTCTTCGCGGCCGCTCGACGGCACCGTCTCGTTCCTCGTGGTGGCCGATCCGCAGCATCCTCCGGCGAGCTACGATCGTGCGATGGTGCGCACCACGGCGGACACGGTCGTGTGGGCGCCGGAGGGTGAGGGCCGGCGCAGACTGGTCGCCGGCGACCTCCGCGACGGTCTCCGAGTCGCCGTGCGTTTCACGGGGCCGGTGGCGGAGTCCTACCCTGTTCAGGCGGTCGCCGCCGACGTCGAGGTGCTGTCGGGGCTCTGAATCTGAGTCGCGTCCCCGGCGCGATCGACGAAGCCGTCGCACTGATTCGCTCCGCCGCGTCAGAGAGATTTGCCTAAGTTCTGGTACGCCGCTGCCGATACACCCCCTGTGAGGAAGCGGGCGACCGTGACACGACGACCTTCGACATCCGGGCTTCTCAGCGTGGCCGAGGCTGCGGCGGAGCTGGGCGTGAGCCCGGCCACCGTGCGCCGTGCGTGCGACTCTGGGGCGTTGTCCTGTGGGCGCAGCCCGGGCGGCCACCGGCGCTTCGAGCGGGCCGCCCTCGAGGGCCTGACGCGCGACCGCCTGCTGCGCACCGGGCGCGATGCCGAAAGCGGCGAGCGGGCAGTCCTCAGAGCGCTCGCCGATCTCGGCGAGGCCGCCAGTCGCTGGCAGGACACCGGCGAGCTGCTGCGCGACGTGGCCGGCCTCATGCTGACGGCGACCGGCGCCGTCAGCTGTGACATCTACAGGCTGGAGGATGAGGGCGTGTTCCGTTGCCTGGTCAGCCTGGATCGCGACGGCCCTGACGAAGAGGCCGTCGGCGCCGTGCTGCGCACGACCGTCTGGGCGGTCGTGCGCCAGGCGTTCGCCGAGGGCACTGTGGTCCACGTGGACGATCGTCACGACCCGCGCCTCACCGACGAGGATCGTGAGGTGTACGACGAGTACGGTTTCGCCAGCGAGATGTGCATCCCGCTACTGGTGCAGGACCGGGTCGTCGGCGTGATCGAGCTGTACGGCGACCGGCCGCGTGCGTTCACGCGGGCGCTCGAGTACGCGCGTGGCGCCGCGCACGTCGTCGCGGGTGCCCTCGAGAAGGCACTGCTGTTGGCCGCGCTTGAAGACCGCAACCGCGTCCTCAAGGAGCTCTTCGATCTCGCGCAGCTCCTGTCCCGGACCTACGACGAAGAGCAGCTCCTGCGCACTGTGGCCACGCGCCTTCTCCAGGCGGTCCGACGCCGCCTCCTGCGACATCTATCAGATCGACGGGGATGGGTACCGCTGCGTGGTGAGTGCGTCGACGGACGGGTTCGTCGGAGTCGTACGAGGGCCACATCCTCGACCTCCCCGGCAATCCCACGACTGCGAAGGCGCTCGCGGAACAACGCACTCTCGTGGTCGCCGACGTAGAAGTGTCGGAGCTCACGGCGGAAGAGCGCGAGGTGCTGCTCGCGCAGGGCCTGCACAGCGAGCTCTGCATCCCTCTCGTGGTCAAGGGCGCGACGGTCGGCTTCATCGATCTCTTCGGGACACGCCCGCGCGATTGGCAGGAGTGCATCGAGTTCGCCGCCGGGGTGGGACAGCTGGTCGCCGGCGCCATGGAGAACGCCGACCTGCTCGGCCGCCTGGAAGGGCGCAACCGGGATCTCCGCACGCTCGTCGAAGGCGGCCTCGAGTTCGGCTCCACGCTCGACGTGGAGCGCGTGCTTCTCTCCATCGCGCGAAGGATGCGCGAGGCCACGAGCGCGGCGGCCTGCGACATCTCCGCCCTGGAAGGGGACTCGCTTCGCGCCCTCGTCGGCATCGACGACAAGGACGCGATCGTCCCGGATTTCGCCGGCCGGGAGTTCGCGGTAGCCGACTACCCCCTGACGGGCAAGGCGCTGAGTACCGGCCGTCCGGTGACGATCGAAGACGTCGCCGAGGATGCCCGCGCGAGCTCGCTGGAACGGCGGTCCTGGGCGCGCTCCGGCTTTCGCTCGGGCGTCATCGTCCCGCTCATCAACGGCGCCCAGATCGTGGGCGTGACGGCTCTGTACGACAGCGAGCCGCGGTCCTTCGGGCAGCTGGACCTGCTGCGCGGGCTGAGTCAGGTGGCGGGTCAGGCCATCGTCAATGCGCGCCTGTACGGTGAGCTCGATCGCGGCGCCCAGCGCGCGGCGCTTCTCAACGAGGTCAGCGCCGAGCTGTCGGGGGCGCTCGACACACGCCGGCTTCTCGAGACGGTCGTCGAACGCGTGCGCGCCGTCGCCGACGTGAGCGAGTGCAGCGCCTACCTGCTCGCCGGCGACGGCCGCCTCGAGTGTGTGGCCACGTCGTCGCTGGGCGTGCCGACCGAGGGGACTCTGCCCGGCGTGTTCGTAGGCCTCGAGCGCTGGCCGATCACCCGGCTCGTGATCGAGACCCAGCGGGCCGCGGCCGTCACGTCGCTGGACGACCCGCGAATCGATCCCGAGAGCCGGACGTGGCTGGGGGAGCACGACGTGAAGAGCTACCTCGTCGTGCCTCTCGCTCGCCAAGGGCGCGGTCGTCGGCACGCTCGAGCTGACGGAGACGCGGCAGGCAGCGCGACTTCTCCGGCGACGACATCGGCCTCGTGGAGGCCGTGTGCCGCGTCGCCGGCCTCGCCATGGACAACGCGCTGCTGATCGGCGACCTGGAGCGCCGCACTCGCGAGGCGGAACTGCTCAACGAGATCGCCAGACGCACCACGGCCAGCCTCGACCTCGGCGAGATCGCCGAGGCGACGGTCGCCGGCCTCGGCCATCTGGCCTCCATCGTGAGCTACAGCCTCGCACTGCTTGAGCACGGCGAGTTCGTCCAGGTGTACGGGTCGCGGCCCCCCGCGTGCCCACGGGCGGTGTCGGTGACCGGCGACCCCCTTGGCGACATGCTCGAGCGTCTGCGCCGCGAGCGCGTGGTCATCCTGGACGACCCAGACGGAGGGTCCGTGCCCGAAGGGCACCCCGCGGCCGCCGACAGCCTCTCGAGTGCCGCCATCGGGCTCTTCGACCAGCACATCCTGATCGGCGTGCTCATGTTGGAAGGCGCCTCGCCCGAGGCGTTCTCAGAGGTCGACACGGGAGTCCTCGAGCGGGTAGGCGTGCATCTCTCCCTGGCCGCCAACAACGCGAGGCTGTACCAGGAGATCAAGTCCCTTCACTTGAGCAACTTGAAAGGGCTTTCTACGGCGCTCAACGCCAAGGACTACTACACCCTCGGACACGCGGCGCGGGTGGCGGCCTACACGATCCTCCTCGGCGAGGAGCTCGGCTGGGAGCCGGAGTGGACCGACCAAGTGCGCGAGGTCGCGTACCTCCACGACATCGGCAAGATCGGCGTCTCCGACAGGATCCTCGTGAAGCAGGGCCCCTTGAACGCCGAGGAATGGGAGCTCATGCGGCAGCACCCCGTCGTGAGCGCGGAGATCATCAAGCCGCTCTTCTCCGCGGACCTTGTGACCGCTGTGCGGCACCACCACGAACGGTACGACGGCAAGGGCTACCCCGACGGACTGGCGGGCGAGGAGATCCCCGAACTGGCACGGGCCATGTGTGTCGTGGACTCGTACGACGCCATGTCGCTGCAGCGCCCCTATCGCGCCGCGCGCACCTACGAGGAGTGTCTCGCCGAACTGGAGCGGTGCCGCGGCGCCCAGTTCGACCCCGGCATGACAGACGCGTTCCTCCGAGTACTCGAGCGCTTGGCTGCGCTGCGGCTGGTGGCGGAGCGAGCCGCCGCCGAGGCGGCGGCGCGCATCGACCCCGAGCGCCACGCGACGCTGCGCACCCCTGACGACGAGGCGGACCCCGAGTACGCGAAGATCCACGCCGTGCTGCGCGACGTGCGCGACGCTCACCCCGAGGTACGCTTCATGACGACGGAGACGCGGCTGGAAGGACAGTACGTGATCATCGTCGATGCGGATGAAGAGGGCGATGTCGACCGTACGCCGATCGGTGAGGTGGTGATGGCCGACGACGCTCTGGCCCAGGTCCTCTCGGGGCGCCCCATCGTCTCCAATGTCCTTTTCGTCGACAACTTCGGGGTGTGGGTCAACGGCCTCGCGCCGCTCGTGGGCAGAGACGGCGAGATCATGGCGACCGTGGTGGCCGACGCGCCCGCCCTGAGCTCGAGCGGAGCCAGGGGCTTCGCGCGCATGACGACGGAGACCCCGGTCTCGACGCTGCAGGAGGCGGCCGTCCGGCTGAGCCGCGCCGAGATCGAGGCGATCACCGACGGCCTGACCGGTCTCTACAACCACCGCTACCTGCACGAGCACCTGATCGAGGAATTGAGCCGGGCGCGCCACGAGAGTCGCGGCGCGGCGCTCCTCTTCTGCGATCTCGACTTCTTCAAGGAGTACAACGACCGCCTCGGCCACGCCGCCGGCGACGCCGCCCTGCGGGCCACGGCGCGCCTCATCGAGAGTTGCACGCGTCGCGCCGATCTGGTCGCGCGCTACGGCGGCGAGGAGTTCGTCGTGGTGCTCCCCGGCGCCGCCGAGCCCGAGGCGGTCGAGATCGCCGAGCGCATCCGTGCCGCCGTGGCGAAGCACCACGGCGAGTTCGACGGGCTGACCATCAGCATCGGCGTGGCCACCTACCCGGACTCCGCCGAGACGAAAGAGAGCCTGCTCGAGGCCGCCGACAAGGCGCTCTACGTCGCCAAGCGGCTCGGCCGCGACCGTGTCGTGGCCGCCGGCTCCGCCGGCGACTGACCGGCTCGGTCCGGTCGCGGCCCACGCTGGCCGGCTCGGCCGCGACTCACCCCGTGTGCATGAAGTTGACGACGTCGCCGTCCTGGACGACGTAGTCCTTGCCCTCTGTACGGAGCAGTGCCTTCTCTCTGGCCGCGTGGAACGAGCGCAACGCGATGAGGTCGTCGATGTTCACGACCTGGGCGCGCACGAATCCGTGCTCGATGTCGCTGTGGATACGACCCGCGGCCTGCTTGGCCGTCCAGCCGCGAGGCAGCTGCCAGGCGCGCGACTCGCTGCTGCGATAGTCGCCGGTGAAGAAGGTGATGTACCCGAGCACCTCGTAGGCCGCGCGCAGCAACACGTCGACGGCTCCTGCCTCGTCGGCGCCGAGCTCGGCGCGGAACTCGGCGGCGTCTCCGGGCTCGAGATCCGCGAGCTCGGCTTCGAGGCGCGCGGCGACGGCGACCACCTGGTCGCCCCGGCCGCGCGCCCACTCGACGAACGCGGCGTGTGCGGCCAGCGCCTGCGCCGCGCCCACATCGTCGTCGGTGTTGAGGACGAAGAGGACGGGCCGGTCGCTGACCAGGGCGAGCTCGCGGAACAGGGGCGCGTCTTCGGGATGGCGCTCGACGCTGCGGGCCAGCCTGCCCTGCTGGAGGGCGGCGAGCAGGTCTTCGAGCGTCGCCAGCTCGCGCTGGGCCGCCTTGTCGCCGCTGCGCGCCGCCTTGCGCGTCTTGTCGATGCGGCGCTCGACGAGCTCGAGGTCGCCGAGGACGAGCTCGGTCTCCACGAGATCGACGTCGGCTCTGGGGTCGACGGTCTCGCGCACGTGGGCGACCTCCAGGTTGGCGAAGACGCGGATCACGTGCGCGACGGCGTCGACCCCCCGGATGTCGGCGAGGAAGCGGTTGCCGAGGCCCTCGCCGCGGCTGGCGCCCTCCGCCAGGCCGGCGATGTCGACGACGTCGATGGTCGCGTTGACCTTGCGGGGCGTCTCGAGCACCTCGTCGAGGCGGTCCAGTCTCGGGTCGGGGACCGCGACCACGCCCATGTTGGACTCGGCCGACGTGTAGGCATAGGCGGTGGCCGCCGCGTTCGCGTGGGTGAGGGCGTTGAACAGGGTCGTCTTGCCGACGTTGGGCAACCCGACGATGCCGAGTTTCACGGGCGCTTCTCCAGTTTGCTGGTGAGCAGGGTCTCGAGGAGGCGCGAGAGATCGGCGAGCTGCCTCCTGACGCGTCCCGGGTAGGTGCGCTCGACGTAGGCCACCGTGTCGTTGCGGCTGTGCCACAAGCGGCCGTCCGCGCCGGTGGCCGCGAGGCCGGTGTCAGCGGCCTCCCAGTCGGTGGCGGTGAACGCCGCCGTGGCGATGTCCTCGAGCGCGAACGGCACGTCGTCGCTGGGCGCCATGGAGACGCCGGCGGGCCGGCTCTTGCCGGCCGGGCTGGTGCCCAGGGGGATGCCCAGGCTCTTGGCCGCGGTGAGCGCGTCGTCGCGCAGCCACGTCGGGCCGCCGAAGCGACTGGTCACGGAGAGCGCGGAGCCCCCGGCGACGGCGTCGAGGTTGATCATGCCGATGGTCGCGCGCCGCTCCAGGTCGTCCATGGCGCGCACGTAGTAGCGGGAGCCCAGAAGGCCCTTCTCCTCGGCGCCGAAGGCCACGAACACGATGGTGTACGGCGTGATCTGCGACTTGATACGCGCCGCGGTCTCCAGCAGGAGTCCCACGCCCGTGGCATTGTCGGAGTAGCCCTCGCCGACGGGCGCCGAGTCGTAGTGAGCGCCGACGATCAGCCGCCTGGCCGACTCCCCCTCCTTGATGGCGATGATATTGGCGGAGTGGACGCGTCCTCGCGAAGAGCTCGCGATGAACTCCTGGGTGCGGGGGAAGTAGCCGTACTGCTGGAACGCGTTGAAGACGAACTCCCGCGCCTCGATCTCGCCCCAGGTGTCGGCGGCGCGTGGGTGCACGTTCCTGGCGAACGTCTTTGCGAGTACGGTGGCCACGGCGCCGTAGGCGGTCGACGACACGGCGGCGGAGGGGCGGCCCGCCTTCTCGGCGGTCTGGTCGCAGCCGCCGAAGGCGCCGGCCGCCGCCAGTCCTACGGCGACGACGAGGGCCGCCGCCACCGCGACCGCGAGAAGGCCTCCGCGTGTGCGCAACCCCGTCATCTCAGAGCGGCGCCGGGACCAGAAGGACCCACAGGGCGCCGACGACGAGCCCGAACGCCAGGCCTCCCAGGACGTCGCCGAGGTAGTGGACCCCGAGATACACGCGGCTGATGCAGAGCACGACGCTGAGCGCGACGAGGGCCGGCAGCGCCGCGGGGTACAAGGTGCCCACGGTGAAGGTGCCGACCACGGCCATGCCGGCGTGCGACGAGGGGAACGACTTGCTCAAGGGCAGCGGGATCTGCCTGGGCTGGCTGGGGTCGGCGACGGGCGGTCGTGGCCGCGCCACGAAGTGCTTGATGAGAAAGCCCGCCGCCTCCACGGCCGTGACCGGTACCGCCACGTAGAGGGCCCTGGCCAGCGGCCGCGGCTCGCCGAAGACCCAGGGCAGCAGGGAGACGACGTACCAGAGGACGCCGTAGTTGGCCGTCAGCGAGAGAGCGCCGAGCGGGAGCGCGAACCAGCGCGGGTGCGGCCAGCCGATGGCCGCACGCCGCGAGAGTTCGCGGTCGAGGCGGTCGAGGCGGCCGGGGAGGGTCGGCGGCACGGCGTCTGTGGAGCCGGGGGCGGAGGGCATCACAATCCCCCCTAGTATACTATCCGCCTGTCTCCGCCCACTCGCCTCCGGGGGAACGACCTCCATGCGCACATCGGTCATCGTCACAGCGCTCGGCCCCGACAGCCACGGCCTTCTGGCCGCCGTGGCCACTACCGTCGCGGCGCAGAACGCCAACGTCGACGATGTGAGCCAGACCGTCGCCAACGGCTTGTTCACGATGATCATGTTCGTGTCGTTCGACGAGACCGAGACGACGATGGTCGCGCTCAAGGACGCGCTCGAGGCGACCGGCGAGCGCGTCGGCCTGCAGATCAACGTGCAGCACGAGAACATCTTCAAGTTCATGCACCGCATCTAGCGGCGCTCGTCCTTTCCAGGAGCCGCCCCGTGGTCTTCATCACCGAGCAGGAGATCCTCGAGACCGTCAGCATGATCCGCTCCGAGAACCTCGACGTGCGCGCCGTCACGATGGGGATCTCGCTGTCAGACTGCGGCGGGCGCGACCCGGGCAAGGTCGCCGAGAGGGTCCGCGCCAAGATCGTGCAGCGCGCGGGCCGACTGGTCGGCGTGGCCGACGAGCTCGAGCACAAGTACGGCATCCCCATCGTCAACAAACGCGTCTCGCTGACCCCGATCGCCCACGTCTTGGGGAGCGACGACCCCGCCGCCTACGTCGAGGTGGCGCACGCGCTCGATGCCGCCGCCGAGGAGATCGGCATCGATTTCGTCGGCGGCTTCAGCTGCCTGGTCCAGAAGGGGTTCACGCACGCCGACAGCGCTCTCATCGAGGCCATCCCCGAGGCGATCAGCGGCACCCGGCGCGTGTGCTCCTCGGTCAACGTGGCGTCCACGCGCGCCGGCATCAACATGGACGCTGTGGTGCGCATGGCCGACGTGCTCAAGTCGGTCTCGCAGAAGACCGCCGCCGAGGACTGCATCGGCTGCGCCAAGATCGTCGTGTTCTGCAACGTGCCCGAGGACAACCCGTTCATGGCCGGCGCCCTGCACGGCAGCGGCGAACCGGAGGTGAGCGTCAACGTGGCCATCTCCGGCCCCGGCGTGGTGCGCAACGCCGTCGCCAGCCATCCCGAGGCCTCGCTCATCGAGCTCGCCGACCTCATCAAGCGCACCGCCTTCAAGATCACCCGCGTGGGCGAGCTCGTGGCCCGAGAGGCCTCGCAGATGCTGGGCGCGCAGATGGGCATCATCGACCTCTCGCTGGCGCCCACCCCCGCCGTGGGCGACTCCATCGCCGAGATCCTCGAGAGCATGGGTCTCGGCCAGGTCGGCGCCCCCGGCACCACGGCCGCCCTGGCTCTGCTCAACGACGCGGTCAAGAAGGGCGGTACCATGGCCACCTCGTCCACCGGCGGCCTGTCGGGCGCCTTCATCCCGGTGAGCGAGGACGCCGCCATGGCGAAGGCCGCCGCCGACGGCGTGCTCAGCATCGAGAAGCTCGAGGCCATGACGGCGGTCTGCTCGCTGGGCCTCGACATGATCGTCGTGCCCGGCGACATCTCCCGCAACGCCCTCGCGGGCGTGATCGCCGACGTCATGGCCATCGGCATGATCAACGCGAAGACCACGGGCGCGCGCCTCATCCCCGCCTACGGCAAGACGGTCGGCGACTGGGTCACCCTGGGTGGGCTCTTCGGGGAAGCGCCGGTGATGGGCGTGAGCAGCGCCACGAACGACGCGTTCGTGGCGCGCGGGGGGCGGATCCCCGCCCCGCTTCAGAGCCTGACGAACTAGCCGGCGAAGCGGCTCAGACCTGGCCCTGCAGGTCCTCCATCATCCTGCGGATGGCGGCCGCCGATTCCCGCATGTCGAGAGCCCGCGAGATCTTCTCGGCTTCGGTGAGCTGCAGCACGGCGTCGATGGTCTGACCCTGCTGCCTGTAGAGCGTCGCCTGATCGATCTCGTCCTTGACGAGGTCCGTGAGCATGCGGCGGACCTCAGGATCCTGCAGATCGACCATCTTGCTGCTCGTCGTGACGATGATGTCGGAGAGCGGCACTCTGCGGTCGCCGGCGCCGGACTCCGGGGCCGCCTCGTCCGAGGCGGCGGACCCGCCCGCAGCGGGCCGCGCGGGCTCCGGTTCGTGCGCAGACGCGCCGCTCTCCGTGATGGGACTTCGCGACGTCGTGGTGGCCGCCGACGGGTCTGCGGCCGGAAGTTCACCGGTGGTCTCGTCGTCCGCCGGCGCGGCCGGTGACGTGGCGGCGCCGGCCCCTGCCGCGGCCGCCTGGACGGCGACCGGCGGCGCGGGCGCGGCGCCCTCGTCGGTGGGCCGGCCCTGGCGGTCCGCGTCCGGGTCGATGGTGACGTCCTCCACGGGCTGCTCGGCCTTGCCCAGGGAGGAGAGGGTGTCCTGCGGCGCGTCGTCGAGGAACGAGGCGTGAGACGCCGCCTCCGCCGGCGTCTCGTCGCCGGAGCCCCGCCGCCGCGTCACCAGCAACGCGATGATGAGCAGAATGACGATCGCCGCCGCGACGACGATGCCGACGATCTGCACGGTGGTCATGCTGTCTGAGACCTCTTGCCGGTCGTTTGAGACTCGCAGCGTAGTTGTTCGCCCGGGCGCGCGTCATTCCTTGCCGCGCCCGGCGGTACAATGGCCGCGTGATCGACCCGCACACCATCGCCGCCGCCGTGACGGAACTGGGAGAGCCGCCGTACCGGGCACGCCAGGTCTACGAGGCTCTCACGCGGGGCCTCGCCGTCGATTTCGACGGCATGACCGGCCTCCCCGTGGCGCTGCGGCGGGCGCTGGCAGGGCGTCTTCGCCCGCTCTCTCTCGAGGACGTCGAGTCGCGCATCGCGCCGCGCGGCGCCGCCCGCAAGACCCTGTTCACGACGCTCGACGGTCACCCCGTCGAGGCCGTGCTCATGACCTACGCGAAGCGCGCTACCGTGTGCGTATCCACGCAGGTCGGCTGCGCCGTGGGCTGCGCCTTCTGCGCCTCCGGGCGCCTCGGCCTGCGCCGCGACCTGACGGCCGAGGAGATGGTCGACCAGGTGTTCCACTTCGCGCGGCTGCTCCGCGCCGACGAGCGCCGCGTGACCAACGTCGTCTTCATGGGCATGGGCGAGCCCTTTCACAACTACGACGAGACGCTGCGCGCCTGCCGCCTGCTCAACGACGAGGCCGGGTTCAACCTCGCGGCGCGGTCCATCTCGGTATCGACGATCGGTGTCGTGCCCGGCATCGACCGCTTCGCCGGGGAGCCTGTCCAGCTCAACCTCGCGGTGAGTCTGCATGCCGCCACCGACCGGCTGCGCGACCGCCTTGTACCCCTCAACCGCACGTATCCTTTGGACGAGGTGTTCAGCGCGTGCGCGCGTTACGTGCGGAGCACCCACCGCAAGGTCATGTTCGAGTACGTGGTCTTGCGCGGCGTGAACGACACCGACGAGCAGGTGCAGATGCTGGCGGCCCGGGTGCGGCCGCCGCACTATCACCTCAATCTGATCGCCTACAACGAGACGGGCGGCGAGTTCGCCCGCCCGCGGGCGGACCAGCTCGCCGCCCTGCACGCGCGGCTCGCAGCCGCGGGCGTCAGCTGCACGGTCCGGCGCTCGCCGGGGGCGGAGATCGAGGCCGCCTGCGGACAGCTCGCGCTGCGACGCACCCAGGCGACCCCTCAGACCTGAGGCCACGAGTCGCGCAGCGCCTCCGCGGCGGCCTCGGGGTCGACGGTCACCAGCGCGATGTCGGCGCCGAGCTCCAGCCCGGCGATGCTCGAGAGGCGCGGCGCCAGCTCGACGTGCCAATGGTAGTCGCCGCGGAGCTCCGCGGGCGCCGTGTGCAGCCAGAGGTTGAGCGCCGCGCCGCCCGTCGCGGCGTCCACCGCGACCAGGGCGCGCCGTAGAGCGCGGGCCAGCGGCTGCAGGTCGGCTTGCCGTATGTCGGGCTCGTGCGTCTTCGGGGCGAGCCACAGCTCACCGGTGAAGCGCGGCGCTGCGGGCACCCAGGCCGCGATGTCGCCGGTGTGTACCAGGCGGTCACCGGCGCCGTCGATCTCCGCGCACAGCACGCAGCCGCCGTAGCGGTTGCGGAAGCGCTCGAACTCGAGCAGCTCGTCGAGGAGAAGCGGGGGCACTCCGGGGGTGCCGAACAGCTGCGCGTGAGGATGCGCCAGCGAGGCGCCGGCGCCCGGGCCGCGGTTCACGATCAGCGTGGCCGCGGCCGCTCCGGCGTCGAGCTGCGCGGCGAGGCGCCGGCGCCAGACCCCAAGGACCTCGAGCAGACCCTCGTCGCCGAGGTCCTCCAGCTCCGCGCCGTGATCCGGCGAGTGCACGATCACCTCGTGCATGCCGGCGAGGGCGGGGTATCTGTTGGGGACGACGCGGATACGCCAGCCCGGCGTATCGGGGGCGCCGCCACCGGGCCGCACGGCATCGACCTCCGGCGGGGTGAGCCCTTCGTTACCGGCGCAGAACGGGCACGGACCCGCCGCGCCGGCGGCTGCCGCGGCGTGGAGGTCGCCGGGCCGCGCGGCGCGGCCCGGGGCGACGATGGTCAGCTTGCCGTTCACGGGGTTGCGGCGCAGCTCGCCGCCGAAGCTGGAGTGGTCGCCGCTCGTCGTCGCTCCTCGCATCGCCTGTCCGGAAGGCTACTCCGAGTCGAGCGAGGCGTCGAGGACCGCCCCTTCGTCATCGTCCCTTGGAACGGTAGAGCTGGCGCGCGTCGCGCAACCTGTCGTATTCGTCGTCGAGCACGGCGCCCATCTCGCGCCACAGGCAGACGTCCTTCTTGAGATGCTTGGCCCTGATCGCCGGAGTGCATTCGTCGTCGAGCGGGCAGGCATAGCACACTTCGTTCTCCACGGTGTTGACGTTCTTGCGCGAGTGCTCGCCCTCGTCGATGCGCCGGTACGCGTCGAGAAGCAGTTCCTGGACGTCGCCCTGGATCGCGACCTGGAAGTGCGGCATCTGGTCGGGTTCGTCGTAGATGAACACGCCGTTCTGCCAGTGGGCCAGCTCGAACACCTGGTCGAGAGTCTGCCGTCCCATGACCTCGCGGACCCTGGCTTCGCTCGTGAAGCCCTTCTCGATGAGGCGCTGGCCGAGCGGCTTGAGCTTCCTCTGATCGTGGGAGAGCGCCGAATCCTCGATGAGGGCCTCCGCGAGCTGCTGCTCGCTGAGGCAACCGGCCCTGACAAGGCGCGTCCCCAGCTTCTCGTCGGTGATCGGCAGGGAGATCGCTTCTACGCCGCCGGCGACGAGATAGATGAACCCGTACTCCTCGAAATCGCGGACCTCGAGCACGCCGGTGGCGGCGTCCTGCGCGAGGAACTGCAGGACGCCCGCCAGGTTGAACCTGTGGATCGATCCCTGAAGGAGCATCGCCCTGTCTCTTCCGACGGCTGTCGTCACCTCGGCATATCGGCATCATGCAGGGAAAAACTTAGACGGCGACGGCGAGGTCCGAGCGGCGGAGGCCGGCCGGGTCAAATTGACCCGGCCTCCGCCGCGCGGCTATACTGCACGTTCTGAGTATCGTCAATCGAGCGAGGACGCCGTGAAGAGGACCTATCAACCGAACACCCGCAAGCGCAGCAAGACCCACGGCTTTCGCAAGCGGATGAGTACCCGCGCGGGTCGGTTGGTCATCAAGAAGCGGCGGCAGAAGGGGCGCAAGCGCCTCTCGGCATAGCCGCCCGGCCGATGGCCACCAAGCGCCCCCGCCTCTCGCGTTCTTCCGACTTCCAGCGTATCTACAGGCAGGGGAGCTCGACGGCCTCCCGGTTCCTCGTGCTCTACTCGTTCAAGCGCCCCGCTGAGACGGGCGCCGAGGGGCCGAGGCTGGGGCTTTCGGTCTCGAAGAAGCTGGGCGGAGCCGTCGTCCGCAACCGAGTCAAGCGTCTGCTGCGCGAAGCCGTCCATGGCTGCGCGGGGCATCTGGCCGAGGAGTACGATCTCGTGGTCATCGCGCGCCCGCACCTGCTCGAGCTCGTCGCTCGCGAGAGCGCCGGGGAGAAAGGCGTCGTCGGCGCGGCCGTGCGCGAGCTTCTCGTGCGCGCCGGCGTCCTCAACGAGGGCCAAGGCTCGTGAACAAGACTCCTCATTGCCTTCATCAAGGTGTACCAGTACACGCTCTCGCCGCTCCTCGGGCCGCGCTGCCGGTACTACCCGTCGTGCTCCAACTACGCCGTGGAAGCGCTGCGCGAGCACGGCGCCCTCCGTGGCCTCGGTCTGGCCGCGTGGCGTCTGCTGCGCTGCAACCCGTTCAGCAACGGCGGCTACGATCCGGTGCCGCCGCGCCACAAAGGGTGCGAGCACGACCACGGTGAGACGAACGTGAGCGCCCGTGTATAGCTGGCCCATCCTCAAGCAGCTGGTCCTGCTGCTGCACTGGATCCTCGTCACGATCAACGACTTCCTGGCTTCACTGGGGCTGGGCCCGAACTGGACCTGGGGCCTCGCCATCATCGGCCTGACCATCATCGTCAGGCTGGTCCTCTTCCCGCTCACCTGGAAGCAGTTCAGCTCGGCGCAGTCCATGCAGGTCATCCAGCCGCAGCTCAAGGAGCTCCAGAAGAAGTACAAGAACGATCGCGGCAAGCTCCAGCAGGAGACCATGAAGCTCTACCAGGAGCACCGCGTCAACCCGTTCGCCTCCTGCCTGCCGCTTCTCCTTCAGCTGCCGGTCTTCATCAGCCTGTATGCGGCGATCAAGGGGCTGGGGCCTCTCAGCGCGCCCCAATACCAGGCCTCGGTCGAGGCGCTCAACCAGGCCAGCTTCCTGTGGATCCCCCAACTGGGCGAACCCGACCCGTACTACATCCTGCTCGTCCTGTACGTGGTCTCTCAGCTCATCTCGACGGAGCTGATGCTCAGCGCGCAGACCGACAAGTCACAGAAGATGCTCATGCGGGCGATGCCCATCATGTTCGTGTTCTTCCTGTTCAACTTCCCCGCAGGCCTGTTCGTCTACTGGGTGACCACCAACGTGTGGACCATCGGTCAGCAGCTTCTCATCCGCAAGGTGATGAAGCCCAA
This sequence comes from uncultured Thermoleophilia bacterium, assembly GCA_963700035.1. Lineage (GTDB taxonomy): Bacteria > Actinomycetota > Thermoleophilia > UBA2241 > UBA2241 > CAIXSE01. The sequence goes on along the minus strand of CAVOWE010000019.1, from coordinate 20,114 downwards.
GGATCTGGCGACGATGGCGGCCAAGCCCGTCAAGCGCAGCCGTATCATGGAGGCGATCACGGCGGCGCAGGGTGAGCGCATGGAGACCCGCGAGCAGCTTATCGCCAAGCAGAAGGCCGAGAAGGCGAAGCAGGGGGGCGCCAAGCAGGCCGCCGGCCAGCCGGCGGCCAAGAAGGGCGCCCGCAAGGCCCCGCCCGGCAAGGGCAAGCGCAAGCAGAGCCCGCCGCCGCCGGGTCAGGGTAAGAAACAGAGCGGCCCGGCGGGCGGCTGAGCACAGCCGCCCGCCGGGCCGTCGTCACTCCCTCGGGGAGCGGAGGCAGCGATGACAGAGCCTGACGACCTTCTGCCCGTCGACGACGGCGAAGACGACGACACGGAGTTCGCGACCATCGCCGGCGCGGCCACCATCCAGGAGGCCAAGCGCAAGGCGCTGGACCAGCTTCGCAAGGTCGTGCCCTACGTCAACGAAGCCGACGTCGACTTCGTCGTCATGGAAGAGGGCAGCAAGGGTGGCTTCTTCGGGCGCGGCAAGAGCGAAGCCCGCGTCGAGGCGCACCTGCGGCCGGCCGGCGAACGCGTCGCCGGCGACCTCCCGCCCGACGCCGAGGTGCTGCGCGAGTTCGTCCAGACTACGGTGGGGCTCATGGGCATCCAGGCTCATGTCGGCGCCAGCGAGGCCGGTGAGGCCCTCAGGGCCGACATCAGCGGCGACGACCTCGGCCTCCTCATAGGGCGGCACGGAGCCACGATAGACGCCCTGCAGTACATCGCCTCCATCGTCGTCAACGGCGACCGCCGCGAGCGGCGTCAGGTGATCGTCGACGCGGAAGGCTATCGCGAGCGCCGCGAGGCGGCGCTCTCGTCGCTGGCCGAGCGCACGGCGCAGTCAGTCGTGCGGGAAGGCGCCGCGATCGTCCTCAAGCCGATGACGGCGGCGGAGCGCAAGGTCATCCATCTGCATCTCAAAGACCATCCTCGTGTGGAGACCGTTTCGGAAGGCAACGAACCTTTCCGGGCGGTGGTCGTGTCTCTCAAACGGCCGCCCGGCTGACGGCCTCGGGCAGCCTCCCTCATGGAGGAGCCCGATCACGTCGATAGAAGACCGTGGTGCGCCGCCGCGGCGCGCGCCGAGGTCCAACCACGCCAGAGGGAGGCAAACGTATGCGTCGCAGGACCGTGTCAACGTGGCTGGTGCTGATCCTCGCACTGGCCCTGCTCGCCGCCGCCGGCTGCGGGGGGGACAAGTCGTCGTCGAGCACCGCTCCGGCGGCCACGGTCGCCGCCGGCGTGTCCGCCGATCAGGTCGTCAAGGACAGCGAAGCCAAGATGGCGCAGCTCAACAGCGCGTCCTTCACCGCCGACATGGCCCTCGAGGTCCAGGGCGATCCGGCCAAGATGACCGACCCCACGCAGCAGGCGATGCTCTCGCAGGGCGTCTCACTGCACGTGGAGGGCGCAAGCTCCACCGACCCGATGGCCTCCGACATGAAGATGAACGTGGGCATCGCCGGGCAGACCCTGGACTTCGGGATGATGGCGCAGGGCGACGAGGCGTGGGTGGAGTACCAGGACAAGTGGTACGCGGTGGACCAGAAGAACTCCAAGAGCCTGAGCGACCAGGCCAAGACGGGCGCCGCGCCCACCGAGCAGCTCAAGAGCCTGGGCCTCGACCCGTCCGCCTGGGGCACGAGCTACGAGATGGTCGGCGTCGAGGACATGGCCGGTACTCAGGTGTATCACGTCAAGGCCACGGCCGACCCGGCCAAGCTCGCGGAAGACCTCACCAAGGCGATGAACGATCCGAGCCTGCTGGACAAGCTGGGCGATCCGGGCACGGCCAAGCAGCTCGAGCAGGGTCTGGCGCAGAACAAGAAGCAGGTCGAAGCGCTCAAGAAGAGCCTCACGGACGTCGCCGTGAGACTACTGGATCGGCGTGGACGACATGCTGATGCGCAAAGCGGAGTTCTCCGCCGGTCTTGCCCCCAAGGGCCAGGAGGGCATGGAGGGCATCGACGGCATCACCATGAAGATGAGCATGACGATGGCGGACTTCGACCAGCCGGTCAGCGTCACTCCGCCGGCCAAGGCGTTGCCGTTCGACAAGCTCATGAACGAGATGTTCGGGGGCATGCTGGGCGGCGGCGGGTCCGGCCTGAGCTTCTGACGGGAGTCGGCGTGCCGCCGCGCACGGCGGCCTTGAAATGACGAAGGGCCGGGCGGCGCCGAGAGGCGCCGCCCGGCCCTTCGCACGTCCGTGTCCCTCAGCGGTCCCAGTCGAAATCGCGAGCCTGCGTCTGCTCCCAGGAGGCGGCCTCGTCGTCGCTGCGCTGTCCGAGCAGCGATTTGCTGAGGATCTCGGGGGGCTTCTGCGCCGCCACGCTGGGCGGCTCCGGCTCGGCCGCAGCAGGAGCCGCCTCCGCGGCGGCAGGCTGAGGCGCGGCCTGCGATTCGGGCTGCGGCCGCTGCGCGGCGGCGCGGCTGATCTGCGCCGGAGCGAGCTGGACCGTGCCGTCGGCGCGCACGCCGGCATTGGGACGCAGGTCGGTGAGCTCATCGTAGCCGCGGTCGACCATGCGCACGTCGCCGCTCTCGGAGTCCACGTGGAAACGGTACCAGCCCATCGACCACATGAACGTGACCGCCGTGGTGTCGCCGTCGCAGCCGACGTGCACCGACGGCAGACCGAGCTGCTCGTTGGTCTCGGAGATCTTGCGGGGCACGCGGCTCACGTTGAGGAGATCCACGCCACGCTGCAGAAGGGTCAGGGAAGCCGCTTCCGCCTCGAGGTCCGCCGCCGTCGGCGCGGGCGCGGCCGGCTCTGCAAGAGCGGCCGGTGCGGTGGCTGTCTCGGCGGCGGGGCTGTCCTCGGGCTCCAGAGGAGTCTGGGCCACGAGCGCCGCCGTCTCCGCGGCGATCGAGGAGACCGCGGCCTCTGCGGGTGCGGCCTCCGCCATCGCCGACGGCGGCTCCGGGGAGAGAGTGGTCTCGGGGTCGTCGGCCGGCTCGACGCCGGCGGCCGGCGGCTGCGCGACCGCGACTTCGGCGACCTGCTCTTCGGTGATCGCCGGGAGCGGCTGCGTGTCTTCGAACACGACGGCCGGCGCCTCGGGCTGAGGAGCCTCGACCGGCGAGATGGCGGCCGGCGGAGTCGCGGGCAAGGCGGCGGCCGCTTCGTCGCGCAGCACCGCCAGCTCGGCGGCGAACTCGGCCGGCGTCTCGCCCCAGGTGCGCTCGCCGGGCTCGGAGGAGTCACCGGTGGGCGCTGAAGCGACGGCCGCCGCGGCGATCGCGGGACCTGCGGCGGATGGCATGGGCGACGGCTCGGCGCCCTGCTCACGCACGCGCGCCAGCCGGCCGGCGAGCTCCTGCTTCTCCGCCTCGACATGGGCGAGCTGCGCCTGCAGGCGCTCGATCTCGGCGTCCTTGTCTTTGAGAGCCCTCCAGAAGGCGTCGCTCTCGGTGCGGGAAGCGGGCGCCTCGGCACGCTGCTCCCGCGCGACCGGCGTGTCCTCGCGCGTCTCGCGAACGCGCCCGTTGTTGGCCGGCGTGGGGCTTGCGGCCACGGGCTCCGCCCCGCTCAGGGCGTGGGTCTGCCCGCAGAGCGAGCAGATGAGCAACTCCTGGCCGTCGGCGTCGATCACCTTCTGGGTCCATTCGCCGGCGAGAAGCGTGCGACCGCACTCGGCGCAGACTGCCTGGTCTGGCTCGTCCTTGCCGCGGCCGAAGATGCGTCCAAACATCGTCACTCCCGTGTGAGTGAAGCCCCTCGGGGCCGGAAAAGTGCTGCAAGAAGGCACATGATAGCAGAACCGGCCCGGCTACTCCTCGTCGTCCCCGTCGTCGGGCATGGTGTCGTACTGCGCGAGCACGTCGCGGGCGCGATCCTCGTCCTCCTCGCGCACGAGGATGTGATAGGGGTTCACGGTGGGCGTGGGGTACACGTCCTCAGTACCGGTGCCGCCGATCACGGCTTCGATACCGGCCTGCTCGAGGACTCCCTTGACGAGGTTGGCCAGACCTGCGTCGCCGACGGTGGTCACGGGCACGAGTTCCATGGCGTCACCTCGCAGTCTGGGTCGGAGGCGCCGCGGTGCGGCACACCGGCAGTATACCCGCGCCGCGCCGCGTCTTCTCAGGACGCCGTCTACCGATCCGGGGCTGCCGGGGAGTCCGGATCCTCGCCCTCGGCTGCGTCGATGAGCTCCCGCGCGCGAGCGGCGTCGGCTTCTCTCACGAAGACGTCGATCGCGCCCAGCTGAGGCGTCATGGGGTAGAGGCTCGTCGCCATGTTGGTGCCGCCGAGCTCGGCGTGGATGCCCTCGGCGGCGAGGAGCTCGCGCCACATCGTGGCGAGGATGATGTCGGTGGTCGACGCGACCGTGACGATGCGCTCGTTCATGCCGTTCCTTCCGTCAGCTCGTGCAGGATCGCGACGTTGCGCGCGTCCGGTCCCTCCCCGTCGAAGCCGGGCACCTCGAGGATCCCGGGCACCGCGGCGAAGGCCGGGTGGTTGACGATCGCGCGGAAGCCCTCCCGCCCGATCTCACCGTCGCCGATGTTCTCGTGGCGGTCGCGGTTCGAGCCGAAGGGCGTCTTGGAGTCGTTGAGGTGGAGCATGACGAGGCGCTCGAGGCCGCAGGCGGCGTCGAGGCGCGCCAGCGCCTCGTCCAGGCCTGCGGCCGTGCGCAGGTCGAAGCCGGCCTCGAACACGTGCGCGGTGTCCAGGCACAGGCCCAGTCGCGGGTGCTCGTCGGCGGCGCGGATCATGGCGCCGAGCTCGTCGAAGTCGACGCCCATGGTGCCGCCGGCGCCGGCCGTGTTCTCGAGCAGGATCCGCACCGGCGAGCCTTCGCTCTCGGCCAGGGCTCGCCGGAGGGCGGCTTGCACGCGCGCGAGCCCGACGTCGAAGCCCGCGCCCTGGTGCGAGCCGACGTGCGTGACGATGGCGTCGGCGCCGAGCTGGTCCGCCGCGGCCACGGCGCCCTGCAGCGACGTCACCGACTTCTCGTAGAAGTCCTCCTTGGCGCTCGCCAGGTTGATCAGGTAGATCGTGTGGATGACGACGAAACGGATGGGGGACGCGGCGCGCGCCTCGCGGAACTTCGCCGCGTCGGCGTCCTTGTACAGCGTCGGCGCCCAGGTGCGCGGGCTGCCGGCGAAGAACTGGACCGCTTCGCAGCCGATCCGCACGCCGTTGGCGACGGCGTTCCAGACGCCGCCCGACGACTTGACGTGCGCGCCGATGTACATGCGTCCCTCCTCGCTCCTGCGCACGATGCCGTGCCGGCGCCGCGTTTCAGACGAAGTCTCGCGGCGCCTCGTGACGCCAGGTCCTCGCGAAGACCTCGCGCTCATCCCCGTCTTCGCCCTCGGTGACGCGCACCCCGTCTTCGACGAAGAACGTCGTCGCGTCGCAGGTCATCTGCCCCAGGGTGACGATGTGGAAACGGCCCTGGTCCCCCCGGCGAAGGACGCTCTCCACGCGCACGTGGACGGCGGCGGACAGCGGGTCGCCTTCCCGCACGTCGTAGGTCACGGTGTTCCACTCCTCGCTCTCCCACCCGTTGGGCATGACGACCTTGCCGCCGTCGACGTAGTGATACGTCCAGGAGACGGTATCGTCGGCGAGTTCGCGCAGGTAGCGGCGGTCGCCGGGCCCGCCGCCGATCGTCCGCGCGCCGAGGCCCGGCGGCACCAGCGGCGCCTCGAAGGGCGGCAGCGTCTCGTCTTCGCGCCGCGGCGGCCGGGCCGGCAGCTCGAGCCGGCACTCGCCGCCGGCCAGCGTCAGCTCGACCGGCTCGGGCGACGGCCAGGCCAGCGGCCAGTAGGTCGGGGACAACGCGACGCGCAGGCGATGCCCGGCCGGGAACGCATGGGCGATGGCGTCGAGCCTCACCGCGACGGTGTACTCGCGGCCGGGCTCGAGGGTCTCCGGACGCTCGTGGCCGTCGCGGTGCGTCAGGTTGAAGACCTGCTGGGCGACCAGCTGGGAGACGCCGTCGGGCGAGACGTCGTCGAGGCGCGCGGCGACCAGGGCCAGGGGCCGGTCCGCGGCGAGCTCCAGCGTGACCACGGGGTGGCCGAGGATCTCGAGCGATCGGCGAGAGGCGCCGAGGTGAAACACAGCGACTGGCCCTCGGCCGCCCTCTGGTCGGGGGCCATGTCGCTGGGCTGGCCCTCGGCGCACCAGGCGCCGGCGTCGACGCCGCACAGCTGCGAGCCGCGGATGCGCAGGCGGCCGCCGCCGTCCGCCCCGTGGGCGGCGGCCGCCTCGGGATCCACGCGCGAAGCGCCTGCGGCGTCGCGCAGCACGCCGTCCGCATCCATGCGCCAGGAGCGCGGCGCCAGTCGCGGCGACGGCCAGCGGTCTTCGCCGACCCAGCGCCCCGGCCTGTCGGCGACCCGCCCGCTGGGCGCCGTGGACTCCTGCATCCAGACGCGCAACATGGGCTCGTCCATGACGCCGGTGTCGCGGCCCTTGAGCCAGTGGTCCCACCAGCGCAGGGCCTCCTGCAGGAAGCCGATGGCCGGCCCCGGCGCCGCGTGGTGCGGGAATCCGTGTCCCCACGGGCCGATGAGGCCCTTGCGCGGTCCGCTCAGTCCCTCCAGGAGCCGCGGCACCGCGTTGGTGTAGCCGTCGGCCCAGCCCCCGACCGCGTAGACCGGCACCTCGATGGCGGCGTAGTCCTCGCACACGGAGCCGTGCTTCCAGTAGTCGTCGCGGCGCTGGTGCGCCAGCCAGGTGTGGACCCAGGGCTGGTTGCTCTCCAGCCGCAGCCGCCAGAGGTCGCGCCAGCCTGCGCCCACGGCGACCCCGTGCGGCGGCTGGCACTGCCAGTGGAGCATGCACGAGCTCCAGTGCAGCAGGTCGGTGCCCATCAGGCAGCCGCCCTTGTAGTGCACGTCGTCGGCGTAACGGTCGTCGGTGCTCATGAGCGTGATGATCGCCTTGAGGGCCGGCGGGCGGCGTGCCGCCAGCTGGAGGCTGTTGAAGCCGCCCCACGAGATGCCCGTCATGCCGACGGCGCCGCTGCACCACGGCTGCCGGGCGATCCAGGCGATGACCTCGAGCAGGTCCTCCTGCTCTTGCGGCGCGTACTCGTCCTCAAGGACGCCGTCCGACTCGCCACTCCCGCGCAGGTCGACGCGCACGCACGCGTAGCCGCGCGCCGCCCACCAGGGGTGGATGAGCACGTCACGCGTCGCCATCCCGTCGCTGAGCCGGTACGGGACCGCCTCGAGGATACCCGGCACCGGGTCGGCGGCCGCGTCGTCGGGCAGCCAGATGCGGGCGGCGAGCCGCGCGCCGTCCCGCAGCTCGATCCACTCGTAGTCGATCTGGCGGACGGCGCGCAGCGCGTCATCGTCGCGGGCCATGCAGCCACCTCCAGGCGCCGAGCTCCACAGGGTGAGTGGCGAGTGTATCGGGCGAGGTCGCAGAGCGGCAATGGTGTGGCCCGACGGGTGGCGGATGCAGGAGCCGGCGGGCGCCGGGGGAAGTAGTGTGCCAGCACCGGTGCGCGGCGTCATGCGCCGCACGCGCACCGGCCTGACCGTCGAGGAGGCAAGATGGACAAGGACGGCGTGCATCGCTGCGGCACGTGCCCGGCGTTTGACGAGCTGCCGGGTGAGGGTGGAGCAGGGACCTGCCGGTCGGCGCCGCCGGTCGTCCTGCAGGCCGAGAAGTACTTCCGCGGGTCGAGCCGCGATCTGCTGTACGGCACCTACCCCGTAGTGGGCGCGTTCCCGCTGGTGCGCAAGGATGACTACTGCATGGCGCACCCCAAGAACCGCGGGCTCATCGCGCGCTGAAGCCGGCGCAGCGCCGCCTGCGGCGGGCTTCGCGCGAGCTGCCCCGCGCGTCTTCCCGCGGGTCGGTCAGTCCTCGGGGCCTGTGGTAGGCTTGAAGAGCGCGGCGGCCGCAGGCGGCTCCGCGCCAGCCGATCACCCTCCTCAGGAGAACCCCAGCGCATGTGTGGCATCTTCGGTTTCGCCGGTTCACCAGACCGCCAGCTCCTCGGGCGCATGGCCGCCTCCCTCGTGCATCGCGGCCCCGACGACGCCGGCTCGTTCGAGCGGCCCGCCGTCAGCCTCGGCCACCGGCGCCTGAGCATCATCGACCGCGAAGGCGGTCACCAGCCCATCGCCAATGAGGACGAGACCATCTGGCTCGTCTACAACGGTGAGGTCTACAACTATCGCGAGCTTCGCGCCGAGCTCGAGGCCGCCGGGCACGTCTTCCGCACCAGCAGCGACAGCGAGGTCATCGTCCACGCCTATGAGGAGTGGGGCCCGGGCTGCGCGGCACGCTTCAACGGCATGTGGGCGTTCGCCATCGCCGACCTGCGCGAGGGCGACGGCAAGCTCGTCTTCAACCGCGATCATTTCGGCATCAAGCCGCTGTTCTACGCGCGCTCGCCGCAGACCGGCCGCTTGCTCTTCGCCAGCGAGATCAAGGCGCTGCTGCAGGACCGCGACCTCGAGGCGACGCCGGACGACCAGATGGTGTACGAGTTCCTTCAGCACGGACTGCACGATCACCGTGACGAGACGATGTTCGCCGGCATCTACCACGTGCCGGCGGCCACCTGGATGGAGATCCCGCTCGGCCCGCCGCAGCAGGCGGCGAGCGCGCCGGTCGCCTCCGGTACCGGCCTGCTGACTGAACCGCTCGCGAGTACGCCCTACTGGACGCCCGAACTGCGCACCGACGGGCGCCCTGACCCCGCCGCCTTCCGGCGCCTCTTCCGCACCAGCGTCGAACGGCGGCTCGTTGCGGAAGTCCCCGTCGGCTCGTGTCTTTCGGGCGGCCTCGACTCGACGTCGATCGTCGCCTTCATGAGCGAGCTGCTGAAGGAGGAAGCGCCGGATGCGGCCTCGCTGCGCGGCCAGCTCAAGACGTTCAGCGCCGTGTTCGACGGCGATCCCATCGACGAGCGCGACTACATCGAGGTCGCCGTCGAAAGCACCGGCGCCGACACGACCTACACCAACCCCACGTCGTCGGAGTTCATCGACGAGCTGCGCGAGTTCATCTGGCACCAGGAAGAGCCCTTCGTCAGCACGGGACCCTACGCGCAGTGGTGCGTCATGCGCTCCGCCCGCGAGCAGGTGACGGTGCTGCTCGACGGCCAGGGCGGCGACGAGCTGCTGGCCGGCTACGTGCCGTACCAGCTCGTCTACCTGCGCCAGCTCCGCAACGAGGGCCGCTACGCCGAGCTGCGCGAAGAGACGATGAAGTCGCGGGACGTGCTGTGGCCGCTCGTCCGCCGCCGGCTCTCGCAGCGGAGCAAGCGCCTCACCACGCGGCAGCTGCTCAAGCCCGGCTTCCTGAGCCGCGTCACCGACCCCACGAGCGGGGTCTCGCGGACGCGGCTCAAGGAGCGCCTGCTGCAGGACCTTCTGACGTTCTGCCTCCCGTGCCTGCTTCGCTACGAGGACCGCAACGCCATGGCGTTCAGCGTCGAGTCGCGGCTGCCGTATCTGGACCAGGAGTTCGTCGACTACCTTCTGACCCTGCCCGACGACGCCATCATCCGCGACGGGTGGAGCCGCTGGATCCTGCGCGCGGGCCTCAAGGAGCAGCTGCCGGACAAGATCCGCTTGCGGCGCTGGAAGGTCGGGTTCACGACCCCGGAGATGCGCTGGATCAAGGCGCGCCGGGCGGCCTTCACGAGCCTGTACCAGTCGCCGACCTTTCAGTCCCGGCCGTATTGGGACGGCGCCGCGGTCGTCAGCGCGTTCCGCGACTGCTGCCGCGGCAAGGTCGAGGAGTCGCCGTTCTTCTGGCGCACCGCCAACGTCGAGCTCTGGCTGCGCGAGTTCTGCGACCGCAGCGTGGTGCTCGAGGACGCCGACGTCGAGGCGGCCCTCACGGCGCCGGCCGCGATCGGGCCCAAACGCCGCGGCACAGTGGCCGCAGCCGCCGACCCGCAAGTGCCGGCGCTGCTGGCCGCCGCCGGCGGCGGGAGCGCCGTGGCCGCCGCCGCCGAGACGCAGCGCCTGCTCGAGGCGTACACGCCTCACCCCAGCAAGCACCTGTTCGCGGCTACGCGCGGGTACGTCTTCGCGCGCCTGCCCATCAAGACCGACCTGGTCGCGAGCGGCGACGACCTGGCCGAGGTGTGCCGGCGCTACGTGGCCGCCCACGTCAAGCCCGGCGACATCGTCGCCATGGCCGAGAACGCCGTCTCCGCCGCCCAGGGTCGCAGCTTCCCGATCGACGAGATCCACCCCACCTGGCTCGCCACCAAGCTCGGCAACGCGGTGACCAAGACCCCGCACGGCATCGGCCTGGGCACGCCCCAGACGATGCAGCTCGCCATCGACCAGGTCGGGGCCCCGCGCATCGTCGCCGCGGCGATCGCGGGCGCGGCCGGGCGCCTGGTCCGTCAGAAGGGCATCTTCTACCTGGTCGCCGGCCGCGAGGTGGAGGCGATCGACGGCCCGGCCTACAACCGGCTCCCGCCGCACAACACCTCCGCAAGCCTCGGCCCCGCCGACCCCGACGGGGTGGCGGCAGGTCTCAGCGCCGCCCTCAGCGAGGCGGTCGGCGGCGCGGTACACGTGGCGGTCATCGACGCCAGCGACCTGGCGGTCACTGTCCTCGGAGCGTCCCCGGGCACGGACCGCGATCTGGTCGGCGTCCTCATGCGCGACAATCCCCTGGGCCAGGGGACGGAGCAGACGCCCGTGTGCGTCATGCGGCCGCTCGGGCCGCTGCCCTCGCAGAGCTGAGCGCACGCTCCTCCAGAGCAGCGGCGTCGCGCATGCCGCTGTTCGCCGTGGGCGACGATCTCGCACCTCCCGCATCGAGGCGCTCGACTTCGCACTCGGAAGAGGGTGACCATCTCACGCCCCGGGGTGTATAAGAAGGGGTCGGCGCCGGCGCAGGGGGAGGACGGGCAGTGAGCATCGTCGAGGTCCAGGAGCTGCGCAAGCAGTACGATCCGCCCAAGGGCGTGCTGGCCGTCGACGGCGTCAGTTTCGCACATCGACCAGGGCGAGATCTTCAGCCTTCTCGGCCCCAACGGCGCCGGCAAGAGCACCACCATCTCCATGCTCTCCTGCCTGCTGCACCCCAGCGGCGGCGACGCCTTCGTGGATGGCCACTCCGTCGTCTCCGACGCGCAGGCGGTCAAGGAGGCCATCGGCGTCGTCCCGCAGGACATCGCTCTCTACCCCGACATGAGCGCCCGCGAGAACCTGCTCTTCTGGGGCAAGATGTACGGTCTTGCGGGGGCGGAACTGCACTCGCGCGTGGACGAGGTGCTCGAGCTGATCACGCTCGTCGACCGCCAGAAGGACCGCGTGGAGAAGTTCAGCGGCGGCATGAAGCGGCGCGTCAACATCGGCGTCGCCCTGCTGCACAAGCCCCGCGTGCTGTATCTGGACGAGCCCACGGTGGGCATCGACCCGCAGAGCCGGCGCTCGATCCTCGACGGCATCCTCGCGCTCCGCGATCAGGGAATGACGATCCTCTACACCACGCATTACATGGCCGAGGCGCAGGAGCTCAGCGACCGCATCGGCATCGTCGACCACGGCAAGATGATCGCCATCGGTACCAACGCCGAGCTCGTGAAGATCGTCGGCGAGGAAGCTCACGTGGACCTCAGCGTCGATCACTACCTGGAGGGGATGGTGGAGCGCTGGGCGGAGGTGCCGGGCGTGAGCACGGCGACGATCGACGAGGACCGCGCCGTGCTGCTCGTGCAGGACGCCAACGAGGTCCTGCCGCGGCTCTTCGAGACGGCCGCCGCGGCGGGCTCGCGCATCACCGAGGTGAACGTCACGGAGCCCAACCTCGAGATGGTGTTCCTGCACCTCACCGGCAGGGCTCTGAGGGAGTGACCGACCGGCCGTGAGCCGCATCCTCGCCATCGCCTGGAAGGACCTGCGCAGCACGATGCGCAACGTGCCGGCGCTGGCCATGATGCTGCTGGCGCCGCTGGCCCTGGCCGCCCTGCTCGGCTTCGCCTTCGGCGGCGGCCAGAGCTTCTCGATCTCGGCGACCAAGGTCGCCGTGGCCAACGCCGACACGGGCGCGTCCGGCGCCGGGGCCGCAGAGAACGCCGGCGCCGTCGTGGTCGGTGTCCTGAAGAGCCCGGATCTGAGCGACGTCGTCGCGGTGAGCGAGAAGCCGTCGGCTGCGGCGGCGCGCAAGAGCGTCGACGACGGCAAGGCGGCTGCGGCCGTCGTCATCCCCGCCGACTTCAGCGGCGCTCTCTTCGCAACCAGCCCGACGGCGCCGAAGACCGCCGTCGAGGTGTACGAGAACCCCACCCAGGAGATCGGCGGCGCCATCACCGAGAGCATCGTCGGCCAGGCGCTGCTGGGCTTCAACGGCGCCCGCGCGGCGGCGGTCGCCGCCAACGGGCTGGCCACCGCCAACGGCGACGGCGAGCGCGCCGCTGAGCTCGCGCAACAGGCCGCCCAGAAGTACTTCAGCGACGGCGGTGCGGCTGCCGGGGTCAGCGTCGCGCAACGCGCGCCGCGGCTGCCCGGCGGCGAGAGCACCAAGGACGTCGGCGTCACGGGCACCATCCTCGCCGGCATGATGGTCTTCTTCATGTTCTTCGGCGCCAACAACGTGGCCCGCACGATCCTCGACGAGGACCGCGCCGGTACGCTGCCGCGGCTGTTCACCACGCCGACGCCGCGGCACACGATCCTCGGCGGGAAGTACAGCAGCGTCTTCGTGACCGTGACCGTGCAGGCCGTGATCCTGCTGGTCGCCGGCCGCTTCATCTTCGGCATCGACTGGGGCCGGCTCGATGCCGTCGCGGCGCTCACGCTCGTCGCCGCGGCGGTCGCCTCCGGCCTGGCACTGCTCGTCATCTCCGCGGTCCGCACGCCGGCGCAGGCCGGGGCCATCGGCGCCGGCGTGTACCTGGTGCTGGCCCTGCTCGGCGGCAACTTCACCGGCACCGCGGCCGCCGGCGGCACCTACGCCCAGATCCAGAAGCTCACCCCCAACGGCTGGCTGCTGCAGGGGTGGGACGCCGTGATGCGCGGCGGCGGGCTCGCCGACATCGCGCTCAACCTGCTCGTCCCTCTGCTGTTCGCGGTCGCGTTCTTCGCGGTCGCCGCCCTGCGCTTCCGGAAGCGCTACGCGTGAGGCCCTCGTGAAGCGCATCTGGACACTCGCCTCGAAGGACTTCCTGGAGACGCGTCGCGACCGGCTCGCGCTGCTCTTCACGGTCATCATGCCGCTGGCCTTCACGGCGTTCTTCGGGCTCATGTTCGGCGGCGGCAGCGACCGCCTGCCGCTGGCGATCCACAGCGCCGATCCCGGCGCGCCGGCGACGCAGCTGGTGAGCGCGCTGGCCAAGTCCGGCGTCGTCAAGACCGAGGCCATGAGCCGCGAAGATGCCGAGAAGGCCGTGGACGACAACAAGGTGGCCGCGGCGCTCGAGATCCCGGCCGGCTTCTCGGCCGCCCTGGCGGCCGGCCGGCCGGCCGAGCTCACTCTCGTGAGCGTCGCCGGCTCTTCCGGCGCTCAGACGGTGCAGACCGAGGTGACGGCGCTCGCCGGCGAGCTGGCGGCCGGCGAGCGTGCCGCTCAGGCGGCCGTGGCCGTCGCCGGCACGCCGTCCGGCAGCGATCCTGGGACGCCCGAACAGGCCCTCAAGGACGCGGCCCTCCTCATGGCCCGCCCTCTGGCGGCGCAGTCATTGGCCCAGCCGGTGGCCACCGTCAAGGTGATCGAGGCCGGCACCGCCGCCGGCCAGATCCCCACCGGCTTCGTGCTGAGCTCGCCCGGGATGCTCGTCAACTTCATCCTGTTCAGCCTGCTCACCGCCGGCATCGCGCTCATCCAGGAGCGGCGCAACTTCACGCTGCTGCGCCTCATGACCACGCGCGTGCGTCGCTGGGAGCTCATCGCCGGCAAGGCCGTGGGGATGTTCGTGCTGACGTTCGTCCAGCAGATCATCCTCATCGGCGCCGGGCAGCTGCTGTTCGGCGTCGACTACCTGCGCGACCCCGCGGCCCTCCTCCTGATGATGATCGCCTTGTCACTGGTCGCTTCGACGCTGGGCCTGCTGCTCGCCGCGGTGCTCACCAGCGAGCAGGCGATGGTGGCCACCACGGTGATCGTGTCGATGAGCGTCGCGGCGCTGTCGGGCGCCTGGTTCCCGCTCGAGATCACGGGACCGGCCTTCCAGTTCGTCGGCCACCTGCTGCCTACGTCCTGGATCCTCGACGGCCTGCGCGGCATCATCGTGCGTGGCTGGAACGTTGCCGACGTGCTGCCCGCCTTCGGCGTCGCGCTGGCCTGGTCGGCGGCGCTCTTCGCGATCGCCGTGTGGCGCTTCCGGCTCAGCGACTGAGTCGCCGGCCTACTCCTTGCGCGGCTTGATGCTCGCGTCTTTGGGCAGGGCGAGGCCGGACTCCACCTCGATCGCCTTGAGGATCCCTGACGGTACGGGGCAGGCCGGGTGCACCAGGTGCTCGGCGGCGAGGCGCAGGGTCACTGGACCCTCGCCGCGATAGCTGATCTCACGGTAGGGGTCGACTTCGGTGAGCTGCTCGGCCAGCTTCTCCACGTAGCCGCAGGTGGTGTCGAACTCGAGCCTCACGGCGCGGCCTTCCATCTTGGTGCGGACGGTCGTGCAGAAGCCGCAGATGCCGCTGTCGATCTCGGCTGAGGCCATGGTCTCTCCTTGGTCGCGTGCAGGAAGTGCGCCCATCATTCCCGAGGGGCCCGTGTCGTATACCTTCGCCGGCGTCACCCCCGGCGGAGCCGGCGTCTACGGCAGCGTAGCGACGGCGCGCTCGATGAGCTGGATCAGCGGCGCCGGGTAGACGCCGAAGACGATCAGGAAGGCGGTGAGCGCGGCGAGGACGGCGGCGGAGCCGCCGCCGACCGCCGCGCCCAACGGCTCCGCGCTCGCGTCCGGCTGCCGCACCCACATCGCCACCACGATCCGCGTGTAGTAGTAGAGGCCCACGGTGCTCGTGAGCACGAGGACGATGATGAGCGCCCACAGCGCCGACCCGGCGCCGGCGGTCACGAGGTAGAACTTGGCGATGAAGCCCATCGTCAGCGGCATGCCGGCCAGCGAGAACAGAGCCACGGTGAACGCCGTCGCCGTCCAGCGGCGGCGGCGAGCGAGCCCGCGATAGTCGTCGATCAGCTCCGCGTCGCGCTCCGGCGTCGAGAGCGCCGCGACGACCCCGAAGGCCACGAGCGTCGTGGCGAAGTATGCGACGAGGAAGAACGTCACGGCGAGCGCGGCCTGCTCCCCGCTGGCGAGGAACGCCACCAGAAGGTACCCAAGGTTGGCGATCGACGAGTAGGCCAGGATGCGCTTGACGTTGTCCTGCCGCAGGGCCAGCAGGTTGCCGGCGACCATCGAGGCGACGGCGACGGCGGCGAACACCAGGAACAGCGTCGAGCCCGTATCCAGGCTCACGGGCCGGAAGTACCGCAGGAGCAGGGCGAACATGGCGCCCTTGGAGACGGTCGCGACATACGCGGTGACCGGCGCCGGCGCGCCCTGGTAGACGTCCGGCGTCCACATGTGGAAGGGGACCACGGCGAGCTTGAAGCCGACGCCGACGAGAAGCAGAGTCACGCCCAGCGCCACGACCACCTGCTGGCCGCCGAGGCCGGCCGTGAGGAGCGGCGCGAGGCCGACCACGGTCATCGTCCCCGTCTCGGCGTACACCAGCGCCATGCCGAACACGAGGAAGGCCGAGGTCGCGCCGGCGAGCACCAGGTACTTGACGGCCGCCTCCACGAACTGCGCCCGGTAGATCGGATAGACGATGAGCGCGTACAGCGACACGCTGAGGATCTCGAGACCGAGGAAGAACGAGGCGAAGTGGGTGCTCGCCACGAGCACCGCGCCGCCCAGCGTGGCGGTCAGCAGGAGCATGTAGTACTCCTCGGGGTGCACGTGGCGCCGCTGCAGGTAGCCCCACGAGAGGATCGCGACCGCGGCCGTGGCCACGGTGAGGAGGCCGATGTAGAAGAGAGCGTAGGTGTCGAAGGAGAGCAGCGGCGTGACCTGCCGGGAGGTCTGGGTGGCGGCGATGAAGAGAGAGACCATCGTCGCCGCCAGGCCGACCAGCGTCAGCGCGAGCGCGAGGGCGTGCGAGCGCCAGAAGGCGGCGGCGAGCATGACGACCACCGGCGACACGGTGAGCACGATGAGGGGCAGCAGCGTGATGAGATCGCCGGTGGTCATGGCTCGCCGCCCGTCGTCGCGTCGTCGGCCACGGTGGTCCCCGGCGCAGCAGCGGCGCGAACGGTGGCCTGCGCCGCGGCGGTCGCCGCGGGCGTCAGCGGACTCCCCGCGGTGATCTGCTGGACGGAGGTCACGGTCTGGCGGGCGGTCGCGATCAGCGGCTGCGGGTAGAAGCCGAGCACGACGAGGGCGGCGATCAGGGCGGCGTACATGCCCGTCTCGCGCGGCACCAGATCGTCGAAGCGCAGAGCGTGCGTCTCCTCGCCCTGGAAGGCGCGCTGCATCATCCAGAGCGCATACACCGTGGCGAACACGAGCCCGACGGCGCCGAGCACCGCCGCCCACTTGCTCACCTGCCAGGTGCCGACGAGGATGAGGAACTCGGCCACGAAGTTGCCCAGACCCGGCAGCCCGAGCGAGGCGAGGGCGAAGAACATCGCCGTCCCGCCCATCCGCGGAGCGACGGCCCAGAGGCCGCCCATCTTGGTCATGTCGCGGGTGTGGATGCGGTCCTGCAGTGTGCCGACGAGGATGAAGAGAGCGCCGGTGGAGAGGGCGTGGCAGACGATCTGCAGGACCACGCCCTGCAGGGCCAGCGTGTTCCAGGCGAAGATCCCGAGGAGCACGAAGCCCATGTGGCTCACGCTGGTGTACGCCACGAGGCGTTTCAGGTCTCTCTGCGCGTAGGCCATGACCGCGCCGTAGATGATGCCGATCACCGCCAGCACCATGCCGACGGTACGGAAGTCGTACACGGCCTGCGGGAACAGCGGCACCATGAAGCGGATCATCCCGTAGGCGCCGATCTTGATGAGCACGCCGGCGAGGATCACCGAGCCCGCCGTGGGCGCCTCGGTGTGGGCGTCCGGCAGCCAGGTGTGCAGAGGGAACGCCGGCAGCTTCACGGCGAAGGCGGCGAAGAACCCCAGCATCAGCAGGAAGGCCGTGCCGGACGGCATCTGCGTGCCCAGCAGCTGCGTGAAGTCGAACGTGTACGTGCCGGTGGCGCGCCCGTGGATGAAGTACAGCGCCAGGATGGCGATCAGCATCAGCAGCCCGCTGGCCTGCGTGAAGATGAAGAACTTGATGGCAGCGTACACGCGCCGCTCGTGGCCCCAGAGGGCGATCACGAAATACATCGGGATGAGCATCATCTCGAAGAAGAAGTAGAAGAGGAACAGGTCGAGCGAGAGGAACACGCCGGCCAGCGCCGCGGTGGTCCAGAGGATCATGAAGTGGAAGAAGCCGACGCGCTCCTGGATGCCGCGCCACGAGGCGAGCACCGCGAGCAGGCCCATGGCGAAGGTGAGGACGAGCATGATGAGGGTCAGCCCATCCGCGGCGAGGAAGAAGCTGATGCCGAGCGGCGCGATCCACGTCGCGTGGACGTCGGCGAGCCAGGTTCCTTGCACGAGGCCGGCGGCGCCGGGGCCCTGGGCCGCGAACGCGGCCCGCAGCGCCCCGGCCTGCGCGACCCACTGCCAGGTCACCAGAGCCAGGGGCAGGGCGGTTCCGGCGACGGCGACCCAGCGTGACAGCTGCGGCCGCGCCCGCGAGACGAGCCACGCGAGCGGCGCCGCGACGGCCGGGATGAGGATGTACCAGAGGAGGATCATCCCGGCCTCACCTCAGCACCACGAAGGCGACGATCACCGCGAGGCCGACGCCGGCCACGCCGATGTAGACGCGCAGCTGGCCGTTCTGTGAGGCGCTGAGCGCCCGCCAAGCCTGGACGTTGAGCCAGGCGATCCCCTCGACTGCGGGCTCCACCAGGTCGTTGCGCGCCACTCGGGCGAACCACTTCACGGGCAGCACGAAGACGTGCTCGTAGAGCCAGTCGAAGCCCCAGCCCTGGAGCCAGAACTCCTGCATGGCGTGGGGCGTGGGCCGCGCGGCGAAGCGCTCGAGCGCGGCCCGGCTCTCGAAGAGCCACACGGTGGCCAGCGCGACGCCGACGACGGCGATCAGGGACGTGAGGAGCGCGGACACGCCGGTGTAGGCGAAGCTGTCCGCGACCGTCTGCGTCGCCGGCAGCGCCGTGTCGAGGAAGTCCTCGAGCGGGTGGAAGCCGCCCATCCAGTGAGGCAGCCAGACGAACCCGCCGACCACGGAGAGCACGGACAGCACGACGAGCGGCAGCTTCATGCGCCAGCGTGGGAGGAGCGTCACCGTGGTCTGCTGCTCGCCGAAGAAGACGACGAAGACCAGGCGGAACGCGTAGATCGAGGTGAGCAGCGAGCCCGCCAGCGCACCGAGCCAGAGCCAGGCGTTGCCGTCGACCGCGCCGAGACTGGTCTCGATGATCAGATCCTTGCTGTAGAAGCCGTCCGTGACCAGTGGTATGGCGGAGAGCGAGGCGGCGCCGATGATGAACGCCCAGAAGGTCGTGGGGAGCTTGCGCCGCAGGCCGCCCATCTTGAAGATGTCGTGCTCGCCGCCGAGCGCCTCGATGACGACGCCCGCGGCGAGGAAGAGCAGCGCCTTGAAGAAGGCGTGCGTCATGAAGTGGAAGATCGCGGCGCTCCAGCCGGCGACCCCGAGCGCCAGGAACATGTAGCCGATCTGGCTCATCGTGGAGTAGGCGAGGACGCGCTTGATGTCGTGCTGCGCCAGGGCGCTGAAGCAGGCGTACAGAAGGGTCACCGTGCCGATGATGGCGACCGCCAGGCGCACGTCCGGGGCGAGCGTGAACAGCACGTTGGTGCGCGCGATGAGGTACACGCCGGCGGTGACCATGGTGGCGGCGTGGATGAGCGCGCTGACCGGGGTGGGGCCGGCCATGGCGTCGGGGAGCCAGGTCTGCAGCGGGAGCTGCGCCGACTTGCCGACGGCGCCGCCGAGCAGCAGGGCGGCCGCGGCCACGGCGACGCCGGAGCCGGCCGCCCATTCCTTGGCGGCGCCGGCCATCAGCGGCTGGATCTCGAGGGTGTGCAGCTGCGTGAACAGCAGGAAGAGCCCGACGATCAGGGCCGTGTCCCCGACGCGCGTGACGATGAAGGCCTTGCGCCCCGCGTAGACGTTCTGCAGGTCGCGCTGCCAGAAGGAGATGAGCAGGTAGCTGCACAGACCGACGCCCTCCCAGCCGAGGTAGAGCAGCAGCAGGTTGTCGGCGAGCACCAGGACCAGCATCGAGGCGACGAACAGGTTCATGTACATGAAGAAGCGCGTGAAGCCCTCGTCGCGCTCCATGAACTCGGTGGAGTACAGGTGGATGAGGAAGCCGACGAACGTGATGATGACCACGAAGATCACGCTCATGGCGTCGAGGTAGAAGGCGATCTGCGGCGCCAGCCCGCCGGTGTCGAACCACGTCCAGAGCACCTGGCGGTAGGCGTCTCCCGGGGGCGGCGAGGTGATGAACGAGGCCGCGATGAGGATCGCCACCACGGCGGACAGGCCGACGGAGCCGGCGCCGATCAGCGCCGCGGCGCGGCGGCTGAGGCGCCGGTTCAGCAGGGCGAGCACGACGAAGCCGGCGGCGGGCAGGGCGGGGACGATCCAGAGAAGCTGCAGCATCCCCTACCCCTTCATCTCGTCGGCGTCGTCCAGGTCCAGCCGCCCGAGGCTCTGGCGGAAGCGGATGGCGAGCGCCAGGCCGACCGCGACTTCGGCCGCCGCCATGGCCAGGACGAAGAGGAACATGACCTGGCCGTCCGGGCTGCCCCCAGCGCGCTCCGGCCACGACGAAGGCGAGGCCGGCGGCGTTGAGCATGATCTCGATGCAGGCGAGCGCCACGATCAGGTTGCGCCGCGTGAGCAGGCCGACGAAGCCGATGACGAAGAGGATGGCGGCGAGGATGAGGCCGTGATCGAGCGACACCGCCGCCATCAGGCCTCGCCTCCCTCGGCGCCCGCGCCGCTGTCTGCGGCGTCGCCCTCGGCGCCGCCTGCGGGCGCCTCGTCCGGCTGCGAAGCGAT